>CALKZY010000031.1 GCA_938002965.1 uncultured Acidimicrobiales bacterium | reverse complement strand
AGCTGCGGCGGTGTAGCCAGGAACCAGAAGATGTTGCCGCACAGAGCCAGCACGGCGATGACGGTGAATCCCAGCTGGTAGCTCCCCGTCGAGTCAGCCAGCAGGCCGGCAACCAGGGGCCCGACCACCACGCCCGAGGTGACAATAATCGACGACCATCCCATGATCGAAGCAAAGTCCGACGTGCCGAAGTAGTCGGCCCGGATGGCCTGCATAAGCGGCCCGCGGGCACCCCAGGCCAACCCGTGGAGCACCACAAACGCACCGATGGCGATGAAGCTGTCGACCCAGGTCATCAACAGCAAGCCCACCGCGTGAGCGCACATGGCAACCCCAACAATCACCCGCTTGTTCATCCGGTCGCCGAGGAATCCTCCGAGGCCGGTGCCGAGGAACTGAAAGACCGGGATGAGCCCGGCAATGAGAGCGGCACTGGATGCGGTGAACCCCAGGTCTTCGGTCAGATACAGCGCCAGGTGGGCCAGGCTCGAACTGACAACCAGCAGCGCCGAACCATGCCCAAGTGAGATCATCCAGAACGCCCGGGTCCTCATCGCCTCGGCCGCGGTGAAGTGGATGTCGTTGACCCCCTCAGCCCGCGGGGTGTTCTCAACCAACTCGGGCGGCACACCGTCGACCGGTTCGTCCGAGGCTTCCCGGTCGGTCCCGACGATCGACGACGCGGCAACAATGGCCACCGCCAGCACAACGCCGGCCCCGGCCATGGTCGGTCGCCACCCGAACCACCCGAAGCCGACCACAAGCAACGGCCCGGCGAACCCACCGACGGCCAACCCCATGGTCTGCAGCGACAACGCCCGAGCCCGTTTACGTTCAAACCACTTGACTACAGCCGAGGTCAGCGTGAGGAAGCCGGACAACGCCATCCCAAGCGCGGCGACAGCCAACGCCAGGAGAAAGTGAAGTTTGGTTTGGACAAGGCCAAGGCCGACAAACCCGAGCAGCACAAAGACCGCTCCGATCCGCATGATCGACTTGGTACCCCAGCGGCCGAGCGCTGCCCCTTGGGCTGGGGCCAGAACCGCGCTCCCGGCCCGGGTGGCTACAAAACCAACCGAGAAGAGCGTCTTCGACCAGCCGAACTGCTGTCGGAGCTGAACGGCCAAATTGCCGAAGCCCTGCATCCACAGCATTGATTGCAACGCCCACAGCGCGGCGCTTGCCGCCACGATCTTCCACCCGGTGTAGACCGGCTGGGTCCGAGGCCGAGACGAAGTGGCGTCGGACATGACCGTCCTAACAGAATCGAGCACACCGAAGTGTAAGTGATCGACACTGCGGCCAGGCCGCCCGTAGGTCTAGTGCCACACGACCGGCAGGTTCAGTGGCCCGCGGAAGGCCCACCCACCGAACCGAACCGGATCGGCCGACCGGTTGACAGCCAAGCTGCCGCCAAGGCGCTCGAACAACAGGGGCAGCGCCACCTCACCGACGAGGCGACGGGAGGCGGCGGCGCCGGCACAGAAATGGGGACCGGCGCCAAAGGTGAGATTGGCCGATGTGTCGCGGGTGACGTCAAACCGCTCGGGGTGGCTGAAGTGACCCTCGTCGTGGTTGGCCGAACTGAACATGAGGAACACCCGCTCCTCCGACTCGAAGGTGACCCCGCCGAAGGTGTGCCCAGTGGCGATCCTGCGGGGCGACATGCCGATAGGCGCAATCCACCGACAGTACTCTTCGAAGACCGCCAACCACGACACCTCGCCCGACCGGGCCATGGCCAACTGGTCGGGGTGTTTAAGCAGAGCCCACACCGCGCCGGCGATAGCGTCACGTGGTTCGTTTTGCCCGCCGGAGATGGTCAACTTGATGTTGGCCCGCACATTGTCCATCGGCATGCCGGACTCCGCCATCACCGACAACAAACTGTGGTCAGGCTCGGCCCGCAAAGCCGGAAGCCGCTCGTCGATCGCCGCGTCGATGGCGGTCACCGCCGCCAAGCAGCGTTGTTCCACATCGGGGTCGCCGTTGTAGTTGGCGATCCCGTCGATCATGGCTTGGCTCCAAGCATCCAGATCCCTAGAGGACACCTGAATGAGCCCGGTCATGGCCTTCAAGGCCTCGCCGCTCAACGCAGTAGCGTACTCCGGAACGAGGTCAGCCGAGCCGGCCATTGCCTCCAGCTCATCCAGGACTGCGGAGGCCAGCTGACCAAATTGGGCGGCCCATGTCGCTTCAACCCGACGGGGTGACACCGCCGGGTAGTAGACGAAGCGTTCCCGGCGGTGCTCCTCGCCGTCGGACCGCATCATATTCTTGCCCATCAGCTCGTTCATCAACCCGCCCGGCTGGTCCGACGAAAACACCGCCACATTCTTCTCGCAGGCGTGGATGTCATCCCGGCGGGTCAGCAGCGTTGCCCCAAGCTGAGGGACGAAACAGATTGGCGCCTCAGCTCGCATTCGAGCCAGGGCCGGGTACGGGTCAGCCCAGAACTTGGCCAGATCTACATCTACAACCGGGGCGTCGGACACCTCCAAACAGTACGATGCAGGCCCGACTGAGGCCAACCACCGGTCCTAGTCCGGACAGGCGACAACCACCTCGGCGGCGACGGCGTCGATTCCGTCGGACGAAAGAACAGCCAGGGCATCGGCCACCGCGGCCTGCGAGTCGATCGGCGCCGACAGGGTAAACGTGCCCTCTACCGCCATACCCAGTGCTTCGGCCGCCCCCTTCTCACAGTTCGAAATCCGACCTTCGATTCCCAACCCTTCCATCTGAGTCATCGTGTCGGTTAGCAGGCGATCATAGGGATCACTTGCGCCGGCCACCACCAGTACCCATTGGGCTTGCTCCGGCGGTGCAACGTCAGTTGGTGTCGAGTCGCCACTGTCGGCGACGGTGGCTCCCTGACCGCCGGTCGCAGTCGACCCGTCGGCTGGGTCGACGACCACCTCCAACGCCTGGCCCCCGGCGGCGACGGCAGACGTCGTTGAACGCAGTGCCAAGTCGGGGGCCGAGCCGCTGCCGGTGCAGCCGACCAAACCGATGATTCCCAGCCCCACCGCAGCAGCCGGGGCCCTCCACCCGGCGTGCTTGCGGAGAAATGCTCGTTGTTTCACAAGTGGGCCTTAATCGCTGTACGTGAAGTAACCCTGGCAGTGAAGGACCTCGGTTAGTAGGTTCCCCGACTGACAGCTGCCGTCTCGAAACGCCCCGTCGACATGTGTCGTGGAAGCCTCCGACTCATAGCGAACGCCTTCGAACATCACATGGTCGACGAAGAGGTTCCGGTCGTAGTCACCGCTGACGGCGTCGTTGGTGAAGACGATCTGAATGTCGGCGATGGTCACATCTTCGGGGACGGCTACGTCGTAGTCGGCCAGGTCGGTGGACACGGCCGCCGAAGCGACCGTGACGCCCTTCACCACCACATCTACTAGCTCGTCGCCGGTGTAGCCCCGTGCTCGAATCGTTAGCTCGCCGTCCATGCTGACGTCGGCACCGGCGTACTGGAAGAAGCCATTGCAATGTAAGGTGTCGGTCTTCAGTTTGCCGGCCTGGCACCGTGCGTCCAGAAACGCCCCATCGGCATAGGTGGCTTCGGCTTCGGACGGGGACTCGACACCATTGAAGATGACACGATCGACGGTGACGTTGCGATCGTAGCCGTCGCGGTAGGCGTCGTTGACAAATGCCACCTGGATGCTCAACAGTTCAGTTCCGGTTGGGATCATCACGGAGTAGCCGTCCATCTCCGTCGTTAGCTCGAGGGACGCAACGGCTTTGCCGTCGACGTGAATCTCGAGCCGCTCGTCACCGGTTGATCCGCTGGCCCAGACCGTCATGTTGTCGGCGGGTGGAGCGACCGTCGTCGTGGTCGACTCCGGAGGAGCCGTCGTGGTCGACTCCGGGGGAGCCGTCGTCGTGGTCGCAATCACGGTTCCACCGGTATTGATACGTTGCGCCGGAACGTCAGCACACTCTTCCAACGTCAGCAGACCACCACCCCAACGATTCTGTGGCAGGGCGGACAGGCATTTCTGATTCCCGACGTTGTAGAGCTGGTGCTCACCGCGCCACTCCCAAAGCTGGTGGGCGCCATCGTTGCAGGCCCACACGATCGGCCCTTCAAGGCACTCGTCGTCAGACTGGAACTGCACAAGGAACTGGGTGTCATTGATCGGAGTGAACTTCACCTTCTGGGCGTCCGAGCCGTTGCACGGGTAGCTGCCGGTCCGAGCGGCGTTGGGCATGAAGTCCGATTCGACGCACAGGCCGTTGGACTCGAATCGAAGGTCGTCGGGGAAGTTGGCGGTCGACGTGGCCTGCCCCATGTCATAGTCACAGTTACCGGGCAGTCCCCAGTCGTTGACCATCCAGTTGGCGTACTTGTTGCCGGTGGCGTCGTTGACCGCAGCCTGGAAGTCGCAGATGGCGTCGGTCGAGTTCTCGTACATGAAGTTGTCCGGGTAGTGACCAAGATTGGTCAGCACCTGCGCCAAGGTGTCAAGGCCGTCTTCGATACCGATGTGCAGCAGCAGCGACGGCTGAGGCGGGTAGATGAAGGACCCGTCCTCATACTTCTGACCGAACCATCGCTGTTCACGTTCTACGAACGTTTCGATATAGTTGAGGCCCGAGTCCTCCCACTTCTGTTTGCCGGCCAGAATGTCGGCGGGCACGCCCTTTTGCAGGCCGTCCATACCGCCGATCTCATAGAACGTCAGTGCGGCGACCAGGTGGGGAAGGACGTACATCTCACGAGGCCACGAAGCGCTCAGGTCGAAGACTTCGTCCTGGCCGCCGCGTGCCTGCTCGTAGAACAGAATCCACTGGTGCTCGTAGTTGTCCGGTTCGGCGATCATCTTGTCGATAATCCCCACGCCCTCAGCAAGATTCTTGTTGCCACAGCCGGCACCACACGAGTCTGTGGGAGTGGCGATGGCCTTTACACGGCCGAATCCCTCGACGTTGCCTCGATACTTGCCCTCAAACACCTCATCGTTGTTGACGAGCTTCCGCAGAATGTTGTCGGTTGTGGCTTGCCACGCCAGCCACTGGTTAGCCATCTCTTGGGATACCTGACCCGGCGGGGTGTACATCAGCATGTCGCCGTAGGTCCAGGCGTCGTAGTCAGCGGTGGTTGCGAACCCGTGGTGGGTCTTCACACCGTGATAGGCGGCTTCCACTGGAGCCACGCCACCGGCGGCATCGCTTCCTGTGGTCAACGCGCCCACCAGACCAAGCACGAAGACAACGACGATGCTGGAGAATCCCGCCAGGTAGCGCCTCCGCCGGCCGGCCGGTTGGCCGTCCTCCAGCGGGCCCGTGGACCCACCCGTACCATCATGTACTTCTCCGCCGCGTCTGAACATGCCTGTCATCTCCTCACTCGCCCGATCGACGGGCAAGTCAAAATCAATCTCTCAACAGGCTCAGGTCATTGGGCGGACAAAGCTGTGAGCAACAGACGGCAAACCTTGACGTTTCTTTACCAAGCAAGGTTTGGTCAGGCGTCGAGAATACGGGTGACCAGAACCGACGCCGGCTCTGCCTCAAGCGAGCGGGAGGCGGTGACAAACTGCTGGCTTGCAGAGCCGTCGCAGGGCGCGGTCACCACACGAGCCCGCCCCTCAAGCGAACCAGAGTCGATCGTCAGGCAAGCGCCGCCGAGTTCTTGCAGTACCAGCGACGAGCTGGACCACTCGAAGATCTGCCCTTGAGAGCCGGTACACGGCATGACATCAAACACCGGCAACAGTCCATCAAGGCAACGGTCGGTGCTGATCAGCTGCAAGGCGAAACCGTCGCCAATCGGGATTTGATGGAAGCGCTGGTTTTCTCCGTCATGGCATACGAATTGAATCACCGGTGAGGAGATTTGACCGGCGAAGTCAACGCATAGTTGTGATTCGACGTTCTTGATCATCAGCTCCGATGTCGGCGGGGTGGTGAACAGCGACGGGTCACTCGGGGTGACATTTTGCAACTCGAAGGCGACCCGAGACAGGTCCTCGGCGGCCACGAACTGTTGACCACTCGACCCATCACATGGTTGAGCTGTGATAGGAGCACTGTCAGCCAATGCCCCGCCCTCCACTGTCGTACCGTCCACGGTAAGGCAGGTTCGCTGATCGGTTCGCAATTCAGTGCCCGTCCAGGCGAAAATCTGCGTGTCACCGCCATCGCAGTCGGTAGCGCCGACACGTGACACCGCAACGTCAAGGCACTGATCGGTGGACTGGAGCCGCAGGTAGACGTCGACGCCCGCAGGGTCATCGGTGACGGGTTCAACCATGACACGCTGCTGCGGGTCGCCGTGGCAACTCCATTGAATCAGTTTGGTGACGTCCGCCGTGTCGAGGCATCGGCGAGACCCTGTGTTCACGATAAGTACGCCGGTTTCACCAGGAGCAGCGGTCGGCAACGGAATCGTAGCCGGACGAGCGTCGCCGCCGGATACAGGGTCGCCGCGGTCGACGACTCGCAAGGCCTGCCCATCACCGTCAGCCTGCGAACCGTCGGCGTCTGCGTCACCCGGAGCGGTGGTCGTCGGAGGGACCTCCACCGGCACATCGGTGGGTTCATTGTCTACCGGCGAAGCACCGGCGAATAACGCCACGGCCAAACCACCGGCGATAACGAGGCCGTAGAGCAGGCGGCGTAGCCGGATAACGGCTTGATGCTGAAGCTGACGGGTTGCCGTGGGGGTCTTGCCCAGCACGTCGCCGGCCTGGGCCGACGTCATCCCGTCCACCATCTGTAAACGCAGCGCAGAGGCCTGGCTGGGGGTCAACATGTCCAACGTCTCGTCGAAGTTCAACTGATCGATCAGATGCTCCTCGAACGATTCGACATCGTCGAACTCCTCGATCTCCGATGTTGGATCGGGAACGTTGCGGCCCCGCTCACGGGCGAGGTGGCTGTCAACGGCCCGATACAGATACGCCCAATACACCTTGGCGTTGTGGCTACGAAGCCTTTCCTTGGCCCGATAGAGATCAAACAGGGCCTGGTCGACCACCAATTCGGCGTCGAGAGCGTTGCGGCGCTCGGCATAGGCGAGCAACTTGGGGCGGTTGTCCCGGTAGAGACGGTCGAACTCGTCATCCCAGTTGGCCGCGCCCTCACTACTTTCGGCGCCACGATCACCAGACCAACGCGAGCGCGACCACACGGTGGTCGCCCCGTTAGCTGCCGTCATCGATCAGCCATCTTGCTTGTCTGCGTCACCGCATCCGCCTTCTGTGCCGGTACCACCGCAGAGTACACGGCTATTCGCCGGAAGGAATCAGGCGAGTTCCCCAGAATTCCTTGAGTGGTGAAACAAAAAACACCGCTCACCTGTACAGGTCAGTTCTGCGGCCAAACTGTTAGTACAGAAACAACATTTTCTGTGTCAACGACGTGGCGACGGGCCGAGAACTCCGATCGACGGTAACTGGGAATCGCCGTCGGCCCGACCCGCCACCGGCTTCTCCCCGGTTTCGGTCACTTTGCTCAACTAGTGTTGATCTAGTGGCTGCCCATGTGGCTTCGGCAGCCACCAACAGCAGGCTGATGAGAGCCATGGCGAACAACACGGTGGTGCCGACAAAGCCAACGTCAGCGGCCATAACCGCCAGGCCTGCCAAAAGGTTTGCCGGTGCCAGCACAAAGAGTGACCATCCCATCGGTGTACGGGTTCGGGGGAAGGTCGCCGTGCGATCGATGAATCCGCCCCCGTCGATCGGGGGGCCGTCAATAAGCGAGGTAAGCGGAGTAGTCGACGGCTGGGTGTGAATTGGTGGATTGTTGGTGTCGATGATCATTGGCTGTGTCTCCTCGTCGATGGGCGACTGTTGAGTGATTCGTTGGATGTACGTTGAGGGAGATTTTGTGGATGGCGGCCGGGGCCGAAGTATCGGAGCGCCGGTTATGAGCGGCCCGACGATGTTGTCACCCTGGGCGTCGGCGTAGGCGTCCCAAGGGTCGGCCGGGTCGCCAAGGTGGTAGAACGAGTTGAACGGCTGATCGGGGTCGGTCCATGGCATCGACCCGTGAGGGCTATCGGGCTGGCCGCCGTCGAGACGGCCGCCGAGCATGCCATTGAGTTGGGCGTTGACGAGGCCCGAGCGGCCGGCCGTCGGCGGAGCGAACGATGCTATGAGCGCCAGTCCCCCCTGTCGGGTGGGTTGGACCCTGAGCCAAGCGAGCCGACTGTCGGCCTGGGCGATGCGATTCATCGCCGCCACCAGTTCAGAGGGCTCATGCTGTTCCCTCGCGGTCAGGACCCAACCCACGGTTTTCGGCGCAAACCCGGTCGGCAACAGCGAGAGCTGCGGGGCCGAAAGCACCGGGCGAAGTCCACCGGGGGCGCTGTAGATGTTGCCGACGGCCAAGGCCAGCAAACGAGGATCGCGGTAGGCCTTGGCGAACGTTGCCGGGAACCGCCGACGGAACCGGCTGGCTTGCTGCCACATGTAGAACGTGTCCGCTCCCGGGGTGAGCCCCTGCGCTGCCCAGGCGGTCAAGACGATTTCCACGATCGTGGCCAGAGCCAGTCCACCCAGCAAACTGAAACCTCGAGCCCACCCGAAGACGGTGGTGATCAACCAGATCGGATGGCCCACCGCCAACCAAGCCAACCACCGGAGGGCGACGCCGACGGCAACCAAACGGGGCCGATCCGCTAATATCGCTTGTAGCGCGGTCCGCACGACGACATCACCTCCTGGTTGGCGTCTGGGCAGTGAAAGCAGTTAGAGCCTTAGAAGGTCATTGTTAGGAACCCTTACTAACTGCTTGGTAACTGATAGACGCCGCTCGCGATCCAATTCGCGACCAACAAACGGTGTTTTTTTGTTGCCGTGATTGATCAACGGATGTAGTTACGGTAATGTGCAACCTGTCCGAGCCGTATGCTGCCACCAGCATCGGTTGTTTCGAGGATCGAAAGATCGCACTCACCGCGGAGGAGCGTGTTGGCCGAATCATCCACAGTCGCCCGCTGGGAACTAGCCCTGCGGATAAAGAAACGCCGCGACGAACTCGGACTGAAGGCGGAGCAAATTGCCAAGGAGCTCGGATTTACGCGCAACTTCTTCAGCGCAGTCGAGAACGAGCGAGCGATGCTTGCACCGGAGAAGCTTGAAATCTTGATGGAGATACTGCGTCTCGACAATGTCGAGAGGGCCGAGTACCGAGAACTCGATCGGGTTGGTAGGATCCGCGGGTGGTGGGAATCTCACGAAGAACTTCTCGGCGAAGGCGGTGTTCGCTACCTTGGCCTCGAGCAGGGTGCGGTCGACATCCGGCAGTTCGATCCAATTGTGATTCCCGGGTTGCTCCAGCACGATCTGTACTACAAGGCGATTATCGGCCGAGATCCGATGATTGGTCGAGCGCAGGTCGAGACGATGCTATCTATCAGGGCCCGAAGGCAAGAATCGGTACTTCCTTCCGTAAGCTACTCTGCCCTGATGAGCGAAGCTGCGCTGGTCCAACAGTGGGGCAACAGCGATGTCCACAGGAATCAACTACGCCACATCTTGGACATCATCCATGAATTCCCAAATGTCGACGTCCGCGTACTTTCCTTCGAGTGCGAACCCGGAATCATCGTGACCACTGGAACCTTGGCGCTTCTTCGATTTGGATCGCCACACCTTCCCGAAGTTGCCTATCAAGAGGCCCTACACTCCCTGGGCCTCTTATACAGCAGCGACGAGCAATTTCGACGCCTCCAGATCGCTTGGGAGGACAGCTTTGAGCTTGCGGCGTCTCGCGAAGACACGGAGAGGAGAATCGCTTCGCTTATCTAACCGTCTGTCAACGTTCTGTTACATCCGTCGCTAAATCTCGCAAAGACATTAGGCTCAATCTCGTGTTGACCGATGGTCCTTTTGGAAACAGTTTCCTGGGATGTACGAACAAAGGAGTTCAGGGTGACCCACCGAGGGAAAGCAATCACAGCCAGATCATGTACTGGTGGTGCCTGCGTTCAAGTGTGGCGGTCGAAGGAAGTCGCAAAAATTAGCGACTCGAAACAGAACGGCACCACCGGAGCAACAGAACTTGTCGTGACAACTCGAGTGTTCGAGTGGTTTCAACAGGAGCTACGCGGTAGTCGGCTTCTAGGCAGCAATGGCATTTTGACGATAGAGCGTCAAACCAACGGCTGGTTTAGGCTAGCCGATGCTAGAGGTCACGACAGCCTGTCCTTCGACGAAATGGAGTGGACAGCATTTTGTCTAGGCGTTCGTTCCGGCGACTTTGGGCTAGATCGATTTCTTGAGATGGCGAGCTAGAGGGGCCCCGACTCCGACGTCTTCTTCGGCCGATCTCGGCCCACAACCTGCCGACCGCTGGACGGCGGCCTGCGGAAAAGGCGATTCCGATGAACGGCCAGTCTCTCCTGACAAGCCTGATGATTTTTATCGTGGTTTTGTTCGTCGTCCTATCAACGTTGGTTCTTCTTGATCTTGAACTACTGAACCTCGTTGTGATCGCGACGATTGTACTGGTCTTCGCAATAATTCTGTATTTCGCTGCCGCCGCTTGGCCCAGTATTGATCATGATCCGAGCTCAGGTCACCAACGGAGCAGAGCGGCCTCGTCCAAATCTTGGATTAAGTTGCTCCGTCGTGTTTGGCCACCCGTGGCGGCCGCAGCTGTCGTAGCGACACTAATCGCCTTCGGCATGACGATCGCTGGGCTAAGCCCGTTCCCATCTTAGGGAGCGTGAGTCAACCTATAAAGGGGCCAAACGTCAGCGGTGACGCATTTGGAAACTTCGACTGGCTAACGAACTTATCTTGGTCTAGGGTGTGGTGAAGGGAACACTATCCCGGAAGTAATTACCGTAACCAACGCCCAGAGGGGGAGCGGTATGGAACCCGGACCATCACCAAAATCCGACCACCAATCACCCGACCTTGAAAACCAGCCGACTGACAGTGACCTTCATGAGGTGCGAGTCATCGCTGAAAACTCGGCCCGTTACTTTGGAGCCAGGGTCCACGAGATCGATGAGGTTGTGCAACGCACACTCATCAAAGTGTGGGAGCACTGGAGCAGTCCACACATAGTGCGTGCGCGGCACCGACGCGGAGTCCGGTGGGCCGCCTACATTCGCAAGATAGCGAAACATCAGCATCTTGATCTTGTCCGCGGTCACGGCCGGCGGCTGGAACGAGACACCTTGGCCGCTGGGCTTCGCCGCACCGGGGCACCACGACCAGGGGTCCATCGTGTCCGGGACGACCAGGCCGTCAACGAAATGGAAGCCATCGTCGGACGCCAACACATCATCGAGTTGTTTGAACAGCTACCGGAGCGTCAGCGGATGGTGGCCCACCTCGTGCTCGTTGAAGAGTTGAGCCCCGCCGAGATCGGCGAGCGATTCGATTGGGATCCTCAAGCGGTACGAAAGTCACTGAGAGCAGCGAAAGAGAAGCTGAAGGTTCTCATTCATGAACAACTGGAGGAGCACTACTCAGCCTCTGACTCGGACCCCGATGACCGGGACCGAGAGCAGACCTGAAGTCCGACGGCTCGGGGCAATCAACTCAACAGCAGTCGGCGTTTGAGCTGGTGGTGTCGTCCGGGCAATCGGGTACGACCACCGGCTCAGCCGCCAGAATATCTTCTAACTCGTCGAACACGCCGGCGATTCGGCCCTGCGGAAGCGGTTCTATGCGCCAATTGTCATCGTCGGTGTTGATGCTTTCGACCTGGCGTAGGGCGTCGAGCAGAATACGACGTTCAACGGTGCGAACGACGTGGTCCGTCGATGCACCGGCAGATGAGTGGCCCTGGGCTTCGTTGCGGTCAGAGTCAGATGCGGACATGTATCCTCCGTTTGATGGCCATCGATTTCAAGTCGGCGGCCGACTATCTCAGGTTGTGAGTTCACTGGCAAAACCTACGATCGATACCTACTAACAGTACTGATCGCCAATGACAGCTTGAGGAGTCGGTGACCACTGGCATGTGGCCGCCCGCTACCTCGGCGCTGACGAGAAACAAGGCGCACCCCGGGCCATCAACATCCAAGCCCTCAGCTTGCATCTTCGATCCTTCCGTGGGTCCCAAAACAGTGTGCCGCTGCTGGAGTTTCGGTTAACCATCCGACCACCGCTGATGGATCCCGGAACGCCTAGCTCGTTCGGGGAATCCACCAGCGGCGGAGACGGTGAACCGACCTATCGTGACCGTGTACGCCGACGGTCGAGACCGCCTGAAATCCACGGTGACCGGAAGCCGGGAGCGTACGCCCGGCTACGGGTCGGCTGCGATGTCCGTAGCAAAACCGAATCGCCTTGATTCTTATCTGTGAGGACGCCACAGCCAAGACGCCACGCGACCTCCCACCACGAATATTTTCGAGATTTCGAACGGCAAAGTATTCAACCGAATACAGCGCCGGACATAACCAATCAGTAACCCCGCCGAGCCCCCCAACCAGGCGGCTACACTATCGGAACACCTGGAGAGGTGACAGAGTACGGCCGATTGTGCCTCCCTGCTAAGGAGGTGTCCTCGCAAGGGGACCGTGGGTTCAAATCCCACCCTCTCCGCTCGATGAAACCCGTTGAAACCCCCGTGTTTCAGCGGGTTTCTTGCGTTGTCGACTGTGTTGGACATCGGGGCTGCTAACCACCGCAGTGAGCACGCTGGGAGCCAACCTGTGAGCCGCGAGGGCTTAGGACAGCTGACCCACGTTCTGGCCAAGACTTGGAGCGGAGAGTAGTCTTAGAGCACGAAGCTCGAATAGTGGCTGTCACTGCCGATAGCTACTGTGATAGTCAGACATCCTTCTACAACCGGGACGAGTGGTGACGGTGGCTCGAGACGAAATCCTGAATCGCATTGACTCAATTCTCAGTTCCTACGGCTTAACGCGCTCCCAGTTTGTGGCGCTCGGCGAAGCAGGTCAACTCGGGGAGCCCGAGCTTCGCGACCTTTGGTTGATATGGGGCATGGAGATCGCAGAAGAGATCAACTCGCCCGCACTGTCGAGCTAGCCGGGGTGATTGCCCCTCTTGAGGAGCAAGCGGCGAACTTCGCCAAGACGCTGACTGACATCTTCACTGCTGTCCTACCGTATGAAGTCCCTGCCTTCCATTGCCAAAACGTCCGACCTAATAAGGCGGACCGACTTCAGGTAGGGCCACGGCTCGACGAAAGCCTGAGCAAACACAACGACAGCCTCTTTTCGCACATCATGCTCCGCGACAAGGGGCAACAAGTGGGCGAGGAGTGCCTGAGCCTCAAGGCGCTGTTCACCGTCGACAACAACGACCCCGACGGTCATATGAGGGTGCTCCGGTCCACTATGGGACTGTGGCTCGACGCCTCACCGCAACAGGGGCAAACCAGGCAGCGACCAGTCTTTCGAGTCGAGTTCGAACGAAACAAGCGCAACGGACCACCAGCACACATCCACTTTCATGCTGAGTCGGCCGAATTGTCGTGGCTCTATGGGCGTGCTGGCAAGCCCATGGTCAGCATGTCTGAAGTCCACTTCCCCGTAGGCTCGACACGCTTTCGACCGACAATCGAAGATGTCCTCAAGTTCTTAGATGATGAAGACCTCTTCACCAACTGGAAGCCTGAGTGGAGAAACCGACTCAAGGAGACACTCGACGACTGGCACCAGGCGCAAGCGGCGGCGGCAGCCCGCACGTTCCCTGAGGCCGCTGCTGAAGCTCTCCGAAAGAAGGGCTATATCGTCACGGCACCGCCCGACAACTAGATCGCAGGTCCAAGCGAAGAAGTGTCTTGGAGTTTATGCCGGTAGACGTCGGCGATCATTCGCTCAGACGTTCCGGCCCAGTCAGCAATTGCCCATGCTGAATGCCCGGACTCAGCCTGGAAGGTGATCGCCGTGTGCCGTAGCTCGTAGGGCGACACGGCCGGGGTCACGTTCACCTTCTCACACAGCGCTCTGAGCATCTGCCGGACGGAGTAGAAAGGGACAGGCTCACCAATCGCCGTGGTGAGAACAAGTCCGCTGTCGGACCACAGAGTTTCGGCCACCGCCTGGTGGTCAGCTTGCTCTGTTTGCCAATCTTCCAAAAGCTGCAACGTGTCCGGGGCGACTCGCAGGGTGCGGGTTGCTCCTCTTGTCTTCGGCCCGATTCGCTCGTTGTCACGATTCAGACGTGGACCGACCTGTAGTGACTGTTCCTCCCAGTCGAACGCACTCCATAGGACTGCCCGAGCTTCAGCCGGCCGAAGACCGTACCGCCCGAGAAGCTCAACCAGGACCGCAGTCAACCCACTTGCACCGTTTCTCAGCTTCTCCAATTCTTCAGCCGACAAGGCCCGCCGTGGCCGAGTCGGAACCTCCGATGTCGGCACCTCGGATAGTTCAGCAACGTTTCTGGCCACGTACCCAAGCCGCATGTCGTTGCGAAGCGATCGGACCAGAAAGCTACGGACCCGACGGAGCTGGGTCGTTCCGATTTGTCCTCTTTCGCTGTCGACCTGTGAGCTGAAAGCGCCTTGAGCGGCCGACCGCAGAAACGAGTCGCAATCGGCAACTGACAGAACCCGAACTCGTTTGCGGCCCAACCCTCTACGAACAAGACCAGATCTCCACCGCTCCAATTCCATCGTCTTGGCGGCGAGGCCCTGTTCTGATCGAAGCTGTATATACGTATCAACCGTGTCGGACACCAGACGTTGAGCATCACCGAGATAGCCGTGTGTAGCGACCTCGCCTTGCATCTGTCGAAGCAACGTCTGAGCCTCAGCCTTTGTCGACGCACGACGACGGCGACGAACTCGCTTGCCTTCAGGCCCAGGAGGCAACTCAACCGCAGCGACCCAGCCTGAGCCGTCCTTCGATCGATAAACCGAACCCTCCCCGTTGGACCGCCTGACCATCAGGCAGCCTCTCGCCTATCCTCAACGAACGACTCCAAGTCGACCTTGGCGACAAGCCGTCTCCGACCCACCTTGATCGATCGAAGCTCGCCGGTGCGGACCAACTCCTTGGCCAACGTCTGCCCGATACCGAGCACCTCGGCCGCTTCACGGACACTGAACGCAAGCTTCTCCATCGGTCTTCCTCTCTACGGCAGCGGCCGGGCCTCGCCCTTCGGCCAGGGTTCGTTGGTCGGGTGTAGGTGTTGGGCGAGTTGGATGGCGAGTTGTGGCCCATTGTTGACGAACACGGAGAAGCCCCGTCCAGGGTCCGACTTAGGGCCGGTTGGGTTGAGTGATCGGAGTGACCAGCGCCGGTTGACGGTGCGGTATCCGGTAGGGATTTGGACCGGGGTCCAGGTGCGCCACTCGAATGCTCGCAGCTGGTCACACTCTTCTTGGCTGATTGTCTCGGTGGTCTTGGGTAGCCAGCCGTAGGTATGGCGGTTGCCGTCGTCGTCGGCCAGGGCGACCCGGTGGTAGCCCGCCTGGTCTTTGGTGGTGAGTCGGTCGTATCGGTCCTGGTCGATGATCGACGCAGGAACGTGGTTCTCACCGTTCGGCGTCGACGGGATGTAGCGGGTCTCCCATCCCCTGGCGATCCGCTTCGTCGCCGTTCGTTTCTGGGCGTGGATCATGCGCCGCAAGATCCGTTTGACCTCAATGATTTCATCGTCGGTGCTCAAGGCCGCTTCGGCGGTGGCTTTGGCCAGTCCCCTGGCTCCCCAGAAGCCTCCGACTGATCCGTTCTCGTTTCCCCAGGCGGCCGGTGGTTCGTGTTGGTAGCCCTTCTCTTTGCCCTTCTGGGTGTACCCAGCGAAATAGGCAGCAAGCCGTTTCGGGTCCGTCGACCGCAGAGCGTCGTCGTATTCGACGTTCGTTCCCGCTTGGAGGTGTTTCGGGTCGCCGGACTTGACCGTGTCGTACCATGCCCTTGAGAGCCACAGCCGGAACGGTTGGCCGTTGACATGGTCGGGGATGGCCATCGCTAGGTGGAAGTGTGGTGCGCCCCGTTTCTGGAACTCCCGTACCCACACACACCGGAGTTTGGTTCCGGTCGCCCGGTCGAACCGTTTCGAGAACGTATCCAAATGAGCGATACACGCCTCAGGTGTCGGGGCCACGTCTCGCCAGTTGTCCGGGTAGGTGAGTGTGACCATGGCGAGGCGTTCACCGTCTCCGATGGCTTCGACCCAGTCGATGGAGGCGACGTGTCGCATTAACCGGCCTTTAGCTCTGGCGGAGAAGCCTCGGACTATGCCGCCGTTGCTGTCGTCGTCGCCCTGGTCCTCGAAGTCCAACATGGCGTCTACCTCCTCGTTGATTTCGGCGCATGGCGGGCACACACAATCATCCGGATGCTCATAGATCCCGTTGTGATCCGTCTCATCGCTGGAAGCGACCTTGACGGTGATCAGTCCGGGGGCGATCACTATCGACGCCCTCCGTCGTGGGACCAGTTCGATCCACTCGTCTGACAGGATTTCGTCGCCGTCATCGTTGATGTGGGCTCGTTTGCGGGCCAGCTTCTCCGCCGGATACTTGATCGTCGCTTGGAGGTGGTCGAGCGTTGTCGGATGACTTGGCCACCATGCTGCTGCCAGTTCTACGGCTTGTCGTCCGTGGAACCCGCCCGGTTCTCCGGCGAGTTCTGGCCAAACCGGTTTCGGATCAGGAAGAACATCAATCACTGCTGCCACTGCTCACCACCCCCGAACTGTTCGGCGGCGTGATATGGCATAAGAACAAGCCCGTGCGGCCACTGCGTTGCCGAATAGCGGCCCGGTCGCCAAGCTTCGCTTGGCTTGACCGGCCTTGCCCCTTTCGCTTGGGGCTATCGGGGCTGGGCCTGCTCGCCCTTCGGGCTCGCCCGGCCCGCTGAGGCTGCGTGTCGACGTTTCGTGTTTGCTGATCTGCCTTCGGTCAGTCGGTTCGGTTCGCAGGTGTGGCGTGGTGTCGTCTTCTGCCCGTCTGATTGTCATCATCGGCGTCGCCCTGGCCGTGTCGCCCGGAGCGTCAAGGCGTGAGCTGTCATCAGCAGGGCCGAACACACCACAACGGAGACCACTACAGCCACGGCCACGAGTCCCGGTGGTTCAGTGGTCCTTACTGCCGTCCACAGCAATGCGATAGCGATGCTTGTCAGGATTGGGCTCCACGGAACCCACCGTGTCGGTGGTCCGATGATGTGGTCGGTGTCGATCACTGTCGGTGTTCCACGGTCTGCGGGTTCACGGTTGTTTGCAGTGACGAGGGTGTGAGCTGTTGCCGTTGGCTCTGTTGCGGGTGACTCTTGGCCCTGTCGTGGTTTGGGTTCTGTGTCGTGGAAGGGCAGTACACCGGACTGTTCGTCCGGTGAGACCAAGCTGGTGCGGGCGACCTGGGCGGATTGGTGGTGTGGGGTTCGGTTCGTCACTGGTCGTTCCTCCCCGGTAGCGGCGGTACTCATTGCTTGGTCTCCTGGCGGTCGTCAGTGGTTTGGAGTGATAGGAGTTGGTCCCAGGTCCACCGGTTGTGCGCTGTCCGGGCGGCGATGTTGGGGATGTGTTCGGCGGGGATGTAGGTGGAGCGGGCCATTGTTGGGGTGTTGTAGTCCTGCGACCCGACAATCCAGAGTCCGCCTGGCATTGAGGTGGGGATGGAGTTGGCGTCGATGGCGGAGGCACGGCCTGAGCCCATGCAGACGGTCACTTGTTCGCTGCCCGATACTCGGTGCATGATCCGGGTGTCTAACTGGTTACGGATCTGCGTATCGAGAACTTCGGCGGTTGGGTACTGGGTGGAGATGATCAACTTGATGCCGAGCCCGGCTCCGACCCTGGCCAATGAGGAGATGTCGGTGATCCGCATTGACGCCAACGCTCGGGAGCGTTTCATGGCTTTGTCGATGACGGTGCCTTCGGCGGTGCGGTCGATCCCATCGGTTGAGACCCCAACCAGCTCGGCGTACTCATCAATCACAACAAACAACCAAGGTCCGAGAGCGGTGGTCCATTTGGTGAGGCCCTGAAGTTCGAGGAACTGTTGACGGGTCTTCATCAACCGCACACAGTTGACGATTGCCTGGTCGATGTCGTCCAGGTCCACAGCGTTCTGCGTGAACCGTGGTGTCCAGAGGCCGAGTTCGGTTCGTTTCGGATCAACCCCAACAAACGCCGCATCAACCGTCTCAGAAAAGGCGGCGATGATGGCATGCACCGTGCACGACTTCCCCGACCTGGTCACACCCGCAACCAACCGATGATCACCAGGGAACCGATGAACCAACGGTTGAGCGGTTGCCGTTTGGCCGGCTGTAAACACATCGGGGCGGACACGACGGATAGACCAAGGCGACACCGACGAATCAACCTCCACCGTGGAGCTGTTGTTGACGGGTTGGGAGATACGGGCCAACACCGTCAGCCAAGCCACCACCAGGGCGAGAAGCACGACGATGGTGGTCATGACACCGACCCCAACTCTTCACCAGGCAACGACCCAAGCAGAACCATCCCGTCGCCGGGTTCGATAGCGGTCTTGCCGCCATCCAACACTGACAGGACCGGCCGCTCTGACGGGGCAGGAGTGCCGAGGGTTTCTGCTGGTTCGGTGTCGTTGAGCACGTTGGCGTAGGTGAACGAGATCCGCCCGACCGAATCAGTCACCCGCTCATACTCAACAGTCACGTCATGGCAACGGGGAAGGTGAGCTGCCAACACTTCGGCCATCTCATCCAACGCAACAAACGTCCGGCCGGGTGGTGGGCCGACCCAGAACGACACCGTGGGCCACTCCACCAACGGCACCAACGACAGTTTCGGGTGATCAGCAATCGGGCGTAGCCGGGCGGGTGAGGTTGGTTCAGCGTTCGTGCCAACCTCCGCTTGAACCGCTGCGGTCTTCGCCGCTCCGTCAGACCACGCAGCCGGAAGATAGGCCCTGGTTGACCAGCCCTCACGCCAACCAACCAGCCACACAACCGCACGACCCCGAATAACCCCGGAGAAACCAAGCTGCAACACGACCTCACCAACGACCAGGACCAGACCGGCGATGATCACGGCCTGGCGGAACCCGACCAGCGGGGCGAGCTGCCAAACAGCCACTAAGGCGGTGGTGGCGTGGAGGTTGCCGACCAACAGGTGAGCCATGAAGCGGGCACGGACCGCCCACGGGGCCAGCCACGGGAACCGGGCAGCCACAAAGCGGAGGTTGCGGCGGCGGCGCATCAACACGTTCCACAAGAACCGGTGAAGCGGGTTCATGGCAGTGCCACCTCGTGTCCGTCTAGATCGAGTTGGCCACGGACATGAGTCGAGTTGGCCCACTGAACACGGTCACGCTGAGCGGTAACGGCTTCTGCGAACCGGTCGATACCTCGCCACGCTTGATACGTGCCGGGATTCTCACGCCTCACTGCCGAAATCACTCGGAGTAGATCGTTGCATTCAGCGGTCCCGAGTGACGACACCTCAACAGCGTCCGAGAACACTCGCAATGCTGACAATGGGATAACAACAGTGCGGCTTCGAGCCATAACAAAGAACCTCCTGAACTAGAACCCACGCTTGTGACCAGAAGAGGTACCGCCCCCCAACACCCCGAAAGGTGGACGTGGCTTGCCCTGGTCGACCAGCAACCCCGGTCAGGCCGCTACCGCCTCGCCCTCACGGGCCGTCGAGGTCCAAGGTCCGAACGAGAACGCCTGGCACGACACCGCCAGGCCGTGACGGTTGCCCTGTTCCCACAACATGGCTTTCAAACCCCGGAAGTACAGGCCCTCACCAACATCAGCCATATCCGGCAACTCATGGGAGTGAGCAGCAAACCCAACCTCAACTACCTCCGGCTTCCGAACCCTCGGATTCTTGACAAGCACCTGGAGCTTCCATTTCGGAACGCCGTCCTTCGTGGTGGACTGCTTGCCCTCAGTCTCGTAATCCTCGACCGGTTCGATCCCGACAACACCTTTCACCTTCTCAACAAAGGCCCCGGCATCAACATCAACTTCACGCATAACCTGTTCTCACATTTCTCTCATTCGCCCACTGAGGTTCAGCGGGCAGATCCATTGCCCGACACAGCCGCAGAACCAACCGGCACAAACCCCGACCCCCCAAACCCCGAAACAACAGGACTCGAAGGGGCCGGGGCTGATGCTGGCTGGTCATCAGATAGCGACCGTTGAGAACCCGAAACCCCAACCGTGGAGTCCGCAAGCTCCGGGTCCTCAACACTCACCACCAACTCACCGCTAGATCGTTCACGACGGCCCAACTCCACCAACGCCGCCGAACACACCACCGCCAGGCCATCCACCGTCAACGGGAATAACACCGCCACCAACTCAGACTCACCAGCCGCCAACGCCACCTCACGCATGTGCGAAAACGAGGCAACCGCAGCAGCGAGCGCCACCATGCCTGTGGCGATGGAAACCAGTAAGCCAAGCCAACCTTCGGACCGGGGAGCCCTGCTTAGAACCTCGATCACGAGTAGCAAGGCCAGCGGAAACCAAGCTGCGACGGTTCGGCCAACAATTGTTGGCTGAGCGGCCAATACGTTGGCTGCCATCGAGGCAACCAGAGAGAGCATCAACACCGCCTTTACACGAACGTGTGCCGTTCTCGTCGGTGTCATGGCCTTCGCTCCCGTGGCTCGTGATGGCCAAACCGTTCGCGAGCCACCTCGGCCGTAAATGTTTCGAGCTGGGATGACGCTGTCTCGTCAGTTCCAATCAGGAACCCGTTGTGCTCAAGCCACTTCGAGACGGCACGAGACACCATCCACGACGGGCGAGTGTCTTCCCACCAAGCAGCGCACGCAATTACATCTAAGACGGTTAGCTCACTCAGCAAGCGATCTTCACGGCGATTCATGAAGATAACCTAACAACTGATTGGTAACCTGTCAACTGATATGCAGACAGATGATAGATATCCAATCATCTGTTATCATCAGGCTCAATGACATCCAAGAACGTCAGCGAAGATGTATGAACGCCCACGAACTGGACCGACCTTTGCCGTTGACAACGCAGATCGCCAACAAGATCCGGAATGAAATCACCTCTGGGCTCCTAAAGGACGGGCAGGTGCTGCCTTCCACCAGGGAGCTGGCAGATCAATGGGACGTGAGTTCGTACACCATTTCGGAAGCGATGAAACATCTTGAGACCGACGGCCTAGTCGCTACAAAAAACCGATCCATGCGCCTTGTCGTCGCTCCCGCAGTGGCTATGGAAACTATCAAACCGTCGACGGCAACAGTCGTACTCGTCGCAGGATTCGCTGGTTCGGGCAAGAGCCAATTGGGTCGGATCTTGAGCCGGCGTACTGGCTGGGCAGTAATTGACAAAGACACAATCACTAGGCCAGTCGTCGAGCGTGCGCTCATTGCCCTCGGGTCAACGCCCAACGACCGAGAGTCGAAGACCTATGTCAACGAGGTTCGGCCGAGAGAATACGAAGCATTGCTGGATGCGGTCACTGAAAACGTTGAGTGTGGAGTCAGCGTCATCGTAGCTGCTCCGTTCATTCACGAACTTTCGAGCACCGTCTGGATCGAACGCACAAAGCTAACTCTCGATGATCTCAACGCTCGGATGATCATTGTTTGGGTGGACTGCGACGCAAAGACAACGCTTCGGTACCTCAAGCGCAGGGGCGCTGAGCGCGACGAATTCAAGCTGGCGAACTGGGATGACTATCTAGAATCGATCGATCTCGATTTCCGCCCCAAAGCTGACCATGTAGTGATTCACAACTCTGCTGGCAGCGAGCCGCTTGAGAAACAGATCTCGAACATTCCAATCCAGCCCTTTGAAGATGCCGTTTCCAACTAGCGGCCTGGTCCTCTATGGGCCACCTGCATCAGGGAAGTCATCAGTAGCTAGCGCCCTTGGAAAGCAGTCCGGCTGGTGTCGCTATCGGCTACTTAAGTCAGGACCGTCGAACGAGTCGTACCGCGCCCTTTCCTCGCAGCACCAACCCATCTGGCAGGCCGACAAGTACGGCCGGACCTATGCGATAGACGAATCTGGTTTCGCTGATATCCCAGGCGGTCAGTCGGTCGTGATCGAGCTGGGCGAAGCAACAGCTGTCGAGGCAGTTCGTCGCCTGCCGATTGAGTGGACTGTTGCCCACCTTTGGTGTCCCCGTTCTACTGCTGTAGATCGAATGCAGGCGCGAGGTGACGAGGATATCAGCGACCGCCTCACGGCATGGGACAACACCGCACCCGTACGAGCCGATCTCGTAATCGACACAAGTCAGATAGCTCTCGCCCAGGTGCTCGATCTTCTCTCGCTGCCGAAGTGACCGCCCCTCCCGGTATTCGCAATGCGATACGAAGAGGGGCGGTATTCGCCGTCAAGGTCGCATCAGCCGTCGTTCATGGAATCGAAGACCACCTAGCCTGACCCACGCCATTCTCTCGTGCTCTCGCAAGATCTGCCTAAAACCACCGTCAAGACCCCGAGCTATCGGTAGCTTGGAAACATGAGTACTCCAGAAGGGTGGTACCCAGATCCCAACATTGCCGGACAAGAGCGGCGTTGGGATGGCTCAGCTTGGACCCACGAGGTTCGAACGCTGCCGCCGCCAGATCTACCACCGCCGAACTTTCCGCCCCCGACACAGGTCAAGCCTGAACCACAGGCCCCGTCCGGCAGCCCGCTGAGTGGGATACGCCAGTCGGTCGAGAATGCAGTTTCTCCGGCTGGCATGAGAAAGTCAGTTGCCGAAACCGTCCAGCACGACGGGTCCACCCAGTTCTCCATCAGCGAAGAAGGCCGGAACGGAACCGTGACCTTTGGCGCCCAAGGTCTCGACCGGGTGCTGAAGAAGACACTCGGCAAAGATGACCGGCAATTCATCCCGTACTCTTCAATTGCAATGGTCCAACACGACAGGAAGCGGCTCGGGAGAGACGAGGTATCTGTCCAGGTGGGCACCGTTACATACCGGTGGAAGGTAATTGCCGATGCCGAGGGATTCGTAAACCGACTAAATGGACTCATCGCCTGATTTTCCGCAAGGCCCGTGCGACCACTGTGTCTCGTACCTGTCCCGTGACCAGCGGCTGAAAGGCACGATTCACGGACAGCCACGGTCGAACGAACCAAACGTTGCGACCAGGCTAGATCCGCAGAACCACTAAGATTTCGCTGCGCCCTCGGCAAGAGTCGAACCTACGACGCACGATTTAGGAAGCCGAAGGTGGCCGCTGTGAGCCACGCTGTGAGCCATAGCCCACAACCTTCAACGACCGGCCACGGTTCTCCACACAGAGACAGCCGCTAGATTCAGCGGTCAACGACCGTTGACAACCCCGTACTCCCCGCCTGCTAAGGAGGTGTCTGCGCAAGTGGACCGTGGGTTCAAATCCCACCCTCTCCGCTTCTGTCGTGCTTCGCGACATTGGAAACCCTCTGAACCTACGCGGTGTCAGGGGGTTTCTGGTTTTTGGGGTTGGTAGTCGCGTTCTGGGTTGAGGGTGAGGTGCCGTAGGAGTTGTCCGGTTTCGGTGACGATGATTCGGATG
>CALKZY010000030.1 GCA_938002965.1 uncultured Acidimicrobiales bacterium | reverse complement strand
ATAGGCGCCGTCTCCACCGCCGAAGGCGAGCCGGCAAACCCAAGCATCAACAAGGGAGATTCTCGACATGCGCATGCGATTCGGAAGCTTCATAGCCCCGTTCCACCCACCCGACCACAACCCGACCCTCTCCCTCGAGTGGGACCTTGAGCTGATCGAGCACATGGATCGCCTCGGCTTCGACGAAGCCTGGATCGGGGAACACCACTCAGCTGGTAGTGAAATCATCGCCTCGCCGGAGATCTTCATCGCCTCAGCCGCAGCGCGAACCAACAATATCAAGCTGGGCACCGGCGTGGTCTCGTTGCCGTACCACAATCCGTTGTGGACCGCCGAGAGAATGGTTCTGCTGGATCATCTAACCCGAGGCCGGATCATGTTCGGAGTCGGGCCTGGTGCTCTACCGACCGACGCCGCCATGTTGGGCTTGGAGCCATCTCAAATGCGCCCGCTGCTCGAGGAGTACATGGACATCGTCATGCAGCTCCTGACCACCGACAAGCCGGTCACCTACGAGAGTGATCGCCTCAAGCTGAACGAGGCACAGCTGCACCTGCGTCCCTACAGCGACCCCCTGTTCGACGTGGCTGTTGCCGCCGTTGCTTCGCCCTCTGGCGCTCGCCTGGCCGGAAAACACGGAGCAGGCGTTTTGTCACTTGGCGCCACCGTGGCCGTCGGCATGGACGTATTGGCCCACCACTGGACCATCCAGGAGGAAGTGGCCGCCACCTACGGCAAAGTCGCCGATCGAGAGAAGTGGCGACTCGTCGGCCTCATGCACTTGGCCGAAAGCGAAGAGGAAGCCCGCAAAGATGTGGAGTACGGCATCGAGCAATGGTTCCGCTACTTCCAAAACGTCGCTGCCTTCCCGCAGATGGCGGTTGACGGCGGCAACATCGACGAGATGGTCAACTTCGTCAACGGCGGCCTGGGGGTCGTCGGAACGCCGGACATGGCGGTCAAGCAGATCGAGGAGTTGCTCGAGCAGTCCAATGGCGGCTTTGGCGCCTATCTGACGCTGGCCCACAACTGGGCCAACAATCAGGCGACCAAGAAGAGCTACGAGCTGTTCGCCCGTCACGTGATGCCTCACTTCCAGGGTCAGGTCAGCTCAACCGTCGGCGCAGCCGACCGGGCCAGAAGCGCCCGACCGGAATTGGCTGACAAGCAGCTGGCAGCCGTCGAGGAGGCAACGGACCGCTACGAGGCGGCCAAAGGCTCCTAGCTCCCGACTTCCCACGTCAAGCCGACGGGATGCAGCCGGTCGAACCGCTCAACTAGAGCGTCACCGCCCGGTTGCGTCCACCGGCCTTTGCTTTTTGGACCAAGGCATCAGCTTCACCGATCAACTCCCCAATCGGGGCGTCTTCCAGTGACGGCGTGTGAACTGCGCCGGCGCTAACGCTGATCATGATGTTGGCCGTGCCCACGGTCTGCGGGTTGGACGCCGTTGCGGTACAGATCCTTTGGGCCAGCTGGCGGGTTTGATCCAGGCTGGCACCAAGAAGTACGACCATGAACTCCTGCCCGCCGGTTCGTGCCAGCAACTCGTCGGATCGCAGGATTTTCCGTGTCACGGCGGCAAATCCGGCAAGAACCATGTCGCCGGCCTCGTGGCCGTAGTTCGCGTTTATGGACTTGAAGCGATCGAGGTCCAGCATGATCACGCCGATCTGACGATCGCGTGGAAAGTCGCCAATTCGCTCGAACAGGGCACGGCGGTTGAGGCAACCGGTGAGCGAGTCGGTTGAAGCCAGGCGGGTCAGCTCGGCGGCTTGTTCGGACAGCCTTCGGCTCGCCACGCTCAACGCTCGGTTCATCTCGACCACGTCGGTGACGTCGTGCACTATCCCGACAAGAAAGCGTTGACCGTCAACTGTGACCCGGCGCTTGCGGGTGACCGTTATACGGTCACCCAGCACGGGGTCGACGACAGTCTCCTCCGTTTCGTCGATGTCGCCGCCGGCAAGAACTTCCAGATCCCGACTGTTGCCGTGGTCAGCATGGTCAGCTGGGAAGACATCGGCCTCGAGTTTTCCAACTAGATCTTGACGGCGGACGTCAAAAAGTCTTTCGAAGGCAGCGTTCACCCACACGTAGCGCGTTTCATCGTCTTTAACGAGAACCGGGTTGTCGATGGCGTCAAGAAGTTCGGTTGGAAGCCCGTCGACGGCGTCGATCGGTGTGCGGGCCAACGGGTTCGAAGTCAAAGTCAGATCCTCTGCACATCAGCCGGGAGGACCGGCATCGGTCACTCCCGGCTGCATCGACGCAGAAGACGGCTGGCTTGAATGCAGGCCTCCCGGCCGGCGGGCTACGAACCCAGATAGGCGTCGATGTACGCCATCTGTTCTTGGGTCAAAATCGCCTCGCCCCACATGCCGGCGGTTGCCGTCGCGGTTCGAGCGGTGGCGGCGCTACCGGCGAGAAGGGGCAGCGACAATGCTGCGGCCGAGGCCAGCACGGTCTTCTGGGTTTTCGAGCGCGACGAAAAGAGGGGTTTGAAATCGGGGCGTTTGACCGCCGTGACGTTTCAACCTGTTAAGTGACAGAGCAGTCGTTTTCTTTACCGGCACTCAAAAAATCCGGTGGAAGGCGTTTCGGGGTCGACTGTTCTAGGCGCGATCGAAGCTGGCGTCGATGTCGAGGGGGGCGAGCCAACGCCGCTCAACCCAGAACCCACCAAAGGGAAGCGACCCGATGAACAGTGCGGTCACCGCCCGCCACAACGGCCAGCCCAGACGCTCGTAGTTCGACATCACCAGCGCCGCGAACACCAAGAAGAGGATCCCGTGGATCGGACCCAAAAGGGCGACACCGCGATCGTTGCCTTGCGTGTATTTAGTCACCGTGGCCACGACCAAGAACAAGTAGGTGGTGGCCTCAACGATCGACGCCGTTCGAAGTCTGCGAATCATCTCCCTGCCACGGTATCCAGGCCTGTCGTCCGGTGTTCAGGCCAACGATCGATCGAAGGCAGCTTTGTCGTCGATCATGGCCTGAGCCAACGCTGTCGACACATCAGCTCGGAGCCGTCGCTTAGTACCCGAGAAGTTGGCCATTGGCAATCCGGCGGCCATCTGAGCCATACCCAGCACTGTCGCGTCAAGATCCCCGGGTGCCACCACCTCGTCGAGAAAGCCGGCGTCCAGTGCTTCGCTCGACGTATAGAGCTGGGCGAACGCCGTCGCCCGAGTGAAATGCCGCTTGGAGATTCGATCGGCGGCGACAGTCATGGCGAAGTGCGGCAGGGTCATCCCGATGGCGACTTCATTGAGACCAATCTTGATCTTCTTGTCCGGCTTACCGGCGATCGTGTCCACACCAACGCGTACGTCGGCGGCCAGCAACATCATCGCTCCCATGGCCACGGCGTGACCGGGCGAGCCGACAATGACGGGCACCGGGCTATCGACCATCCGTTGCAGCACGTTGGCCCCGGACAGCGTTAGGCCGAACATGGCTTCAGGTCCTTCAGCGAACACGCTGAGGTCAAACCCGGCGGACAGCACCCCGTCACGACCGATGATGACCAGCGGCAACGACGCCTCTTCGGCTTGGTCCAGCGCCTGGTTGAGCGCAACCACCGCATCATGGCCCACGGTGTTGACGCCACCGTCATCCCAGCGGGCAACCACCGCATAGGGGGATTCGCCACCTTCCTCGGTAGGCGCTGACGCAGTTGAGATTTCAATCATGGACGACTCCACTTCGGTCACAGTTCAAGCATATTTCGGCGGCTAGCAACGTTATTCACATAGATTAGGGGTATGGCAGCACCAGAGACCACTGGAGTGTTCGCAACCGAGGGAGAGGCCCCGCTGGCCTCAACAGGGCAGTACGCGGCCCGAGCGGAAGCGGCGGTAAAAGTGTACGGCTCGGGAGACACAGCCGTTCACGCCCTTCGAGGCGTGGACGTCGGCTTCGAGCGCGGCAAGTTCACGGCGATAATGGGTCCATCCGGTTCCGGCAAGTCGACCCTCATGCACTGTATGGCCGGGTTGGATCGCCTCACCGGCGGTGAAACCTACATCGGCGACACCGCCGTCTCCACCCTCAACGACAAGCAGCTCACCATCCTGCGGCGGGAACGAGTCGGGTTTATCTTCCAGGCGTACAACCTCATTCCCACCTTGAACGTCCGGGAGAATGTCACACTGCCCATGGATTTGGGCGGTGGCAACGTCGACAACGACTGGGTCGACGAGGTGATATCAACGGTGGGTCTGGCTGATCGTGTCACCCACCGCCCCAACGAACTGTCCGGAGGACAGCAACAACGAGTGGCTGTTGCCCGAGCGCTGGCCAGCCGCCCGGAAATCGTGTTCGGTGACGAACCGACCGGGAATCTCGACTCCGTCACCTCAGCGGAGATTCTGGACTTCATGTCTTCGGCGGTGCGGGAGTTGGAGCAATCCATCGTGATGGTCACTCACGACCCCCGCTCGGCTTCATACGCCGACAGAGTCCTGTTTCTCGCCGACGGGAAGATCGAGCACGAACTCACCGACCCAACACCCGACTTGGTCTACGACACCATTCGTAGCCTTGGCGCCAGCTAACCGGAGTCCATCATGTTGAAGCTGGTCACTAGAGGTATCAGAGCCAATCTGGGGCGACTGATACTCACCCTCATTTCCGTTTTTCTCGGTGTGTCCGCCGTGTCGGGTTCGTTTGTCCTGGCCGACAGTCTCCGTTCGGTGTTCGACGGCATTTTTGTCGAAGCGCTGGCCAAGGTCGACGCTCAGGTTCGCCCTGAGCCGTCCGAAATCGCCGACGCGTTCAGCGGTTCGGCCGAGCCGACATTCGACCAGTCGATCCAAGATCAGCTGCAGGCGCTACCGGAAGTCGACCGGGCCGAAGGAACGCTGGCGGTATTCGAACGGGTCTACACGCTCAACGAGGAAGGCGAGGTCATGCGACCAACCGGTCCGCCGGTGTTCGCCAACTCGTGGACCGGCGTGGATGGGTTGAGCGCGTTCAAGCTGGAAGAAGGTACCGCTCCGAGCGGTCAACAGGTCGCCGTCGATGTCAATCAGGCCAACGCCGCCGGGTTTGAGGTCGGCGACACCATCGACGTGGCCCTCGCCACCGGCGAAATCGAGCAGTTCGAACTTTCCGGCATCATTTCGTTTGAGGCCGGAGGTGGGCCCGTCGGCCCGTATTTCATCACCATGGATCTCGACACCATTCAACGGGTCACCCAACAAGAAGGCCTGCTCAACACCGTCGAGTTGGCCGCCGCTGACGGGACGTCCACCGAGGACATGATGGCCGCTGTCAGTGGCATCATTCCCGACGGCACCGAGGTGGTGGCCCAAGACGTTCTCATCGAGGAAGGTCAAGCCGAGTTCGGGCAGATCATCGACGTGATCGGCGGGATTCTCTTGGGCTTCGCGTTCGTCATCTTGTTCGTCAGCGTCTTCATCATCTACAACACCTTTGTCATTCTGGTAGGCCAACGAACCAAGATGTTGGGTCTCTTGCGATCCATCGGGGCCAGCGGCAATCAGATTCGCCTTATGGTGTTGATCGAGTCGGTGATTATCGGCCTTTTGGCTTCTATTGCCGGACTTGTCGGCGGCCTGGGTATCGCCTGGTTGCTCAAATGGGTGTTCTCCCAGGTCGGCAGCGCCATTCCCGACGGACCCTTGGAACTGCTACCGCGCACCATCATCGTCGTCTTCGCCGTGGGCATGCTCGTGACCGTCGGCTCGGCCCTCATTCCGGCCTTCCGGGCGGCCAGCGTGTCACCACTTGAAGCTGTTCGAGACGGCGGAGTCAAGGATCGTTCACTCACCTCTCGCGTGATCGCCGGCACGGTTGTCCTCTTGGCCGGCTTGGGTTTCCTGGCGTTCGGGCTTACCGGTCGGATTGACTCAACACAAAACACCTTTATCGCTCTCGGCGTGGGTGGAGCGTTGGCGTTCATCGGTGTGTCAATGTTGAGCGCATTGTTCGCCGGAGCGGTGGCGTCAATTATCGGCAAACCGGTGGAGCAACTCAAGGGAATCACCGGACGGCTGGCTCGTGACAACGCCAGCCGCAACCCTCAACGGACATCGGCTACCGCCACGGCGTTGATGATCGGTTTGGCGTTGATCACCGGCGTCGCAGTTCTTACCGCTTCGTTGATTCAGAGCTTCGACGATCTGCTGGAAGATGTCATCAACGCCGACCTGCTGGTGTTCGAGGCGAACCAGGGCATTCCCTTCTCGCCTGTACTCGTCGAGCCGCTGGCCGAGTTGGACGAGGTCGACACGCTCAGCGCGTTCAGTGCGCTCCGGGCCGCCATCGACGATGACGACATCGTCAGCGCTAGAGCGTGGAACTCCGAAACCGGAACATCGATCATCGATATGGGCCTAGTTGACGGTGACTTGAATCTCGGATCCGACGGCGTGGCCGTATTCGACGAGGAGGCCGACGAACGAGGCCTGGCCTTGGGCGACTTCATGACGTTCGAGTTTGAAGACGGTGAGCTGGCCGAGTTCGAAGTCAAGGCTCTGTTTGACCGGCCCGGTGCCGTTGACGAGGTTTCCTGGCTGTTTGACCGCCAAGTCGCCGCCGATCACTTGAACAGCGACTCGGTCTTGTGGATCGGCATGACACTCACCGGCGGTTTGGACCCCGAAAGCGACGAGTTCGCCGCCGCCCGAGCCAAGGTCGAGGCGGTGGTGGCAAGTCAACCTCAATTGTCCACTCAGGACAATGCCGAATTCCGCGAACAGGCGGTTGGGCAGATCAACCAGCTTCAAGCCCTCATCTTCGGATTGCTGATCATGTGTGTGGTGGTGGCCTTCTTCGGCATCGTCAACACCATGGTGCTTTCTGTTCTTGAACGAACCCGCGAAATCGGCCTGCTCCGAGCGGTTGGTACCACCCGAAGCCAGTTGCGGACCTCGATCCGGTGGGAGGCGGTCATCGTCAGCCTGTTCGGTTCCCTGCTCGGTGTGATCATGGGTGTGGCCCTGGGTTGGGCGGTAGTCACGTCCATTCCCGCCGACTTCCTGTCATCAGTTGCGATCCCCTGGGTGCAGATTGTCATCTCGCTGGTGGCCGGGGCCGCTATCGGTGTGGTGGCGGCATTCGCTCCTGGTTATCGAGCTGCCCAGCTGGACGTGCTCGATGCCATCGCCCATGAATAGACCGTCGAGCCGGACGTTCGACGACGTTCACCCGATCACCTGAAGATCAGTCGCGTCCTGTGATAGTTCTCGGCTGGCGAGAAACGGCGCGCCGTTTACCGGCGCTGTTGTTCGGCCTGTACATTTTCGGCGCCGGTATCTCGCTCATGGTGGAAGCCGGCCTGGGGCTCGGTCCGTGGGATGTGTTCCATCAGGGCGTTTCATCGCTAACGGGCTTGTCCATTGGTCGGGTTATCAACCTGACCGGTTTCGTGGTGCTCCTGGGTTTCGTCCCGCTGCGAGAGAAGCTCGGACTTGGGACGATTCTCAACGCCATCGTCATCGGGGTTTCGGCTGATCTCACGTCTGACCTGCTGCCCGAGATTGAAACCATGCCGGTCCGGGTACTGGCCATGGTGGCCGGACCCGTTCTGATCGCGCTGGGCTCAGGCTTCTATATTGGCGCAGGGCTGGGCCCCGGTCCTCGGGACGGCATCATGACCGGCTTGGCTAAACGTGGCATCGACGTGTGGAAGGCCCGCTTCGGGATCGAGTTTGTTGTGCTGCTGGCCGGACTGGCCCTGGGCGGGTCGGTCGGCATCGGTACCGTGTGGTTCACGCTCGGTATCGGCCCGATGGTGCAGTTTTTCTTGAAGCGCCTAGCTATCGAACATGCCGGTTAACTCAATCTGCAGGCATTGCATGCGACTTGCATGTGCTGCACACGGAGCACTAAACTGCGTGCATGGCCGCCCAGTACACAGTCCGAGGCGTTCCGCCTGCCGTTGACCGGGCGCTACGCAAGCGTGCTCACCGCAACAGGCGATCGTTAAACGCAACCATCGTTGACGTACTGGCCGAGTGGACTCAAACCACCGGAGACGGCGGGAGCGATCAGTCGATTTTTGACCAGCTTTTTGGCGCTGACACGCTGGACAGCGACTTCGACGACGCCATAGATTCGCTGTCACAACCGGACCCTACGCTCTGGTCATGATGATCGACACCAGCGCGTATTCGGCGTTCGTTCGAGGCGACGAGCGCCTCCGGTCACACATCAACCGAGATCGCCCACTGTCGGTTTCGGTAGTTGTCGTTGGTGAACTGAGAGCCGGATTTGCCGCCGGGCGCAAACAGCCTGAGAACGAGCGCCTCCTGGCCGGATTTCTTGATGCCCCAAACGTAGATCTGATCGAAATCGACTACGCCACGACACAACATTACGCCGAGGTCTACGCCCAATTACGCACTACCGGAAGACCGATCGGCAGCAACGACATGTGGATCGCCGCCCATGCCATCGAGCACGGGCAATCCCTTCTCTCACTCGACACGCACTTTGGGTACGTCGAAGGCCTCCACCTCGTTGATGTATAGCTAGGTGATGCAGCTGACCTCAAGGTCGCACCTATAATCCTCAACATGGCAGGACGCCGGGCCAAGCTCAACGGAAGCCTTGCCGTAACAGCCGCGGACGCCCGGAAGATGGTCCGATGCGCGAAGCCAGGGTCGCAACTACAGATCGCCGGCGGGGACCCAGGTGGAGTGGGTGCCGGACGAGATTCGTTCCGGTAGTTGGATCTTGGCGATGGGACCGTCGCTCACGTTGGCGGCGTCGATCACCCAGCAGTGCGACTCGTCGTTGATGATGTCCGAGGTGAAGGTCACCAGGTAGCCGTCGTCTTCGGCGGTTGAACCGTCTCGGGGAGCCATCACGGTTTCCGATACGAACACGCCGTCGTCGAATTCCAGTAGCTCTTCGGCCCCGGTTGACATGTTCTGTTTGACCAGGCCGTCAAAGGCGAACAGACCCTGGGCGCAGCGGGCCACATAGGCGTAGTTGTAGGGGCGACCCCAGTGCCGTCCGTTGATCATGGGGAACTCCAGGCAGCGGTCGCTCAGGGACTCTTCCCTGGTTTCGCCCGTAACGAGGTTGAACCGCCAGCGATGATGGCGGGCCTGCAACACGTTCATGTCCAGAGTTTCGAAACCCTTGTGCTGCCCACCGAAGCGATCAGCGCCCCGGGCCGTCGGGTTGTGCTGGTAGAAGCCGTCGAGCACCACTTCGTCGCCGTCCTCAAAAGCGTTGGTCCAATGCAGAACAAACGTCGGTGACGCTTCGAACCACCGAATGTCGTCGGTGGTGCCGTGGCGCGGCACCAACGCGAACCGGCTGGGCAGATCACGGTTGAAGGTGTTGGAGTAGTACCCGTCGGCCAAGGCCTTCGGCTCCCAGTACAAAGGTAGGTCGTTGAGGATCGACCAGTTGGGGGTGAACGCCATGTCGTGCGGCAACCGGGGGCCGGGCAGCGGAACGTCGATGTAGGTGGTCAGCTGGCCGCTGGGGTCCAGCACGCCGTAGTGCATGTAGGGCGCCTCGGCCGAGTAGTTGAAGAACAACATCTCGCCGGTGTGCTCGTCGATCTTGGGGTGAGCCGACACACCCTCAGCCGGGAAGCGACCACCCATGTCTTCGCGGCCCAGGTTCTCCAGGGTGACCGGATCCAACGCATACAGCTCACCGCACTGATAGAAGCTGGCCAGCACCCGGCCCCGATGCACCACCACATCGGTGGAGGCGTTGTCCTTCATCATGGTGCGAGCACCCCAACCGTGGTCGGCTACGGCGTTGGACGGGTGCTCGGTGATGCCGGCCCACAGTGAACGCTTGGCCTCCTGTTCGGCCAGGAACCCGTCGGTGTGCACGAATTCCGACGCGTACCGGGCCTCGCCGTTGCCGAACGAGATGGCGTGCAGCAGCGCGTCACCGTCGAACGGGTGGTAACGCTTGATCGGTTCGAACACGGCGGTTTCGGTGTTGCGGATGTACACACCGCTCAGATCATCGGGGATTTGCCCTTCGACCCGCATGTCCCACGCCTCGAAGGTCTTGTGTTGGGGCTGCCATACCCCGGTGCGGTACGGGTGATCGTCGTCGGGGGGTAGGGCGGCGTCATAGGTGTTGCGAACGGTGAAGGCCATCGGTCAACTCTCGGTGAGACGTACCACGATGCTGTGTACCGCGATTCCGTGTACCGCGATGCCGTTTACCGCGATTCTGTGTACCGCGATTCCGTGTACCGCCGATAATAGGGCGTTCCCTTCAGCAGGGCGATATTGCAGTGATTCAACCGGATCCCGTTGACGGCGTCTCGGTTCGAGATTAGGTTCTTACGTAACTCCCCTGCCACCGGGGAGTCGGCGACCAGGGCGGGTCACGTGCGGATTTGCGTTTCCTCCCTTTGGAGCCAAGGGGCCACCAGGAGGGTTGGTTGATATGTCGATTCGGCGGAATCTGATTGTTGTGTTTTGTGCTGCCATGTTGGCGGCGCTCACGCCGGCGGTGTCGGGGGCACAGACCGACCCCGACGGGGTGCTGCCGGCCGGGAAGGCGACCTCGATCAGTCTGGATGACGGGATCAGCGTTGACTTCGCCGCCCAGGCTTCCCAGGCCACCGACCTCGACGTCCACGTCGAACAGCGAGCGCTGGACGACGCCGCTGCTACTGACACTTCGGGCACAGAGCTGTCAGCGGTGGGCACCGAAGTGCTGGTGGTTGATGCCTTGGACGCAAACGGCCGAGCCGTCGCCGACTTCCCCCACGACGTTGACATCGAGGCGGCGACAGAGGTGTTGCCGGCCCGGGTTTCGAACTTCACCGCCGGCGTTTCCATCACGCTGCCGGTTGACCCCGAACTGGCGGCCGGCGTGGCCGCTCACACCATTGCCGTCTACAGCCGGGCCAACGCCGACGAACAGTGGGAGAAACTGCCGTCGGCCTACAATCCGGCGACCGGCATGGTGACCGCCGACAGTGATCATTTGAGTGAGTTCGCCGTGCTGGCGCTGGCCGACGACGCCGCCGGAGCCGACGGTGGAGTTGCGGCCCAGGTTGGCGACGGCCCAACCGTGGTGTTGGATCCCGACGACGATCTGGGTTTCGCCAACTGGCCTGAAGGTCGCGAGTCCGAGTTGGCCCGCAACCTGCAGTTGGCCGCCGCGGTGGAGACCGAGTTGGTCAACGCCTGCGCTGCCAACGTGGTGATCACCCGCGGTGACGAGCCGTTCGTGGACAAGGCGGTTCGCGGGGCGGTGGCCCAGAACGCCAACCCTGACCTCACCGTGACCCTGGCTTTCAATGCCGACAGCGGTGAGCCGTTCGGAGACGCCGACAACGGTGGTGTCCTCACCTGGGCCACCGAGGCCGAGGACAAGGCATTCGCTCAGCGTTTCCTTGAGACCATTCCCGAGTTCACCGGCCGCCCCTCCACCCGGGATGTGCAGGACCCCGAGGGGCTCCTCCCCTACGCCGAGCTGGACGCTGCGTCCGGCCCCCACGCTCATGTCGAGGCGCTGTTCCTGGACCAAAACTTCGATTACCCGGTCATCCGTGACCAGTTCAACCTGGTCGTCGACGCCGTCGTGGCCGCCATGGTCGGCCAACTTGAGTCTCAGGGCTTCGACTGCGGGGGCGATGACGGCCGCCCAGAACCTCCCACCGAAGAAGAGATCGCCGAGCTGCGGGATCTGGGCTACCAGAACTATCAGGCCTATGGTGCCGACCCCATCTCGTTTACCACCGGCAACTTCATCATCGACGAGTATCTGTTCGCCCTCCCCGGGGTGGGCGACCAGGTCATCGACTTCACCCTGACCCACAACAGTCAGGACGACCGCCCCGGCATTTTTGGCACCGGTTGGTCGTTTGCCTACAACTCGTCGATTCAGCTCGACACCGGCAACTCAGCCTTTGTCCGTCTCGGTGATGGCGCCACCTACTATTTCCCGTGGAACGGCACCGGCTGGGATGAGCCGCCAAAGGTCAACGCCGAGCTGGCCCGCATTGACGACGATGAGTTGGAGCTGACCCTCAACACCTTCTTCAAGGTCCGTTTTGAACTGCGGGAGCTCGACTTTGGTGTCATGTCATCGGCCACCGACCGGCAGGGCAACACGATGTCGTTTGACTGGGGCGGCCGAGTCGGAACCGGCCTCGGTGCTTTCTATCCGCTCGAGTCGGTCACCGATGAAGCTGGCCAGCGAGTCACGTTGACCTCCAATGGTGACGGCCACGTGACCGACGTGGAGCATCCCGACGGTCGGGTATGGGAGCTGGATTACGCGGAGGGCCGGTTGACCGCCATCACCGACGCCCGGGGCTTCACCCGGCAGTTCGCCTACAGCGACGAGGGTTGGCTGGAGCGCATCACCGACGGCGAAGACATGAACTTCGTTTCCAACACCTACGACGACGATGGCCGGGTAACCAGGCAGGTCAACGGTGAGGGTGATGAGCGGACCGTCGACTATCAGGACAACCGCACCGTCTATACCGACGCCCTGGGTAACGAGACCACGTATGTCTACAACGACCAGGGTCAGGTGACCGAAACCATTGACGCCTTGGGTGGTTCGGCCACGACCGAGTTTGACGATGACTTCAACCCCACGGAGCAGACGGATGCCCGGGGTGAGATGTGGAAGACCGATTTCGATGACGAAGGCCGTCCGACCAAACGGACCGATCCGTTGGGCAACGAGACCGAGTACACCTACAACCAGTTCGGCGACCTCATCAAGACCGAACAGCCCGACGGGCTGGGCGGGGTACGCACCACCACCTTCGACGTCAACGACCAGGGGCGGATCACCAAGACCACCTACGACGACGGCACGTTTGAGGAGTCGACGTTCGACGAACATGGCGATCAGCTGACTCATACTGACGCCAACGGCAACACCACCACCTACGAGTTCGACGAGCGGGGCAACGTCACCAAAACCATCGACGCTCGGGGTGAGCAGGCCACCGCAACCTACACGCTGTTCAACAAGGTCGAGACGCTGACCGACGCCAACGGCAACACGGTTCGTTACGAGTACGACCGGGCTGAGAACCAGACCAAGGTCATCGACGCCATGGACGCCGAGTGGGTCTACACCTACGACGCCAACAACGTCATGACCTCGGAAACCGACCCGCTCGGTCGGGTCACCGAGTACACCTACGACTCCAACCTCAACCTGACCCGGGTCGACTACCCGGACGGAACGTTCGAGCAGTTCACCCTCGACGGCGAGTACAACATCATCGAAACGCGGGATCGGCGGGGCAACGTCTCGAAGACCGGCTACGACCAGTTGTTGCGACCCGAAGTGTTCACCGATGAAACCGGCGAGCAATGGACCACCACCTACGACGAGGTCGGCAACCCGACCAAGCTGATCGACCCGGAGGACAACACCATCGGCTTGGCCTATGACGCCATCGGGCGGGTGGTGGAGCGCACCGATCCGCTCAACAACGTGTGGAAGTCCGTTTTTGACGACGCCGGCAACCTGACCGCCGAGCAGGCACCCGACGGCACAGAGGTTCGCACCGAGTATGACGCTCTGGGTCGAACCAAAGCCATTGTCGATGAGGAAGGCAACCGACTCAGCTTTGACTACGACAACTTCGGCAACCCGATCCAGCAGATCGACCGGCGGGGCAACGTCACCAAGACCGACTACGACGAACTGAACCGACCGGTCAGAATCATCAACCCCGACGATGGGGTGTCCAGCACTGCCTACGACGCTGCGGGCAACATCAAATCCACCACCGATCCCATCGGTGGGACGGTCACCGCCTTCTACGACAATCGCAACCGACCGGTCCGCAGCGTGGATCAGTTGGGTGCCGAGTCCGAGACGTTCTACGACCTGGCCGGCAATCCCGTGCGCCACGTCGACGCCGAGGGTCACGAGTGGCGCCTCGACTACGACGAGATGAACCGGGTGGTGGCTCGCACGTCACCGCTTGGTGATGTTGAGCGGACGCTCTATGACGGCAACGGCAACGTGACCGGACGCATCCTGCCTGACGGACGCGAGGATCGCCTGGTGTACAACGGCCGCAACGAATTGGTTGAGGTCATCGAGAACGTACAGGCCGGCGGTGGCGGTGCCCCAGGGGCTGACACGGCGGCTGATGTCAATGTCACCACCCGCTACGAGCTGTCACCATCGGGTGACCTTGAAGCGGTAGTCAATCCCAACGGTGAGCGAACCGAGCACGACTACGACGCTATGGGCCGCTTGTTGGAAACCATCGACCCGATTGGGCGGGTGGAGACCAACACGTACGACGAGGTTGGCAACCTGTCGTCCACCACTGACGGCAACAACAATCTGACCCGGTACCAGTACTTCCCCGACGGGCAGCTTCAGGGCACCTTCTACGCCGATGACACCTCTGTCACCTACGCCTACGACGCCGACAACTTCCAAGCCTCGATGGTCGACTCCATTGGGACTACCACCTGGACCAGGGACTGGCGTGGCAACGAACTGACCGTTGATGACGCCAACGGCAACGTGGTGGGCCACGTCTACGACCTGGCCGGCAACGTCACCGAGTTGACCTACCCCGGCGGGTTTGTCAGCGAACGGACCTACGACAAGGCCAGCCGTCCGAGCACCGTCACCGACGCTTCGGGAACGATTTCGTTTGATCGTGATCTGATGGGCCGCCCGACCGAGGTGTCACATCCCAACGGTTTGGTCTCGGCGTTCGCCTATGACCCCGAGGGCAAGGTCACCTCGATCGATCACCGGTCACCGAAGAACAACAGCGGTGCCCGCTTCGACTACACCTACACCCCCGATGATCTGGTCCACACGCGGGACATTGCGTTCAAGAAGAACAAGGGCGAATCGGCCCGTTACACCTACGACGGTGTTGACCGCCTCATCGAGTCGCACACCAACGCCCAGGGGGCACGAGGTGGCACGTCGCGCTACACCTACGACCCGGCCGGTAATCGCGTCGGTTTGTGGACCGACGACGACCCCACCACCAACTCACCCAACGACGCGTTCGAAGTGTCGTACCACTTCGATGCCGCCGACCAGCTGCTGACCGAACGCCAGCAGTTTAAGAACCGTTCATCGGTGATCGAGCGGCACTTCGACGACAACGGCAACCTGACCCGCCAGAGCGAACAACGGCAGAACAAGAAGGGCAAGCCGGTCGGCAAGGCCACGTCTGAGTCGTTCTCCTACAACTTGGCCGACGACCTGATCGCCGACGGCACCAGCCAGTGGGAACGCGACGGCATGGGACGGGCGTTGACCTGGACCACCGGTAAAGACTCCTCCGAGCAGATCTACGACGACCTGTGGCTGATCGCCCAGTCGGGTTCGACCAATGAGTCCTATGTGCGGGATCACGACCAGGCGCTGTTGTCGCAATCGGTCGAGCCGAACAAAACCGAAGTCCTCCTGCATGATCTGTTGGGCACGATCTACGGTGTCGCCGACAAGAACGCCGGCACCGCCCAGTTGGCCTCGTTCAGTGACTTTGGTGTCCGCATCGGTCAACCACCACACCGCTCCGTGTTCGGGTTCGTCGGCGAAGTGCAAGACCCGTCCGGCGACCGCGTCCACTTCTACGCACGCTCCTATGACCCGGCCACCGGCCGGTTCTTTCAACAAGACCGCATAGACGGCGACCTCACGGTCCCCGCCACCCAACACAACTACCTCTACGCCTTCGCCAACCCGACAACGTTCTCCGACTTCTTGGGTTACTGGGGTTGTTGCGGCATAGACGTCGACATCCCCAACCCCGTCGACACGGTGAAGTCAGTGGCAGGCAAAGTGGCTGACGGAGTGCAAGCCACCGCCAGTTTCGCCTGGGAGCATCGTCATGAGATCCTCGACGCAGCCGGCATGGTCCCCGTCATCGGCGAAGTCGCCGACGCCGCCAACGCCGTGCTGTATTTGGCCGAAGGCGACTACGCCAACGCCGCCATCTCACTAGCCGCCCTCGTACCAGTAGGCGGCCAAGCCGTCACCGGCGCACGCCTCGCCTACAAAGGCGCCAACGCCGCCACCGACCTCGTCCGCTACTCCGACGAAGTCGTCGAGGCAGGGTCGAACATCACCAGAAAGGTCACAAACGCAAAAGACACAGCCAGCACGGCGGCGTCAACAACCCGATCCACCGCACGGGCAACAGAATCCACCGTCACGGCAACCAGAACAGCCGACACCGCAACCACCGCACGCCGAACCGACGGCGTCGTAGCCGCACCACCCAAATCAGCAACAAACGCCACCGACAAGGTCGCCCCCGCATCAACCCCCGCCGCAAAGTCCTCAGCGAACGCTGCCGGGACTCAGTCGACTCCCACAGTATCGACCAAGGTGACGCAAAGCGGAAGAGTGCAGACAAGTCCAGGCAACGGGCCAATCGGGCCTCAGCAGGTCGCTCTCGACTCAAGCAGCGCGCGTGCGCTGAGCACCGATGGGCCGATAGGCCGTCGTCTGGAGAATCAACTCGAAGGGTGCAGTCTCGTGATGTGCCAGACTGCCTTTCGAGAGTTTGACGATGCTGTTAGTCGTCTCGCAGGGCCGACGGAGAAAGCGACAGCCAACGCGTTGATGCAACGAGTAACAGTCCTGCAGGACAATGTGAGCGCTCGTGCTGCAAAGCTCCGACCGACCCGAAGACTTGAGCCGACAGACATCACAATCTTCGGTAGCGCAGACCAGTTGGGAGTTACAATCTTCACGTCAGACGCTCGTGCACTTCGTGCTGCCGCTTCACAGGGTGTAGTATTCGATGCAATTGTTCATCCGCCGGCATCCTTCAGAGGCCTGTAAGTGATTCTGGGTGACCACCTGATGCCGTATCTCCGGATGCTGCGCTTGGCCTTCCCGGCACCGCCCACTGGCGATGAACGTCGCGCCCTAATACATGTGCTGTTCTTCGATCTCTCCGAGCGGGCGTTCGCAAGCCTTTTGGCCGAGTATCTCGACGAAGAAAGAGTCGTCGTTCTAAACGAAGCAATCCATGTGGTCAACGGCCCATCACCACCTCCGGACTTGATGTATCTAGTTCGAGTCAAACTTAGAGGCCAAGGTTGGGACTTTGATCAGGAATAGGCCGACCCCGAAAATGGCATTACGGCAACGTTCACGCCAATGATGGAGTTACGCCTCTGTTTTGGTGGGACGCCTAGCTGGGTTTTCTTATGATCTTCAATGGCTAAAACGTCTGATGTTCCAACGCATCCAGTTGTGCGGGCCACGCTGGAAAACGCTGGCTGGCACGAGCGCCGAGTCTTTTCCTTCGATGACTGGATCACCAGGTTGGAAGCCGATTCCTTTCACGTGGTCGAACCAGCCTTGACTTGGTTTTCAACTCTCGGAGGACTCACGATCACACCCCCGGCACGTGAGGACGCAAGCTTTGGTTCGGGACAGTTCACAATCGATCCCCTGTGGGCGGCAACGGGCGAGTCCTCCCGAATCCACTGCCGGGAGACCACCCTTGGCCAGCACCTCACTCCCATCGGGGAGTGGTCAGGCGAGTACATACTGCTTGTGGCGGCCGATCGAACTGTCTTTGCCGAAACAACCGTCGAGGTTCTTTGGATGGGTGACAGCTTCGAAGACGCACTTACTCGATTGATCCTTGCTGACACCCCACCAAGGGTTGTCGACCTCACGCCAGGTTGAGAGACTTCGTCTTGCTGCTCAAAGCAATAAGTGAATGCGACGCTTCGTTCGTGGCTCGCTGCCTCGTCGGATCAGTTGCGTTGGGCGATCTGATCTACGAGATTGAGTGTCCATCCCCTGGGACGATGATCATAGAGCTGAAGGTGGAATCAATCAAACGCTATGAGGGTGTCTTCGTCGATGTTCTCGAGACAAATCATGTCGCTCGAGTCCATGTCGACGGGGAGCTGCCAATACGGATGGAACCTGGAAGTCGACTACGTGGGGCTCAACCCAAGGTCTACCAGAACCCGACAGGCGCTGACATGCTGGAACTAGTCGAGATAGCTGGTTTGCTTGAGTTTGCCGGACCTTGCCCAGCCGAGATTCTTGAACGAACGTTGCGCAGCAGCCTTGTCGATTTGCCCGAGGCACACCGAAAATTGCTAGCTGCGAGCAACGGACTTCAAGGCTACGGCGGCTACTACCGCATATTTGGTGTTGGCCCAGAGAGTCCGATTGACGCCCTCACCTGGAACGAGCCTGACGTCCGGAAGTTTGCATGGCACGACGATCTCAGCGAGTTCTTCTGCTTTGGCGAGACCGGTTGGGGAGATCAGTACGCATACCGGCACGACGAAATGGGAGAGTACAGCGAACCCCCGGTCTACTTTCTTGAATCGGTCACCATGACTTCCGAGAGGCTTGCTTCGTCATTCGAGCAGTTCATCACCGACGAGTTCCTACCCGCAACACAAAACCCCTACGACCTGTTCCTGGTGGCCGCTCGGAACAGACTGGGCGAGTTGGACAGTCTGACGCACATAACGTACTCACCGTCCATTCTCCTGACCGGCGAGGAGAAGGCAGAACATATCACCCAGATTCCCGCAGTCGTCTCGATGGTCGTCAACGGTGACCTGGCTCGCCAATTGGGGCACGAAGATCCGAGTCGCCAGGTCGAAGCAATTCGACCATATACAGACGAACGGGGACGAGAACGCCTTGACGTGGTTTGGGGCGACTGAACCTTGAGCGTCAACCGGAAGGTATCAGTGCGGAAGCCGCGACTGCGATCGATCGAGTGGGTGGACGCAGACAAGTGCCGCGTAGTCATGGAAGAGTCTCCAGGAATCACCTTCTCCGCGCTGTTCACCATCACCCGAACTGACGCCGGATTGGGCGCACACCCTGACCCGGACATCTTCAGCAACTTCAACGGAACAGCCTCCGACGTGCGGGCACTCGTCGGAGTAGTCACACAATTTTGCCTCGTCGCCCAAGGCGAGGTCCCGAACAACTGAAGCTCGGGAGACGACATGTACGAAGAAGCTGATCTCCACTCCGAAGTCGAGAGACTACTCCCGGCGAAGCGTGTGGCGTTCGCTGCCGCCTGTGCGGAGTGGTTGTACCCCTGCTATGGGAAGTACCAGGCTGAAACGGGCCGGGGAGACGGCACCGCAATCAGGTCGGCGCTCGGTGGTGCTTGGCTCGCAGCGGCCGGCGGTGAAGTCGGCCACGCTGAGTTGCAACGCCTTGCTTCCCAAGCCAAGGCCATGGTCCCCAGCGACAACGGCCACTGGCGCAGTCTCTTACCTTTGGCACAGAACGCTGCGGCAGCAGCGGTCTATGCGACTCGTGTCGCACATTCGCCCGAGCCTCAAGAGGTTGTCTGGACGGCACGTCAGGTCATTGAGGCCGGCGACTACTTGACCCAGATGGGCGCACCGGTACAGACCTATGTCAAGTCCGCTGACCTGACAGGTCCTGGTCATATCGCTTCGCGGGCCGTTGCAGGCTTGTTGGAGACAGCAAAGACGTCGACTCTGAACGCCTTGAGGTCAAAGGCGGAATCCGAGGGGCGTGCATTCTACGCCCTCGCATCAGGACGCTGAGGACAAACCGATGACACTTCGGGACCACATCACCAGTGAACTGGCACGGCCCGGCGAGGTATACGTCGTCATCGCGAAGCGGAGTTCGCCCGCCGGGTAGCACCTGACGAGTTCGAAGGCCACCTCGTCGAAGCACAAGACGTGGTGGATCTCTTCGACTTGAGACGCCCCGACTTCCTGAAGTCGCTCGGCATCTCGAAGTAGCCGGAGAATTCGTCCAGAGGGTCGAACCCGTTCAACTCAAGGGCGATGTCGGATTGGGAGCGAAACCTGACCGCCGAGCAGGCCCCCGACCCGTCTACCTACAATGCATTCAAGAACTGACGAGCAGAAGCGACCAGACTCCGCCTGCTAGCGTCGGGTTATGTCGCTTGATTTTCTCCACCACACCGAAGCCGAGTCGAGCCGATTTCTTCGGGTGCTCGCCGACACCGATCCCGACCGGCCGGTTCCAACCTGCGACAAGTGGACGGCCGCCGACCTGCTCTGGCATCTGGGTGAGGTCCAACATTTTTGGGGCGCCATCGTCGGCCAGCGACTTGCGGGCCCCGAGTCCTATGAGCGCCCCACCCGGCCTGACGCCCATGCGGGTCTGGTCGAGTTCTTTGCCGACGCCACCACCACCCTGATCGACGCCCTGCGATCAACGCCGCCCGAAACCGCAGCCTGGACGTGGCACGAGCCTGATCAGACCGTTGGGTTCATCAATCGGCGGCAGGCCCATGAGGCCCTCATCCACCGGCTCGACGCCGAACTCACCGTCGGTGCGCCCACCCCGCTCAACGCCGAGTTGGCGACCGACGGCATCAGCGAAGTCTTTCAGGTGATCTTGGGTGGTCCGCCCGGATGGGCCGATGTGGCGCCGGGCGGTTCGAACGGACGGTTGACGGCCACCGACACCGACGCCGGCTGGCTGGTTCGGGTCACGACCTTCAACGGCACCAGCCCGACGAGCGGCACCACCTACGTCGATGAGCCCTGTGTCGAACTACTCGACACCAACGACGACGACAGAGCCGAGCCACCCGCCTTCTCTGTCAACGCCAAGGCGGGCGACCTCGACGCCTGGCTGTGGAATCGACTCCCTGCCGACGCCGTCTCCATCACCGGCGACGCCGACACCTTCGCCACCATCATCAAACACGACGTCCAGTGACACGTCTTCGGTCTGTGGCCGTCGACCCCTCAGCGCTTCAAGCCACCTATCGTCCTTCTGCGTCATTGCTGTTGGCGCTCGACGAAAGATCTCAGACTGCGCTCAGCGACTGCCTGGCAACAGTCCGCTAGGTCGAACTCAACGCTCACCAGCGAGCCAATGGCGGCTGGATCGGCAAGACTAGCTGTTGTGGACTTTGCTCGCAGCACACGATCGCTCGAACTCGGCGAGGAACTTGCGTCGTTCATCGTTGACCAGGTTGTGCCGGCGGAGGCCACCTGGGCCGAGGAGCGGGCCGCCAACCCCGACCAGGAGTCGCCGACGCTGCAGCGCCTGGCCGAAGAGGCCAGGAGTCGAGGGCTGTGGAACCTGTGTGTCCGCAACACCGACTACGGCCCAGGCTTGAGCTTCGTCGACTACGCGCCGCTGGCCGAAGCCCTCGGGCCACACCGGTTGGCCCAGGAGGCCACCAACTGCGACGCCCCGTCCAACATCAACGCCGATGCCATGTTGGCCTACGGCTCGCCGGAACAACGCCAGCGGTGGGTGGAACCGCAGCTGGCCGGGCAGATCAAATCGGCCTTCGCCATGACCGAACCGGCGGTGGCCTCAAGCGACGCATCAAACCTGGCCATGACGGCTGAACGCCACGGGGACTCGTGGATTCTCGATGGCCGCAAGTGGTACGTCAGCGGGGTGCTGCATCCCCGGTGCCGCTACATGATGACCGTGGCCAACACCGCCCCCGACGGGCCACGCCACGGCCGCCACACCCAGTTCATCGTCCCGGTCGACACCCCCGGCGTCACCGTTGTCCGCAACCTGCCCAAGTTCGGCTACGTCGATGCCGACGGGCACGTGGAGCTGTCGTTCGACCGGGTGCAGGTCGGCGAAGATGCAGTGCTCGGCCAGGTTGGCGGCGGGTTCGCCATCGGCCAAGCCCGCCTCGGTCCGGCACGGGTACAACACTGCATGCGCCTCATCGGCATTGCCGAACAGGCGCTGCGGCTCATGTGCGAACGGTCCCAGACCCGGGAGACGTTCGGGGCTCTCGTGTCGACCAGAGCCAACGTTATGGACTGGATCGCCGAGGCCCGCATCGACATCGACGCCGCCCGCCTCATGGTGCTGCGCACGGCCTGGCTGATGGACCAACAGGGCGACAAAGCCTCGGCACCGGAGATGTCGAAGATCAAAGTGCAGGTCCTGCGAACGGCGACAACGGTGCTCGATAGAGCTATTCAGGTGTTCGGCGCCGCCGGCGTCTCCGATGACACACCGCTGGCCCGGTGGTACGCAACGGTGCGATCGCTGCGAATAGCCGACGGCCCCGACGAGGTGCACCTGATGGCGGTCGCCCGACGCGAACTTCGACGCCACGACCCAGCTGGAAGGTCCTGATGGACACCACACTTACCCGACTGTTTGACGCCGCCGTGGCCGGCCGAGCCAACGAGGTCTCTCTGGTCGACGCCCCTAACCGTGAGTCGTTCGCCAGAGGTTCACCGCAGCGCTACACCTGGGGCGACGTGGACCAGGCCGTGACCACTGCGGCGGCATCGCTGCACCGCCTGGGGGTGAAGTCGGGCAGTCGGGTGGCTGTTCAGCTACCCAACGTTGTCGAGCTGCCGATCCTGATCCTGGCCTGCAGCCGGCTGGGAGCGGTGGCGGTCCCGTTCCCCATCCAACATCGGGCCCACGAACTACGACACGGCTTTGCCACCGCCGGGGTCACGACGGCGGTCAGCGATGATCGACCCGACCGCCCGGATCAGATGAATGTCATGGCGTCGGCGGCAGCCGAGTTCTCGGTCAACCTGGCGTCGCTCGATCAACTCGCCGGCGAGCGGCCGACTGACTCCGACCTACCGAGTCCCGACCTGTCCCCTGACAGTGACGCCACCATCTGTTGGACCTCAGGCACAACGGGGACACCCAAAGGCGTTCCCCGAACTCATGCCATGTGGGGCGAGACGGCCAGGTTCCAGGTTGACGCCCTGGGTTTGACCGAGGCCGACAACATCCTGTGCCCGTTCCCCCTGGTCAACATGGCCGGCATCGGCGGGATGCTGGTGCCGTGGCTTATGAGCCGGTCAACCCTGGTGCTGCACCAACCGCTGGACCTGCCGACCTTCCTCGGTCAGATCCAGTCCGAGCGGATCACCTACACGGTGGCCCCTCCCCCGCTGCTCAACATGTTGATCCGCAACACCGACATGCTGGCCGACGTCGACCTGTCATCGTTGCGGGTCATCACCTCGGGTTCAGCGCCCCTCGACCCGTGGATGATCGAAGGGTGGGAGGCCCGAGGCATCGAGATCTGCAACGCCTTCGGCTCCAACGAGGGGGTGTCGTTGCTGTCAACCCGGGCCACCGTGCCCGATCCGACCCAGCGGGCCCGACTGTTTCCAGAACCGGACCGTCCGGGAGTAGCGGTCCGCATCGTCGACCTTCAGTCCGGGGCCGAGATCACCGAGGTTGGCCAGCCCGGTGAGCTGCTGTTCGGCGGGCCGACCGTGTTCAACGGCTACCTGGGGTCCGACGGATCGGAGTTCCTCGACGGCTGGTTCCGGTCCGGCGACATCTTCGAGTGGGCCACCCCGGCCGTCGCCACCGCACCGGGCAGCGGCAGTCCACGGCTGCTGCGTTTCGTCGACCGGGCCAAAGACATCATCATCCGAGGCGGCATGAACATCTCGGCGGCCGAAGTCGAAGCGCTCGTCTCAACCCATCCGGGTGTGGGCGAGTGCGCGGTAGTCGGCTACCCCGACCCGGATCTGGGTGAGCGGGTAGGCGTCTTCGTCGTCGCCGAGCCCGACGCTGAGCCGCCCGACCTGGACGCCGTGGTCGCCACCATGCGGGAAGCCGAGGTGGCCAGCTACAAACTGCCCGAACGGCTTGAGTTGATCGACGCCCTGCCCCGCAACCCGGTGGGTAAGGTGGTCAAGCCCGAACTGCGAGCGGTCTGGCTGCCGTGAGTGAACCAGATGAGTGACTGGGATGAGTGACCGGGATCAACAGCATTGGGACCAGCGCTACGCCGAGCTTGGCCCGGCACCATCAGGAGACTATCCACCTCCCGCGGTACTGGCCGACTTCGAACATCTATTCCCCCGAACGGGCACGGCCGTGGACGTGGCATGCGGGCGGGGCCGGACAGCCGTCTGGTTGGCCAAGCGTGGAATGGACGTATGGGGTATCGACATCTCACCGGTGGCCATCGACCTTGCCCGGCAACACGCCGAGCAGGCCGGCGTCTCCGACCGCTGCCGATTCGACGTCCACAATCTCGACAGTGGACTCCCACCGGGCGACCCGGTTGACCTTGTCCTTTGCCATCTGTTCCGTGAAGCCGACATTGACAACGCAGTGCTACAGCGACTGAAGCCGGGCGGGATGCTGGCCGTGGCCTGCCTCAGCGAAGTCGGTCACGGATCGGGCCGATTCAGAGCGGCACCAGGCGAGCTGACGAGAGCCTTCGCCGACCTGGACGTCCTCGAAGCGGGGGAAGCCGACGGTCATGCCTGGTTCATCGGAGTGCGGCCAACGCTCTGAACGGTAGGCCACTGCCTATCTGAGGCCGTCGTCTCCCACCACCTCGTCAATGGTGAAGCCGCCGATCCTGGCATGCGGCCGCTCGCCGGTCGTCATGACCAGGGCGTACACCACCTCGTCGGGAGCCGGAGCGTCGGGGACAACCACCGCCATGACGTCGTAGTGACTGCGAAGGTAACCGGCGTGCAAATAGTTCATGGGAATGTCGACCTGGCAGCCCATGGGGCCGACCTTCTTGCTGGCCGGAACCATCGCCTTGGGGTGACCCAGGGCGGCCCGAAGACCGGCCCCGGCCGGCACATGCCAGGCGGCACCAATTTCAAGCTCGCCGCTGACGCCGACGATGGCGCCCTTCCCGTAGCCCTCGATCCGAGCACCGTCGACGGCCACGGCGTCGCGTAGCTCCTCGGCCATGGACATGGCCAGGGGACCGAGCAGTTCGGTGAACGGCTCCAGGTCGACCTGGTAGGTACCGGCAAACGGATTGGCCACCACCGTGGCAATGGCGCCCCGGCGCCGGGGTTCATCCAGCGGTGGGCCACCGGCGTGGTGAACCCGCTCCAGGCGGAGATCAACTTTGCGAATGTCGAGGGCGACCATGGGCCGCCATCGTAGTGCCAACGGCCATCTTCAAGGCTCCCGAAGCGGGTGGAGGTGCTCAACCACACCTGATCCGATCGACCGTCGACGCTGAGCGCTTGCTCTCCCCCGGGTTGTTTCGCCCTCCACCGGCAGGTGTCGACTACGTACCTTCGCCTGTACATGGACCACCATCCACTCACCACCGCGTCAGTCACCCCGACCACCCACCCGCCAACCACCCGGTCGGCCACCCACCCGCTTCGGTCAGCGGCCCGGAAACTCGTCGTTCTGTGGCTAACCGCCATCGCCGCCCTGATCGTCACCGCCTGCATCTCCCCCGGCGGCAACGGCGATTCTGGAGCATTGGACACTCCGCTAGCCCAACACGACATGGCCTACGCCGAGGGCAACCTCGACGACGCCTACGACGGCCAAATCACCCGGCTGTACCTGGCCTATTTCGGTCGGGAACCAAAGCCCGAAGGACTCACCTACTGGCGGGGCATGAGACGCAACGGCACCAGGATCGTCGATGTGGCCGACACGTTCGCCGAGAGCCTGGAATTTCAGAACCGCTACGGGCGGGCCGACAACAACCGGTTTGTCACCCTGGTCTTCAATAACGTGCTGGACCGCCAACCGGCCTCCACCGGCCTCACCTACTGGACCGGGGTGCTGGACAACGGAGCGTCCCGAGGCAAGGTAATGGTCGGCTTCTCCGACTCGAAAGAGTTCATCGCCGCCACCGGCACGACGGCTCCTCCGCCACCACCTCCGCCACCGCCGGCTGCACCCACCGTCACCGAGTCGACTACCAAGTCGGTGACGACCACAACAAAGACCCCGGTCACAACCGTTGTGGCGCCGGTTCAACCCCGGGCTTACACCCCGACTCCGGTTACCTATGAGCAGACGCGAGGCGTCCGGGCCCTCAACCGGCTGTCCTACCAGTGGGAGGACAAGTTGCGGGGCTGGTCAATCCACTTTCACTCGGCCCGCACCGGCTACCTGGGTTTGACCTTTCCGGCGGAGCAGCGCATCGACGTCTACGTCCGAAGCGACATGTCCGACACCTTCCTGGCCCACGTGGTGGCCCACGAGATCGGCCACGCCGTCGACGTCACCCACAACTCCGGTACCGACCGAGCCGTCTGGCAGTCAGCTCGAGGTATCGGTTGGGCCCCGTGGTGGCCAACGGCTTACACCTCGGACTTCTCCACCGGGGCGGGCGACTTCGCCGAGGCTTTTGCTTTTAGTCAGATCGGTTCGTACACCTACTACCGCAGCAACCTCGCTTCAGCGCCGAGCTGGTCGCAGCGCAACCTTCTGGCCACGTTGGCCAACGGCTAGGCTCGACCGACATGAAGATTGCGGTCCACCTCCACCCCCAACACGCCTCCTACAACCAGATTCGGGAGGCCGCCATCGCCGCTGAAGAGATGGGGGCCGACGCCATCTACAACTGGGATCACTTCTATCCGCTGTACGGCGAACCCGACGGTGAGCACTATGAGGCCTGGACGATGCTGGCTTCCTGGGCCGAGGTCACCAGCCGGGTCGACATCGGCTGTCTCGTGACCTGCAACTCGTATCGCAATCCGCAGTTGCTGGCCGACATGGCCCGGACCGTCGACCACATCTCCGATGGACGCCTGGTGCTCGGCCTCGGGGCCGGCTGGTTCGAGCGGGACTACGACGAGTACGGCTACGAATTTGGCACCGCCGGTTCCCGCCTGGCCGACCTGGCCGTCGCCCTCCCGAAGATCGAATCTCGCATGGCGGCGCTCAACCCGGCCCCTGTCCGCAAAATCCCAATCCTCATCGGCGGGGGCGGCGAACGCAAGACATTGCAGTACACGGCCCGCCACGCCGACATGTGGCACTTCTGGTGGAACGACGAATGGGCCCACAAAAACTCGGTTCTTGAAACCTGGTGCAGCGAAGTGGGGCGAGACTCGGGCGACATCAAGCGTTCGGTTGGCGTCGACGTTGACAAGATTGTCGAAAGCGGCGGAGATTTCGACGCCCTGTTCAACGGACTGGCGTCAGCCGGGTTGTACGAGATAACCATCGGAACCGGCGGACCTGACTACAACATGGACCACGTGCAGCGATTCGTCGATTGGCGCAACAGCCTGTAGTTGCCCACCTCATACAGCCCGCGGGTGCGGCAAGCACGCCGGGGGCATCAACAAAGTTGGACCTGGTAGATGTTCCCGTTTTGGTTTGAATCGTTCATAACCGACCCGTAACATTCACCCACGAACTTGTGCTGTCGTCAGGGCGACCACAGTTCAACAACACCCGCCGCAACTACACAAGTCCGCCACCAGCTCCTTGGCGCCGCTTGGCACTGCCCCCACAAGGGCCTTGCTTTGCTGCGCCTCTCCGGAGACGGTTCGGGCGACAAGGAAGTTGGCCGAAATGCGCCAATCCACCACATTCGTCGAGCCGACAACGGGGCTGAGTTTCGGGTCCAAAGCCGTCACGAAGCCCAACATGAACCTGTCACTTCGAGCCGCCGTCGTCGGGACCGGCGCCATCTCGGTGGAGCACTTATCGTTCCTCTCCGGACAGAGCCGATTTGTCGAACCAGTAGCTGAACGAGTCAAGCCGATCGCGGTGTGTGACCTGTCCCCGATCTCGGCCCGGTATGCGGCTGAAACGTTCGACGTCCCTACTCACTACACCGACCTTGAACAGCTAGTTGAATTCGAGCGACCGGATGTTGTTCACATTCTCACCCCGCCGTCCACTCACGTTCAGTTGGCGTCGTTATGTCTTGAAGCCGGGGCACACGTCATCTGTGAGAAGCCGATCGCTTCCAACATCGACGAGTTGCAAGCGCTACTCGACGTCGCCGAAGGGTGCGACCGGCAAATCACCGAAAGCCACAACTACTGCTTCAACCCCGCCATCGTGGAACTGGCCGACCTCTTGGACAGCGGGGCACTGGGTCAGCTGCGGGAAGTCGAGATCCGAATCGTGTTGCCGGTCACGGACCCCGGCGGCCGGTTCGGCGACGCCAACCTTCCTCACCCGATTCACTCGATGCCGGCCGGAGTCATTCATGATTTCACCACCCATTTCGCTTCCCTGCTTTTACATTTCACCGGCAACATCAGATTTAGACGTGCCGCCGCAGCATGGAGCAATCACAGCGGCCACCCGCTGTTCCGCTACGACAACCTCGACGCCGTCATGATTGGAGACGGACCTGAAGGCCCGATTCACGGTCGGTTCCGATTCGACGCCGGCGCCGGACCCGACACGTTTACCGTCCGGGTTTACGGGAGTCGAGGCTGGGCGGAAACCGACTTGTTTCAGCCCAATACCAGGGTCGTTATGCCACGCGCCGGCGGCTCGCAACTAAGCCCCATCGCCAACCACGTCGCCAACGGCGCCGATCTCATTCGCAGCGGTGTAGCCAACCTTGGACGCAAGGTGATGCAACGCACCCCATACGAGGGTCTTCACCTGATGCTCGACCAGACCTACCGTGCCCTCGCCACCGGCGACGATCTGCCGGTTACCACCGACGACATGCGGGCCGTGTGCCTCCTCGTCGATCAACTACTTGAGGAGAAAACTCGACTGTGAGTAGCGTGATGTCAACCATTGCCGACCAGAAACCTGACGCTACGCCACGCCGCGCGCCACAGCCCGAACCGGCACCGGCGAAACTATACATAACCGGGGGAACCGGTTTTGTTGGTCGGGCCGTCGTCGCCGAGGCCCAAAGAAGGGGCCACCCTACAACAGCAACGAGTCGCCGGGGCACAGCGGGCGATCATCTGCCGGCCGCCACAGACCAGGCCACGATCGACCTTCGGTCCGCCAGTGGTATCGCCGAGTCATTGGCCGGGGTCAGCACAGTGGTGCATCTCGCCGCCACCAAGGAAGGCGACTTCCACAGTCAGTTCGCCGGGACCGTCGTCGGCACCGAGAACCTGCTCAACGCCATGACCGTCGCCGGAATCAAGAACCTCGTGGCCATCAGCACCTTCTCGGTCTACGACTACCTGAACATCGCACCAGGTGAGACCATCGATGAACGGTCGCCGATCGATCGCAATCCTGTCCTTCGCGACGAATACGCCCGAACCAAATTGATTCAGGAACGCCTCTATCAAGACTTCGCTGAGCAGGGCAACAACGTGGTCATTCTTCGACCCGGCATGATTTACGGCCCGAACAACCTATGGCACGCCCTTCTGGGTTCCGACTTCGGCCCCCGCTTCCTCCGCATCGGCAACAACGCCACGCTTCCTCTCACTTATGTGGAGAACTGTGCCGAAGCGATCGTGCTGGCCGCCGAGCACCTGTCGCAACCAAACTCAATTCTGTCCGGCGAGATCATCAACATCGTCGACGACGACCTTCCCACTCAGAACACCTACGTTGAAGAGGTGGCGGATCGCCGGGCGACACCGCCGACGGTCACGATCCCGTGGCCGGTGATGAACGCCTTCGCCTCGGGCATCAAGGCCGCCAACCGGCACCTGCTGGGCGGACGGGCCAAGTTTCCCGGACTGTTCGTCCCCGACCGACTCCACGCCCGCTTCAAACCGCTGAGGTACACCAACGCCCGAGCCAAACGACTGCTGAACTGGTCACCCCGATACAACCTGTCCGAAGCAATCGAGGCCAGCGTCGCAGTTGAACAGTCCGAGTTGGAAGCCACATTCCACTAGTGGAGTCCACGCCCCGAAAGGTCGTCGCCTACCTCACCGGTGAGTTCCCTCGTGTCACCGACACGTGGATTCGCCGGGAGATAGTCGGACTGACCAAACGGGGAATTTCGGTTCACGCCTTCTCGGTTCGGCGCCCCGGCATCGATACCCGGATCGACGCCGAAGACTCAACCGATACCCCGGCCAACCCGTACGTCGACACCACGTACCTTTTGGAGTTGGCCCGCTCACCACGGCTCGCCACCAGCCTGCTGCGGTTGTTGCTTCGACGACCGAGGCGGTTGGCGGCCGCAACCCGACTGGCCTGGGCCACTCGCCGACCGGGAACTAAAGGTACGTTGTATCAACTGTTTTACCTGCTGGAAGCGGTTCTACTGGCCGACGAACTCGAACGTCGAGGCATTCAGCACCTCCACAACCACCTGGCCGACTCGAGCTGCACCGTGGCCATGTTGGCGGCCACCATTACCGACGTTCCGTTCAGCTTCACCATTCACGGCGCCGCAATCTTCTTCGAACCGTACACCTGGCGTTTGGACGAGAAGATCAGGCGTGCGGCCTTTGTTGTTGCCATTAGCAACTACGCCCGCAGCCAAGCCGCCGTCTTCGCCGACAACGCCGATTTCACCAAACTGCACGTGGTCCACTGTGGTGTACAACCCAACCGGTATCAGGCGATCAGTAACGCCGCGTCGGGAAGCAGAGGAGACGGGGGCCGACTGATCTTCGTCGGTCGGCTCGTGGCCGGCAAAGGCGTGACCGTTCTGCTGCGAGCGCTACATCAACTCAACACCTCACCGCTTCAGCCGGAGCTGTCGTTGACGGTGGTTGGGGACGGACCGGACCGAGTCATGTTCGAACGGGAAGCGACGGAATTGGGCTTGGGGTCACAGGTCTCGTTCGTCGGTTCTCGGTCCCCGGCCGAGGTGGCCGGACTGTTGGCCGACGCAGATATCTTTGTCCTGCCCAGCTTTTCCGAAGGCCTTCCGGTGGTCCTCATGGAGGCCATGGCATCCGAGTTACCGGTCGTAAGCACCGGCATCGCCGGGGTTCCCGAACTGGTCGTGCACGGCGAAACCGGATTGGTCGTGCCCCCAACCGATATCCAGAGTCTGAGCGAGGCCATCATTCGCTTGGCCGCCGACCCGATTCTGCGCACTGAACTAGGAGTAGCGGGCCGCAAAAAGGTGCTCGCTGAGTTCGACAGTGAAATCGAAGCCGGCAAGTTGGTGGACCTCATCCTCAGAACCTGACCTCGGGTGTCTGAGACGAAGTCGGAGTCGGGTCTACTCCCGAGGCCCGGATCCAAATCGCAAACTGGCTCCCACCACTTGGAACGACGCGGCGGTGGCCACCACTTCCGGCCGTTCACCTGTGAATGCCAGATCCATGGCCTGGGCAGCCGCCGACGGTCCTTGAGCCAAAGCCTCGTAGAAGGGGACGAGAGCCTCCGAAACCTCGTGATCGCGAACCGGACAAATCGGGGCGATGACAGTGCTGGCCCCGGCCGCCAACATGGCCGGCGCCGTGCCAAGAAGCTCGCCGCCAGGTCGAGCACTCACCTTGCCCGAGTCGCAGGCAGCCAACATCACCAGATCGGGGACACGTTCAAGCCAATCCAATTCAAACAGGGTGAGCGGACCGTCGGCCATGGTCAACGATGAGAACCGAGGGCTCTCGGGTCGAAACCGCCCGTGACACGCCAGGTGAACAAAACGGGCTGACGTCAAAATCTCTTTGACCCGCTCGCAGTTCGCATTCCCAGATTCGACCACGTCACTATGAGGCAGGACCCGTTTGACCACCGCTTCGTCGGCTCCTACACCAAGCAGTCCGGGTCCGGTGACCACGGCCGCTGTGTCGAAAAGCGAATCGTCCGGCGACCTTTCAAGTTCCACACGCCGCCAAAAGGCAATACTCGGGGTGAGGGTCACATCGGCGGGCGCCCTCGGTGAGCCGGCGATGAGACGCCAAGGCAAAGCCATGAGTGCAGATGGAGGCGAAAGCACCATCGGCCTGACGCCGTAACCGGTCTCGCCGTCTAGCCACGGATCCGGCTGGTCGGGCCAGAGACATGTCTGCAAGTCGGCGCAGTCGTCAAAAAGGTCGGCCAGGCTCGATCGTGCGGCGTCGGTGTCGGTTGTGGCATTGATGTCGCCGAGTGACTGGTGAACGAACCGAGCCAGACGTTCGGCAGCGGCTACGGTTCCCGCCGGCCACAGTCGCATTGAACCGTCGGGGGCGATCCGAACGCCGATCAACTGACCGTGATGCTCGATCCACTCAACGGTTACCGCTCCGTCGAGCTGGCTGACCGTCCGCTCGATAAATGATCGATCCAACGCCTGACGACCGACAGCTGTCGATGATGGCTTCTGAAGCGAGTCGTTCGGATTGGCCGTCATCGACCGCAACCGTAGTTGGTCTTCCAACTCGGCTCGCCGTGAGTCAACGCTGTCCGAATCAACGCTGTCCGAGCCTGGGCCTGAGCCTGAGGCCGGGTCCGAGGACGGGTGAATGCTGTTCGATTCGATTCGATTCGTTTGTCGGAGTTCCACCAGCAGCTGGGTCGTTTCGTCATCGGTGGCAGCCACTGCCCGCGGCAACGTCAAGGAGATTGCCCGCCATTCCTCTTCCGCCAGCAGCACGGCCATCGCCTTGCGGTTGGCGTCGTCATGAGTCTCATCACTCGGCCCACCGTCGGGGGCACTTCCGAGAACGGCGTCCCACCCGCCACCGAGAGCACTGCGAACCGCCAGCGACCGGAACCGGTCGGTCAGGCGAGCCGCTCCGGCCCGAAGTTCTTGATCACCCAAGGTCAGATTGTGCTCAGTCACCAACCAGCGGGCTTCCGCCAGTGGTCGCTCGAGCGGTTTCTGATCCAGGACAGCGATCAGAGCGGCACGATACTGCAATTCGAGTCGGTCAAGAACCGACTCGGAAGCGAGCTCACCACCGGTCTCAGCCAGAGGGATGTCATGGTGATCAATCAGGGTCTGAGCCTCGTCAGCCCGGCCCTCGTCAATCAGGCGATGAACGGCACGATTGACAAGACTTCGTGGTTCGTTGGTATGCCCACGGGTGACGAGATCTCCTGCAAGATTCGAAATTCGTTCAACCAAACCAGGGGCTAGGCCCGTCGCCACGTCGGGCAAGGTCGAGGCTTCGACAGCGATAAGTTCGGCCCGCTGCCTCCACAACCGCCGCCCACTCCGATCGAACAGTGCGGCGGCTCGACCCGCCGCATCGGCAGCCGCTTTCCTGTTGCCGTGCTCCAGCAGGCATACCGCCCGCCGATACTCGGCTTCGGCCTGCCGTTCGATGTTGTCCCCCTGTCGAGCCGTCCATGAGCCGACCCGCGAGTAGCGGACGGCGTCCTGCGTGAGCCCGGCCAACCGATACGTCTCAGCCAGATCGTCGTAGAGGCCGGTCAAACCTCGCGACGGATCGCCCAATGCCTGGTATTGACGCCGGGCGTCCTCCAGCGATTGCAAGGCGCTGGGCAGATTGCCGAGTTGAGCCTGGGCGAAACCGAGATTCTGCCTGGCTGCAGCCGCCACCGTGTCCTGTCCAGTGTCGTGAGCGTCGATCACCGCTTGGCCGAGATCTCTCACCGCGGCCTGATAGCGACCGAGGACAATCAGACAAAATCCTACATTGCTCCGCACGCGGGCCAGAGCCGCTTGCTCCGTTCCAGCCGCCTCCAGTAGCGGCAGTGATTCTTCGAGGTCAACCAACGCTGCTGTCCCGTCACCGCCATACAGCTTGATGAGGCCTCGCTGCGATTTGGCCAGCCCGGCGATGCCGGGCTCGTGATGCTCGGCGAGTCTGCCAAGACGATCCATGGCGGCCGACGGCATACCGACAGCGGATTCGATTGCCGCTGTTGTGACTTCGATTCGCGAGCGCAGTGGATCAACCGTTTGCTCAACAGCCATCCGCAACGAGTCAAGCGCCTGCACATTTTCGCCGAGTTCATGTTGTGCCTGACCGACGGCCCATAGTGCCGTCGCTCTCTCGTGGCTGTCGACGTCACCGTCCAGGACGCCTTGCGCCAACTCGATGGCGCGACGCGGAACCGATTTGGCCAACTGCACTGCTTGTTCGGCGACCGTCAGGGGCATAAGTTTGTATTTTTGCATGCTCGGTTTCCGTCCACCCACTGCCGAGCAACAAAACCGAGGGACTATATGGGGGAACACTATGTCTGATCAGGCGTCGAACAGCGACTACCTGGCTCCAATCGACGTTGGCACCGACTACTACGGGCGCGGTGTGGCGTACCGAAAGAGATCCGTCATCGTTGACTTGGACGACGGCAACAAGGATCCGGCTCGGACCGATGATGTGCTCGACTACTGCAAGAAGCTGGGCGTCAAGGCGAGCATTGCCACGCCACCGGGCGCTATCGACGGGACCACGAGCGGTGATGACAACCGCGACGTCACCGCCGGTTATCTCGAAATCCACATCGAAGGTGGCGCCGCCAACAGCGCACGAGATGTGGCGAAACATCTCCGCCGGCACAACCTGTTGGCCGTTCCCGATCAGTTGCTGTTCACGACCGCACTGAGCCGGAGGGGGTACACGGCGAGACCTTCGGCCCCGATGCCAAACGGTCTAATGCGGGCGAACCCAACCGGAAGCCCACACCCAACCGGAAGTCCACACCTGGTGGGCTATCCCCGTGGGGATTGTGGCTGCAGCGCCGCGAACCTGTCGAGGCTCGACGCCGACCGATTGGCCCGGGTTCCCCAAGCCACCTTCGCCTACCTTGACGTCGACAAAGACAAAGGCCGCGACGAAGACATCTTCCTACAACCGACGCTTCCGAAGGTCGACGACGGCCCGATCGTCGTCGGTGTATTCGACACATTGGACTTCTCCGACGGGGCGAAAGCGGCACTGATCGAACGACACGCCATCATCAACGACTACCTGACCGAACTCGGAGACAAAGGTGGTGACTACCCGGGACTTCGTCAAACAGCCGAGCATGTCGGTGACTTGAACGCGGATGGCTTTCTTGATCCGGTCTACGGTCACCATGCCTTCATCGGCGACATCATCGACCGGATCGCCCCGCGGTGTGTTGTCGAACAAGAGCCCGTTGTCACCAATCAGGGTTGGACAACAGACGTGACGGTCGCCAGAGCCATTCTGGAGTTCGCCGACCGACACAAGGCGGACGGGCCGGGCGTCATAAGCCTCTCGCTGGGGGTGTACAGCGAGGATGACATGGCGCCACCGGCGTTGCGTCGCGTCATCAAATCTCTAACCGAACAGGGATGGATCGTTGTGGCGTCAGCCGGCAACGATCGCAGTTGTCGCCCAAGCTTCCCGGCTGCTCTGGCTGAAGTCGTAGGAGTCGCAGCCACCGGTCCCTACGGCCCGGCCTGGTTCACCAACTTCGGACATTGGGTCAACGCCTGCGCACCCGGCGTCGACATCGTTGGTCGCCTACCCGATCCGTATCGAGCGACCTCCGCCGACGCTGCCCAGGAGTCGGACCCGAAGGCGGAAACCCTCCGCAAGAGCGACGTGGAACGAGCCCGACGCAACGACACCGTGATCTCCTGGAGTGGCACATCGTTCGCCGCACCAGCGGTGGCGGCCACTATCGCCCGCACCGCCGACCGTCTACGGACCGAAACGAAGATGGACGCCAAAGACGCTCTTGCCTACGCCAAATACGAGCTGATTGACGAGCCAACCCTGCTGCGATGGAACGGCCTCGGCACCGTGGTCAACACGACAGCCTCCTACGACCCGGCACTCCTTGTGGGCAAACAAACCCCCACTCCCTGACTCCGGAAGCCGTCATGCTGAAAAGTCGGCAAAGATGTATTTCCACGACGTAGTTGTCGTCTGCTGTGGTTGAAGTAGCAAACGAAACTCAGACGAAGGAGATGGCCTGCCAAAGCGCCCAGGTGCCTCAAACGGTCACTTACAGCGGTCAAAGTCAGTAGTGCTAGCCTAAGCGCTGTGCCACCGATCAACCCTGAAGATCCTCATGGCCTCGGTGCCGCGCTGAGCGGCGATGAAGAGGCATGGAAGCACCTGGTTGACGAGTTCTCGGGAGTTATCTGGCATTGGGCCAGAACTCAAGGACTCGACCGCGAAGAAGCAGCCGACGTTTCACAGATGGTTTGGTTCAAGTTGAAGGATCGGGGACATGCAATCCAAGATCCTCGGGGTCTGCCGGCTTGGCTGGCTACAACCACGAGACGAGAGGCAATCACCGCTCGACGGAAGAGAGACCGCTACATGCAACTCGTCGACTACGACGAGATGTCGGAACGACAACTGCCGGCAACCGGCCAGTCAGACCCGTCGCAAATGGCTCAGCTCACGGAGCTTCACCAATCCCTCCTGGATGCGTACGATTCGCTGTCCGAACAGTGCCGTCAACTCCTGGCTATGTGTTGGAACAGCGAAATGAGCTACCAGGACATCGCCGAAGCCCTTGGAACGTCAGTTGGCTATGTAGGCCCAAGTCGTCAACGCTGCCTCAAATCCCTCAAACAGAGAGCCGGTCTTTCATCCGCCACCTGATCGGTGGTGGAAACGGAACGGCGACAATCAAAGCAGGTACGCAAATGAACGGGCGAAGAGACCAAGAGGACGACAACGACAGTCAAGACGCAGATCGCCAGCTGCTGACACAACTCCGGCAGGCCATCGAGCTACGAGACCCTCCGCCGGCAGATCTGGCGTCGCGCGCGCAACGAGCGTTTTCATGGGATGCCGCTCTCGAAGTTCTCTTGCAGGAAGAAGGTTCGACCGAGGAAGCGGCGCCTGCACTGCGACGCAACGTCGAACCCCAGCGTCGAGACCTGTCGTATCATCTGCCAAGCATCTCGTTGAAGTTGAGCATCGACGAAACCGGTGACGGCTCGTACAGGCTGACCGGTACGGTGTCTCCGGCAGGGGCGATTGTCGAACTCGTCGAGCCAAACGGCGAGTCGCAAGCCGTCGATGTTGATCGCAAAGGTCGATTCACCGTCTCCACATGGTCAAGGGCCGCCGCCCTCCAGTTGATGACAGCCGAAGGTTTGCAAGTCCGCACTCCGGTCATCGACCTCGACGGCTGAGGCCCGGCTATGCCGGTCAAAGGTCAGATCGTTCAGTTCGTCCGGACAACGCCGATCGTCTGGAACCGGGAAGCGGGCACGATGCCGCCGACGTCAGGCGAGCGACCAAGGCGTAGGCCAGCAGCGTCAGCGACATAGCCGCCAGAACCGGCTGGAGCGGCTCAAACCACTGCCGAGCCCCGGTCACACCAACCGCCAACACAACAAGATGGTTGCAGACCGGACAGCCCACAGCGAACACCGACAGCAGTCCGGCTGCGCCTCCGGTGCGGGCGGTCCGCTCGGAGTCCCCATCGAACTCGTCGGGAAATCGTTCCAGCCCACCACCGGAGTCCTGCAGGTACGTTGCAACCAGCAGGCCGCCCAGGACGGCGGTGAGGACCAAGACCGGGTAGGACCACCAGGTGACGGGGACCGGACGACCGAAGACGGGATTCGGTATCACGTCAGTCGGCAAACCGACCGCCAACGACACGGCAACCGAACAAATCACCGCCACCAGCCACCGTGTGGGTGACCACCGGCGCAGCTGTGCAACTGCGCCCGCCGGGCCCGATCCGGACGTCTTCGTCGAAAGAACCATTGAAACGCCAACAATAACCTTTGTCACTTCATTCCGGTTCAGTATCGACTAGCGGCACCGTAAGCTTTTGTCATGGCTATTCGGATTGCTAACGCTCCCTGCTCGTGGGGAGTTGAATTTGCCGGCGATGAACGAAACCCGGCTTGGCGCGCGATGCTGGCGGAGTGCGCTGAGGCCGGCTACCGAGGTATCGAACTCGGTCCTATTGGCTACATGCCGGAGGAACCGACCGAACTCGCTGAAGCGTTGAACGAACACGACTTGGAGTTGGTGGGCGCCGTTGTCTACCGCCCATTCCATGATCCATCCAAGTGGGAAGAGGTGCTCGATGCCGCCACCCGAACATGCGAGGCGCTCAACGCCCACGGCGCTCAACAGCTGGTGATGATCGACTCGATCGCCGAACGCCGAGCCCCGACCGCCGGTCGGCCCGACGAAGCAGAACAAATGAGCGCTGACGAGTGGACTGCGTTCCGCGATCGGTTGGCACATGTAGCCCGCATGGCCACGGAGGACTACGGGCTAACGGCGTCCGTTCATCCTCACGCCGCCGGCTTCCTCGATTTCGAAGTCGAAGCCGAGCGGCTTCTGGCTGAGGTTGACCCGTCGATCATGGGTTTGTGTGTCGACACCGGTCACTTCACCTACGCCGGTGGCGACCCCGTGGCCTTCATGCGTAGACACATGGACCGCCTGCACTACGTTCACTTCAAAGACATCGAGCCCAGTGTCAAAGCAGACGTCATCGCTAACCGCACCGGGTTCTACGAAGCGTGTGCCCAAGGCATCTTCTGTCATCTTGGCAAAGGTGAGGTTGACTTCGACGCCGTTAAGAACCTGTTGACCGAGTCCGACTTTGACGGTTGGTGCACCGTCGAACAGGACCAAGATCCCGACGATCGATCATCGTCACTCAACGACGCCGCAATCAACCGTCAGTTTCTGGTTTCGATGGGTTTCACCTAGTTTGCCGCTCGGACTGAATCGGATCGGCCGGGCGCGCCCAGCCCGCCAGGTCGGCGTGTCGTTGTTCGTGGGTGCAGCGTTGGTATTGAGCGCGTGCGGCGATGCGAACGTCGACGAGAGCGGTCTGGTTATGGGCATGTTCGACAACCGCTACCGGCCAGACGATCTGGTAGTGAGCGCCGGGGACACCGTCGAGTTCCCCAACGAGGGCAACGTCGACCACAATGTGATTGATGTCGATGGCGCCTTCGACTCACGGATCGATTACGGCGGCGACCACAAGCCCGACGAGACCTGGACCTACACCTTTACCGAGCCGGGCACTTACAACATCTACTGCTCACTGCATGCGGTCAAGAACAACAACACTGGCGAATGGACCGGCATGGTGGCAACCATCACCGTTGAAGACACCACTGAAGACACCGTGCAAACACCATAGAAGACACCGCTCGGGACACCGTGGAGACCGGCTGGCAACCAGGGGGATGAAGCATCAATGGGGCAACGACTATCGAGAAGGCCACTAGCGGCAGCCGGTACGGCGGTGATTGGGGCATTGGCCGCTCTGCTACTTACGCTCGGATCCGCCCCGGCTTCGGGTCAAAGCGCTGACGCGGCCGCAGACGGGGCGCTGACCGTCGAAACACCGCCGAGTGACGCCCCGACAACCTGGAGCGGCGAAACTCGCAACGTGCCTGACGATTACCCCACCATTCAGTCGGCCGTCGACGCCGCCGACCCGGGAGATCTGATCCTGATTGAACCCGGCGTCTACAAAGAGGCGGTGGCGGTCACCACGCCGGGCCTGACCATTCGAGGCACCGACCGCAACGAAGTGATACTCGACGGCGAATTCACCCGGGCAAACGGCGTGTTCGTAACCGCCGATGGTGTAGCGGTCGAGAACATGACGGCCCGCAGCTACACCGTGAATGGGTTCTTTTGGGACGGCGTTGTCGGTTACCGAGGTTCGTACCTGACCGCCATCGACGCTTGGGTGTACGGAATCTACGCTTTCGATTCGGTTGACGGACTGTTCGAGCATTCCTATGCATCAGGCGCCTGGGACGCCGGCTTCTATGTCGGTCAATGCAACCCGTGCAATTCGGTGGTCACCGATGTTGTCGCCGAATTCAACGGCCTCGGCTACTCGGGCACCAACTCGTCGACCAACATGTACATCGTCAACTCCGAGTGGCGCCACAACGTCGCCGGAATCGTACCCAACACGCTGGACTCCGAGTTGCTTCCCCCGGCCGAGAACGTTGTCGTGGCCGGCAATTACATCCACCACAACGGCGAAGACGAACGCGCCCCCAACCGGGCGGCCGAATGGTCCGCCTACGGAAACGGTGTCGTCCTGGCCGGGGTCCGCGACACCGTGGTTCGCAACAATCTAATGGTCAACAACCGCTCTGGGGGCGTGCAGGTGGTGTCCATGATCGACGCCACCCTATGGCCTTCCGGTGGGAACGAGGTTCGCGACAACGTGATTATGGGTTCCGGGCGAGCCGATCTAATGATGGGTGGTCCGGCCGAGCAGCGTTCCTGTTTCGGCGGCAACGAAGCCTCGTCTTCAGTGCCGGGCACGCTCGAGTTGTTGCACAGCTGTGACGGCATCAACCTGCCGATGTGGTACGGGTTGGCCACCTCATCCGATCCGCTTGGCCGCATCGCTCAGGCCCACCACGGCCAAAATCCTCAGTTGGATCATGGCGACGCCCCAAAGCCCGAGATGACGTTCGAGCAGCTGCCCGGTGGGGCTGGCGCTTCCGTAGAACCGGCTGTTGACGTGTTCAACTCGTTGAAGTTCAACCCGTCGGCAATAGCTACCCCGGAACTCCCGGAGGGAGTTGACATCGACGGTCGCCGGGCGTCGATTCTCGGCGTGGTCCTCAGCGCCGGCTTTTGGCCGGTGCTGTTCGGTGCTCTCATGTGGTGGGTGCCGACGCTGGTGTGGCTGGTCGGAGGGTTGTGGGCGCTGATCAAGATGTGGCTGGGTTCTGGCCGGGAAACCATGGGCATCGGGTCCCGGGTGTTCTGGACGTTGTTTGTAGTGCTGGTCCCGGTTCTCGGAGTGTTAGCGTTCGCGCTGGTGGGCAACCGTGGCCGGGGTCTCGGCCGGCGATTGGGAACAGTCATCGGCGGTTTCGTGCTATGGCTGGCTGTGACCGTGGGAGCGTTGCTGATCGGCGGCGTGTTCTGAGCGAGAACCACGACCGTCGGGAAGCCCTCAAGAAACTGGGGGTCGGCGGTTTGACCGTTGCCGCGGCCGGCCTGGCCGGCGCGGTGGGTGGGAGTCGAGCCGCCGCCGATGGCACCAACTCGGGATCGGCGGAGCCCCACGGAGAAGGCCATGAGGGCACCTACTCGAATAACGATCCACAGGGCGGTCGGCTCTCATCGGAGCTTCCCGTGGGCGCCGCCGCTGGGCCGTACGGGGGCCCTTACGCCCCTCCCGATGACCTCGCCGCCGACGCCCTCGACCATGTGACGTATGCTCCCGCTCGCACCACGGGAACGGTGGAAGTCGAGATGTCGGTGGTCGAAGTGAACCACGCCATCAGTCGGGGACACACCATCACAGCTTGGACCTACAACGGGACGGCGCCCGGGCCAACAATTCGAGCCACCGAAGGCGAACTAATTCGAGTTCACTTTTCCAACCTCACCGGCCACGACCACAACCTGCACTTTCACGGACGGCACTCACCTCTACACGACGGCTGGGAACCGATCCCTCCGGGCGGCGACACGGTGTACGAGATCGTGGCCGGCCCAGCCGGCGTCCACCCTTATCACTGCCACACCATGCCCATCGATCGGCACATCTCGAAGGGACTTTACGGCACGCTGATCGTTGACCCGGTCGAGGACGGGCGCCAACCAGTCGATCACGAGCTGGTGTTGGCGTTGAGCGGCTGGGATGTGGACGAAGACGGTGGCAACGAGGTGTACTCGTGGAACGGGGTGGCCGGTTTCTACCACAAATTCCCAATCAAGGTCCCGGTCGGAGACCGAGTCCGGGCGTATGTGTTGAACATGGTCGAGTTCGATCCGGTTGCGTCGTTCCACCTGCACGCCGAGATGTTCGATGTGTACCCGTCCGGCATGGGCGACAGCCCGTTGTTGACCGCCGACATCATCTCGTTGGGCCAGATGGAACGAGCGGCGGTGGAGTTCACGTTGCCAGAGCTGGGCCGCTACATGTTCCACCCTCACCAACACTCGATTGCCGCCAGGGGCGCGATGGGCTGGTTCGCCGCCGTCTAGGTGCGGACTAACGCTGGATCGGGTGATACACCTCGGTCTGCCATTCCTCAGGGTTCGGAACCTCACCCGGGTCGGTGATGTACACCTCCCACGGCGCGCCGGCCGAGATTTCGCCGTTGGCCGCCATCCACCGTTGGATGGCGGTGTAGGCCGCGGCCAGCCGTTCGTAGGGCCCGGTGTGCACGGTGAAGGCCACCGTGCCACCGTGCAGCGTCCCAAGTTCAAAGCCGCCGAGATCGGCCTCCTTCAGCTCTTCCACCGTGCCTGACAACGGCATCCCCGCTTCGAGAGTGATCAGACCCGGGCCGAAACTCGGATAGCGGGTAATCGGATAGCCGGCCAGTGGTAGTCCGTTGGCCATGCACATCTCGAACATGGACGGGAAGACCTCTTCCAGAGTCTTGGCCATCCCCTCCATGTCGGTCTGTCGTCTGGCGTGAAGAAACGTGACTTCCTCCACCCTCTTCTCGGCCACCGAGTAGGTGCTTGAATCTCCCATTGACATGTTCCCTTCGTTGCTTGTTTTCGGCCATGGCCGGTTCGAGGTGGTCGACATCCGGTACAGCCCCACACACGGCGCACTGCGCGTTGCGGCACCCAGGTGAGCCCGGTTGGACAAGGTCAGACCTTCGAAAGTCGGGCGATGTTGACTTCTGAAACTCGACGGCGATTGTCCGAACCGTCGCTTGAACGCCCGGGTGAAACCTTCGTGGGACTCGAATCCACTAGCGAAGGCAATGTCGATGATGCTCCGGTCGGTGACCAACAGCGCGGCGCTGGACTGTTGCAACCGGATCCGCTGGCTGTACTGCTTGGGGCTCTCCCCCATCTCGCGGGTGAAGACCCGCTGCAGGTGGTGGGGCGATTTCCCGGCCTGAACCGCCAGATCGGCAAGCGTTGGCGGCTGGCCTACGGCATCGGCCAAACGAGCCAACAGAGGAAGCAGTTCCTCCACCCGGTTCACGTCAACTCTCGATCCATTGACCGTCAGCCTAGTTTTGACCGTCGACGCTGTCTTGACCGTTCTTGCGGTTCAACGATTTTTGGTCGACGTGAGCTGTGAAACCGACGTTGAGCTAACGTTTGCGCCGGTCAACCAGCTCCCGGCTTTTGGCGTCCACTCCGAATTTCTCGCTGTAGTCGGCCATGGACGCTTCCACTACCGCAAGGGCGTGATCACGTCCGTAGGTACCGACCACCTCGATTTCGTTGGGCTTCTGCCCGGAGATGTCCATCTTGTAGGTGCCGAAGTAGTGAACCAGTCGGTCGACCACGGCTTTTGGCAGCTGGTTTAGTTGTTGTGCGTAGTGGAACACCGAGTCGGAGGCCAACACGGCCAGAATTTTGTCGTCCGCTTCCCCGCCGTCGAGCACCTGCAGGCCACCGACCACCCTGGCGGTGAGAATTACTTCGGCCCTGTCGATTCGCTGTTGACTCAGAACACAGATATCGAGCGGATCCTGATCACCCATCGCTGCACCCGGTGTCAGCGCCGCCACCCGATCACCACAGTACGTTCGGGGAACAAACCCGTACAGTGTCGGCGGTAGAGCAGAGGAACCCTGCGGACGGTCGACCCGCAGGTACCCGGTCAATTTGTCGATCTCGTACTTCACCGCGTCGAACGGCGTGATCTCGATGTAGGCGTCGACCAGCTCAGGGGCATCAGGGCCCACGGAGAGGCCGTGCCACGGATGGGCCCGGAAGCGGTCAAAGGATTCCATACTCACTCTTTGCTTTCGCCCGACGGTGGCCAAATCTTAGCGATCGTTCACGTCATCCACCGGACCGACCACTTGTACGGCTACTCCGAACGTGAGTCTGAGAGTGAGTTCGAAAGTGAGTTAAGGTACGCGACCATCTGTTGACACAGCTCAAAGACCTCGCCCGGGTCGTTGACATGCTGCGACGGCTTCATGCAAAACGTGGTGTATCCGCGGGCCACCTGATCGACAATGGGGGCCATGGACTCGCCAAGGTTGGCGACGTCGTTGGCGCCGGTAAAGGTTGCCCGGGTTCCTCCGATCAACTCCAACTCGTCCATTGACCGACCGGCGGATGCCATTTCGTGACGGAGGGTGAACAGTTCATCATCAGTCGGACTCCCAAACGGGTGGAATCCCTGACCATGAGCCACCAGCCGGCGCAGCATCGGTCGGTGCAACCTCTGACCGCCGAACCACAGCGTCGGCCCGTCAGTCCGATACGGCGACGGCTCGCAATAGACATCGCTGAACGAGAAGAACCGTCCGTCGTACGCGGCTGGAGTCGATCCCCACAAGGCCTGCATAGCGGCCAACCCGTCATCCAACAATGCTCCACGTTGCTCGAACGGCACGCCGACCGCGGCGTACTCGTCTCGCGACCATGACACCGTCGGTTGGACCACCAAGCGACCCTCGCTCAGCCGGTCGAGGGTGGCGAGATCTTTGGCCAGCACCAACGGGTTGCGAAGTGGCGTGATCAAAGCCGCCAACGCAATGCGAACACGACTGGTTGCAGCGGCAATCGCCGATGCCATCACCACTGAGCTGGGCCACGATGTCGCCGGGTCTTGATTGCCGGGGGCAGCGTAGGCTCGAGGATTAGATGGCCGACCGAGCACACCCGAGTCAGTCCCAAGACACACATGCTCGGACAACATGACGGCGTCGACACCGGCTTCTTCGGCCTGCACCGCCAAGTCCACCAGGCCCCGCAGATCATCGGGAGGTACCAGGGTGTGGTTCTCGGTCAGGATGACCATGGCCTTTAGGCGCCCGGCCCGGGCATCGTCGCTAGTTCGTTCGTTCATGGCGCTGTCGTTCATGGATCCCACAGGCACAGCCCTCTTGCCGGCAACTAGGTTCGCAAGGTCTCGGTATGACCGTCGACCGAAATCACCTGACCGGAAATCTTGCCCCCTAGAGACGAAGCCAGAAACGCGATGGTTTCGGCAATCTCGCTCGGCTTGATGAAGGTCTGCATCGATACCTGATGTTCGAATCCGGTCCGAATGTCTTCGGCCGGTCGGCCGCTGGCTTCAGCCTCGAGCTCAATGACATGATCCATACGGGGTCCGGCTACTGAACCGGGACATATGGCGTTGACCCGAATTCCGAATTCACCGAGTTCCATGGCCATGGTCTTCGTCAGTCCGATAACCGCCCACTTTGACGCCGCATACGGGGCGCGGTACGGGAATCCCAGATAACCGGCAGTGGACGCGATGTTGACAATAAGTCCTGACCGCTGGTCGACCATCAGGGGAACCACACGACGACTGGTTCGAAACATCGAGGTGACGTTGACATCCAGCGTGCGGGTCACGTCCTGCGGGTCAACGGTGTCGACTCGGCCTCCCGGCCCGGCGATCCCTGCGTTGTTCACCAACACGTCGATGCCACCAAGAACGGCCACAGCCTTAGCCATGAACGAGTCGACCGACGCGGTGTCGCCAACGTCGGCCGTCACGCCGCCAATCAGCGGGTCGGTCGTCAGATCGGCCAGAGCCGCGGTGTCGATGTCACACACGAACACGTTGGCACCGGCCCCGGATAGGAGCTCGGCGGTCGCCCGACCGATACCGGCCCCGGCAGCAGTAACCACAACTCGCAGCCCGTCGAGCATCAATTCCATTAGCAGTGCAGAGGTTCGACGGCCAGTGCCGATCGGCGGACATTGAACTCGTCCATGTCGATGTAGCAACCCATGAGACACCTACGGTCGCCCGGTTCAAGTTCAAACGCTGTTCGACCGTGCAACATGCGGTGGTTGTCGAAGATCACAAGGTCTCCTCGTTCCAGTGTGACCCGCAACTGGTTGGCCGGGTTGTCGACCAGGTCTTGCCACAACCCCAAGGCCCGGTACAGGTCGGGGGTGTCGTCAGCCGCCACCCTGGGCGACCCAACCAGGTCGGGGGCTCTGCGCATAACGCCGTAGCGCCCGGCGTGATCCAAACCGATCATGGGGCCGCCACCGATCAGGTCGACGCCCGGCCGACGGTACGGGTAGGTGAAGGGAACCGTGGTTAGGAGTTCCCATGATCGAGGATCGGCGACCCGAAGACGTTCGGCCATGGCGTAGGCATCGACAAATGTTGAAGCGCCACCTTTTGAGGCCGGCGACACGCCGAGGTTGAGCTGGATTCCCGGCGGGTTGGCCCGATACGGCAAATCGGCGTGCATGCGCAGAGCCTCTCGGCTCTCAACCTGACTCATCGGGGCACCGTCGGGGGGTACTTCAGATTCGAACGACCAGGTCAGGCCGTAGTTGGTGTGCATGACCGGCCCAATGCGCTTGGCCACGTCCAACAGGCCGGATTCGGTGGCTTCAATGCCTCGCAGCAACACCACGCCGTCAAACCACACGGAGTCGAGGATGGCTTCCAGGGAGTCGTCCAGAGCTTCACCGGCGATGGCCGGCATGGTTGCCGTTGGCGAAGTCGAGACTCGGGATTCGGCCACCTGGTGACCGGTGGTCGATGAGAAATCAGCGGCCGCCACCAGGTCTCGCAGTCGAAACTTGGAACTGTGACTGTCCGAGAAGGAGATCTCGACCAACTCGTCAAGCGACGCCGGTTGAAGAGGATGGACGGAGACGATGGTCAACGACAAACTCAGGCCGGCTGAGTCGAGCACCCGCTCGTTGGTTTCCTGCCGACGACACCATCGGCAGGTGCACGCATCACGCAGCCAGAGCGCATGCAAGCGGCCTTCATCGTGGTCGACGGCGGCGCCAGGGCGGTGAATGAGCTTGTTTGACCCTTGCACTTCGATGGCCAGGTGACGGTTGGCGGCTGATCGCCGAAGAGAGATCATCTCGCGCCCTCAGTCGTCGACACCACCATTGAAGGGAATGGTACAACCACTACGGCGCGAGGACCGAACGCGACTGGAAGAACTTCGGATTCCTGTGACGGCCAAGGCATCACGACACCGAATCCATCAGCGACGGCCGGGCGTGACCCATGGTTTCCGGTGACCTCGTGTGCAATGATGGGTGTCCGCCTGTCACCACCCACACCGGAAATTCGACAGGAGAACTGAACAATCAACGTACACAGGGAGTTGAGCATGGATTTGTACGCTCGCCTCAACATTCTCGGCGGTCACTCCGTTCGCCTTCCTCGTGGTGACCTGGCCGACGCCATTCGTCTTGACAACGACCCGGTCTCCCGGGCACGAAGCTGGGCCGCTCAAGGTGCCGACATCATTCACGTTGTCGACCTGGATGCCGCCGCCCATCGCGACTACCGAAACCGGGCCCTGCTCGACGAGATCATCAGCTCCGTGCCGATCCCGGTTCAAGTGGCTGGCGGCATTCGCTCGCCAAAAGAAGCCACGAGACTGATTGAAGCCGGAGCCCATCGGGTGGTCATGGGAACTGCCGCCATCGAAGACCAGAACATGGTGTGGGATCTGTGTCGTGACTACCCGTCGAAGATTGTTGTTTCCATTGACGTTCGCCCCGACGAGGAAATCGCCATTCGTGGTTGGGCCATGAACTCCGGCCGGTACCTGGAAGAGGTGCTGTTGGAGATGTCGGACGCCGGCGTCACCTCGTTTCTCATTTCGGAAGCCGGACGAAACGCCCTTCTTGAACCGCCCAATCTGGAGATCTTGAAGACCGCTCTGTCGCTGGTCGACGACGGCGTCATCGCCTCCGGCGGCGTGCGGCACCTGGACGACCTGCGAGACATCGTGGCCACAGGCACAGGTGGTAGGCGCATCGAGGGGGTCATTGTCGGGCGGGAGGTCACCCATGGTCGCTTCACCTTGGACGAGGCCAAAAAAGCTCTAGCCGACGCTCCCCCACCTATCACTCGCCGCGCCGCCGACAACGTCGACAGCACCGAGGACGTCGCCGAGGTTTCACCGGCAGGGCCGGTGATGACCGTGCTCGCCGATCACTACCGGTTGATGGCCAACGAGCTCGACCGGGCCGCCGCCCACGCCCGCAGTGCCCAACGACGGGTCATGCAAGGGGAGTCGGCGCGAGGTCACACTCATGGGTTGACGTCTATTGGGCACCTTCGTAAGGCCCAGCGCCTCGCCGATGATCTGACTGAGACACTGGCTGAAAGCCGAATGGAATAGCGCAGAAGGCGTCCCGGCCACTCATCGATCCAGGCTTGGGGAATTTCGGCGGTTGGGGGCGGTTTCATGTTCGCACCAATGAACGTCTGCCGCCAACGAGGGGGACGATGAGGGTCACCATGGGATCGCACCAGAACTTCCACGAAGGTGAGAAGCAACTACAAACCGAGGACGGCATCGACGTTGAAACCTTCGAATCGGTGATGACCGAACCGTTCAGCCCCCAGTTGAACCCGGTCGAGATTCGATTTGTGAACGGCCGAACGTTCGCGGTTGCCGGCAGTGTCGACCCCCTTGGGCGTCCGTGGTCCACCCCGCTATTCGGCCCCGCCGAGAAGCTTCTCACGGTCGAAAACCCGACAACGGTTCGGGTACGCCCAGGCCTCGCCACCGGCCACCCGCTGCTCACCGACATCGCGGACAACGGCGAACTGGGAATCTTGTACTTCGACCCGGCGCTGCGTCGGCGGGCCAAGTCACTCGGGTCCGCCGTAGTCGAAGCCGACAATTCAATCCTCTATCGGATGAGCCGCAATTTCGGGGTATGCAACCGCTACATATTCAAGCGGCTCCATGAACCACCGTCGCACGAATCGCCGTCGCACGAATCGCCCGACATTTCCCTTGTCATCCCAGACCACGGCGGAAACTCAGAGTATTCGACTCGACCTGAGCTGGGCGAGGGCGACAACCGTCTGCTAACACGAGCCGACACCACATTCCTGGCCTCGCGCCATAGCGAGCGTGGCGTTGAAACCACCCACCGAGGCGGACCGGCCGGCTTCATTTCGATCGACGATGCCACCACGATCTCGCTGCCCGACTACCCCGGCAACGGCATGTTCAACACCCTCGGCAATCTGTTGCTTGACGACAGGGTCGGGTTGACCGCCATCGATTTTGGAAACGGACGAGTCGTTCAAATAACAGGACGGGGCCAGATAGTGCAATCGCCCGAACAGGACCCGATGTCCACCCGCACTCTGCGACTACGCATTGCCGCGGTGTGCTCGTACACGGCCGACATCGGCGGCTGGGTGGATGTGGAAGCCTTCCCGGTTAAACCCGGCATGTACAACCCCGGCACGCCCTACCTGCCAGGACGCGAACCAGCCAACAGGCGCTGAACGTCTCGTCACTCCGGCAACCCCAGGCGACCCCGAACTGTCGAGCGCGACCTGGCACCGCCGTCGGGGTACGCTCAAACGGTGCCTGAAGTCTCAAGCCAACCAGCACGAATCGTTCTGGCCGCCGACCCGTTTGATCAAACTCTCGACTTCTTCACCGATCGTCTCGGCTTCCGTATTGACGTAATCTCACCGGCCGACGATCCGGACCGGGCGACCTTGTCATACGGCGGATCATATGGCGGGTCAGGCAACAGGTCGCTCTCCGGGCTGGTCATCGTTTTGGATCGCTTCGGCGACAAGGCTCACGGAGCCGGCCTTCTGGAAGTCGCCGTCGGCGACATAGGGCTGACCGACACCGAGTTGATCGGCACCACGATCAAGGCCCCCAACGGCACGCTGGTGCGTTTCGTCGCCGACACCACAACCAAAGCGATACCGGACCTTCAGCCCAACCTGGTGGTATCCACCAACGCGGACACGTCCTCGTGGGTAACCGGCCGGGCCGGTATGCGCTATCGGGATCTGATACCCGATCGTCAAGGTGGACGGTTCATTGCCTCCCATATCAAAGTCCCCGGCTCCGGGCCCGTGCCCGACTGGGTCCACCACCACGACATCCAATTTCAGATCATCTTCTGCCGATCGGGAGCCGCCACCTTGGTCTACGAAGATCAGGGCGACCCGTTCCGCTTCGAGGCAGGAGACTGTATCTTGCAACCGCCAGGCATCCGTCACCGGGTGTTGGAAACCTTCGACGACATGGAAGTGGTCGAGCTGGGGTGTCCGGCCCGCCACGACACCTTCGCGGACCACCATATGGAACTGCCGACCGGGCGTCACCTGCCTAACCGTGACTACAACGGTCAACGCTTCGTCCACTTCAAAGCCGCCAGTGCAAGCCCGGCAACTAAATCTTCCTCAAATGGGTCTGGAAATGCGGCGGGGCCGTGGGCATCGGCTGGCTGGCAGGTCACCGACACCGGCATCGACGATGCCACCGGCGGAGTTGGATCGGTCCGGATGGTGGTGGCCACAGGCCCAACGTCAACGGCGCTCACGGTCCCTGGCGGACACGACGACGATCTGTTGTTCCTCTACGTTCTTGATGGCGCCGTCGAACTGACAGTTGGCGACACGACCCACCGATTACGCCCCGACGACAGCGCCGTTGTTCCCCCCGGCGTTGACTGGTCCCTGGCCGATCGCTCAACCGGCGCCGCGACAACCCGGATTCTCGAAGTCACCTCAGTAGAGTCCAAGCCATGACCTTCGAAGACGACCAGGCCTACGCCGCCTTCGACGACACCGAACCGCTCAGCTCCAGGCCGGGTCGCCGCAAAATTCAGATTGTGGCCTGGCTGATGGTCGCCGTGATGCTGGCCGGTGTCATCGTCAGCGCACTAAGTCTCATTGTCGGTTAGCGACTACGGTTAGCTGGCCATGAGTTCATTTCTGTGGAGCTCCATTGTCGGTTCGATCGTCTTGACGATCCTGTTGAACGTCGTACCCAGGATGTTTCCCAGGCAGAGTCAACGGGCCGAGCAGCGGCTGCATGATTATCTCGTCGACGCCACCGACGCCAAAGACCCGTCCACACCTCAACGCAAGGTCCAAGTGTGGTTCCCGTGGAAAGGTATGCTCATCGCCTCAGTAGGGCTGACCGTCCTGCTGAACGTGATCAGCTGGCTTGCTTCATAGCAAGCGTGCGTAACGGCACCCCCGGTACCGGCCGGGTGGTCGAGTTTCTTCTCTCCGAGATGCGCAACGCCGGCACCGCTCAAGAGGCTCGGTGGATGGCGGACTTCTCGTTGAACTGCGGCCGGTAGCGGCCCGGTGACTCGTACCGTTCCACTGCCCGATGAATCAGCGGAACTCCAGGCCTTCGAATCGGCCGGTGGAACGCCATTGGTCGATGTAGGCGAAGTAGGCCATGGGCCCGTCGGGGAAGCCGAGGAAGTTGCGCCGACCTTCGGTTGAAGCCAGCTGCCCCTCGTTGTTGTAGTAGCCGGGCGTGCAGTCCGGGTCGTTGCCGAACGTACGGCCGCCGTCTTCGAGAAGTTTGACCCACGCCGCTTCGGCCTCGGCCGTGACCTCAACCTCGGTGGCGTCGACATCCAAGGCGTGGGTGAGAACAGCGGCAATGGTTTGCGCCCGCTCGACAAAATTGTGAGGCACGTTTGAGATCAGGTTGGCACCCTGGTTCGGGCCGACCAGAAACAGGTTGGGGAACCCGTGCATGTGGATGCCGTGCAGGCTGATCATGCCGTCGGCCCAGTGTTTGGTCAGGGTTCGCCCGTCCCGACCGGTTGTTTCGAACCCGCAGCGGCGGGCGTAGTCGGTGCCTACCTCAAACCCGGAGGCGTAGATGATGACGTCGAGTTCGTGATGCTCACCGTTGGCCCACACGCCCGTCTCGTCGATGCGCTCCACGCCGCGGCCGTCGGTGTTGACCAGTGTGACGTTTGGTCGGTTGAACGCCTGCAGGTACTCATCGTGGAAACACGGGCGCTTGCACAACTGGCGGTACCAGGCTTTGAGTGACTCGGCGGTGACCGGGTCGTTGACGACCTGGTCCACTCGGGCTCGAAGCTCGACCATCTTTTCGTCGTCGGAGTCGTGGTAGGCCTTGGTCAAACCTTCGGGTGTGAAGTCACCGTTTTCGATCGCCTTGTCCCGGATTCGCTGAGCCAGGTCGGTCCAGCCGTCCATGGTCAGGTCCTCGTCTACGAAACCCCCGGTCTGCAGAGTGGTGAAGTTCTCCAGCCACTCCTGCTGCCAGCCGTCTCGAAGGGCGGCGAACCATTCGGCGTCGGTGGCTGCGTTGTTGCGGACGTCAACCGACGACGGCGTGCGTTGGAAGACCGTCAGCTCACCCGACGATCGAGCCAGGTGCGGGATGCACTGAACGGCGGTGGCCCCGGTGCCGATGATGCCGACCCGCTTGTCGGCCAGGTTGGTCATCGGCGCCCCGGCCGGGTCGCCGCCCGTGTACCCATAGTCCCAACGGCTGGTATGGAAACTGTGACCGCCATACGTTTCGATGCCGACGATTCCGGGAAGCTTGGGTCGGTGAAGAGGTCCGGCCCCGATGGCCACAAACCGAGCTCGTATGGCGTCGCCTCGGTTGGTTGAGATGATCCACCGCTTGGCGTTGTCGTCCCAGTCGAGTGACGTGACTTCGGTGGACAACACCGCGCTGTCGTAGAGCCCGTAGTGGTGGCCGATGCGTCGGGCATGATCCAGAATTTCCGGGCCGTGAGCGTACTTTTCCGACGGCATGTGCCCGGTTTCTTCCAGCAGTGGCATGTAGACGAACGACGTGGTGTCGCACATGGCGCCCGGGTACCGATTCCAGTACCAGGTGCCGCCGAAGTCGCCGCCTTTCTCGATGATTCGAATATCGTCGACCGCTTCACCGAGCGCCTCGTCGACCGCCTTGCCAACCACCTGGCTGACCCGGGCCGATACCACCAGGCCGGCGAACCCGCCGCCGATGAAGGCGAACGTGACTTCGTCAACCAACGGCTCCCGCGGTGCCACCTCGGCCCACACGTCATCCAGGTAGTGGGCGAATCGGCCGACCGGTTGGATGTATTGGTCGTTGCCGTCGGGCCGCAGCCGCTTGTCGCGTTCGTGGCGGTAGCGCTCCCGCAGCTGGTCCGGGGTGTCGACGCCGGTCACAGTTCGAGCACAAGCCGGTCGAGTCCGCGCAAGTTGATGCGACCGTTCCAGTGAGCGTCGACCACCCGCGCTTTGGGGAACCGAGCGGCCACCGTACCGATGGCCAGCTCGGCTTCGAGCTTGGCCAGCGACGCACCCAGGCAGTAGTGGGCGCCACTACCGAACGACAACAGCTGCCCGGCGTCGGGTCGACTGATGTCGAGTTGATCGGCTGTCGGGCCGAACTTCTCAACGTCGCGATTAGCCGACGCCAAACAAGCCATGACAAACGACCCGGAGGGGATGTCTTTGTCTCCGAAGGAAATGTCGGCGGTGGCGATCCGGCGGGAGAACTGAACCGGAGCCGTGTAGCGAAGCAGTTCTTCAACCGCGGCCGGGGCCAATGTCGGGTCGGCGTGAAGTTTGGCGTACTGGTCGGGGTGGCGAAGCAGCTCGTACACCCCGGTTCCGATCAGGTTCACGGTCGTTTCGTGACCGGCCACGAACAGCAGTTGAACCTGGTCCCGCAGCTCCCGAGGGGACATACGGTCACCGTCGTCTTCAGCCTCGATCATGGCGGTGAGAAGATCATCGCCCGGATTGTCACGCTTCCATTCGATGACGTGGTCGATGTGGTCCCGCATGTTGGCGTCGGCCAGCAGTGAAGCTTCGAGTTCCTCTTCGGTGATGATCGGATCGAGTGTCTTGACCAGCGCTTCGGACCAGTCTCGAATTCGTTCGGTGTCGGCCGACGGCATGCCGAGCATTTCGGTGATGACGTCAAACGGGAGCGGGAAGGCCAGCTCGGCCACCAGGTCACCGCCACCGGCCGCCGCCATGGCGTCGAGCGCATCATCAACCATGGTTTGGATCGACGGCCGCAACTCCTCGATGGTCCGAGGTGTGAACGCCTTCGAAACCAATTTGCGAAGCCGGGTGTGATCGGGTGGGTCCACATTCAGGATCGACGTGCTCGCTTCCAGTTGCCGCCCGTCGAGCACTTTTTCGAACAGGGCTGCCCGTTCGCTGCCCTCCCAGTCGGCGTTCTCATCGCTGACCGACAGTGAAGGGTCGCGCAGTAGGCGGAACACGTCGTCGTAGCCGAACAGGATCCACCGTTGAATCAGGCTGTGATGGACCGGGTCCGTGGCTCGCATCTCGGCCAGGTGCGGGAACGGATCCTCCACGTAACCCGGTTCCAGCGGGTTGTAGAAGAGAGGCTGTTGCTCGGCCGCAGTCATGGCACCAGAGTAGGTTCCCACCGAGATCGAGGCGAGACGGGGGTTCCCGGCCGGGAGCAGGTGCGTGGTGGGCCTCGGGTTGGTGTTGGAACGGTGGCCCAGAGTGTTCCGTCGGGTTGGCGAATTTCTACCGAGCGGTCCGCACTCAGGCGTACAGTCCAGTGACCTTCGTGTACTTGGTGGTGATGTCGGGAGCACAACGGGATCACGTTGTTCAGATCAGTTGGCCCGCCGTGGTCCCATTGGTGAATGTGATGCAGTTGACACCAGGTAATAGGCCGTTCACACCCATCCCACCCAAAGCGGACTGCACGATACGAGCGGCGTCAACCAACGGCTGCAACTCCCGCACATCAGTCGGGCCCGAGGAACCATCAAGACAAACCGAACCCAACACCGACGGCAGGCTCAGCAGCCACTCGACTGCCTCTTCCGGCAACAACACACCGTCCAAACCAGGACCGTGTGACCTATGAAGTTGGGAACTCGTGCATGCGCCCACTGCGCCGCCTCACAACAAACTCGATGAGTAAACACATGGGCCGCCAAGCAAGAACTGCAGTGGGGAAGAACGGCAACCCGAATCGATCTCTAGAACACCAACCTTCGATAGTCAGCTCAACAACGCCCGTTCGATGCGTCGGGCGGCCAAACCGGTGCTGAACACGGCCAAGGCAACAAGCACAACGACGTTGATCGCCAGCGACCATGAGAACTGGCCGAGGTTAACCGCCCGAAGCAACGCCACCCCGTGGTACAGCGGACTGAGGTTCAGCAACCACTCGAACCGTCCATAGCTGGAGGCCGGGAAGAAGGTGGCCGAGAACAGAAACAATGGAAGCATAAACGTGGGTACGTACTCGAAGTCCTCAACCGCTCGGACCAGAGTGGCGATAGCCATGCCGACCCCGGCGAACGAAAACGAAATCAACAGCGAAACCGGAAACAACAGCAGGCCCCACCACGACGAGATCATGCCCATAATGGCCATCGCTCCAACGAACATCGCCGAATAGATACCACCGCGAATGGTGGCCCAGAACGTATCGCCGACCACAACGTCTCCGGTCGACATCGGGGTCGACAGCATGGCCTTGTAGACCCCGTCGAACGTCATGCGAAAGTACACGTTCATCGTTTCGAACATCGGCCCGTTCATGGCTGACGCCGCCAACAAACCCGGCGCCACAAAGGCAACGTACGAAACCGTCTCCCCGCCGACCTCAACGTCGGCTACCAACGAACCAAACCCCAGCTGCGTGGAGATCAAATAGAAAAACGGTTCGAAAAACCCGCCGAGAAGAATCCAGAAGAAGCCGCCCCGGCTGACAAACCAATGCCGCTCCAGCACGCGCTGCGGACGTCGAGTCGACCGCAGCGTCGGCGGAACCAAAATCCGGGCCAAGCCGGCGGTCAGCGGAGGAAGCTGAGCGGTCACCGTCAGTTCCCCAGTCGATCCGTGAACACCCGACGAGACAACAGCATTCCTGCTGCGCACCAAACCACCAGGTAGCCCACGTGTCCGACGGCCTGGCTGACCGACAACAAACCGTAGGTCGCCCCACGGCACAACTCGACGCCGTGCCACACCGGTGTGAACCGACTGAACCACTGCAACCACCCAGGCAGCTGAGCGATCGGATAGAACGCCCCGCTGAACAGAAACATAGGGACGATCACAAACCGGTTGATGTTGGGGAACGAGTTTGTGTCCTCTCGCCACGCCGACCAGGCGGTAATCGGCGCGGCGAACGCCAAGCCGGTCAGCGCTCCAAACACCAATGCCGTCAACAGACCCCAGGACCGGACTGATGGGAACAGCGCCAAAACCACCACAACCCCGGCTGATGCCAACAAACCTTTGGTGAAGTGCCACAACCCGACCCCGGCGACAATCTCGCCCGGTGTGATGGGCGAGGCCGCCTGGGAGAAAAAGCTCCGGTGCCATTGGAACCCGCCGTGGATGGGCCACAACGAATCGTTGACCAGCACCATCATGGCCGACGTGGCGATCATCGACGGCCCGAAGAACTGGAAGTAACTCAGCCCGTCCAACACCTCGCCGGACCGGGGGCCGCCGTCCACCAGCGCTCCCACCCCGATGCCCATGCCCAGCACGTACATCAGCGGGCGGATCACCGACGCCATCACATTCGAGGCCCACACTCGCCGGTAGATGGCAAACTGGTGTTCCCACACCCGAACCGGTGGCGGGGTGCCGCCAAGTCTTCGCGGCGAACCGCTGACAGAATCGTGTACGACAGGTGCTGTCTTGTTGGCCATCAGTCCACCAACGTCCGTCCGGTGAGGCGGAGAAACACGTCTTCCAGCGTGCTGCGCCTAACCAGGGCCGCTTCCGGTTCCACCGCCCGGCGATGCACTTCGGACAGCGCTTCCTCCCCGTTTTCGGCGTAGACAAGGATGCGGTCGGGCAGCACCTCCTGGCGAGCGCCGATACCGACCAGCTTCTCGCTCACGGCCTCGTTGATCTCGAGACCGGGGCCGCTCCGATTCTCAGGATCGACAAATCGGAGCTCCAAGACTTCGCGAGGCGAGTGTGTTCGGATCAGTTCGGCCGGCGACCCTTCGGCCACAATCTGACCGTGATCCATCACCACCAAACGGTCGCACAACTGCTCGGCCTCATCCATGTAGTGCGTGGTGAGAACCAGGGTTACACCCTGTTGTTTGAGTCGATACAGGCGATCCCACAGCACGTGGCGGGCCTGAGGATCCAAACCCGTCGTCGGCTCATCCAGTAGCAAGATGTCAGGGTCGCTCATCAACGAACGGGCAATCGTGACCCGTCGTTTCATACCGCCGGACAGCTCGCGGATCTTGCCCTCAGCTCGATCCGAAAGCTGAACAAACTCCAAAAGTTGGTCAGCTCTTGTTTTGCACTCGGCCAAAGGGATATCGAAATATCGGCCGTAGACGACCAGGTTTTCTTTGACCCGGAGAAGCTCATCCAACTCGTCGGCCTGTGGAACCACGCCAAGGCGAGCTCGAATGGCTCGACCATCGGTGGCCGGGTCCAAGTCGAAGATGCGCAGCTCGCCCGAGGTTGCCGGCGACACCGCTCCAATCATCCGCATGGTCGATGACTTGCCGGCCCCGTTCGGGCCGAGAAACCCGAAGGCCTCGCCCGGCCGCACGTCGAAGTCGATGCCCTTTACCGCCTCGAAATCGCCGAAGCTCTTGGCCAGCGCATTCGCACGTATGACCGGGTCGACCCCTTGAACTACTCCCTCGCTACCAGTGGACGACATACCCCCAACGCTACTGCAGTCATCGATCACCTCGCGGACAAGTCACGTCGGGTGAGAAGCTCACGAAGACGGTTAGGCCCCACACTCGAAGTCGTAACAGTCATCCGGAGGGTCAACCGGAGGGGTCACAACTGTGCCGTTGCCGGGTAGACAGTCGTTGTCATCACATCCCCCTGGAGTCGGAGTTGGTGTCGGAGTTGGTGTCGGCGTCGGGATTGGCGTCGCTGGCGGAGAATTACACCCGGACACGTCACAACTGGCGCTCTGCCGACGGCCCTCATCCCACGACTGAGAATTCCGTAGCACCCGGCCGCCTCGGTAGTAGGTGTCTTGTCGATGAATGACCACGTCTTGGACGCTGCGATTTCCGAGCAGTGAGGTCCCGTACTGGATTTCGGTGGTGACAACAATCGAGTCTTGACCTTGACGCTCGCTGTCGACGATGGTCACTTGATCGCGAGAAGCGTCGTAGTTGATGGTGATCGAATCGTCACCGTTTGTGTAGACGGCCTCGCCACCGTCACCGTAGGAATCGAGCACGTAGCCTGGGGGTAAATCGTCCCGCAAGTCCAACATGAGTCCAACTGGGGAACGGCTGTCGCCTTCGAGGATGTCTTCGGCCTGCGAAGCTGACACAGCAGAACCGGCCGCGTTGTCAGAGTCTCCAACGGCAGATAGCTCGTTGAAGACCGTCGGGCTGCCCTGGTCGCCGGAACTCCCCGGCAATTCCGGCCAGTCGACTCCGGGCGGACAGTCCACGGCCCCCGGGGGTGGACAGGGGTCGGGATTGTCCGGTGGGACCGGTGGCGGCGTCGTCGGGAGCGGAATTGGACGAGGAGTAACCCGACCTCTGGAAACCGCCTCGAGCAACGACCTAACGGCAACACGAGCGACAGTAACGATGTTGGAAACTTGACGATCGGCGCTCTCAAAGGGCGAATCGCTCAGCGAGCAGTAGGCCAGACAGGCCCCGTACGCGTCATAAGCACCAGATCGAGCCAGTAGGACATCACCATCGCGTGCCACAACCAGATACAACTCACCATCTTGGATTCGAGTCGCTACAACCGATTCAGCCGATCGCGGATAGCTGCTGATCACCTCGCGGTAGGCGACATCGCCAGCATCGTTGATGAAGAACCGATACAGCGTGTGGGTTACCAGCTCTCCGTCGTAAATCGACTCAAATCGAAGCTGATTGCCGGCCAAGTCAATTTCCGTAATGTTGATGAGCACCGGCTGGTTGGCTGCGGACGTCGACTCGACCGGTGGGCAACTGACGCCATTCTCTGAATCCCAACCCCACCCGTTGTTCACTGCGGCCTGAGAATAGTCACACGACGAGCCCGTCATCGGCACCTCGGGCATCTTGCAGCTCTGCTCGTTCTCCCATCCCCAGCCATCGCCGTCCGAGTCAGAATTCGTCTGGCAAATCGGCCGGGCAGCCGATATCCCCGGCGACGCAAATGGAATAGTGACCGCCAACAAAATGAAAACGGTCCCCCTGATTAGCCACTTCACAGTCTTTCTCCGATCTCGTCACCACCATTGAGGGCGACGCAACGCGTACCAATAATGGAGTCGGTCGCTGATCGAAACGCAGCTCGACCATCGGACCGACATCCACTAAACGCCGCCGACGTCAAACAGGTTCCGAGAAAACTCGACGTCCAGTCGGCGGGTACGCGCCTCTACTAGGAACAGCAATCGGATTCCCGATCGTGCCCAGAACATTCGGACTCCAAGAAGTTGAACTCCTAGATTTCGCTTCCGAGCGGCGCCACGGCTTCCCACGCTGCTTCCTTATCGCCCAGGATGTTCAATGCGCATTCGGTTGCACCGGCGGCCTTGTAGGCCTCAAGTCCGGTGCGAATTGTGTCGGCGTCGCCGATGAGCACCAGGTCTCCGGGGTTGGCTGCTCCTTCGCGGTCGAGCATCGCCCGGTAAGACGGCAGCGTTCCGTAGATTTCCAGGTCGGTGTTGGCCTGAGCCCGGGCGGCTTCGACATCGTCGGTCACTTGAATGCCGACACCGGCGGCGATCTGGGCAGTAGCTCCGATGTTGGGGCGAATGTGCTCGCCGATGGTGGCCGGCCCGGTCATCCAGGTGATGGTGCCATTGGTGCGTTCGGAGGCCAGCTTCAACATCTTGGGACCGAGAGCGGCCAGCATCACCCCGGCCGGGTCGGCCTTGACGTTGATGCCGGTACGGGCGGTGACAAACTCGCCTTCGGTCACCACTCGCTGGTCGTTGAGCAGCGGGATGAGCGCATCGAGGTACTCGACCATGTGGGTGTAGGGCTTGCGCCACGGCACGCCGTACACCATCTCCAGCACTGGCTCGTGGTTGGTGCCCAGTCCGATGGTGAATCGACCGCCGCTGATGTTGTTGATGGTCAACGACTGCTGAGCCAGGGTCTGCGGCAACGTGGTGTGCATGGCGACCACCGACGTGCCGAGGAGAATGCGAGGCACCTCCCGCCCGACAACCGACAAGATCGAGATCGGGTCGGCGTTCATGATCTGCGGCGCCCAGTAACGGTGATACCCGAGATCGTTGGCCTTCGACGCGTTGGCCACCGCATCGTCGATGTTGTTTGTGCTGTCAAAGAGGGAGATCTTCACGGGTTACCTGTTTCGTGGTTGTTGTTTACGATCACTGTTCATCGTCAGTGTTTGCCGTCAACGAATTCTGCTCCATCGTGCCACCGTTTGTGGCGTTCCCCCGCTTTCGCAGCCACCGGACGGCACCAACGGCCAGGCCGACAAGCAGGACCCCAAAGCTGCCCTGCACGAAAATCCACTTTGTCATGGTGAAGACCGTGGCCAGCCAGTCGACTACCGGGGTGGTGGCCGGGAAGCGGATCATCACGATGGACGCCGCCGCGTTTTCCAGGTAGTCGAACACGACGCTGGCCACCGGTAGCAGGTTGGCCAGCTGCAGGCGACTGTTGGCGGCGAAGGCCCGACGGAACACCCAGCTGATGGCCGTGGCCAGGAAGAGCAGATAGGCCAACGGCCAGATGACGTCGAAGGTGTACCGGGCCCGAACGTACTGGCTGCGACCGTCCTCGCCGTAGGCCTCGGCCATGTCATACAGCTCGGACGGTGGGTAGAAGAACGAGGTGTCGGGCGACCCGGCATCCCCGGTGACCGCTTCGGCCCGAGCCGCCTGATCGGGCAGAACCCAGATGATGAAGGCGGCGAAGACGACCACGCCCAACAACGTGAACAACCCGGTGGACAGTCCGGCGATTCGGTTGGACAGTCTTCTCACGTGACGCCTCGCTCAATCAACGTTGTTAATCAATGACTAGTCGATCGACGGATGGTCGATCAGCAGCCAACGGAGACTTCAACCATAGGGGTCGAGTCGATGAGCGTGTCGACCGGTTGAGTCAGAGTCATACACTGTGGCGGTGGATTGGTCGGGGCGGATCGGATTCTTCTTCACTGTGTTGGCTGCCGTTGGTGTGTCATGCTCCGCCGATGGTGCTGCATCTACCGAGGCGGAGACAGTTGTCGGCGTGCCCGCTAACGAGATCTCGGTTGACGACTTCGGTCTCCCGACTGCGGAGATACCGGCTCGGCAGGGCGCAAGTCAGATTGAACGCTCACCGATCGAACTAGCCCTCGGTTTCGAAGTTGATCCGGTTCCGGCGTCTGCGGCCTACAACGAGCGCGAGGCTCTGCGAGCCGAGGTGTTCGACACCTGCATGACCGAGGAAGGGTTCGGCGATCTTCGAGAACCCTTTGCCCACCCGACGGCGACACCGGAGGACATGCTGTCGCGCGACGACGGAGCCCGATTGAGGATGATGGGTTACGGGTTCACGCTCAGGATGCGAGGGCTGCTCGAGGTGCTTCGGTATCAGCAGCTAGGGCAACCGGTCGACCCTCCGCAGCTCAGCTCGAACAGCCCGACGTTGACCGACGCCGAAGTGGCTGCCGTTGGGCCAGCCATGGCCAAATGCAATGACCTCGCATCAGACAGTGCAGATGGCGACACAGCTCCATTCGAGTTGCCGCCCCTCATCGCCGGCGAGGTACTCGAGCTGCGGCACACCGCCGAAATGTCAGAGCCGGCGCTCGCCGCCGCTACCGACTGGAGCCGCTGCATGGCTGAAAACGGGTACAGCCTGGCCGAGCCGCTAGCCACAGACCGTTACATGGATGAACTGGCAGCACCGTTGGAGCAAGCACTTGCTCAAGCGGATGAGGTTCTGTACAACGGGGGCAACGTGCCCGACAGCACGTTGCAGGATCTGTCGAACCGGCTGGACTCTCTGGCTCAACAGGAACAGGAGCTGGCGAACACCGACGCCTCATGCTCCGAGCAGACCATGCTTGCCGAGCGCGTCCGCGAAGCAGTGTATGCGGCGGAAGAAGGCTGGCTGGACGACAATTTCGACCGGATCTCGTTGCTCATGGGCGAGCAACGGAAGCAATAGCCTCGCTTGTCATCATCGTGCGATCTGGCGGGACCGTCGACGAGTACGTGGCCTCCAGCCACTCATCAAAAGCGGTAGATTGCCCGGCCTGGAGGACCCTTAACACTCATCGCTCGACAACTGAGGCTACCTGCGGCGACGTTTACAGGTAGCCGCGGTTGAGTCACGGACAGGCGGAAATCACAGAAAATGCACATCAATATCCCTCTCTCTCCAATGAAGAGATGCCACAGGACTCTTGTCTTGCTACGTACCAGTTTGATTCTGGTTTCATCTTGCGGCCAACAAAACGAGATCACAGCACCGGTAGGTAGTACGTCGGTCCCTACAACCGATCAAGATGGCGTGGAAGCAGAATCACAATCAGGCGTGGGCGAGGTGCCAAATCGGCAAGAAGAAGAGGAGATATCACCCCTGATCGATTTCCTTGGATATGACGCGTCGAGCCAATTTCTTGAAACATCGCACTACAGATATGAAGAAGTGGTGGCGCAATGTATGCGAGATCTGGGTTTTGACTATCACGAGACGTTGAGCAGATTGGGCCGAATCTTCGCGGTACTCAACCGCTAGCCGCGCCAGCCGAGGACCCCAATTATGAGTACTTCAACTCCCTCTCTGATCCCGAAAGATTCGCGTATTTTGACGCTCGAGACGGTGCCGACGGATGCTCACAGCAAGCGTCTACGGCGGCTTACGGTGAGTCGGTCGACTATCTATTCATTGACGAGTTCGGCGACGATATCTTCGAACTTGACCAGAGGGTCTTGGCCGATCCGAGAATCGTTGATTTTGAGAACGACGTTTCTCGATGTGTCAACGAGCTTGGCTTTCAGTACACGACAATCGAAGACGCATACAACATGATCCAGTCGGAGATCACCAATCTTCAAGAAGTTGAATATTCTGAGTCCGAAGCTGAAGACGAGGGATACAAGGGGCTCCCCGTACTGGATCAACGGCAGCGTGAAAAGCTTGCCGACATTCAAGAGCGAGAGATCAAACTTGCGCTCGCCGTTCAAGACTGTGGTGGAATGGAGTCCAACCTATACGATCTCATTCGCTCTGTCACCTATGAGTATGAGAGTGAATTCATAGAACAGAATGCTCTACGCCTAGCCGAGTATCGTTTGAGTGATCGGTAGTTCGACCCTACCGACCTGAAGCATACGTGCCATAGCCCTGCTTGCGATCGTTGGCGGCCGCCTTGGGGTCCCGCTCGGACGGCGGGCCGAAACCGCCGCCGCCGGGGAGCTCAAGGATCAGGCGACGCTCGGGCGGGATGATCTGCTTGCCTTTGGAGCGGAACGGGGTGCCGTCGTCCAGGTACACCTTGCCGGGGGCACCGTCGCCGTGGTGGTGGATGACTCCGTGGCCGGCACGGTGGTCGTCGTTCGCAGTGCGGTTGTTTCGGTAGTCAAACGCGGGTCGGATAACTGTTCCTCGGAGGACTCCTGGCCAGACGACTGTTCCATGACCTCTTCGCTCCCAACCGGGGATGTGCCTCCGAAGGAGCCCGTGTCCCGGTTCGATGAAGGAGCCTCTTCTTCACCGGTCTCCGGCGCGATCGAGGCACTCTCGACCCGTATCGGGCCCCGATCCGGCCGTGGCGGCCGCAGGCCAGCAGCTAACGCTCAACGTCGGACCGCTTGGCCTCGCTTAACACACCTTGATTTGAACCCTGGTTCACGGCTTCTGTCATATCACGCCGGGCCGTTCAATGTCAGGCGCCCGCTCTGCTACGTGGCCGGTTCCCAAAGTGTTGTCAGCGGTACCGCCCACATGCCGTCGTCCATCTGATAGGTGACCGAACCCCGGTAGATCACTACTCCCAGATGTAGCCGGTCACCAACTCGGCGTTCAAGAGCTCGCAGCCCACTACTGTCCCGGTTGGACACTGTTGTTGCCGCCTTCACTTCGACGCCCACCAACCTGCCGTCGGAGCCGGTTAGCACTAGATCAATCTCGTCGGCGTCCTGGCGCCAGTGTCCCACTGATATTGATGGTGACGACCACGACGCTTGAGCCAACAGCTCGAGGGCCACGGCGTTTTCCACCAGGCCACCCCACACCAGGCCGTTGAGCAGCAGCTCTCCCGGTGGAACCCTGGCCGCCCAGGCGGCGAATGCGGTGTCGAATACGACGAGCTTCGGGTGGGCGGTCAACGTTTTGTGAGCAGATGGCCGTTCGCCTGGCAACACGTGCACCAGCATCGAGTCGGCCAACAGTTCGATGTACCGGCGAGCGGTGTCACGGCTGATCTCCAGCTCGTTGGCCACCCGGGACACGTTCAGTATCTGGGCCGGGTTGGCAGACAGATACTGAATCGCACGGGTCAGGCGGCGCCGGTCGGCGTCATACTTTCCGTAAAGCAACGACAGGGCTGACTCAACATACGCCGGCATGACCTCACCGGCCAGCGACCACCACTCGTCATTGGTGGTCTCGTTCGGTTGGGTGAGTGCAGTACCGGGTAGTCCGCCTTGAAGGACTCGCCAAACCACCTCTGTGTGCGGAACCTCGGTGGACCCGGCGGGTTTCGGAGAACTCTCGAACCAGCCACCAAGCACGTTTACTGGATGCCCCGCACGCTCGCCGACCGTCATCGGGTACATGGCCACTCGAGACGCCCGACCGGCCAGAGGGTCCGAGCCGCCGAGAGCACCACGAGAGATCCGGCTCGATCCGGTCAGCAACACCTGACCGTTGCCGTCCCGCCGGTCGACGACCCGCTTGACCGCCAGCGGGAGGGACTCGATCAGCTGGGCCTCGTCGACCACAACCGGCGTGTCGGCCCCCAGCAACAACGCTTCCGGGTCTAGCTCAAAACCTTGCCGTGTCGCCTGGTCGGCCAGATCGAAATAGGTGCCGCCGAGATCACCGACCAGGCGGCGGCACACCGTCGTCTTACCAACCGCACGAGCCCCTTCAAGCACAACAACCTTGTGCCGCTTCAATCGTGCGTGCAGAACGGGTTCAACTCCACGGACCAGAACAGCCATACGACAATTCTAGTCGATGTGACTAGTCAATTTTGAGTATTCGGGGCCGTCAGAATTTCCGACTGGCCGACGCCAGTATTGGCTATCCCCCAAGTCCGCTGCAGTCACGCACAGCTATGGCCAACTTTGGGCCGCTAACAGCAAATATTGGCTGGATGACACCCGCTTAGCAGAAGGGAAAAGGCGAGGCTACACGAAGGTCTCAAGTGCGCAAGATGTGAAGGCAAATAACGACTGGGGCCTGATGGTGTACTCAAAATACTTGCGGCTATGTGGTGGTTCAAGCTCTGGGACCGTGGCTGGTGAGTGTCATGACTATATTCACACGAATCAGTACTGGCAATCCTCGAGTCAATATTAGCCTTTGGTGATGAAAACGGCTAGTTTATCTTGTTCGACGGTTCCGCTCATGACCAATTCCAGGTTGATCGTAGTCGTGATCTGCGTCCTACTATTCAGTTCGTGTAGCCCGGGAAGTCTGAGCGCGAACGGTCAGACGCACCCGGAGCAACGTACCGACAAACTGCAGTCGGAACTGTCTGACACTCCGGTGCAGGAGACTCCTTCAGAAGAAGTAGAAGACAATGATTCGGAAGACACAGTCGGTCAAGGCCTGCCGCTTTCGGAATTTCTGGGTTATGACGAACCGGGTGAAGCCGCGCACAACGCTTTTCAGGAAGTCATGGCTCCCTGTATGCGCAACGAGGGTTTTGACTACTTCGAAAACTCCTTTGAATCTCAAGAATCCGAGAGAGATCTGGAGAGGGCACAACAGGCTACTCGCGAATGGGTGGAGGAATGGGGATTCGCACTCTCAACCACGAGCTTCACAGCGGCGCAAGTTGGGCCGGGCCTACGTGGCAGCGAGCCAATAGGCGAACCGCTAGATGATCCAAATTACAGCTACTTCAATTCTCTTGCTGAAGTGGAAAAGATTGGCTATAACGATGCTCGAATAGACTGCACCGAGAGAGCCGATGCTGCGGCCTACGACCCGATCGACACCGACTTCATCGCCGAGTTCGGTACAGAACTCCGCGAATTGGACGAACGGGCGCAGGCAGATAGGCGAATGATCGACTTCCAAGCCGACACTCGACGATGTGTCCAGGAAGCAGGCTTCGACTTCGCTTCTCTGGACGATGCAACCGGACGGATCCAAGCCGAAGTACTTGAGATACAAGGTATTGAGTACTCCGACTCGGAAGACGAAGAAGAGACCTATTCTGGACTTGAGCCGCTCACTGCCAGTCAGCGCGAGAAGCTGAAAGGTGTCCAGGCCAGAGAGATCGAACTGGCACTTGCTGTTTACGAATGCGACGGCATGTGGTTTAACGAGTTCGAGCTCTACGACAAGATTTACCGTGAGTATGAACGGGAATTCGTCGAGGCAAATGCCGTCCGCCTCGTCGAATACCGGCTGACCGATGACTAAGCGTTGAACCGATTTGATCGTGCGGGCGGGGGAAGAGGCCGCGGTCAAGCACGAGTAAGCCACCTGTACCGGGCCGCCGATTTCCGAATACACCGTCGAAGCCAGTGGATCCGGCGGCGGCGCTACAAGAATCTGGTCAACACGGCCAGCGAAGCCGGACGAAACCCCAGCGCCAAGCCTCGCGGAATCCAAAGGGAGTAAACCGACCAAAGATGTCAGGCGATGTAGCCCTGCTTGCGGTCGTTGGCTGCCGCCTCGGGATCGCGCTCGGAAGGTGGGCCGAAGCCTCCACCGCCCGGGAGCTCCAGAATGAGACGGCGCTCGGGCGGGATCAGCTGTTTGCCTTTGGAACGAAACGAGGTGCCATCGTCCAGATACACCTTGCCGGGGGCACCGTCCCCACCACCGTGGCGGCCACGGGCGGCGTTCTCGATGCGGTCGAACATGGCCGAGAACACAAACTGGTAGCCCTCGGTAGCCGAAATCTCAATGGTCTGACCCAAGCCGCCCCGTTGGCGACCGTCACCGGCCGAGCCTTCGCGAATCTCCTTGCGCCACACGATGATCGGCCCAACCTGCTCGGTGGCCTCGGCGCTCATCGTCATCACCCCCGACGGGAACGCAGTAGCGGTCAGGCCGTCGAGCGTTGGCCGGGCGCCGGTACCACCAGAGTTGAACATCAACAGCTCAACCGGCGGACGAGGGTCGTTGACGGGGTCGGCGGCGCGGGCGCTGGCCTGGAAGTTCCACAGCGCCCCCGCCCCCTCAGCCGGGATGCGATCGGGCAACGCCTGAGCTAACGCACCTAGACACAGGTCGGTCACGAAGTGGCCCATCACGTGACGCACCGCCACCGGGTCCGGCTCTTTGGCGTTGAGGATTGCGCCCTCGGGAGCCGACACCGTGAAAGGAGCCAGCGAAGCGTAATTGTTTGGCAGCTCGGGAGCCAGGGCCACAATCATCCCGTAGGTGAAGTAGGCCTGGGCGTAAATGATGGGCACATTGATGCCGAACCGGCTAGTGCCCGACGTGCCGGTGAAGTCGGCGTGCATGCCGTCGTCGCTGACGGTCAGCGTGACCGCCAAGTGAACCGGCTGATCGTAGCCGTCCACATCCATCGAGTTCTTGTAGGTCCCCTTCGGCACGTCGGCCAGAGCCGCGAACACCGCGTCGTGGGTCCGCTCGAAAATGAACGACGCCAGCGGAGCAATGGAGTTCAGGTTGAACTCGTCCATCATCTCCAACAACCGCCGGCGACCGGTCTCGTTCGACGCCGCCAAACCGTGGATGTCGCCCACCACCTGATCGGACTCCCGCACGTTGTGGCGGACGATGTTGACCAGCTCCTCGTTCAGCTCACCCTTGCGGGCCCAACGCATGATGGGGATACGCAACCCCTCCTCATACAGCTCGGTGGCGTCAGGGCCATACCCTCGACCGCCGACGTCAACCACATGAGATGTGGAGGCAAACAGCCCGACAAGCACCTCACCTTGGAACACCGGAGTGGTGACTGTGATGTCGTGCAGATGACCCGTGCCCTTCCACGGGTCGTTGGTGATGTAGACGTCGCCGTCAACCATCTGGTCAACGCCGATCTCATCCAGAAAGAACCCGACCGAAGCGGCCATGGTGTTCACGTGCCCGGGAGTTCCGGTAACGGCCTGAGCCACCAGCCGACCCTGGGCATCGAACACCCCGGCCGACAGGTCACCGGCTTCACGCACCGAAGTGGAGAACGACGTGCGGATCAACGTGAGCGCCTGTTCTTCGACAATGGCGATCAGCCTGTTCCACATGATCTGGTTGTGGACAAGATCCTGGTTCATTGATTGCTTCCGTTCTGCTTGTCCGAATACAGGTCGCGCCGTCTGATGCGCAGTGTTTGATCGTGCTGCACAACCGCCACATGGTGAGAGCCGAGAACAGTTGTGGTCTGTGACTCGACGACGATGGCCGGGCCGACAACGGTAGACCCGACGTCCAGATCATCTCGGTGGATGATGGCGGCGTCGACCGACTCTCCGGCCACCGGATCATAAATGGGGCGACGAACTTCAGCGGCGGTGTTGGCCTGAGCGGCTTCACCCGAGTGCACCGGCTTGAGGGCCTTCGGTGGCTCAACCACCGTGGCCACCCGAACCGACCAGCTCACCGCCTCAATGGCCAGACCGTCGATGGCTCGACCGAAGAAACGCTCATAGGTTTTAGTGAACTCGTGCACCAGCGCCTCAGAAGCCAGCTGGTCAAAAGGACCGGCAGGCACCGTGACCGGAATTTCCCAACCCTGACCCTTATACCGCATCGACACCTGACGCTCGACGGTGACCTCAGCGCTAGCTCCAGCACTCACACCTCCAGCACTGCGCACAAACGATTCGGCTTCGGTAGTCAACTCAGCAAGAACAAGATTCACCCCGACGACATCAAAATCGTCCGACAGCGTGTGGAACGAGCGCACCGCCTCATAAGAGAACGGGGCGAGCAGAAAGCCGATGGCTGAGCCCACACCAGCCCCCGTCGGCACCAACAGCTCGTCGACCCCAAGCTTGTCAATAAGCCGGGAGGCGTGCAGCGGGGCGCCGCCACCAAAAGCGATCATGGAGTACTCGGCCAAGTCTTTGCCGTTCTCCACCGCGTGAACGGCGGCGGCATTGGCCATGTTCTCATCCACCATCTCAGCCACACCCACGGCCGACATGCGGGCATCAAGCCCCAGCGGCTCACCCACGCTATGCAACAGCGCGGCCTGAGCCGCCGAAGGTGAAAGCTGAATCGACTTGGCTCCGAACGTGTCGGGGTGCAAGCGACCAAGTTCAAGATTGGCATCGGTCACCGTCGGTTCGGCACCGCCCAAATCATACGCCGCCGGGCCGGGCTCCGAACCAGCGGAGTGAGGGCCGATAGTGATGCGACCCAGCGAATCGACCCCGGCGATAGAACCACCACCAGCCCCAATCTCGATCATCTCGATAACGGGAATGGAGATGGGCATGCCACTACCCTTTTTGAACCGAGTGGTTCGAGCCACCTCGAAGGTCTTAGCCGTTTGCGGAACGAAGTCCTCGATGAGAGCGATCTTGGCCGTGGTGCCGCCCATGTCAAACGACACGATTCGGTCCAGGTTGTGTTTGGCCGCCAGATGGGCAGCGAAGATGGCACCACCAGCCGGACCGGACTCCACCAGGCGAACCGGAAAGTCGCTGGCCGTATCAACGCTAACCAACCCACCGCCAGAGTGGATCAGGTACACCGGGCAGTCGGCACCGAGGTCTCGGAGTCCAGTCTCCAGACGACGAAGGTATGAGGCCATCAACGGCTGCACATAGGCGTTGGCGCACACCGTGTTGAACCGTTCGAACTCTCGCATCTGCGGTGAAACCTCGCAGCTGATCGACACCGCCACCTCCGGGGCGACGGCCAACAGCATGTCTCGGAAGCGACGTTCGTTCTTGCCGTTGCGGTAGCTGTGAATGAAACCGACAGCCACCGCTTCGTAGCCCCCGGCGACAATATCGCCGATGACCGCGGCTGCCGCCGCCTCATCAAAGGCCAGCAGATCCTCGCCTTGGGCGTTCAACCGCTCCGGCACGGTGTACCGATCGCACCGCTCTATTAGAGGTGTGGGCAGCACGATGTTGAGGTCGTACTGTTCGAACCGGCCCTCAGTCCTCGTTTCAATGACATCACGGAAGCCTTCAGTGGTGACCAGAGCGGTGCGAGCACCCCGCCGCTCGATCAACGCGTTGGTGGCCAGCGTGGTTCCGTGGATTAGCTGATCGACCTGAGCCAGGTCGACGTTGTGCTCTGCCGCCAAGGCTTGTAGACCATCAAGAATGCCGACCTCGGGGGCCTGATGAGTGGTCAGTACCTTGGTTGATAGATACTCGCCGTCCCTCTCCACAACAACATCGGTGAACGTTCCGCCGACATCGGCTCCGATGCGGGCCCGTCCGCCGGCGACGACCCCACCCATTAGAGGTCCTCCACATTGGGAAACTCCGACGGAGGCTTGATGTCGACGGTGGCCGAGCGCTGCTGAGCCAACAGGCCCCCATCGATCTTGATGACATCACCGGTGATGTACGACGCCTCATCAGAGGCCAAGAACAGTGCAGCTCCGGTCATGTCCCTCGGTTCACCGACGATTCCGAGCGGAACGTTCTCGCCACTCTTACGTCGGTACTCCTCACCGAAGTTGTTGGTGTCGATGGAACCGGGCATCAGGGCGTTAACCCGAATGTTGTACGGCCCAAGATCCAAAGCCATAGCCCGGGTCAACGCCTCGATGCCACCCTTGGTGGCGTCATAGGCGGTAAACGAACGGTGGGCTCGGGTGGCGCCACCGGAACTCATGTTGATAATGCAACCCCCACCCTGTTTGGCCATGATGCGGGCCGCCGGGTGCGAAACCAGGAAGTGGCCAGTGAGGTTCACGTCGATGATGCGCCGCCACCACGCTTCGTCGGCTTCAAAGAAGTGCAGCATGGGCGACACGATGCCGGCGTTGTTTACCACCACATCGATGCGGCCGTGGCGCTCCATGACGGCATCGATCATGGCGTTGACCGCGTCGCTGTCACTAACATCGGCCACGGCGGCCATGCCCGAACCGGTACCGGTGCTGTTGATGGCGGCAACTGCTTCGTCCACCAAGTCTGGGTCGACGTCGTTGACGGCCACATGGCATCCAGCCGAGGCGAACCGTTCGGCCAGAGCCCGGCCGATTCCTCTTCCGGATCCGGTGACGACGACGACCTTGCCTTCAAGCGAGGGGTAGCTGTTCATTGATTCTCCGTTCACAGACTGGCTAGTTCTCAGACTGGTTAGTTCTCAGGCTTGCTAGAGCACACCGGCCATTGCGGCGACGGCACCGATGGCGGTTTCGTTGCGGCGATAGTACGTGTAGCCCCGGCGTCGAGTGGGGATGACTAGACCGGCGTCGACCAGGACCTTGAGATGGCGTGAACCAGCCGGTTGGCTGATGTTGAGCTTCTCGACGATGAACTGGTTGCAGGCCCCGTGTTCGTCGGGGTCGCCGTGCTCCTGGGGTGGAAAGTGAGCGCGTGGATCTTTCAACCACTCCAAGATCTGAAGCCGACGCTCACTGGCCAGCGCCCGGAACAGCAGCTCCCGCCCCTCAAAGTCGATCCCATCGACAGCGATCGTCCGCTCCACAATTGACATATCTATATAACTATCATGTTATGAAGTGTGAGGCAACAGTACAAACGACACGAACCCCGGCAGCGACCAATACGGTCGTCGCCGAGGTTCGTAGTCTCCTACCACTGGGCCGAACTTCAGCCTGGCCGCCAGTGAAAGTGCATCTATGCCCTGTTAACAGTGGTCGTTAACAGTGGTGGCTAACAGTGGTGGCCACAACCCGGCCCGGGAGTCCGACCGCCATCACCTTCTCCTCCCCCGTCGCCCCCGTCGTCTTCGTCGTCTTCGTCGTCTTCGATCACCGAGTCAATTACCGCCTTAGCCCGGGCCGCCGCGTCAGCTCCATCCCTATACGCCTGTTCCATATCTCCGAGAGCGTTGGAGAGTCCCTGGGCATCGCCGTTGTCGTTGGCGGCACCAGCCTCTTCGTTGGCCTTGCCCAGAGCTTCATTCGCTGCCGCCATATCCTCTCTGGCATCGTTGAAGTCTTCGAAGGCACTTGAGCCTGCATCCCGGCTCCAGACATCCCGCGCCTGACTCATTTCGCCCGAATCGACCTCGAGTCGAAACTTCGGTGGCGTATGAAGGCGGAGCTGTCCCGTGCGGTCAATGACCGCCCGAGCCAGGTTGTTGAAATGAGCAGTGAACGTCGCCGAGGTGTGCTCGTGGTGAAGCTGCACACACCGAGCACAAGTTATGCCGCTCAAACGATGGAACAACGCATTGCTCAACGGCTCGGTGAACGGGCCACCAACGTTGTCGCGAGCGAGTTCGTAGCGCAGCCATGCAGCCTGCCCATAACTCTCCTGATCTTGAACACTCCACCCTTTTCGGGTGAGGTACTGCTCGGTAGGAGGACGATCACAGTTCGCCACGTTCACTCCGCCGTTGCAGTGATTGGCCCCTCGACCACCAAGTAGACGGTCGTCACCGGCGCCACCATGCAAGTCGTCGTTGTGATCGCCGCCTCGGAGGACATCGTCACCACCATTGCCCCGCATGACATCTGGACCATGCTCACCATCAAGCAGATCGCGCCCCGGCCCGCCATACAACATGTCGATACTTCGGCCACCGTTGATCTTGTCGTTGCCCGCACCACCGTAAATGGTGTCGATGCCACCCTGACCGAACAGCAAATCGTTGCCGTCGTTGCCACATATCAAGTCATGGCCTCCGCCACCGTAGATTGTGTCATTCCCGGAGCCAGCGACAATCACGTCATCGCCGGGGGTTCCGTAGTAGACGTCGTTGCCGGGCGTGCCTACCCAAGTGGGTTTCACCCCGTTGCAGTAGAGGCCTACATCGCTCAGGCCGGAAGGGGAGCCGTCAACTTGGGCTGAGGCGACCGACGGTAAACCCATCACCGCCACGCCCAAAGCGGCTACGACAACGGCCAAGTGTCTCACCCCCCGCCGCCGCCCGCTCTGGTCACTCCTGCCGCTTCGTTTCCTGCCGATTCTCATTCGAAGTCCTAACGTCCAAGTGCGGTCGATCCGCCCTTTGACATTCGCACCATCGAATACCAGACCCGTCCCAACAAGCGGGTGGGACGCGGTGGTACGGACAGCAACGGCCTAGCGGGCTGACCTGTCGACACTCACAGCATCTGCGCAGGTGCCGACCATATGTTGGCGTCATAAACAGCCTTCTTCCCTTTCACCGCCCGCTGGGGATACGTCTACTGGCACTCATCTTCACATTGACCGTGATCCTTGCCGCCCGTCCCGACGTCGACCCTTCGGTACAGAACCATTGCGTCGATGGGCAACTTGAATGGCTGGAGAATGCGGAGCCGGTCGCTAGTCTCGGGTGCCGACGGCCATCGGGCTAGCGTCACCCAGAGCTCGGGAGGAGCGGAGCGCTTCCACTAGCCTTGCGGCCATGAACAAGTGGCTCGACCAGCCGGAAGCCCATCTCGATCCAGTGGTAGCCCAAGCCTACGATTCGTCGACCGCTAGCGAGTTTGAACCGGCGGCGATCAGCGCCGCAGTCGACCTGTTGACTGAGCTGGCCAGCGGAGACCGAGCCAGAGCGCTTGAGTTCGCCATCGGGACCGGGCGCATCGCAGTGCCGTTGGCGGCCCGAGGCGTGACCGTACACGGCATCGACGCCTCGGAACCGATGCTCGCTCAGTTGAAAGCCAAGCCGGGAGCCGACGCCATCGAAACAACAGTCGGCGATATGACCGAGACAACGGTGGGCCACGACTTCGACCTGGTCTACTTGGTCTACAACACCGTCATGAACCTTCGAAGCCAGGCCGCCCAGGTGGCCTGTTTCGCCAACGCCGCCCGGCATCTGCGACCGGGCGGCCGATTCGTGATCGAAACGATGGTGCCCGAACTGCGGCGGCTCAGCCAGGGAGAAACCATCTTGCCTTTTGACGTATCACACCACCATCTGGGGTTCGACGAATACGTCGACTTCGCCGAACAGGTCCTTGTCTCGCACCACTACCACCTGGCACCCGACGGCACCGCCCGCAACTCGGCCCCCGCTTTCCGCTACGTGTGGCCGGCAGAGCTTGATCTCATGGCCCAACTGGCCGGCCTGGAGCGAGAAAGTCGTTGGGCCGACTGGGAACGGTCCACATTCACCGGCGACAGCACCAAACACATCTCGGTTTGGCGCAAGCCTCGTTAGGCTGGCCGCCGGAAGAGAGGTTGAACCGTGGAAATGCGACTTGAAGTGGTGCCGGTTCCAGTGACCGACATCGACCGGGCCAAAGAGTTCTATGCCACCGGAGTCGGTTTCCCCGTCGACCACGATGTCCGACCGGCCGAAGGGATGCGGGTGGTACAGCTGACCCCCGAAGGGTCGGCCTGTTCAATCGTCCTGGGTGAAGGTCTGGCCGGGCTGTCAGCCGAGCCCGGGTCAGTCCGAGGGCTGCATCTCGTGGTAGACGACATCGACGCCATCCGAGAGCAGCTGATCGAGCGGGGCGTCGCAGTCGGTGACGTAGCGGACCTCGGTGGAGGAGTCCGCATGGCAGGATTCGCCGATCCAGACGGCAACACCTGGGCCCTCCAGGAAATCCAGACCCAGTAGGCACCGACTCACTGACCGTTACGACTCCAATTTGGATACCGCGTCACCCAACTGGCCAAGAGCCTTGACCAGCTTGTCGTCAGAAGTGGCAAACGAAAAGCGGACGAACGGCTCCAAGCCGTAGGCCGCGCCAGGCACACACGCCACCCGCCCTTCTCGCAGCAGATACTCAGCGGCGTCAACATCATTGGCGATGACCTGTCCCGACGGAGCACGTCGACCGATCATGGCGGAACAGTCGACGAACAAATAGAAAGCACCCTCGGGGGCGATGGCGTCGAGCAACGGAATCTCTGCCAGGCCGGTCATAAGCAGATCACGCCGGGCCTGGTAACGCTTGCAGTTCTCAACCACCGAAGACTGATCCCCCATCAATGCCTCGGTCGCCGCCACCTGAGAGATGGTGGACGTGCTGGTCGTGCTTTGCGACGCCAGCTTGGTCATCGCCCCGATCAGCTCAGCCGGACCGGCCCCGTAGCCGACCCGCCAACCGGTCATGCAGTGACTCTTCGACAAGCCATTCACAATCAACGTGCGATCTCGCAGACCCGGACAAGCCTGCCCGAACGACGTGAAGCCCACACCATCGAAGATGATCTTTTCGTAGATCTCATCGGACATGACCAACGCGTTGGGGTGGGCGGCCACCACATCGCCGATCATGGCTAGGTCCTCAATGTCGAACACGGCTCCGGACGGGTTGCCGGGAGTGTTAACCAGCACCCAGCGGGTCCGTTCAGACAATGCCGCTTCGAGGTCGGCTCGAAGCGGACCGAAGCCATTCTCTCGCCTGCACTCCACTACTCGAACGACGCCGCCCAAAAGCGCCACCACAGCCGGATATGACACGAAGTACGGCGCCAACAGCACCACTTCGTCACCGGGCTCCAACGTGGCCATCATGGCATTGAAGATGATCTGCTTCGCTCCGACACCGACCGTAATTTCACCGGCCGGGTCGTAGGTCAAACCGTTGTCGTGTTCAAGCTTGTGAGCGATAGCCCGCCGTAGATCCGGGTCCCCGGCCGGCGCCGCATAGTCGGTGCGACCCTCACGAATGGCGGCGAACGCTGCGGCGCAGACATTGTCGGGGGTAGCGAAATCCGGTTCACCTAACGCCAGGTTCACCACGTCAACACCGTCGGCCATCATGGCTTTGGCTGCCTCGGACACCGCCATGCTGGGCGACGTTGTGATGCTCGCCATGCGACTGGCCTGCAGAGTCATGTCGTGTCCTCGATCTTCACTTCAGCCGAGACTGTTCGGCTCGAACATCCAACGGTACTGCGGCGGCAGGTCAAGGACCCGAAAACCAGAGGGGCTCGTACACCATCGGTGTCCGAGCCCCTCGATCAATTCTCTAGATCTTCTTCGTGATCAGCTGTCTACTGCCCCTGGAGGGCGGCGATGCGATCATCGATGTCGGGGTGCGAAGCGAGCAGAGCTCGCAAAGGAGAACCTTTGCCGCTCTTGATGCCGAACGCCGCAACCTGATCGGGTAGACCCGGACCGACCGGACCGCGCTGCAACGCCGCCAAAGCCGAAGCCATAGCCGGGGCACCGACTAGTGACGCCGCACCGGAGTCGGCGCGGAACTCGCGTCGGCGGCTGAACCACATGACAATCATGGAAGCCAGGATGCCCAGACCGAACTGCAGCGCCATCACGGTGGCGAAGTAGAGCATGCGGTTGTCCCGAGCGAATTGGGCTACTACTCGGGCCACAAAGAAGACAATGGCGTTGAGCACGCCCTGGATGAGGCTGAGGGTGATCATGTCGCCGTTAGCGATGTGAGCCACCTCGTGGGCCAACACCGCCTCAACTTCACGGCGGTCCATGGCCTGAAACAAACCGGTGCTGACTGCGACCAGGGCGTCGTCACGCTTGGCTCCGGTGGCGAACGCGTTGGGGTCAGCCGAAGGAAACACGGCTACCTCGGGCATACCGATGCCAGCCTGCTGAGCAAGACGAGCGACGGTATCCACCAACCATTGCTCGGATTCGTTCTGAGGGGTTTCGATGACCTGAGCTTTGGTGGCCCGCTTGGCCATGCTCTTGGACATCAGCAGTGAGATGAACGAGCCGCCCATACCGATGGCAAGCGACAGGAAGGCCAAGCCGACGACGCCGCTGGGCTCGATGCCGAGCACGCTGAGCACCACGGTGACCAGCAACATGATGGCCATGTTGGTGCCCATGAAGAGGGCGATTCGCATAAAGCCACTGGAGGAGGCTCCGCCGATGGCCGTACCCAAAGCGCCTTGCTTGGGCTCGGCACCGGATCCGCCGCCGGGAGGTGGAGGAGTTGAACCGAAGTTGCCGGAGTCGAAATCGTCGGAGTTGAACTTGTCAGAAGAAGTCATTGGGACAGGTACCGCCTTTACTGGTGGCGCAATACGCAACCAGTACGTTTAAACGCCCGGTTGCGAGGATTTGTTCCAGTCTATCGGCGGTACCGATGAGCGTTTCAGAACTGAAATTCCACCGACCGGCGACTGTCACCGAAGTAGTATTCTCGAATGAGTGACGCCGTGCTCCCAGACGACACGCCAGCACTGCGAACCGAGCGACTCATCCTGCGCCCACCCACTATCGGTGACGTCGAACGGCTGGCTTTCGTCGCCAACGACATCCGCATTGCCCGGAACATGACCACATCGTTTCCTCACCCCTACACCGTCGATGACGCCCGTCAGTTTGTGGAAGCTTCAGCCGACCTTGGTTTTGCCATTGAGCCGATTGAACCGATCCCGGGGCTCGGCCCGGGGATGGTTGGAATGGTGGGAGGAGCACAGCTGGCCGACTCAACACCTAACGTGCTTGAGGGCGTATATACGTTCGGTTACTGGTTGACTCCTGGAGCCTGGGGCCACGGCTTCGCCACCGAAGCCGCCACGGCCTATCTCGATCACGTCATCGACACCTTCAGGCCACGGCGGATCGAGGCTGGTGTTTACGCTTGGAACCCGGCGTCGGGTCGAGTGTTGGAGAAACTCGGGTTCGAGTTGCAGGGACGACTCAGCGACCGCATCCTACGGTTTGACGAGACCACCGACGAACTGATCTACGGACTGACCACCGTCCCGAAGATCTACAGCTAGCTTTTCTCGCAGGTGTACTCCAAGTCCTAGGCCACCGCCGTGGGAGCCACCCACGGTGAACTCAAGTCGGCCTGGCCAGATGTCGATTAGAGCAGTATGTTCCAGAGACTTGCCGCCGCGCTCGCAGTACTGGTCGTCGTTTTGGCCGGCTGCTCCAGTTCGTCGGATACCGCCATAGGCACCGATGGGGGTAGTGATGTCCCCACCCAGTTGGCCCTAACCGACATCACCGACGATGTTGCTGCCAGCGCCCAGAGTGTTCAGCCACTCGACGACATCTGCCGTGAGCTGTATCCCGACGCCGAGTTGCGCCCGGATGTAGTCGTAGGCCTCGTGGCCGATGTGGCCTCCATCAACGACGGAACCTTCAATCAGGCCGCTTATGAAGGAATGGAAGGCGCCGGGCGCTGCCTTGGTGTTACAACGACGTTCCTCGAATCAGCTGGCAACGACGCCAGCGAGCAGATCGCCTCGTTGCTGGCCCAAAACGTCGACATCGTGGTGACCGTCGGCTTCCAGTTCCAGGAGGCAACAGTGGCTGCGGCCGCCGCACGCCCCGACCTTCGCTTCATCGGCGTCGACCAAGTCAACACCGACGGCCAGGACAACTACGTAGCTATCTCGTTCCGCGATGACCAGGTTGGCTTCCTGGCCGGAGTCACCGCCGCCCTCTTGACCGAGACCGGGACGGTCGCCGTAGCCGCCGGGCCCGACAGCGTTCCCCCAGTCGTGGCGATAGCCGACGGCTTCGAAGCCGGCGCTCGATCGGTCAACGAGAACATCAACACGCTGCGCGTTCACCTCGAAAGCTTCTCCGACCTGCCGGCCGGCTCAGCGCAAGGCCAAGCGTTCGTTGACGAGGGTGCCGACGTGGTGTTCGGTGCTGCCGGACCTACCGGTTCAGCCGCGATCACCAGTGCCTCCGCTCTGGGCGCACTGGTAATCGGCGTTGACCAGGACCAGTACTTCACCGTGTTCGCCGGCGGAGCCCAACCGAACTCCGACAAGCTAGTCACGTCAGCCATCAAGCGGGTAGACCTCGGTGTCTTCCTGACTGTCTTGGCCATGACCAGTGGAGAGCTCGCCGGAGGCGATCTGCTCCTTGGGGCCGACACCGGCGGCGTCACCTACGCCCCGTTCCACGAAGCCGACATCCCTGCCAACGTGGTCGCTGCACTCGAACAAGCCCGACTGGACTTGGCCGGTGGTCAAGACACGACGGTAGCCGTCGGCTGATCTCGTCCGTGTCTGAGGGACCGAGCCTGTCAAGGTCATTGTCAAAGTCTAAAGACTTCCTGAAGCAGGTGGTTGGCGGGAGCAGTCTCCTGGCCAGGTTTGGCCTGGTGGCACTGGTTGCTGTGACCCTGATCGGCCTTGTGGTCGGTCAAATGCTCCAGACCTCGGTCGAGCGCCAGATACTAGCGGGCAGCATCGGCGAAGCGGAGGTTGTAGCCCGTCTCGGCCTCCAGAGCGAGATCGGGCCAAGCGAGATGCGCGACGGCCTTACCCCCCAACGAGTTCGGGCGCTTGAGCTTGCCATGCGTTCGAACTTCGCCCGAATGGACGTCGTCGAGGTCACGCTGTGGGATCTCAACGAGTCGGTGGTGTTCGCTTCAGATACCCGGTTGATTGGTCCCAGCAACAATGTCCCTGCTGAGGTCGGCCAGGCGACGGTCGACAAGTCGCTAGCAGTGGTAGCCGATGTGACCGGTGATCCAGACTCTCTGATAAGCCGCCACGAAACACTGATTCAGGTGTACCAACCGATCAGGTTCGGTTCACTCGGATCAAGCAAGCCTGTCGGCGTGTTGCGCACCTCGGTGCCGTACGGACCGGTGGCCGAAGTCATCTCCGCCGAGACTCGACGTCTGTACGTCGTGTTGGCGGGCGCTCTGCTACTTCTTTATACGGTGCTATTTCGGCTGGTTGCGAACGCATCATCGGAGCTACGGCGCCAAGTCGACGAGAACGAGCATCAAGCGCATCACGACGCCTTGACCGGACTCCCGAACAGAACTCTGTTCACTGAGGAAGTCAACCAACGACTCCGACGAAGAGGTGACAAGCCGCTGGCCGTAATCGTCATGGACTTGGACCGGTTCAAAGAAATCAACGACACCCTCGGCCATTATCACGGGGATCTCCTGTTGATGGAAGTGGGTCGCCGCCTTAAGAGCAACATGCGTGCCACCGACACGGTGGCTCGATTGGGAGGCGACGAATTCGCCATCTTGCTGAGCAGCGTCGACACCTCTGCCGCACTGCACTTGGCAGACAAGATCGCTGAGATCGTCGAGACGCCGGTCGAGATCGAAGGGTTGAGACTCGATGTCGGAGCCAGCCTCGGTGTAGCGATGGCACCTGATCACGGCGACGACATCGCCATGCTGTTGCAACGGGCCGATATCGCCATGTACGAGGCGAAACGAACCGGATCCCGATCCGTCCTCTACGACCCCAAGGCCGATCACACCAGTCTTCAACAACTGGCCTTGGCCGGACAGCTTCGTCGAGCCATGAACGAGGAACTAGTCGTCTACTACCAACCCAAGATCGACCTGGCCACCAACACGGTCTGCGGGTTCGAAGCGCTCGTACGATGGCTACACCCCGAGCACGGCCTGATTCCGCCCGACGAGTTCATTCCCCTGGCCGAACGCAGCGGCCTGATGAAGGAACTGACCGAGGTTGTGCTGGAACAGTCCCTGGCTCAGCTTCATCGCTGGTTGACCGACGGCCACCATCTGCACATGGCGGTGAACGTGTCGGCTCGAGGTCTGCACCACACCGGCTTGGTCGACACGGTTGGCCGCATCTTGACCACCAACGACGTCCCAGCCCAGAGACTGGTTCTGGAGATCACCGAAACCACCATTGCTGCCGACCCCGAAGGCGCCCGTCAGGTTCTTCAACAATTACGGGCACGCGGGGTTCGTATCTCCATCGACGACTTCGGAACCGGCTACTCATCGTTGGCCGGGCTCCGGTTGCTTCCCGTCAATGAACTCAAGATCGACCGGCAGTTCGTCGGCGACCTCGATCATCCGAACGGCTCGGCCATCGTGGAGTACAGCGTCCAACTCGGACACATGCTCGGACTAACCGTGGTGGCCGAGGGGGCGGAACGAGCCGAGGACGGTGCTCTTCTCAAAGCGTTGGGTTGTGACGTGGCCCAAGGCTATTGGTATGCCCGTCCCATGCCGGCCGATGAGGCCACCACCTGGCTGCAATCGTTCGAACGCCAGCATATGGCCGAGCAGGCCCCAACGCCGGTCGCCGCCAAGCGCACCGTGTAAACCGACACCTCTCGGAGCGGAGTCAGAAATCTGTATTTCCTTTCCGTGCTGAGCGTCTTCTGTGATGAGGGAAAGTGGTGTCCCGGGGCAAGTCTTGCCGCTCCGGGACACCCACTTCTCGCTGAGGACTCACGTGAGGGAAACTCGTGCTGCGCGATCTGATCATCGTCATCCCCGGAATCATGGGAAGCGTCCTCGCTCGACGCGACGACGGAGGACAGGAGACGCTGTGGAACCCGGGCCCGGGTTTGGTGGGCAAGCTGTTCCGCCACCGCCAGTGGGTTGAAAGTCTCCGGCTACAGGACGACGACCGCCCCGACGACCCGGGATGGTTGGACGACATCGTGCCGATCGGTTTGGTCGAGAGCAGAACCATCGTCCCCGGATTGGTTCGCATCGACGGGTACAGCGAACTTCATGAAACTCTCCGCCGCACCTTCGGAACCGAGCTTGTCGAAGGGGACGCGCTAGATCCCCAGGCTCGGGTGGACGGTGGAGACCCGGTGCGCGACGGCGTGCCCAACTACTACCGCTTTGCCTACGACTGGCGTCGGGATTTGAGAGCGTCGGCGTTGCGGCTACACAATCTCATTGAGGAAGCTCTGCCCCGGCTTCGTGAGCAGCGATCGCCGCAGGCAAACATCATTTTCGTCACTCATTCGATGGGCGGCCTGCTGGCCCGCTACTACTTGGAAGGCGTCAACCCCCAAACCGGCGACGACTTCGACGGGTGGCGCAACACCAGAGAACTCTTGTCGTTTGGTACTCCATATCGAGGCTCAATCGACGCTACCGAGCATCTCACTCATGGTTTTAAGAAACTGTTTGTCGACTTCACCGAATCGCTTCGCTCCTACACCGGCGTTTATCAACTATTGCCTCGCTACCGGGCAGTGCAAGATGCTGACGGCCAGTGGCGGTATCCATATGAAGTGACTGTCGACGGCCTTGATCGGGGGCGAGCCAAGACCGCCTACGAGGACTTTCACGTTGCCATCGAGCATGGGGTGCAGCGGCATACTCAGGACCCCGACTACGACACCGGCTATGTGATTCCCATGATCGGCTACGGTCACAACACCAAGAACTCGGCCTTCATCAACGCCGACGGCGAACTGACGGTGTCGCAGGATCTCCCGGAAGGGGTACCGGCTGCTCTGTCGGGGGGCGACGGCACGGTTCCGCTCGTTTCGGCACTGCCGCTCGACTACGCCGAGGCCGGCGATGCCCATTCGTCGATCCGGTATGCCAATCAGGAACATGGGTCAATCCAGGTCGACCGCAGAGTAATGGCCACCGAAATCGAAACCCGGTTGCGTTATGCCCAGTCGGGGACCTCGGCGGTTCGAGGCGACGATCAGCTCGGTGACCCTTCCGGACAACCACACCTGACGGTCGAGTTGTCACGCCTGTGGCTGGCGGGTGCCGGTACCGATGTTCACGGGAACCCAGCGGGGACAGCGAAGCTCGGCCTGACCAACGCCGAAGGCAACATTCAGGTCACGGTCACCAAGATCGGGCAGACCGAACCGGTCGCTCAGACTACGGCACAGTCGGGCCATGAGGTTTCGCTGCCGGGCGACCCGGGCGAGTACGTGGTTTCGGCCCGGGGACCCAAAGGCACCCAAACGACAAGTGGCTATGCCGTCCTAGACGCTGAGACGGGTTGAGCGCACAGACTGCTATGGGCCTATTGACCGACTTCTATCACCGGCCGTGGCACTGGCGTAAGGTCCAAGAGGCATCGCTGGCTGAGTTCGTCAATCCCGAGTGTGTGGCCGAGGTTGTGCCGTCTGTCGAGCCTGAAGGTGAAACCACCGTTAGGGATTTGATCGACGATCATCAGCGGCTCACAGTGGCCGAGTTGTTGTACCAGGCCATCGCGGCCCAAGAGGTCGACTACGACCTCGAAGGCTACGTGCCCGACACTAACGCCGTCCAACGTATTCGAACCCCGCATCAAGTTTGGACACGTCGGCGGGCCACCTGCCTGGACCTGGCTCTGCTGTATGCCGGGGCCTGCTTGAACGAGGGCTTACGGCCACTGATCATCGTGTTGGAAGGCCACGCCTTGGCCGCTGTCGTCGATACCAACTTTGCTCCCCCATTGCCTGAACCGTCACGCGACATTGACACTTTGCGCTCGCTAATCGACAACCAGACCGTCGTACCGGTGGAGTGCACGGGAATGGCCAACGGCCGAAACTACGACTTCGATTTCGAAACTGCTCGAGAGCGAGCGTTGGCCAACATCGAGGCCAGGCCGCTCGACTTCTTCTTCGACCCCCGACAGCTTCAACAAGACGGCCGAGTCGAGCCCCGCCCTTGCCGCGGGGTCTCCATCCCCAAGGTCGGGGCCACTGTTGCCGCCGCTATTGCTCTGACCGCCGGAGCAGGGTGGCTAATGCTGCAACCAGATCCTCCGGCCATGGCTGAAAGTGATGGCGCCAACCTGACCGTCTACCCCTTCGCCTACGACGGCAAGGGAGACAACGCTGTGGCCGGAGCAGTGGCATCGGATCTCACGTTGCGGCTACGACAGGGCCTCGATGCCAACGAGCAACTCCGAACCGATCGACGACCGGGATGGGGCGTTTGGGGTCCCGGTGAGCTGAATGTCGACGTCGGCGACGGGCCTGCTCTTGATGACGACCTGGGACCGGAGCTGGCCAAACGTAACATCGACGTCGCCGTATACGGCCTGGTCGACGAGGGCTTCACCACGTTCGTCGACGTCAACATCTGGTTTCAGCCCAGCAGTCGGGCTGATCTTGGTGGCATCGTCGGCCCGGTCGCCATTCGCCGAGACAGCGCCGGAACCAACGGTTCGGTCCAGGCCATAGCCGCTGATCTGCAACCCGAAGTCAACCGTTGGATCGACTTGCTGACCGGTCTCGCCATTCTCTACGACGCCACTTCCGCCGACGACCTGCTTGAGGCCCGAACACTGTTCGACGACATTGCTGACAGCAACGAAAGATCTGGCAAGGCCGACCAGTTGACCGCGCTGGCTCGACTGCTGGTCGGTGGGGCCCATGTCATGTTGGACGGCACACTACCTGCCAATGCCGACGAACCCCGAGACCGCAATTTTGAGTTGGGTGCCGCGGCGTTCACCGAAGCCGTACGTCTGGGCGACGACGTCGATCCGCAAATCGCGGCTCGAGCCCGAATCGGATACGCCCAACTCCTCCTCCTGCATTCAGGTTGTCTCCCCGATTCCTACGACCCGGCGGAGTTAGCCGAAGCGGAGAATCAAGTTGCAGCCGCTAGAGAAGCCGGTCTGGAACGATCCCCTGGCCGGTCGGCCACAGACCCGGCCGAAATCACTATCAAGGCCGATCTCGCCCAGGCTTGGATCAGCTGGTGTCGTTGGCGAGTGGGAGAAACCAATGGACAGGCCGCCCTGGGTCAGTTGTCGGATGTAGTTGAGACCTACCGACTACGCAGTGACTTCGACGAACAGCAACGCGTAGCTCACATTGCGTCGCGGGCGCTGACGCTTCGGGCATTGATGCTGGCCGACCGTGACTACACCCTCGCTGATCCCGCCCGGGCCGAAGCCGACGCACTGTTGGCTCAATGCCTATCACCTCTACTTTCGCAAGGCTTCGTTCACGACGAGATTCGAAGCGACCTTCTATCCGACTTTCCTGACTTTGATCCCCAAGCAAACAAGGAGACCTGCCGTGACCTCCTCTAGCCATTCGAAGCGCATAGTCGTCAACCATCTCTGGCTGCTTACCGGGTGTGCAGCACTCGCAGTGGTCCTTGGAGCATGCGGCTTCTTCGGAGGGGGTGACGACGCTGTCGCCGCCGGGGGTCAGACCGGCGATCAAGCCGACGGTGCGAACACTAGTCAGCGTGATGATGGCGCCGGCTCATCCGACGGCTCGCACGGCGGCGATTCGGACGGATCTGACGATGCAGGCAATGATTCGACGTCGGGCGGACCCGGCGATGATACGTCCGAAGGCGGCGACGACCAAGCCTCGATGCCGGCGGTGGATGAGGAGCAAGCGCTCAGCGTCATCCGCGAAGCCTCGGTAGACACCGGGCTGGCTCCCGACCAGCGAGCCGGTACTGGCGGTGGCGTCCCGGTGATCAACTGTTCACGGACACAGCAGGACTCGGACTACCTTGAGCAGCTGGGTGGAACCTACCTTTTCTTGTGCCTTGCCGAGGGTGTCGCTGACTATTGGCATTTCGAGCTGTTCAACCCGGCTGGAGCGTTGATCCACGAGGAGTACAGCGAGCTAGGTCGGTTCGATCACTCACTCTCCCTGGTCGACCCGCTGGGCACGTATCGAGTTGAGGGAAGATCTCGGGGCGGGGGCAGCATCACCGTCGACTACGACTACAACCCTGAGCAGTGGTTGATGATGGAAGCGGTAGCCGTTGACGGCGAACCGGCGCTGGCCATCGGAGGCTATGGTGACGCTGCCGACATCCAACTTGCCGCCTACGATGCCTCCGGTGTGCAGGCTTCGGCGGCCAGCTCGTTCGGTTTGCCTCCCCGGATTCAGCTCACCGGTGAGCTCCCGCTGCTCTACGAGCTCGGTCCATTCAACTTGGACCCAGACGGGGTCACCGTTATCCCGCTGGCCGAAGCCGACGTTGAGCAGTTCTGCATCTTCGCCGCCGACAGATTGAGTCTGGTAACTGACCCAACGGCATGTTGGGGCCTTCAGATCCGCGATGACGGTCCAAGCCTTTCGCTGGCCGACGACAACCGCTACGGCCTGACGCAGGCTTTGACCGCCGGAGTCGGGCAACAGAACCTGGCCGTGGTCGCTCCGTTGAACAGCACAATGGCCGACGGAACGGCCCTTTCGGCCACGACCGTCACGGAGTTGGGTTCGAACCGCCCGGTTGGATCAGCCGGGTTTGCAACCGACCCGGCCACAGGCGAGGTGCATCTCCACTCCTGGGTTGAGGAAACCGACATGGTCTCAGCCTTCGCCTCGGTATGCGCCGACCTCGACGCCAGTTTCGACGTTCCGTTCGGTGCCTGCCCAACCGAACCGCCAAAGGTTGTGCTTCTGCCGCCAATCATTCTCGATTCGATTGTCAAGACGGTGCCCCCGCTCAAACCGACCATTCCGCCACAGCTGTTCAAGTACCCGCTTTTCATCGATGATCGGCTGATCCTCGACCCTGAGCTTCTGGGACGGCTGAGGCCCGAGCTCTTCTTGTCAACGACTACGACTACAACGACAACGACAACGACAACGACGAACGCCGACTCCCAGGACGGGTGATGATCGGTCAGGCTTCCAGTTCGACACCAAGACCGTCGGCGATACGGTTGACGTAAGCGTAGTAGCCGACGACTTCGGCGATGTCCAGAATGTCGCGGTCGCTGTAGCCAACGGTGCGGAGCTTCTCTACATCGGCTCGCACCATATCGCCGGGGGTATGGGTCAGCTTGATGGCGTAGTCCAACATGGCCCGACGCATTTCGGACAGCGGGGCGGACCGCCAGTCAGTGTCGAGCTCGGCCAGCAGGTCATCGTCTTTGAGTAGTCGGCGCAGACCGCGCCGATGATGAACGATTCAATAATGACAGCTGTTCTCCACTGAGACCACGTAGGCCACCAGCTCGCGCTCCACTTTGCGCAGCGTGGCCGTGCCCGTCATGGCCGAGATGTATAGCGCGTTGTGGGCAGCCAGCCCGGTGGGGTTCAACGAGTGCACGGCCATGATGTGGTCGACCTTGCCTGATTCTGGGTCCACTACTTGTCGGTGGAGTTCGGCCAGGCGTTCATCGTCGCACCACTGGTCGTCCGGTACTTGCTGAATCCAGCTCATAGTTCGGTTAGTCCTCCCAGGATCAAATCCAGCACATAGTCAAATGACTCGCCGTGTTCGCCCCGTTGGTGCTGGCCGATGTGGTTCAGGACGTGGGCGTGCGCTTGTTCATCGAGGTCGGGTTTGATCATTTGGACAACATCTTCCAGGTCATCGTCGTCAAAGGGCATGACCTCGTTTTGAAGGACGTAGCCGACGACGTGGTTGGTGATTGCGTGGTAGCCGTGGTGGGCTTGCTCGTCGGTGAGGCCGTTGATGGCGGCCACGGTCCGTAGCTGCCATTCCATAAGATCCCAACGAGCCGGACCCGGAAGGGTTGTGATCCACGACATGGCGGCCCATGAGTGGCGCTCCAATGCGTGCCGCATCTCAATAGCGTGCTGTCGCAACGCCGCTAAGGGGTCATCGGGTTGAGATGGCACCGGAATCTCGTTGGCGACTAGGTCGGTCATGCGACGGATGAGATCGGGTTTGTTCTTGACATGGTTGTACAGCGACATGACTTCGAAGCCCAAGGAGGTCGCCAGCTTGCGCATGCTGAGTGCTCCCAAGCCGTGCTGGTCTGCGTAGTCGACCGCGCCGGCAACTACTCGCTCTTGGGTCAGTGGCGTTCGTTGGGTAGTTAGTGCTGGGTCCATAGTCGCTGAGTCCATAGTTGCTGAGTTCACAGTCGCTGAGTCCACAGTCACGCAGTCAAGTGTAGACAGCGAAAGTACGTACAGTGTATGTTAAGTGTGTGCGTACAGTGTACGTCAAAACTCGCCCACTCTGAGGAGCACCACGATGAAAGCGGCAACCCAAGACCACTACGGGCTTGACCACATCACCTTCCAAGACGTTCCGATCCCCGAACCCGGAGCTGGCCAAGTAAGGGTGGCAGTCAACGTGGCGTCCATCAACCCGGCCGACTGGCACCTGGCCACCGGCACGCCAACATTCATGCGACTCACCGAGGGCATCCGCAAACCCAAACACTTCATAGTCGGGCGCGACGCCGCCGGAGTGGTGGACGCTGTGGGAACCGGGGTCGCCAACCTCAAGGCAGGCGATCGGGTGTTCGGCAGCATGACCGGTGCCTTCGCCGATTACTCCCTAGCCAAATCAGACCGGGTGGTGAAGATCCCCGACTCCGTCGACGACAACACCGCGGCCGGACTTCCCATCGCCGGCATCACCGCCTTGCAAGCAATGGAGAAAGGCGAAATCGAAGGTCGGTCAGTGGTTATCAACGGCGCATCAGGCGGAGTGGGTCACTATGCGATCCAATTGGCCAAGGTCATGGGAGCCGCCAGAGTCACCGGCGTGTGCAGCGGACGCAACGTCGAGTTCGTGGCAGGCCTTGGCGCCGACGAGATCATTGACTACACGAAGTCTGATTTCACTGATCAAACCCATGACGTCATTGTCGAGTGTGCAGGCAGCCGGACGGCCTCGGAGCTGATGCGCGGCTTGGCGCCAAAGTCACGGGTCGTCATGGTCGGGCCGAACAAAGGTGGACGGGTGCTCGGCCCGATCCCGGAACAGCTGGCCATGGCCGCCCGGTTCGCCTTGTCTTCCCACAAGCTCGTCATCTTCATCGCCGCTGAGACCAGTGAGCGATTGAGCCGACTAGCCACTCTCGCCGAGCAAGGCGTGTTGACAACCCACATCGACCGGGAGTTTGCCCTAGCCGACGTGCGGGATGCCTACAAGTACCTGGGAACCAATAGGGCTAGGGGCAAAGTCCTGATTCGACCCTAAGTCCAGTCGACGCCCACTTCAGCAATGTCTATATTCGGTCCAGCTAGTCGGAAACAGCTGCGGTAACGCAGATCTCAACCAGCAGTGTCGGTCGGGCCATGTGCGCCTCGACGCAGGCCCGGGCCGGGCCATGGCCGGTGGGTACCCAGTCGTTCCAGACCTCGTTCATCATGGCGAAGTGGTTGGCGATGTCGCGCAGGTAGATGGTGGCCGACAACAGGTGGGATCGATCCGACCCAGCTTCGGCCAACAGGGCGTCGACCTTGGCCAGTGTCGATCGTGTCTGCTCCTGGATGTCGGCATCAGGGTCTTCGGCAACCTGACCGGAAAGGTAGACGATTCCGTTGTTGATGACGATTGCGCTAGCGCGTTCGGTCGTCTTGATTCGAGTGATCTGATCAGCTGCCATCGAGCCACTCTAGGCTGTCGGCCTGGCGGCCACGGCTCGATCCCGGCTTTGTCCGACCGCTGGCGATGATGCGAGTACCACACGGTCTCCGCCTGCTCGTTTGGCATGATACTGGGCAGTGTCGGCCTGCCTTATGAGTTCGTCGTCGGCCATTGCCGACTCGGTTTCCGCCACGCCGATACTGCCTGATACCGCAACGGTTAGCGGGCCGAGTGCTACGGGATGATCGAAGATCCGACGAACCCGCTCGCCTAGGACATCGCCTGCACTGACTGTGCTAACAACCACCAACTCATCGCCCCCAATTCGTGCCACCAGCTCGTCGCCTTCGGCCGCAGCGGTGAGACGTTGGGACACGCTGGTCAACAATTGATCGCCGACTCGGTGCCCACCTCGATCGTTGACAGATTTGAAGTCGTCCAAGTCGACGTACGCCAATGCCACTCGTTCAACCTGGCCCAGCTTTAGCCGTCGCAGCGACGTCGAGAGGAACTCGTCGAACATGAGACGGTTAGCCAAGCCGGTTAGAGGGTCGGTTCGGGCCAGGCGATCGGCCTCGGCAACCGCCAACGCCAACTTGTCGTTGGCCACCACCATGCGAGCGCGCTCCTCTTCAAGTTCGACAAGCAGGCTCTCATTGTTCTTTACGGTGTTGATCAGGTTCAGGTGGAGCTGACGTTGGTCTATGACGACCGACGTTCCATACACCCAAGCCACCAACATCAACCAGACCAGATTCTCAGTTCCGTCGGCGCCGGCGGTAAGAAACCCGTAGCTGAAGAGGGCCACAAGCGGCGTGGTGAAACAGGCAAAGGCCGGCAGAAACTGAGACGACGAGATTGAGCCGCCTAGCAGGACGCAGGCGGAGACCGCTCCGACAATTCCTTGGTAGACCGGGTCGGCGGGCAGAACGAAGGCCGGCAGAGCGCCCCACAAGACCCCGTGCAGGAACTCCAAGGGGTAAATGAAGTAGCGCCAGGAGTCAGCGGCGAGACGGGCTCGTTTGAGGATCGGAGGAACGGGGATTGCGACCAACATCGCCGCACCCCAGGCGAGAAGGCTTGTGCGCGAGGCCTCGGCCCAGAGGAGAGCGACCATGGCCAGCACTACAGCCGCGGCGGCTACCGCTGCGGCCTCAGCACCGATGAAATAGCGTTGGCGCAACAGGTCGCGGATGTCGGTATCGCCCGCTCTAGTGTCGGTAAGGACGTCGGTCAGCCCGACACAGTCTGGCTCGTCAGCTGTCGGCTCGCCCGGTTGGCTTCGGCTGGTCACACCCGTAGTTGTCGGTCGGCTCTAGCCGACACTTTCGGCCGGGTCGGGCAAGAGTTGCTACCTCAGGCCGAATGACACGGTCCGTGTGGCCCACGGCGCCGAGGCCGAGCCCCGAAGTCGGTGCCCGGGTCGGAGGTCACGGCTAGCCGAACAACAGCCGACGAACGTCGGATCCTTTGGCGAACCATGATGCGCCGAAGGCCCACAGTCCGACCCACTCCCCCAGCAGAATCGAGAAACGATCGAGCACCCCGAAGCCTTGGGTGACAACGACAAAGATGATGGCACCAACAATGACACCGCTCATTACATAGTGGAACCGATTCCAGAACTGTGGGGTAAAGCTTTGGTCGGGATGGTGCGGCCCATCCAGTTCCTCACGGGCAAACTGCATGCTGATCAGGGCAGCGGATACAAACAGTACCGCTGCGGCTCCGTAGTGGATGGTTTCGACCACGCCTTCGCCCAGACGTTCCTGCAGCGGGACGGGCACTACCCCCGCTGGTGGCGCAACGGGGAAGAGGGCAACGGTGATGGCGGCCAACCCGGCCAGCATGGTCAGAACGTTCTCAAGAGTGCGCTCGAAAACCTTGTAGGTGATCAGAAAGACGCCGTCGACTACGAGGATGGCGACGAAAATGTCTCGCACGCCAGAGTGGTAGTACGCACTGAGCGACCCCCTAGCCGTTGGGCTGCCTCCGAGGAACATCACGTCAAGCAGGATCAGTAGCGGGGGTAGGGCGATTGTCAACAGACCGACCACGAAACGCAGCAGCAGAAACGACCCGGTGCGCAGATCGTCAGCATGGTCGTATTCGGCCCTGTGGCGTTGGGCGGTGTCGAGCAGTTCCGGCATGGGCCTGAGCCTAGTACCACGACTACGGTTGACGGCCAAGGGAGGCGCACCCCATGACCAACAGCTTCAAGCCCACCACATTTGAAACGATCGCCGTCGAGGTCGGCGACAGCCCTATCGGGCGGGTCACACTGAACCGGCCGGACAAACTGAACCCGCTCAGCACTCAAACGTTGGAGGAGCTGGCTGCAGCGTTCCATCAGCTCGATGGCGTCGTCGGGTTGAAGGTGGTGATCGTGTCCGGCTCAGGTCGGGCGTTCTCAGCCGGGGCCGATGTGTCGTTCTTCGGGTCTGGCCCGGCAACTGGGTCAGCCCAGGGTTCCAGTACTGGTGCTGCGCCAGTCGATCCTCGCCATGGTGCCGACGCCGGGCGGTTGATGGTGGAGTCGTTGGAGCGGCTGCGGGCTGTGACCGTCGCGGCGATTTGGGGGCCGTGTGTCGGAGGTGGGCTGGTGTTGGCCGCCGGTTGTGATCTGCGAGTGGCGGCCGCCGATACGTACTTCTCCATCCCCGAGGTCGACTTGGGAATCCCGTTGGCTTGGGGCGGTATCCCCCGTCTGGTGCGTGAGATCGGTCCGGCCATGACTCGGGAATTGGTGATGACGTGTCGGCCGTTCTCGGCTGAGGAAGCCAAGCAGCTCGGTTTCCTGAATCGGGTGGTTCCCAAGGATCACGTGATGCCCGAGGTCGAACAGTTGGCCCAACGGTTGTCCACCAAGTCGTCCCTGACCTTGCATTCGACTAAGCGTCACGTCATGGCGGTGCTCGATTCGATGACCGGAACGGCCCGCAACTGGAACGACGCCGACAGTCTCGTCGCCGCTCTACGAGACCCTGAATCCCGGGCTGCGGCTGAGGCGTACTTGGAGCAATTGGCCAGTCGGAAGTAGTTCCTATTGGGATAAAGACTCACCGATCCGCGGGTTGCTGTAGAAGTGACTTGTTTATGCATGTCTCTTGACCTAGGGTGATTGTTCTCGGTTGCCGTGGTTGGCGGTTGGGGTGTTGGAATTCAAGTCCGGTTGGAGGACGTGTGATGGTTGGTTGGTCTATTCGGGTTCGGCTTTTTTGTGCTGCCCTGATGGTTTTTTCGACGGTGGTGGCGGTGGCGCCGGCGGACGCTCAGTCTGGTGGCGAGACTGTCGTCGTTCGGGCAAGAGGTAACTAGGGCTCGGAAACTCTTCGGCTTACCGTCAACGGGACCGACGTGGCATCTTGGCCCGTCACCACTAGCGACCAAAGCTTCACCTATAACTCCCCTGAGCCCGTTGGGACGCTGAAGGTTAGGCATACCGACGGGGACTGGCCATCAGCGCTGGTCGTTGACTACGTCGAAGTCGGCGGTGTCCGCTACCAGACGGAAGATCCGAGCGTTCACTCCGTAGGCTCCTGGGACTCCGTTAACAGCTGCGGGGCCGGCAACAAGCAGTCGGAGTGGCTGTCGTGCGGCATCAACTATTTCGAGTACGCCATCCAGGCGGCGACCCCGGCATCGGGTCAGTTCACGGTGATCGACAGCCCTGAAGGCTACACAACCCTCGGCGTACGATCAGAACCCGTCCGAACATCACCAAACGAAGCGAACGTCGTCGCCTGGCTCAACACCGGAGACTCGGTTACTCGCAACAGCACCCAAGGTGACTGGTCAAACATCACCACCACCCAGGGCACCACCGGCTGGGTCGAGAACTACCGCATATCGACAAACAGTGGTGGTGGCGGTTCAACTCCAACCACCGGTGAGTTCAGAGTCAACGTCAGCCCCGAAGGCTACACAACCCTCGGCCTACGATCAGAACCCGTCCGAACATCACCAAACGAAGCAAACGTCGTCGCCTGGCTCAACACCGGAGACACCGTCAACCGCATCGAAACCCAAGGCGAATGGTCCAAAGTCGCCGCACCAAACGGCGCCCAAGGCTGGGCCGAAACAGCACGACTCGACCCCACCGGAAACACCGGAGGCAACGGCGGTGGCGGATCAGACTCGGGGTCAGGCTCAGAGATACCGCCGTTGAACAATGACGGAACGCCTATCGTCATCTTCGATACTGATATGGGGCCTGACATCGATGATGCACTGGCCCTCGCCATGGTCCACGAGTACGCCAATCGGGGCATGGCGCAGTTGGCGGCGGTCACGCTATCCCGCAACTCCGACACCGGGGCACGCTACAACGACGCCGTGAACACCTTCTATTGCCGGCCGAACATTCCGATCGGTGTATACCGCGGCTCCACGAGCAAAGACCGTTCTGAAGAGGGCTTCACCGCTGACATGATTGGCCGGTACCCCTACAACCTGAACATGAGCACTGTCCAGGAAGGACATCTCGTCATGCGCGATGTCATGCGGGCCGCTCCTGACAACAGCGTTGTGATCATTCAGGTCGGCTTCTCCACCAATACCGCCCGACTTCTAGAGGAGTACCCGGACCTTGTGGCTCGCAAGGCCCGACTGCTGTCGGTGATGGCCGGCGAGAACAATACCGGTAAGGCGGAGTTCAACATCTCGAACGCCCGCAGCGCCGCTCAGAAAGTGTTCAACGACTGGCCAACCACGTTGATCCAAAGCGAATTCCGACTCGGGTACGACATTCACTATCCGCTCAGCAGCATCAACGATGACTTCAACTACCAGTCAAATCACATCATCAAAGACTCGTACATGGCGCCTAACTATCCGCAAGAGATGGAGTGGCACCCGCCGCAGGGCTCCCACTACGACATGCGGTCGTGGGATCTGACCTCGGTGATCGCCGCCATCGAAGATCCGTCCGACTACTTCTCGCCCCTCCGACGAGGCCGGGTATCGGTCGATTCGAGTCGGGGCACAACGTCATTTAGTGAAGGCGGCGGCGACCACTACGTTCTGGGCCTTGCCCGCGAGATGAGCGATGCCCAGCAACGGCGGATAGTCGACCGAATGACCGAGTTGACCTCAGCTCGCCCCCACTGCGGTGGTGATAGTGGAGGTGGCGGAACCGACGCGCCTCCGGCTCCACCGCCGAACGGTTGCACTAGAGACGGCTCGTTTCCCGTCATTCTCGACCGGGTCGCCTCGGCTCCTGCATTCCTCTACGCAGAGCCCAACGAGCCGTTCAGCGACAGCTTGTGTCGTGCTGCCAGAGTCGGCAGCGTCGAGACAGGGCAACCACTCGACATCGTTGAGTCCACGACCGGGTATTTCCGAATACGAGGCGGCGGTTGGATTCGCCAAAGCCTCACCGAACTCCCACCGCCGACGCCCGAGCCGCAGCCACCAGATGAAGAACCCCCGCCAGAGCCACGACCCGATCCGCCCCAGCCCCCACCTGGCACACCGGTTCGAATAGGCGTTTCTGCCGGAGACAGCAACGTCGTGAGATGGTCATACAGCGATAGAGGCTTAATCGACGACTGTGAGCAGATCAACGTTCGATTGGAGCTCCGATTGGAGAATGTCGACAGCAGAAACCCAAACAATCCTTCCGACCCGCAGCGAGGATTGGAAGTTGCGGCAATACGCATCTACAACGGCACCCCTTCACCAGTATCCGTTACCCACATAGCGTCGAATGCGTGGGCAGGTGGTGTGAGCGCCCCACCGGCCGAACCCTATAGATGGAGCCCATGGTTCGAGTTCAACGTCGACTTCTGGCTGGGATGGGATGAAAGCCAAGTTCAGATTCGGGTTGAGCATGACAATGGTTACTACTGCCCCGTAGCAACCGTCGCCAGCTTCTATTTGCGACCTCCTCCAGGGGACTATCCGGATGACATTCTCACGTAACCACAACTTGGTCTAACGCCCATCCAGCACGATCGACGATTACTCGTCAGTTGGCCCAAGCGAAAATTCGGTTGACCGGCTGCCACTTGATCCATACGATCAGGTGGCAGTTGGCGCGACGGGCGCCGGCAACAGGACCAGGCAAGAGCCATGACACGTTTACGGAATAGACGAATTCAATGTTCACAGGCCGGACACTTCCAGTGCGGCCTCGGACTCGTCGAGCCGCAACGTTCGGTGAGCGACCGCAGCTAAGGCGCTCAACGTCGACCGGGGCTACAGGGTCCTGGTCGGCGATCGAGATCTGGTCAAACGAACGCACCTGACACCGGTTGGTGGCGCGCCCGACGCGCCGTTGACCGAGGCCGGTCGCTTAACGCCATTGGTGACCGGGGAATGAGAGGGCGGGTCGGGTCGTGGGCAGCGCAAAGAGAGCTGTCGCGGCTCGGCCCGCACGGACATCAACGAACACGCAAACCCGAAGAAACATGACAGAGTGGAGAGAGGAGCAAGCCATGAATCACGACATGAGCACCGACCACGAAAACGACAACAACCACAACAACGCCACCGCCATCGAGACCCCGATCACCAGCGGCAACGTGCTGACTTGGGCCACCGAACTTGACGCCAAGACGATGGCTCAGGCTCACCGGACCGCGGCCATGGACATCGTGAACAAGCCGCTGGCCCTGATGCCCGACGCCCACCTGGGCATGGGAGCAACCGTGGGGTCGGTGGTAGCCACCCGCAACTCCATCATCCCGGCCGCGGTCGGGGTGGACATTGGTTGCGGCATGGTGGCCCAGCGCACCGTGTTCACCCAGGACCAGGTGGACCCGCACCTGTCGAAGATGCACGCCGGTATCGCCAAGGCGGTGCCGTCCGGTCAGCCTCGACGGGGCAACAAGCGGGCGGGCTCGCACGACCGACCGATCCGATCCAAGACGCTTGACCGACTGATCCGGAACGCGCCCGAGGTGCGATCCGACCGGTTCAACAACGGCAAGCTGGCGGCCCAGTTCGGCACGCTCGGCGGCGGGAACCACTTTGTGGAGCTCACCGTGGACGACACCGACCGGGTGTGGATCGTGCTGCACTCCGGTTCGCGAGGTCCGGGCAACGTGTTCGCCCAGGAGCACATCGGGCGGGCCCGCAAGAACATGGCCAAAGTGCTGGAGAATCCGCTGGAAGATCCGGACCTGGCCTACTTCGTGCAGGGCACCGACGAGTTCGACGCCTACATTACCGGCATGCTGTGGGCCCAGGACTACGCCATGGAAAACCGGGCGGCCATGATGGACACGGTGGCCGGAGTCATCGCCCGTGTAATGAGCAAGGTGACGAAGGACCGGGCCGGCCACAGGGGCCATGTATCCAACGACCATGTATCCAACGACCATGTCACCGACGGCGACAAGATCCAGTGCCATCACAACTACGCCTCGCAGGAAACCCATCACGGCACCGAGATGTGGATCACCCGCAAGGGAGCGATCGACGCGTCGCAGGGTCGGATGGGCATCATCCCGGGTTCAATGGCCACCGGATCGTTCATTGTGTCCGGACTGGGCAACCCTGACTCCTATCGGTCGGCGTCTCACGGTGCCGGACGGCGGCTGTCGCGAACCGCGGCCCGCAAGCAGCTCAGCACCGAGACGCTGGAAGACCGAATGTCGGGCATCGCCTGGAACAACGACGCTCAGGCTCTGCTGGACGAACACCCCGAGGCATACAAGGATCTGGGCGAAGTGATGGCCAACCAGCGTGACCTGGTCCGCATCGAGCATCGGCTGGAAACCATCCTCAACTACAAGGGTGGCTGACCAACACATTGCGGTCCCATGAAACCCTGCGTTGTAGGATTTTGCCATGCCCGAATCGAAGTATCAGTTTCTGCTCATTCCACCGTTTCGTCTTCCGGCCACAACGCAATGGGGATATCAAACACTGCATCTCGACGGTGCGCTTCCAAAAACTGAGCGGCTGATGAACGCCGAGATGACTATGCCGTATCTCGATGGAATCAATTGGGATCTACATCCGGGCGCCGAGCCCACCTATGGCGATTGGCCGGTCGAAACGCGCGAAGAGTTCACCTATGCCGCCGACGCCAGGCTAAAGAACATTCGTGAAGCGTGCGAGAGCGGCAACTACAACGGCGTGGTTTTGTTGGGAGGAGGGGAGCCGGGCTTCGCCGAGGCCAGGGAAATGTGTCGGTCCTTCGGAATTGTTTGCACCGCCAACGGCCACGCCCAGATGTACCTCGCCACCATGCTTGGCAATAAGTTCTCGGTGATCGATATTGCCGGCGTTCACAATGTCTATTACCGGGACCTGATTTACACCCACCAGCTTCAGAATCGATGTGCGTCCATACGAAACATCGGCATGCGCCTACCTCGGCCCGGTGTGTCCGAGGGACCAACGCTGCGAGCGGAGCGGGACAAGGCGTTAGCCGGTGAGCAGTCAATTGCCGTAGACAACGCCATCGAACAAGCAGAACTGGCCTTAATGGAGGACGGAGCGGAAGTGATCACCCTAGGTTGCTCCGGAGTCTTCTGGCTGAAGCCGTTCATCCAAGCCGGCCTCGATGAGCGAGGCTGGGAAGTGCCGGTTCTTGAGGGCTATTCATCGTCAATTCTTTTGGCAAAATTGATGATTGACCTCGGCGTCAACGCCTCAGGAATCACCTATATGGCTGACCACCCCCAGCGGCTTCCGGGCAAGATAACCATGTAGTCGGCGCGGTTCGAATGACTGATCGACAGTTTCGGTCAACTAAGGGTTAAGGAACATACCGTGTTCGGTGAGCGTTCTGGTGCCGACCCTTTTGCTCCGCTAACGTCAGTTCAGTAGGGCAAAAGGGGAATCGCCGAATGACCACCACCAGATCAAGCGGCCTTCGGGGCGCTATAACGCTGATTGCCGTCGTCGCCATATTGTTTGGCTTGGCTACCACGGCCAACGCAGCCAAGCAGCTGCGAATCACCAGCGTCACCGCCACCAACATCGGCGAGACCTCGGCCACGATCTCGTGGTCCACCAATGGCAAAGCGACGGGCCTGGTGCGCTACGGCATCACAACCGCCTACGGCTCACAAGTTGATGCCGGTAGCCAGTCCAGCAGTCAGTCGATCACGCTGAGCGGCCTGAATGCTGACACCACCTACTACTTCGAGATCGAAGCTCGCAGCAGATCAGGGCGAACGGCAACAATCCAGGACTCGTTCACCACATCGGCACCACCGCCTCCGCCTCCACCGCCACCGCCACCGCCGCCGCCACGGCCACCGGTGGATTCGTTCTCCTGTCTGACCGGCGACGCTATCACCAACATCGACACCACTTGGGCCAACCGCGACCTGGTCGGCCGAATCCGTCCCGGCGACGTCGATGCGGGAACCGCGATCGACCTTCGGGGTACCACCATTTCAGTGCACTCCCGGTCGCAAGACGCTGTGGTCAACGACAAACCTGTGGTCGATTCCCGTTGGGGCCTAGTGCAGACCGACTCATCGGTTGACCTGTGCGTAGCGGGCGGCGAAATCGTTAACCCCGACAATCCCTACAACATCACTTGGGCCGAGAACTACGACACCGAAGGCATCGGCCTCGGCTATCGCTTGGGCACCACCCGCAACCACACCGCCATCGACGTTGCCGACGCCATCAACCCGGTGCTCAGCGGCATGTATTTCTTCAACCTGCACGACGGGCCACGGATGAATGCCGCCACCGACTGGCGGGTGCAAAACGTGTGGGGTGAGTACACCCGCGACGACTGCATCGAGAATGATCAAATGGCGTCCGGTGTCATCGCCGACTCGCTGTTCGACGGTTGCTACACCGGCTACAGCAACCGCCCCACCGACGACACCTTGTCTGGGCTGGGCAACACCGTCACATTCGACAATGTCCTGTTGCGAATGGAGATGATGCCCGGGCCGTACAAGCCGTGCGAGCGGGCCGATCAGTACTACAACGTCAACCGTGACCAGTATCAGGCCAGTCCCTGTGTGGACCGTGAGGTGTACGGCACCGGGCCGCTTTTCAAGCTCAAGGATCAGAGCGACGCCACCGGCTCGGTCAACCCGACCTTCAACTTCGTCGACAGCGTGTTCGTAGTTGAGCAGGTACCCAACGGCGATCGTCGCGCCGACTTTCCTCCGGCGACCAAGATCGGTGAGTGCACCGGCGTGGTCGTCATCTACCTGGGAGAGGGCGACTACCCCGGTCGCCTACCTCCGACCAACTGCCACACGCTCTACACCAATGGCCAGGGACTTGATGTCTGGCAGGCTCGTGTGCAGGCTTGGCACGCCGCCCACCCCGACGTCGCTCCGGATCGTAAAGATCCGACGTCATATGGCGATGTGACGTTTCCTCGACCAGCGTTCAATCCGCCAGAGGTTGACTGACGGGGCAACAATCTAACTGAAGAACAAGTCGCCACCGGGCGTGTCTTCGACAACTTCCCTACCGATCGGTCTCCAACTCCTCCAGCCAGGCTTGGAACATCAATACGGACCACAAGCGTCGGGAGTTGTCCACCCCACGTCGCTGATGGTCTTGGAACGCCCGACCGATTATGACCGGATCCAGGTGACCGTCGGCCTTCAACCGATCGGGCGACAGCAGATCACCGGCCCACTCGGCCAGATCCGACCTCAACCACTGCTCAACGGGCGGGACAAAGCCCTGCTTCGGCCGGTCCATGATCTCGCGGGGCACATGACGATCAACCAAGCGTCTCAGGATCCACTTGCCTGACGTCGAAGCCCCATCGGGCCCAAGACGCCACTCCATCGGCAACGTCCATGCGAAGCGGGCCACATTATGGTCAAGAAGAGGAGCCCTCGTCTCAAGAGAAACCCACATCGAAGACCTATCGACCTTTTTCAGCACCTGGTCTGGCAGAAACGTGACGCCGTCGTACCACAACATTTGCTCTTCGATTGTGCTGAACGACGGCCAATCCACCAGATCAATCACGTCGACGTCCAGCGGTTCGGCCAGCGGGACTTCGCCCTGCTTCCAGCACCCACTCAAAGCCAGCCTGGCATCCAGGGGATCCTCGACAGCGAACGATGCCGCAGCGGTTCGAGCACTGCGAGACCGGCCAGCGTCCAACGGACGCAGTGCTGTACTGGCGGCACCCAACACCGAGCCCACACCCATGCGTACGGGGACAGGAAGACGGCCAACTCGTCGTACAACACTGGCCCCCCGACGTTGATTTGGGTAGCCGCCGAAAAGTTCATCACCACCATCGCCGGCCAGGGAAACCGTGACTGACTGTCGAGCCAAACGGGAAACAAGATACGTCGGAATCTGAGACGGATCAGCCAGCGGTTCACCGTTCATGGCCACAACATCGGGAAGCACCGCCAGCATGTCGGCGTAGTCAACGTCAACCTGATCGTGCTTTGTTCCCAACTGGTCTGCCACCGAGGCCGCCACCGCCGACTCGTCCATCGCGTGCCCGGGAAAGGCAGCAGTGAACGTGTTGACGGCCGACGGGGATGCCTGCTGCATCAGCGCCGTCACCAACGTCGAATCCACACCTCCACTCAACAGCGAACCGACGGGTACGTCCGACAACAGACGCATCTCAACGGACTCCAACAACACTCGTTCGAGCTCATCAACAGCCTCGTCAAACGAACCCTGGAAAGGATCGGACGCCGATTGTCGAATCTCCTCGGCGTAGTTCCAATAGCGCTCACGCCCAGCAGGCTCAAAACCCGAACCTCGATGGGCGAAGGTGACGATCTCGCCTGGCATGACCTTGGAGAACCCCTCGAAAATGGCCTGCCGGCCGGGCACCGAACCGGCTCGCAGGTAGCCGTCCAAAGCACCACGATCAATAGACAGTTCGCGACGCATCGGGCCGAGAGCCACCAAGTCGGACATGAAGAACAGACGGCCACCGTGCTGGCCGTAGTACAACGGCTTCTGGCCGAATCGGTCACGAGCGAGTTGAAGCGTGGCCTTGCGACGATCGACCACGGCCAAAGCAAACATGCCTCGACAACGCTTCAACGTGGCAGACAACCCCCAGTGGGCGATACCCGCCACCAACGTTTCGGTGTCGCCGTGTCCCTGGAATGTCGACGATGGAACTCCGCTGGCCTCCAGTTCCGCTCGCAACTCTCGGTGGTTGTAGATCTCTCCGTTGTAGACGACCGTAAACCGCCCGTCAGCAGATGCCATCGGCTGTGCCGCGTACGACGAAACATCCTGTATGGCTAGACGGGTGTGGGCCACAACCAGGTTCAACTCAGCTACAAGTGCCACCCCGTCGCCATCGGGACCGCGATGACGAAGCCGCCTCACAAAATCCCGTCCCGTCGAAAGCAATCCCTCTGATCTGGCGCGGGGGTCGGCCAGACCTGCAATACCACACATGTCAGTTCACCTAGCTGTCTTCGCCAGTCATCCCTGGAACGAAAGCCGAGAGCCGCTGAACCGCCCGGCGATCAACTACTAACAAGACGGCACCGTAGACGGTGCCCCCGAGGGCCGTTGCGATGATCAAGCGCACCAGACCGGGGGCGATCGCCCACCGGACTAACAACACGCACGAGATCATGGCCACAACCGAAATCAACGCCGGCCGCAACGCCCGAAACTGGGCGCCAATCGACGAACCCAATGACCACCGGGCCACCACGGCAAACGCCACCAGGTGCGCGCTGGCCAACGCCAACTGCGAGGCCGCTACCGCGGTCAAACTCAATCCTGCGGCCCACCAAAGAATCGGCACCGTGAAAGCGAGCCGCACGGCGGCCATCTTCACCAACACCATGGCCCGCTCGGTTGCCTTGAGGGCGTCACCCAACGGAAAACCCAGGCCAGCCACAATTCCCATCAAGCCCACCAGTCGAACCACGGGAATCGACTCCGTCCACTGGTCGCCGAACAACACCGGAACAGCGTCGTCAGCCACCAGGCTCAAACCGACACCAACCGGCAGCAAAGCGAGTGACAACAACTGCAGGCTTTGCAGGTAGGCCGCACGTAGCCCGTCGGCCGAGTCCAACACCTTGGTGTAGGCGGTGATCAAGGCTGGACTGGCAACCACCGGCAAGGCCAACACCGTGAACTCCGGAACCCGAAAGCCCATGGAGTACAGGCCAACCGCCGCAGTGTTTGCCCGAATACCAAGGAACACATAGTCGATGTTCTGCACCAGCGTGCCCAGCAGCGAAATGAGAGAAAACGAACCACCCATGCGAAGCAGGGCAGGTGTCGTCGACATCGAGATCCGAGGCCGGAACCGGGCGCCGACGGCAACGACGTAGCCGATGACTCCGACCACACCCCCGATCAAATGACCGAGCGTCAGCGCCCACACTCCAAATCCCATCCAGGCCAAACTGATCATGATCACTGCTTTGATCAATGCCCGAACCAGTTCGGGAATCACCCGGCGGCCGAACTGCATTCGTCGAGCCAGCACCCCACCGAATACTTTGCGCATCGAGGTAGTCAGGTAGAGGATCGATAAGACGGCGATGACCGGAGTGACATCTGGTTCGTCGAACAACATGGCCACCAGCGGAGCGGTGGCGACCCCAATCAAGGCGAACAGCGAACCAAGGCCCAGGCTCAACCCGACAGCGTGATTGATCGTCGTTTGGTCCGACTCAGGGAACGTGATGACAGCAGGCTCCAAGCCGCCTTCACTAATGCGCTCTACATAACCGATCACCACCATGGCTATGGCCACAATGCCGAACTCCCGCGGGGTCAGGAGATGAGCAAGAATAGCGGTGGCAACGAACACCACCAGCTTGTCGAGAGCAAACGCCAGCCCCGACCAGGTGGCCCCGCGGGCTGCTTGTCGACCGACGGTGTCTTGCGACGTGGCCTCAGACTGCGTCACGACAACCCACCCGTCAGCTCACTGTAAATCTCGGCCAGACCGGTAGCCCACCGCGCCGGATCGTGGTGGGTTTCTACGTGCTGCCGTCCGGCCTTGCCACAAGACAGTCGCCGGTCGTGATCGTTAATCATGGTCAGCATGGCTCTCGCAAGCTCGTCGGGAGCATTGGCCCGAACCACTAGCCCTGCGGGTTCAGGCACCGCGGCCCGCACGTCGCCCACATCGGTACAAACCACCGGCAAGCTGGAAGCCATAGCCTCCAACACCGACACCGGGAGACCTTCCGACGACGAGGAGCTCACAAACAAGTCGGCCTCGGCCAAGAGAGAATCCACGTCAGTTCGGCTGCCCAAGAGCTCCACATGGCCGTCAAGGCCATGCTGGCTGATAGCCGCTTCGATGAGTGGTCGTTCTGGCCCTTCACCGGCAATTCGGCAGCGCACGGCAGGCTCGGCGTCGACCACAATTCGCATGGCTTCAACCAGCACCTCATAAGACTTCTGATGCACCAAGCGGCCAACTGCCATGATCTCCAGCCGCCCACCGGCAGTGCCAAGTTGATTCTGGCGATCAACAGCGGGACCGATGTTGGTCACCGGGTTAACCACGACCGACGGATCAAGACCGGGAACCGCCGACCTCCAAGTTTCGGCCACCTGGGGGCCAACGGCGATGACGCGATCGGCTTGGCGAAGAGCCCGGTTGAGCAGAGGACGTTTAAGTCCCGCCAGTCGACGAAAGTCGGGAGCAGAGCCGTGCAGGGTGACTGCCACCGGCCACCCCCTGGACCGGGCGGCGCGGGAACCGACAATAATTGCGGTGTCCAAATGCAGGTGAACAACATCGGGATCGATGGTCGAGATCACTTGCGACAACCTCTTGGTGCGCGCAGGATCGAGCAGGCTGTAGCGACCACCGGTTGGAACATAGGTAACAGGAATCGACCCATCTTTCAGCTGATCGGTGACCGGCCCATCAACCGGCCCGGCCAAGCTGATGACGTGAACCTGATGACCAGCCCTGGTCATCTCGACAGCCTGAAGAGCCACCAGGCGCTCGGCACCGCCGGTGGACAGACTGTCGACAAGTTGACAACTCAAAGTAGGACGGCTCAAACCTCAAGGCCGTTCTGCCTATCAGCCACGCCACCTGAGGTTGCGCTTGGAACCAACAACACGGCGATAGGGCGGGTAGTGGTGACGGCAAACAACACTGTTGACGCCTTTGAGTGAAGGCTATCCGCATCAGTCGACACCGAACCACAAGATAGGTAGAGTCACCCGCCGACCCCAGCCACGGCAGCCACCATGTGGACAATTGTCCCGCCTATCACCCCACGATTCCGTGACCTATGATTGATGTGGGAACCCACTAATGAAGTGGGAACCAACTACGAGAACAAACCTGAGGAGGTAGCGCATCGTGGGTTCAGGCGGCAGCCAAGACCGAGCGGTGCAGTCTCACACTGATGAGCCCCAGGCTGGTGAGTCTCGGGCTTCTATCGTTCCACGATCCAGCGCCGAAGTCATCATTCGTCGAGCCTTAGAGAAGGCCGAGCGAGACCAAACAGTGACTGAAGAAGCGCTGGACATCACCACCTTGGCGGCCATTGCCTCAGAAGTCGGCCTGCCGGCCTCCAGCGTGGCCGAGGCTTTGGCCGAATCACGCGTGGGTGTTGACAGCGAACCTGGTCTGATAGACCGAGTGGTCGGACCGAAGACTCTCTGGTCGACGCGGGCCGTTACCGTCGACGAAGAAACAGCCCAGCAGCGACTGGTCGACTGGCTACAAACCAACCACGGCCTGCGGTCACGGGTACGGCCTGACGGCGTGGTTGTCGCCGCCCGACGAGACGACGTCGCCGGCAAACTCGGCGAGGGACTCCGCAAAATACAAGGTATGGGCGGCCTGAGTCAGGCTGCCACCGTCCGGGCTGCCACTGCGGCCGCCACCGATACTGACGGCTCGGTATGTCTGGCCGTCGACGTCGGGAACAAGCGCATCGAAGCCATCGCTGGAGGTTCGGCGGTGACGGTAGTGAGCGTGCTCGCTGTTGGGGTGACGGCGGCGGCAACGGGCCCTCTGGCTTTGATCGCCCTACCTGTTTGTCTAGGGGCAGGTGCGGTCACCTCACGCCTGGCCCATCGAGAAACGGTCAAGCGATTCACCGACTCGCTGGAAGAAACCATGGACGGCATCAGCCGAGGCGATCGACCACCTCATCCACTGGACCCTTTGAAGAAACCCCGTCGTCGTCGCTGACTTCGAAGATCTCGACTAGTTGGCTTGAGGTAGCCGTTTACGCCGGTTTCGGTTTGGAGAACGTCGTCAACAGCGTGGTGGCGGCGTTGGCCCCTCCAGCCAGCGAATCAAACACCTGCGTGGCCGTCTTGTCCTTCGGGTCCAGGCGGGACAGCAGTTGCAGCCCAAGGAAGAGAGCCGAGATGGCGTAGGCCAACTCGTCGACCGGAACGAGAGCCGGCAGCGACGACTCACTCATGATCCGCTCCACGGCCGACGACACAGCATCATCCCAGGGCCGTAGGGTCTCCAGCACCTTCGGTCCCAGGCCACTGCCTGTAGACCAGCCAGCCACCAATAGCGCCACCGCCGAATTGTCGCGAGCGTCCGGCACACCCTGATGCAATTCGATGGCCACCTCGACTAGTTCGCCTAGCGTTGCCACCTGCTCGAGACGGGGGCCGAAATGTGCCAGCCGGCGATCGTTGACGTACTTGATGACTTCAAAGAACAGCCCCTCCAGCGAGTCAAAGTGGTAGTAGATGAGCGCTTGATTGAAGCCGCCGCTTCGGGCGATCGATCGAGCAGTGGTGCCCATCATGCCTTCGCTGTTAAGACTGTCAACGGTGGCATCAATGATCCGCTGCCGGGTTTCCACCGAAGACGATCCCTTGCCCCCTTTAGACGGTTTGGTTGGCTTGGTCCCCTCGTTGGTGCTCTTTCCCGGCGTGGCCATCCCAGACAGGCTACCTAGCAAGCGAAGCGCTCAAGGCACGGCAGACCGCTGCCTCTCGGTGTATCAGGCGGCCTTCCCAATCGTCTGACGGCGTAACAGAGGGATAACTCGATGCGTAGCCCGCCGCGGCGCGCTCGTCGCCTACAACCAACTGGAGGGAAAACATGGCCGCTCGCGCCACGTCCAGCAAATCCAAAGCCAAATCATCGTCCAAGAAGAAAACTTCGGCGAAGACCTCTCAACCGGAAGTCGTGGTTCCCATTGGGGACGGAGCCACCGTCTGTGGTCTACCCGAACAACCGCCACGTCAGTTGCCAAGCGGTCTACATCCCGGTCGGGCCGCCGCCATCGTCAACGGCGACATGAAGTGGGTCAGTGGCACCACGCTTCGCTACTACTTTTTCGACAAAGACGACTTTGAGTGGGATCGCCGTCGGTTCCGTTGGGGAGGAGGGGCAGCTTAGGAACGAGTCGTCAAAGAGGCGTTCGACGCCTGGTCGGCAGTCGGCATGGGCATCGACTTCAAAGAAGTCAACAACCCCAGCGACGCCGAAGTCCGTATCGGGTTCGTTCACGGCGAAGGGTCATGGTCGTGGCTCGGTCGACGGATTCTTCAAGAGCCAACATCAGCCCGCACCATGAACTTCGGTTGGGATCTCACCAATAGCCTCGACACTGCCATCCATGAGATCGGCCACACCTTGGCTATGCCCCACGAACATCAGAACCCGTTCGCCGGCATCGTCTGGGATGAAGAGGCGGTGTACGAGGCCCTGGCCAAGCCACCCAACAGTTGGAGCCGAGATAAGACCTACTACAACATTCTGCGCAAGCTGCCGGACACATCGGTCTCGGGGTCAAAGTGGGATCCGAACTCGATCATGCATTACCCGTTTGGGCCCGGACTGATCAAAAGCCCCACCCGATACTTCGAAAACGGTCTCCGACCAGACCCGGGACTGTCACCAGCCGACAAGCGATGGATCAAGAAGTGGTACCCCCGCATCGGGCCACGGTTGCCCGAACTCGAACCGTTCGAATCCCGTCGAGTGTCACTCGAAGCAGGCGAGCAGGTGCAGTTCCGAGTCGACCCTGAGGCCAACCGCCGATTCCACTTCCGTACCTTCGGTTCCGCTGACACCGTCATGGTGCTGTTCGAACAGGTGGACGGCGAGTGGCGTTTCCGAGCGGGCGATGACGACAGCGGCATGGACTACAACGCCAAGTTCGACGTTCGCCTCTACAGCGGACGCAACTACCGATTGCATGTTCGCCTCTACTGGGCCGGAGACACCGGCGACTTCGGCGTGATCATGTACTGAAATTGCACCGGATGATTACACCGGCCAAGTAGACCGAATCGGCCTACTTGGCCGACGAGTGAGCTGGTTCCGATCGGGTTGGTCGTGAGACAATCAACAACATGTACGACCGACCTAATCGGACCATCGACCGCTTTGATGCTGACCCCACGGCGTCGTTCACGCTGGCCGCCAACTACTACGTGGATCCGGCCGTACTTGAGGCCGAACATGAGGCCATCTTCCAACGCAGTTGGATCTTCGTCGGCCACATCAGTGAACTGGCCGAATCGGGGCACTACATAACCGCTGACATCGCAGGCCAACGCATCTTCGTAATCCGCAGCGCCGACGGCGACCTGCGAGCCTTCTTCAACGTATGCCTCCACCGAGGTCACTCGCTGCTGGAAGGCAAGGGCAACATTGGCCGGTCCATGATCACCTGCCCCTACCACGCCTGGGTCTACAACACCGAAGGCGGCCTTGTCGGTGCCCGCATGGCCGACCGCATGTCGGACTTCAACTTCGAAGACTTCCGTCTTCCCGAAGTGGCGGTGGAAGAAATGTGCGGCTTCATCTTCGTCAACCTGGACCCCGATCCCAAGCCCATGGCCGAGACCTATCCTGGTGCGGCCGAGGAGATCCGGCGGTTCCACCCTGAGCCGGAAAACCTGCAGTTCACATCGGTCACCGATTTCACTATCGCCGGCAACTGGAAGAACGTGGGCGACAACCTGCTGGAGTGTTATCACTGTCATCCGGCTCACAAGGGCTTCGTCGACCTGATCGACATGTCCACCTATCGCAACGAGACGTTCGACGGTTGGTCAATCCAGACCGGAAACATGAACCCCGGCAACGACGTCTACCAAACATCCTCCGGGCATCCGGGTTTCACCAGCCTGTTCCTGTGGCCCAACGTGTCGCTCGGTTGTCTACCAGGCCAGCGAGGCATCTTCGCCTTCCACTTCACCCCCACCGGTCCGGAAGAAACCCTACAGACCCTCACCTACTACGGGCCCGAGGATCAAGAGTCACTGGACGAGAAGGCCGCCTTCGGCTTCTTCAACGACATCTTGGGCCCCGAAGACGTCGACCTTGTGGAGAACGTACAGGTCGGCCTACGGTCACTGGCCTACCACCAAGGCCGGTTCATCTGCATCCCCGACCGTCCCGAGATCTCCGAGCATGCCGTCCACCACTTCCACTCCATGGTGTTGGCCGCGCTCGGATAGTCGCCGGGCTAGTGGCCCGCGTCCCGGGCGGTCAACCGGTCGACCAGTAGGAAGATCGCTACGGCCACAAGCCAGAGAATACAACCGGCAATTATCAACGGATCACCGGCCTGCAGTGCCGGAATAAGGAACAGCAGTCCGCTGATGGCGAACAGAATCCATCCAAGTTGGACTAACCGCGCCGGTGTCATCAACACTGATGCTAGCTAGCGTTTCGGAATGGCCGACTCAGCTTCCACCGACATGCTCTTCCTCCGAGACGCCTACACGCAGGAATTCACCGCTACGGTCACAGCCGTTCGCCCGGGCGGCGGTACGGCTGACAGCGATCCTTCTACCGACACCGCAGTCGCTCTCGACCGCACCGCCTTCTACGCCACCAGTGGCGGACAACCACATGACACCGGGACTTTGGCCAGCCACCTAGTCACCGCTGTCAAAGCGGAACGGTCAGCGGAAGGAACAGTCCTGTGGCATTACCTGGGTGGCTCCGACGCGACAACTCAGCCACCGAGGGTGGGCGATGAAGTGGCCTGTGCAGTGGATTGGGAGCGACGCCACCACCTCATGCGAACTCACACTGCATTACACATCTTGTGTGGAGTCATCTGGAACGAGTGGCAGGTTTCAGTCACGGGCGGCAACATGGAACCGCTCAAAGCAAGAATGGACTTCGAGTTCGACCCGTTGCCCGAAGGCTTCGCCGAGCGGATAACTGAGCTGGTCAACGCCGAGATTGTCGCCGATCGACCGATCGAGGTTAGCTTCCTGCCGAGAGCCGAAGCCCTAGCCGACAGCGATCTCATTCGGACCAAGGTGAATCTCATTCCAGAGTCCGTGACCGAGATCCGAGTGGTGGACATCGTCGGCCTGGACAAGCAGGCCGACGGCGGAACTCACGTGGCATCAACCGGCGAGGTCGGAACGTTCGCTGTCACCAAGACCGAATCAAAAGGCAAAGGCAACAAACGGGTACGAATAGAACTCAGCTAGCCGATACTCGGACGAAGATCAGTTGGCCCCGTCACCGGATCGCCCGTTTTCAGGACGAGTGTCGCTGGGGTTGCTATCCCGAGTGGGCCGGGTGTCGGACGGCGAGCCGCCTGAGTTGTTGGAACCTGATGAGGGACCGTCGTCAGAGTCATCGAGATCTGCAGGCTCGTCGTCTACCTCGTCTTCGACATCATCATCGTCAACCTCGTCATCCACTGGTGGTGCCGTGGTGGGGTTGGCCGTGGTGGGGTTGGCCGTGGTCGGAGGCTCGGTGGGACGAGGAGTAGTCGTCGGCGGATTGGTCGCCGGGCTGGCAGTTGTCGAAGGCTGACTGACTACCGGGTTCGTAGTCGGAGGCTCGGTGGGTCGAGCCTCAGTTGTCGAAGGCTGACTGGCTACCGATGTCGCTGAAGATTCGGTACCCCGGTCATCTGAGTCATCGTCATCTGAAGCATCGTCACTGCGACTCACACTTGCAGCAGAGTCGACCTCGCCGGAAAGAACCGAGCTAGTCGGAGTGGTGGCCAGCGGCGCCGCCGCGATGCCTCCGGCCAGGTTCTCTTCGCTGACAGACCGACCGGCTTCGTCCACCAGTACGCCGCCAACCGTTGTCGTATTGGTCGCTACATCGTCACTGACGTCATCGGCCTCTTCGGTGACATCATTGGCAACATCACTAGCCAGCAATTCTTGAGGATCGCGCAAGGAGGTATCGCCGGTGTCCTCATCGGTTGTAATGCGAGCGGCACCGGCCGCTGACCGAGCAACTAACTTGTCGTCATCGTCGCCAACGGGAACGGCTGCGCCGTAAGAAGATGTGACAGCATCATCGGCGATCGCAGCAGAAGCGTCGAGAGAATCTTCGATAGCCGGGACGTCGGCTCGAGGGTCGGCTTCGGCCCTGCCGCCTGATGTGACAGTGCGAGCCAGGGCAGACTCTTCGCCGGCAGACACGCCGACTCCGAAGTTGCCGTTCGCCGTCTCGGTCGATGCCGGCTCCGACCGTGCAGCCAATGCCACGGCCATCACGGTCAAGGCCAAGCCGACGCCGATGCCGGCCATGGCTGCCGGAGACATGAACCAGATCTGCCAGGATCGAGTCTCAGCAGCGTCGTCGACCACATTGGGACTGGTCGGAGGCGCCAATGACTCAGCCTCAGAAAGAATAGGATCGGGGTTCCACTCCGGGCGGACGGCGTCCAAATCCACCGCTTGAGTGAAGTCGTCCTCAAGGAGAGCACGACCGGGCTCGTCCAACCGACGAATTGGTGGGGGCTTCGGTCCGTCGACCACCTGCGTCAGGAGAAGACTGCCGTCGATGTCGGCCATGTCCGACAGGTTCAGCTTTTCGATGGGGGCGGCCTCAACCGGAACCCCGCGAGCGGTTAGACCTTCAGCGGCCGCACGCTGCAGAGATGCCGGCACCACCACTAGCGGCACGGAGGCAAACAGCGCCGCCGGGTCGAGAATTGCGGCTCGGTCGGCACCACAGCGATGGCAGTCGCCGACGTGCTTGACAACCAGCTTGGCCACCGAGCGGTCAAAGAACCGAATGCCATCGTCGTTAATGGGCAGCACAGCATCAAGGTCGCAACAGAGAGGAGCGCCACTCCTCCACAGGACATAGGCACCTATGGCGTCTCCCAGTCGGCGGCGAAGCCGGAAGAGTTGTTGATGGGCGGCGTTTACCGTGCCGCCGGTGGAATCGGCGAGTTCGGCCGCGGTGAGCCCGTGCCGGAGATGAAGGTCGAGCAAGGCCGAATCTTCAGCGCCGAGAGCGGCAGCCGCTGCCCAGACCATCTCCTGATTCCGGTGGCTGTCGGCTGACCCGGAAACCGATCGACCGCCTGCGGCCATCCAATCGTGACGGCCAGCCTGCAATTGCTGATCACGGAGGTCGGCGACAATCACGTCGTCGACCACAGGGCTTCGGTTGTCCCGGCGAACCCGATCCAGGGCCCGGTTGCGGGTTATGGAAAGTAGCCAGGCTCCGAACGACTCCGGCTTGTCCAGGTCATCCAGGCGTTGCCACGCTTTGAGTACCGAGTCCTGGGCGACTTCCGCCGCCGTATCATCGTGTCCGACAATAGTCCGAGCGACATTCCAGGACCGTTCGAACCAGCGGCCGAACAGCGCCTCGAAGGCCTCAGTCGAACCGGCTCTAGCGGCGGACACAAGAGCTGCATCAGATCCCTCGCCGAGTCGCCCAGTAGTTGATTCGGCTGACTCTGCCGGTGATTGTTCTTCGTCTCGAAGATCTTCTGGCAGATCTTGCGGTCCGGGCGGCAGCGGCATCGAAGGCACAGCAATAGTGGTGCTCGCCTCCATGCTCGTGTTTGGGAAGTCGGTTACTGTCATCGTTCTCCCTTTCGGGCATTCTCCTGCTCGTGGGGTCTCAAAGTTGGTGACCAAACGGTCACTGCGGCTTGACCCACATGTCGCCCATGAGGTTCTGCCTCTGTCAACCGATCGTGCTCCACTAGTTCAGACGAACGAGAGCCAATCGGCTTACATCTATTAGGACGGAGTTCTCATCGATTCAGTCGCGAAGAAGTTACCGCGAGGTCACAAAACAGGCCAGTTCGACACCAAACGTGACATTCGCCACTTCTGGCGACGCTGTGGCACCTACCGGCCGCGACCCTTGCCCTTGCCTCTTCCTCGGCCGGGATGGTCGTCTCGATTCCAGCCCCGGCCTTTAGGTGGCCCACGCCGATCGTCGTCAGAGTCATCGTCGTCATGGTCATCAGAGTCATGGTCATCAGAGTCATCAGAGTCATCAACACCAAGGCGGTGTTTGATTTCACTCATCTCCTGACGCTGATAATGCTTCAGGTCCTCTTCCTCACGATTGTGACGATGTTTCAGGTCATCGCGTTCTTGCCGGTGGCGGAGTTTCACCTCGTCGACGGAGTCTTCCGCAGCCCGAGCGTTCCCACCCGCATTGGTCGCCGAGGTGGTAGGCGCAGCCTCGGACTTCGGCTCAGCCTCGGACCTGGACCCGGACGCTTCCTCCCTGGCGTCGGAACCTTTGTTGTTGTCCAGAATTTGACCAGGCAGCGCTATGTCGATCAAGTCTTTGATCTTGCCCAACACAGCATCGTTGTCGATTTGTCGGCCGGGAAGTGACTTGGTCACCATGTCCTGGAGGTTGCCCAGCAGCGCGTTCGCGAGCACTTCATCATTTTGATCAGCCAACGTAATCGCCCTTTCGTGGCTTGATTATCAGATACAAATTCAACTGGCGGCGAGATGTTCTCCCGTACGCCAGAGCTAAGCGTAGAGGCTCTGCTCGGCTCCAGTAAAGAAGAACTGACGCAGGTAGGCGGCGGGGGCCAGCGAACTGGTCCGAACCAGCGAGTAGAGCTGTTGGCCAGGTTCGGCCATGAGCGCTTGGTTACTCATGCGGTATCCATCGCACGACTCCAAGTATCGACCCCCGCGTGAAGCGGCGTAGTTCCTAGCCTCCTGCTCAGCCATTTCGAGGGCGTCCTCAAACTCCCCCGACTGCCAAATCGTGATGCGTTCCTCATAGGTGTCCGTCGACAATTGGAAGTGGCACCGAACCGAGAACCAGTTGCTTTCGGCGATCTCACGGTCGACGATCACCAGGCCATCATGCGCACCGACCTCGCCGACCAGGTCTCGGTCTGGAAGATCTTCGTCTGGAAGGTCTCCGTAGGAAGCGTCGGCTTCAGCACGCTCAACTTCAACGCTCTCGTCTTCGGACTCTACGACAACTTCTTCGAGTACCGGATCCCCCTCAGCTTCATGTTCATCAAGTTCCGAATCGGTTTCCAAGTCAGCCTCGGCCTGCAGCTCAAGTTGCTCAGGTTCTTCGGCTACAGGCTCGTCAACTTCTGGCTCTTCAACCTCAAGGTGCTCGGACTCCGACTCAGCCCCTGCTGTGAGCTCGGTTTCAGGTTCGGCATCCGTCAGGCGCTCGGCCAATGCATCAACCTGAAGCGCAATGGACTTCAGCTCATGGGCAAGGTTGGCGCCCGCCTCGTGACCGTCGAAGCTCGACTCGGACAACATCCCAGAGGACGCAGCTTGCGGGAACCAGAGAAGCCGGAGATACACGATCCACGATGAAGCGGTGAAGGTGGCCACCACCGATATAAGGACAACGGCCGGATCATCAATGACGTGCACCGGGTTCAACGTCCGAACGAACGGACCGCACAACAACAGGACCAAACCGAGCAGCACCAAGGACTGCAGCGAGAAGGACTTCCAGCTTTGGCGAGCCGGCCTGGCATCTATCGCTCGGAACAACACCACCAGCGCCAAGATGATGTAGAACACCGATGGGTTCACCTGGCCACCCATGATGAAGTTCATGCTCAAGAAGATGCTGGCCAAGGTTGTAATCCTTGGGCGAACATTGGCAAGAAGCAGCACCCCGAGAGCAGCCTGAGCTATCACCACGACAACGGCAAACTGCGTCGCCAGCGGTTTGAGAATCAACTCGGCCAGGAACGAGTAAAACGGCAACCCGAACTCTTCGCACTCCGCCACGAAGTCCAAAATCTGCTGGCCGGTCCACCAGTCGGACTCAACGATGTGTCCAATGGCCGACCGAGTCCAGGCGATCCCCAAAAAGATCTGTGGAATCAGCACCGCCAACGGGACAGCGCGATAGCTGGCCACGAGCACCCTCGCAGCTTTTATGAAAGTGGTCGTTAATGGCACCCGACACCGCCGGTGGAACCGCTAAATCTCAGCGACGTGGCCGCCCCCGATCGAGCGTGCCTCGCTGCGGTCAGGTTATCCCTTCACACATTCACCCGTCTATGTATGTGGTATGAATTAGTTGTTTCTATTTACTGATTGATGTCTGTCGCTTGATGGACCAATCGTTTGCAAGGGGAAGATATGAAGAAGCTCTCGAATCGCAGCATCAGCCTGCGCCGGCTAGTGGTCGCATTGACCGCTCTGATGACATTGGCCGCCGTGGTCGTCGGACCTTCGCCGTCCGCCTCTGCAGCTCCAAAGCCGGATTGGTTCGTTGACGAATCGACCTTGCCATTCGCTCCACTCGAAGGTGTCGACGCCGAGCAAATGTGGGGCGTCCATAACGGCGCCGGCTATCGCATTGAGGTTCCCGCCGACTGGAACGGCGACCTCATCATGTGGACCCACGGTTTCCGTGGCGAAGGTGAGCGACTGTTCTTCAATGAAGCCGGCGATGAGTTTCCGGCCGAGCTTCGCCAATGGATGCTGGAAGAGGGCTACGCCTGGGCTGCTTCCACCTACTCGAAGAACAGCTACAACGTGGCCCAAGGTGTCAAAGACACCCACGCCCTCTCCCGGTTCTTCAACGGCAAGGTCGGCAAGTCCGACAGCGTCTACATAGCCGGCTACTCCATGGGCGGTCACATCGCCGCCGTCTCGGCCGAGAGCTACGGCAAGACCTACTCCGGTGCCATGCCCCTATGTGGTGTGACCGGTGACTACGCCGAGTTCGACTTCTTCCTCGATGCCACGGTGTCCGCCCAACAACTTGGCCTTGGAGCTTCGCAGTTCCCGGTCGACGTGGCCCAGTGGTATGGCACCGACATTCCGGCCATCAAGGACGCTTTCGGCATCTCCACCCCGTTTGCCTTCAACCTGACCGAGTCTGGAGAGCAATACAAGCAGCTGCTGGAGTTGCGAACCGGTGGCGATCGACCCAACTACGACGAAGCGTTCCTGTTCTGGTTCAGCATCCCGTCGGGCACGGGCACCGGCAACTTCATCTTTGACTTCGGCGCCGGTGACGGCACTATCGCTCTGCGACCCGGTGTGGCCGTCGACAACAGCGAGACCGTCTACCAGTTCGACCTGGACCCAGCGATCAGTGACGACGAAGCAGCCTTCAACGCCGACATCGCCCGGGTCAGTGCCGATCCTCAAGGACGCAACCGGGCCGGGCTCTCCAACGTGCCGCCGGTAACCGGCGACCTGAATGTGCCGGTGTTGGCCTTGCACAACCTCGGCGATCTCTTCGTCCCGTACCACCACGCCGTCATCTACGGCAACACCGTGGCCGAGCAGGGCAACAGCGACATGTTGGTCCAGCGAGCCATCCGTGGTGTCAGCCACTGTGGCTTCACCCCTCAGGAGTTGATCGAAGGCATGAGTGATCTGATCGCTTGGGCCGAAGGCGGACCGAAACCGGCCGGCGATAGCACCACGGACCCGGTCATCGTGGCTTCCGACGACTACGGCTGCACCTTTACCCGCAACGACGGCGCCGGTCACACCTTCGCCACCCCTTGCCCGTAGCCACAAACAGCAGCTGAAGTAGAAGCTGAACTAGCGCAAATGAACTCACCCGTCGCCCAAGTGCGGCGGGTGAGTCGCGTCTACCAGACCCTCGGATACCGGCGGTCAACATAACCACCGCCATGCCGACGAAGCCGGTGGTCAACAGCATGAGCAGCGGCGCCCCACTGTCGGCTGATACGGCGAAACGCCGGCATGAAGAGAACCAGGTCCATTTCGACGAACGCCCGATTCGCTGACCGCTACGGGCGATGACACTCAGCACCGTCCCGACCCCGACTCCTGTTGCTCCCCGCCGCAGCCAGCTGGGGTCGGTGCCATTTGAACGGCGGGTGAACCCACGCAGATCCATGCCCGGCCAAAGTGTCCAGTACCTCGGTGCGTGTATCGACGTTTCACCACTTGAATCGAGCCCAATTAAACGCTCGTTCAAACTCATATTCTTCATGCTACATGACTCTCGGCCGAAGGCAAGCAGTTCACGACGAGCGCCCGCAGTTCTGCTCACGAGCCGTCACCGAATAGCACTGGTACGGCGGGTAGAGGCGGTAGGATCGAGTGTCGTGAGCGTTAATGACACCACCGGTCATGAAGACGTCGACTGGGCGACCAAAGCGTCGGACACCGTCGTCGGCTACGTCGGCAAAGTGCGGGACAAGACAACCGGCCCGGCACTGGTGGCATCACGCTATGCGGTCTACGCGCTGGCGTTGGCCCTGATGGCCTTCGTGCTCTTGATCTTGATCCTGATCGCCCTGGTCCGCCTGCTGGTCACGGCCACCAGCCAACTGGCGTTCGTCGACCAAGGCGAGACGTGGTTGGCCTACTACATTTTGGGTGGAATTTTTCTGCTCGCTGGAGTGATTCTCTGGCGTAAGAAAGAACAGGTGTAGTACCACGACGGTACAACCCGACCCAACCCACGGGCCGGGGTTTGAAGCACTGCAACATGCAACAGGAGTTCCCATGTCGGATGTCCGCGACGTCATCATCATCGGAAGCGGGCCGGCCGGGCTGACGGCCGCCATCTATACCGCTCGAGCCTCACTCAAGCCGCTCGTGCTTGAGGGCGAACCATCCTCCACCAGCGATCAACCAGGCGGCCAGCTGATGCTGACGACCGAAGTGGAAAACTTCCCCGGCTTCCCTGAAGGAATCATGGGCCCCGAGCTCATGATGAACTTCAAAGCCCAAGCCGAGCGATTTGGAGCAGAGTTCCAAACGGTGAAGGCTTCTAAAGTCGACTTCACCGAACGACCGTTCAAGGTCTGGGTCGGCGACACCGAAGCAGCCGAGCCCACCTACGTCGCCAAGACGATCATCGTGTCCACCGGCGCGCAGTCTCTCATGCTGGGGCTTGAGAACGAAACCGAACTCATCGGCCACGGAGTCTCGACCTGCGCCACATGCGACGGCTTCTTCTTCCGAGACCAAGAGATCGCGGTGATCGGTGGCGGTGACTCGGCCATCGAAGAAGCCACGTTCCTCACCAAGTTCGCCTCCAAGGTCATCATAGTTCACCGTCGCGATGAGCTACGAGCCTCCCAGATCATGCAGGACCGGGCCTTCGCCAACCCCAAGATCGAGTTCATGTGGAACACCGAGGTCAAGGAAATCAAGGGCACTGACAAACTCGAAGGTGTCGTGGTCGAAGACACCCAGAACGGCGAACGTTCCGACTTGAACGTGACCGGCCTGTTCGTGGCCATCGGCCACCGGCCCAACACCGACATGTTCAAGGGCCTCCTAGCCATGAAGGACAACGGCTACCTGATCACCCAGGCCCCCAGCACTCGCACGAGTATCGAAGGGGTGTTCGCCTGCGGTGACGTCCAAGACGACTACTACCGTCAAGCCATCACCGCCGCCGGGTCAGGTTGTGCCGCCGCCATCGACGCCGAACGTTGGCTAGAAGAAAACGACGAAGCGCACTAAGTGACCGGGTGTCGATTAGCGGCCGGAATACCTTCGACCGCTAACGTGTTAACTAGCTAGAACGAAATCTGCTGTAAGACGGAGGTCTCAGCCCATGTCAGAGAACGTAACCAACCTCACCGAAGCGACCTTCGACGAAATTGTCAACGGAACCGCCGAGCCTGTCGTCGTAGACTTCTGGGCCGAGTGGTGTGGCCCCTGTAAAATGGTGGCTCCAATCCTCGACGAGATCGCCGCTGAACACGCTGGCCAGGTGAAAATCACCAAGCTGAACGTGGACGAAAACCCATCACTGGCCCAGCGCTACGGGGTGCAGAGCATCCCTACCATGCTGGTGTTCCAAGGTGGCGAGGTCACCAAGTCCATCGTCGGCGCCAAGCCCAAGGAAGCGCTGAAAGCCGAACTCGGCCTGTAAGGACAAGTAAGTCGCTTCTTCAGTGAAGAAAATTCTCGATTGACCGGCCCTGACAAAAGGGGCCGGTCTTTCGCGTCCGATGGCTGGTGACCAGCACTAGCTTGGGATTCGATGAACGCTATTCAACGAGCGCTCGACAACTTCCGAGCCAGCTACAACAGCGAACCTACCGTGGTAGCGAGAGCCCCCGGGCGGGTCAACATTATCGGTGAACACACCGACTACAACGACGGGTTTGTGCTGCCGATGGCCTTGCCGTTCGACACCGTCATCGCCGCCCGGCCGGCCAGCAGCGATCAACTGTCCGTTGCATCCGACGGGTTCGGTTCAGCCACGTTCACCTTGGCCGATGACCCGGCGCAAACCACCCAGTGGGCACGATACGTTCACGCCGTAGGCACCATGTTGTCGGCCGAAGGCCATGTCGCCGATCCTCCTGCATGGCAGGGCGTCATCACCACCGACATCCCGCCGGGTGCCAGCCTGTCGTCTTCAGCTGCGCTTGAAGTGGCGACTGCGCTGGTGTACACATCGCTTTCAGGAGTGTCGCTGTCCCCCGGTCAACTGGCGCGAGTGGGTCAACGGGTGGAGAACGAAATCATGGGCCTGCCCAGCGGTATTCTCGACCAGTTGGCATCAGCAGGCTCTCAAGCCGGGCACGCCACGTTGATCGACTGCCGTAGTCTCGACTTGCGAACCATTGCGTTTCCCCAAGGCGCCACCATCGTCGTGCTCGACACGGGCACCCGACGGGAACTGGTTGAGTCCGAGTACGCCAACCGTCAGGCAACCTGTGTCGAAGCAGCCCAGATGCTTGGACTGGATGCCCTGCGAGACGCCACCACGGACGACATCGACCGTCTGGCCTCGCTGGATGGCGCAGAGCAGCGTCACGTCGACCGTGCCCGACACGTGGTCAACGAAGACGTCCGGACAACCGATGCGGTTGAAGCCATGGAGTCCGGCGACCTTGAACGCCTGGGGGCACTCATGGTGCAGAGCCACGAAAGTCTTCGCGATCTGTACGAGGTTTCCGGCCCGGCTCTGGACGCAATTGTCGATGCCGCCCTGGAGTCGACCAACTGCATCGGGGCCCGCATGACCGGCGGTGGGTTCGCCGGCGGAGCAATAGCCCTCGTGGCCGACGACGGCGACGACTCGGTCGGTGTATTCTGCGAAGACCTGATGGGTCGTTATGAGCCCCCACCGGAACAGCCAGCGGTGGCACCGACGAAACTCTACCCGTGTCAACCATCAGCCGGGGCAGGCTACATCAGCACCTGAAGTAGCGATCTACGTAGTTGCCGGGATGTAGAAAGTCATAGGGAGCAACGAGATGAAGATTCACGTCAACCGCGAGAAGTGCCAGGGTCACAACCGCTGTTATGCCTTAGCCCCCGAACTCATCGACGTCGACGACCTGGGTTCCGCCTTCGAAGTCGGCGACGGACAGGTCCCGGCCGAACTCGAAGAAAAGGCCCAACTGGTGGCCGACAACTGCCCTGAGTACGCCGGGACGGCTTGAAGCAACAGCGACCCGAACTGAACGACGACCAGGTCGACGCCATGGTGGCCACCGCTTCCACCATGGGCCTGGGCTGGGCCGTGTTCGGTGACCATCTCTGTGCGAGCCTCGGCGTGTCCGATGAACAACGATCTGCGCTCGATCAGAAGGTGACCGAGCTAGTGGCCGAGCTCGGAGGGATTCCAGCCGAAGAGTCTGGCTTCGCTGACTAGCAGCTCGGAATTCATCCCGACGTGAATTTATTACGCATGACGTGAAGGGATGCGTCATGCTGGAGCGATGTCGTCTTCGCCCGTGGCCAATGTTGACGCGCCAGATCCGACGACAGCTCCAAGTCAACTGGCGGCACAGTGGTCAACCCTGGTCGCCCTCATCGTTCCCCAGAAGTGGGCGTACCTCGGCCTGTCTTTGGCGTTGACCATCCTGGCCCTCTTGCCGCTATTCGGTCCAGTCCTCATCGGGGAGGTCGTCGACCGAGCCATCGCCGGAGCTTCGCCAAGCGAACTGATCAATCTCGCGCTCATCTAGCTGGCGCTAGCCCTGGCCGGACAAATCACCGGGGCTCTTGTGGCATGGGGTTCGACGACCCTGGCATGGCGAACAGCCAACGATCTCCGAATACAAATGATCGAACACGTTCTCGGCCTAGATCAGGAGTTCCACCGAACTCACCCGCTCGGGGCTCTCATCCAACGCATCGACGGCGATGTCACCTCGGTGTCGGACTTTCTTGGAACCGTGGTCACCGCCGTTACGTCGGCTGTTCTCATCCTGGTGGGAACGGTGACCGTGCTGGCGTTCATCGACTGGCGGTTAGCACTGGCCATGGGCAGCTACATCAGCATCTGCGGGTTCGTAGCCTTCCGATTCAGACGCAGAATGGTGAACGAAAGCGAAGGCGTGCTCAGCGCACGGGCCCGTCTGTACGGCGGCATCGAAGAGCGGCTGAACGCATCCGAAGACCTGCGAGCCAACGGCGCCGGACCTCACGGCATGACCCGCTACACCGAAGACGCTTCGTTCTTCTTGGACACCCGCATGCGGGAAGAGGGGGCGTTCATTCGTCTGTGGTGGGGCCTCAACCTGGGAATCGTTATCTGCACGGTGGCGTCACTGATCCTGGGTGGCCTCATGGTTTCAGCCGGAGCGATCACCTTGGGCCGGGCGTTCATTTTGTTTCAGTACACCCAGCAGATTCGTCGACCGCTGGACACCATCGTCGAGCGTTACGAAGTCGCCCAAAAGGCCGTGAGCGCACTCAACCGAGTGGCAAAGCTGCGGGCAGAGCGGCCGAGCATCTTGGACAACGGCACCACCTCTCCCCCGCCGGGTCCACTGTCGGTTGAGTTCGACCATGTCTCGTTCAGCTACTACGCCGACGAACCAGTGCTGGAAGACATTGCGTTCAACCTCGGCGCCGGGCGATCACTCGGCGTGGTTGGTCGAAGCGGAAGCGGCAAGACGACCTTGTCCCGGCTGGTGCTACGCCTGCTCGAGACCAACCAAGGGACCGTGTCGTTGAGCGGAGTGCCCATCGCCGAGATACCCATGGACGAACTACGTCAGCGGGTGGCTCTCATCCCCCAGGAGGTACAGCTGTACGACGGATCGCTACGAGACAACGTAACCCTGTTCCGGGCTGAGGGTGACACGGAGATCGTCGGATCCGAAGCCAACGCTTTTGATACCGACATTGCCGACGAACAGGTTGAGGCGACACTGCGAGAACTTGGGCTCGGTCACCTGCTGGACGGAGACGGGCTACATCGCTCAATCTTCGACTCCGAACTGGGCTTGTCAGCTGGCGAGTCCCAACTTTTAGCGTTAGCCAGGGTTTGGGTCCGCAACCCCGACCTGGTCGTCCTCGACGAGGCCACAGCCAGAATCGATCCGCGAAGCGAACAGATCGTTCAGAATGCCATCAACAAGCTGTTGGCCAAGCGGACATCGATTGTCATCGCCCACCGACTCTCCACTCTCGGGCAAGTCGACGACGTAGCGGTCTTCGACCACGGTCGACTGGTCGAATACGGTCCGCGGCAAGACTTGGCCCAACAGGTTGGAGGTCGTTACCGGGCCATGCTCGACCTGGCCACCGTCGATGTCGACACCGATCTAGAACGTGAAAGCTTCCATCAATCAGCCGAGGCGCCCACATCATGATGGGTCTCCACTCCCGGTTACTTGCCGATGGCCAGAAGCATCCATTCCCGTCGCCACGGCACGCTCGCCTCAGTCGGACCGGCGAGGCGTCGGACGATTCTGCTCCGAAGCGACGGGGGAGCCACAGCTGTCGGGGTTCGAACCCAATCGATGACCGGGAAGTGGTTCACCGGCCCAACGACCTCGGTGACCAACGACGGTTCGTTGAACAACGGCGACCCCTGGCTTACGTCTTCAATGAAGTAGAGCCCGCCCGGGGCGAGGAACGGCCAGAGGTTGCCCAACGTCGTGAGCTGATCCTCCCACCGGTGAGATCCGTCGTCGACAATAGCGTCGAACGCCGAACAGCCGATCTCGTCGACGAGGGCTTTCACAGCAGCACGCCACTCTGGTCGGACCCCGCGGGCTGCGACTCTCGGGCGGCCAACGCCAGCGAGTGGCCGCCGCCCGAGCCCTCGTCCAACGACCCGAGCTGTTGGTGGTCGACGACCTTTCCAGCGCGCTCGACGTGGCTACCGAGTTTGAACTGTGGGAGAACGTGGCTGCGGCAGGTATTGCCGTGTTAGCAGTGTCGCATCGACCAAAGGTTCTAGCCCACGCCGACCTGATTATCGACCTGGGCTAGCCATGAGGTCTCGTTGCCCTCTCGCAGCAGGCGTCTTGAGCGCGCCTACAGGATGCTGGCCACGACGGGAATCAACAGCAGTCGAATCCCAAGAATGACGATGATGATCGACAGGTCGAAGCCGCCCATTGGGGGCAACATGCGACGGATGGGCGCCAAGACCGGTTCGGTCACCGAGTAAAGGAGATCGACCACCGGACGGAACGGCGAATCTCCACCGATGCGGAACCAGCTCAAGATGGCCCGGGCGATGAACGCGAATGAGGCCACGTTCAACAGGTTGATGATGAGTGATTCCACAGCGATCCCGCTCTCGTGCCTGAAACTACGGTGTTCTACCGTCTTCCAGGGTACCGGCTCGACGTCAACCGAGAAGGCCAGACCCTATTTATACCCGATAAATACCTTCTTAAACCGATATAAACCCGCTTTGTACAAAGAACGTACACAAGTATCCACTGTTCATACCCCAAACTTCCCCTTCTGAGTACTAGAGTGTTGGCCAACCTCACGGAAAGGGCCCGGCCATGCACACCATTCCCAACTCGGTCGTCGTCGGAATCGGCAAAGGCGGAAGCTGCAAAACCACACTGGCCACACAGCTGTCCGGTATCTGGGCCTCAGAAGGCAAGCGGGTTCTCCTGGCCGATCTCGACATGCAGGCTTCCGCTACCAAGGTCGCTGGCCTCGACCCTCTCGAACACGGAGACGGCCGTCATCTGATGGACGCTGTGCTCTATGGCGACGAGCTTCGCACCGTTCATGCCAGAGACAACCTCGATGTCGTCGTTGCCGGGCGGCACACCAAGGGGCTCTCCAATCACCTGGTCACTGCCAGTGGAGCGGCGGAATCGTTCGCTCTGCCATTTGAGAAACTCATGGCATCGGGACGATTCGACCGAATTGTCTTCGATCTACCACCGTCCGGATCATCCCGACTGGCGGACATGGCCATGCAGACCGGTAAGTATCTGTTGGTTCCTACCAGTAGCGGCGTGGACAACATTGAAGGTCTCCGAGTGCTAGCCGCTGAGCTGGAGGAGCTGGAGTCCGACATTCTGCTGCTCGGCGTGGTGATGATGAAGATCAGCGCCGCCGCTCACCGCAAACGAGCCGATACCCGCAGCGAAGTATCCGAAATCCTGGCTGGGGTGGCCGATCCGTTCCAAATCATCATTCGGGACGCCGGAGCCGCCTACGACGACAGTCGCAAGGCCGGACTGTTTCTCCACGAGTATGCCCAGTGGGCGGCCACCATTTCGGTGACTAACCAGATTCAGGGCAAGATCAAGATCCCGGCCAACCTCAGCGATTTGGCCCGCGAGTTCTACGAGCTGGCCGACGAGGTTGACGACCGGATCGCCACCGCCGAGCGGCTTCTGGAGGGCGTGAAGTGAGCAAGCAGGACCTGGGAAAGGCCAGAGGACTGAACTCGATCGCCGATCCATCCGAGTTCAGAGGCAGATCAGCTCGTCCACCCCGTAAAACCCGATCAAAACCCAAAGAAGACCCAGAAGATACCCATCTAAATCCTGATCAAGCCCGTAAAACCCCCCCAGGCCGGGAAGAGAGCGCTCAGACCGGGGAGATCGACCTTCGAGACGACACGCCCGAATCAACAGAAAGCGGCTCTCCCACAAGCAACCCACAAGGGCTGCGGCCTCCTGGCAAGGGGGCGCAGTCCGGCGACCCCTCTGGCGACCATGAAAGCAAACCCAAACGCCGTCGGGGGCGACCGCCAGCGACCGGCAACCGCCGCATCCGACGTGAACTTTCGGTTCCCACCGTGATCGCCGAGGCCGTAGAGAAGACCGGCATCAATCCGGCCGACCTGGTGATGAACGCCTACCGTCGCCACTCCGACGACGTCTACACCGGCGGCGGGGCCCGCCTGGCAGCCAGGGGTCGCCGGCGACTGAGGATCTCCCTGTCCGACGGCGACCTCGACAAGATCTCCCGCCTCGGCGAAGTCAGAAACTGGAATCGATCCGAGACGGTGTCCGTGCTGCTGTCACTCGACCTACTAGCCGACAACACCGAGCCGGCCGACGCGTGACCCACTTCATACCCCGAAAACAACCGATGTATACCTGATCTACCCCCGGTTCATACCCAGATAAACCCCATCCGGGTTGTTCGTAGACGGTGACCTGCCCACTGGACGTCCGATTAGGCCGCTGAGGCCCCTTCAGGGCGCTCTGAGGGTCTGGATACCCTCAGTCCTGGTGCTTTCGTTTCGTCGATGCGCCGACGGCCTTACAGCGTCAGTTTGCCGCTGCGATCGAGTGCCCACTCGATCGGCGGTAGTGGTGTGAGCGATACCTCACCGGGGTCGATGGCTTCTTTGCCACCCCGGCTCGCCGTCTTGCCAGTTCCCCGTCTGCCAGTTCGCCGTCTTCATCTCTTGGCTTCACGTCATCTCTTGGCTTCACGCTGCAACTTCGAGTGATGGCCTAATCGGTTGACGTATCTGACACAAACCGTGGCCCCAGCTTCAACCCACATGCAGCACCAGATTCAAACCTAATTAGACCCTACTAAACCCTTTTTATACCCAATTATACCCACATCTTGCCCACTGGGTGAGTTGTGGAGCGCCAGGTCACACCTCTGGCCCAATTGTTTCACGTGAAACAATGACAACCCACCTGCCGCCCCCCACGTTCGACGCCCACCTACCCACAACCCTTCCACAGCCTGTGGGATCAACCTTGGTTGAGTCTGAACGAAACGAGTTTCGTATCGCTGACTAATCGACCCTCTGGGTACCGGCGCGCTGGTTACCTGCGCGCTAGTTACCCTGCGCTAGCTAGTCAGTGCGCTTCCGGCGGCTGGGGCCGACGAACAATCGGTAGATCCGGTCCAGGTCCTCAGCGTCGGCGAACTCAATCGTAATTGAGCCTCGCTTCGTCCCCTCCGCTACCCGAACGCGAGTGTCCAAGAGATCTGCTAGATGGTTTTCCACCTCAAGCGCTCCAGCCGACTTCGCTCGGCTGGAACCGGTTGAGCCTCCATGGCCGCTGGAGCTCTTGTCGTCAACGCCCGACCCTCGACCAGACAACTCCCGGGCCAACTCTTCGGCCTGGCGCACACTCAGATCGTCTTCGATGATGCGAGCTGCCAGTTGACGCTGGCGGGCAAGGTTTGGTTCCGCCAGGAGCGTTCTGGCATGGCCGGCGCTTAGTTCACCGTCCATGACCATTCGCTGGATCGAGCCAGGCAGCTGTAGCAGGCGAAGTGTGTTGGCCACCGCTGAACGGCTCTTGCCTACTCGGGCGGCGACGTCTTCCTGGGTCAAACCAAAGTCGTCGACCAGCTGCTGGAAAGCACTGGCTTCCTCAAGGGGATTCAGATCGACGCGGTGTAAATTCTCAACGATGGCCTCTTCCAGCGAACGAAGATCGTCCACCCGGCGAACCAGCGCCGGAATGTGAGCCAAACCAGCCCGGCGAGCAGCTCGCCAGCGTCGCTCACCGGCGACCAATTCGTAGCGGGAGGACGCATCATCGACAGGACGAACGATGATTGGCTGAAGTACACCTAGCTCGGCCACCGAAGCGGTGAGCGCAGCAAGAGATGATTCCTCAAATCGCCGTCGCGGCTGGACAGCGTTTGGTGAAACGGCATCCACCGACACCAAGACGATCCGCCCGTCGTAGGGAAGTTCGGTACCCGTGATCCTGCTCGCCTCGGCCTCAGTCGCCTGATCTGCCGACAACTCATCATCGGTTTGCTCGCTCAACGAGTTTCCGCCGACCAACAGGTCGCTTAACGACTGGCCAATCACCGAACCGGACCCGCTTTCATCGTCGGCGCCGGATTCTTCAACACCTATATATGGCGGCGCATCCTCCCCATATAGCTCTCTATATATAGGTGCATCCTGATCATCGGTGCCATCATCGGTTTCGGGGCCGGCATCGTCTCCGACGGCCCAACTGGTGAATCGACTACGACGCCTTCGGCTCACCGGCCACCTCGACCGCCAAGTCCCGATACGCTATCGCTCCTCGGGATGCCCCATCAAATACGGTGATGGGTTGGCCGAAGCTAGGCGCCTCGGAAAGTCGCACCGTGCGAGGAATGACCGTCGTGCAAACCAGCTCGCCAAAATGCTCCCGCACCTCGGCCGCCACCTGGGAGGCCAGGTTGGTCCGAGCGTCGTACATCACCAGCACGATCTTCGACAGATGCAGCTCGGGATTGAGATTCTTCTTGACCAGATCCACGTTGCGAAGCAACTGGCCGAGACCTTCCAATGCGTAGTACTCACACTGGATGGGGACCAGCACCTCATTGGCGGCGGCCAGAGCGTTCACCGTCAGCAGACCAAGCGAAGGTGGGCAATCAATCAAGATGAGGTCATAGTCACTCATCACATGTGACAACGCACCCTTTAGACGCATCTCCCGGGAGAACGCCGGAACCAGCTCGATTTCAGCCCCGGCCAAATCAAGATTGGCGGGAGCGAGGAACAGGTTGCGTACCGCCGCGGCCTCGATCACTTCGTCAAGAGCCACATCGTGCAACAGAACGTCGTACATCGACTTTTCGAGGGTTCGGGGATTGATTCCCAAACCGGTGCTGGCGTTTCCCTGCGGATCCAGATCAACAACCAGAACCCGGTGGCCGATCTCAGCAGCCGCCGCACCAAGGTTGACGGCGGTTGTTGTTTTACCAACACCACCCTTTTGGTTGGCGACCGCTATGAGACGCGCCTCGCCGGAATCGACCTGGCCAGTCTTTAGATCACTGACAGCGGTTTCGGTCACGGGTCTCCTTTGGCGACTCCCCGTCGCGGACTATTGCCCAGGCTCGCACATACCTGCAGTACCTACCCAAGGTACTACGCCCAGGTGCCTAACGCGTTGCTATCAGCAGCCCTCCACAACCACCTCTATTCAGACTGCCGGATCAGCTGCCATGATCATGGCCAACCAGATTGCGTCTACGCTGGAATCCGCTTCACTTTGGGTCATCACCACCGAAAGGGACCTGTGAACTCTCCCGTGAATTCTCCTCAGAACCGTGCGACCTCCACCCTCATCTTCCAGCTTGGAACCAACAACTGGCAGAGGCAAGGCGAGTACGCACCCGGATCCGGCATTCTTCACGAAGCCCATCATCGGGCGTTGAACCAGCGGCCGGACACTGAGGCGTATTCCATCTACCCATCGAAAAGGCAACGGTTCACCGACAGCCACGTTCGGGTGTTCGAACTGGACCATGACATCCCGATCTGTGAATCGATCTCCCCAGTCAGCTCATACCGGTGGCACTCATTCACCGAAGAAGAGTTCGCCGCCTACCGCAAACGCCTGGCCGACGAGGCCGAAGAGTGGATCAACCAAATCGAACGGGAACACGGCAAACCCATCGACATGCTGGTCGCGCACCACACGTTCCTCAACCCGCTGGTGGCCAGCGACTTGAACCGACGACGGCTCGACTCGGGCAGGCAACGGATTCCTGTTCTCTGTTTCGTCCACGGAACCGCCTTGAAGATGTACAACGCCGAACTGGCCGGTCAGGAGTCCGAAGCAGCCGGGGGAGAGCCCGACGAAGAGTTCCCCATGCGGTTCCTACCCATGATGCGCTCGGCCGGTGTCTTCAATCCCAGCGGCCCCGACAGCAGTGGCCCCGACAGCAGTGACCCCGACAGCAGTGAGGCAGGTGCCGGCACCGCGGTCGACTGGTGCGCCGCTATCTCCAATCAACAGGTAGAGGCTTTCACCACCGTCTTTGACTCGTTCCCGGCAGACCGAATTGCCCTGTCACCCAACGGCTACAACGAAGCGTTCTTCAAACCGGCCGCCGCACCTGCCGACGTTGCCACCTGGCGAGCCGATGTGTTGCCCGGGTTCAACACCGAGCCCTACGAGGGAAGCCCCCGGGCAAGCGCCCCGGTGCCCGGAGACTACGACAAGGTCGTGGTGTTCTGCGGCAAGTTCGCGGCATGGAAACGACTTGACGCCCTACTGCGGGCTGCCGCCATTTGGGAGACCGACGACAGCCTCGGACGCATTGGGCTGATCGTGGTCGGGTCCGGCCCGCTTGACGATCAGCGCCATTACCACGAACTGGCTCATACCGAGCTGGGGCTGCAGAACGTTCACTTCGTCGGGCCCAAGAGTCAGAGTGACCTGGCAACACTGTTCACCGCAGCCGACATAGCCTGCTTCCCATCCAAGAACGAGCCGTTCGGCCTGGTGTTTATCGAAGCGATGGCGTGTGGCACCCCGGTGATCGGCGTCAACTCCGGTGGACCGAAGGACTTCGTCATCGACGAGGTCGGCACGTTGGTTCCCGAGTCCGACGACATTGACACCTTGGCCGGCGAACTGGCACAGACGGTCACCAACGCGCTAACCGAGGACTGGAAAGTCACCAAGGGTCCGGCGGCCGTCACCTACGCCGAAACCAACTTCAGCGTGAGGCAACAGGTCGACACACTGCTCGACGACACACTGCTTAACGACACACTGCCCAACGAAACACTGCTGAAGGCAACACCATCAGCCGGGAACCGTCCGGCAGAAGACCATTCGCTGGGCAACCCTTCACCGACATCGAGTCGGTAGGGCGAGCAGCCGACTGAAACAGTCAGTCGCCGATGATTGCGGCCAGTGTTGGCTGTCCATCCACGACCTGGTGGATGTACATCGGCTTGGCCGGAGCTCCCGAACCGTCATAGATCAACTCACCGGACACACCTTCGACAATACCGATGTTGGCGATGGCCTCACCTAGCGACGCCGGGTCCTCGGGTTTGGACTGCAGATACGCTTCGGCGATCACGGCCATGGCGTCGCCAGCCAGAGCCGCCATCGAGGGTGAGGCCGGTGGAACCCCACCATTGGCATCGGCAAAACTGTTCAACAGCGCCTGCAGGCGGGTCTCGTCGCCAGGGTCGGTGTGGGTTACGTGGAAGAGACCATCGGTGCCGGCCAGAGCGTAACCGTTGGTCGCCTCGAAGGCGTCGGACCCCAGCAGTTCAACATCGGCCAGGCCTGCTTCGTCCAACTGGCGACGTAGAACCACCCACTGATCGGCGAACATGGGGGAGTAGACGACGTCAGGCGGATCGGTGACCATGTCGGCCACGGCTTCACCGAAGTCAACCTGGTCCTGCGGCACGAAAGAGTATTCGGCGGTGACGGTTCCGCCCTGACCGTTAAAGGCGGCAGCGAACACGTCGGCGTTGTAGCCGAAATATGGCCCCGCCGCACCGAAAACGGCCGCTCGCCCCCAACCCTTTGTCTGGGCGAATTGGGCAGCAGCCGTAGCCCCTTGAGTGTCGTTAAAAGCTACGAGGAACGACAGCTGGCTTGCATCAGCCAGGGCGGGTTCGGTGGATCCGGTGAAGAGCACCGGGACCTGACCGTTGGTCGCTTGAAGGACGCGAAAGCCCGGGTCCGGGAACGGTGGCCCCAACAGGGCTTGTGCCCCAGCTTCAAGAAGTTCGATGGTGGCGTCCCGGCTGGCCAACGGATCTGTTCCGGAAACGTCGCTCACCACAACCTCAACAGGCCGGCCGTCAAGTCCACCAGAACAGTTGATGAGCTCGGCAATGTGACTTGTGGTTTGTGATGCCGGCCCGTCGGCAAACACTCCGAAGGCACCAAGGTCGGCGGCATAGCCGATTACCAATGTCTCGCCTGAAACCGGTTCCGGGCAATCAGGGTCGGCGGCCAGAACGGCGTCGATGTCAAACAAGGACCGAGCGGCCTGTTCACCTTCGCTACTGTCGGATTCATCACCCGACTCCGCATCTGATTGCTCGCCCGTCTCGCTGGCCGCATCACCTTCGGCCGACTCCAAGTCGGGCGCGGCAATTGCCGTCGTTTCCGGTGCCGATTCGTCGGAGTCGTCCAACATCGCTTCGATAGTGGAGCATCCACTGAGGGAAAGACCAAGTGCAAACAGGACTGGCCCCCTGCGAATGAGCCTGACCGAACCACTCGGTCGGCGCCACCATGTTTGCACCATCGGCTAGCTGTCCCCTGAGCCGGTACCCGGAATTAGGACATTCTTGAACTTGATTTCCGTCCTGCGATTCTCTGCTCGCCCCTCGATGGTTTCGTTCGAGGCGGCTGGATCGTCAGCACCGGCCGAGGCCACTACGATCTGTCCCGGCACCACACCTTTTTCCACCAGGTAGTCAACGACGGCGTTGGCTCGATCAGCCGCCAATTGAGCATTGTCCTGCGCGTCGCCTGAAGTGTCAGCGTGACCGATCACGACAGCGAACACGGTCGGGTGAGCAATCAGCATTTCCGCCGCCAGGTCAAGCGAAGGTAGCGAGTCAGGGTTGATGACAGCGCCACTTGTCTCGAATGTGGCTGCGCTGCCCATCACGACATCGCCCCACTGCGCCGACTCCTCGGCATCCGGGTGCCAGGTCAACTGGTTGTCGATGGCATCGGGTCCTGTTGGCAGCTTCTCACCTGCGAACTGTACGATCTTGGTCACCGTCGACCAGTTCGGTGCCGAACCGGTCAGAACCATCTGTCCGGCAGCAGTGATGGCGGCTCGACGAATCTCTGGATCGCCGTCGGGTACCGGACCAGTCCCTCCCGGCCAATCTAGATCTGCCGCTTCGGCCTCGGGCTCATCTACCGATTCAGTGTCAGGCTCGGTACTTGATTCGGTGCCAGGTTCGGTGCCCGAACTGGTGAGCTCGTCACCGTTCTCACCTGTGGCGTCTTCGCCGGTCATTGCCACGTCGTCCGCGGTCTCAGCTGTTGAGGTGTCGGCCGAGCCGCCGTCAAGAATGCCGAGGCGGTCGATCACCAGGTAGCCGATGGCCAGACCGGCCAACAAAAACCCGACGAGCAAGATGCCTGGGAGCGACCGGCGACCACGGCGATGCTGAACTCGTTCGCCACCTCGAGTGGGTTGAGCTACATAGCCGTCATAGTCGCCGGGGGGCCACGAATGTCGAGGCGCTGGTATTGCCCTGATCGGAGGCGCCGAGCGACCGGCGTTGGGATCATGGACCGGCCGGGGGGCTAAGCCTCGAGGCCTTGGCGGTTCACTACCGGCCCTTTGCCGACGGGGAGGCGGACTTTGGCTGGGTCTAGCTGGAGAGAGTAGCCCCGGTTCCAGATTGGTTGGGACCTCTCGACCATGATCTCCGCTGGTCCTATTTGGAGAAATTAGACCACCACGGGCAGGTGGATGAACCCTAGTCGATTCTTCCTCATCATCGATGAGCGGAAGTGATCGGGTGGATGTCAGATCGGCGTCACTAGGAACACCCTCTCTGAAGGATCCGTGATCTCTGTTATCAAAGTCGCCACTCATCGGAACACCGCCGAACCGTATGCCGCTGCAGCCGCTCCGCTACCGCTTAGCCAAAACGTTACCTCTGATCATTGTTCGACACCCGGCAGTGGGCAAATTCACATGGCCATCAATGTCCATGTGACCCAACTCTTGGGGGGTCAAACAATCGATAAGTGATCGACGCCCGGTGACTTGAATTGTCTCGGTGGCGGGTCCGAACGGCCGGAGGGAAAGGCCTAAAACAACGGGCGTCGTTGTTGAAGTTTGAACGATCTTGGAACGTCCGACGGTGGACGGCCAACCATCTTTAGGACGGCGAAACCCTGATCCACGGCCGATATCTGTCGAAACCCCAGCTGCTGCAATGCCTCGGGGGGCCATGTTCGCCCCTCTGGCGGCTCACTGACAATGAGGTGGCCCTCGACCTTCAACAGGCCCGAAGCACACTCCGCGGTAATCGCCGGAGGCCCGAAACCTCGGGCCACGACGGCATCAAACCTGGTACGAGCCCGATCCTCGTGAGCGATATCTTCCAGTCGTCCACACCAAACAGACACCCGGTCGGAAAGACCCAGCTCGGCACACGCCCAGACGAGAAACGAGCACCGGCGCTGTGAGGCATCAATGAGCACCGCTTGTATACCGGGGCGTTTGACCAGAAGCGGCAGGGACGGCACGCCACCCCCGGCCCCAATGTCGGCAAGGACCGGTCGGTCATCGTCATCGGACCTAGGCTCCGGCCAATCCAAGAGCACATCGTCGAGCACCACACCGAAGCGCTCCGAGTGATCAACTTGATCGTCGATCGAACCGGGGCCCAGGAAGCCCAGTTCCTTAGATCGATCCAGAATCTGATGGATCATGACGGAACCGGACCTCCAGGGCGCGGCAATCGACTTGTCGTACTTCTAATCTTGCTTCTATTCCTCTTCGGCCTGATCGTCCGAGGCATCGCCACCGGCCACCGGCACGATAAGCACTCGACGACGAGGCTCGGCACCGATCGACCGGGTCTCAACCCGGGCGTCTTCGGTAAGGGCATCGTGAACGGCCTTGCGATCGCTGGCCGGCATCGGGTCGAGCTTCACCTCAACACCGTTGTCCACTGCCTTATCGGCAGCTTTCACTGCGAAGGAGGCGATGGCTTCGGTCCGCTGTTTGCGGTAACCCCCGACATCAACGCGAATACGAATCGCGCTGGGAGCGGATCGTTGGGCAGATACTCGAGCCAACTCCTGGATGGCGTCAAGCGTCCGACCCTTGGGGCCGACCATCAAACCGTGCTGCCCGTCCACCGTGGCCACCATGATCTCGGGCTCGGGGTTTTCGATTGCGACGGCACCCTCGAGTCCAAATGCAGTGGTCAGGCCGCCCAGGAAGTTCTTCAGGTGATCGGCTACTACCTCGTCGGCTACATGTTCCACTGGTTTCTCCTCCGTTGGCTTCGAATCGGCATCCGACCGGTTCGGATTCTTTCGTTGAGATTTGTTTGACCTTTTGGCGGCCCCGGCACCGACCGCAGCCGTTCCGGCAACGGCAGCTGTCTTACCTGCCCTCGACCGTTTGACTGTGGACTCATCAGCACCATCGACGACTGAGGTCTGCGAGTCTCCCTCGCCACCACCGCGACGGTTGCGGCGTCGGCCCGACGAGCCCTGACCCTGTTCGCCTCTTGCCTGCCGATCATTTGATCGACCGCCGTTGTTCTCGGCGCTGTCACGGCCGGAACCGGATCCAGACTGGGCGTCGACCTTGGTCTTATCATTCGATTGGTCGTTCTTGCCACCGCGGCTGCGGTTGGACTTCGACCGGGTTTGCGATTGATCGCCCCTGTTTGAGTCTCGCTTGCCGGACTCATTCCGATCGCCGGTGTTCTTGCCTGCAGTGTTCTTATCTGAAGTGTTCTTGCCGCCCGAGTTCCCGTTGCGGTTTGAACTCTTCGATGATCCGCCTCGGTTCCGGTCGCCTCGCTTGTCGGAGCGCCCTCGGCCGTTTCCTTTGCCGCGGCCGCCCTTGCGGTCACCTCGGCGATTGCGGCGATCAGCCTTTGGACGGACTGATACTGGCTTGATTCGGGCTTCGACCCGGGCAGTTCCCTTCATTCGACCGAAGAGTCCCTTGCGGGGTTCTTCGATGATGACGATCTCAGCTTCGGATTCGTCCACGCCGAGCGTGTCCAATGCCTGTTCGATCGCTTGGGGAACGGTCTTTGCGGTTGTTTTAACCCATTCCACTTGTGGTTTACACCTCTAAACTTCCTCTGGTCACATGACCACCAACCCCTGTTCTCGGGCGACAAGTCGTCACCGGATACAGGGTGGGTCGGTGCGGTCCTTCGACCGGCACCAACTATCGCTTCTTCTTAGACTTCCTGGAAGTGGTCGGCTTTGTCCCTTTGGGAGTCACCCGACTGGAGCCACCTGAGTCCGCCCGCCGGTCCTGGACCTTGGCTTTCTGTGCCCTCTTCTGGGCCCAGCGCTGCTCGCGCTCGGCGACGGTCTTGGCCGACGACCCATTGGTCGACTCCGAGCCGGACTCACTTCCAGACGCCTTCTTCGATTTCGCGTTGTTGGCTGTCTTGTCTTTTGATGTGTTGTTTTTCGCAGTATTTCTTGCGGTATTTCTTGCGGTGCCGTTCTTCTTCGACGAACTGGCGCCGGACGTACCCTCGTCTCCTTGAGGGCCGTCATCGAAGTCGAAGTCGTCCTCGTCTGAGGAGTCTTTCGTGTCGGTCCCGTTGTCTCCCTGCTCTTTCTGCTTATCCAGCATCTGAGCCCCGATCCCGTCGCCTCGATAGAGGGATCGTGTTATGTACGACTGTTGCCCAACCCGGAACAGGTTGGATGTCGCCCAGTACAGCACCAGGCCGGCCGGAAACACGAAGCTCCAGGCACCTGACATCAACGGCAGCACTTTTAGCAGCTGCTGTTGGGTTTGCATTTGTGGGGTGAGGGGCTCGTCGGATTTTCCTCGACGGGCAGAGATCTGCTTCTGCTGGTAGTAACTGGTGCCGACTACGAACAGGATGAGAATGAAGTACGGAATGAAGGAGACGATGTCGGACTGAAAGATGTTCCAGGCCGATTCGGCCAGGTCAAACGGGCCGAATCGCATTTCATCGGTCTGAGAGAGATCCTCGTACAGCTGTGAACTCTTGTCGATGTAGTTCGGATCAAAGTTGCGGCTGGTCTCTCCGCCGACTCCGGCCAGTTCGCGAGCCCGTTCGGCTGCATGGAAGTACGGCTTCTCCGAGACTCTCCGAGTGAGGCCTCGAAGGACGTTGAACAGCACCAGGAACACCGGCAGCTGGGCCAGCATGGGTAGGCAGCCACCCACCGGGTTGATACCTTCCTCTTGATAAAGGGCCATCAGCTCGGCGTTAAGTTCCTGACGCTTCTCCGGGCCCTTGTACTTCTGCTGCAGCTCCTTCATCTTGGGCTGCATCTGCGTCATCTTGATGGTCGACCGCGTCGCTTTGAGCGTCAACGGCATCAAGAGAATCATCACCGCCACGGTGAGCATGATGATGGCTATGCCGTAGTTGCCGCCCACCACCGGCAGTGAATAGAAGAACGACAACAGCCGAGCGAACGCTCCGAGGCTGACGTCGGTTATCTGATCGAACATGACTTACTTCTCCGGAACGGGGTCGTATCCGTGTGACCCAAACGGGTTACAACGACCGATTCTCTTGATGGCCAACCAACAGCCGCGGGCTGTGCCGTGCATCTCGATTGCTTCGACTGTGTATTGCGAACAGGTGGGCAGGTACCGACAGCGACCCGGGCGAGTGCTCGACCAGGTCCTGTACAAGCCGATGCACCACGTGATGGCTCGGGCCGTCGGGCCTTGTTCTACAAATGCCGGCTCGACGCGCTCAGTCACGGTCACGCCAGGCTCAACTTCTGAAGGCAGGCGGTGACATCGGAAACTACACCCTCGAACGGGACGTTCAGGATGCTTCGTCCTCCCGAGAGCAGGAACGCTCCATTGAGGCTGGTCATATCGGAGTTCCCGTCGGCATGTTCTCGCCAAGCACGCGCAAACGCGTCACGAAGGCGTCGGCGTGCTCGGTTTCGTTGCACTGCCTTACCGAAACGTCGACTGAAGGCGTACGCCACTCGTGGACCATCCCACTCACCGGCCACCACTGTGGGCGATGCCAGGTAGGTCATTCGCACGGTTCCGTGTTGTACTCGACGACCGTGCTGACGCAGTTCGGTGAACGTCCGCCGCCTATGGACGGTTGGCGTCACGCACTCAGTCGGCGACGACCTTTGGCCCGTCGAGACCGAAGTACCTGCCGTCCGCCGGCTGTTGCCTTACGGGCCCGGAAGCCGTGTCGGCGGGCCCTTTTCAAGTTATTGGGTTGGAATGTGCGTTTCACTGTCTTCTCGCCTTATATCTGTTGGCGTACATGCGTCTTGGCGTGTGATCCGTCCGTGTGCGGCCGTTTTCAGTCGCGACGACTTGGGATTTACAGGGCAAAGGGCGTCTTGTGCCTCGTGCTCCTGTCGATGATCCCGGGCCCGACCCTGCCCTTCACTCCGATCGGCCCGGTTTGGTCGCAATGACCGGCCAGGACCGAGATCAACGGTGAAGGTGGCGAGCGAGGGGATCACCTCACAACGGAACAGTCACCCGTCGAGCGAATTCGGGCTGCGGTGAGCGACTAGAACCTGGCTGTTAAACCTGTTCTTAAGGCTAGGCCCGGGCTTGTACACAACCAACTCGGTTGCCATCGCGGGCCGCGCCACTAAGCGGTACCCATCTCTGAAGCTGATGGTCAAAGATCGACACACATCTGTCAGCACTGGCCGCGGTACTTTTCCACAGAACGACGTGTCAGGGCCGCGGCCGTCTGGTAACGTCTGTAAGCCAAGGTGCAGGGCGTGAGTCGTGGAGGGAACACTTCCCGGCAGTCACTCTCATTGGAGACAATCATTGAGTAGTGGTTTGCCGAGAGCAATCCGCCGCGTCGCCAGCCAGATAACTTCGGCCCGGTTTCGCGATTCGACAGAATGCACTTCACCTTAGCAACTGAATTACATGACTGTAAGTTAAATCCAGCTAGATGTGGTGGATGCATTCCGACTTTGTTCTTAAACCGACATGGTCGACCTCAGATGCACTGCCTGAGTGATCTGGCGGGATCCAAGACCGCAGTCAACTTGGTTTCACGGCCGCCTGCATCAGAGCATCGGTCTCTTTTGGCACAGCCTGTGGATAATCTTGTGGGTATTGGGGAGAACGGTGTACACGGTGACTTTGAGGCAAGGGCGACAACAACCAGAATTTCCACAGCTTTCCCACAGGCGTGTCATCTCTGTTGACGCCGGTTTCAGCCTTTCTGTCAGCACCTGTTCAGAGTTTGACGACTCGGAGCGTAACGACAGAGCCCAATCCCAGGCTGACAGGGGGACTCACTAGTGACCGACCTTTTAAAGCTGTGGTCAGCAGCATCGGATCTGCTTCGCAGCCAGGTCTCCGACGGGGTATGGCAAAGCACCTTCGCCCAGCTGTCACCGATCCGAGCCGACCACAACGAATTAGTTCTCGGCATGCCCAATGGCATCATCCGGGACAAACTCGACGGCCGCTACCGGCCTCTGGTTGAAGACGCCGTAACCGAAGCAGCCGGCCACGACATGAAAGTGTCGTTCGAACTGACATCTCCCACGTTGTTCGATGCCGAAGCGTCAGCCCGAGCCGACATCGCTCCGAAGGCCGAAAGCAACACAGACGACGTCATCGACCTCCGAGACTATGAAGCAAATCGATCAGGTAACGGTGAAGCGCCCGCCGAGGTGACAACTCAGGCCGGCAACGCCAACGCAGATGGCCAAATGGGAACCGTGACCTCCCTCGGGTCTGCTCGCGGCACTACCGACAATGGCACCGGCGGCCTCTACCCCGGTCCGGGCGGAAGCACGGGCAACCACGATCATCTTCGCCGCGTCGACGCTGCGGACAACGACCCGAGCAGGCGGTACACGTTCCGAACGTTCGTGACCGGCCCATCCAACCGTTTCGCCGTCGCCGCAGCCCTGTCGGTGGCCGAACGCCCCGGCGGGTCGTACAACCCGTTGTTCATTTACGGAAGCGCCGGACTGGGAAAAACCCACATCTTGCGGGCCATTCAGAACTTCATCAACGATCTCGAGCCCAACAAACAGGTGCTTTACGTCTCAACCGAGACTTTCCTGAACGAGTTCGTCGACTCAATCAAGAACAACTCGGGCAACGAGTTCAAACGCCGCTACCGGCAAATAGATGTACTGCTGATCGACGACATCCAATTCATCGAAGGCAAGGATCGCCTCCAAGAGGAGCTATTCCATACCTTCAACGATCTCTACGGGGCCAACAGCCAGATCGTGTTGTCCTCGGATCGCCCGCCCGACGCTATTCCAACGTTGGAAGAGCGGCTCAAGAGCCGCTTCATGATGGGCCTGCTCACCGACATTCAGCCGCCCGACATCGAAACCCGCATGGCCATTCTCCGCAAGCGGGCCGAACGCGACGACCTGGTGCTCGACAACGAGGTCTCAGAATTCATCGCCGCCAACATCACGAACAACATCCGTGAGTTGGAAGGCGCCCTCAATAAGGTGACGGCGTACGCCAACCTGACCGGTCAGTCGTTGGACCGGGCGCTGGCCGAACAAGTCCTCGGTGACTTCATCGCCGACCGCCAGCCACGCCCCATCACCGTCGACATGATCCTCGAGGCCACCGTCGAGCAGTTCGGGTTCGCCCGCGACGAGCTCATCGGCAAGTCACGACGCCGACCTCTGGTCATCGCCAGACAGATGGCCATGTACGTCACGAGAGAGCTCACCGATCTCAGCTATCCCCACATCGCCCGAGAGTTCGGCGGACGTGATCACACCACCGTGATGCACGCCTGCGACAAGATTTCGGCGCTGATGAAGGAACGCACCCAGATTTACAACCACGTAACCACCCTCGAGAAAGCAATTCGGGTCCAGGCCCAATCCGTGGATTTCGGTAGTTCATAGTTAGCTATGAACTACCGCACCCTTGTGGGTTGCGGCAACCCTTGTGGGTTGCTTGTGGAAATCGATGCCTTGGCATCCGGACAACAGGTGGACAGCATCACCGTTCGCCTGGGATGACCTGAGGACGACAGCCCTGCCAGATGGGGACAACCAGCCCCTAATCCCCAGGCCGTTAAATCACATCGATGTTAGATATGGATGACCAACACCGGGCTGCGGACAACATTTGTTGCTCTGACCAGGCAAAACGTCATTTCATCCACAATCCACAGTATTACTACCACTACAACCATTTATAAATCAGATCAGAAGCTGTATTGGGGAAAGGCAGTTGATAAGAGTTGGCCGACCTACGACGCTGGCCACTCGGTTCAACCAGTCACTTCCACCGGCTAGAGTTCATGCCAGATCCCAGAATCTTGGTGAGGAGACTTGGAAAATGAAGTTTCGTTGCGAACGTGACGTCATTGTTGAAGCCCTAGGTATTGCTGGCCGCGCCGTTAGCGGTCGCGGCGGGATGCCCGGGCTGTCCGGCGTCCGAGCGGAGCTCGTCGGGGATCAACTAACACTGACGGGTAGCGATCTTGACCTGACCATCTCGATCAACGTCACCGTGGTCGGACAGGGCGACGGTGTGATTGTCATTCCGGCCCGACTAGCAACCGAGATCGTCCGAGCGCTCCAACCCGGTGCGGTGTCGTTCGTGGCCGAAGAGGAGAGCCTGTCCATCAGCTCCGGCCGAGGCGAGTTCAGCATTCGTTTGATTTCGGGCGACGAGTTCCCCAAGCTGGCCGAGCTGGGAGCCGACACGGTGAAGCTGCCCAGCGATCAGCTGACTCGAGCGCTCAAGCAAGTTGTTCTCGCCGCCAGCACCGATGACTCTCGCCCTATTCTCACCGGTGTTCTCCTCGCCGCCGAAGCTGGTGGACTGCGCCTGGTGTCAACCGACTCATTCCGATTGGCCATGAGAGACGTTGCCGGCATCTCGGTATTGGACGAAGGCCAGAGCGTGTTGATTCCGTCGCGAGCCCTTGGAGAACTCAACCGAGTACTCGGCCAGGGTGACACCGTCGAACTACAGCTCGGCGAACGCGATGCATCGTTTTCGGTCGGTGATGTTCGTCTGACCACTCGCTTGATCGAAGGCGACTTCCCCAACTACCGGGGTCTGATTCCCGACAGCCACCCCAACGTGTTGACACTCAACCGTGCTGACTTCACCGAAGCTCTACGCCGGGTGAAGCTGCTGGCACGCGAGTCAACTCCGATCCGTTTGGAAATGACATCGGAAAGCGTCGAGCTGGTGGCCATCACCCAAGACGTCGGCACCGCCCGGGAAAGCCTCGAAGGCGACTACGCCGGCAGCGACCTGACCATCGCCTTCAACCCGGATTTCCTCCTGGACGGCATCGAGGTAACGCCTGGCGAGCAGGTCACGCTTTCGACCATCGACGAGCAGCGACCGGCCATCGTCCGCACTGTCGGCGATGAGGTCACAGACGGAGAAGGCACGTCGAGCAAGGACTTCTTGTATCTGATCATGCCGGTCCGGGTCTCCTAGCTTGCAAATCCAACGGCTGTGGTTGACCAACTTCCGCAGCTACCCCGAGCTGGAACTTGATCTCGACCTTGGCCTAACCGCTTTGGTGGCTGACAACGGGCAAGGAAAAACCAATCTGCTTGAAGCGCTCGGGCTGCTGGCCACGCTGAAATCGTTCCGCGGTTCGCCGGTGGAGTCGATGGTGGCCAAAGGGGCGGAGTCGGCGGTTGTTCGGGCTGAAGGTCTGCGCGACGACCGCGAAGTGCTAATCGAACTGGAGCTTCGCAAAGGTCGAACTCGGGCCCAGGTGAATCGCCAACGCCTGAAACGCACAAAAGATCTGTTGGGCGCGCTGCGAGTCACAGTGTTTGCACCCGATGACCTGCGGCTGTTGAAGGACGGCCCGGGGGAGCGGAGAGGTTACCTCGATGAGGTGTTGGTCGCTTTGAGCGCCAACACCGAGGCCACCATTGCCGAGTTCGAACGTGCGCTTAAGCAACGCAACGCTTTGCTGCGTCAAGCCGGTGGACGGTTGGATGATGCGACTGAACCGACTCTCGATGTGTGGGATGCCCGCCTGGCCGAAGCGGGCGAACGGTTGGTTGCCCGCCGCCGAGATCTGGTTGAACGTTTGCGGCCCATCGTCCAGGAGTCGTATGAGACTCTGGCGGTCGGCAGTTCGCCCCCTACAGCTGAGAGTGGTGGTGTCCAACAGGTTGTTGGCTTGCAGTACCAGGCGTCGTGGGGTGATGGTGAACTGGCGCCTGCGCTGATCGACGCCCGCAAGACCGACGTTCGGCGAGGGGTGACCACCGTAGGGCCTCACCGCGACGAGGTAGTGGTGACGCTGAACGGCCTTTCGAGCCGAACCGAGGCCAGCCAGGGCGAACAGCGCACACTAGCCCTCGCTTTGCGGTTGGCTGGGCATCGATTGCTGACTGAGGTATTGGCCGAACCGCCCCTGTTACTGCTCGACGATGTGCTGTCAGAGTTGGATACTGCCCGGGCCGACGCTCTGTTACGCAACCTGCCACCCGGTCAGACGGTCATCACCTCGGCCACTGAGCTGCCGGAAACGGTGAAACCGGATCGGCTGTTTCGGATGACAGACGGCGTGCTGAGAGCCATGTAGTGATAGGCGCCGCCCAGTGATTCGTTTAGTGATTCGTTTAGTGATTCACCCAATCAGCCAGCCGATCAAATGTTGACTTCGTCGGAATACAGAAAGCCGGCTGCCGGTTGGGTTGGGATGGGCAACGTTTGGATTCGAGTAACCGCGCTGGCCGTCGTGGTTTCACTGGGGTTGGCGGGCTGCGGTGGCGAGACATCAACTGAGGCCGGCGTCGACTCAGCTGGGGCAGCCGATGCCCCAGAATCGAGCGATGTCGGGGAATCGAGCGATGCGGAGGCGGTGGCGGAGGCCAATCAGCCGTTGCTCGAACCGGGCGAAACCGTCCTGGAACATCAGGTGCTTGATGTGGCCGATGGGTCAATCGCCACACTGGGTGAGGCCATTGACGGTGACCGGCCGGTGCTGCTGTGGTTCTTCTCCCCGCATTGACCGACTTGTCGCCGAGAGGCGCCTGACGTCGCGCAGTTTGCGCGAGACAACGACGAAACCGTTCAAGTAATCGGACTGGGAACCCAGGACGATTTTCCGTTGGCCCGCCGGTTCCTGGCCGATGGTGGCCTTGAGCATGTGACCATGCTGTGGGATCCGTCCTTCGCCACTTGGCAGGTGTTCGGGGTGGAAGCCAACTCGCAGATGATGGTTCTGTCGCCGGACCTGGCTCAATCGACCAACCTCATGTTCGGGTTCGACGAAACTCAACAGGCCGGCATCCTGGAGTTGGTTCAGGACCTGTAGCCGGAGCCGCTGGTGGCCTGACAGTCGACCGGCGTATGATCGATCTATGAGCGGGCGCGACCATAACCGCAACGGTGACACGGCTTGGCGATCAGCCAGTTCGGGGCGCGACATCGGTTTGACCCGCCTTGGGGACAGTCTTGAGCGGTTTGTGACCCACCTGGGTGGTCCGCCGATCAGCATCCTCGCCCAGATGGAGTCCCGTTGGCCCGACATTGTCGGCCCGGCGCTATCGGTGGGAACCCGTCCTGTCGAACTGATTGACGGTGTGCTACGGGTGTCTTGCGATGACCCGGCATGGGCATCGCAGATCGGGTGGATGGAAGCTCAAATCAAAACCCGCTTCAAAGAGGTGTTCGGGCAGGATTTGGTGCAGCGTGTCCAAGCCCTATCCGGCCCTCGTCGCTAGTCGTCCGTCAACTGGCACCGCGGCTTGTCGTCGCCCGAAAGAGCCGGTTTTCTGGTACCATTGGTAGACGGGTTTGGGCCTAGAAATCGGCTAAATCAAGCCGTTTTTACCGCCCGCAACACATCTTGTCGCATGTCGATGGGGGAAAGTGCACTGGCCCGGCAATCCGATTGTCCAAGCCAACGTCGAGCCACTCGACGGCACGGTTTCCCGGCCGATAGGTCCGGAACCACCCGGTTCGGCGGCGACACCAAACAGAACAAGACCTGCCATGACGAAATCTGACGCAAACCAGGCTGGAAAATCAGCTTCGCCAGCGGAATCTTCGGACTACGGCGCCTCCTCTATTCAAGTTCTTGAAGGCCTCGAAGCGGTTCGCAAGCGACCCGGCATGTACATCGGCTCCACCGGTCCCACCGGTCTGCACCACCTGGTGTGGGAGGTTGTGGATAATGCTGTGGATGAAGCGATGGCCGGCCACTGCGACCTCATCGACGTGACCGTCAAGGACGACGGCAGCGTCCAGGTTCTCGACAACGGCCGCGGTATCCCGGTCGAAAAACATCCCAAGTACGAAGACATGACGGCCGCCGAGGTCGTACTCACCGTTCTGCACGCCGGCGGCAAGTTCGGCGGTGGCGGTTACAAAGTGTCTGGCGGCTTGCACGGCGTTGGTGTGTCAGTAGTGAACGCCCTGTCCACTCGGGTTGAAGTTGAAATCGACCGTGAAGGCAAGCGACACGCCATGTCGTTTAAGAACGGTGGCGATCCCGACAACAAGCTCACCGTCATCGGGGATTCACCCACCGACGACGGGAACCCCCGGACCGGCACCATGGTCCGCTTCTGGCCCGACCCCGGCATCTTCAAAGAAGGCACCGAGTACCGTTTCCAGACACTGGTCGACCGGTTGCAGATGATGGCGTTCCTCAACGCCGGGCTCGAGTTCCACATTCGCGACGAGCGCGACGCCAACTCCGACGATGTGGTGCTGCGCTACGACGGCGGCATCAAAGACTTCGTCACCCACTTGAACGCCTCCAAAGAGGCACTGTTCGACGAGGTCGGCTGGTTCGGCGAAGAAGGCGAAGACGAGACGGTCGAAATCGCCTTCTGCTGGAACACCGGCTACCAAACCGACGGTATTCACAGCTTCGCCAACGGCATCAACACCATCGAAGGTGGCATGCACGAGCAAGGCTTCCGTACGGCGTTGACCCGAACCGTCAACGCCTATGCCCGGGACAAGAACTTCTTGAAAGAGAAGGACGAAAACTTCCAGGGCGAAGACATTCGTGAAGGTCTAACCGCCGTCATCTCGGTTCACGTGGCCGAGCCGCAGTTCGAGGGCCAGACCAAGTCCAAGCTGGGCAATGTGTCGGTTCGCTCACTGGTGGAGAAAGCCACCAACGAACGGCTCAAAGAGTGGTTCGAGGAACACCCAAACGAAGCCAAAGCCATGGTGACCAAGGCTGGCAATGCGGCCAGAGCCCGCATCGCCGCCACCCAGGCTCGCCAGAACATCCGACGCAAGTCGGCTCTGGATGGCGCTGGGCTTCCCGGCAAGCTGGCCGACTGCCAGTCGAAGGATCCGTCGGAGTCCGAGCTGTACATCGTCGAGGGCAACTCGGCCGGTGGTTCGGCCAAAGACGCCCGTGACCCGCACTCCATGGCCATCCTGCCCATCCGAGGCAAGATCCTGAACGTCGAGCGGGCCCGCTTGGACCGCATGTTCAAAAACACCGAGATCATCTCGCTGATTCAGGCCATCGGTGCCGGGCTCGGCGAAGAAGAGTTCGAGCTGGAAAAGGTTCGATATCACAAGGTGATCCTGCTGGCCGACGCCGACGTCGACGGCTCGCACATTCGCACCCTGTTGTTGACATTCTTCTTCCGTCAGATGCGCCCACTGGTTGAAGCCGGCTACATCTACATCGCTCAGCCTCCGTTGTATTCAACGGTGGTGGGCAAGAAGAAGATCTACCTCAAAGACGATCGCTCTCGCGCTGGTTATGCTGCCGATCACCCCAAAGCCGAGTTCCAGCGCCTGAAGGGTCTGGGCGAGATGGACGCCTCGGAGTTGTGGGAAACCACGATGGACCCCGGAACTCGCACGTTGCTGCAGGTGACGGTTGAACAGGCCGCCATTGCTGACGAGGTGTTCGCTGTGCTGATGGGTGACGACGTGGAGTCGCGCAAGCAGTTCATCCAGACCAACGCCGACGACGTCCGCTTTTTGGATATTTAGCGCCGAGGCTGGCGCTCAAGGAGCGTGTCTTCTTTCGTTCTGGTCCATGGAGCCTTTGGTGAGTCCTACGGATCCCGACATGTACGTCGTTTGCTGGCCGCAGACGGACACGATGTTCTAACCCCCAGTCGGTAACGGCGGTAAGGCCATGATTGGGTCGGCTGACCACGGTTTCGTTGCACCAATTGGACGTGACCTTGGCAGCGATGAAGCGAACGCCTGGATGCAGGCTCGGAGGATGCCTCAGCCTTCTACAACACTGCTGGACCCGGTGTCATTGTCGAAGCCGTTGGAGCGGTGGGGTTTCGGTTTGACCTACGTCAAGGCCACTGCTGATGTGCCCGAGCCTGACGACTCACCCATGTGGCGGGCGTACCGTCATGCCGTCACATCTGCGGCGTGGAACAGCCATGAGTTCGACTGCAACCACATGATCCCCGAACTCCGCCCAGCCGATCTGGCCAAACTACTCACGTTGTCCTGTGGCTCGGACGTCGTTCCACAACTCCGAGACTCCTAACTCACCCGCCCATCGATCCACGTAGCTGGCGTCAACGTCGGCCGCTCGCATCATTCCCTCACATCGTCTAACTGGCGATCTGAACCCGAACGACTGACCCACTCCAGTTTGGCCAGAATGGTGTCCTCGACGGTGGCCACGGTCGCTCCTTCCGGAAGACAAGATCGACTTTCCATCCGCCGATGAGGTCGATGACATTCACCACCTGACGTCGCTCGAACGAACCGACCCAGTCGGGCATGTAGAACCGATTTTGGTCAAGATTCTCAGCGAGCAATGTCATCTGCTCAACCGTGGGATCAACGACGAGGTCGATGTCCCGCGTCATTCGGGGTTCGCCGTGGTAGGTACTGGCGTACGATCCGGTAACCATGTGGGGGATCTGTGCTGTCGTCAGCGACTCGACGATCAGCCGAAGCAGTTCAGCCTGCATTGGCCTGAATAGCCTTCACGACCTCGTCCCCATGCAGTATCCGCAGCCACTCGGTGTGGGCTTCGGCCTCGGTGAACTCAGGGTTGCGGTCGTGAATGCCCTGCATGGTGATGGCCTTGACCTCTTCGGCCATTTCCATGGCCCGGGCCACCCGTTCGCTTCCGCTTAGCGACTGATAGGCGTTGACGTAGCGAGACATCGCCTCTTCCGCTGTGTCTGCGTGTCTCATTGTGACCAGTGTAGTGATGGGTAATGACGCTCTTGGCGGCGGATTTGGTTTGGTGTGTGAGGGGGGTTCGGCCGTGCTCGACCTTGTTGATGATGTCGTTTTCGGTGTTCGTTCAGGTGAAGGGTTTGGGGTCGTCGTTCTAGTGTGAGGCTTGCAGGTCGATGGTGTCGTTGAGAGCGGTGACGCTGTTGGATGATCCGGTGCGAGTCAGCATTGACGCTCGCCTTGATCAATTCACGGAGGTCCAGCAGCAAATCATCTCCGTTGGAGTCATTGCAGCCATAAGTTCCCTGCTTGAGCGAATACAATCTATGGCACAATGCACCCTAATAATAGACTACCAATTAGTCGATATATCACGCCAGTCGGGCTAATTATCGCAAAGAATTATGAAGCTTCGAAGGTTATCTCTAATTACCCTCTATCTGACTGATAACGGCTTCATTTTGTATTGCTTGCCTGTTCGCAAGTTGTCTATAGTTAAATCGGCAGGTACGCGTTGCCTGGTCAGGTAAAAGAATTTGCCGACCTTAACCAAAGAAGGAATCACGAGATGCAGAATGAATATTCAAAGGCTTCAAATGTTGGCCGTAAAGAAAGAATTCGGTTGACGAGGTGGCTAGCGGTGGTCGCCACCGTAGTAAGTATGATGGTTGTTGTGGTCCCAGTGTCCCCAGCCGAAGCACAAGCCGGTTCTCGACTCTGTGGCTACATGTTCTCATATCCAGGATCTGGCCAGACAGTGGCTTATGTTATTGAAATTCCGAAGGGTAGTAGCCAAATACAGAAAGACATTTGTACGGCAACACAGAAACACATACGTGATGCACAGATTTTGCCTAACGGAGGCAAAGACCGCATCTCAGTCCGACGTATGGAGTGCGAAGATTTAGCTCAAAAGGTCTCCTATCCTTATAACCCGTGTTCAAGGATGCAAAGAGTCGATGATCTGATCCAGGCAAGAAATCGATCCATAGCCTTCATTACCTCTGATAATATTCGGTTTTATAATGGAAATCAAGGCTGGATTCGATAGTATTTAGGGTTATAGGGCTAGAACTCAACTTCTTTCAGCTCATCACGATCAGGTTTGGCTAGAGCAAATGGAGTGAGGATTTCAGATGACTTCCCCACTCCATTTTGGCTGAACCTGGATATCTATTTGATAGTCGAAAGAGTGGTCTCGTGGCCTATTTGTCAGTGGTTGCCGAAGTCTACAAGACCGTCAAGAAAGCTTAATCTGAAGCAGACGGAGTCTGATTGAACCCGGGAACGATGACGCAACCGAGGTGCTCTGCCCTCCACTCTGCGGTAAGCGGGTCGTGTTTGAGGGATAGCTAGTCGAGGAGCTGGCTGTCTCTTGCGATGTGTTGCGGATTTGGTTTGGTGGCGCTTCGGATCTGAGCGGGCAGATGCGATGGGTGGGATCCGCAACGCGGGACAGGGACTCAACGACTCTTGAGGTGTTCTACGTCTCAGTCTCGAGGAGTCCCTGTGGTTGTTGATCCTATTCGGATGTGCGAGTTGTGGGTGAGTTCGGATGCGGTCAACATCGACGGGCTCAATCTCGACGCGCTCTTGGGCCGGTTGACCGTCATGGGGCGGTTGAAGGACCGCTCCGATGTCACGTTTGTTGATCTTCCACCGTTCGGTCAGCCGTCCCGATTGTGGTGGTGTAAGGGCTGCTGAGGATCGGGTTTGATGACCGAGGTCGATGAACGGATCGCTGCACCAGGCCAGGTCATGACGACCAGAGCGGCCCGCCGGGCGACCCCACAAGTCGGCCAGCACCGGCGGTCAGTCAAGCGTGGCTGTCGAACTCGGTCGTGATTGGCACCGTCGTCATATGATCAAACTGGCTAAGCGCATCGGGTTCGGATTCCGGCATTCCATAACTACCGAGTCCGGGCACTACTCTTGGATGATCCGGTGTGGAGGCGTTTGTTGGTGGGTTGGGCGAAGCAGCCCTTGATTCGCAGTGTGACCTCACCGGCCGGGGCGGTCAGCTCCCAGCGATGGCAAACGCTCTGGCGGTCACTTCAGCGCACTAAGAATCACGGCCAGCGCCCAACTGGTGCCAGGCTGGTTGGCGTTGCCGTTGGTGTAGTGAACAACACGAGGTCGCCCGGCTGTGGTGACGCCGCTTCGGTGTCGTTCGGTGGGCACTCGACACTGAGGGTAGAACACCTCAAGAATCGTCGAGTCCCTGTCCCGAGTCGAGGATCTAAGCCAACGCCGCTCAAGCGGGGAGCGTCGAAAGGCATAGCGGTTTCGCATAAGGACCTAAGACCACTGGAGGCAGAGGCTTTTCTCGTAGCCGCGTTCCTGCATGGTTTGCGACTGAATGAGGAAAACTTCCGATCCGTCCACTGTTCGAGAAATTCGTTGACATGTTTCGAAATCATCCACAGGTACTTGGGCGAGGACAACCGCCGAACCTGGTTCACATTCGACAACCTGAACGGCAACCGGGTTAGAAATCAGAAGAGAATTTGCACCAAGACACCAGCCTGACTCAACTTTTGTCCAGGGGTGCATGTCGCCAAGGTCCTTATCAAAACGTAGTTCTGTGATCGGCTTTACTACTTCGTACGGCGTCCAGGCAAGACAGAGAATTCCTCTCTCGCCTTGTTCCCAACTGTCCGAGTCGGGGTAAACGTGTGTACCACCGAGACCGCTGTCGGCGAAATCAGTGCCCGTCATATTACTGAATGCTTCGTAGCAAGCACTGCCGTCGATTGAGTCATATTCTACTGACTCTGGTAGCTGAACAGTGGCGTATGCCTCGATGGTGTGAGCTTCATCGCAGTTCACGACAACATGAATATTGTCACCTTCGTCGGCCGCAGGGACGCCGCATTCGCCTTGCTCAAGCTGGGGCCACGGAAGCCATAGCCCGGCTCTGTCGACTGAATCATTAGATGAGCAGGAAGCAGCTAGTAACGATAGTGCGATCGCCATAGCCAAATTGACCGATCTCAACGCAAAAGTGTTCACAAGCCAATGACGGTACTGCGTCGAAAAAGTCACGTCACTTCAGGAATTTTTTCAGGTGAAATTCTGAAACTTTTCCTGGGCCGAAAAATGACGAGTGAAGCTTGCGATTATCACGCCGTATGTCGGTCTTTTTCTTTTATTCTAATATACGCCAAAAAGCCATTGACAAGAAGATCTCTGTGTCGCTAACTGGGGAGGTATGAACAAGGAGAGTCTCAGGTGGAAAGGCTTGTGGTGTGATCTTGGCTCCGGCCCTATCTCCTTTCCCGTGGTGGTCTTCATCTTCATTGGGTTCTTCGAGTTGATCTTGATCGGAGGAAATGTGGCCTCTACCGCTAACGATGTCGAGGCAGCAGCACGGCAAGCTGCCCGTGAGGCGACTTTGGCACCGGATCAGATTGCGGCAACGGGCCTTCTTGCCGCCGTAGTTGACGGTGCATTGGAGAATCGGAAGCACCAGTGTCAACCTTCAACAGCCGAGATGACCGATGGAACTCAGTTTGTGCCCGGAGGCTGGGTCGTTGTTAGCGTCTCCTGCACGGTTGCGTTTGCCGACCTGGGCCAGGTTCCGTTCCCGGGGACGTTGAAGATTGAGCGAGACGCCATCGCTCCTATTGATCGGTATCGGTTTGTCGGCAGCGGGCCCGAAGCCGGGTCAGCTGACACGGAGATTCGACCATGAGCCCTCCACGTGACTGGTGTGTTCGATGGTGGTCGAACGAAGATGGGTACGTTCTTGCGACAGCGTTCCTGCTGCCAGCGCTCGTGATGATGGTTGGGCTCAGCTTTGATCTGGGGATGGCGTTGCATACCAGAAGGCAGGTCGCAAACATCGCCATGGAGTCGGCGCGGCTAGGTGCAACGTTTATCGACGAGGATGAATTTCGGTGGAATTCTACTCTCGTGATAACGGAGGAGGGTCGCCAAGCTGCGGCTGATTTTGCTGTTCGGGCAGGTGCGGCCAACGTGGTGAGCTCGTTGGGTCGGGCTCAGTTCGACACCGGCAACACAGTTCTAGAGAGAAGATCTTCCAACGGGGGCGTGCCGAGGCGTGTGGGGTCGAGAGCGTTCGCCGAGAAAGCGGTGTATACGGAAACCGACTACGTTGAGGTAACTGTCACCAACCCTGTCCGCTACGTGTTTCTTGCGCGACTTCTGCCGCCGTCGGTAGCTGAAGCGACTGCTCAGGCCCTTGCTGTTGATGTGCTCCAGGGCTGCCAAGGAGAAGACGCATGCGGCCGCTGAGTCGATTCGCCCGGTCGTGGGACCTTGACGGAGCGACAGGACTTGAGGCCATCGAGCGTACCGATGTTCGTCCAGCGTTTTGGGATGAAGGCAGGACTTCGGTGGTGTTTTGGCCGACAGCTCGCCTAGTTGGGGCAACACTGGTGCTGGTACTGCCCCCTCTCGTTGCGATCTTGGCTGCGCTCATTGGGTTCTTGGGCTTCGGTAGTGTGCTTAGGTCGCTCTGGGTTGGTCCGATTGTGGTGATTTGCTACGCCACTACCTTAATGATGGGTTGGGACTTGCTTGGTCGATTCGGCCTGTCCCATGTCTTTTTGCCGCCCGCCTCCTTCCGTCGAGCTCGCTCCTACTGTGTCGAGTGGTCCGTTCTGGGTATCGGTGATACGTCTCACTGGACGTCTCATCGGGTAGTTCACGATGCGGAATCTGCTCTTGCTGGCCTAGGTCTCAATATCTCGCCGGCCACCCAGGAACTCGCTCACCAAACGACAGGTCGGCGAGAGAACATTCGCAGTTCGGGAACTACATCAGTTACCACCACCGTTAGTGATGCTGCCGCCGGGGTCATCGGTCGGACAGGCCAAGCTGCGATGTCACCCTCCAAGAACCTGGTCCGCTACACGGCGGAGAGGGGAGATACATGGTGGGGGTTGGCTGAAACGATCTACGGCGATGGGCTCATGTGGGCCGAGTTGCGCAATCTAAATTCCGGCGACGGTCTTGTGCAGGCAAACCTGTCCGCAGTAGTGAACGATTCGTTGCGTGGAAGGAAGCTGGTTCTGCCAGCAGAGCCTTCTCTGCCTCTACCGGAGGGGGAATCGGTCCAGCGATGAGCTCGAGTTTTTCTCATCTGGTCGACCGCCTTGCTTGGTGGTCAAAGGTCGTGCTGTTGGTGGTCGCTACCGGTTGTGTACTCGTGGCGTGTGGGAGCTCGGTTGATATCGACAGTTCGGCAGTAGCAAGCCTTGAATCTGATGACGTGGAGTTGCTGTACGCTGGCGGAAATCTTGTCAACGAGTCGGGGTTGACCGGCGAGCCTGTAGCCGCCGTTGGGGGCTCGTCCATCAGCGTGTACGAGCGTGCGGCTGGGGCCGAGGTGACCGGTGTCGCTCCTGGTTCACCCGCTCTCGACTTTGCCCTGGGAGATTATCAGAGCTTTCATCAAACGTACGCTGCGGCGATTCAGGGTGACTCGGCATCGATCGAAGCCATCTCCGAAGGTCCAAAGCGGGTTGCCCTCGATCTGGAGCGTGACTTGGCGGCCATCGCTCGCGATAAAGCGCTTGGGGTGACAGGCTTAACTCACACGCGATTCGCTAACCCACTCAAAATCGAAATGTTGGATGATTCGTTGATGCTCCTTGACTGCGTCGAGGAGCACACCGGAAGTGACTTCTACAGACATTCCAGATTTACGCTTCATGAGGTCCGCTTGGAGCGTGACGGCGACCGTTGGTCGGTCGAAAAATTCTCTCCAGCTGTTCAACAGGATGCTTTGAGCGATCACGACTACGGGTGTGTTCCTGGTGTCCATCATCAAGCGGCATTGGACGCCATGCCTGAGATTCTTGATCTCCTGGATCGCTTTTGGTCGGATCCGTCAAGGACCTACGAGCAATTAAGGCAGCGGATGTCAGCAGTCGGTGGTCAGCGACAGCTCGATGAATTCGCTGCTTTTTCTGACTCCGGCTTGTACCTGGACGGACAATCCCGCTACTCGATTCGCGTCAGAGGGTCGGTCGAGAGTTCAGATGCCCCGCTGATTGCCGTGCAGGTTTGCACGGAGAGTCCGGATGGCTTGGTCGCCAGATGGTCTGATACCGGCGAGATAGCTCTAGGTGACTCAGGCTTCGAGATTGCGCCCGGCTCTGTTGTACTGCGGGAGTTTCTTTTGACGGTCGATGTCACCGGCCCTGGCGAGGCCAGTGTCGACATCAGCCGGCTGTGGATGGACAAGATAGGGGATCAGTCATGCGACGAGTAGGCCTCGGAGGCCAGCGTTCCCTTATTCGCGGATTAACTGTGGGAGTCGTCGGTTGGTTGACGGCTTTGGCATCGTTCGTGGCGTTGCCGGTGGAGTCGGCTTTGGCCTCTCCGGCCGACTCTCTATCTTGGGATTCGCTGGATCATCTCGCCGGTGCGGACCTGTCTCAGAGCTCGGGAGTGAACAGCGCCGCTGTACTTGTGCAGGCGTACGCCTTAATGGGCCGCGAAGGCATGCTTTCCGGCGGTAGTGGCGAGTTGCGTGGTGCTGGTGATTTGGCAGCCTCTATTTCGCCTGTTGTAGGTCAGGGACGACGTGGTGGTAAGGGTGATCGTGGCGACTCTGGCGGCTCAGCTGTTGGCGAGGAGGTGGGAGCGGAGGCGATCCGTTCCACTGACGGGGTCTTCGATCAGGGTACATTCGCATCGCCGAGTCTTCCGTCTCCTGACTTGCCGTTGAACGCGGATATCTTCGCCCAACTATGGCGACCAGCACCTCGAATCTTTCCGCCGGTGGGTGGTCCGCATGCAGTCGGGCTGACCACATGGTTGGCAATTGAGGAAGCGGCGTGGGAGCCAGTTAGGTGGGAAGTCGAGGGATCTGAGTACCTAGCGGAACCACGTCGGACCGTCTGGGAGTTCTCGGATGGTGAGTCGGTAACATGCGACGGCCCAGGCCGTGTATTTGCTCCCGGCGAGCAAGGCCCGCCTGATTGTGGCCGTGAATGGTTCGAGCCGTCGGCGGAGCCAGTCCAGATGAAGGTAAAGATCGAATATGAGGTCTTTCTGGCGAGAGGGAAATGCATTGAGCGGGACAAAAATGTTGCGGCAACTCAAGGAGGAGGTTCGTCTAACAAGTGCAAGAAGTATGAGCGGAGCGACACTTCTGACCCGTTGGCAACCCAGTTGGGGATGGAACTGGCAACGTACGATCTTCAAGTCGGTGAAATTCAATCGCTAGCTACTGCAGATTCCACTGGAAGTGAAACTGGTACCCCTGATGGATCTGAAGTTATCGCGGAAACCGGCGCACCGCGTATTGCTCAAGATGACATAAAGTCGGAGAAGGGTTTCGATGAGTGCGACGGCCTGACCGATCTTGAATGTGGACTCAGACGCATTCTGGTAAACGGCATCGGTGGCGCACTAGAGGCAGTGTCAGATGCAATCGGGTTTGTTGTAGACTCTTTGACCGATTTGGTTAGCTGGGTATTTGAAAATTTGCCTGGTCTATTTGAATTTCTCGAAGAGCTTTTGGGTGAAGCAGTCGAAGCAATTGGATCGGTTGTAAAGGCTGTTCTTGACAATATTGTTGCCATCATTCAGACAGGATTTGTTGCGTGGTTTGAGAGTCTTATCGAGGCCGTGAATGAGTTCACGGCAACGTTCAAGAGAGACCCAGCAGGAACTATTGCCGCTCTTCTGGGTGTTGATGAGCTCATCGATGATCCGGCCAAATTTTTCGCCAAGTTGTTGGTTGAGCTGCTAATCGGTGCGGTTGGAGCAAAGAACCCCTTGGTGTGGGTACGTGAAATCATTGACCGCATCAAGAAGAAGTCAACCAAAGGGGTAGCGGGTGCAAACGCTGTCTTGGGCGACAGGCCGACAGTTCCCCTTGGGAACAGTTCACTGCGTCCTATCGATGCGGCGGGCGATGTTGCCAATACAGCTGTAGACGCTTCAGAGGCGGTCGCAGTAGCGAGCCCGAACACCAGCCCTAACGCCGGGGGCAATAGCCCGACAACCGCTGGAGATTCGAGTGAGGGTGAGTCACCAGTGGTTGAGTTGCCACCAACCCTTTGCACCGCAACCAACAGCTTTGTGGCTGGGACCCGAGTGTTGCTCGCTGATGGTGGTACGAGAACAATCGAGTCGATCGTGCCGGGAACACTGGTTGCGAGCTACGACATGAATGCCGACCAATGGACTGTGCAGCCGGTCCTGGCCCAATGGTCGGCTGAATACTGGGGCCGGCTCGGCACCATCGACCTTGGCAACGGTGATTCCATCACGGCTACAAGTGGTCACCTGTTTTGGACCGACACCGGCGAGTGGGTCGATGTTGACGACCTCAGATCCTCCGACAGTTTGTTTGGAGTCAAGGGACCAGTGAATATCGAAGAAGTGGTTCTTAAACCCATAAGACGTTCGACTGTTTGGGAACTTGACGTCGCACATACCGACAATTTTGTGACTGTAGCTGGGGCTCAAAGCACCATCGTCCACAATGGGAATAGGTGTGGGGGCAATGAAACCGGCGAGAGCGCTGATGCTGCTGGTGAGCCTGGTGTTGATGGTGATTTGGTGGATGGGGTTCCGCCTACGCCTGATGGCAGCGATGATGACAGTGGTGTTGATGGTGATTTGGTGGATGGGGTTCCGCCTACGCCTGACGGCAGCGATGATAGTGATGCTGGTACTGCTGATCTTGAAGTTGTCGAAGATTCCGGTTCATCTTCTGATGGTGAGCGTGGTGTTGATGGTGATTTGGTGGATGGGGTTCCGCCTACGCCTGACGGCAGCGATGATGACAGTGGTGTTGATGGTGATTTGGTGGATGGGGTTCCGCCTACGCCTGACGGCAGCGATGATGGTGATGCTGGTACTGCTGATCTTGAGGTTGTCGAAGATTCCGGTTCATCTTCTGTTGGTGAGCCTGGTGTTGGTGGGCGTTG
>CALKZY010000029.1 GCA_938002965.1 uncultured Acidimicrobiales bacterium | reverse complement strand
GTCGGTCTTCTGCTCTCCAGCGGTGCCGTCACAGCGGCCGCTCGTTGGACCGACAGGCCCGAACCGCTATTGGCGGCCAACGTCGCTGCGTACGGTGCTGTCTGGGTGCTGAAGTTTCTGGTCTTGGATCAGTTCTTGTTTAGTCCGAACGCTGCTCGCAGTGACCGCGTCCGGCGGCGCATTCACCAGCGCAACGTTCGTCGAAGTGACCCTCGCTCCAGAGTGCGGCGGCGCGAAAGCGTTGCCTAATACCGGGCTACATCGACGCTAGATCCAGCTCTACCGACGACGGTAGAGCTCCCGTTGGCGAGCCACTTCTCCAGCGACGGTTCGGATGTCACCGACAGATATCTGGAGTGACCGCGTCGTTGAAGCAGAAACGCGATGGCTCCGTTAACATCTAGCATCGCGAACCTATCCCACTCGGTTCGTGGCGCAAGTTCCTCTAGCACTCGCGATAGCGGCTCGTGGAAGTGAACCATTGGAGACTCCGTTGACGGAGGAGTCTCATAGCCGGAGATCAACGCAACGTGCGCCGCCAGGTGCAGCACAGTCCGGACCAGCTCTACCAGCTTTGCGTAGGATGATTGATGAATTAGCACGTCAAGACACAAAACAAGGTCTGCGGCTCGGCCCACCTCCATCGCTTCACCTTGTAGAAATATCCCTGTCGGCCGGCGCTGTTTTGACAGCTTCAATGCCTCGGGCGACAGATCGACACCTGTCCAATCGGCACCCTCAAAGGAATCGGCGGTCACTACCGAATCGCCGCATCCGAGATCCAGAACAGATGCCGGTTTGAACACTTCATTCAGATCGGCAAATAGATCCTTCTTCGCCTTGAGCGATCCGGAGCGACTACCGACCCCAGATCCGAGTTCTGGGTCTGTCGCATAGCGCCAATCCCAGAACGCCTGGTTCGAGAACTCCTCCCGCCATGACGCCATCAGGACCTCGTTCACGCTACGAACTTGACCATCTACGGCAGCCACGCCCGATTTACGGAGCATTCCGATAGAAGTTAGGTGCCGATGGTAGTGAAGAGCCGACGGAGGCCGTGCCGTAGTATGACCGTCAGGCGGGAGGTGTAGCGGATAGTTCCACTCGGCCTCTAGGTGGCTGACACCCAACTCGAGAGTCGCGACTGCCAACGCCATCGACACCTGGTCGACGTGAACGAACCACCGTTGCAACAGGAAAACGTTGTCGAGAAGCCAACGGGCCCAGCGCGACCACTCGGGCACAAGCCTGCGAGCTGTCGCGGTATTGAGGCAGTAGAACCCGCCGTTGAAGTTTGTGACAACAGTTTCGTCGCTCTTGCCACCGTCCAATTCGATCGTGGCAACGTCAGGGAGACCAACCCCTGCGGCGTCGAATACATCCGCTAGAACGAACAGGGGAGGATTAGGTCGGTCGACCAATTTCGCTCGAATTACTCCATCGCCTGGGCGCAGAGTAACCGGATCCATACACCAGGCGAGATCCGAGTCGGTCAGGGCGACAGCATCTGCGTCGGTCTTCTTTAGATACGCCTCGGCGCCCGAAATCTTATTGCAGTGGGGAGATCGCGAATCAAACGCTTCCACCTCTATGAGTTGAGCACCTCGCTCTGACAACGTTCGAAGAAGCGGAGAAGGCAGTCCAACGTGCCCGATCGTCAGGCGGTCTCCTTCCACCCCAGCCAGCGACGTGGCGGTCTCGAACCACCGCCAAGCCTCCAATGCGAAGCGAGGGTGGCGATCGACCACGCAATAGATGTGTATCGAAGGAATCTCATCGGACATTAGCTCAACTTACTCGGCCGAAATTCATCAGCAACTCAAACAGAACAGAACAGCGGAGCGGGTTTTGGTTCGCTGCACCGAACCCTCGACTCTTCGCAAACATATCGACACATTTCATGTGTTCGTCGTCGTTGACACAGCGAATTAGCCAAGGCGTCCCAGTGCAATCGTTGCCCAATTCAAACTCCTCGGGCCTTCGCTTTGATGAACCACGAAGTTGGTCAACACAATTCGGCCATCGGTTACCTCAAGAAGCTCATGGTCGAGCCCAACATCTGGAACTAGCTCGAGTGCAAAGCATGCGGTTAGGTGGCCGCCACATACTACTGCGTACCAATATGCTGCTACGAAGTCAACGACTTCTTCATAATCCAGGGCGAAATAGCATCCGGCTAACGATGCTTCTGGAGGCCGCCGGAAACCGTGAGTCCTTGGGTGACTTAACGACACCCACCGCTCATCGCTTGGGAACGGATTAATTCCCGACCACCCAAGCGAACTCGCATTGATAGTTGTTTCGGGCTGTGGTGGAGGCAAGAAAACACGACCGATTGCACCTAGCAATACCTGCCTTGACTCCTCCCTGACACCGGTCGGAACGATTGACGAGAGACGCTCAGCCACACTCATCTCTCGCTAAACCTGATTTTAGGGCACTTATCTGTTCGAACAGTTTTCGATTGTTGGATTGGATCTGGCAACGTTCAAGCTTTAGGCGTTCGATCTGTTCAACAAGGCGACCACGAGCCTCATTCGAGGCCTTGACTTCTGACTGCAACTTCGCAACCTGCTCGAGCAGTTGCCGATCAACTTCAGTTCGACTTTTACCCTCCAGCACTGCCCGGAGATACCCGTTCTCGTACTTCAGCAGCTTCAGCATGGCACGATCACCGATATCATCAGCCTGCGATAGTACGAGTGAAGGTCCCAATGCCGGATCCGATTCGTTACTTTGGATCATAGCTTCCTCTCATACTCGCCGACCCAACAGTCGTAGCGCCCTCCCGCTCTGCCGCAGAGTTTAAACAAGTCCACGTTCGATTGGCCGCAACAAGTAATGAGGGGTCCTCAACCTCTGCGACACTCTCCTCGGAGGTAAGTGCCCCCCGATCAACTACACCCCCCGGGGCAACAGAGCAGAGATCGACACCCCATCTCTCACTTACTAGTCCAGGCACGTCCAAGCCGTCGAGTACGTCCGACAATCTGACGAGGAGAACATCGTCCCCATATGCGCGCTTTGCGCGCAAGAGACCTCGATTGCTCGCCAACCACATGCGAAGCGCCTGGTCAGCATGCTGAAACACACCCCAAGCGTCCGAGCGCGGTGAGGCGCCCTGGATGATACGCATCGCTTCTCTACGCTCAAGCGAAGAAATGCAGGAACCTGGATCGCGGAAGATTCCAACCAATTTACAGGCTGGGTCCACATGCCTCCAAAGAGGCACAAATAGGCAGACACGTGGATCCTTGAACCCCCACAGGGTTGCTCCGCTCTGCCGCCTGGCGACGAACTCTGCCATTGCATCCCACACGTCACGGTTGACTACTGGCACAAAGTCCTCGACGACCTGCCAGTTCCGACCATTGTCACGGAGCAACTTCTCGTGGATTGCAACAACTTCGGTGTCTTCGATATGACCGTGAGGATTCGATTGATTTCCCGGAAGCAATACGGAGCCGAGATCTAGGCCTGCCTTCCTAAACATCTGTGCGAGCAGGCTGGTTCCACTACGGTGGTGGCCACCGAGTATAAGAAGGGTCACTCTTGGTCCGTTTCAACAGACAATCGAATTGATTGTTCAATAATGCGAGTTCCAAGTCAAACACTACCATGAGCGACTCAGCAAACGTCCAGATTGAACGGCATATTGCGCGCCTTGCCCAACAAGCTTGAGTCTATTTCGACATACAGCTACTTCTATCGACAAAGACCTTGGGCATGTTTATTGGGTCGATATCTTGCCACGCGCTAAACTGTTACCGATTGGAACACGAATCCGCTTCTCGTATAATTAGAACCTATGTCTGGCTCTCTAGTTCTGCATATCGGCGCTGGAAAGACAGGAAGCTCCGCAATTCAACGTTTCCTCCAACGCAATCACCTGTCCTTGCGGAACTTCGAAGTCATTGTTCCAGACGAAAACCTTTGTCTTGACGGGCGCGTGACTGGCAATCAAGTCTTCAAGGTTCAGAACCTTGTTGAACACGGTGATCTTGCCGAGGCGTTGCGACTCGTCGCCAAGTCAGTGCCTGACCACGCAACAGTGGTTGTATCGGCCGAGAATCTGTCGAACCCCAACATTCACGAACATGTGCGGGGACTGCAAGCAGACGTCCCAACTAGGGCTATTCTCTATGTTCGACGACAGGACGACCTCCTAGCCTCCGCCTGGCAGCAGTGGCACTCCAAGACTCGCACAGACGTTTCGGCATGGCTTTTCGATGCTGTCTTGACGTACGGGCGTTGGGCCGACGTCGCCAACGGCTGGCTAGACGTTCTTGGTGAAGACAACCTGGAAGTCCGAATATTCGAACGGAATGCATTTGAGGCGGGCGACTTATTAGTCGACTTCCTTGCTGCTTGTGATTTGAGACACCTACACCCACATTTGGAGACCAAAGAGCTAGGCAAGGTCAATCCGTCGTACAGCGATGCGATCACTGCTCTTGTCGCCGGCAACCGGTTGATCTTCAACGACTCCCACGACAACGACTTCTATCGCATGGTGGGCGAGTTGACCGGAGATCGACATTCGACCGGATCCAGGATTTCACTGTTCAGCGCTGATCAGCGCGATGCGATCGTTCGCCACTACTCAGAACAAAACGAATTTATCCGATCCCGCTTCTTTCCTAGGCGGGCACAGCTCTTCGAGCCTGTAGATCACTCAAAATATGAGTATCTGACGGCCGATGAGATGCAAGACCGGCAGCTTCGCTTCCTGGGCGATCTCATTACTGGCTTGTACCGCAAGATCGATCACGGCTAGCCGGACCGCCCACAATTCGCGATCCGAAACTCGCGACAACAGCGACAAGACGAAAGATTCAAGATGAGAAACATAACCGTGGGCGAAATGACCTTCAAGCAGCGCCTCGGCCCGCCGTCCGAGCGTGGCACCTCAGGCGACGATGGGTTCGTGCTGGTCAAGTCCGACCCGATGC
>CALKZY010000028.1 GCA_938002965.1 uncultured Acidimicrobiales bacterium | reverse complement strand
GGAAATAGCTCAACTCAAACCCACAAGGGTCGATTGAGTACTATCTCCCCCTAGCGAAAGGCCGGCACAGGTTCCCCCCGGTGCCGGCCTTTTCGCGTCCGGCGGTTGAAGCTAAACGAGACGACTGTGCTGTTGATGGTCTTGTCGGATCAACTCGGCCACCGACAGAGACGATTCCGTCGTCATGGGCAGCGCAAGCTTGTTGACTGCATGCAGTAGAACCGGTGGTCGGCCGACGACATCCAGCTCTGCATTGCGATTCTGGAGCACTAAGGCGTCAGGGTGGGTCAGGACCACGCCGGTTCTGATGGTTACCATCATGCCGTTTCGTTGGAGGTGGTCGTCCAGTCCTTCGGCCACATCGAGAACCTGACGCCCCCAGGTTCGACCGCCGTTATCGACCGCCTTGGTGCGAACCGGCAGACCATCGACGTCCAGGCGCTCGTAAATCCAATCCGATCCGCTGACGTAGATCCAGGCGTTGATGTTCTTGACTTCCACCACCCACAGGCCGCCGGGACCTAAAAGAACCTTGTCGGCTTCACCCGATCGGTTTCGGTAGCCGGAGAACAGTATCCAGTCGTCAGACAGTCCGGCTACCGCGTCGTCAAAGGCCTGCTCGCCTTCGACTCCGGCGGTCCACGCCTTTACTTCACCGGCTAGGCGACGCTGCTTGGCTTGAGCGTCCTCGCGCTCGAATTTGGCTTCGGTCATCCGCATCGTCGCTGCCTGCTCGGCCACCGTGGGCACTGGTATCAGCCGCTGCCACCACCGCTTGGCGTCGAGGACCTGCTGCAGGCTGTTCTGGGCCTTGATGAGATCGGCGTACTTGCGGGCCTCGTCCAACGTCGCCTGCTCATAGTGAGCCCGGGCATCTTCCTTCATCTTCAGCGGATGGTTGGAGAGATACTCGATACGCACAGTGAAGCCTTGGCCGGGAACCTTGGTTTGGGGATTGTGACCGTCACCGACTCTAGCTGTTGTTGTCGGTCCGTGTCGTCACAGTGAAGCGTTGACTCAGTACCTAAACCACTGGCGCAACCTCTTCGGACCGGCAAGTATGGACGGATGCTCCAAGCAAGGAGTATTACGAAATCCTACGATCAGGTCGAAGCTCTACGCGGTGTCGACCTGTCTGTAAACGCCGGTCAAATCGTCGCCCTTCTGGGTCGGAACGGCGCGGGCAAGACCACGCTTGTCTCGATCATCGCCGGGCTGCTCCGGGCCGATGGCGGCACCATTGAAGTTGACGGTATTGATGCCGCCTCCCAACCAGACGAGGCCGCCCGACGTATCGGGGTAGCCCCCCAGGAGACCGGCGTCTACCGGGTCCTGACCGTACGAGAGAACCTGGCCTTCTTTGCCGATCTGGCCGGAGTCCCAAAGCGGGAGCGATCACACCAGGTGGAAGCGGTGGCCGAGCAGCTTGGCCTGACTGACCTGTTGAACCGCAAAGGCTCCGAGCTATCGGGAGGGGAGACCCGACGGTTGCACACTGCTTGCGCGCTGGTCCACCGGCCGAAACTGCTGCTGTTGGACGAGCCCACAGTGGGCGCCGACGTCGCCACCCGTCAACAGTTGATCGAGGCCGTCGGTGGGCTAGCCGCCGACGGTGCCGCCGTTGTCTACACCACCCACTACCTACCCGAAGTTGAGGCACTGAAAGCCGACATCGTCATCATCCACGAAGGCAAGATTCTCGACCGAGGGACACAAGCCGAGCTCATCGAGCGCCATCACCGAGGGGGGCTCTGGTTCACGGTTGAAGGCAGCCCGCCTCCCGGGGTGCTTGAGGGTCTTGATGTGTTGCATCAGCAGGTCGAAGGCGACGACAAGCAGCAGTTTCTGGTGGGTGGCGATGTTCGCATGGCCGACCTGATTGAACGGTTTGGCCCCCAGGCCTCGCAGCTGGTGTCGGTGGAGCGCAACACCCCCGACCTGGATCGAGTCTTCTTGGCCGTGACGGGGACATCGGCCGATGGTGAAAGTCTTGAGACCTCCCCATGAGAGCGGCGTTGGCCGTGATGCGGGCTCAGGCCAAAATCATCCGCCATGACCCGTGGTTCCTGGGCGTGATGTTCGCCATGCCGGTTGTGATCATGCCGATCTTCGCCGATGTGGTCGGTCTTGGTCTGCAATCTTCGGGCTTCCCCGACGCCACCGGTGCCGAAGTGGTGGTTCCCGGTCAGATGGTCTTGTTCAGCTTCTTTGTTGCCGGGTCGGTCGGCTTCATGGTGTTCCGGGAGCATGGTTGGAAAACGTGGGACCGATTGCGGGCCTCAGCCGCTTCGCCTTCGTCGCTGCTGGCCGGATTCGCCGTGCCATGGATTGTGGTGCACGTTGTTTACTCGCTGGCCGTTCTAGTCGCCGGGGCGCTGTTGGTGGGGTTGCGGCTCAACGGGGGTTCGCCCTTGGCCGTACTCATGGTGTTGGTGGCCTACGCCTTTTGTCTGATCACGCTGATGCTGTTGGCGACCGCAAGTTTCCGAACGGTCAACCAGCTCAACGCGGTGCAGAATGTCGGGGCCATGGTGTTCGGCGGATTAGGTGGGGCGTTGATGCCGTTGGAGGCCCTTCCCGAGTGGGTGCAGACCATTGCTCCGGCGTCGCCTGCCTATTGGGCCATGCGAGGTCATCGGTCGGTGTTCCTCGAACAAGGTGGGGTGAGCGACGTGTTGTTCCCGGTGGCGGTGCTGCTGGCCGTCGGATCGGTTCTCGCCGCGCTGGCCACGGTTCGATTCCGGGTAGACGAGACCAAGGAGTTCTTCGCCTAGCCGGTCGAACAGCCGAGCTGCCACCTGTAGGCGACAGGGTTTTGGTCGGGGTTGAGTGCTGTGGAACACTGCTGAAGGTGACCTCTGAGGACAAGCGAGACGTAGCTTCGGCTCCCGACGTTGATGCCGTTGTGGTCGGTGCCGGGTTTGCCGGACTGTACCTTCACCACCGCCTGAGGGAGCTGGGTTTTACCAGTCAGGGTTTCGATAACGCCGCCGACGTTGGCGGCACTTGGTACTGGAACCGCTATCCGGGCGCCCGCTGTGATGTGGAGTCGATCGATTATTCCTACAGCTTCGACCCCGAGCTGGAAGCTGAATGGGAGTGGTCGGAACGTTACGCCACTCAGCCGGAGATACTGCGCTATGCCGGCCATGTGGCCGATCGCCACGACATTCGCCGGCACATTCGGTTCAACACCCGGGTGTCGTCGGCTCGATGGGATGAAACCGATGCGCTGTGGCGGCTGAATGTGCAGCCAATGGGAGCTGCCGGTGATTGCGGGGGACTCGCAGCAGAAGAGATCACCTGCCGGTTCTACGTGATGGCTACTGGCTGTCTGTCGGTTCCGAAGCTGCCGCCTGACATTGCTGGCGTCGACCGTTTCGCCGGTGATGTGTTCTACACCGGGCGCTGGCCCCACGACGAAGTTGACTTCACCGGCAAGCGGGTGGCCGTCATCGGCACCGGGTCGTCCGGGGTTCAATCCATCCCGCTGATCGCCAAACAGGCCGACCATCTGACCGTGTATCAGCGAACCCCGAACTTTTCACTGCCGGCCCACAATGGTCCGGTCTCGCCCGAGAAGGCGTTGGCCTACAGCCAGGACCGGGTGCAGTATCGGGAGGCCGCCCGATGGTCTCGAACCGGGGTGCCGGTTGAGTCGGCCACCGAAGGTGCCTGGCAGTTGACCGACGACGAGCTGAACACCCGGCTGGAGGAGGCATGGACCAAAGGCACGTTGTTCTCTGTTGGCCAGGCCGCCAATGACATCTTGGTTCGCCAGGAGTCAAACGATCGGGTAGCCGAGTTTGTTCGAGACAAGATTCGGGCCACTGTTGATGATCCCGAGGTAGCGGAGGTCCTCTGCCCGAAGGAACATCCCATTGGGGCTAAGCGGACGTGCCTCGACACCGACTACTACGCCACCTATAACCGGGACAACGTCACTCTGGTGAATCTGAAGGCCGATCCGATTTCGTCCATCACCGAGACCGGGATCGACACCGCCTCCGACTCGATGGTGTTCGATGTCATTGTGTTGGCCACCGGATTTGATGCCATGACCGGCCCGCTGGTGGCGGTCGACATTGAGGGCCGCGACGGCGTAACTCTGAAACAGAAGTGGGCTGACGGCCCACTGACCTACTTGGGGCTGACCATCGAAGGTTTCCCCAACCTGTTCACCATTACCGGTCCGGGTTCTCCTTCGGTGTTGTCCAACATGATGGTGTCGGTTGAACAGCATGTCGAGTGGGTAACCGACGTCATGGCCGACCTTCGGGCCAAAGGGTTCGATGTCATCGAAGCCACGGCTGAGGCCGAAGCCGGTTGGGTGCAACACACAAACGACTGCGCCGACATCACCCTGTTCCCGAAGGCCAAGTCGTGGTACATGGGCTCCAATGTGCCCGGCAAGCCAAGTGTGTTTCTGCCCTACGTCGGAGGCGTGGACGCCTACCGTCAGGCCTGCAACGATGTGGTCGAACAGGACTACCTCGGCTTCAACTTGAGTTCTTCGCAGCGAACGGAGACCCAACGCAATGATGGTTTGATCCGTCGCCTGCAGCGTGACGTCGAGATCCTGTTGCAGGTCATGTCGGAGATGGACATCCCCCCGATCGACACGATGACACCGGTTGAGGCCCGTGAGCTAATGGTCGCCGGTCGGGCCGCCGCCCCGCCCGGCCCCGAGGTCGGTGAGATTGTTGACGGCGTCTATCCGATCAGCGGTGCGGGCCCGGGCGAACTGTCGTACCGGCTGTTCCGGCCGGCAACCCCCGGCCCGCATCCGGTGGTGTTGTTCTATCACGGTGGGGGATGGGTGTTGGGATCTCACGATTCGAATGATCCGCTGTGTCGTGACCTGTGTGCCCGGAGCGATTCCCTTGTGGTGTCGGTCGACTACCGTCACGCCCCCGAGCATCCCTTTCCTGCAGCGGTCGAAGACGCCTGGACGGCCTTCGAATGGGTGACAGCCAACCTCGCTGAACTTGGTGGTCATCCCAGCCCGATTGTCCTGAGTGGCTGGAGCGCCGGCGGGAACCTGGCCGCGGTGGTTTCCCAGCAGGCTCGTGACCTTGGTCGAGTCGGCGACATCGCCGGGTTGGTCCTGTTGAACCCGGCGGTCGATACCGACATGAGCCGCCCCTCCTACATCGAGAACGGCGAAGGTTACGTCCTGACCGCCAATCTCATGAACTGGTTCTGGGGTCACTACACCGGCACCGACGTCCAAGCTGGTGCCGGGCCCAATCCCGATCTGGTCGATGATGTTCGCTTGGCCCCGCTTCGGGGCGACCTGACTGGCTTGCCGCCAGCGGTGGTGGTCACGGCCGAGTTCGATCCGCTACGTGATGAAGGAATCGCCTACGTCGAAGCGCTTCGGGCCGCCGGAGTTGATGCAGAAGAGATTCCGATGCGAGGACACCTTCACACCTCAGTAGGTGCCGTGGACGTCATCGTCTCATCGGCATCTATTCGTGCCCAGGTCGCTGAGGCACTACGTGCTCTGCGAGGGGACCGGAAGCCGAACTGAACGGCATCGATTCCAATAGAATGCTTGGCATTATGTCGACAGCTGCCAAACTGAGCACTAGCACCATCGGATCGCTTCCACCGGCGGCGTCCCCGCCGGGCTATGACCGGTCTGCACTCACACCTTCGATTGTTCACATTGGCGTTGGCGGGTTTCACCGTGCCCATCTCGCCGTCTATGTGGACCAGCTATGTCGTGGCGGTAACACCGACTGGGCGATCGTGGGCGCAGGCGTCATGCCGAGCGATACCAAGATGGCTGAGGCCCTGGGTGCTCAGGATCATCTTTTCACCGTTGTTGAACGCAGCAGCGAAGGCCACGAGGCCACGGTTGTCGGTTCAATGGTGGACTACATCTTGGCCTATCCCGACCCGCAGCCACTCATCGACAAGATTGCCTCGCCTGAAACTCAAATCGTGTCGCTCACCGTCACCGAGGGCGGCTACCCCGTGGACGATGCCACCGGCGAATTCGACCCCGAGTCGTCAAACGCCGGGCCGGAGTCGGCTTTCGCCTCTATCATCGCCGGGCTGACCAAGCGTATGAACGACGGTGTCGGGCCTATCACCGTCTTGAGCTGCGACAACGTGATGGGCAACGGTGACGTGACCGCTCTGGCCGTTAAGGCCATGGCCGCCGCAGCCGGAGACGGGTTGGCAGCATGGATTGAACAAAACGTCTCGTTCCCCAACAGCATGGTTGATCGGATCACTCCCGCAACCACCGACGGCGACCGTCAGTGGTTCGCCGAACAAGTCGGCATCGAAGATCGTTGGCCCGTTGTCTGCGAGCCGTTTATCCAGTGGGTTATTGAAGACGACTACGCCGGCCAACGGCCACCGTGGGAATCGCTGGACATCATCATCACCGAGGACGTCCGCCCCTTCGAACATATGAAGCTGCAGTTGCTGAACGCTGGCCACTCGGTCTTGGGATTCTCAGCTCACTTGTTCGAGATCGAACTTGTTCACGACGGAATGGCCGACCCTGATGTTCTGTCCCTGGTCCGGGCCTTTCTCGATCGTGAAGCGAAAACGTCTCTCCACCCGGTTGACGGCATGGACTTCGATGCCTACATCGAGAGCTTGCTCGAACGCTTCGCCAACCCGCAGGTCCGGGATCAGATTCTCCGGCTGGCTATGGACGGAACCAGCAGGCTTCCAAAATTCGTGCTGCCGACCTTGCGTACCCACCTGGCCAATGGTGGCCCGACTGAGCTGGCCGCTCTTTGCCTGGCCACCTGGTGTCAATGCTTGATCGGCATCAGCGATTCGGGCAACGAGATTGAAGTCGGCCCCGATCTGTTGATGGATGACATCCGACCCAAGGCCTTGGCCTCGGTGGACAACCCGGCGGCGTTCCTTGAGTTCGAACCAACCTTTGACGATGCGATTCGAGGCAACGAGGCTTTCGTCGCACAGTTTGAGGCCGCCCTCACCTCAATCCGAGAGAACGGCCTCCGGTCGACGATCCAGAACGCTGTCGGGTCCTAGATGCCTCCGTCGTCGCTGCCAGCGCACACGCTAGCGGGCGACGATACGGGCCAGCGTCCGCTCGGCGATGATCACCACTGGCAGGCAGGCGGCGATCATGGCGATGTTGCCTGAGGTCCAACCTTTGAGGGCGGCTGAAACGATGACCGCTCCGACTAGCAGGGCAATGATCGACGACGGGCCGCGGTCTGGCCAGTCGGCCTTGGGCGACAGCAGGGCGTTGCGTTCGATTCGTGCCAGGCTGGGTAGGGCCAGGCCTAGCAGCATCATCGAGACCAGAACAAACGGGGCCTTGGCCACAAACCACGTGATCGAACCGGGAGCGGCGGTGAAGATCGACACCGACAACAAACCAGTCAGATCGAACACGGCCAGGGTGATCACGCCGGCCGTCATGTGCCACAGGTAGACCGACATCGCCATCGAGTTGGCGACCACCACCGTCTTCCAGGCATTGGCTTGTCGTTCCAACCAAGCGGTAATGCGGGGGGCCAGGGTGATGGCGGTTGCCGACTGGGCGGCGCCGAACAACAGCAAAGCCAGCGACGGCGGATGAGTGGGGCTGAAGGCCAGGCTGGGGAAGTGGACCATTGAGACTGGCCAAGGACCGACGGCCACAGCCACAATGGCCACGACCCACAGTCCTGAAGCGGTCGCCACTAGTCGGCGACCGGTGGGCACTAGTCCGTCACGCCAGGCGAAACCGATGACTTGGAACAGAAACCAACCGATGATCCAGTTGACGTGAGCAGCCTTGGTCAGCCAACCGAGTCCGATTGGGTCCAGCGCGGCTGGGCCGAACAGGTGCAAACCCTCGAAGCAGGTGAACAGCCCAAGACCTACGCCGGCGGTAGCCAGTGGCGAGCGACGGAACCACGGCAGCACATGAGGGGCCAAGATAATGTCAGCGGTGTAGTTGGCCAGGAACCACAGTGGGATGGCGGCGGCCACGGCTCCGGCGCCGATGAGAGCACCGGTGCCCGTTACGGCGCCCACCAGTAGGGCTATCAGCCAGAAGCTGGCCAAGGCCGCAACCGGCGGAAGTAGACGTGCCAACCGGGATGCAATCCAGGAAGCTTTCTCGTTGGCTGTGGCCTTTCGGCCGAGGCCGCCCATCCCCTTTGAATCGAGTGAGGCGGCTGAGGCGTAGCCTCCGACCATGAAGAACAGGGGCATGACTTGGAGGATCCAGGTGGCGTAGGCGAATGACGGAACGAACTCCAGTCCGTTGCCGGTGACCGTCGAGCCGTCGTTGTCGCGGTAGGCCACGATGACCATCCAGTGGCCGAAGGCCACGGCCAGCATGGCTACTGCCCGGTAGAAGTCCACGGCCCGATTCCGGCCGGCTTTGACTGCTCCAGCCATGTCTTTGAGCGACGGTGTCTTGGTCGCTGTTGGCGTTTCTTGGGAGCTGGTTGCCAGAGAGTTACTCATGGGTAATATGAGACCACACCTTGCCGCCGCGGGGAGCCCGGAAAACCCCCCAAAGTCCCCTAGGGGGCTTTGGGGGATCAGTTTTGGCCGGATTAGTGGCCTTCCGTGTCGGCTTCGAGAGGGGAAACGTAGTCGGGCGGGATAGGTCCGACGTTGACCCGGGCACATGGAGCCAGCTTGATTCCCGGTGGCATGACGTCTTGTTCGGTCACCGTGAGCAGATGATCGTTCCAGGCGACCGTTCCGCTCCCGGCCGGGAGCTTCGCCCCCTCAAAGATGGGGATGATTACCTTCTCGTCAGTGTCGGTACGAAGCACGAGATTGTGGATCAGATATAGGTCGGTGGACGAGCGCCCGATACCGACCAACCGAATACTGTGGTCACCCACCGGGATCGGATCGTCGACGCAGTAAAGGGGATCGACCGTAGCCAGAGCGTCCTCACTGCCACCTCCACAGGCTGACGTCGCCAAAGCGGCCATGGCCAAGATGACGGCCGCCACCCGAGCACTTCTCGATCGTTCGAGACCGCCCACTAGTTCTGGTCGAGCGAGCTCAAGGTGGCCACCGGTTCCGGCATGACCAGTTTCCGGGCCCGCGGATCGTCAATGAACCATGATTGGCCGCCAGGCAACGAACCAGTGCGCAGTCCGACCGAACCGCTTAACGGTGGGGTGCTCTGCCCGGTCCAAGGCGCAACGTCCACGCCGTCGACGACTAGCCGGCTGTTACCGTTTTGGTCGGTCCACTGCTCGACGTTGACCCAGGTTCCAGGTACCGGCGCCGGACTTCCCGTTGCCGGGGTTTGGTCAGTTAGGGCAGCGGTGTGTCGCCGACGCAGGAACCACCCGTCGGCTGACACGAAGGCACCGTCGAACTGTTCGGTAGGGGCTACGCCGGCTCGAGTTCCCGAGGCCAGATCCAGCCCAGCGGCCGAGTCGACCCACCACCAAGATTCGAAGACAACGCCCGGCTCGTCGATTCCGGTGGCTACCGCCCATGCTGGCGAGCCGGCCGAGGTGCTCGGAGCGGCCAGTGCGAAGCCACCCGAGCGGGCCTGGGCACTGGACACGGTCCAGTCTCCCGGAGCTCCTGTTTGCTGTTGTCCGACGGTCACCGCCAGCGTTCCACCGATCGTGTTGGCGTATCGGGCGCTAACCTCGTCGACGCTGAGGACTCGGTGTTCGATGTCAATGTGATCGATCAGTCCATCGAAGCCCGAGCCTCTGTCTGACCGGTTCCCAAGCGTCATCGCGGTTGTGATGTCGGTGGCCAGGCTGCCCGATGCCGCCGTCCGACTTACCTCGACGCCGTTGAGATACAAGATGAAGGTTGACCCGTCCCAGGTGGCGACGACGTCGTGCCACGAGCCGGTTGACACTGTGCCGCCGCGTACGGTGACGGGCGACCCGCTGACGTTGACCGTGGCCAACGCTTCGGATGTGGCACTGTCGACGGCCAGCTCGTAGATAGCCGCTCCGCCCGCCGCCTGCTTGGAGAGCAGATAGTCGATTCCGGACAAGGAGTTCGGCTGGAAGCGGGCACCTAGTGTCAGTGAACCGGCGTTGATGTTCAGTAGCGGCCCGGTTAGGAGAGCGGTGGAGCCGTCGAAAGCGAGTGCCGAACCGGTTGTACCGGTGGTGGCTCCGGCCACGGCATCCATGCCGCCGGCTGGCCGGAGGTCACTCCGGCGGACTGAGCGGTCGAGAAGGGGGGTAGGCGGGTTGGCCACGGTGACCGCGGCAGAGAACTCCGACGTCGCTCCGTAGGTTCCGGCCCCTAACTCTTCAGTGGCGGTAGCGGTCAGAACGTCGCCGGCCGCTCCATCGAATGTGAGTGAGTACTGTTGGGCCCCGGCACCGGCGTGGGTGACCGAGGTTGCGTGGCTCAGCGTCTCGCCGTCGCCGTATCCGCTGGCGTTGGCCCCCGAGGGGTTAGCGAACAGCTCGATGCGATAGATTCCTGCTGGAACGTCCAGGTCGAGCTCGATCTCGACAAGGCCGCTGTCGCCTACCGCGGAGGTGATCTCCGGGTAGTTGAGGAGATCGTTGGGGCCGGTGTCAACGTCTCCGGCGTCGTTGGTGTTGATGCCGTTGTTAGCCAGGTCGATTCCGAATGTTCCCGAGTTGGAGATGGAGTTGCCGAGGATGGCGACCTTGCCCGTTCCGTTCGGCAGTACGGCTACGCCGGTTGTGTTCATCACCGTGTTGCCGTTGCCGCTGGTACCACCGAACATGACGTCACCTGCGCTGACAACGGCCAGTGCCAGTCCGACCGGTGCGGCGCCACCAACCAGATCCACGCCGAAGTTGTTGTTGGTGATGGTGGCGGTGCCAGTTTGGGCGGCGTCGATGGCTGTGCCGGTCGTGTTGGCGAACGTATTGGCATCAATGTTAATGCCGGTGGCTGAGCCCTCGATGCGGATGGCGTTGCTGGGCGGTGCGGTGGAGGTGACGCCGTCGGGGGCCAAACCGAACGTGTTGTTGGCCACCAGAACGTTGGTGCTGTGGAGGAACAGGCCATCGTCAGCCCCGGCGGCGGCGAAGCGATTGCCGTCGGCCGGATCGATTCCTCCCACGACGTTGTCGACACCAGCGCCACCCCATAGTGAGGCGTCGGTGCTGAGGTTGGGTGTGATGGTGCCGTCAGGGGCGATGCCGAACCAGTTGGCGCTCAACGTCACGCGCGATCGGGACGAGCTGATGCCGTCGCCGGTCCAGTTGATGACGGACAGTCCGATCACTGCTGAGTCGTCGGCTGCGAGAGTGAGGCCGTTGGTGGTGGTGGCGAAGCCGGAACCGTCGAGTGCAACTACCGGATCGCCGGACCAGCCCGCTTGAGTGGAGGCGTCGATGACTACCTGACCGGTGGCGTACGGCAGTGAGGTGGCCGGGTTGATAGTCCATACCCCGGCGCTGTGGCCCGCTTCGCCCACCGGCATTTCGAACTCGATGTATGCAGCGCCGGTACCGTTGGCTTCTTCGATGGCGGCTCGCAGCGTGCATTCTGCGATGCCATCGCTGTTGGTGCCCCCGGTGTTGCATCCCCCGTCTCCGGGTTTCAGATCGCCAGCGTCACCGGTGGAGTTGACGACGATGTAACGAATGAGGTCGATGATATATACGGCTCCCCGGGATGGGCCGCCATCGTCGTCGCCGGCGGCCCCGATCAGCAGATCAATGCTGCCGTTGCCGTCCAGGTCGCCGAGACCGGCCACTGAGTGGGCAAAGTAGTCTTCGTCGTCAAGAAGGCCTTTAAGAGCCGGACTGGCGTTGTTGATCCTGGCCTGCGCCTTGATGGTTCCGTCGGGGTTGAGATTGAAAAGGAAGGCGCCTCCAGTGTCGGTTCCGTCGGGTTCCAGGTTGCTGGGTGCACCCACCAACAAGTCGGGAACGCCGTTGCCGTCCATGTCGCCAGTCCCGGCCACGGAACTACCGAAGTAGGCATTTTCGGTCAGGACGGTTCCGAGTCCGCCCAGATTGTTGGTGATCAGCTGTTCGGCCTTGACGGTGCCGTCACTGTTGAGCATCAGGACGTGTACGGCGCCGAATTGCCAGATCTCCGGACCATTCCCGTAGCGCCTGGAACCTACTGCGACGTCGGTCACTCCGTCGCCGTCAATATCACCAAGGGCGGTCACCGACGATCCGAACTCCGCGTCATTTCCGAGGAAGACATGGTTCAATCCGCCGTCCAGATCGCTGATTACCTGGTTGTCGGCTACCGAACCGTCGGCGTTCAAGAAAATGACGTGAGCGGCGCCGTAATCCCAGCCGCCTTCGTCAGCGGTATGGTCGCCAACTAGAAGGTCATTGATGCCGTCGCCGTTCAAATCGCCCAGCGCTCCGACTGAGAATCCGAACGACGAGACGTCGGTTGGTGGGTTCAAAAGGTGGGTGTTGCCGTCGATCAAAGTCGGGTTGGCCGCCGCTGTGCCGTCGCTGTTGAGCGTAATCAGCCAGACCCCGTAGCCGTCGGTACCGACCGCTAGCTCGGGACGACCGTCTCCTCCGAGGTCGCCGACTAGTGCGACTCCTGACCCGAAGTTACCGAAGTTGTTGAGTGCTAGACCGCTGAGTGTGAGTTCGGAGATCTCGTGCTCGGCCCTTACTGTTCCGTCGGCGTTCATCAAGAGGATGTAGACGGCGCCATCGGCGTTGGCGCTTCGATCGGTGTAGGGGGCGCTGACGGCGATGTCGACGACGCCGTCGCCGTCGAGGTCGCCCACGGGGGTGGCGGCCGTGCCGAAGTAATCTGCGTCGGCCAGAGCGGCGGCTAGGCCACCTGACAGGTCACTGATTTTCTGGGCCGATCTGGCTAGTCCGGTGGTGCGTCGAGATGGAGCGTCGATCCAGTCCGGCTGCCCGTCGCGATCGGCGTCGAGAGCGTCGCGTGGATCGCCGTCGCCGTTGGGGTCGGCGTTCTCAGCCGAGGTGGGGAGGCCGTCATCGTCATCGTCGTCGTCGAGGTAGTTGTCGGTGCTGTCGCCGTCGGTGTCGCCGAAGAGCAGCTCGTAGTGGGAGCAGAGCCCGTCACCGTCGGGGTCCTGGCAGACGGCGTAGGAGGCGGAGAACTCCGAGGTCGACTCGTACGCCGATGCTCCAAGGTCTCCGGTGGCGGTGGCTCGGTACGCCCCGGCGACAAGGTCGGTGAAAGCGATTTGGAAGGCCTCAACGCCAGCGCCGGTGTGGCTGATGGTGTGGGTCCCAGCCAGAGTTTGTCCGCCGATAAGGTCAGCGAACACTTCGATTCGGTAGTCGCCGGCGGGAGCGTCGAGGGTGTAGTCGACTGTGGTGGTCCCGGCTGTCGACGCCACGGTGATGATGTCCGGGTGGTTGAGTAGACCGTTGACCCCAGTGTCGACGTCGCCGACGTCGTTGGCGGTGGGCCCGTCGTTGTCGAGGTCGATGTCAATGAGGTTGTTGTAGGTGGTGTTGCCGGTCACGGTGACGTGGTCGTCATTGTTGCCTACCATGGCTATGCCTGCGGTAGTGGTGTTGGCCACTACGTTGCCTTCCCCCGGTCCGGTACCGCCGATGAGGAGGCGGTTGCTGTTGGAGGACCAGATTCCGGTCGGCATTGTTGTCGGTGTGCCGTCTGGGCTCATACCGAAGACGTTGCCTTGGATCACCGCGTTGTCACCGTAGTAAACGGTGATGCCTCGTGTGTCGCCAACGATGTGGTTGCCGTCGTCGCCGCCGGCTCCGCCGATGACAACCGGTCCGCCCGGAACCTGAATGTAGATGCCTTCGAAGCTTGAATCTTTGGTCGCATCTAGCCGATAGCCCACCCAGCTGCCGGTGATGGTGATGCCGTAGTCGCTCCAGATCTGTCTGCTTGTAAAGCCGCTAATCGATAGGCCGTTTACCACCGACCCCGGTGTTTGGTTGTTGAGACCGATTGAGGTGCCGGAGGTGCCGGCCACGCCGATGAGTGGATCGCCCACCCACCCCGGTTGGGTGGCGCCATCGATAGTCATGGTCGACCGAAGCTGCTCGAAGGACGATGCCACGTTGATAGTCCAGCCGTCACCGGCGGCGTAACCCGGGTCGGAGGCTGGGATGTCAAAGACAATGGTGCCGTTGGCGGTGTCGTTGGCTTGCTCGATGGCGGCTCGCAGCGTGCATTCTGAGTCGCCCTCGCTGTTTGTGCCTCCGGTGTCGCAGGCCAGGTCGCCGCTGCTGTTGTCGAAGCTGTCGCCGGTCGAGTTAACGGTGAACGTCAGGTCGGCGGCCTCGGGAACGGCGGAGAACTCCGAGGTTGCTCCATAGGTACCGTCACCATTGTCTTCGGTGGCGGTGGTGCCTATAAAGCTTGGTTGTGGGCCGCTGTAGCTCGTGGCGAATGTCTGTGCCCCGCCGCCTGGGTGGGAAACGGTGAAGGCATGGGTGAATACTTGGCCTTCTGTTCGCCCGGCCACTCCGGGTCCGTCGTTGGTGTACACCTCGATGCGGTAGTCCCCGGCTGGGGCGTCGAGGGTGACGTCGAGATCGACGTCCCAGTTGATGGAGTCGACAGTGGCTGAACCGGTGAGCGTCGGCACGGGGTAGTTGAGCAGATTGTTGGATCCCGTGTCGCCGTCGCCGGGATCGTTGGCGGTGGCTCCGTCGAGGCCGAGGTCGACGGCTAGGCCGTTGTCGATGATGGTGTTCCCGAGGATCGACACGGCTGATCGGTTTGTGACAACGTCGATGGCATTGGCACCAACCCCTAGTTGGGCGATGCGGTTTCCTTCACCCGCTCCGGTGCCACCGATGAGTACGTTGCTTGCTGACACATAGATTCCGCCATCAGTCCAGTCGTAACCGTCAGCGGTGCCCGATGGGTCTTCACCGATGATGTTGCCTTGAACGATCGAGCCGGTGCCGCGGATGATAATTGCGTGGAAGTGGTAGTTGCCGAAGATGTTGCCTTGGCCCGGTCGTCCGATCACCGCGTCCTGTCCCGAAGCCAGGATGGGATGTTGAATGACAGACGCCGAACCGTCAGGCATGAAGCCGAACCAGTTGTCAGTCACGACGGTTCGATCACCGTCGGCGATCAGTCCGTAGGTTGAAGCGCCGAAAGCCAGGCCGACAATGGTCGAGTCTGAAGCGGCGGAGTTAGTTTCGAGAAGAAGGTTTGAGCCGTATGGCGTGCTGCGGGTGATACCGATCACCGGGTCGCCGGCGTACCCCGGTTGTGTGGTTCCATCGAGATTGAAGGGGGCGGTCAACTCTGGAAGGTCGGTGGCCAGAGCGACCTTCCACCAGCCGGCGGCGTCGTATCCGGCGTCGGTGACCGGAATATCGAACTCGATGTCGCTGATGGTGGCAGACGCGTTTGCTTCCTGAATGGCGGCCCGAAGCGTGCATTCGGTATCGCCTTCGGAGTTGGTGGCCCCGGTGTCGCAACTGCCGTCGCCGATGTTGATGTCGGGGCTGTCACCGGCAGAGTTGACGGTGACCACGCTGGAGACAACAGGAGGATTGATCGCCGAGTATTGCTGAACAAATCCCTCCATCGAGCCGTTCGACGTCGACTGGTACGACCCACCGGTGGTGGCGAAGTCGGTGGAGTCGGTGTTGCCGACAACAATGACTTCATTGGCGGCGTTAAGGGCCACGCCGGTGGCTAGCTCGCCGCCGCTTGAGCCACCTATATAGGTGTAGAGCTCCATGGTGGCGGTGCTGGGGTCCATGACCGCCAGTGAGGCGTCCCCGGCCCCGTCTTGTATGGTGTCGGGCGCTCCGGCGGTGGCCAATCCTCCTGCTGAGACGTCACCGACGATGTAGGCCCGCCCGTCGCTGTCGACGGTGATGTCATGAGCCCACCCTCCGTCGGTGCCGCCGAGGAAGGAGCCGTAGGTCATCTGCGCAGTACCCGTTGCCGTGCTGTCGAGCACCACATGAGCCGTGTCTGCTACCGCTGTGGATTCTGCGTAGGCGCCGGTGGTGGTGGGATACCCCGCCAATGCGGTGGTGGCCACGTGCACCTCGGTGCTGTTTACGGCGTAGATCGAGGAGGGCCCAGTTTCGACTCCTGGGCCGCCCAGGTAGGTGCCGTAGTCAAGGGCAGACCCATCGGCACTCAGCGCGCCGACCCAAAAGTCACCGCCGTTGGCGGTGGTGTCGAACGCACCAATGGAGGTCGGCATATTTGTGCTTGTAGTCCCGCCGACCACCCAGACGCCGTCGGTTGCGTCGACGGACAGCATGCCAGCGGTCTCGGCTCCGTTGCCGGCTAGGAAAGTCGACCAGGTCAGTGCCGTCAGGTCGGCGGAGAGCTTGGATACGAACAGGTCGGTGTTCGTGCTGTCGGCCGTTTGGTAGGCACCGGGCGTGCTGGGAAAGTTGGTGGCGCTGGTGGTGCCAAGCACAACAATGTTGCCAGCCGAATCGAGCTCGACCGATTCGACCTGGTCGATGCCGTTGCCAGCCAGCAAGGTGGACGCCACCAAGGTGGAACCGTCGCCGCTAAGGCGGCTGACGAAGCCGTCGGTCTGGGCGGCCCCGGCGGTGGCGTAGGCGCCGACCGTTGTCGGATAGGCCCCCGAGTCGGTGTCGCCGACGAACACAATGTCGCCGTTGGCTGCAACTTCAATCTCGCGGCCATTGTCTTGGGCGCCGCCGCCGATGTAGGTGGACCACAGTAGGGTCGACCCCGTGGCGTCGAGCTTGCTGACAACGACGTCGAAGTCGGCATCGGCAGTGGTGTCGTACGCCCCGGTGGTGGTGGGAAAGTCGGTCGAGGCCGATTCGCCGACCACCACGATGTTGCCGGAGGCGTCGATGGCGACATCGTTCAAGTAGTCCGAGCTCGTTCCCCCAAAGAAGGTGGAAAGGTCGAGGGTGGGGTCGATGACCAGCGGCAGTGCCGTCCTGATCTCACCGAAGCTGAACCCGATGGTTCCGTCGTCTTCCACTTGGTAGGCGCTGTCTACGGGGATCTGCGTGTCCCCGTCGAGCTGATACGACTTTGGCGGCGAAAATCGCAACTTCGGCCCGAGTACCTGGCGGAGCACGAGCCGACCTTGGCCGTCGATGGTGATGTCGCCGGTTCCGCCACTTTCTAGTCTCACGACGTCGGGGTCGACTCCGGCATCAAGGAGAATGTCGTAGGTGAGGCCGCTGGCTTCGGCGGTGTAGCGCATGTCGACGCCGGGCAGCAGATCGCGGTAGATCACCTGAGCATGACCCTGCGAGCCGACAATGACGGTGTCTTCAATGAAATAGTTGGTGACGGGGCTGGTTTCACTTTCAGCCACGGGTTCCGGTGCTACTTCTGTGTCGGCTCCAACCAGACCGAGCGATGCGACATTGCCTCGCTCGTTGCCCCGGCTGTCGATGAGGATTGCGCCGTCGACCAGGCTGATTCGTCGCCCGCCCAACGCCACGGCGGCGTCAATGGACGCGTCGAACTGACCTTGGTTGATCTCAAAGCCACGCCCGGTCGAGTTCAAACCTTCGGCCAGCGTTTCGACGTCGAGATTGCCTTCTTGGGTTTGATCCAGCGGCATCGCTGTCTCGGCTTCGACGAACGCCAGAGAAGTCGGTCCGAAACCCTCGTCAGCTTCGGCAGTGATAACCGACCCCAGACTCTCCCCGGTTTCGAGGTCGAACCGTAGAATCTCGTCGGCCCAGTAGTCGGCCACCCAAAGGACTCCGTCGGGACCGCGGGCGACTGCGGCCGGATGTGTCAGCTCCGCTGCCTCTTCTACCAGTATTTCAACTACTGCGGTGGCGGCCTGGCGTCCCGGTTCACCAGCCGGAATAGTGATGATGTCGATGCGCCCGGCCAGGGAGTGGGCGACGTACAGCAAGCCGTCGCTGCCGACGGTAACGTCGACTGGCCCAGTGCCAGGCTCGGTGCGCACCGCTCGACGGATAGAGCCTTCTTCGCCGTAGGCGATGATGGCGTCATTGTTTTGACTGGCCACCCAGAGCACGTTGTTGTCGGTGACGGCGATGCCGCCGGGGTTGTCGAGTCCGACTTCGGCGGCCACACCAACCCGTTGGCCGTTGGCCGGGTTGAATTCGAGCACCTGGTTCGTTCCTGCTGAGCTGACCAACAGGTTGCCGTTGGCCCGAAATGCCAGGCCGCGCACGTCGGCTATTCCGCTGTCGGCCCGTACGACCACGTCGACGAAGCTCCTGTCAGCCGGGTTGTAGCGAACTACTCTGTTGGCGTCTCCGGCGCTGTACAGCAGACCGTCCGGTCCCATCGCTACGACGTTGGCCGAGCCGAGCCGTTGGTTGCTGGAGTCCATCTTTCCGAGATCGGACCCGTCTTGGGCTTGGATTCGGATCAGGTCGTCGGCATCGAATGCCGCCACCACCACTTCGAACGGCGTCGTGGTGTTCGCCGTGCCGGACGATACTTCGGGGGGCGAGCTGTCAGCCGGCTCGGCTGTCTCGGTTGACCTCTCTTGTGTGGATTTGTCTCGCCCGGTGTTCTGGACATCGATTTGGGCCGACGCCTGCGGATACCACGAAGGTACCAGCGCGGCGCCGACGGTCACGGCGGCGACCACGGCCACCCGCCGTAGCCATGGCCGCCGTCCGGAGTGTGTTAGCCCGCGTCGGCCGGAGTCGCTCGTCCTATGACGGCGATTGGTAGGCATCGACCCTGACATAGTTTCCCGTTACGGGTTGTTGGCAGTCTGTTCGGCGTCGAATGTGAAGATTGCGGTGGAAGCCAGTCCGGCCACCGAGTTGTTGGCTGCAGCCGGCAAGCTCACGTTGAAGCACAGTTCTTCCGCTGCCGCCGAGGCCAGCACGCGGTCACCGGCTTGGGAGCCGGTCGCCACGCTACCCATGACGTTGGCGGTGGTGGTCGATCCCAGGACGCCGGAGTACAAGACGACACCGTCGGCTTGCCAGGTTGCGTCGGTGCAGGTGGTCACATCGGACTTGACCGTCATAACCAGGTTGGAGGCCAGCGTGTCCTCGTCCGTGGTTGAGGTCATCGAGTAGCGGAACTCGAGGGTGCCGCTGTTGGAGACGGTGAGCGGAGCGGTCACCTGGTCGCCGGGCAACATGTTGAGATCGGTTATAGCCACGGTTGCCGGTGTGGCCACGAGGTCGATGGACCCGGTGGAGAAGGCGTTGCCGGTCACGGACTCCTGGTCGGTGAACAACGCCAGCGAGGAGACGGTAAAGACACCGCCTGCCAGAGCGAGCACGGCCAGGCTGGCCAGCAGCCTGGTGGTGAACCCGCCCCGACGATTGTCATCGTCGTCGTGACTCTCGTCGACGTTGCCGCCTTGGGGTGGTTTCAATGATGGTGGGATGGTGTGCTCGCTCATGGGTGGCTGCTCCTGTGGGGGCTCTCCTAGTTGTCTTCGGCCTGTCAGGGGACCAGCTCAACTTGTAGGGGGATGTTGCTTGTTGTTCCTGAGCCGTACGGACTGGCTGCAGCGAGCCCTACGGCCCACGGCTGCGAGCAATACAGGTGCCTTGCCAGTACTTATGAGGGCAGCCCGAGGAACTGGAGGTCGGCGTTGGGGCCGAACGTTGCCTCTGGGTCCTGTTGGTCGACGGCGGTGGCATTGCCGTAGTAGACGAACATGGGGGTCTCGGAGGTGGCTGCCAGGGTGGGAATTCGGACCCATGCTCGAATGGCGCCCGATCCACCGTCGTAGGTTTCGGTGACGTGGTCCAACCGGGTGACACCATCGGCGGCGGTGACGACGAGGTCGGCACCGGTGGCCTGTGCTCCGGCCGCAATGTCAGCGTCGTCGATCTCCAGGTAGAAGACGAAGTCAGTAAAGTCGTTCGAGACTTGTCCTGCTTCGATGACCACTGGTTTGCGGTAGGCCCAGGGGCCGACATCAAACCAGCTGCCGCTTTCGATGGGCCCTAAGGAGGCGAAAGTGGCCGGGTTGGCCTGGTTCGCATACTGATTGGCGATCCAGTCTGCTGATCTGGTCGTGTAGCCGAGGCGGGCTTCGTCGATGAGTCCGTCAAATTGGTCGGCCCCATCGGCGGCGGCGCCGAGCGTGACTGGCGCTGCTGGGGCGACGAGGCTGCCACCGACCGCTTGTTGGGCCGCCTCCGCTCCGTTGAGATAGAGCCGTAGCGTCGAGCCGTCCCATGTCGAGGCTAGGTGATGCCAGCTTCCAGCGGTCACGGTCCCACCGGTCAACGTGACTGGCCCGTCGGTGGTGCTGTTTATTGTTACTGCCGCCTGGCCGGTTGCCGTAGTAGCCAGCTCGAAGGCCGTCACTCCGCTTGGCCGGGTGGATAGGACGACACCTTCGACCAAAGCGTCGGGTCGGGCCCAGGCAGAAGCGGTAATGGCAGATCGGTCGTCTAGGTCGATGGGGGCTGAGGTCAGGCGGTCGTCGATCCCGTCGAAGTCGACGGCGTTCCCGATTTGGCCGGCGACCAGATTTCCTCCGGTCATCGAGCCAGCGTTGAGCCCGTCGTTGTTGTTTATGGTCGAGTCGTCCAACTGTGGACCAGGCCCGGCGGGGTCGGTACTCAAGTGCCAGACCGATGCCAATGAAGACGGCCATGTGTCCCGGATGTTTTGTTGATCGGGGGCGTTGGCTGCACCGAACAGTAGGTAGAGAGAGGCGCCGGCTTGGTCGTCCATCAGCGGTAGCTTTACCCAGGCTTCGAGCGATCCGGTGGCGGCGTCGAACGACTCGATCTCGTGGTCGAGTGTGGTGGTGCCGTCGTCAGCTGTGAATCGGATGTCGGACCCATCGGCCTGTGCGCCGGAGGCCAGAGCGGCCTCGGTCACCGACACCAACACAGGGAAGTCATCGACGGTACCTACCACCTGGCCTGGCCCGATGGTGATGGGGATGCGCTGGGTCCAGGGGTCGGCGCTATACCACAGCGTTCCGGCCGTACGATCCTCGAAGTCGCCGAGCGTTCCGGTCTCGAAGTCCTCGGTCAGCAGAAAGACGTTTTCGGGATCCTCTAACACCGGCGGCGGGGTGTCGTTGCCGAAGTACAGCCAGTAGTTGGAGATCTCGCCGGGATCGATTGCCGTGTCGGTTTGGAACAACAGCGTTGTCGTTGTCGTGTTCCAGCTCGAACCGTCGTCCAGGATGCGATCAAGTTCCACCCACATCGTGCCATCCCAGCGCATGAGTCGTACGTCAGTGCCGTCGGGTAGCGAGGCTCCGATGTCGACCAGGGCCTGATGGTCGATTTCAACCGGCACGGTGTAACCGCCGGGCGCTGCTGTCGGACCGGCTTCAACGTCGATACGTTGTCGGTAGCGGTAGGCGGGATCGACCCAGGTTGGTCCGGCCCATTCGATTACCTGCCAGGCGAACGAGGCGTTGGAGACGCTGACCGCTCGCTCGACGTTCACGGTGGTGCCGTCGGCGATCACGAAGGTGGCTGTTCCTTCACCGACCACGTCGTCGGCGACAAGGTCGGTCTGGCCTCCGGCTGTCGGCCCGGGCACGGCAACGGTGGAGATGGCGGTTGACCGGCTCGGGTCAAAGGGGTCCACGGTTATGGGTTGAAGTGTTTCACCCGGTGCGAAGTCCACGACACCGTGGTGCACGGTGGTTCCGTCGTTGAGGCTGACGACTTGGATGGACAGATCCACCGCACCGGTCCCGACGAGGCGGGTCACTTCGAGGTTGTCGCCGTCGAGCAATCGGGTCCGTACCATCCGCTCGCCGATGTCGATGCCAGTGGAGTCGGAGGTGACACCGGTCAACAAGAAGGTGTTGTTTACCGCCACCGGGCTGGGCAGTGGCGTAGTGGCGTTGAGTACGCCGACCGCCAAGTTGACGTTGACGTTCTGGACGGTGACGTCGGCCGGATCGTCAAAGCTGATCACCTGCCAGTGAAAACTGCGTCCGACGGTCAACGCGCTGGCCGATTCAATGGACACCGCTGTGCCGTCGCCCAGGTGGGCCCGGTACAGGTCGTCGTCACTGAACTCGGTGTTGGCAGTCAGTGCTGGCGTGGTCACCGTGGCAAAACTGGCGGCGGGATTCACGGCGGTGATGGGCACCGACATCGTGGGCGACCCGCTACCTGGTGATGTGCCTCGCTGCACGGTGACTCCGCAGTCGTAACTGACGACTGACCAGGCCACCACGATCGGAGGGGGGCCCGCCGCGTCGGTTGCTCGCTCTAGTTCGACCGCTGAGCCATCGGCGGCCAGCCGGACGACGGCTGTTGAGTCGGGTGGGTTGTTGGATGCGCTTCGAATCGACGACATAACAAACGATTTGGTCGGGTCGACGGTGGTGATGGGCACGGTGACTGTGCCGTTGACGGCGTGAATAGTCTCGCCGTTTTGAACTGAACCCAAACGGGCGTCGAAGCATTCGGCCGTCCCAAACGTGTTTCCGGGTACCGGGTCGCTGGCGGTGAAGAAGGCCCAGGCGACACCAAGTCCGAAGACGGTTGCCAACGGAGCCGCGGCCAGCGCCATGGCCCGCTTCCGGCGGCGAGGTTTGGCCGCCGGCCGCGAGTTGCCGTGACGCTGTTGCCCGCCCTGTTGTGTCTTGGCCTTCGTGGCTGTCGGACGAACCCAGATCCAGCGCAGTGCTTGAACGGCGATGACCAGCGTGGCCAACGCCACAACGGCCAGCGCCGGACCTGGCTGGAATACGGTGAGGGCCCAGTGGCCGAGCCGGGGTTGGATCCATCGGGCTACCAGTTGCTCGCCTCGCAGCGGATAGGGCGCAGCGTCGGGTGCTTCGTTGGCGTCTCCTTGGGTGATGGCGAAGCGGTAGTCTCCGTTGGCTTCGACTTCGATTACGCGGTGGGTGATGAGCGGCTGTTCGGGTCGACGCATAACTACGATGTCGCCGACGTCTACGATGTCACCGTCTCGCGGCTCGGCGATGATCAGGCTGCGAGGGGGTGCGGTCTCACCCATTGATCCGGTGAGGATCACCACTGGCCGGTAGCCCAACACCAAGCCCACGACGACCACGACCACTGCGGCCAGAGCCATTGTCGACAGTGCTACCACGAGACCGGTGACTAGGCGTCGGATCGTCATCGATGAACGTTTCGATGGGGGGGCGTTCTTGACCGTGGCTGTCACTATTCCGTCTCCTCGGTCCCCGGTGGGAATGCCTGCTGTGCGTTGACGATCAGCTCAACGTCGACCACCGATGACTGAACTTCGTTGGTGGCGGCCAACGGAAGGCGGGCGGCCAAGCAGACGTTGACGGACTCCCCAGGCTGAAGGGTGAGGACTGATCCGTCCGTGGGCGGTGGTTGTCCTGGTGTCGGCGGTCGGCCGATCATCGGTATGAAGTTCGGTGACAGAACCACATTTGTGGTGTCGAGGGTGCCGGGACTTGACGGAGAGGCACAGTTGGTGGATCGCCAGCCGTCAAACAGGAGCCAGTCATCGAGCGTGGCCGAAGATGAGACAGCGGCGGCCACCACCCAGAAGTTAAGGGGCAGTGAGCCTGCGTTGTTGACGGCAAGAGACCCGGTGGCCACGTCGCCGGGAGCGAGGTTGGTGGCCGAGAACAGCTGAGAATCGCTTGACGATTGTTGACCGGCGACGGCGTCGGGATCGTTGAGTGACTGGGTGGTTCCGTCGACCGGTCCACCGTTGCCTTCGCCACCGGCGATGTCGAGGCCAATGTCAACGGATCCCGCTCCGAGGCGATTGCCGGTGAATTGTTCGGCATCGGCGAAGTTGGCGCCCGACCGAGTAGACATCATGGCGATTGCTCCGGGTAGAGCCAGCACTAAGGCCACGACGACCACCATGATCGGCGTCTTCAGATCTTTGTCATCGGTCTTGTTGTAGGAGCTGCTACTCATGAGGGCTTTACCTCCCAGATGAAACCGACCGAAGCAACCCGGCCGAGAGCTTCTTGGCGGTCCTGAAGGGTGAACTGGAACCGATAGACCCGTCGTTCGCCCTGGTTGAGTATTCGTTCCACCGATTGACGTCCTTGGTCTGAGAGTTCGGCCAGAGTCCCTCGGAATACCGGTGCTTCGGATTGGAAGTCGTCGCATTGGTCGAACCCACCTGACGTGCCCTGGTCGATGGCGACGTCCAAGTAGGGCCCGAGGTCGCCGTCGATTTCGGCCTGCAGGGTGAGGTCGACCGGGAGGATCGATCCGTCGTAGGTGATGGTGATGCACTCCGAACTGGTGCGCCCGGGCGCCATGTCGGCCAGGTTGAACAGTGATCGGCCGTTGTCGTCGTCGCTCAGCTCGATGGTTCCCGACGCTACTTCTGAAGCGGAGACTGCACCGTCGGTTTCCAGGGCGTTGGTGGAGCGGTTGACTACGACGGTGGCGATGATCAGCACCGACATGGCTGCGGCGAATGCACGCGCCGTGCCCATTGAGACCCATGCCCGTTCGGTGTCACCGTCGTCCGTGTGGCCGGCCAGATCTTCGGTGGTCAGCGGTCGGGCCATGCCGCCTCCTCTACCAAGTCGACCGAGGGCATTGGCCGGTGTGGACTGGAGTTGACCAGGTGGTCTCGCTTGTCTTGCGGCTGTTCGATTGCGGGCCACGGACCCGAGTCACTGAAGTCACTGGATTTACCGGATTCTCTGTCGGCTGAGCTGAAGGCCGAGCCGAATGGGTCAAGGCTTGTCGGCTGGTCCGTCGACCGTCGATTGGGGATTGGACCGTCAGCGGCCGGCCGTCGTCGACGGTGCAGGTCTGCTTCGGGTACCAGGAGTTGGCTGAGGTCTTTGGCCGACATCGGACGGTATAACCCGAAGCCCTGAACAAGGTCGGAGCCGGCTTCAACGGCTGCAGCCATGTGGTCGTCGGTTTCCACGCCTTCGGCCACAACTTCGAATCCGAGGTCGTGACCTAGATTGACGATCGAGTTCAAGATGACGCGGTCGGTCTCGCTGTCGACGGCCTGCTGAACCAAAAGGCTGTCCAGCTTGAGTTGTTTGATCGGAAGGTCTCGGAGGTGACCGAGCGAAGTCTTGCCTTCTCCGAAATCGTCGAGCGACAGGGCGACCCCCATGTCGGTCAAGGCACTGGCGACCATGTCCAGGTCCCGACCTGAGGCCACGATCCGTTCGCTGAGTTCGACCACCAGGTGCTCGGGGTTGACGCCGGACATGTCAAGCGCTTGGCGAATATTTGGCATCAGCTCTTCACAGGCGAGCTCGGCCGGCGATACGTTTACCGCCAGCGTGAACGGTCGATCGTCCAGCGGGAATCGTGCCATCTCTTTCAGGGACTTGGTCAGAATCCAGCGGTTGAGCTCACCGATAAGGCCCGCTTGCTCGGCTGTGTCGAAGATGGACGACGGCTGCAGATTGCCGCGTTCGGGGTGGTTCCACCGAAGAAGTACCTCGGCGCCGGCAACTCGCCGGTGGAGGACCGACACGAGGGGTTGAAAGACCAAGGTCAGGCCGTCGGCGACTAGTGCCGACTTCAAGTCGACCTCCAGCTTGGTCTGGAGGGTCTCAGCCTCGTCGAGGTCACGGTGATAGAAAGCCAACGGACGTCCGCTGCTCTTGGCCTCCTTAGCCCGGTACATGGCGGTGTCGGCCCGTCGAAGTAGCTCGTCGGCGGGCACACCGGTTCGGTGATGGGCGACTCCGATGCTGGCTCCTACGCGAACCGGGCCCTGGCTCAGATCAATGTCGTAGGCTAGAGAGTCGTGAATTCGGTCGGCGACTTCTTCGGCCATTCGACCGTCGGAAGCCGGAAGCAGCACAGTGAACTCGTCTCCACCAAGGCGGGCGACTGTTCCGTTGTCGCCCACTGCGGTCACCAAACGATCGGACACCACTTGAAGGAGCTTGTCGCCAGCGTCGTGGCCAAGCCTGTCGTTGACCGATTTGAAGCCGTTGAGGTCCAGGAAGAGGACCGTCGGGGTCATACCCGGCTCGACCGCTCCCAGTGCCGCAGCGGCCAAGCGTTCCTCCAGCGTCTTGAGGAAGGCCGGTCGGTTTGGAAGGCCGGTCAAGGCATCGTGCAGCGCCTGATGTTCCATTTGCGAGTGGAGTTCTTGGAGCTCGCCGACCAGTCCCTTGTTGTGCATGGCGACGGTGGCCTGACCACAAAGCAGTCGTAGTGCTTCCACCGCGCTGCGCTCCACCGGCTCGACTCCGGCTCCGCGGAGGGCGACCAGGGTGTCACCGGCGTCGATTGTGATTCTGACCAGGTAGCCGAGTCCAGTGTCGTTCAGCGCTTGGCGTTCGGCCTGGTCCGGGTCAGCCGGGTCGACCAGGACATCGTTGTACACGAGGTCCTGCGTGCGCAGGCCACTTGCCGCCAGGCCGGGATGAGGAAGCGCTGGGGTGCCGTTGCGCTGGCCGGCGCCGAGCGGTGACCATGTGTCGCTGGATGACCGGGCCCAAACGTCGACTGAATCGAAGCCGAGGTCCAGTGCCGAGGTGGTTAAGGTCTCGAACAGTGCAGAACCGATTTTGGTGACTTCGTGTCCTACTTCGGCCACGTTCTCCAGCAGCCGACCTCGGTTCTCGGCGTTTGAGGTGGCTCGCCGTTGTAGCAGCACGTCGCCCAATAATTGCTCGGCCAGGAACGCTCCGGGCACCACGACCAACAGCAGCACGCTCATCTGGTCGAGTAGCTGTTCGAGTTCGTCGATGGTGTCGGCTGTGGTTGCGGTAACTCGATCGAGAATCCAGAGGCGCCCGAGGATGGCCAGAACAGCCATCAACATCCAGTGGACCAGCGCTCCGGCAAGGCGGAATCGGACGGCTGCTTCGACGATGGGAACGGCGGTCAGCACCCAGCCGATGCCGGCGCCACCGGTTGCCGTGGTCATAAAGACGACTAGTACGGTGTCGGCGATGAGCTGGGCGGCGGCAACGCCCCAACCGTAGCTTTCGATCGGGAACCGAACTGAGAAGAGGTTGGTGACGGCCAGCCATATCAGCGAGATCAGAAGAAGTCGAGCGGGCGTGAGGCTTATGCCTTCGATGACGAAGCGGCTCCCGTCGATGAGGAACTGGCTGCCGATCATGACGGCAATAAGCAGCCGGACTCGGCGAACAGCCTGGTCGGCTACAACCGATGATTGCTCGGTCAGCATTGCCCGGAAGCCACCTCGACTGGTGCGGGACTGACGGATTGTGATGGCGATTGCTGCCATCGAAAGGATGGCCATGGCGCCGAGAGGAATCAGCTGGCCTGTGATGAGCCACACAATAGGTAGACCAATGACCGGTACCACCAGGCGGCCGACCCCTATGACTGATTCGGCTGGTACGGGGTCGGTGTCGGGAGTCGGGTTGGCGTCGCCTTTGGTGATGTAGACCTGATCGGAGACCTGAACTTCGAAGACCCGATGAGTGATGACCTGATCGCCCCGCTCAAAGGTGACAATCGATCGCTGCCCCACGAGTTCATCGGTGTGAGCCTCGGTCATGATGACATCGCCGACCCGCAGGCCGGGAGACATTGAGCCACTGGTGATGACGACTGGGCTCCACCCGGCAGCACCGGCCACCAGGATGACCCACATCGCCAGCAGCCCAAGAAGATAGATGTATATCCCCGAGATCAGGGCGACTGCCGGACCAAGCGCGCCCCGAGCAGTCTTCAGGCGCGAGCCGATTGATGTTCGGGTGCCATGAACCTCGGACGAGTCGGTGGCCGATTGCAGCTCGACATGATTGGCGTCAACGGAGACGGCTTCGCTGCTCACGGCCGTCCTTCCACCACCAGGACGAAGTCAGCGTAGAGACCGGCTGCGTCCTCGTTGTCTTCAAGTCTGGCCCGGGCCGCCAGGGTGATCTGCTCGCCAGTTGCCAGTGTGGCCAGTGAGATCCCCTGGTCGTAGCCTCCGTGCTGTCGCCAAAGGGTGCTGAGACGATCGCCGAAAAGGGGTTCTTGCTGGAGGAGTCCGCCGCCGAGTGAGCCCGAGGCCGGGCACGGCCGGTCGGTGGTCCAGACCGTGAATTGCATGTAGTCGTCAAGTCCGGTGCCGCCAGCCGATTGACCGTGTAGCCGAACCTCTGCCGGTATCGATCCTCGGTAGATGATCTCGACGCAGGCGTCGACCTGGGAACCGGGGAACAGTTCTTCCTCGTCGAAGAGGAGTTCGATGGACTGCCCGGCCTGTTCAAGTTCGACTGAGCCGGCGGAGAATAGACCCTGAGATGATGTGGAGGCCATCACCTCGGCTTGACTGGTGCGGATGCCGCTGAAGACCAGCGCCCCGGCCGAAACAAGCACGATCAGGCCGAGGATCTGAAGCCAGGCACTGTTGCCGTCGTCTTCATCGTGTTGCCTGGCGATCATGGTTGCCGCCCGTCGATGGTTGCGCCGGTTGGTCCGACGTGAATGGTCTCGCCTTGGTCGACGGCCAGCTTTGTCAACATCGTCGTACCGCCGATGTCTTGGCTGCGAATCGAATAGCGGCCGGGGACCAGACCTTGTCCGTCACTGCCGTCGAAGCGGACTCCGCCCGGGCCGACCAGTTCAACGACTACCACCTCATCGTCTACGACGAGTGCCGCCAGTTCTATCTCTGCTGTGGTCTCTTGGACTAGGAGGACGAAACGATCGGGGCCCACCGTTACAGCCAGATGGACGGGGCCCGGCCACGAGCTCGGTCCGCGTGGCCGTGAGAAGGTTTCAACGTCGGTTGGCTCGAGCGCTTCGGACCAGTCGTCGGTGTGGAGCCGTACGGTCAGCTCATTGGAAAGGTTGGTACCCGAGTTGGAGGTTCCTGCGGCTGGTTGAGGCCAGGTGACGGCGAAGCTGTCAGGGATAGCGGTGACGCCGTTGTCAGCGGCAACCACAGGATCGGCAGCTGGCCCGACGAACAACGTGCCGACGGCTGACAGGACAGACGCCACCGCCAGACTTCGAACCAGAACCAGGTCTCCGGTACTCCGCTCCATCGGTAGGCGGCCGGGGTTTTCGGCCGCGGCGGTAGCGGACCGCCCGGGTCCGGCCACGCCGAGGGCGCAGAAGTGGGTGAGGGCTAGGCGGTCGGCGTCATCCATGGACGTGAACTCCAGGCCGACTCTGACCAGTCCCGATCGATGATGAGTGGCGGACCGGACGGTCCCTTCCACCGTGACCACCCGCTCGGCTCCGTCGACGTCGTTCAGGGCGAACCTGGCCGAGGTGGTAGTTCCGATCGGCGGGGCCGCTTCGATGATGGCACCGACGCCAAAGGGGGTGACGTCAAGCGTCTGGCCCCAGATATTGCCGACGGTGATGTCGGACTTTAGTGGGAGGCGTACGCTTCGGCGTCGCCCCCTCGGCCTGGTAATACCGCCGAGTACGTCGATCAGCTGAACGGTAATGATGGTGGTCGCCATGATCGCCAGGAGGCTCTCGCCTCGACCCATTGGGGAAAGCGACATCGGCTGGATAACGCTGAAGGCTCTAATTGCCAGTGCTACTTGTAGGAGCCCGAAGGCCATAATCGGTAGCTGGAGTCGGCCCGATAGCCCCAGCTGAACGGCTGAGTCTTTCGATTGTCCACGGCGTCGGCGCAGCTCGATGGGGCGTGCCAGCCTGGGTACGAGAGCGGCGAGATCGGCTCCGAGCGTGCGCCAGCCGTGGCGCACCCAGTCTCCCAAGGCCATGGAAGTGCCCGACAGCGAGCGCCGGGCCAGCATGGCCGCCCCGGTGTAGCCGGCCATGAGGGCCAACGTCGTGCCGGAGGACTGGGCGAAAGGCAGTCTGCCTGACAGCAGCGAACCGATGAGAACCGCCACCATTGCCAGCTGGCGTAGGCCGTGGGTAACCGACACTGCACGGGCCATCGCTGTTCGACGAACGGCCCAGGGAACGTTGGGCAACGAGAAGGCGTACCCGAGTTGCTCCAGAATGGCCAAACTTCTGTCTCGCCGTCGCGACAGGTATGGGCGAAGAGAGTCAGCGGCCGGTACGCGAATGAGAGGGGTGCTTTCGTAGGCGATCTCCCAGCCGTTGCGTTGAAGTTCGATGGCGCACCAGCTGACGTCGAAGGCCTGAGGGTCGTCGAGGCTGGCGGCGGCTGGAACAGCGCCTTTCCGTATCAACGATCCAGGTCCGTGCCATGGGGCGCGGCCCCGCTGGGCCATTGCGTCCCCGATTAGTTCATGTTCCAGGGCTTCCTCGTCGCCGTCGCGACCGACTTGGACGAGAGACTCGGGGTTAAGCAGCCCTGTTGCGATCTGGCACACTGCCGTTCGCTCATTGCTCAGATGCGGGGCGACCGCCTCGGCCAGATTCGGCATCGGCACCTGTCCGGCGTCTAGCCACAGAACCCAGTCGGCTTGCGAGTTGTGAAGGACCAGTGCCAGCGCGTCAGCCGCTTGGTTCTCAGTGTTCAGTGGGGCGAAGCGGAGGTCGGAAAGTTGATCAGTTAGCTGGGCCGGCAAGTTCGCTGCCACATCGTGTCGGGTCGACGCCACGGTCACCGGTCTGGTTTCGGCGGCGGCGAGGCCGATCAGGGTACGTTCAATGTCGGCCGGAGTGGAGAGAGACCCAGCGGCTACAACCACATCGAAGTCAGGAGCGTCGACGTCGGTCGGGCCGTCGACCCGGTCGCCTGTGTCGCTTGCCGGGTCCTGGTCGGAGTTGTTGTTCGGTCGCCCTCGCCCGTCGGTCAACCGCCCGGGTGAGACCTGGTGCCGTAGGCAGATGATTTGCAACCAGGCCCATGTCTCTATTGAGAGGAACGGCACGCTCAAGGCCAATTGCCATCCGGTTCCAACGCCTGTTGCTCGCCATAGAAGGTAGAGCGGCCCGGCAGTGACGAAGACCAGGGTGTACAGGCGCGTCAAGGAGCTGGTTGCGCCGCCTCGCTTTCGGCCTTTGTGGGGCGCCGAGCTGGCTGGTCCGGTTGGTCCTCGCGTCGTCTGCATCACGTGATGATCTGCGTTGGTCACTTTTCGTGGCCGCTACCTACCGCATCGGCTGGCTGAGACGAACGATTGAGCTATCAGTGACGAGTCCCCAGCGGAGGTCTAGGCCGCTCGGCCCATGACCAGATGCCGTTCAGCCCGGAGTTCCGTCTACTTGGTTGAAGCGCTCCGACGAGTTGGCCTGTTCGATGTGGCCACCGGTGTCCGTTGTGCTGTGGCAGAGTTGACCTATGCCTTTGCCCGATCAAGCGGATCCACGTCCCGTGGCCGAGCAGGTGTTGATCACGTCTCTAATGCGAGCCCTGTCGCTTTTTAGGTGGGCGACATTGACTGTGGCCTGGGTCGGTCTGGCTCTGAGTCGGGAGCACTTGATTAGACCGGTTGCCGCCGCAGGTTTGTTGGCGGTGGCAACAGCTGTCACCGCTTCTCTTCACCTGACCGGCAGGTCGCGACCGGAGCGATTGTCGGCGCCCGGTGTAGTGCTCGCCGAGGTGGCCGTGGCTGTCGTTCTCCTGCTCGGTGATGGCCTGGTGTATCTACCGGAGAGGGCTCAGTCGCTTCCGTGGGCATGGCCGGCGGCCGGTATTGCCGCGGTCGGTATCGCCCGCGGTGGGCAGATCGCTCTGGCGGTGGCGGCGGTTGTCGGCAGTGCCAGCTTGTTCGCCGAAGTGTTCCTCCTTGATCGCTTTGATGTTCCCGCCGATCTGCCAACCGCCATCTCCAAGGTTGGTCTGTGGATGCTGGTTGGTGGGTTGGCCGGTCCATTGACTGATCGCCTGCGTAGGGCTGAACAGTTGATTTCGGTGGCACGAGCGCGCGAAGAGGTTGCCCGCCAGCTTCACGACGGTGTGTTGCAGACATTGGCGGTGGTTCAACGTCGATCAGATGACCGGGAGTTGGCGTCGCTGGCCCGAGAGCAGGAGAGTGCCCTTCGCCTGTACTTGTCCGACAACCGATTGGCTGTCGCCGCTAGCAAAGATGAGGCGGCCGCTGAGGGTGATCGGTCCCCTCGCCCGGTGGAGCCCGCTCTTCGCGTAGCTGCCTCCCAGGCGGAACGACGGTACGGACACGAAGGTCGGTTCGCGGTAACAGTCCTGGTCGCACCTGACTGTCCCGACCTACCCCCTGCCCGGTTGGAGGCGGCGTCTGGAGCGGTGGGGGAGGCGTTGACCAACGCCGCCATACACGGCGGGGCGGAACGGGTCACCGTGTTTGCCGAGCCGGCCGATGATCACATCGGGCAGTTGGACAATGGCTCGCAGCCTCCGTCGGTGTTCATTTCGGTGAAGGACAACGGCTCTGGTTTCGATGTTGAGGCGGCAGCGGAGGGGATTGGTTTGTCCCGGTCGATCAAGGGACGGGTCAACGACGTCGGCGGTACGGTCGAAGTACTAGGTGGAGCCGGTCGTGGAACGGAGATCTTGTTGTGGCTGTGAATGAATCTTCAGATGAGGCCGAGTCAGTGGAGTCGGACGACTCCCAGGACTCGGCGTCCACGTCAGGTAAGGGTTCGAAGGTTCGGGTGGTGGTGGCCGACGATCACGAGATCTGGCGCAATGGATTGAAGCGGGATCTCGGCTCCAACTTTCATGTGGTCGGAGAGGCGGCCAACGCCTCCGAGGCGGTTGACGTCATCAAGCGCACCAAGCCCGACCTGGTTCTTACCGACTTGCAGATGCCGGACGGTGGTGGCGTTGCCGTTGCTAGAGCGGTGGCCGCTGACTTCACCGTGATTATGTTAACGGTGTCGGAGGCCGAGTCTGACTTGTTGGAGGCGGTGGCGGCCGGGGCCAATGGCTATCTGCTGAAGTCGATTGGTGTTGATGAACTGCGCCAGGCCCTGTGGAAGGCGGCCAACGGCGAGCCGGTGTTCTCGGCGTCGTTGGCTGCGCTGGTTCTCACTGAGTTCCGGCGGATACGTCAGCAGGCTCCCGACGGCTCCGGTTTGAGCGATCGGGAGCGCGAGGTGTTGCAGCTTGTGGCGCGTGGACATTCCTATGGCGAGATCGGCGACCAGTTGTACATTTCGCCGAAGACGGTTGAGAATCACGTGCGCAACATTTTGAAGAAGCTTCGCCTAAACCGGAAGAACGAACTGATTAGGTACGCCCTCGATCACGGAATCGACTAACCCTGCGCAGCGCCTCGATGCGTTTGGCCTGTTGTTGAAGAAACGGTCAAGAAGCTACTAAGAGACGGCTGGGTCCGTGACGTTTTTGGCCTCGGCAACGCTTCTTCTACTAACGGTCGCTGCCGGGACGCTTCCACCTGTTCCCGATCGCGGTCGTTTCGTGGATGCTGGGCTTGTCCGTTTTGCTCGGCGCCAGTAGGGGGTCGGTGCGGATGCCTCAAGCGCGCCGATCCCCACTCCCTCGGTGTACCACTAGGGGTCATGTCTCTAGCTCTGGGTGGCTGTGCTAGTCAGTGTTGGTGGCCCCACCCTGGTAGATCACCTCGAACCGTTCGAAGGCGACATCGATGTGTTCGTGGAAGTCGAGCCCAAGATGTTCGTACGATCGGCTGAAGTACCAGTGGTGGGCTTTCAGCCAATAGTCTCGACTGCGGTCGCCCTCGCCTTCGTCCCAGGCGAACTGATCGTCGACCGATGACAGCGGTCCTATCCGAACGTCGGTGGTTTCCATCACCAACCTGGGTCGCATCGAGCCGTCCATAATGATCGAGAGGTCACCGACTTTGGGCAGCGGGTCGCCGTCGGCCTCGTGCTCGGCCACCGATCCAGCGGTGGCACGCTTGGTTCCGGCAAGGACTAGTTCGAACAGTTCGTTGGCCAGCTCTTTTGTGTCTCCGAAACAGAATGTGACCGGCACCGGCAGGTCAAGGTCTCGGTTTGTCTCGCTCAGGAATTGAGTCCAGAACGCTTGGATCTGCACGAGGTCTTTGTCGGCCAGGGGCGTTTGGTAGTCGCGGTCCCAGTCGGTTGACTCGCTCGTCCCGTCGTGTTCAGAACTCGATGACACCACGGACGTTCTTCCCGTCATGCATGTCCTGATACCCCTGGTTGATCTCTTCAAGCGGGTAGCGGGCGGTGATCAGCTCGTCCAAGAGCAGTTGGCCTGATTGGTACATCTCCAACATCAGCGGAATGTCGGCCAGCGGGTTGGACGCACCGAACAGCGAACCCTGGATGCGCTTCTGATAAAGGGTCAGTTCCCGGGCGTTGACGGCGACGTCGGTCTCGGCCTTGCCGAGAGCGGTGACCACAACTGTTCCGGCTTTGCGAACGGCGGCGAACCCGGCCCTGACGTCTTCGGTGGTCAGGACGCCGGTGCAGACGATGGCGGAGTCTGCTCCTTGGCCGTTGGTGATCGACTGGGCGTACGCGATGGCGTCGCCCATGTTCTCAAAAGTGTGGGTCGCCCCTACTTGGGATGCCACTTCCCGTTTCAGGCTGATGGGATCGACGGCGAGAATATTGCTGGCTCCGGCGTGGCGCGCACCTTGCACAGCGTTGACTCCAATACCACCTAGACCCATGACGATCACCGTGTGGCCAGGTTGGACTTCGGCTGAGTTGACTGCTGACCCCCAACCGGTGCCGACTCCGCATCCGGTGAGGCAGACGGCGTCGAGACGAAACTCTGGTTCGATCTTGATGGCGGCGGCTACGTCGACCACCGTGTGACGGCTGAAGGTGGCTAGCCCGCACATTTGGGCTACTGGTCCGGCGTCGCCCGGTAGGTGCATCCGGTAGGTTCCGTCCGAGCGGGTACCGTCTCGTAGATAGCGCCCCATGTCACACAGGTTCTGTTGGCCGGTTGAGCACCACTGGCAGCGGCCGCATACCGGAAGGAACGACAGGGCCACGTGATCGCCCGGTTCCCAGCCTGAGGTGTTCGGTCCTACCTCGACGACAACGCCTGAGCCTTCGTGGCCTCCGGCCAGTGGCAGCGACGCCACTGGGGTATCGCCACTGGCATAGTGATCGTCGGAATGGCAGAGTCCGGCGTAGCGCATTTCCACCAGCAGCTCGTCTTGCCGGGGTGCTTCCAGTACTAGGTCCATGATCTCCCACTGGCCGGGGGAGGCGGTCAGCACCGCGCCTCGAGTTGTTCGAACGGCTGATTTCATGGCTGTTCCTCCGGTTCTGGCCGACCTGTTCGGAGTCCGGCGCCCTGGGCTGGGTGATTGTTCACCGCATCATTGTCGACTCGGTGCCTGGTTGATTGCAAGGCACTGGCTCGAATACAGAGCGCCAGGTCAGATACAGAGCGCCAGGTCAGATAGAGGGCACCGGATCGATTGTGTCGAGCTGACGTCGAGATCAATGATGCGCCATGAAAGTGATTAGACATCGTGCTAGCTTTTGCACATAAGAGCGCTACTGGAGGCGGGACGTGTTCAAGTCGGGTCTGGGGGTCGTTGTCGGCCTCGCCGTACTGGTCGTTTTAGGGATTTTCGGCATCGGCGCGGCCGTGGCCCAGGGCCCCGATGAGGCTGAACTCTTCTTGGCCGATGAGAACGGGATTGATGGCAGCTACATCGTCGTTCTCAAAGATGAGCCGGAGAACAACACCGCTGCGCTGAGTCGAAGCCAGTCCCTTGAGGCGTTTGAAGCTGGTGGTGCTGAGGTGGTCGACACCTACGAGCAGGCATTAAACGGCATGCTGGTGGAAGCGACACCAAGCCAGCTTGACCTGATTCTTCAAGACCCCAGGGTTGACTACGTCGCCCAGAACATCTCTCTTTCTTTGAACCTCCCGGTTGTCGACTCGTCGAACGCCGACCCCGCTCTACGGTGGGGGCTTGATCGGGTCAATCAGCGTCAGCTGCCTCTTGACGGCGATGCTCGATTTGCCCAGTCCGGCGCCGGTGTTGACATCTATATTGTCGATTCCGGCATCAACGCTGAACATCATGACTTCAGTGGTTGAGTCGTCGGCGGTTTCAACGCAGTCGATCCCTCCAGCCCCGACGCCTGGGATGACTGTTAGGGACACGGGACTCACGTCGCCGGCACGGCAGCCGGATCGAACTGGGGGGTGGCCACGGCCGCCAACCTGTACGCCGTGAAGGTGTTTGATGACTGCCTCCCCACTGGCGGCGCCGCCTCATTTGTGGCCGGTATCGACTGGATCATGAGCGTTGCCGACGGCCCTTCGGTGGTCAACATGAGCTTGGGTGGTCCGGTCGCTTCGTTCCCGGCCATTACCGATGCCACGCAGAACCTGATCGATTCGGGTGTGCTGGCGGTTGTCGCTGCCGGAAATCTCGCTCGCCCGGCGTGCGCCGAAACGCCGGCCTCGGTGCCTGCTGCGTTGACCGTTGCGGCGTCAACAATGGATGACCGCCAGGCCATGTTCAGCAATAGCGGATCCTGTGTCGACCTGTATGCGCCAGGGGTCGACATTTGGTCGGCTTCGGCGTTCGATCACTCGGGATCGGTGCCGAGTAGCGGCACCTCGATGGCCGCGCCCCATGTCACCGGAGCGGCAGCGCTCTATCTGGCGCAGAACCAGGGGGCCTCCCCGGCCCAGGTGCATGACGCTGTTCTTTCGGCGTCAACACCAAATGTTTTGTCGAGCATCTCGGGAGGGACGCCGAACAAGCTGCTGTACACGGCCGCGCCGTCTGTCGTTGGTGACGTCGTGAAGGTGCGGGCCAGAGGTACGACCGGTGAGGAAACGATTGCCCTCGAACTCGATGGCAGTCAGATCGCCCGCTTCAATCTTTCAACTCAGCTCACCGAGTACTCGGTCTTCGGACTGAGTGCTGGACTGAATTCTTTGCGGGTGGTGTTTGACAATGACGGGTCGTCGTCGTTGGGTGCCGATAAGAATGTGAACGTCGACTATGTCGAGGTTGGTGGCACTCGGTTTGAGACTGAGGACCCGTCGGTGTTGTCGTTGGGTAGTTGGAACGGCAGCTGTGGCGAGGGCTATAAGCAATCTGAGTGGCTTCAGTGCAACGGCTGGTTCGAATTCGACCTCGGTGACTCCGGAGGCGGTGGCGGCGGTGGCGGCGGCATGGTATTGAATGTTCGTGCCCGGGGAGCGACTGGTGAGGAATCGGTAGACCTTGAGGTGAACGGCGTGGTCGTCGAGACCTTCGGCCTCGGCCAGAGTTTCGGAGTGTTGTCGCACAGCTTTTCCGGTCAGACGGTTGAGTCGTTGCGGGTGGTGTTTGACAATGACGGGTCGTCGTCGTTGGGTGCCGATAAGAATGTGAACGTCGACTATGTCGAGGTTGGTGGCACTCGGTTTGAGACTGAGGACCCGTCGGTGTTGTCGTTGGGCAGTTGGAGCGGCAGCTGTGGCGAGGGCTACAAGCAATCTGAGTGGTTGCACTGCAACGGTTGGTTTGACTTTGACGTTGACAGCTCTGGCGGTGGCGGCGGAGATGGAGGTGGCGGAGGCGGCGCTGAAGTGTTGGTGAACCTACGGGCTCGGGGCACAACCGGCTCTGAAAGCATCAAGCTTGAAGTGAACGGTTCTGTGGTTGAGCTATACGCCCTGGGTCGTGACTTCGAGCAGCTCCCGTACCGGTTCGCCGGTGGCACCATCGAGTCGGTTCGCGTGTTGTTCGACAACAACGGGACGACCATTGAGGGTGAGGACAAAAACGTCATCATCGACTTCGTTGAGGTTGATGGTCAGCGGTTTGAGTCTGAGGATCCGTCGGTGCTGTCCTTGGGCAGCTATGACGGCACGTCGTGTGATCAGGGCTTCAAGCGGTCGGAATGGTTGCACTGCAACGGCTGGTTTGACTACAACCTCGATGGCTCCGGTGGCGGTGGAGGCGGCGGCCCTGTCGTGCTGGGTGTGCGGGCTCGAGGCGTAACGGGCTCGGAGAGCATTCAGCTTGAGGTGAATGGTTCTGTGGTCGAACGGTTCCTGTTGCAGCGGGACTACGCCTCATTTCCGTTTACCTTTTCCGATGGCGCGGTTGAGTCGTTGCGGGTCTTGTTCGATAACAACGGTACGACGGCCACCGGTGAGGACAAGAACGTGATTGTCGACTTTGTTGAGGTTGATGGTCAGCGGTTTGAGTCTGAGGATCCGTCGGTGTTGTCGATAGGTAGCTATGACGGCACGTCGTGTGACCAGGGCTTCAAGCGGTCGGAGTGGTTGCATTGCAACGGCTGGTTCCGCTACGACGTCTCAAACTAGGCAAGCCGCTTCCTGGCGGCTAACGTTCTACTGGTCTGCTAACGCAGCCTGGTGGCAGTAGCACGAGGCCTTGACGTCCACTTCAGATCGAGCCAACGCCACATCCAGTTGTTGCGAGATCATGGTGGCTTCGGGCACGTCTTCGCCTTGCGTGTTCCGATGGTTGAGGCACTCCAATAGCCCGTGCAGGCTCCACAGATTGTTGGGGTGTCGACAGGCCCGGCTGAGTGTGGTGTCGAGTCCCAGATCGGCCCGGTAGACGGCTTCGGCTTCGGCGTAGCGTTGCTGTTCGAGTAGCAGGGCTCCGAGGGCGTGTCGGGTTGGTTGCATCCAGCCCCACGGTTCGTCGTAGGCCAGACCGTCCTCTAGCTCGACGGCTCGGCGGAGGTGAGCGAAGGCGATTTGGTACTGGCCCTGACGGTAGGCCAACTCGCCGTCGATCATGGCTTCGCCCACCTCCAGCAGGTCGACCACGGCGTTGTTGTGGATCCGTCGGGTTTCCGGCACGTTGGCTTTGGCCTCCAAGAACTGCTCTCGCGTGGCTTCGGCCTCGGGGATGTGGCCGAGGGCCGAGTGAGCCAACGTCTTGGCGTACAGAGTCATGGCAGTGGTGGCGGAGTACAGCTCTCGGTCTTCGGGCAACGGTTCAGCAATAATGTCGGTCCATTTACCGAAGCGAACCTGGACGTGCAAGCTCATGGCCATGAACGCTTCGGTGGCGTCAGCCACCGGAGGCGATTCGATCCGCAGAAAGTCTTCAGGGGTGGTGTCGATCAGTTCCCGAGCGGCGGCCATGGCTGCGGTGTACTGCCCGGCGAACATTGCGCCGTAGATCACGAAGTGGTGGTTGTGGTTCCTATAGAAGGTGTAGATGTTGTAGGGCCCTTTGTCGGCCAGCCACCGCCGGTCGGCTTCGACCGCCTTCTGATTCCAGTGGACGACGTCGTGATAGTTGCCGCACAACACATCGATATGGGTCGGCATGTGGATGAGGTGTCCGGAGTCCGGCATCATCTCCCGCAGCCGGTCACCGTGTCGTAGCGCCAGCTCGGGCCACGGTGACATTTCCATGAGGTGGACGTAGTAGTGGAGCAGGCCGGGGTGGTCCCAGGCTTCATCGGTTTGGGTGAATGCCAATTCGAGGACCTGTCGGGCTTCGGCTGTGCCGGCTCCTTCGGCCTCGTGGCCCGTTTGTAGGTCCCACATTTGCCAGGGGGTCAGGTTCAAGATGGCGTCGACGAAGGCGGCTTGTACGTCGAGGTCGTCGGGGTGGGCGGAGGCCACCTTGCGCATGGCATCGGCGTAGTCGTGGTTCCACGGTTCTTGGTCGTCGATAGTCTCTCGTTGTGGGTAGCGCGATGCCAACGCGTGGATGAGGTTGACCTCTGCCGGCGTCAGATCAGGGTTGGTCGTGGCGGTCAGCGTGGTTGCGTTCTCGGTGGCTTCGTAGGCGGCGGCCAGAGCGTTGGCTCGGCCGTGGTCATCCATCTTTTCCCATGTGAGGTTGTAGTTCGGGCCGAGGGCGATGGCCCGACCCCAGTGGGCCATGGCGCATGATGAATCGGCTTCGATGACTTGGTCGAAACAGGCAATTGCTTCTTCGTGGTTGAAGCCGTAGAGCCAGTTGAGTCCCCGGTCGAACCAACGTTGAGCTTCCGCCGATTCGGTCGTCACCTGACGGCCGTAGTCGCCCAAGTTGTAGTACCCGTCGCTCATCGCCTCGAACGTAGCACGCAGCGTTGACGGCCGCCCGGCCGGAGCCTCGCCAGAAGCCGTCGATGTTGGTACCTCGGGCGTCGCCAATACAGCTGTGTTACGTTGACCGTTACCACCAGCAGCAACCATCTTGAAGGAGTCAGCCGTGAGCTCTTCGGTTTCCACCGGTTTCATCCACCGCTCGTTTCCCCTGCGGGCGACCGTGATGGCATTGACTCTTGTGTCCGCTCTTGTTCTTTCGGCTGGCCCGTCATCGGCCGCCGGTGCCAGTTCGCGAGCTGATGCACCTCACGTTCCAGGAATGGTGATCGTCGAAAGCGACCAGGGTTTCGAGTCCACATGGGCGGCCCTTATCGGTGTGCTGGAAGCAAACCCCAATATCAACGTGATTGGCACCGTCGATCATGGTGCGGCGGCTACTTCGGCCGGACTTGAACTGGCCAACAATCGGGTGGTGTTTTTCGGCAACCCTCAGTTGGGTACCCCGTTGATGCAGGTCAACCAGGCGGTCGGCATCGACTTGCCGCAGAAGATCCAGGTGTTTACTGATGTCGGCCGGGTTTGGGTCGGGTTCAACGACACCACCTATTTGCAGTCCCGACATCAACTGGGTGACGTCGCTACTCTTGATGTCATCGCTGGAGCGTTGCGTAATCTGACCTCCGCAGCGACCGCAACCGAGGTTGATGGCGACGACGGCACCTACGGAGTCGAGCGGTTTGCCAACAAGCCCGGTTTGTTCACCGTGCCTTCCAATGCTGATGTTGACACCACCTGGGCTCGCTTGTTGGCGGCCATCGAGGCGTCGCCGGCCAACGTTGCGCTTATGGTCGATCACCAGGCGGGCGCCGCTTCGGTCGGTCTTGACCTTCGGCCGACTCGATTGGTGGTGTTCGGCAACCCTCGTTTGGGTACACCCCTGATGCAGAAGTCGGCCACGGCCGGGATCGACCTTCCCGTGAAGATACTGGTGTGGGAGGCGGAAGATGGCCAGACGTATGTGTCGACCAACAACGAGCGCCTGGCTCGACGTCATCGAATCCCGGCACCTCAGCTGGAGACCATCAGCGGCGCCGTGTCGAACTTCGTAAACGTGGCGTCCGGGTCGTAGCCACGGCGACAATCTGCCAGTTCCAGGTCTCGGTGTGATGACTGGGCTTGGTGGTTGATGCCGCCCGCTATATTTTCAAGGCATGAGAGGCATCACTGTCCCCGACCTGGAAGAGGACTTCACCGCTGACCCGGTCGAGCTGTTTTTCGACCTGGCCTTTGTGTTCGCATTCTCCAGGTTGGTTGCCCATCTGGTTCATCACCCCGATTGGACCGGTGCTTTCCAGGCCGGTCTGTTGTTTCTGCTGATCTGGTTCTCCTGGTCGCTGTTTACCTGGAGTGCCAATTCAATTTCGGGCAACGGGCGGCTGGTCAGGCTTGTTTTCCTGGTGGCCACGGCGGTGACGGTGCCCATGGCTGCTTCAGTAGAGACGGCCTTTGGTGCGGGAGGCCTGACGTTCGCCGGGTCCGGTGCGGTCATCATGTTGATGGCGGCCGTCCTGCAGCTGGTGTCGTTCGACCGCCAGAGTGAGTACTTTACGAGCGCGCTGAGGTTGACATGGCCGAACCTGATCGCCATTGCCATTTTTGTCATCGGGGGAACGGTCGATGGCGGGGCCCGGGTTGCGTTGTGGCTGTTGACGCTGGCCATTTTCCTGGGGGCGACGATTGCTGCTGGTAGCGGCGACTGGATTCTTCGTTCGGGTCATTTCTCCGAGCGACACGGACTGATCTTGATTGTCGCCCTTGGTGAGGTGGTGGTGGCCATCGGCATTTCGGTCATCGGAGGCTTGGGTGACGGCGGGTTGACGCAGTTCACGAGGGTTGGTTTGATCGCGGCCGGTGCGTTGGCCGGGTTGTTGTGGTGGTCGTACTTCGACCGAGTGCAACCGGCGTTGGAATACCGGGCGGAGCAGTACTCAGGTTCGGAACGGGGCCGCTTTGGCCGGGACGCCTACACCTACGCTCACGCGCCGATCATCGCCGGGATTATTGTTGCCGCTGCGGCGGCGGAGGAAGCGTTGCTCCATCCGGCTGATGCCTTGCACATTGAGTTCCGGGTCATGTTGGCCGCCGGTTTCGCCTTGTTTCTGGGCGGTATCGGCATGGCTATCTACCGAGCGTTCCAGATCATCACGTGGGAACGAATCATCGGGTTGGCGGCCATCATTTTGTTGTGCCTGCTGACTGGTGATTGGGCTGCTGTGTGGGTGCTGGTGGCCATCGATTTGTTGTTCTTGATTGTGTTGGTGGCTGAGAATTTGCGGGTCGAGCGCCGCCGGCAAGAGGCCTCTGACGTCGACCCCGGTGAAGACTCCGAAGCACCATCAACCACCTCGGTATCGACCTAAGAACGGCCGGTAGTCGCTCGTAGAGCCACGCAGTGCCGGTCCCACTGCGAATTGCCACTTAAGCGCGGTGATTCAGGTCCGATTGTAGATCTGATGACCGATTCGGCCGAATGGGCCACATTGTTGGCGTCTTTACCTACCGACTACATCGGGGCTGTCGCCGTGGATTCGGCGTTGTCCGTCCGCGCTGTTGACCCCCGGGTGGTCGAGCGTAGTGGCTACACGAAGTCGGAACTGATGGGTATGAACGCCCTCTCGATGATTCACCCTGACGACGTCGATCGTGCCGCTGGCGCTTTGCTGGAGGCGTTGTCGTTCGAGGGAATCAGGCTGCCGGCGCTGTATCGGCTTCAAATCGGGCCAGGGGAGTTCGAGTTGTTTGAGGTACGGGCCATGAAGCTGCCGGCTCACGATGAGGCGGTGGTCATTCAGATCTTTGAACCAAACCTTTCGGCCCGGGTTGAGGTGTTCGCCGACGAGCTGGCCCGGATGATGCAGTTGCTGGTTGCCCCCGCCCCTCTGGTCGAGAGTTTGGATCGGATTGCCGAGTTCACCGAGCGCCATGTTGAAGGTATGACGGTGGCCATAACGGCCCTTCAGCCTGATGGCACGGCTACTACCACTCAACGGCCGGGCGTACCTGAAGCGGTGGCGAATGAGAACCAGTTCGTTCACGTTCTGGTCCCTCCGCCTCATGTCGCCGCCGCTGTTGAGGCGCGCCTCGCTCCCGGTGGGGACTCATACGCCCCGGGTGTGCCCGACGATCAGATACCGGGCCGGGTAACCGTGGCCGCTCTTGATGAGGATGACGCTCTGCTGGGCTTTATTGAGGGGTTCCGCTCAACGGTTGGCCCGTTGGACCGCAACGAGTGCGTGGTCTTGTGGTCGGTCGAGCAGCTGGTGAGCATGATGCTTATCCGCCGGCGTCTGGATGAGCAGCTTCGTTTTGCCGCCGATCGTGATCCGCTGACCAGCCTGTTGAACCGGCGTCGGTTGCTCCGCGACATGTCGAGCTGTTCTTCGTTGACCAATTCGGGTTTGTTGTTGATTGACCTTGATGACTTTTCGTGGGTTAACAATATGTTGGGGCACGCCGCTGGCGATCGAGCTATCGTCGCCGCCGCCGAGCACATGGTGAGCACGGTGCCGGACAGCACTTCGGTTGCCCGTTGGGGCGGGGACGAGTTTGTGGTCTGGTTGCCGGACGCGATCGCCGTTAGCGACCTTGATCAGTTGGCCGAGAATTTGCGGGCCGCTATGCGGGTGCCGGTTACGGTCTCGGATTCTCGGTCGCTGTTGCGTTGCTCCATTGGGGCGGCGGTGATCGAAGCGGGGGAGACCCCGGAGGATGCGATCAACCGGGCAGACAAGGCCATGTATGCCGCCAAGCGGGCTGGCGGAGATCGCGTCAACTTCGTTCGCTGAGCTGGCCTCGTCTGCGCCAATCGGCTAGTCGGCTGCGCCCTCGACCCCCTACACTCGCCTCGACTCCACTGTGCGGAGCCCTGGCCACCATGATGGGGAGCAGAAATGTCGGATCAAGCTGTGTCGGATGAAGCTCTGTCGGATGAAGCCGTGTCAGATCAAGTTGGACTGGATCTAACCGTTGATGTTGGGTCTGTTGGCATCTGGACTGGAGTGTTGGATGCTCTGGAGGTTGCCGAGGCTCAGGAGGCGGCTGTCGAGCTGGATGAGCTCGGCTTCGGTGCACTGTGGATTCCTGAGACGGTGGGCCGCGATCCGTTTGTCATGGCAGCCCTACTACTTTCGGCTTGCGACCGGATGCCGGTGGCAACCGGTATTGCCTCCATCTATGCTCGCGACCCGTTGACGATGGCTAACACGCTGCGATCGTTGGAGGCGGCGTTCCCGGCCCGGTTCCTGCTTGGCTTGGGTGTGAGCCATCACACGCTTGTCGAGTGGGTCCGCAAACACGACTACTCGAAGCCGTACTCCTACATGAAGGACTACTTGACCTTCATGATCGAGAACTCTCGCTTTCGTGGCGTCGGTCCTCGTGAACTGCCGGGCAATATTGTGTTGGCGGCATTGGGTCCGAAGATGTTGGCGTTGTCCGGCGAGCTGTCGGCCGGTGCCCACCCCTATTTCACCACGCCTGAGCATACGGCTTTGTCCCGGGAGATTCTGGGTGACGGCCCGCTACTTGCCCCTGAGCAAATGTGTGTCCTCGATTCGAATGCCGAGTCGGCTCGGGCCACCGCTCGCAAGAACATGGCGATCTATCTGAGTCTGCCAAACTACGCCAACAACCTGAAACGGCTGGGGTTTTCCGATGACGATATTGGCGATGCCGATTCCGGTCCAACGGATCGTCTAGTGGATGCCATCGTGGTTTGGGGCGACGAGGGCGCGGTGGCCGAGCGGGTTCGTGAGCATCACGACGCTGGCGCCGACCATGTTTGTGTGCAGGTGTTGGCCGATGATCCGGCTGCTGTTCAGGCGGGTTGGCGTCGCTTGGCTCCGGCCCTGCTGATTTGAGCCAGTGAAGTGACGTTGCGTCGCCCGGATCGTATCTACCTGTTGACCGGGTGGGTGCAAGGGGCGTTGTTCGCGTCATGGGGGCTGTCGGCCCTGGCCTGGTGGGTGGTTGACCTCGGACTGTCGCCGTTTCGCCTGGTTTTGTTGGGCACGGCGCTGGAAGTCACCGTCTTGTTGGCCGAATCGCCAACCGGCGCGGTGGCCGACACGTTCAGTCGTAAGTGGTCGCAGGTCATTTCGTGGGTGTTGATGGGGTTCGCGGCCTTTGCCACACCGTTGGTTCCTAGCTTGCTGTTGTTGTTGGTGTGGCAGGCGTTGTTCGGGTTGGGTTACACGTTTCAGTCGGGCGCTGATCTGGCTTGGGTGACCGATGAGATGCGTGGCGCCAGCCGAGCTGCTGGCGAACGGTCGGAGCGTCAGTCCGACAAGGAGATGGCCGCTGAAAATGAGGGGCTGGTGCTGCGCCACGCCATCTGGCGTCTGGTCGGTGTGGCCTGTGGCTTGGGGTTGGCCGTGCCCGTGTTGGCGTTTTCCGATACGTCGATCGAGACGGTGATGATGGTGGCTGGCGGTTCGGTGATGGCCTTCGGAGCAATTCTGGCCGCCATCATGCCGGAAGACCATTTCACTCGGGCGAGGGACCGCGACACTGGTGAGGACACCGCGACGGGGCTGGCCTCGGTGGTGGCAACTTGGCGTGATGGTTTAGCCTTGATGCGCAGCCGTCGGGTGTTGGGAATCATCGTGGTGGTCACCGTGCTGATCTCAGCTTCAGATGAGATGGTGGACCGTCTGGATCTGGTCCGCCTGGTTGACCTGGGGGCTCCGGCAGTGTCAGGTGATGAGACTGCGGTGTGGTTTGGCTTGGCCTGGCTGGCCATGACGTTGGCCACGATCCCTGTGATCGCATGGTTGAACAGCCGCGATCTTGAGCATTCCGATGCCGTCTCGGCGCGTACGGTGGCGGCGCTGACGTTGATTGGTGGCACCGGGATTTTGTTGATGGCTGTCGGCCCGTTGGCGGTTGCCGTCGTCGGGTGGGCCACCCGTGACGTTATGCGGGAGACGATTGAGCCGGTGATGGATGCCTGGACAAACCGCAACGCCGAGTCCGATGTTCGGGCTACGGCGCTGTCGTTCAAGAGCCAGGCCATGGCTGCCGGAGAGATTGGTGGTGGCCTGGTGTTGGGTGGCCTGGCCGAGTTTGTCTCTCTGTGGCTGGTGTTCGGTTTGGGAGCGGCCCTCTATGGCCTTAGCGCCTGGGTTTCGTTGGACAGCTGACTGGCGGCAACCGCGGGGTCGCCATGCCTAGAGTGCTTGCCTATGTTGGGTGGACGTGCTGTGATGCGGCCATGATCACCTCTGCCAGTCAGGACGCCAGGTCGCCGTTGCGGTCGTTGTGGGACAACGTGTTTGCTTTCAGCGCGGTGATGTTGGTGGTGGCACTGGTGCTGTCGTTCCTGATGGTGCGTTCGGCCTTCAACGATCAGTTCAGCTGTGACTACCTGATTGTCGACCAGGCCTCGGCGCCGGAGTTCATGTGCGCGGGCGCCGATGTCGGCCAAGATTCAGGGTTGGCTTCGGCTGTGGACGACGTAGCCGACTTCTTCGGGTTGGACGACTCGAACGCCGGATCGGCGGTAGGTGATGCGCTGGCCGTGCCGGGGTTGTCAGGCCTGATCGACGGGCCGCTCGGAATCATCCGCAGGATTGGAGTCGTGGTTGGACTGTTGCTGTTGGCCGCATTCGCCGCTTGGGCCACCTGGATCGTCCGTCACCTTGGCCACGTAGCCCGACTAGTGCGTCTCGACCGTGACGCCTGGCGTCAGACCGCCACCACGGCCCGCACATTCCTGTTGATCTTCGTCGGCTTGCTGGCGCCCATCGCCTTCTTCACCTTGTGATAGGTGGGGTGATAGGGGGGTGATAGGTGGGGTGATAGATCGAAACCGCAGCGGATCCAGCGGGAAGAGCTCCGGTCGCGACCTTTCAGGCGGTCTAAGCGTCATAAAGAGCGGTGCAGGACCGAAAGGAACTGTATCCGGGCGACAAAATCTCTAAGGAAGGACACTGCCTACATGAGCGCAGGACGCATGATCGGATCGCTACTCGGTGCATTCGGAGGCCGCGCTCTTGGCGGCGTCCTCGGTGGATCAACCGGGCGGATGATCGGCAGCATGGCTGGCTCCATGTTGGCAGGACGGGCCGCAGGCGGAGCAGCCGGCGGATTGGGCGGGCTTGGTAGCCTACTCGGTGGACTAACCGGCGGCGACGACGACAACGGCGAGCAGTCGGGCGGCGGTGGACGCACCATTGAAATCGCCGACGACGAAGCCCAACTGCTGATTCGGGCTATGTGCAATGCAGCCAAAGCCGACGGACACGTCGACGAAACCGAAGTTAACGCCATCGTTGATCGGGCCGGACCACTCGATGCCGACGACGAATCTTTCCTGCGGGCCGAGCTTGAATCGCCCCTGGACCTCGACGGTCTCATCGCCGACGTACCCGACGGAATGGCCAACGACGTCTACGTCGCCTCGCTACTGGCAGTCGACGTCGACACTGCAGAAGAAGTCGGCTACATGAACGACCTAGCCAGCCGACTCAACATCAGCGACGATGTACGCGGTCAAATCCACGAAGCTCTCGGCATCAACGTCTAACCAGGCGACAGCAGTACAAAGACCGCTAGGTAGCGGTCTTTGTCCTGTGCGTTACAGGTGACTGTCCCCTAGTTGCCTTTGCCGTGCGCCTGGAGTAGACAAGCTCGATGGCGCAAACACCCGAGGACGCAAAATCAGGCGCGTCCTTGGCCGCGGAGCTGCTGGCAACCGTCAGCCTGCTTGTCTCCTCGGCAGGCCTCACCATCTCCCTGGCGGCACTGGTATTCTCCGGCACAATAGCCGACGGCCTACCCCGAGGAACCACGGTTTTCCTGCTGGGTGCCGGCATCACCACCATCCTGATAGCGCTGCGCGGAACCGTCCCCGGAGCGATCTCCCCGGTGCAGGACGGCCCGACCATCGTGCTCGTAGCCGTAGCCGCCAAACTGATAGCCGACTCGGCAACGATCACAACCGCCACTCACGTGATTATCATCATCGGGCTGGCGTCGCTGATAACCGGCGTACTCATGTTCATCCTCGGCCAGTTCGCCCTGGGAGGAGTCATCCGGTTCATCCCCGCAGTGGTCATCAACGCCTTCGTGGCCGGCACCGGATGCCTACTATTCCTCGGCGGGCTCAGCGTCATGATCAGCGCCGACGGTCACGGAGTCAACCCAGCCGAGCTGTTCGCCGGAGACCAACTTACGTACTAGCTACCCGGGGTGGCGCTCGGATTGGCCGCCTACCTGGTCAGCAACCGGCCGGAAGCGCCCGACGGTGCAGTCCCCGGACTCATCGTGATCGCCCCCGCAGCCTTCTACCTCGTCACGCTGGCGGCGTCATCGGTCCAAGCGGTAGAAGAAGCGTCCTGGTTGGTCGGCCCGTTCAACGACCCGGCTTCACTATCACTTATCACGCCAACCGAATTGGCCGAAGCCCCCTGGAGCGAAATCATCGGCCAACTACCGGGCCTCGCAGCAGTCGCCGCTGTCGCCACGTTGGCTTTGATGCTCAACGTCAGCGGACTGGAAACGGTCACCAAACACCGAGCCGACCTCAATCAAGAACTGAAAGTAACCGGCGCAGCCAACATCATCCAGTCCGTGTTGGGAGCAGCACCCTCCTATCACGCCATCGGTTTCACCGCCCTAGCCCACCGAATGGGCGTTGCCACGAAGCGAACCCCGGCGCTCGTCGGATCGATCATCGTGGTGTTCGCCCTGGTCGGAACCAGAGTCATCGGCTACACCCCGCGGTTCGTCGTCGGCTCGCTCCTGGTGGCCGTTGGAGTCAGCCTCATCATGGACTGGGTGCAGGAAATGCGCCGTGTCTCCGGTGTCGTCGACACCGTCATCAGTCTGGTGATCATCGGTTGCATGGTTGCCGTCGGCGTCCTGGAAGGCATCCTGCTCGGGATCATCATTGCCTGTGGGGTGTTCATCGTTCGCTACAGCCGGGTCGACCCTATCCGACGATGGCGCTCCGGCACGACGGCCCGTAGCCAAGTGGATCGCACCTCCGCCGAACTCGAGACCCTGCTTGACAACGGCGAACGAACCAAAGTGATCGAGCTCCAAGGTTTTCTGTTCTTCGGCTCGGTAACCGGATTGAGCGACCGGGTCATCGACGGATGCCAAAGCCCGGTCGAACATGTCATCTTGGACTTCCGCCACGTCACCGGAATCGACGGCTCGGCACTCACCCTGCTTCACCGCCTGATCGACGATCTAACCGGTCAAGGCCTGTCAGTCACCTTGACCGCTGCCCCGGACCCGGTCACCGCCAGTGGGCTGAACAGCCGTCTAAACCTGGACGAGGCACTGGCCGACGTCGAACAACGCCTGCTTGAAGGCTCCGAGAACATGGTCGCCAAGAAAGAGCCGATCCGCCCCGAACTGCTCGCAGCATTCGAACGTCGCACGGTGCCCGCCGGAGGGAACCTCTTAACTGCAGGCGACGAAGCGGATGAACTGATTTACGTGCTCGGCGGCTCACTGTCGGTGTACTCCCCGCTGGACGACGCAACCGGCTCGGCAAAAGAACCCACGAGGAAGCCCACGAAGGAGCCGATACCTGGGCAGCGCTTCCGCTTGCGAAAAGTAGGCGGCCCAAACTGGATAGGCGAAATCGGATTCCTGCGGGGAACACCTCGAATCGCCGACGTGGTGGCTGACACCGATATCGAGATGGCCGTCATCGACCGGGCCGCGTTCGAAGAACTGCGGGCCAACCAACCCGAGGTGATCATCGAACTGCTGGACAACATCGCCAGCGAACAAGCCAACCTGATCGACACGCTCAGCTCGGCCCTGTCTCAAGCTTCGGGCTGAACGTGGAAACAGATGGCACTTCCATACAGCAAGCCCGATCCCGGAGGGTCGGAGCGGGCCAAGGCCGCGAAACAAAAGCGTGACCTGGCCACCGAGATCGCCCGGCTTGCGACCGGCGGCATTGACTGAAACCAACTGTGAAGAAGCCGATCACGGCCCGCAGTACCCTGCGAACTTCACCAAAGCCCGAAGGCGAGGAAGTGACGTGGCGAGGTTGGGAAAGCCCTCGCGCTGGCCACGTGTACGACCTTGAGGGTGCTGACCCCGGCTCGGTCGGTATGGCTCCGGCACCTCGGGTGGGCTCAAGCGAGCTTGCCGCCGAGATGGCCGAGGTCTACGCACTGGCGCTGCTGCGCGATGTTCCATTCACTGAAATCTGCAACGGTGGCGGCTACAAGCTGTGCCCGTCTGTAGACGGCAAAGGACCGGACTTAGGCCGACTGCCAGCTGAACGTCATCGACGCCAGGAACCGTTGCCCGGGCTGAATCATCCGAGGCCACAGGTTGAATTCGTTGGGCGGGCCGCTCTGGGGTTCCACGCACAACGCGTGTTCCGGTTCGGTGAAGACTACCCAGTGGTCAAGAGTCGATTCGATGGTCAGCTCCAACGCCCCCGGCCAAGTGATGACAGGTGGTCGCCGCAAGCCGACAAAACAGTCGTTCCACGGTGGGGGACCCACACTGGTCAGCGACCCGGTGGGGACCATGTGCTCGTCGGTCTCGTATCGGTGGGTCGGGTGAACAGCCAGCTGGGCCCGTTCACCAACGTCGAGTTGGCGTCGGAACCACGGATGCCAGCCGATCATTACCGGCATGCGGTAGCGCCCGGCTTCGACCATTGCCTCAACCAACAGTTGATTCTCGGTGATCTGGAAGCGCTGTCTGGCGAACCCGCCGAACGTCCAGGGATACTCCAGATCGACAATCAGGTTGATTACTTGGGGCGACGAGTTGAACAGCTTCCAATCTTGCATGTGGGAGACGCCGTGGTTGGCGTGAGGAGGGCTGCTCAACGGGAACTGGTAGTCCTTGCCGTACCAGTCGAACTTGCCGTAGGCGAGCCGGCCGCACCACGGAATCATGGGAAACGAACCCCACCGGGTCGGTTTCTCACCCTCGGTCACGAGAATCTCATGGCCGCCGATCTGAAGGGACGCCAAGCGTCCGCCATCGGTGTCGATGACGGCCTTGGCGCTGTCGGAGCCGATCTCAAATACAGGCACCAACTCCCATCGGCCGTAAAGTTGCTACCTGTAGGACAGGAGCCGGAAGGGAGTTAGTAGACGGAACCCGCCGTCGGATTAGGTCCCGATGGGAGCCACCTCTGCTCCGGCCAGAGTCGAGTTGAACGCAGCGACGTCGGTGTCGACCACGGTGTCCAGCGCCGAGATCTGCTCATCGATCAGGCCACCCAACTTGTCCAGCACCTCATAGGACTGAGCGGTCGGGCGGTTGTCTGAACAGTCGACCACGGCCACCAGTTCGTTCAGCTTCTCGAACAGACACAGTGGGTAGTGCAAGCGGTCGCCCGGTGAGGTGAACTCCTTTTGCACCAACTCGTCTTCGATGGCGGCCAAACGTTCGATGACTGCTTTGGCCTGTTCGGACGTGTCGTCGTCCGTGCCGTCGCGTTCGCCCAGCTCGGTGAGCTGCGCTGTCATACGACGAATGCGGTTGATGGCCTCGACGGCATCGTTCAACTTCGACTGAATCCGTACAAGCAGATCCTGCTGTTCGGCGAAGTCGGCGTCGGAGGTCGCCACCGCTGGGTGACGCAACAAGCTGAACCGTGCTGACGTGGTGTCCCCACCGATGGTCAAGCGGACCTCGTATTCGCCCGGGACCACCAATGGGCCCTTGGACGGCCCGTGGTTCTTGGCGCCCATCATTTTGGGGCCTTGAGCGTGCCGCATGTTCCACTGGAAACTGTTCATGCCTTCATCAGCGGTGCAGTACAAGCCGGAACGATCCTCTTTGTCCTCCGGGATGTCGGAGGTGTAGGAGTTGACCTCGTTGCCGTCGGTGTCGAAGAAGCTCAAGGTGATCGGCTCGGTCGGCTTGGAGCCCAACCAGTAGGTAACTCGGGCCCCCGGTATCAGATCGGTTCCAGCATCGAGCACCCGCTTGGTTTTGTGGCCGGTTTCGGCCTCCTCCAAATAGAAGGTGGCGTTCTGTCCGATGGTGACGTGATAGTTCTTGCCGCCCTGCGAACCCCAGAAGTCGGCGAACAGGTCCGGCGGTGTGCGAACCGTGTCGCGAGGAGCGAACACCACGCCCTTAGCCGAAGCGATCTCGGTTGGTTCCTCGGCCAACTGGTGAAGCTGAGTTAGATCGTCGAGAATCCAGAACGAACGTCCATGGGTAGCCACCACCAGATCGGTGTCTTTGACCACCATGTCGTACACCGGGGTAGGAGGAAGGTTGGCTTGCAGCGATTGCCAGTTGTCACCCCCGTCGAACGACACGTGGATGCCCATCTCGGTACCGACGTACAACAGGCCTTCGCGGTTGGGGTCCTCTCGGATTATGCGGCAGAACTCGCCGTCGGGAATGCCGGTGTCCGAACCGGCCCGATCAATTCGCTCCCAAGTCGAACCCCAGTCGGCGGTCTTGTACACGTAGGGTACGTAGTCGCCCATTTTGTGGCGGGCCACTGTCATGTACACGACCCCGTTGTTGTGCGGTGACTCCACTAGCGACGTCACCTGGGAGAACTTCTCCACCTGGGGTGGAGTTACGTTGGTCCATGTGCCGCCGTCGTCGTGGGAAACGTGCACCAGCCCGTCGTCTGAACCGGCCATCAACGTGCCGGCCTGATGGGCTGAAGCGAGGAACGAGAAGATGGTGGCGTACATCTCGGCCCCGGCCGTGTCGATGGTTAGCGGGCCGGAGCCGCCCATCGTGTCGGGGTCGGCGTAGGTCAAGTCGTCGCTGATGGTCTCCCACGACATGCCTTCGTCACGAGTGCGGAACACCTTGTTGCCGCACACATACAGCGTGTCGGAATCCTGAGGGGCGAATACGATCGGGTAGGTCCACTGGAACCGGACCTCGGCGCTGTTGCCGTCGTTGTAGGCCTCGGGCCAGACGTTGACCAGCTGCACCTGGTTGGTGCGGCGGTCGTAGCGTTGCAAAGCTTCGCCGCCACCGGGGGAGGAACCGATGGCTCCGATCCACACGACGTCGGGATCGCCGGGTTTCGGGGCGATGTAGCCACTCTCTCCCGTACCGGGCGGGTAGCAGTCGCCCCAGTTGATCGCTCCCCGGCCGGTGGAGGACGGCACGGCAATAGACGAGTTGTCTTGCTGGGTGCCGTACACCATGTAGGGGTATTGGTCGTCGACCGCTACGTGATAGAACTGGGCCGTCAACTGGTTGTAGATTGACGACCAGGATTCTCCGGCGTTGAGCGACACCCAGGCCCCGCCGTCATCGCAGCCGACTATTCGGTCGGGGTTGATGGGGTCAACCCAGATAGCGTGATTGTCGCCGTGCGGGGTGACGAACTCGTTGAAGTTCTTGCCGCCGTCGATCGATTTCCATGTCTTCTGATTCATGATGAAGACGGTGTCGGCCTCGGTCGGGTGGGCTTCGACGTGCATGTAATACCAGGGACGCCAGCTGAGGTCTGGCTGAGAGCAGACCTTCTCCCAGGTGTCGCCGTGATCGTCGGTTCGGTACAGGCCTCGCTTGCGGCCTTCGGCTTCGATGATGGCCCATGCCCTACCGGATCGAGCCGGTGACAGCGACACGCCGATCTTGCCCAGCGTGCCGTCAGGCAGGCCCTTGAACCGGCCCGTGGTGGTGGCGTCGTCGCCTTCACCGGTTGTGGTACCGGTCATGGACTCCCAGGTGTCGCCGCCGTCGAACGAGCGCCAGAGGCCGCAGTCTGGCCCGCCGGAGTCGATCGACCAGAACGTGCGGCGGGTCTGCCACATCGAGGCCATGAGGATGCGAGGGTTGTTCGGGTCGATGGTGACGTCGATCGCGCCGGCCCGGTCGGATACATACAGGACCCGCTCCCAGTTTTGCCCGCCGTCGGTTGAGCGGTACAGGCCACGCTCGGCTGAGTCTTTGAATGCGTGCCCGAGCACGGCCACATACACCGTGTCGGGGTCGGTCGGGTGCACCACCAACTCACCGATGTGGCGGCTGTCGTCTAGGCCAATGTGGGCCCACGACCGTCCGGCGTCGGTGGAGCGGTACATGCCGTCGCCGTGGGTGACGTCGATGCGAATGGTGGCTTCACCCATGCCGGCGTAAATGACGTTGCCGTCGGAGGGGGCCACCCGCAGGGCGCCGACCGAACCGGACTTCATGAACCCGTCGGACACGTTTTCCCAGTAGAGCCCGGCGTCGTTGGTTTTCCAGACGCCTCCGGCCACGGCACCGTGGTAGAACACCGCTTGGTCAGTGGGGTCGGCGGCCACAGCCACGGCCCGGCCACCCCGGGTGGGACCGATGCAGCGATACGAGATCTGAGTCAACAGCTTGGGATCGACGGTTGTCATTCCCACAAGCTAGTACCCGGTTGGATCCCCGGTCGAGACGGGATCACTACTAAGTACATCGTTTGCTGCCATTGCTACTCGGGCGACTGGTTGATTGGCTTTCGCACGCTCTCCAGGCCGGTGGTCAGTGCGTCGATGACGACCGCAAGTTGGTCGACCGGCACGTCGTCATGCAGCGACCGCAGCGAACCGGTTCGTTGAGCCCGGCTTAGCTTGGCGATCTTCTCGCCAGTGTCGGTGAGGACGGCCACTACCGCCCGGCGGTCGTTGGGGCGGCGTTCTCGGACGACGTATCCGCGCCTCTCGAGTCGGTCGAGGCGGGCGCTTGCTGTGGCCACCGACGAGGAGCGTTGAGCGGCCAACGCACCGACTCGTAGGGGTCCTTCGCTCAACAGCATCCTCAGTACTTGTAGGTCTTCCGCCGACCCGACGCCGAGGGCGGCAGCCGAGAGGCGATCGTGACGGTTCAGCTCCCGTTGCAAGCCAGCAAGCACGGCGTTCAGCTTTTTGGCCTCGGAGTTGTTCATGGTGTGAATGCTAGGTATTCGATGAATAGATCGTACGTTTTCGGTACATTCTCGTATCAGAATAGTCAAAATGTTTGATAACGCCTCTGAGGGCTTCCGCGGGACGTTAGCGCTGGCTGCTGCTATGTGAGGCGAACAGCGATTGTCATTAAGACAAATCAACAAGGTCATTTATTGATCTTTAACAATCATTATTCATCTACATGTTGGTGTCTTGTTCGGCATATGTAGGTACATAGATTGCTTGATCTATTTGGTTGCTATTAGTACAGTGTCGACTGTTAGTCAAAGTTTGTGCTTGAGTAGACCGCCGCCACCCCTCAGCCTCCAGACTGCAGGTTATCTGCCTTGAATAGTGAAATCGAAGACCCCGTCGTCGTGCCTGTTCCCGAAGGAGTCTCCGGTGGTCGCATAGTGGGCATCGGAACGAGCGCTGGCGGGCTCGAAGCGCTGCAAATGTTCTTCGACAACGTGCCTCCCAGTTGCCCGCATTCCTTTGTGGTGGTCCAGCACCTGTCGTCTGATCACAAGAGCTTGATGGCCGACTTGCTACAGAAGAGCACTGCACTGTCGGTTCAACAGGCAACCGATGGAATGAAGATTGAACCCAGCTCGGTCTATCTGATTCCGCCAAAACACAACCTAGAAATAGACCACGGCGTCCTCTTGTTGAGCGACAAACCTCCTGGCAACGCGCTCAATCTACCGATTGACATCTTCTTCAGATCGTTGGCGCAGGGCCAGGAGAGCCGGGCCATCGGTGTTGTCTTGACCGGCACCGGTAGCGACGGGACGAGAGGGGTTAGGGCCATCAAGGACGTCGGTGGCATGACCATGGTCCAGGACCCGAACCAAGCGGCCTTCGACGGCATGCCGGTGAGTGCTATCAACACCGGCGTGATTGACTACGTATTGCCTGTCGAAGACATGCCGTCAGAGATTCAGTCGTTCATCGATATGCCGTTAGAATTCGAGAGTTTCAGTAACTCAATCGAGCGCGACGTTGAGTTTATGGCTCTGATCATTTCCCGAGTTGGATCCGTGACCGACCTCGACTTTAGTCTCTATAAACGCCCCACGCTTGCCCGCCGTATTCGGCGACGCATGGGTATCACGAAATGCAAAACACTCGACAAGTACCTCCAGTTGCTGCACAACGACAGTTGTGAGGTTGAGGTGTTGGCCCGCCAATGTCTAATCGGGGTCACCAGGTTCTTCCGAGACGAGGATGCGTGGGAGACACTGACTACCAACGTCTTGGCCCCCTTGGTGCGGGCCCGTGCCGTTGCCGGCACAGGTGAGGGCATCCGTATTTGGAGCGTGGGTTGCAGCACCGGTGAAGAGGTCTACACCGTGGCGATTCTGCTGCTGGAGGAGATGGCCCGCCAAGGCGTTGAAATCCCGGTCAAGATATTCGGGACCGACATTTCGGAAAAGTTTCTGGCCGTAGCGAGCAAGGGCGTCTATCCCGAAAGTATTGTCGCCGACGTCGCCACCGACAGGCTGGCCAGGTACTTCGTGAAGCATGGAGCCGACTATCACGTCACTGCCCCCCTTCGGTCAACGGCCATCTTCTCCCCTCACAATGTGATACGTGATCCGCCGTTCAAGGACTTGGACGTCGTTATCTGTCGGAACATGCTGATTTACCTGCAGCGAGCCGCGCAACTGCGGGTCATCAACTCCCTGCACTACGCACTGCGACTCAACGGCACGATGATGCTTGGGCCCAGTGAGCACATTGGTGACTTCAAGGTGTCTCTTCGGACCACCGACGCCAAAGCCTGCCTCTATCAGAACCAAACCCCCAGCCGAGGTTTCGGTTTCGGGGTGATGAGCGAACCGGATCCGACATCGTCAGTTCAGTCCCGGCCCGCCGCCCGCCCCAATCCGCTCGGAGCGAGAGGCGCCGAGGTCGTGGGAGAAGCCCTCACCGAGGGGTTTGGCGTCGCCGCGGTGTTCGTCGACGACAGCTTCGACATCCTGCACGCCATCGGGGAGATTCGGTTGTTCGCCGAGTTGCCTCAGGAAGGCTTCACCTCGAACCTCCTGAAGTTGTTGGACCGGAGCCTGTCCGCCGAGGTGAGCACCGCGGTGCGAAAGGCAAAGCTTGAGACTGCTGAGGTTGTGTGCCGCGATGTTCGCCTCACCCGGGAAGGTGAGGTGATCAAGATTGATGTGATGGTTCGCCCGTTCGGCCTGGAGGGCTCGGACTGGCGTCAATGTTTCGCTGTCATCTTCGTTCCAGGATCGGGCAACGAAACTTCTATGCCGATGACCAAGCTCGGCTTTGGAGCGGATGCCGTCGGCAGCCGCGTCGTTGAGATGGAGCAAGAGCTCAAAGACACGCGGGAGAGTCTGCAAGCCGCAATCGAGGAGTTGGAGACGACCAACGAGGAATTGCAGGCCAGTAACGAGGAGTTGATGGCCGCCAACGAAGAGCTGCAGAGCACTAACGAAGAGCTGCAGAGCATGAACGAAGAGCTCCATACGGTCAACTCGGAGCACCAACAGAAGATCGCCGACCTGGCCGAGCTCAACGGCGACATGGATAATCTTCTGCGAAGTACCGAGATCGGGACCATCTTTCTTGACGCTGATATGAGGATCCGGAAGTTCACGCCGGTCATTCAAGAGCAGTTCAAGCTTCGTGGGAGCGATGTCGGCCGGCCACTCGCCCACTTTGCTAGCGCCTTCTCGTCAAGCGACAACGACAAACTGCTGAGCGAAGCCGCCAACGTTCTTGAATCGGGGACGACTGCCGACGTTCAGATACCTTCGGGCGATGATCGAACTGAGCTGGTGAAGCTGGCTCCATTCAAGAACGAAACCGGCGGAACAGCCGGGGTCGTCATGAGTTTCGTCGACGTCACCGAGCTAAAGCAGACCCAAGACCAGTACGCCCGACAGAGCGATATGTTCCAGCAGGTTCTTGATGGGGCCATGGCCGGGTACTGGGAACTTCGGCCTGCAACCAACGACTTCTACATGAGCCCATCGTTCAAAGCGATGCTCGGTCGTCGCGACGACGAAATCCAGAACACTTTGGAGGGGATGCGTCAGTTGGTTCACCCCGATGACCTCGCCATGGTGGACGCTGAGCTGGATCGGCTCCTCGCCGTCGACGAACAGGGTCGTCCGGTTGGTTTGGCCGGTGACCCCTATGAAATGGAGACTCGGTTCCATCATGTCGACGGCTCGGTGGTGTGGATGTGGTGCCGGGGCAACTTGGTCGCCGATGACGACGGATCGATGAGGGCGACTGGTTGTTACGTCGACGTGACCGAACTGAAGCTCATCGAGGCCGACCTGCTTCGCAGCAACGATGAGCTCAAGCAGTTCGCCTACCTGACGTCACATGACCTTCAGGAGCCGCTTCGAACTGTTTCAAACTTCGTGGAGGTGCTGGAGAAGCGGTACAGCAACAATCTCGATGATGCCGGACGGCAGTATCTGGGCATCGTGATGCAAGCCACACACCGGATGCAAAATCTCATCCGAGGTATTCTCGACTACTCGCGGATTGGTCGCGAGGTGGCCGAAGAAGTTGTCGACATCGGCTCCGTCATCGAGTCTGCGATTGATGATTTAGACAGCTCGATTCAAGAAGCCCATGCTCATATTGATGTAAAGTCCATGCCCAAAGTGATCGGGTACGAGTCCGAATTGCGCATGTTGTTCTCCAACTTACTATCCAACGCAATCAAATTCCGGCGTCCTGATATAGCTCCGGCTATCAAGATCAACGTGAAGCGCGTCGATGAGACGTGCTGGAGGTTCTCCGTGGCCGACAACGGCATCGGAGTTGAGCGAGAACATTGCGAGCGAATCTTCGAGATCTTCAATCGCTTGCATACGAAAGATGAGTTCGAAGGGGCAGGCATCGGTCTCGCTCATGCTCGCAAGATTGTCGAGCTCCATGACGGCGTGATCTTTCTCGAGTCCGAGTACGGAGCCGGAAGCACCGTACATTTCGAGCTAGCACTGGGGTGATTTGTCAATGACAGTCCAAATGCCCCCCCAGAAGGCTGAATCCATAGAACACTGCTCTGATAGCAAGTGCGACGACAACAAGACTCTCACTGTCCTGCTAGTAGATGACAATAGTGCCGACAATCTCTATCATCGCCTAATCCTCGAAGAGGAAATTGAGGAGGTGGTGGTCGTTGAGGCGCCCAGCGGTCCCGCAGCGATTTCTTACCTAGTCGACGCGGTGAAGGAGGGGTCTACGCCGCACCTGCTGCTACTCGATCTCAATATGTCGGGCATGACAGGTTGGGACTTCCTCAATTTTGTGACGGGCGGACTGGCGGCGTCTTGCCCGGACCTTCAAGTGGTGGTGCTGTCGACAACCGAGAACCCGGACGATATCGAACGGGCCTGCGCCTACGCCAATGTCGAATCGTTCATGGCGAAACCCCTTGATGCTCGGCGGGTTAGGCGCCTTCTTGATGGCTTGCCTGGCGCCCGCTGTCGGCTCAGTCGAGACTCTCGCCACGACCTGACGGATCGTGGAGCAGATCCAACTCTTCGAGAAGAAAGTCCTCAAGATCGGACGTGAGGTCAGGGCCTAGCAAAACAGCGGTGCTACTTCCATCGGACAAGAGGCAGTCGTGGTCCTCATAGGGCTGGCGCTCACTCGCCACCTTCACCAGACGGTGAATGAACTTCACCATCCCGCTGAAGTCAGGTGGCTTTGTTTCGAAGCGCCTGGCACTCAGGTCCAAGCTCAGTGTCATGTCCGCTTGTCGTGATGAAGTGCTGAAGACTAGGACCGGAATCTGCCAGAACACTGGGTGAGCCTGAAGCCTGTCTAACGTGCGATGGCCATCCATCCGAGGCATTCGAAGATCAAGAACGATCAGGTCAGGAAGTTCTTCTAGGTCGTTAATCAATGACAGCATGATCATGAGGTCACTGCCGTCATCGACGAACTGAAAGTCAATGGGATGGCTGGCTTCTTCTGCGGCCATGACAGTCAGCAGCTGATCGTTTCGATCATCGTCGGCCATGACGACCTTGAGCGCTCGATCGCTAATGCTCTGAAGGTTCTTGGAGGCAGACTGTTGGGAATGAGTCATCGGCAACACGGGAAATTCTCCTCACGGGCCTCGCTTAAAATCACGGCGGGTGACTCCCCAGTTACGGGTCCTTGCGAGACTGTACCTCAATTTGCCTTTGGTCAGCGGCATACGAGAATGGCCTTGAGGATTTCACCGCTTCGTTAACTGGATGCATGTCGAGTTCGATGCGCATCTAGTTATAGGTTGAATCGTGTTCTTTGAGTCCCGAAAAGAACTAAATGCCGCCAACGGTGATATCGGCTGTTGCCATCATCTTCCAGGGTTTTCGCCCCCAGATGACCATCTTTCCAGCGAGTGCTGGAAGCCATTGATTCTGGCGGCCGAGTGCCACCTGAAGGAAGGTGGCGGGATCGGCGGACAGCGTGGCGTCCGGCTTGCCGTGCCGACCGGCCTTCACGCTCAGGTGCCCCGAGCGGTCGATGTGTTGGGTCCAGTCGCCGCCGCCACGGAACCTGATGTGGTAGTTGCCAGCGGCTTTGGCCGCCTTGACGTGATCAACGAAGGCAGGAGAGATGGCCATCATCCCGGGGATGGCGGCGTTGGCCTGCCTTCGCGACTGCGTCGGTTTCGGTCCGGCTCCTGGGACGCTTGCCAGGTCCATACCGTGCATGACTAGTTCGTTGAGAAACGCCCCGACCACATTTCCGTCGGTGGTTCGATGACCGTAGACCCAGCGTTCATTGGCCGGGTCGTCGATGTCGTTTATGAATTCGTTGAACTCCGAACGCAACAGTTCGACCACCCCTGGCAGATCGGTCGTGTCGATGTGACTGCGTTGCTCAACGGAGAACACGGCGAAGTCAGCGGGGCGTTCAAAGTCTTGGCCGATTCTGTCTTGTGATCGGTAGACGCCTGGAAGCGAAGCCAGGTGGGCGGTCAGATCGGCCACCGTCCAATCCAAGTTTGGTACCGGCTCCTGTCCAGTGAGGCCCACTAGCTGATCGCAGTAGGCGTCAACGGCCCGCTGCGTTTCCTCTTTAAGCCACGGCCACTCCGACGTGGGCACCGATTCGACCATGAACAGAACCTTAGTAGTCAACCCGTTGCCGATCCCAGCCTGTGACCGACAACCAGACGTTGCTAGGTAAGTCGTCGAGACAGTGCCGTCTCACCGGAGCGGGTGGTGACCATCACGAAACCGGCAGCGGCCAACGGTAACAAGAGGGCGAGGCCGATGAAGTACAGGGGGGCTGGCAACAACAAACGATCGCCTGCCCAGGGAGGAATCGTGGAGCTGTTAAGGGTCGTCAGGAACACCCAAACGAACACCAACCCGAGGGGAACTGCCGATACTACGGAGAGCGCCGTAATGAGGCCGACTTGAGAACCCAGAAGGCGTCGACGAATTCCCGCCGGTGCGCCAACTGCCGTCATGATCGCCGCGTCACGATCTGATTCCACTGCCACCAAGCCACTGGCCAGCCTGGCAATGATGAGCACAAGCACGGTCACGACCCCAAGAGCGACCAGCTGCGGTCGGAGAAGCTGCTGTCGGGAGTCATACACCGCGGCGATAGCTATTACATCGCTCTGATCTTTGAGCCAGGTTCGCTCCGCCTCGGAAAATCCGTCGGTCGATGCGACCAACCACTCTGACGGTGAGTCCGTGACCGCGGCCTGGTAGCCGTCCGGTGCCTGTCCGGGGGCGATGAGGGCCTCAACCCCCGCCTGCCAGAGGTCAGGCCGATCCAGCCTTACGACATCCAGCAGCATCTGTTTCGTCCCGCCGCCGTTGGTGTCCCACAGGCTGGCCTTGTTTTCGCTGAACGTTGTGGGCACCAATGCCGTGCCCGGTCTGTTCAACGCCGACACCATCTCGTTGCTCAGGTCCAGCGCTGCCACCAACTCAGGGGTGGCCACGACGGCACCAGGATGTGCCACCCGCCAGGAGTGGTGGCGGGCGTCCGGTTGCAGGCGCACCTTGAAGCCAGCACGATCACCGTTGCTGTCAACCACATAGTGCAACGGCACCTGGTGGTCGACGTCGATGTTGACACCTATTTCGGCTAGCACTGGCGGCTCGACGAGGGTAGGGGCCCCATCTTGCTGGTTTGTGCTGTTGCGATTGAAGTGACCGATATCGACCGAGGACTCGGAAGGATCGCCGGTCAGGATGCGGGCCGTCCCCGTTCCCTCGGGGACGCCGAACGTGGTTGAGTCCAAGACGCTCAACAAGGCCAAGAACATCATCGCGGCCATCGTGACGACAGCGATTCCACCGGACAACGCAGCTGACCGCGCTCGGTTGCGGGCCATTCGACGCAAACCGAACCGCAGTGACAGGGGAAGCCGGTTCGCGTGTTGCGCAAGTGCATTAATCAGCGACGCGCTGACAGCGACGGCAGCGCCGATCATCAACAGCACTGCTACGACCATGGTTGCTGTGCTCAGCATCGGACTCATCGCCCATGCTGTGTGTTGGGCCCGATCGGACAGGTCGATGGCGGCCAGGCTTATTACCGCCAACGCCAGCCCGATCATGTTCCACCTGGTGCCGGCCTGGTCTTGCGTTAGCGCCCCGCTTTCGGCCTGACGGGCTGAAAGTCGTGATGCTCGACGAGCCGGAAGCCAGGCTGCCAGTACCGAGGCGCCGACGGCTAGCACACCGGAGAGGAGTAGATCTGACGGGTGTATGGCCACGGAAAAGGCGGCGCCAGACTCGTCGGCGGCGGCGAAACCGGCACCGGTTGTGGTTAGGAGATCGAGATCAGCGACGGCGGCAACCACCGCCACGGTGGCGCCAAGCGCGGCACCGCACAAACCGAGGAGGCCGGCCTCAGCCAACATCATCCGACTAATTTGAGGGGGCGTGGCGCCAATCGCAGTCAACCGGGAAACCTCGGTCAGTCGCCGCCGACCTCGAACCACGAAAGCGGCCGCCGCCAACAGAGCAGTCTCGATGAGCAGTCCACTAGTTATGACAGCGCCGATCTGTTCCGGACGGTGGGTCAGGTCAACAATGCCTGTTGGCCCAGGCCGCCAAGGTTCACCGTCCCCATTTTGGATTGTCAATACGTTGACAGCGCCGTTCTGACGCAGCCCGTAGCCCGCCTGTAACGCTGACAGCTGTGCGCGCTCAAAAGCGGACACCCCAATACTCACTCCAACCCGGGGATGCTGTTGCAAGAGCGCCGATGACACCACGCTGTGATCCACATAGACGGCTGGCGTCGACCAGATGGTGGCATCAAAAGGAGTAACAACGCCGACCACCTCAGCGAGCGAACCGGCAGTGGTTTCGAACCGGTCGCCCAACCCGAGATTGAGTGTTTGACTTGCCTGAGTGTCGAGGGCTACTTCGCCCGCAGCGGTTGGTAGTCGGCCTTCGATTGACCGGAACACGCCGCCAGCGGCAGGCCGGGACCAGTCGGCTGCTACTACCTTGCGGAGGCGAACGGATTTCGAATCGATGAAGCTGTTCAGGTCATATGCGGTCCACAAGGCCAGGGCATTCTCGTCTTCGGATTCCACCCGGTCCATAAAGCGTTGGAGGTTCTTGATCGGCACAGAATCCGGCTGACGCCGTTGGTCTAGAGGGGCATTGAAAAGACTCTTGGTTTCTCCACCTTGCACAATCAACGCTGTGTCACCTACCCCGGCCAGTTGGGCACGGGACAAGCCATGGTCCGAGACCGTTCGCGAAGCGATGGCCAGGTAGCTACCGACCGCCACCGGCAGTGCGATAAGGAGCACCACCAGCCACGACGCTCGAAGATGCCGCTGCAAACTGCGGGCGGCCAGGCGGGCCAAAGCCCAGCGGCCCGTCATCGGCTATCGCCAGCCAGCAGTTCGGCCACAGTGGCCGGTGCCTGGCTTCGTTCGGTGATGTGCTCGATGCGACCGTCTTTCAACCGGACCACCCGGTCGGCATAGGCGGCCAGTTCGTGGTCGTGAGTCACGACCACGACCGCCAAACCGTCGCCGGTCAGGCCCGATAGAAGGTCGTAGACCGATCGAGCCGTGAGATCGTCTAACGCCCCGGTCGGCTCATCGGCCAGCAGCAGGCGCCGCTGGCCCGGTTGCGGCTCGGCGATGGCTCGGGCGATAGCCACCCGTTGACGTTGGCCACCGGAAAGGGCGTGAGGGAAGCGACCGGCGGTATCTTCCAGGCCGACTTCTTTGAGCGCGATCATGGCCACCTGTTGGGCCGCCCGGGGACGGACCCCGTCAAGCTCTACCGGCAGAGCGACGTTCTCGATCACGGTGAGGTCATCGATGAGGTTGAGGTTCTGGAAGACATAGCCGATGGTGCGTCGACGCATGACGGCGAGATCGGCAGGCCGCCCGGACAGCGGCTGGCCGCACACGGTGATGTCGCCTGACGTCGCAGCGTCGAGCCCGCCGGCCAGGTTGACGAGTGTCGACTTGCCCGAGCCGCTGCGACCGGTGATTGCCACCATCTCTCCGCGGTTCACGGCAAGCGAGACATCGTTGAGAGCATGGACGAGAGTTTCCCCGTCCCGGTAGCTGCGGCTGACGTTGGTCAGTTGCAGGGCAACGTCGACCGATTCTGTGCTCATGACTGCGCTCCTCGGGCCTTGGCCTTTTGTGCCCTGGAATTTTGGGCGGTGGTCTGCTGGGAATTGGGCTTGCTTGGCTCGACGTCGTCGGCCAACACCTCCTCAGCCAGGGTTTGTTCGGCCAAGTCGAGCCAGCGAAGTTCGGCGTTGGTCAGCACGATGAGACGTTCAAGGTGCAGACGGTCTGCCATGGACGTGGCCGCCGCCCGGGTGGCCGTCGTCTGCTGGAGCAGATCCATTGAGGCCTGACGTTGAGTGGCGATGACGCCCGCTGGGTCGGCCGCTCCGGTTGCCGCCGCCATAAGCACCTTCATGGTGACCTCGTCTCGGGTGGAGGTGGAACGGGCGACGGTGGCGGTCATCCAGGTGGCCAGTTCGGTCTCGCCGTTGGCGGTGATTTCATACAGTGGACGTCCCTCGTCGTCGTCGCCGATGCCGGCGATGGCTCCGTCTCGTTCCATGCGGGACAACGTGTTGTACACCTGGCCGATGTTGAGCAACCAGGCTGTACCGGTGGCGGCCTCGAACTCGCTCTTGAGTTGATAGCCGTACTTCGGCTCGGCCTCGAGTAGTGACAGCAAGGCTTGACGGATCACCGGGATGTGCCTGACGACGAGTCTGCGGACATTCTGGGCATGCATGCAGGGTATGCATACTGGGAATGCATTGCAACTGGGAATTGCCTGCAACCTCCTAGGGTGACTGCAGGCAATGTGTGCGTAGTGCATGTGTAATTCGTGAGTGATCACGAATATAGTCACAAATATGAACACTGCTTCTAGAGATGCTTCTCGTGATACTTCTAGTGATGCTGTGGAGCTGGCCTCCACGTTCGCAGACGCCTGGGGTGCAATCGAACGGGCACTAAACGGTGGCCTCGGCAGCATCAAGGGAATCACCTATAGCGAGTATCGACTGCTCGCCGCCATTGCTGCCGGAGGTGATGGTGGGGCCAGCCGGGCCCAGCTTGCCCGAGAAGTCGGGCTGACTCCATCAGCAGTCACCAGGGCTCTCGCCCCTTTGGCCAAGCTGGGAATGGTGACTACAGACAAGCACCCTCGGGACGCCCGCCTGGCAATTGCCGCCCTCACCGCCGATGGGTTCGAGCTGTTGGACGACGCAACCGGAGTGGTTCACGACACGATGAGTCAGATCGAAGATTCGACCCGACTCGATGCCAGTCAGCGGAGAGAGGCTCTTCGTTTGTTGCGCGAGTTCGCTCGGGCCTGATGGTCGTGAACTAGCTATCTGGGTCGATCAGGAACCGTGGGCCGGACCCTCGTTGAGCGGCGTGGTCGTCGATGTTCCAGATGCCGCAGCGTTCCAGCGAGAGGCAGCCGCACCCGATGCAGCCCTCAAGCTTTTGTCGGAGCACGGTCAAGCCGGCGATTCGCTCGTCCAGTTCGAGACTGAAACGGCGGGCCATGGCCGCCCACTGAACGTCGGTCGGTGCGGTCTCGGCCGGCAGGGTGTCCAGCTGTTCACGAATCTCATCCAGCTTGTAGCCCAGGCGCTGGGCGGTCAGCACGAATGAGAGGCGCCGGATGGCGGCCCGTCGAAACCGCCGGTGCCCGGCACCGTTTCGGAGCGAGAACACTAAACCTTGCTCCTCATAGAAGCGAATGGCCGATGTGGCTAGGCCGGTCCGCTCCGCCACCTGACCGATGGAAAGCAGCTCTCGGCTCACCTCGTCACTCATTGCGCCGGTTCCCGGGTGGTGTCGAAGGTGAGGTCAGTCAAGTCGATTTCAAGGGACATGCTGGCGGGCTCGAATCCGAGGGACTGATAGAACGAGATCGCCCGGTTGTTGGCGGCATAGGAACTGACCGAAATCAGCTTCACCTCGTTCTCGGCTGCCCAGATGGCAAACCGCTTGACCATGGCGGCTCCTGTTCCGAGGCTGCGATCGGCACGGTGGATAAACATGCTGTGTAATTCGGCCCCGGCCACCGGTCGTACCGGGCGTGGTGGCTTGAGGTGGGCGACCAGAAATCCGACTGGGCGAGCGGCCTTGTCGGTGGCAGCGTCCTCGGCCAGCAGAATCAAATGTTCGGGATCAGTGAGCATGGGCCGGAAGTAGTCGTGGCCCTCGTCGGCGGCCCAGTTCGCGTTGCTGTAGCGATCCCGCTGCCCGGCGTCCTCCTGGATGAGGGCGTTGCTGAGAGCCACGACCGTGTCGAGGTCATCAGGCCTGGCCGGTCGAATCGAGATGGGCATCGGGTCCTCCGTTGGCAGCTGCCACTTGACTTCAACATTACTTGAAGAGTTACAACTGAGTCCATGGCAGCACGGCAAGAGAAGACACAGCAACTAGAGACACAGCAGGTGACTGAAACCGTCGGGAACATTAGTGACTTTGCCGTCGGCCAGATGAAGATGACGCAGGTAGGCGGGACCCCTGTGGCCGTGGTGCGAACTGAATCCGGGGTGCACGCCCTGGACAATGCCTGCCCTCATCAAGGGTACGGACTGGTCACCGGCAGTCTCGACGGTGAACTGCTCACCTGCCAGTGGCACAACTGGAAGTTCCGAGTGTCCGACGGGGTGTGCGTGGTGGGGGAGGAGGACGTGGCCTGCCACCAGGTTGCGGTGGATGACGACGGTTCGGTCGCTGTCACCATTGAACGTCCGACCGCCGAGCAGGCCCGGGAGAAGCTGTGGCCCAGCCTGGACCGCGGCTTTGATAACAACTACCCCGGGCAAATGGCCCGGGACACCGTGCGCCTGTTGCATAACGGCGCGCAACCGGCTGAGATTGTGGCCCGACAGCTGGTCCGCAGCCAAGCCCGAGAGGAATACGGTGTTGGTCACGGCCTGGCCATGGCCGCCGACTGTCTGGCGCTCACAGATCTCTACGACGGCGATGAGCAGGCGCTGCCAGTCGTCCAGTCGCTTTCGGCCATGGCCGAACCAACCCGTTTCCGCCCTGACGTCGCTCTGGTCGAAGCCGATCCGTCGGCCACCGTCGGGGACCTGATCGACGCCATCGAGGCCGAAGACGTCGACCGTGCCGTGGCCGCCACCCGTGGGCTGTTGGCTTCGGGGGCCTCTGCCGAGGACATGCTGGAGGCCTACGCCGAAACCGTCGCCCGACATCATTTGTCGTACGGTCACGGTGCTATCTACACCCAGAAGTGTTTTGAGATGCTGGAGTACGTCGGTTGGGGCCACGCCCCCGATCTGTTGCCCCACCTCACCATCTCGCTCACGTACGCCACAAGGGAGGACACGCTTCCCTATATGCGCAAGGCGGCCCGCGAGATAAATGCGGTCGACGTTGCAGCGCTGGCGCATGCCGAAGCGGATGGACGATGGACGGCCGAGTCCGATCAGGCGATGGCGCTGCGCAAAGTGCTGCTGGATTCGCCCGAGGCTGCCATCGCCAGTGCCGTTGAGGCGGCCCACAACGGGGCCGGCGTCATCGGTGTGATCGATGCTGTCTCGCTGGCGGTGTCCGAACGCCTACTTCGCTACGACTCGGCGATCGAATACGACAACTCGGTTGACTTTGGATGGTTGGACATCACTCACGGCGTCACCTACGCCAACGCTGCCCGCTGGATGTGGAACCGGCTTGGGGGTGAGGCGGCCGCTCGCCTTGCGCTGTACACCGTGTTCCTATGCCACGACTCCGGTCGGGCCGAGCGGCGCAACATCTACGCCGGTGACGAGTCCACGCCCGCTGGCCGCCCCGGCGATCTGACTATGGCCTTGGCCGACGGTCGGGCCGACGATGCCGTCGCTCACGCCCTGGCCGGAGACCCGGTCGGAGTCGGCGACGCGCTGGCCCGCATGTCACTCACCGACCGTTCAACCTCATGGATCGTCACCGCCCACGTGGTCAAGCTGGCCCAGGCCGCTCGAGTCGAGGCGGCGGCGACAGGCTCGTCGTTGCCGTTGGCAGCCTCCAGCCGTTTCACCGCTGCGCCTCGGATGGAGCGGTTTGTGGCCGCGAACGTGGCCGAAGCCCTCCAGTTCGTTCGCACCGGAGCGCCACCAAAGCGTTGATCAGCCGGATGGCTCCGACGTGACGGTAGGTGGGGTGACATCAGGGGATGGGGCGACCGATCTGAAGTCCTGGCCGATACGGATTTCATCCACCGTGTCGGTTCCATCGCCTATGTCGTTGAATGAGAAGCGAACCTGTCCATCGAACGGGCTGATAGGCGACTCGCCGTCCGGTGGAGTGACGTACTCCTTGTGCGGCCGGCCAGGTCCATCCAACTCAGGTTCATCCAACTCAGGTTCAACCCACATTGCCGTCCGCTCCTGCTCGATGTGGCCGACCATGAAATATGTTCTACCGGGAACGATCGAAACCGACGTCTCGTCCTCCTATGTGGAGGCTCCTTCCGAGGTGGGACCTGTGCCTCGGGCAATCTTCTGACCGAGGTGCCTTATTGCCGGGCTACTTCAGTTACGGCGGCTAAGCCATTTGCAGTGACGGACGGCTCCGTTTGAAAGCTACGCATCGTTCCTTACGCTACGTTGTGTAGTCGAATTGAGGTGGAGTCGTCCGACATGCGATACATGGGTTCTCGTCCGGCACTCACTGTTGCCGTCCTTGCGGTAACGGCGGTGCTGTCGTTGATGACCGGTGCGTGTGGGGCGGACGTTGAACAGCAGGAGGCCGACATGGCTGATTCGAGTGAAGCAAGCCAGTTCCAACAGACCGGAGTTTGGGGCGAGGATCCCGAAGGCGTGCAGTTCGCCTGGCCGAACGGGTTGACGTTGGACAACGACGACAACGTGTACTCCACCGAGTTCCAGGGCGGTCACCTTCGCAAGTTCACGCCGGACGGGGAACTGCTCTGGGAAACCGGTGGAGACGGTTCCGAGTCGGGTCAGATGTCCAACCCGATCGGGGCGGCGGTGGGCGACGACGGTGTCGTCTACGTCTCGGAGTCGGGGAACAGTCGGGTATCGGTGTTCGATTCTGATGGTACGTTTCGTTCAACCTGGGGCCAAGCCGGAAGCGAGCCGGGGCAGTTCCAGTCGGCCATGGGTATCGACGTGTCGAGTGCCGGCGAGGTCTACGTCGCTGACTTCGGCAACAACCGGGTTCAGGTCTTTGACAGCGACGGCAACTATCTCCGTCACTGGGGTCAAGCCGGAGCGAGCCCGGGTGATTTCAACAATCCCATCGGCGTGCGGATCGGACCTGACGACAATGTCTGGGTCGTCGACTCCAAGAACGCCCGGATCCAGATCTTCTCCCCCGGCGGTGAGGTCGTGCGCGTCTTCGACGAAGTCGGAGGAGGCCCCGAAATCATCTCGGTGACCGACAGCGGACAGTTCTTCGTATCGTCCCCGTGGGTCGACGGCGAGGTCAAGCACTTCGGCACCGACGGCGAGTTTCTAGGAACACTTGTCTCCGGTCTAGAAGGTCTACACGGCACGGCGACGGGTAAGAACGGCATTGTCTACGTGGCCCAGACATCTGACAACGTCATCCGACTCTTCACCTCCATTGACAACAGCTGAGCCCTCCTGACCGGGACTCTCCTACCGCAGTAGGACGCTGAAGATCAACCGCAAGGGGGATGGCCTGGCTGTGGCCGTTCACCTATCGTTGGGCTCATGAACCTCGCTGTTGAGTCGTGGTTGCGCGACCGGCAAGTAGTGAAAACGGTGATCGCGGCGTTTGTGACCGTGGCTGCCGTTGCCGCCTTCATCGACCGCCAGGACGAAACGGTCAGCTGGATCTTTCTTGGGCCGACGGCTGCGGCCTTCTGGCTGTGGGCGTCAACGTCGGAACGATTGGCACCGCTGGTGTTCACAGCCGGTCTGAGCACACCGTTGATCCTCAACCTGGTCGAGAGCGACGGCGAATTCTCGATGTTCATCGCCGTCTTCACCGCCGCTGCTCTGGCCTCCAGTAATGTCGACCGCTGGTGGGTTCGTGGCCCGTTGCTGGTGTTCGCATTCCTGATGGTGCTGTTCGGAGCCACACAGGCCATCAGCGACTTTGACTGGCCCAAATGGCTGCTCGGGGTGATCTTCGCCTGGGGTGCCGGCGAGGTGATCTGGCGGTTCTCGGAAACTGTGGACGAGCTGGAACTCACCCGCTCGCTGGTCAGTGATCAGGCCGCTTTGGAGGAGCGACGCCGTATCGCCCGGGACGTGCACGACTTGGTAGGACATTCCCTAACCGTGGTGCTGATGCATGTAACCGGGGCCCGTCACCTGGTTCGAGATGACCCTGACGAAGCGGAGCGGGCGCTTGAGCAGGCCGAATCGGCCGGTCGACAGAGTCTGGCCGAGATACGGCGGACCATCGGTATGCTCCGAGACGACACTGATGGCGCTGACCCCCCACCGCCCTCGCCTGACCTCACCGACGTTGCCGCCTTGGTCAGCGAGTTCGCCGGCGCCGGGCTGCTTGTGAGTCTCTCAACTGACGGTCCTTTGGACCGGCCATCTCCGTCGGTCGCGCTGGCCGGGTACCGGATAATTCAGGAGGCCTTGACCAACGCGTCCCGGCACACCGTCGGTGCGGAGGTGATTGTGACCGTGACCGTTGGGGTGGCCAACGACATGGTTGACGATGTCTGCGAGATCGTGGTGGCCAATCGTGGTGGTGACATGATCGACTCCGGCCACCGATCCGGGTTCGGGCTCACGTCGATGCGCGAGCGCGCCCGCTCGGTCGGCGGCTCTCTGCTGGCGGGCCCGAGCACAGACGGCTGGTCGGTGGAGGCCATCCTCCCTGTTGAGCCGGTTGGCATTCGGCTGTGAACATACTGCTGGTCGATGACCAGGAACTCATCCGGATTGGTCTACGTCGTATCCTGGCCAGCGCCGATGACTTGGAGGTTGTCGGCGAGGCCGCTGACGGGGCCGAAGCGCTGGCCGTGATAGAAGCCGGCGATGTCGATGTGGTGGTGATGGACATCCGAATGCGGGGCATAGACGGTATCGAGGCCACCCGCCGGGTCCGGGCTCAGGACGGTCCACCGGTTCTGGTGTTGACCACGTTTGATGAAGATGAGGTGTTGTGGGGCGCCATCGATGCCGGTGCCGCTGGGTTCATTCTCAAAGAAGCCCCGGCCGACGACTTGATCCGGGCCACCCGCACCGTTGGCGAAGGCGGTGCCTGGCTCGACCCGGCGGTCACGCAGCGGGTTCTGGCTCATCACCGTCACCATGTGCTCCCGCAGGCTCGGGAGGCCGGTCGGTTGGCTCAGCTGACCGACCGGGAGAACGAGGTCCTGTTGGCCATGGCTCGGGGTCTGTCGAACACCGAGATAGCGGCGGAACTGATTGTGGGAATGGCCACCGTCAAATCACACGTCGGCTCGATCTTCACGAAGCTCGGAGTCCGGGACCGGGCTGGAGCCATCGTCTATGCCTACCAGCACGGCGTGGCTGGCCAGCACGGAGTTGTTGATCAGTAGAGCTGAACAACAGGGCTGAGCTTCTCCGACCTGGGTTGGAGATCGTCAATCCTCCGTCGGCTGGAAGACTGAGCCTGGTCTTTCGGTCAGGCTTGAGTGCATGGCAACTGCACTTCACCAAACGCCCGCCCGATCATCTGGGGAGCCCGTCCTCGAAATGAGTGGCCTGACCAAGACCTACGGAGATGTCTGCGCCGTCGACGATCTCAGCTTGTCGGTCAGCCGAGGCGAGATCTTCGGCATCGTTGGCACCAACGGGGCGGGCAAGACCACGTCCGTGGAGTGTGCTCAGGGTTTGCGCCGTCCCGATGCCGGTGTCGTCAGGGTCTTGGGCTTCGACCCCATAGGGGAGCGAGCAGCGCTTGCCGGTCGGGTGGGGAGCCAGTTGCAGGACTCCAATCTGCCCGACCGACTGCGGGTGGGCGAGGCGATCGCCTTGTTTGCTGATAGCCGTAGTCAAGCCCGTCGCTCGCTGGTTGAGTGGCAACTCGAAGATCTGGCTCGTCGCCCGTTCGCTGCCTTGTCCGGCGGTCAGCGGCAACGGTTGATGGTGGCTCTTGCCCTACTCAACGACCCCGAAATCGTCTTTCTCGATGAACTCACCCAGGGTCTGGACCCTGACGCCCGCCGAGCTGTTTGGGAGCTGATCGAACAGGTTCGCGACCGGGGAACCACCGTTGTGCTGGTCACTCACTTCATGGAGGAGGCCGAACAGCTCTGCGATCGGGTAGCGGTAATGGTCGGCGGCCGATTGGTGGACCACGGGACCCCCGGCCAGTTGGTTGACCGCCACGGTCGAGGTGTCCGGATGCGCTTTGTCGGGTCGCCCGACGACCTGGCCTGGGTCGAACGGGTTCCCGGTGTCGCTGAATGTGGCCTCATCGGGTCTGAAATAGAGGCGACGGGTTCGCCTGCCATTGTAGCCCGGATCGGCCATGGGTTGATCGAGGCGAACCGCGATCCGGTAGCTCTGCGGGTTCACCAACCGACGTTGGAAGACGCCCTTCTCTCGCTGGTTGACGAGCCGGTCTCGCATGTCAGGGACGCATCATGAGGCGTATGTATCTGACCGAGCTACGCCTTTTGGTTCGCGAGCCACAGGTGCTGGTGTTTGTGTTCGGCTTTCCTATCGTGACCGTGCTGGTGTTGTCGGGTGTGTTCGGCACCGCAACCGACGACTCCGGGTTTGAGTTTGTGAACCCAAGCCACTACTACGCCTCGGCCTACTTTGGCATCGTCCTGTCGGCCATCGGATTGATAATGTTGCCAGCTCACATTGCCGGCTACCGGGACCGTGGTGTGCTGCGTCGCTACCGAACCTCGGGTTTCGCCTCGTGGATGTTTCCGGCCGTGCAGTTCATGACCGGTGTAACCATGGCGTTGTTGGGCTTTGCCTCACTGACCGTCACCGCCCTGATGGGCTCCGGTATGCCTGAGATGGTTGACGTTGGGCGCACGGTGCTTGGCCTGGCCGTTGGAACGCTGGCCTTCATCAGCATTGGTATCGCGCTGGGCATGCTCTATCCGTCGGCCCGAGCCGCCCAGGGATTGGGACTGACCATGTTCTTCCCGATGTTCTTGTTGGCTGGAGGTGGCCCGCCACCGGAGGCCCTCACCGAGGGCATGCGGACGGTGTCGGGCTGGATGCCGCTGACTCATGTAATTCGGTCTTCCCAGGAACCGTGGTTGGGGCTGGGCGGCGGGGCTGATCATCTGATCATCACAGTCGGCATCTTCATTGCTGCCACCGCTGTTTGGCTGTGGAGGGCGGCCCGAGTCTCGGCAACGTCGTGATCGTTCCCGGTGGTTGCTTTTCTGTAGCCCGGTGAATCGCCGGTCTGTTCATGCAAAGATGGTCAGATGACGACCAACGATGGTGCCGATGACCTGGCGGCCGACGGCGAAGTGGACGACGCTCTGTTCTGGGATGTGGCCCAGCCGTTGCTGGCTGCCGGCAAGGCGGAGGAAGGCGAGCTAATGCGCAGCCGCTGCATTCGGGTAGGGGCAGAGTTCCTGGCCATGCCCGAGTACCGCACTGGTGACTTGGTGTTGAAGCTGCCAGCCGGGCGGGTCGCCGAGTTGATCGATCAGGGTGAGGGACTGGCATTCGCTCCAGCCAAGAAGGTGTTCAAAGAGTGGGTGCAGATTCCCCGTCGGGATGAAACGTTGTGGACAGGTCTGTTGGCCGAAGGACTGGAGTTTGTTTCATGAGCAGCGACACGACCGAGTTCACCGGCTTCCCTCAGGACGGGCTGGATTTCCTCACCACGTTGGGAACCAAGAACAAAGCATGGTTCGACAAGAGTCGCAAAACGTACGACACCGACGTCGTGCCTCATGCCAAAGCGTTTGTGGTCGACCTGGCTGAGCAATTGGCTGACCGCATCTCCGGAGGCATCGAAGGCCAACCCAAGACCAACGGTTCGATCGCCCCCATTAACAACGACCTTCGCTTCAACCCCGATGCCTCGCCCTACAAAGACCATCTGATGTTCAAGTTCTGGGAGGGCCCGGACAAGAAGGCGGCAGCCCAGTTGTGGGTGCGCATGCATCCCATCGACGGGGTGGGGTTCGCCAGCGGCATCGCCATTAGCAATGTCGATGCCTGGCGGAAGGCCATCGATAAGAAGGGTGAGTCGTTCGCCGCTGACCTGGCTGCTCTAGCGAAAGCCACCAAGGCCGACGTGGTGGGTGAAGGGCTAAAACGAGTGCCAAAGCCGTTTGCCGAGGACCACCCTCGGGCCGACCTGCTACGCCACAAAGGCTTCCAGGTTCGGTGGATCCGCAAGACCCCGAAGTCCATCACCACGGCCCGCTTCGCCGACTGGTGTGCTGGAGAACTCGAAAGGACCAGCTCAATTCACCGGTGGTTGGTGAACGAGCTGGTCCAGTCGTCGGATAGCTGAGACTCTTAGCCTTCGAGTTCGGCCATGCGCTGTTGGGCCTCGTCAACAGTGATGGTGTTGGACGGTGCCGAAACGTCCTGGGGTTGACCCAACTCCAGGTAGTCCACGGTCAGGGTGTAGCCCGGGATCTCCAGGGTCACGCTGGAGATAGCGTCATCGCTGACGGTTACGTTGAAGCTCACGGTGTCGCCAAGGTCGGCCGGCTTGACGTGGCCAGCTGGCCCGTACTCTGGTGGGGTCAAGCCAGGCTCGTAGTCAGAGGAGGTTACGATTGCGGCGAAACCAGCCGGTAGCTCACTGCGATCGAGGTCTTCGATTACCTCAGCAGGCACGGAACCCTCGAAGGTCGTAGACCCGTCATCAGAACTCACTTCCTCGAGGTCGTCAGCGGCTTCGATGACTGGTAGCAGCCGGGCCTGGTCCAACGCATCTTCACCGTTGAGGCTGAGGACTGATTCGTAGTCGACGTCGTCGATGACTTCCCCGACGGCTGATTGTATGAACTCGCCAGGCTCGTTTAGAAAGCCGATCGATGTGAAGTCAGAGTCGTCGATTCTGATGATCTGCCCGGCACCTTCGCCCCAGGCCATATCGTCGCCGCCGAACGAGGCGTCGAAGGCACCATCGCTGAATACATAGTTGGCGCGGCTTGTGAAATCAGCATCGGTGACGGTCACGTCGACCTTGCCGGAGGTCACCGATCCCAACGCCTGTGCAGCCTGAGCGACTGCCTCTTGGGCCGTCGCCGTGGCGGGTCCGCTAACGGTTACGCCGGCGATGACGGCGACTGCCGCTACTGCCATAGCCGCCGGGACCAAGAAGCGGGGCAGTCGTGGCTGGCGTGTTGGCTCGGCGGCCCCCACTTCGGCCTGCGGCCGAACAGGTTGTGCTGTGTTGGTCATTGTTATCTCCTCAAATAGAGCGGTGCGAGCCCGCGTTGGCATCAGGAGAGAGGACGGATCGCCGGCAGGGTCAGCTGACTTGATCAGGTTGAGAACGTCATCGGCTGTGTCATTGCTAGCTGTGTCATTGCTAGCTGTGTCATTGTTGTCTGTGTCTCTGTCGTGGCGTTTCATTTTCCGCTATCTCCTTCACCTTGAGCCTGCGCAGAGGGGTCGTAACCTTTCAGCTTTGCCAGTTCTTTTTTGAATCGGTCTCGGGCTCGATGTACTCGGATGGCTACGGCGTTCTCGCTGCAACCCAACACCGCGGCGGCCTCAGCGTGGCTCAGCTCTTCCCAGGCAATCAGTCGCAGCACTTCTCTGTCGGCATCGGAAAGAGCGTCCAGCGCTTGTCGTATCTCAGATCCATCCGAGGGGGCGTTGAAGTGATTGACCACGGCCGGCCGAGTACTTCGCAACCGTTCGATGGTTTCAGTGATACGAAGCCGGCGACGCCGAGATGACCGCAATTGGTTGCGGGCAACCCCAAAAAGCCAGGGTCTCGTACCATCGCCGGTCGGAATGTCATCCAGGCGGCGCCAGGCCACTGCAAACACTTGGCCGAGTGCATCTTCTGCCTCGTGGGGAGTCGGGGATCGCCTCACGCAGTACTTCCAGAGGTCGTCATACGTATCGTCGTAGATGACCTTGAACCGTTCTACGCGATCTGTACGAGCCGATTGATCAGCCTGTGGATCGGTGCGCGACCCGAGGCGAGCACCGTCAGAATCGTGTTGTTTCGCAGACATCATCACCCAGTACCTGTCGGTTTTCGCCTTGACCTTTCACAAAATCACACGAAATTTCTGTCTTTCTTCTGTGACGAGTTGAGGACCGGTTTTGCCTGTAACTTCAGCCGTATGACTGATGAACTGACTGTCGTTTCCCGAGCCACTGGAACCAATGGATCACGAGTCTCAACGGTCGAGAACGTTGCGGTCATCGAGGCCACAAGGTTCGGACGAACCATACTTGGGCGCGCGGTGATCATAGTCGGCCTCGTCCTGCTCGCTGGAGCGTGTGCCGACGAAGGTGCCCAGTCCGCGGTGTCAGCAGCGGCCCGCGGCGACGAGGGGTCTGACGGGGGTGGTGGCGGTGTGCCCGACTTGGATGCCCCGGAGGTGCGTGAAGCAGTTGAGGCCTTTGCGGCGTGCATGGCGGAGAACGGTGTCGAGATACCGGTGGCGGTCGACGGGGATGCAGCGGCTGCAGCAATTGCCGAGATGGGTGATGTGGCGGACGAGGCAAGTGCTACATGCGATCCGATATTGGACGACTTCTTCGCCGGTGCCCAGGCTCCAGCGGCAGGGTCAGGGTCAGGCGAGAAGATCATACTCACCGAGGAACTCCAGACGTGCCTGGCCGATCAAGGATTCGATGCTCCGCTCGACGACTTGGACTTCAAGATCCCGGTCGACGACCCCGAGTTCAGTGCAGCGCTGGAGACATGCAAGACGATGAGCGGCGACGGAGAGTGATCAGGCCGGAGCCCAGGTGCAGCCACCGTCAACTTTGATAACGGAGCCGGTGGTGTAGCTAGCAGCATCCGACGCGAGGTACAGGGCGGCGCCCACGATTTCGTCGGGTTGTCCGCCGACTGGTGCGCCAAAGAGTTGGAGCGGACCAGCGACGTCCCCCACTGGTTGGTCGACAACCTGGTTTAGGCTGTCGACCTGCCCGCTACCTGATCTTGGCCATTACCTGTCAGGTCATCGTCTGAATGACCTCGGTGGTTGACAATCCAACTATGGACTATCAACGACTTCTTCGCATTGCACTACGAGTCAACGCTGTCTCCTCCGGCGCCTTCGGTCTGGCTGGGCTAGTCTTCGCCGGCGAGGCCGTCGAATTTCTTGGCGCCGGCAACGCTCTGCTTGTTCGCCTGATTGCCGCCGGGTTGGTGGTGTTCGCTGCGTTCGTGGCCTTTACCTCGATGCAGGAAATCGGCAAAGCCCGTCGAGAAGCGCTGCTTATCTCCATCGGAGATCTTGGCTGGGTGGCTGCGTCGGCGGTGACTATCGCCCTTGGCCTGTTCACCACCGCCGGAGCGATAGCGGCAGCTCTGGTAGCCGCTCTTGTGTTGGACTTCGCTCTGGCCCAGCTGTACACCCGGTCGAAACTCGGATTCGAGTGACGAGCTCGACTATCAATGAGCGCATGACCTTTGGTACCGAGCTTCGCCGGTGGCGCACCGAACGGGGGGTCAGCCAGCTGCGCCTGGCTTCGACGGCTGACGTCTCGCAGCGCCACATCAGTTTCCTGGAGAATGGTCGAGCCCAACCGAGCCGCGAGATGGTGCTGCACCTGAGTCGGGTGTTGCGAGTGCCGCTAGCCGAGCGCAACCGACTGCTGGTGACGGCTGGTCTGGCCCCCGAATTCTCCTCGGCCCCGGCCGACGACCTGGCCGAGGTCGGTGAAGCTCTTGCCTTCATGCTGGAGGCCCATCAGCCCAACATGGCCATCGTCGTCGACGGCGCCTGGAATCTGGTGATGGCCAACGATGCCGCTCTCACCTTCACTGCGTTGATGGCACCCGACCCGCCGTTGTTCAACCATCAGCTCAATGTCATGTACGGGATCTTTCACCCCGAGGGCCTGGGAGCACACATCACCAACCGGGCCGAGGTGGAGCCGATGTTGTTGTGGCGTCTGGCCGCCGAGCTTGAGGCTCGACCGGCCGACGAGTCCCTGCGCGCACTTGTGGCCGAGGTGCGCTCGATGGCTTCGTTCCCTCAAGCCGGGGTTCCCATTCATCGGGGTCTGGTGGCCACCGTCCGGTTCGATACACCGGTCGGTGAGCTGTCGATGTTCTCCTGCCTGGCTTCCATCGAAAGCCCAACCGACATCACCGTGGCCGGTTTGCGGTTGGAGACGTTCTTTCCCGCCGATCCAGTATCAGCCGACCGGTGGACGCAGCTGCTTGCTGGGTGAGCTAAGCCGGAGACCAGGTCGTGCCACCGTCAACCTTGATGATTGATCCAGTGGTGTAGGTGGACGCGTCGGACGCCAAGTAGAGGGCGGCGCCCACGATCTCATCGGGTCGGCCACCGCGTTGAAGCGGGATGCGGCTCCGGGCCATCTTGTTGAAGGCTTCCATGTCCCATGCTTGGCTGATGTCGGTCAGGAACGGTCCAGGCATGATGGCGTTGACCCGGACATCTGGCCCGTACATATGGGCCATGGCCACTGTCAGCGTGTTGAGCCCGGACTTGGCCAGGGCGTAGGGGACCTCGGCGGCGCTTGGTTCGGTCGAAGAGATCGACGAGACGTTGATGATGCTTCCGGTCGGGCCGCCCTCCACCGCCCGCTCCGTCATCTGCTGGGCTACCAGCGCGCTGAGTCGGAAGGGGCCTTTGAGGTTGACCCCCATAACCGAATCGAACAGCTTCTCAGAAACCTCTGGTAGCGACTCGTAGAGCGGTGAGCTTCCGGCGTTGTTGACCAGCACGTCGATTGGGCCGAGCCGTTCGGTGACCTCGGCTACGAACGGCTCGATTTGATCCCACCGTCCGACGTGCAAACCCAGACCGATGACTTCACCGTCGGTGCTGTCAGCCAGTTCGGCTGCGATCTGTTCACAGGCCTCGGCCTTTCGGCTGGCGATAGCCACCTTGGCGCCGCGGCTGGCGAAGGCGTGGGCCATCTCCCGGCCGAGCCCACGGCTACCACCGGTGATGACCACCACTTTGTTGGTCATGTCGAATAGATCCTCGGCCACAGTCAGGTCCTTTCCATTACGGCCCGACCTCGGGCCAACAAATTCAGCGTGGTTGCGTGAAGGGCTTCACCGGTTTCCATCGGTGCTTTGCCGGCCTGCGCCCTGGCATAGGTTCCTTCCAGCACAATGCCGGTCTTGTAGCAGGCCAGCACCGTGTACCAGTTGACTCGCTCGACGTCTCGATCCGAGTTTTGGGCGTAGCGTTCGACTAACTCGTCGGTGGTGGGGAAGCCATCCCACGGCTCCACTGCGATCAGCGACTGATTGGCGTCACCTGGGGTGTTCGGTTCGGCGTTGGACGCGGCATCAGAGGCGCTAGTTGACGCGGCGTCGGCGTCCGGCCAAAAGGCGGCGATGACACCCAAATCCAACAGCGGATCGCCGATCGTGGCCAGCTCCCAATCGACCACTGCGGCCAGCGCCGAGCTGTCGTATCGGAACATCACGTTGCCCAGATGAAAGTCACCGTGCAAGATGCCGGGTTTGAATGACGAGGGCCGATGCTCCTCCAGCCATCGCCCGATCTCGTCGACACCGGGCAGGTTTGGTTTCCACGGTCCACCGATATCGCCAAACGACTCCAGGTAAGCCCGCCAACGTGGAACCTGACGCTCCAGGTAGCCATCGGGTCGTCCGAAGTCACCCAGCCCGGCGGTCACATGGTCAACCCGGCCAAGGGCGGCCGCGGCATCAACGAAAGCGAAACCCATCTCGCGTCGGACCGCCGGGTCGGAGGCGTGGAAGGCGGGCATACCTATGGTCGGTGTGAATCCGTTGACCGGTTCCATCAAGTAGAAGGCCGCACCGATAATCGACTCGTCGCTCTCGGCGGCGATCAGTCCTGGGTGAGGTACGCCGGACCCGGACAGAGCGCCCAGTACTCGGGCCTCGCGGCGCATTGTCTCGTCGGAGTTCTTGCGTTTGTTGATCGGGGGTCGCCGCAACACGTAGCTTCGCTCGTCTCTATCGAACCGAACAAGGACGTTCTGCGTCCCGCCCTCCAACTGCTCGACGCCGGTGATCGGTCCTGCCCCGAGGGAGCGCTCGTCCATCCACGCCGCCAGCAATGCGAAATCGACGCCCGGAATACCGGGTTCTGGAATCGCTTCCATCAAATCGGTAGGTCGCCGGTGGCGCTTCGGGTGGAACCGTGATCGGAGTAGGCGGCAATGGTTCGCTGAGCGATTCGCATCTGGTGGACCTCGTCAGCCCCGTCGGCGAACCGAGCCCAACGGGCGTGCTGGTACATGTGAGCCAGGGGAGTGTCGGTTGAGTAGCCGAGAGCACCGTGGACCTGGATCGACCGGTCGATGATCCGGTTCAAAGCGTTGGCCACAAAGTGTTTGGCCATCGACACCTCGGACTTGAAGCTCACGGAATCATCGGTTGCCGCGGCGTCGATCTTGGATGCGGCGTGCAGCACCATCAGTTTCGACTGGTACAGCTCCATGGTGGAGTCAGCGATCATCCACTGGATGCCCTGTTTCTCGGCCAGGAGCGAACCGTGGGCGTAGCGGTTAAGCGACCGGTCGACCATCATCTCCAACGCCATCTCGGCCTGGGCGATCCAGCGCATGCAATGAGCCAGTCGAGCCGGGCCCAATCGATACTGGCCCAACAGGTGGCCCTGACCTCGCCCGCCCAACATCTGGCTCTCATGGACCCGGAGATCTTCGATCACAATCTCTGAATGACCGGTACTGCCGTGCATGGTTTCGATCTGGCGAACCTCGTTCCAACCGTCGGACGGGATGTCCACGATGAATGCGGTGTTGGCCGCCTGAGGCAGATCGGGATCGTCTTCGGTACGGGCGATGAGGATGGCGAAACTGGCCCGATGGGCATTGGAGATGAACCACTTGTGGCCGTTGATGACCCATTCCTCGCCGTCGGGGTAGGCGCTGGTCTGAATCAGCGTCGGGTCCGAGCCGGCGACTTCCGGTTCGGTCATGGCAAAACACGACCACGTCCGCCCCTCGCATAGTGGCTTCAAATAGTTGTCGGCCTGCTCCGGGGTGGCCCAGTGCAACAAGGTGTGCATGTTGCCCTCATCAGGTGCCTGACAGTTGAACACCCACGGGCCGTAGTAGGAGCGGGCGGCTTCGGCCTGGACCATGGCCAGGTCGACGTGGCCGAGCCCCATGCCTCCCCACTCTGTTGGCATGTGCGGCAGCCAAATGTCGGCCTCTTGAGCCTGGCGTCGCAGCTCGATCAACTCGGTGATGCGGTCCCGACCGGTGAGCGGCTCGGCCCCCTCATGTTCGCCGGAGGCCTCGATCCGGTGCTCAACCGGCCGGATCACATTAGTTACAAACGCTCGTACCCGACCTCGCAGTTGTTCCAGTTCGGGGCTCAGCGTAAAGTCAATGGCCATCGCACGATTGTGGTCGTTCGCTTTGTTTCGGGCGAACTCGGTCGTTCGCGGTGTTTCGGGCGAACTCAGTCGTTCGCTCTGTCTAAGAACCGGGATCGGTCGACGAGGACTCGGGTGAAGGTTCCGGTGGCGGCGTCGCCATCATTGTCCGAGGCGTCGACGGAGTAGGTGATCGTGCGCCCATCGACCTCGGTGACCGTGGCTGTAACCGAAACGGCGGCGCCCACCGGTGTAGGTGACAAGTGATCGAGTCGGATCTGGAATCCGACTGTTGTGGTGCCTTCGTCCAGGCCGGCGGCGATGGCTTCGCAGGTGGCGGCCTCGCACCAGGCGATAAGACGTGGGGTGCCGAGTACCGGCACGTCGCCTGATTCCATGGCGATTGCTGTGTCGCCATCGGTGACCGTGAAATTGAGAGTCGCTGTGTCGCCAACAGTGAGAGCCATGTCTCAAGACTAGTAGCGCATTGGTGTGCGGAAAGTTTTGCGGGTTTGAAACTCAACTCTCGAGCCGAACGCACCGATCCATTCGATATGGCGAAGACGAGGCGACACGAGCTTCTGTCACAAATGATCCGACCGGCGGCCGTATTCGTCGGCGCGCTGGTGCTCTGCCTGGCCGGAGTGGTCGTATTGACGTTGGAAGCCCTGGAGGAGCGAAAGGGTGCCGTGGCTGCCGCCGATCTTCGGTTGGCGGTAATAACAGTGGCGGCGGTTGAAGATCTGACACAGCTGGATCCGGTTGGTCGAGAACGCTACAGGACTTCGCTTGAGGCCCTGAACGCAGACGTGGAGCCAGCCTTGCACGCTCTCGAACCGTCCGAAGCCGAGAGGGCACGTCAGTGGATCGATGAACTGCGCTCGCGGGCTCAGCAGACACGCGACGGTGAAGTAAACAGGGCGGACGCCGCTTCGGCCGCAGACTGAACAACACATCAACCGCAGCACAAGCTCGGTTTGGTTCACCGGCACTATGGTGACCAAAGGCCCGCGGCGGCGTACGGCAAAAGTTTCGGTGGAGACTGGACAAAAGCCTGAGCCGGTACGTGTGTCCAGGTATGGACACAGTGACGATAGGCCGACGTGTGCCCGTCACCATGAACTACAGCACCTTCTACCAGCGCGAGTTTTCCCGGATGGTGTCTTTGGCGTGCACAATTTGCAGCGACTATCAGCAGGGTGAGGACGTCGCGCAGGAGGCGCTCGCCCGCGCCCATCGGCACTGGGACCAGGTTTCTGGCTACGACAAGCCTGGTGCCTGGCTTCGCCGGGTCACCATCAACTTGTCGTTGTCTCGCATGCGACGGGTGAAGCGAGAGGTGGTCGCGCTGCGGCAGGTGGCCAGTGAACGTTCAGGCATAGGTGCCGAACCATTGATTGGACACACCGGATTCGACCACGAGGTTTGGGACGCGGTCAGGCGTCTACCTCCCCGCCAACGGGCCGTCGTCGCCCTCTTCTACCAGGAGGACATGTCGACATCGGACATTGCCTCCACCCTTGAGTGCACAGTCTCGACCGCTACATCACATCTCAACCAGGCCCGACGGTCTCTGGCCGAACTACTCGAAACCGCCGCCACCGGGAACGAGGAGAACCAATCATGAATCTCGATGATCGGATACGATCCGCCCAGCGGACCCAGCTGGATGCCGTCGAGGCACAGGTCCGGGCGCGTGGGCTGGACGTCCATCAAGCTACTCGACCACCACGTCGCCCCTATGCCGTGGCCCTGTTGGCGGCTGCTGCCGGACTGGCGTTGCTCTTTCAAGTCGGCCCCCGATTGCTGTCGGAGCCAACGGTGTCAGTGGAATCCCCGGCCTCAGACGGGGTCGATTTGACCGCCTTGCCGACTTCGACGACATCGGTGACTGTTGAAGTGGGCGAAGCCACTACTGCCACTACTGCAACCTCTGCCACGCAGCCCACACCCACGCAGCCCACACCCACGCCGCTGGTCACAGCCGACGTTGTCACCGCGGCTGGTCAGCCGTCTGAATCGACGGCACCCGCACAGCAGGACCTGGACCCCGGCGTGGCCAACAATGTCTGTAGCTCGGGACGACGGGCGACGTTGGAGCGGGCAGACCTGGAGTACATCAGCGGCGAGAAAGGCTGGAACCGGAAAGGGGACCTGGTCAACGAGCAAGACGGCCCGTTCTACTTCGGCCTGTGGGAACCCGACTACCCGGGAACGGTGTCAGTCGAAGTCACCCTGGACGCCCCTGTACAGGCCACCGAGATTCTCCTGGCGCAACATCCCTATCAGGACGTATCGGGTGTCATCACCGTCGATATTGCCGGGGTGACTGTACCCATTCAGCTGTCAGGTCGCGACGGCTTTAAGAGTCACAGCTTTGATCAGCCGGTCGTTGTCGAATCGTTTGTCATCACTCGATCAGAGGCAGCGGCCAACATCACCGAAGTCATCGTCTGCGTGGCCGAGCTGTAGACCGTCGGGAGTAGCGGCAAAGAAATTGGAGCCGGACTGGACAAAACCGGCTGGCCAGCGGTGTGTGGCATATGAGTCAAACACATCGGACCACCAGATGGGTGGCGACAGGAGTCGTCCTCGCCATCGCCTTATTCCCGTTGATCATCTTTGGTCCGGCGTCGGCCGCACCGCCGCCTGGAGCCGTAGGCGAAGCGCTCGCCGAAGACGGGGCGAACTCGACTCGAGCCGCTGCTCTGGTCGACGGTGTCGAGAGTGCTGACCCCGGCGACGTTTGGGCCAACTCCGGCAATCCGTGGTCCAACGATTCATACCCGATGTCGGCCGTGATCGACTTGCAGGAGCTTCACGACATCGAGGCCCTGCACATATACGCTGGCCAGATCCCGTTCCCGTCTGATGCCGAATTGGACATCGAACTATCGGTCGACGGTGTCGTCTACACCGATGCCGCCACAGTGTCCGCCCCGAGCTACGACGCCTGGTCGGACCCGATTCCTGTTGACACGTTGGCCCGCTACGTTCGGCTGCGCTTCGGATCGGTCGAGACCAGATTCGACGTATCCGAAGTAGCCGTTGTCGGCTCACCGGACGACGGCGGAACTGGTGGCGGCAACGGAGGAGGAGGGAGCGGCGGTGGAACCGGTAGTACCGGGGAACTTGACACCCTGACCGCACTAGATGGAGACAACTCGTCCAACGCACTCCGGCTCACCGACGGCGCCACCGGACCCAACGCCGCCCAAGCGTGGACCAACCCCAATCCTTGGAACGCCGACAACTTCCCCATGACCGCCATCATCGACCTTGGCGGTGAACACGAAATCACCGGCCTTCACTACTTTGTCGGAAACATCTTTCAACCAACCGACAACCGCGTTGACTGGGAGTACTCGAACGCGACAACAGGTTCATTCAGTCCGCTCTACACCGGTACGAACCACGCCTGGAGCGCCTGGAGAGAAGTCGAGTTTGACGCGGTAAGCGCTCGACGGCTCCGGGTCACCTTCACTTCCCAGCCGACCATGTTCAATCTGGCTGAGATCAAAGTCTTCGCCGGCTCGGGCGACGGAGGCGGATCAGGTGGCGGGGGCGGCACTGGTGGCGGCGGCGGTGGAGGCACTGGCGGTGGCAACCCGGAGCTATCCGATCTTCCCGACCCGTACGCTGATGGAGCACTTCAGTCGGCGATCCCGGCGATGGGTGAGCGAGCCAATGCTTTCGGGCACGACATCGCTTCCCACCTGAGCGACGATTGTCGCCAACTCCACGACCGGTACTGGACCGAAGGTGATGACGGCAAGGCCTACCGAACCTGGCATCCGGCCATCACCTATGTTCCCGAGACAGCATCCGATGACAATCCGATCATCTGCGACTTCGGCCATGAACACGGTTACATGCCATCCAAAGCCGGAGCCGACGTCTTCGAGCTGGCAGGTGGTTGGCCCGCCTTCGGCTACGCAGCCGAACAGGCGGGACTCACTCATTTTGAAAGCCACGAAGGCTACAAGAGCACTGTCGCTCAGTTCCGTGCGGCGGTCGGCAACGCCGCCAACAAAGGCTCGACACTCTACGACGCAGGCTTCGACTGCACCTGGCTTTCACTGATCCACCAGGGTTCGTTCAGTCTCGATGCCTTGGCCAACAACGTGCACGAGTACAAGCTGAGCTTGTCGTGTGGTGACGGGACGGAGTTGTCAGTCAACTTCCTGTACACCTTCGGCGATCCCGACTTGTACAACGCTGTGGGTTGCGGTGGACACATCGTCACCGCTAGCGACACGGCGGAGTCTCTGGCAGCGTTCTACGGTTTGACTCTGGCCGAACTGGCTTCGGCCAACCCCAACTTCGCCACGGCGGATTACAGCACCATCAACGTTCCTTCACCGGGAACCGAAGTGGCGATCCTGCGCAAGTCCAACTTCACGCGAGGGTTTGATGGTTCGCCGATCGAACAGGCCAACCGCCCCGGCCCCGGGCCGAACGAAGTAGCCAATGGACGAGAGTTCGTGTGTTCGCCTGGAGTTGTGTGGAACGAACTGGCCAACCTGCAAGACGTCACCCTGTGGACCCAGCCGAACTGGATTGAGCGGGCCGGTTCCGGCGTGCTGATGATTCAGCCCTACTACAGCGTGATTGACATGCCGTGGCTGGTTACGGGAGTCTCCCCCGATCCGACCGGTCAGTGGCCCTACATCGTGGATGTCGAACGGACCCTCGACCTTTGCTACAACAACAACGTCCGTATCTACCCTGACGGAACCGGAACCAAGTTCTGTGAGCTGGGGCCGTACGAGAAGCCGACCGACGATTGGGCGAGCGCCGAGTCGCCGTTCAACGGCACCCGCCGCGGTGTGAACTTCAAGACGGCTTGGCTGAAGAACTTGGGCGGCACCACCAGTTGGTGCACAGATCCCTGGGGCCGTTCCACGGCGCTTAAGAGTCCACCGTGTGCCGACGGTGAGGTTGAACAGTTCGCCGCGGCCATCGACAACCACTGGAATGACGGCACCATCTGTCAGAACGGCGTCTGCAACATCACCGGATCGGTTCGGGCCAGCGATCCGTACGGCAACACGTTCGGCGGCGTTTCCAATGGGGCCGGCGGCTACATCGCACCGGGCCCGGCCAAAGAGTTTGTGATCGACAACTCGCAGCCGGACGACAACTTCGACGGCCAACCTGACGGCGCTCGAATCCGGGGCCGCAACTAGGGTCCCAGTCGCTAGACCAGACCGCCGGGAGGGAACGCGGCCGCTGCTCCACTGGGGGCAGCGGCCGTTGCTTTTTCAGACGGTCAGGCAAAGCGAGGGGAGAGATTAGGCCTCGGCCGACTGGTCTCGAAGGAAGCGGCGCAGGATCTTGCCCGAGGCGCTCTTGGGAATCTCATCGGTGAATTCGACCATACGGATTTGCTTGTAGCTGGCCACATGCTCGGCCACGAACGACTGGATGTCCTCGGCTGTCGCTTCAGCGTCGGGCTTCAACACCACGAAGGCCTTGGGCAGCTCGCCCGCTTCGACGTCTGGGATACCAATGACGGCCACGTCGGCAACCGCCGGGTGCGTCACGATGAGGCCTTCCAGCTCGGCCGGGGCCACCTGGAATCCCTTGAACTTGATCAGCTCCTTCACCCGGTCGACGATGTACATGTGGCCGTCGCCGTCGATGCGGGCTACGTCGCCGGTGTGCAGCCATCCGTCGGTGTCGATGGTGGCGGCGGTGGCATCTGGATTGTTGAGATATCCCTTCATGACCTGTGGACCCTTGATCCAGAGTTCGCCTTCGCCGTCGGGTCCCTGGTCCTCGCCCATCGGGTCGACGATTCGACACTCGGTGTTTGGCACCGTGACGCCGTTGGAACCCGGCTTGGAGTCTTCACCGGCAGTAGCGTGGCTGATGGGGCTCAGCTCGGTCATGCCGTAACCCTGCACCACCGGGCAGCCGACACGGGCGGCGGCTTCTTCGGCCAGCTCACCGCCGAGTGGGGCGGCGCCACAGAAGATCTTGCGCATCGACGATAGATCGTAGTTGTCGACGGCGGGGTGCTTGGCCAAACCCAACACGATCGGTGGTACGGCGTAGAACTGGGTGACACTGTGTTCCTGGATGAGGCTTAGCGCCTGCTCCATGTCGAACCGAGGCATGGTCACGACGGTGATGCCCTCGGCCAGCAATCCGTTCATCAGCACCTGCATGCCGTAAATATGGAAGAAGGGGAGCACGGCCAGAGCGGCTTCGTTATCGCCGTACTGCAGCACCGGCTTGGACTGGGCCAGATTGGCCACCAGGTTGAAGTGGGTCAGCATCACGCCTTTGGGCATGCCGGTGGTTCCCGAAGAGTAGGGAAGCACCACCAACTGTTCCTCAGGGTCGATCGGCACCTGAGTCATGGCCTCGCCATACAGCTCGGTCAGCGAAACGACGTCACCTCCGGTCGAGTCGCCGATGACGGCAATGGTTTCGACGTCGGTGCCCTCGGCGGCGGCGATGGCCGTATCCACGAAGTCGGACACGGTGATCAACAGTTTGGCCCCGGCGTTGTTCAACTGGAATTTGACCTCTTCCGCCCCGTACACCGGGTTGAGTGTGGTCACGGTTCCCCCAGCGGTGGCAACCGCGTGGAACACGATGGCGTACTCGGGCACATTCGGGGCCATCAGAGCGGTGGTGACTCCTGCGCCATAGCCCTTCTCGGTGAGACCACCGGCTAGGCGGGCGATGTGATCGGTCATCTGTCCGAAGGTGTAGGTGCGGCCGGTTGGGCCGTCGATCATTGCTGGATGGTCGGCCAAGGAGCCGGCATGTTGAAACACGTACTCGGTGAGCGGCACCACAGGCATGGGCTCGTCGGGCAGAGGACTTCGGAAAATGTGCGAGGTGTTTGACGCCATGGCATAAGGGTGCCCGGAGTGGCTCCGTCTTTCAACCGGTGGGGCTACCTGGGGGCGCTCATTGCTACTGAGCCCATCAGCTGACCCGGTTGGCATGGCTGCTGACCACGAGGAGCATCAGCAGCCATGCCGTAGCCGGTGGCACGCCATCGCAGGACCCAGAGCCAACGATGTTCCCTCAGAAGTGCCGCCGGAGAAATGTGTGGGTGGGGTCCTGACTAGCCGACCAGTTGGACTGTTCGGCTGAGCTGGTCCTGACATTGCAGGGGCTCGGCCTTCATACAGTTGTCGATGACTTGTTGGAAGGTGTTTGCATCCCAGCCGTTCATCCAGTCGCCGTGCAGGGTGGGACTGGACAGACGCCACCAACGCGAGTCTTGACCAGGCTGCATGTTGTAGTGGAACTGATAGTTGATTTCGGGGAGCGTTGTCGGGTGACTGGCCGGGCACTGTCGGTAGTAGGCGACACTGTTGCCGTCGAGGCGACCACCCCCACCGAACGGCTCGGCATAGGCCATGTGTGCGCCGTTGGTCGAGTAGAGGTCCCGGTTGTTCCAACACTGGGGAAAGACCACAAACATTCTCAGAATCGCCGGTGCGGTACACGACGGAATGGTGCGTGACACCCCTACCTCCTGGCCACCGCCGCGACAGCTCCAGTACGCCACGGTGTTTCCATCGGGTGGTGTGGCTGTGCCGGGCAGATCGCCGGCGACCATCTTGAGACCGGTCGGGAAGTTCTGGATCGAACGGTTATCGACCGAGCCACGCTTGTAATAGACGTTGACGTCGTTCGGGATCATGGCGTTGCCACGTCCGTCGAAAAGCGTCGGGACCCAGTAGCCGCTGAGATTGGCTTGACCGCCGGGACAGGTGGTATCCGAATCACGGTTGATGTTGTTGAATCCGCCTCCGACGTTCACCGACTGAGGAGTGAGTTCCTGGTTCCCGACGAACATGTGCTGGTGGTGGGTCGGTTCGACGCCAGGCTGGACGATCGGGTCAATCGAGCGAAAGGTGAAGTTGCGGTCGCCCGTACAGCCCAGCTGCAGGAGTCCACCGTTCGGATCGGGGTTGTTGGGCTTGTTTCGGGCCGGCTCGGTGAGAATCTGACTGACGCCATCGTCATCGTGAACGAGTGAAATGCTGCCTATGGCGAGTCGACCGCGGCCAGGTCCTCTGACTTGAATGAGGAACTTCCGGACGTCGACCTTGTCCATGCCTTCCGGTCGCTGGCCGTTGGGCTGCCACGACGATGCAACGAAGTCGTCGAGGTGGGCCGTAATGATCCGAGAGGTAGACGAGTCGTCCCTAAAGGAATACTCGAATCGTTCGAGGTCGGAACCCTCTTGAAACACGATCTTGAAGACGCTTCCGGTGTTCAGGCCTCTGAAGACGAACCGCAACGCGTCGTGGTTTCGCCAGTCGGTGACCGTTGGGTCCCTGCCGGTCCACGCAACGCTGCCTCCTTGAGGCAACTCGGTTTCGAGGATCAGGTTCCCGCCATTCAACAAGCCGCTGATTTCGGCCCCGGTTCCCGGCTTGGCGAATGTCCAGAATTGGTCCTGGGTCCGAGAGAAATCGAACAACACCCGATCCTGTTGGGCTGATGCCGGCGAGGCCGTCACCGCCACTGTCGTGAACGTTGTCAGCACGAACAGTATGGCCAGTGCTGCCAGCGGCATTTTTCGGCATCGTCTTGGTGGTCTTGGCGCCGGCTCGGGTGGCTTAGTGGACTTGCCTCGGCTGAGTTTGCTGACCGCCAGGTTTAGGAAGGCGTATCTCGTGAACCAGCGCCGCCGGTCGGATGTTTTGGTCTGCATTGTGGAGAGCTCCTTGTGCCCAGCAATCATTTTCGACGCATCATGCATGAACCGCCGTCCCACGGCTGTCCTAAAGCCGAGTGGGACGCGACTGGTACGGCTGTGGCGAGAAGATGATGTCGATAGTTGGTAGTCACAGGAGAACATTTCGAAATGAACGTCAGAATCCCAGTTCCCAAGCGAGCTTCCGTCGTCTTTGCGTCGGTTGCCCTGCTTGCCACGCTGGCAATCTCAGGTACGACGGCGGCGAATGCAAGCGGCGAAACCCACTACTGTCAAGGGGTGGCGGCGACGATTGTCTCGGACGCCGCTGTAGTCATCGGAACCCCGGGAGACGATGTCATCCTCGGCGGCGAAACTGATCAGCACATCGACGGCCTCGGAGGCGACGATCTCATCTGTGGGGCCGGTGGGCACGACGCCCTTTACGGCGGTCCCGGCGACGACAAGATTGAGGGCCTATGGGGCGATGATCATCTCGATGGCGGTGACGGTCATGATGTGTTGTTCGGCCGAGCGGGTGACGACGTGCTGATCGGGGGTGCCGGAGGCGACACCATTCTCGCCGGTTACGACGACGACCAGGTCCTCGGTACCGAGGGCCATGACGACATTCGGGGCAGCTTGGGTGACGACTTCATCCTCGAAACCCCAGGCGACATTGACAACGACTCCTTGGATGGAGGAGACGGGAACAACGAGCGGTACAGCCCGTCGCCATCACCGTGTGGAGCCAATGCAGGCGTAGCTTGTCCCCCTGCGGTGAGGTGGTGATCCGACTTGTCGGCTTACCCAGATTCGTCCCGAAGGGACCGGATCGTCCGGTCCCTGGCCGGGTTCGGCCACGGGTCGAGCTCATTGGCCCTTAGGAGGTGGCCTATCGCTGATGCCGGATCGGTGTCCTTCGACGTCGCTGCCAATCGGTCGAGCAGATCCACTACCAGTCGGCGTTGCTCGGTTCGTACTGCTTCAGCCCAATCTTCGTATGGGGTGTCCTTGAGAAGGGGCTGGTCTAGAAGTGCCAAAGACCGTTCGAGGTCATCGACCGAGGCGGTGCTCTGTTGAAGTGACCGCCGAGCCTGTTGCTCGGCCTCGACGTAGTCGCAGCGAATCCGGTCGACCAGACCGATCAGATCGCCGTTGCGCTCGATCACATCGCCGCAGGCGTCTCGAAGTCGGAGAACCACATTGCGCAATCGGCGTCGGCCGACTTTGAGACTTGTGCCGGGCCAAATTGCTTCGATCACCTGGTCAATGGTCAGGTGGCCCTTGGCACTGGCCAGGAGCTTAAGCAGGGTCGATGTGTTCCCGGCCGGAACCACAACGGTGTCGCCGTCTCGTACAACCCGCAGAGAGCCGAATAGTCGAATTCGCAGATCCTCGAATCCAGCGGCTTGATCGGTGCCCTCGGTGATAGCGGTGACAAGTGCTGACTCGACGATCATCGGCAGATCGGGGGCCCCGAGTTCTGCTGTGTCCTGGTGGACGACGTCGAGAAGCTTGGCTGCCTCGTCCAGTCGGCCGGCTCGACGGTGTGCCGTGGCAGCGTACAGTCGGAGCTGCCACCGTCTGTCGATCTCCACATCGTCCCGCAATTCGAGGTCGCGGAGTAGCTCCAAAGCTCGGTCAGGGTCGCCGCATCGGGCCTCGATTGATGCTTGGCTTGCCACGACCATCCATGGAGGCATATCCCGGAGGCCCTGGACAACGTCGACTGCGGCGCGGGCTTCTTGCCACCGTTCGCAGCGGGCGAGTGCATCGGCAACGTCGTACCAGTAGAGCCCCTCCGACCAGGTGTCGAAGGTGAAGTGTCTCTCGTCGACCAGCCGCCGCGATAGCGAAACGACACGGTCACCGTCACCAAGCATTGAGGCGGCAACCAGCTCTGCAACCAAAGACAGAGCGAAGGTCCACTCGTCATCGAGTAGCAGCGAGATGCGCTTGGTCTCGCTGACCGCTTCCTCGACTTCACCGGCCCGTCCGAGGTAGGGGAGTAGCAGAGCCCGCTCGAGCCCCAGCCGCGCCGTGGTGTGAAGGCTCATAGGACCCAAGTTGGGCAGATCGTCCAACAAGGCAAGGGCTTCTCTGCGCTGTCCTCGACTGGCCAACACCCCGGCCGCTAGTCGAAACAGGGTGACAGTAGCCGCCTCCGGCTCATTCAGTTGTCTCCAAAGGCTGTAGGCCGACTTGAGCTCGTCGGTTGCTATGCGGAGATCGTCGTCGCCGCCGAGCCCGTGGTGGAGAACCCCGGCCAGATCGTGCAACATGGCCTGCAGCCGAGTGTTGGAGGGGTTGATTGCATTAGTGGCCCGCTCCAAGATGACTCGGGCATCACTCAGCTGTCCGTTGAAGACCCGCCAGACCCCGAGAGTGATGATCGTCTCGACGTGGTCTTCTTCGTCCAGCTCTGGGTCCTGACCGGCGAAGATCTCAACGCCCCGTTCGATGGACCGCAAGCTCTCGGCATGATGTCCGTGCACGGCGCTCACATGGGAGTGAACAAACAGGGCACGCGGATGTTCCTCGACCGAAGACCCAATGGCGGCGACCGTGGCGTGCAGCTTGGCCGGGGCGAGGTGGGCTTCCTGTTGGCGGTTGAGCGAGGCCAAGAGTTGGGCTGCGCGACCGCGCTCGCCGAAGGCCAGGCACGTGTCGAGGGCGGCATGAATCTGGTGGCTAGCGACGAACTGTTCCACAATCTCCACCGGCAGCGGCCCTCGATCGCTCTGCGACTGCAACGTCGTGCGGGCAGGTTCCAGAAATTCGACTCGTCCTGCGCCCGTTCTGCTCAGTGGCAAGCCGGCCGCGGCAAGGCGATCGAGGAAGCGCTCACCGCCAAGGCGGTCAGCAACTTCATCGTTGAAAAAGGGGAGAGCGGCCAGGGTTATTGCCGCTGAACCGGCATCGCTGCTGAGATCGACCAATTGGTTGAGCAACGAATCCAACAAGGCGTTGTGTCGGCCAAGATCGCGGGCGACGCCGACAGGGTCATTAGTCTCGGCCATGCGAGCGGCAATGGCCCCCGCCGCCAGGGGCCAGCCGGCGCTCAAGTGGCTGACTGCTTCGGCCAAACCGTCATCGTCTAGGCCGTAGGCGCCAAGCAGTTGCCTGATCTGCGACTGGTCGAACCGTAGCTCATTGGTGCCTAGCCGCTTCCACGAGGCAACAGCCAGCAACGGTGAAAGGGAGCGCCCGGCGACAATCCAACGTCTGTTGCTGGACACCGTGATTGCATCGCTGAGGGCTTGGAGGTCCTCAGGAGACCAACGCTCGGCGTCGTCCACCGCCACGACGGCTTCGTTGCCGTTGAGACGGTGGGTGACCTCATCCATGGTTGTGGCTACCGAAAAATCATGGCGTTTGGCCGCTACTCGAAGCAACACTGACTTGCCGAAGCCCGCGCCCGCTTCGACGGCCGCGTTGGTTCCAACAAGGGAGTCGACTAGATCGGTACGGTCAACGGCAAGCGACAACAAGCTGATACAAAACAAAGTTAGCGGAAGTTCGGTCGTTGCAAGAGATGTGGCGCCAGTATGCGGAACCGCCTCAGTGCAGTGTCGACCACCGGTGGCCAGCCTGTCGACTAGTAGACCCTGGTGAAGCCGCGGGAACGAATGATGACCGCGGCCAAAGCCGCTATGCCGAGTCCAAAGTACAAAGTCTCGGCAACGAGGAGACGAAGCCCGATCCACTCGACGAGAACAAGCCGGTACAGTCCCGATCCGAACAGCGAAGCCACAGCCAAACCAGTCAGAACGCCGAGAAGGAGCTGGCGCATCCCCACCATCCATCCACCGACACGGGCTGCCAGAGTGGGTCTGATCAACACCAAGAAGAACAAAGGGTAGATGGGGGTCGGGCCGAAGAACGGGATGTTCAAGATCAGCACCGTGGCCAGATGAAACACCCAGGCCGACAGCAGGGTCCACCGCAAGGCGACAGGCCAAAAGATGGCTACCACCAAGGCCAGCTCGATTGCCACCGTGGCCCAGTCCATCAATTCCCATAGCAGGCCGTGTTCCAAACCGAAGAAGTAGCCGGCCAGCAGATCATCGCGCCCGAGTCCAACGTAGAGCTGATCGAAATAGCCCCTCGATGCCGACGACTCGAGCGACAGCCAACCGAGCGCCATCTTCGGGAGTACAGCAGACAAGAACGCTAAGGCCAACATCACCGCTACCGCGGCGATCGGCCAACCCAGAGAACGCAGTTGCTCAGATTCGGAGTCAGCGCCAGAGTCAGCTTTGGCCAATGCCGTACCCAGGTCCGATTCGAGACCGGACCCGCGCCGTCGATGTCCACGGTCGAAGGCTAGACGGTCCGATGACCAGAAGGCCCCCCAGCCCGAAGCAGCCAGCAGCAACGGAGTAAACCAGAGAACGGCCGTGTGGTCGATTTTTCCGAACGACAAGTAGATCGACTCGGCCGAGAGCCCGGTGAAGGCCACGGCGAGTGAAGCCCAAGCGGTGCGCCACCCGATGGCCAATGCGCACACGGCAACTACCATCGCCAGTTCCAGGCCGAAGAGAACGGCCATGTTCGGGAACCCGGGCCAAAGGGTCATAGGACCCGGTGCCGGGTTGTGGAAGACGTCCGGATAGTCAGCGATCCAACGCAGATCCGGCAGCGGGTTCATGACCAGCAGATACAGAGCGAAGGCAATTCGATAGAGCCCCAGCGTCTCCAAAGGGACACGGTAGTCGTGATGCAAAAACGCGCCATACCGATCCCACAGGGCTTCCACACTTATGGACAAGACGGAAACTCAATACGTTGCAGGGGGCTGCCGACCTGCTGGTCTTCGGCCGTCAACTCCACCAACTCGATCGCCTTGACACAGCCACCGGACCACGTTGGACGGTCCTGAGCCCTGGCATTGACCCACTGCGCAAGGTCATTGTCCACCCCGTCACTTGGACTCGCACTCGCATCTGAGTTGATGGAGACAAAGGACTCGGTCATCTGTTGATGGAAGGAATCGGTGGCGCCCGGAAACATGTCCCTTAGGTCGACGAACGTCGGCTGGTCGTCGCCGAGAATAACAAACACCCGGCGGACATCAGGCTCGGCGGCAGCCCCGCCTGCCGGCACAGTCCCAAAGCCCGGAAAGATCGGAAAGGGCCATGGTTCGCGACTGACCGTACCGATAGCCCAGGCGAGGACACAGGACACGGCGACAATCAGTACCGGGATACGTTTGTCGGCTAGCTCTCGGCCGGCTGCCGCCATGAAACTTGTTCAACTCCCAGCCAACGCACCTGGTCGGACGCCGCGCCAAGTGCGGCGGGCGCTGTGCCAAACCCTACTACTGTCCGTCGTGTTCTACTCGGCGGCCAGGTAATGTCGGGCCTCGGACAGCATGAGCGGCACGTCTTCGCGGTGGTAAATGCGTTCGCTCGGCTCGATGTTGTCCAAGAAGTCTTGGTACACCCAAGCAGAGCGGACAAGCGCGATTGGCTTGAGAACGGTCCACGCTTCGGTGAGATCGAGACCTCCAGCCGGCTCTGACCAACGGTACAACCAGCGTTCGATCGCCTGCGGCGCCATGCGGTGCACAGCCCCGAGGTCGAGGAGGGGGTTGCCGATGAAGCTGTCACCCCAGTCGAACCAAACGGGAGGATCGGCGCCAAGTCGACTGTTGCCGGGGTGTGGATCACCGTGAACCAGCACATCGGGCAGTCCGAGGGCCTCCAGCGTCGCCAGCCGGTCCGGTAACTCGACCTTTAGCCGTTGAAGCTGGCCGTCGTCCACAGCCACCCGGTCGAGAAAGGAGGTGAGAAGTTCGAGTAGACAGGCGCAGCGACAATCCGGAACACCAGCGGCGAGGAGATCGTCGGTGCGGGCCAAGACGGCCAACTGCAGGTCGACCAGAGCATCCACCATGGCAATCTGTTCTTCCGGCGTGGCTTCATAACCGTCGCGCCCGGCCATCTCAGCCAACAACTGACGGTGGCCGTCGGCAGCCAGAAGCGTCGGGCCAGCGCCCGGTACGACCTCGGCCAGTACACGCAGCACCGCAGCTTCATGTTGATAGAACCTCGGGACACACTTGAGCCAGACCTTCCCTTCGGGAGTGGGGATGGACCAGATGGCCGACAGATTCCACGTCCGATGTTGAACCGGGCGACCGGCAATGTCAACGTGATCGGCCACCCAAGCTAAGTCGTCGGCCGGGCCGCCGGGTTCGGCCCAAGGGTGGCGCAAAGGTTCAGGTTCGTTGACCCCGTCGACGGGATCCGACCACGGCTCAAACGCAATGGTGTCTGAGGCCCGTTCAAATGTCGGGAGCGATGTCTGAACCAGGTGAGTTGATCGACCGCCCATGTGGGCGTCGCTATCGTGTTCGGCTTCCAGCAGTCGGAGCACAACGTGGGTTCCGGCCGGGTCGTTTTCATCGAATAGTTCTGGGAACCCAGCCCGTAGGGGTTGCGTTTCCTGCCACCAGGCAACGTTGGTGGAGCGAAACGGGGTGACCCCGAGGACGTCGCCGTGCTCGTCGACTGCAACCAGGCGAATCTGACGGGAGCGACTCACGGGAACAAGAAATTTAGTCCGAGGCCGCCAGGGCCTCGGTCAAACCGGAGACCCCTTCGGCTCCTGTCGGAACCCCGATACTCGACCCCTCGAATGACTCCGGCAGCGGCTCGTGCCGGTCGTGGCTCAAGTGGCGGGCCAGGAAAACTTCGGCCACTGCGAAGAACGAAAGGTTGTTGTCCGGTCGGGCGAAGCCATGTCCCTCATCGGGATACAGCACGTAAGTCACCGGGATGTTCTTGGCCGTCATGGCATCGACGATCTGATCCGATTCGGCCTGTTTGACCCGCGGGTCGTTGGCCCCTTGCCCGATGAGGAGCGGCCGTTGGATCTTGTCGGCGTGGGTGACAGGTGAACGCTCGGCCAACATGGCGGCGCCATCGTCGGTGGTCGGATTCCCCACCCGGGTGTACATCATCTCGATCATCGGACGCCAGTACTCGGGCACAGAGTCCAAGAGCGTGATGAGGTTCGACGGGCCGACGATGTCAACGCCACAAGCAAAAACGTCGGGTGTGAACGTCAACCCGGCCAGTGTGGCGTAGCCGCCGTAGCTGCCGCCCATGATGGCCACCCGATCCCTATCGGCAATACCCGCTTCGACCGCCCAGTCGATGGTGTCGAGCAGGTCATCGTGCATCTTCGCCCCCCATTCGAGGTTGCCAGCGTTGATAAACGACTTGCCGAAGCCGGTGGAAGAGCGGAAGTTGACGCTGATCGTGGCGTAACCCCGGTTGGCCAACAGCTGATGGATCGGGTTGTAGCCCCAGCTGTCCCGGGCCCACGGTCCGCCGTGGACCACAAGCACCGTGGGTAGCGGTTCGCTCGGCGTGGGATCCTCCCATGGTGGCAGGCTGTAGTAGCCGACCATGTCGAGGCCGTCGCGGGACGTGACCACCATTGAGTGCATCTTGGCCAGCGCCACGTCTTCCAACGCCGAGCGGCTGGAAAACAGGAACTCAACAGAGCGACTGTCTTCTGTGTCGTCACCGGGCGAGCGGTCGTAGCGATAGTACCGAACCGGGCCGTCGTCCATGGTGTAGGCCACAATCCAGATGTCGTCGGCCAGGGTCCGGTCGACTACGTCGATCTCGCCGTCGGCCACCGTGGCCAGAAAATTGAGGTCGGCTTGGATCGAGTCGTCCAATACCGTCCACTCCGCCCGAGCGTAGGTGAACGACACCGCCTCCACCTCGTTGGTAACCGGGTGCATCATGACCCCGCTGGCATCGGCCCGGTCGTCGGCGGCCACCACGGTGCCCCGAGCCCCGTCAGTAGACGTCTCACCGGTACCGATAGCAGTGAACGCCGCGGTGTCGCGATCTCGACTGTCGATCACGTACAGCGTGTCGCCGGTGGCGTCGAAGCCCAGCGGTTGGGTGGTGAGGGTGTCATCAGCATCAACGTGGATGAATGGCTCCCACCCATCATCGACCCGCTTCAAGTAGTCGATGGTGCCGTCGGCGTTCATGTTGGCCCCGAGCCGAACGGCGAACGACTTGTCGACCGTGAACGAAACGAAGCCCTCGTTCTCCATGACGAGCGTCGTTTCGCCGGTCTCGAGGTTGATGCGATGCAGATCGTGCAGCTGAGGGTTTCGATTGTTAAGCCCGACAAGGATCTCGTTGGGAAAGTCAGCGCTCAGCCCGGTGATCTGGGCCTGTACGTCATTGAAGGGCGTGAGGTCTCGGGTCTCATCGGACTCCAGGTCAACGCTATAGACCCGCCAGTTTTCGTCGCCGCCCTTGTCCTGAACGTACAGCAGATGTCGTCCGCTATAGGGCCAGGTGTAGCTGCGAACGCCGCGCCCGGTGTCGGTGGTGACGGCACGAGCAGCGGCCAAGTCGTCCACTGGTGCAACCCACACGTTGAGCACGCCGTCCAGCGGTGCCAGGTAGCTGATGTGGCGACCGTCAGGGCTGACTCGGGCCATCGTGCGGTCTGGGTTGCCGAACAGCAGTTGTCGTGGGATAAGTGGTGTTTCGGTCGACGACGAACTGGCAGGCGAAGAGGATGGCATGTTCAAACCCCGGGGTTGTCGGCAGAACACTCCAGCCTAGGCAGCACCCGAAGACAACGCCTCCAGTTTCGTTGTAACGCGACGGCCGACCGTCCGACGTCTATCAGACCGGAACTGATTGAAGAAGTTGTAGGGCTTCGCGAACGGGAATTTCTTCGCCGTCAGCCAGAAACTCGACTCGATCGTCGAGGAGAAGGCGCTTCTTTTCGCCTCTGTCCAGACTAAGCCAGTCCTCAATCGCCAAGAGTTCGAATCCCAGCGACCGTCTAACGGCGACTTGGTCGATCACAGAAGGTCCGCGAGGTCGGCTTCGCTCAAGGGCTTGGCCAGGTCGTTAGGCGTGTGACCGGTTGTGGTCTCGTCTCCGGTCCGCTCCAGCGTGGGCGACATCCTAAGCCCGATCGTCCGCCCCAGTACGGACAACGCCAAACCAGTGAGAACCCCGGCCCAACCGATCACGGCCAGTACCCCTACGACCTGGACGACCAACTGGGCGCCGAGCGGCTGTGAGCCGGCACCGGTAAGTACCGGCCCCAAGATAAGACCGGTCACTGCGGCAGTGCCGTGGACAGGGACGACGCCCAAAGCGTCATCGATGCGTCGAGCCAGGAGGAACCGCTGAACGGGAATGCTGGCTGCTCCGGCCGCCGCCCCCAACGCGGCAGCGGTGAGCAGCGTGCCCGAATCGGCTACGGCGGTAATGGACACTAGGCCGGACAGCCCGCCGATCATCATTACCGGTCCCAAGTTCTGTCGCTCGCCTAAGCGAAAGGCGACCACGGGGGCGGCGAGAAGGCCAGCGGCCCCGGCCACGTTGGTACGAAGAATGATGGCGGGGACATCGGCGGAGGCCGCGAAGGCACTACCGCCGTTGAACCCCCACCAGCCGATCCAGAGAACCAGCGTGCCCAAGGCCGAGAGGGGGGCGTTGGACGGTGAGAATTCGGTGACAGAGCCGTCGGCTCGGAAACGTCCTAAACGTGGACCGACTGCCTTCACTCCGACCAACGCCACTACGGCCCCGGTCAGGTGGACGGCGCTGGCCCCTGCGAAGTCATGAAAGCCCAGCTTTTCAAGCCATCCGGTCGTCTCACCTTGGATCGTTCCGCCCCAGACCCAGTGACCGACGACGGGGTAGATGGCGACTGCCATGATCACCGACAGAATGACGTAGGCGACAAAGCTGATGCGCTCAACCAACGCACCGGAAACGATAGTGACCGCCGTCCCGGCGAACGTCAACTGGAACAGCATGAAGACCGGTTCCGAAATCGTCAGCGCGTTGTCAGCTGACTGTACCGATCCGCCGAAACGGCTAAACCCCACTAAACCGAAGCTGCTATCTCCGAACATGAGTCCGTAGCCGCAGACCATGAACAGGGTGCTGACGAGCGCCCAGTCGATCAAGTTCTTAATGGCCACTGCACTTTGGTGCTTCCGCCTGGCCAAGCCGACTTCGAAGCACAGGAATCCGGCCTGCATCAAGAAGACCAGGGCGGCGGCGATTAGAACCCAGAGATCGGATGCCTCCATGCGGGTGTTATCGGCACCTTTCCGGCTGGCTGAACCGACAATTCCCTACAGGCCATCTGGCGACAAACGCCAGCGTGCGGTCTGGCTAAATCTAAGGCCGGTCGGTCGTGTGTCGATAGCTACTTGCAGACTCTATGGGCGAAACTTCACCTGATACAGTTATCGACTCTCTCACGGGGCTGCCCGGCAGACCTGCCATTACCCGTGCTTTGACGAGCGATGACGGGCCGGTTTCGGTCGGGGCGGTCCTGTTCATCGACCTTGACCGCTTCAAATGGGTCAACGACTCGATGGGTCACCAACTGGGCGATGAAGTCCTCAAAGCGGCCAGTCGCCGGCTGCTCGAAGCGGTGCGTCAAGACGATGTGGTGGCCCGGTTTGGCGGCGACGAATTCGTGATCATCATGGCGCCCATAAAGTCTGTGGCTGACACAACCAGTATGGCTCGAAGAATTGTTGAGGCGCTAAGCCAAACGATGTCAATTGAGAATCGGCAGATCGTGGTGGGGGCCAGTATCGGGATCGCCATCATGTCTGACGGACTCGACCCCGAGTTGTTGCTCCGTCAAGCCGACCTTGCCCTCTACGAAGCCAAACGTCGAGGTCGGGGTAGGCACGTCATCTTTGATCACCGCCTTGCCGCCATGGCCGACCATCGCGTTCGGATCGAGCGGTCGATTCGAAGCGCCGTCGACGAGCAGTGGCTGTCGCTTCACTATCAGCCGATCATTTCCTTACGTACTGACGGCATCGTGGGGTTTGAAGCGCTGGCCCGCTTGATCGACCCTGAACTGGGACCGATTTCGCCCGCCGAGTTCATTCCCTTGGCCGGAGAGATTGGCTGCATGAAAGTTATGGGCCGCCACCTCCGACGTCAACTCATGGTCGATGCAGCCCTTGCCCGGCAGACTTGGCCAGAGGTGTCGCTAGCGTTCAATCTGTCGCCGGCGGAGACGGAGGACCGGGACTTGGCCGACATTATCGGCACAGAGTGTGAGGAGTTCGGAGTGGACCCGACGTCGCTGACGTTGGAGCTGAGCGAAGACATGTTGGTTCAGGACCGCGGGTGGCTGGAACGAACCCTGGTGCGGTTGCGGGAGATGGGCTGTCGGATCAGCCTGGATGATTTCGGGACCGGCCGTGCTTCGTTGACGTCGGTCAAGAAGCTACCGATCGATGAGATCAAGATTGACCGCTCGTTCGTGACTGACATCGGTAAAAGTCGATTCAATCAGGCGACGTGCGAAGCCATTCTCTTGTTGGCTAACGCACTGGACGCCACCGTGGTGGCTGAAGGCATTGAGACCCACGAGGAAGCGGACTTGCTTCGACAAATCGGGATTCACCATGGTCAGGGCTACCTCTTTGCGAAACCAGCGCCCGTGGACTGGTCCGCCGCCGAGCTGCCGGTCAGCCTGCAGGCGGTGGACTAGCCGGTCCGATTGCGGCGCGGGGCTACCCTTGTGGCAACGTGGGATCGTTCAGCCACTGGTCGAACAGCCCGTCGTGATCGCCCCGGCGACCTCTTGGTTGGAGATGCGATCGGCTCCCAGGGAGTCACATGTAGAGGTCGAGCAGCTGCTTGGCTACTGCACCGACGGCCCGGTCTGTGGTGGGATTGATAAAACACGGCTCACCGGTGGGCCGGGCGGTGGTTCCTTCGGCCATGTTTGTTGCCTCTACCCAGGCCCACTCCCGGGTTGCGGCCAGAATTCGCTGGGCCACCAACTCCAATCCGGCCGAACCGAGAGCGTTCCATACCATGAACTTAAACCCATCGAGCTGTCCAATGAGATGGGCATGCAAAAGTGGGGTCTGTACTTCAAAGATGTCGTTGATCAGTAGGTAGTCGGAATACAGACTTGACGCGGCGTCGATTTGGCGGCTGTGGGCCTCGTGTGCCCGGAGAACCGCGATGGCTAGATCGTGGTTGATGTGGGCATTGACCCCGAGTATCGCCCCAGAGAACGGGCCCTCGCCACCAGCGTCATCCCAGTGGGAGAACAGCACCTCCCAGGCTTGAGGCACCGGTTTGCCGTCCGCCCATCCACGGAGGGCGCGCAGGTAAAGCTCGGCGAAGTTGACGTCAAGGGTTCGCATGAAACGAGGATTGGCGAAGCCGCCTTCAATACGGTCGGGCAGGGCAGCTAGCCGAGGGTGAATATCTCGCTCTCTGGTCCTTGGGGTGGCATCGTGGGGATCCTCCAAACCAACCGGCCCTAGCCGGAGCCGAAGCCGGGCTACCTCGTCGACAGCTCGCTCGAAGTAGGCAAAGAGTGGATGTTGTGTCCGGTCGCCTGAGTTGATCAGCTTCAACGCCGGGGAGTCGAGGTCTCCCAGTCGGTGGGCGACCGATGACGTTATGCAGTGATAGAGAAAATTGAACGCAGCCAGAGGTTTGGTGCTGTCCCAGCCGCCCAACGCAATCTGGACCTCCTCCATGCGCGCAAGGACATCGAGAACTGTCTGCGGGTAGGGCTGTCGAACGGCTTCGCTAACCTCAGCGCTGAACTCGTTGGCCATTGGATGTTCCCTAACGGTTCCCATCTCTGTTGTCGCCTGGCGTGTCGGGCGAGATCGTGATGAACACGGCGGCCGCCTCAACCCTGGATCGGACGCCCAGCTTGCTCAAGATGTTGGAGATGTGCACTCCTGCGGTTCTGGCGCTGATATACAGTTCCTCGCCGATTTGCCGGTTGCTTAGACCGCGGGCAGCGCACGCAAGTACCTCGCGTTCGCGGTCGGTAAGAACCGAAAGTCGTGTCTCGGGCTCGGCGGCAGTGGCCGACGCGCCACCGGTGTCTGTGTCGGCATCGATCAGGTTGACGCGGGCACGGAGGGCCAGTTCTTCGATCGCTTCTCTCAACGGTGTTGCCGAAAGCTCACGCACCGTTTGGTGGGCGCTGACCAGGGCCGCGCCGGCTACTCGATTCCGAGTGCGCTGAGAGAACATCACTTCGGCCAACTGGAGGTTGGCGTAAGCGGCAGGGTACGGATGTCCGCAGTCGGCCCATGCCGTTGCCGCCTGTTCCCACAAATCCGTGTCGGGATTGGCCGTAATCCAGCTTCGTTCCGCTTCGCACAACAATCGGTACGCCTCGAGCAGCTTGGATTCGTCGCTGCCTGGCTGGTAGAGGCCACCGTGCAGCCACTGACAAGTGTTGTCGAGTCTGTTGAGCCGTTGCTCGTCAGAGGGGAGGTTGAGTCGACTGGCCTGTGCCTCCGCCCTGATCCCATGCCAGACAAACGGGGCGAGAACCCAATGATCGTCGAAGTCGGTCTGCTCGATAATGTCCAATGCATGGTCGATGTGCGTCCGGGCAGTCCGAACGTCACTAGCCCACCAGGCTGACCCGGCTCGCAAAGTGGCGTAGGCAAGAAACTGCGATGGGTTGGGTTCGGGCCCCATGAGGTTGGCCACCGCATCGAGATCGTTGTCGGTCGTGCGGAAGTCGCCGAGCCCCATTACCACCCTGGCTCTGGCCAATAGCAGTTCGGTTACGCCTGAACCGGTCGGGTCCGAATCCAGTGCGGCGGTCGCGTAGTCGTTGGCCTCGGTCCAGCGCCCGAGCCTGAACAGTCCCTTTGTGGCGGCGGCCAGAAGCGACGTAACCATCCGCGGTTCGACACCCCGGTCGAGCAGTTGCGAGGCCGTGGCCCTGGCCACTTCAACCCCTTCGCCCATCTGGTTCAACGGCCCCATCAAGAGTTCGACGTAGTGACGGCCTGCGGCCTCGATGAGTTCGGGGCGATCGGTGAGGTTGGCTTGCTCGAATGCTTCCTCCAGTCGTCGTCGACCGACCTCCGGCTCTCCCAGGCAGGCGGTGGCGTAGCCGAAGGACGACGCCGCCAGCAGGGCGTGGTCTTGGTGTCCGTGATTGGCCAGTTCTAGTGCTCGCTCGGCTTGAACACAGGCTTCGCTGTAGCGGCCAATGTGGACGTAGAGATCGGACAGTAGGGCTGCTACGTCAGCCAACCTTCCGATTGGAAGGTCATCATCGGCCAGGATGCGGTGGCAAAGATCCGCTGCTTGTTCGAGATGACCAGCGGCCTTGAGATATGTGACCCGAGCAACCTGGAGGTCGATGTGATTGACGCCAGCTGAACCGGACCTGGAGCACGAAGCCAGCGCGTCATCGATAAGCGACAGCGCCTGGTCGTAGCGTTGGGTTGCGAAGGCCACCTCCGCGGCCTGGTGTTGAAGGTTGGCGGAGTCAGCCCAGTCCGGTGGTTTGACCAACATGTCGACCACTGTCGACCAATGGCGCCAGGCTTCTTCGTAGGCGCCGTCATCGGAAGTGCGACGACCGGCATTGATCAACGGCTGGAGCGCCCGCTCGGCTGCACCGGCGCTAGCCCAGTGGTGGGCCAGCTCGACTTCGTCAACGTCGTCACTGCCATGCTGCGCGATCTGCTGCTCCATGGTCTCGGCGATTCGCCCGTGCAGAACTTGACGTTCCTTGGCCAGCAACAACTCGGCCGCCTTCTCCCGGAACACGTCGTGCAGCGGCGCATAGCCACCTTCATGCTGGGCCACGACCCCATTGCTCACCGCTGACTTGGCCGCCTCCAATGTCTGGTCGTCGTCGAGCCGCAAGACGTCTCGGATGAGGTCGTGCCTAACGGCTCGACCGGCGAGGCTGACAACCTGGAGGAACCGTCGGGTGAGGTCGGGCAGCCCCTCGATGCGTTGGTTGAGTTGGAAAACATAGGGCGAAAGCTCGTCGTCGGGGTGGGTGAGAAGTTCGACGATGAGAACGGGAAGACCTCCGCTGCGCCGCCAAAGCCGATCGACTTCGGTGTCGGAGAATGGGCGCTTGGCGATGGCAACGGCTAGTTCTTTGGTTTGCTCGAGGTCAAACGGCGCGAGTTTGATCACCCTCATCATTTGGGAGCGTTCGAATCCGGAAACGATGGCCAGCGGGGGGCTTGCTTGGCTGCTGTCCGCTCTGGCGGCCAGCACCACGAGGATCTTCTTCGCTGTAAGGCCGGACAGCAGAGTAGCCACCAGGCGTTTCGTGGTTTGATCGGCCCACTGGAAGTCGTCGAGGATGATGAGCAGTGGCCGTTCTTCAACCAGTTCGACCAGGCCACGATGTACCCGACCAAGGAGATTCCCGCCACCCTCGGTGGAGGGCTCGATGAGTTGGTGGAGCCGGTCGGCAACTGTGGGGTTCGTCCGCTCCAACCGTTTCACCGCTTCGTGCAGAGGATGGAGCGGCCACGACTCCCCGAGGTCGAGGCAAGATCCGCGAGCCACAACGAACTCGGATTGGCCAGCGATGGCTTCACTTTCGTCCAACAGGCGGCTCTTGCCAACGCCGGAGAGGCCAACCACCGCCACACAGCGTCTGGTCGCTTCGGTGCCGTCAATCAGATCGTGAAGTTGCCGGCGTTCGGAGTGTCGCCCAACCAGCGGACGGGACGAATCAGCCATTGGAGGCTCGACGATCAGCGACCGCTGTACCTGTTGTTGTCGAACTCGCCCCTGTCACACCTACCGAAGTTAGCCACCAACTACCTAGTCGCGCCAGGGGCTTGGGGCTTGCTACGTCGGTTACCGGTGGGAAATAAACAGTGGTACCGATTTGAAATACGTCGTTGGTCGATCGATTTCGACGGCGGGGTGTATGACAATGGACCTTAGGGGATGGACCTTAGGGATAGGGACATTTTCCGGAGGGAAGACCAACGAGTGGGTCGCGAGGGCGGCCCACCGTTTGTTCGGGACAACACAAGGGCGGCGACTTGCATTTCGAACCACACGACGATGGAGACGAACATCAACGTCAGCTTGGTGGGCAACCAGCTTCTCAGCCGGTGCTACTCCACGTTGACGGCCAGTTCGGGTCCTCGAATGCTACTGCGATGCATGTACTGCCGGTCAGCGACGGCTACGCCGCAGTCATGAACTACCACTATCTCGACGGACCCGAAGGGCAATGGGCGCGGGACGTCTTGGCGAGTGGTACCGCGACAGTACAGTGCGGCCCCGATGTCGTTCGCCTTGTCAACCCCAGGCTGGAGACATTTGGGGCGGCGTGTGCGCGTCTCGGTCATTGGATTGATGGATTGCCACCGGCCGCTCCCGGCCAGTTCCTACTAATCCTGGACAAAGACCACCGATGCCCGGGAAGTTGTGCTCGCCGAACCCATCCGCAGCGATGCAGCCGTTGCGCTTCAGTGTGTACGACCCGTGACACAAGTCGGTCATCCGGTTGAGTTAGCTCTGCCGGCCCGTCCTGGCGGCGACCCTCAGCGCTAGGCGAAGTGTTGAGCCTGCTCGACCCGTAGTTGGTCAATCAGTCGATCTGTCGGTACGTCAACATCGTCGTAGGTAATGCAGTGATCCTGAGCCACGTCGTGCTTCAGCGTGCATCCTTCGGCTACACCGATTGGTAACAGCTTCTCGGCCGTGGTGGCCGCCGCCGTCTCGCACTCGCCGTAGCTGTGGTAGCCACCCAGTTCGTCTATGACCGTGCCGGCCTTTAGGTCGGTCTTGGCCCGGGTGATGACCTCCACCTGTGGTGCACCGGCCGGTTGCATGACCGGGTCGTTCAACAGCACAGCGCGAGCCACTGAAGTTGGCACCTCAAAGTGGCACAAGTGATACGGGGTATAGAAGCTGTACAGCGGGCCCTCGCCCAGCTTGTAGAGCTTCAGGTAGTGCTGTTGTTTGGGGTCGTCGTGGGTGCCGAAGACATACACGCCGGGGCCCGGTTGCGCCTTGACCACGTAGTCGACGATGCCGCCAAGTTCTTTCAGCTCGTCCACGTCGTAGAGTTCGACGGCGTCATCGATGTGGCCGTCCCAGTCGTGGCCGTACATGCCGCGCTTAGCGACCGTCATACCGGTGGCGTTGGCCACAATGGCCTGTTCGAAACTGATCTTGGTGCCGTCGGCGAAGCTGGTCACCATGTGGACGTTCTGTCCCCATTGTTTGGCGAAGCCTTCTTGGGTGGTGGGGTTGCGGTAGCGGTCCTGCAGACCTTTGATGTTGCCGCAGAGCAGCGGGGTGACACCGATGCCCTTGACGAATCGGTACAAATTCATCTGCACGCCGGGCTGATCGCCGTCGCAGGCTGTGACCAGGACCCCGGCCCGGTCGCCGTAGGTCTTGAGGATGGGCCCCGCTGTTCCGTCCAACTCGGCGTTCATCAGGACCACGTGTTTACCGTGTGCGATGGCGTCCATGGTGACGTGGGCACCGAACTCGACGGCTCCGGTTACCTCCACGACGGCGTCGACCGATTCGGCCTGGCAAACGACCGACGGATCATCGGTGATGGTGTACTTGCCGTTGGCTATGGCGGCGTCGAGATCGGCGGGTTTGTCGGCCGACACGATCTTGTCGGCCGGAACCCCGGCGTCGAGGTAGGCGTCGCGGCCTCGTCCTGGCGTGCGGTTGGCGATTGCCACCAGCTCCATACCCGGGGTTGAGTTGACCACCTGGTTGACGACACCCTGGCCCATGAACCCACAGCCAATAAGGGCAAACCGAACAGGTTTGCCTTCGGCCTGTCGCTGTTCGAGCAGTCGGTCGACGATCATCATTGTGCTAGTGCTACTTTCCGCGCTTTTGCCCGGCTCACGCCGTGCGCCCTCGAGTTGAGTCGGCGCCCTCTACGCCCCGGGCCAATTGACTCTGCCCGTCATCGGACTGAACTGTACCAGTGTGTTCACAAGCGTTGTCGGTCGCGGAGCGTGGGCTACTCCGCCACCGGCTGTCAAGTCCCGATTACCGTCAGTCCGAGTTGGCGAGCGGCCTGCGCTTGGCGGAGGTCAAATGTCAAAACGGTGGTGTGTCGCCCGGCTCGTTGAGCGGCGGCGAGGTGGAGGGAGTCGAGTGAGCGACACAACGTTTGTTCGGCAATCTGAGCCGCTGAAGAGCAGGTGGGAGCATCGAGGGCAACGAGAGCGAACGCGTCAAGATCTTCTGCCAGCTGTCTTCGGGCCTTGCTGTACTCGTCGTCAGCGAGTAGTCGAGCGAGGTTCCGGCGAATCTCGACTTCGGTGAGCCGACTTGTCACCAGCACAGGGTCGCTTGCCATTGCTTGCACGGCAACTGCGGAGTCGTGTTCTTCGACGTAACGCTTGAGCAGGGCGCTCGAGTCCACGTAGAGCGCCATCATGCGCCTCGATCGTCATCGAGTACCGACATGACCGCTGCGGACCCGCGCATCGGAACAAATGGAGCCAGCCCTTGTCGGCGTGGCGCTTCGACCCACCCTTCTTCGAAACCTCGTTGAAGGGTTGTGTCGGCGAAGGGGATGACACGCGCCACCGGTGTCCCTCGGTCAGTGATAACCAGTTCTTCACCGTCAGATACTCGGCCCAGGTACTCGGACAGCTTTGATTTCAGTTCCCGTATGCCGACTTCCATTGACACATCGTACATCGGACAGGCAATGTGATCACAATCAAAATGAATGTAGTCTCAAGTGATCAGATCGGATCGCTCATAGACGACGTTGCCGTCGCGATCCGGAGAGTCTTCGGACACAACGAAGCCCAGCCTTTCAACCAGGGCGATTGACCGCCGGTTGGCAGGGTCGATGTAGGCCTGAGCAGATTTGACCGGGTGGTCTTTGACTAGTTCATCCAGCATTAGCTCCACCGCACGGGTGGCAATCCCTCGCCCCCAATAGTGGGGGGCGATGATGTAGGCCACGACAACCTGCCGTTTGTCGAGATGAATGGTGGCTTGTACCGTGCCCACGACCTGACGGCGAGGTTGCCAACTCGTCGAGTTTGCGACCACAAGCCAGTTCAACCATCGTTCGTCCGGTGGCGCCGAGTCAGGGTTCAACATGAAGGCATGACGTTGCTCCAGTTGTTGGACCGACTCTGGTCGCAGCTCGTCGAGGAACTCGTAGATTGCCTCATCTCGCAACAACTCGAACAGCAAGGCAGCGTGTCCCGAGCGCAGCGGCTCGATTGAAACCGAAAGCTCAGAGCCCTCCATCAGGCTGATCGTAGCTGTTCACCTCGGACCGGAACGTTCGTTTATCTGGATGTGAGCTGGTCGAAGTCGATAAGAGGTTCATGTTGCGGTTGCCGAATCTGGTGATGTCGGGCGTCGTCGCGCTCTCACTGGTCTCGTGCGTTGCCCATGACGGGGTCTCGGCCAACACCTTGTCATACACGGGCACTGTGTCCGTTGTGTCCTCGACGGTGCCGCCAACGACCGTTCCCAGTACTTCCAGTACTCCGAGTACTTCCAGCATGAGGGCTACCGTTGCGCCGTCGAGTACCACCACCAGCTTGGTTGACACCCTGGACATTGCCGGGTCACCGATGGTCGAGTTTTCGGTTGAAGCCGACCCCACGCTGACTGATCGGCTTAGCCAAGATGAACTCGTTGCCTTTGTGGTTGAGACGCTGAGTGATGAACGGTCGTGGCGGAGTCAAGGGGTTGGCTTTCGTCTGGTGGATGACGGCGGCGAGTTCACCATCACGGTGGCTTCGCCTGACCGAGTCGATCAGCTTTGTCGCCCCCTGCGAACCAACGGCTACTTCTCCTGCGCGACCAATGGGTGGGTGGCCCTCAACATCGAGCGTTGGTTCGGGGCCATCGAGAACTGGCCAGCCGATCTAGAGACGTATCGCCGCTACCTGATCAATCACGAGGTGGGGCATTACATTCTTCCTCCCGGCCACCCTGGCTGTCCGGGGGCGGGGGAGTTGGCACCGGTCATGATGCAACAAACCAAGGGTCTAAACGGGTGCCGGGCTAACGGCTGGGTGAGCCCTGGCTCACGGCCGGTGCCCTCGTCGCCTCTGAGGCAGCTGCCGCGCTAGATCGGGTCAGCTGACGTTTCGGCTAGTCAGTATCCGACCCCTATGGTCTTGACGCTGATGACGACGGAACGGGTTGTGACCTGGGCTAGTTCGAGTCGAGGGCGAGCGCAACACATAGCCGTAGGCCCCGTTCCAGGTCTGGGCGATCCTGGTAGCGAGCCCAGTTGAGCCACAGGCCGTTCTGCACCACAATTACGTCGGTTGTCCGATGTTCAACCTGGCTTGAGGACGCTTGAGGGTGGGCTTCAGCGATGGTCGCTGACATGTGCTGGGCGTAGCGGAGGTAGAGGTCTCGTTCGATCGCCGCCAGATCTGAGTCGGTTCGTGAAGCGGCCCACAGGCTGATGCGAAGGTGCAGGTAGTCGGCGTGTAGGAAGTCTTCGTGGAAGGCACCGCGAACGTACGCTTCGACGCGTGCCGTTGGGTCCGCCTCATCAGCGACGGTGTCTCTGGCTGCCATCGAGCGCTCTAGGAGAACGTCGGTTGCCCGCTTGAACGCGTGATGTAAAAGGGTCTGCTTGTCGTCGAAGTGATATCCCAAGAGGCCAAGCGAAACGTCGGCTTGTTTTGCTACCGAGCGCAGGCTGGTTCCCCGTATCCCGTCCCGAACGATGACTGAAACGGCGGCGTCGAGAATGTGGCCAGGGGTTTCTCGTCGCGGGGCCTCACTCATAGTTGAAACTGTAGCCACCCTTCGAAAACCTGGACATCTGCAGGCGAATTCGATATCGTTCAACCCAAAACTGAACGATCGTACAGTTTCTTGCAGACAAGTATCCAGCGAGGAGGGCATATGCTGCTTCACCGTTCCAGTGTGGTCGAGGACCTGATCGACCTCGATACCTACCCGATTCACCGTTTGGAAAGCCCGGTTCGGTCTGAACTGGTGGCCGAAACCCGGCGGCAGATGGATGCCGTTGGCTGTTGTCGAATCTCCGATTTTGTGCGGCCTGAAGCTCTGTCGTCTATGGCGACTGAAGCGAAGTCGCTGCACGACCAGGCCCACTGGGCCGCCGATGCCCACAATCCCTACGCCTCGCCCGATGATCTGTCGTTGCCTGAAGGCCATCCGATTCGGTTCTTTCAGGATCGACGCAGCGGTTTTATCAACTCTGACCTGTTGCCGTACGACTCGGCCCTCAACCGTCTCTACGACGCTGACGTGCTAACCCACTTCGTGTGGGAATGCCTCGGCGTTGACCGGCCCATCTACCGCTGGGCGGATCCGCTTGGCTGCAATCCCTACGGAGTGATGGAGCCGGATCACTACTTTCCCTGGCACTTTGACGGCAACGAGTTCACGGTCTCGATCCTGGTCCAGAAAGCCGACCAAGGCGGAGTGTTCGAGTACGTTCCTGACATTCGGGCCCCAGGTCAGGAGAATTACGAACGAGTGCAAGCTGTGCTTGAAGGCAGCCGTGAAGGTGTGCGAGAGCTCGATCTGAAACCGGGCGACCTTCAACTGTTCAAAGGGCGGTTCTCGCTGCATCGCGTCACCAGGATCGTCGGCGACACTACCCGCTACATCGCCCTTCCAACCTACGTCTATGACCCGATTCGCATGAACCGGCCGCACCATTCGATCAACTACTACGGCCGGGCCACCGACCTACATGTTCAGCGGGCATCCGCCCTGGTCGACGGGCTGGCCGACTGATGGCGACCAAGACCGCTGTCATTGGCCTCGGTAACATCGGTGGCGGCGTAGCAGCCAATCTCTTGGCCGCCGGGCATCACGTCACAGTCGTTGATCTAGACACCGAGCGAGTCGCCGCCTTGGTGGCTCAAGGGGCGATAGCGGGCGCAGACCCCGGCGATGCGGCGACCGGTGCCGACGTGGTCTTCACCTCGTTGCCGGGGCCAAGTCAGGTCGAGGCCGTGGGCCGATCGCTGCTTGGCTCGCTGCCACCGGGGGCGATTTGGGTCGAGCTGTCTACCAACGATGTGCCGACCGCCCGTCGACTTGGGGCAGCCTGCGATGCAGCCGGTGTTCGCTTGCTTGATGCACCGGTGTCCGGCGGGCCTGAAGGCGCAGCGGCGGGAACACTGTCGATCTACGTCGGCGGTGAGCGTGATGATGTGGCCGCAGTCCAACCGCTGCTTGAGGTAATCGGCGAGCCGACCAATGTGGTCCACGTTGGGCCTCGTACTGCAGGCATCGTGGCCAAGATCGCTCAAGTAACGCTGTGTTACACCCAAACTGTTGCTCTTACCGAAGCCTTGACGCTGGGAGTTAAGGGGGGAGCGGATGGCGAGGTGCTCCTCAAACTGATCCAGAACTCGGCTGGAGGCTCGTATGTGGCCGATGTGTACGGGCCGGAACTGCTGGCCGGAACCTACGATGCCTCGTTCCCACTCAGCCATGCGGCCAAGGACATGCGGTTGGCCCACGAGTTGGCGTCAACGGTCTCGGCCGACCTGCCTCTTATTGCCGATGTCGCCACCATGTACGCTCAGGCTGAAGACGCCTTCGGTCCGAACGTGGGCCACGTGCAGGCAATGCAACTACTTGAACAACGCAACGATCTCGTCTTCAGTGAACAAACCGCCAGTGAACAAACGGCTGGCCAACAAACCGCTGGCGGCCAAACCGCCCCTCGACAATTAGGAGTGAACGATGACTGACACCCAAGCCCGCGAGGTGGTAGCTGAAGACTTCTCAGCAGCCAATGACGCGTCCTTCACCGGCGATGAATGGCAGGCCCGCGTTGATCTGGCCGCCATGTACCGACTGGCCGCCCATTTCAACTACGACGACACAGTGTGGAACCACATCACCATGCGGGTCCCCGGATCCGATCACGACTTCTTTCTCAACAAGTTCGGTCTGCTGTACAACGAGGTGACCGCCTCGAACATTATCAAGGTGGATGCTGAGGGTACGGTGCTGGAAGGGCCAGCTGATGTGAACACCGCCGGGTTTGTCATTCACTCTGCCATCCACAATGACTTCCCCAAGTGGAAGGTGGTGTTTCACGCCCACGTCCCTGACGCGTTGGCGGTGACCGCTTTGGCTGACGGCTTCCAACACATCGTGCAAGACACGTCCATGCTCTATGGCGAGATTGGCTATCACGACTGGGAAGGCCTCTCGCTCACCCTTGAGGAGCGGGAGCGGCTGGCTAGAAACATGGAAGGCAATCGGGCCCTGATCATGCGCAATCACGGTTTCCTCACCGTCGGGGAGACTCCAGGTGAGGCGTTCATGGTGATGCACTACTTGATCCGAGGGTGCCGAGCTTTGCTGGCAGCGTCCGCCACTGGTTTGGAACTCAATTCAGGCCCGACCGACATCTGGGAGCTGTCGAAGCGACAGTACGACCATTTCCCCCTAGGCAAGAATGAGTGGCCTGCGCTGTGTCGCATGCTGGATCAGAACGATCCCTCCTACCGTCAGTAGCAGGGGCCAGGAGTAGCGCGATGAGGGTTGAGACGGTGGAGACGGCCATAGTCGAGGTGCCGTTGCCGACACCGATTGGCACAGCCATTCACGCTATTCGTTCGGTGGGTTGCCTCGTTGTTACCGTGCGCACGGCAGACGGCGTAAGCGGCCAGAGCCACCTTTTTACTATCAACGGTGATCGGCTGTCGTCATTCGATGAGATGGTCCGGGGGCTGGCCGACAGTTTTGTTGTCGGCCGAGACCCTCGCTATAGCGAAGGCATCTGGCATGACGTGTGGGCCGCCATCAACCCCACCGGTCACGCCGGAGTAACCGTGGCTGCCCTGTCCACCTTGGACATGGCTTGTTGGGATGCGGTCGGTCGGGCCCTCGACACGCCGCTCTACCAGCTATTCGGCGCCTGTCGGGACCGGGTTGACGTCTACGCCAGCTCAGGTCTGTGGCTCTCAGCCTCGATCGATGAACTCAAGAGCGAGGCGGCGGCGTTCGCCGAAGCCGGGTTCCGAGCCATGAAGATTCGGGTCGGCAGCCCCGATTCAGCTATCGACGAAGCTCGGGTGGCGGCAGTACGACAGGTCATCGGCAACGACGTCAAGCTTCTTGCCGATGTCAACCAGGGCTTACGGCCGGCTGAAGCAATCAGGCTTGGCCGTCGACTAGACGCCTACAACCTTCAGTGGCTTGAGGAGCCGGTGGCTACCTACGATCGCGCTGGACATGCACGCGTGCGCCATGCCATCGCCACGCCGATTGCATCAGGGGAAACCGAGTACACCCGCTTCGGATGCCGGGAGATGCTCGATGCTGGGGCGGTCGATGTGTTCATGCCGGACCTGCAACGCATCGGCGGCTTCAGTGAGTTTCGAAAGGCAGCGGCGTTGTGTGCCGCCAACAACGTTGGGGTGTCGAGCCATTTCTTCACCGAGTTGAGTCTGACGATGGCCGGGTCGATTGCCGCCTGTGACCTGGTGGAACACGTTGACTGGTTCGCCCCTCTCTACAACGAGTCGATGGAGATGGTCGACGGTCAGTTGGTGATTCCCGAACGTCCCGGCACCGGATTCACCTACAACGTCGAACCATAGGGCCCCTGCCTTCTGATCGCCGACGTAGCGAAGAGGGCCTGACCAGCTGTCAGTCGGCTGGCGGGTAGAGGGGGTAGACAGGGTCGAAGTCAGGCCAGTTGGCGTCTTTGTCCGAGATCACGTTGATGTCGTGCGGCCAGTCCAAGCCCAGGGTTGGATCGTCGTAGCGAATGCCCCGTTCGAAGCCCGGCGTATAGAACTCGGTGACCTGGTACATGACCTCGGCGTCGTCAGTCAGTGTCAGGAACCCATGGGCGAACAGATCGGGCACGTACAGGGCCCGGCGATTGTCGGCAGTCAACTCAAACCCGACCGACTGAAGGTAGGTGGGCGAACCCGGTCGTAGATCAACGATCTGGTCGTACACCGCGCCTCGGGTGCAGCGCACCAGCTTGGTCTCGCTGGCTGGAGGGAGCTGATAGTGCATGCCCCGCAGCGTCCCGGCTTTGTGATTGAACGACATGTTGCACTGGGCGGTCATGTCTTTCATGCCGTGGGCCCGAAACTCGTCCCGGCAGAAGGTGCGGGAGAAGAAGCCGCGGTCGTCGCCGATTGGTTCTAGGTCGATGATCCAGGCTCCGGCACAGTTGGTCTCTGTGAATTTCATGTGGCTACCCTCAGCGATCAGTTGTCGATGGAACTTGACCAGTAGAAGTCTTGGTCCAGTTGCTTGGTTCGCAGCAGTTCCTCCAGCCGCTTGAGGCGGGTGAACGGGGCGGCCTTGAAGATGTCGTCGGTCATATCGATGGCTTCGAACACAGCACGTAGTTGGCGAGCACCCCGCTCAGCGTCCCACTCGCACTCGAAGCCCGGCAGCTGCGAGTAGATCTTGTCGAAGCTGACTTTGTATGACCGGTTGTCGGAACCATCACCGAAGGTCAGGTCGCAGCCGGGGAAGACGTCGGCCACGATCTCGGCTATTTGGCGGACTGTATAGTTCTGCGCCGAGGAGCCCACGTTGAACACCTCGTTGTGGATGGCGTCCCGAGGGGCTTCCAGCGCGCACTCGATGGACTTGGCGATATCGAGGGCGTGCACCAGCGGGCGCCACGGTGAGCCGTCGGAAATCATGGCGATCTTTTTGGTGGTCCAGGCCAAGCCGGACAGGTTGTTCAACACAATGTCGAACCGCATTCGAGGAGACGCTCCGAAGGCGGTGGCGTTGCGCATAAACGTCGGGGAGAAGTTGTCATCGGCCATAGGGGCCAGGTCTCGCTCCACCAGCGTCTTGCATTCGGCGTAGGCCGTCTGAGGGTTGACCGGCGACTCCTCGGTCAACTCGCCGGGGGCGATGCCATACACCGAACACGACGACATGTAGACGAAGCGTTCCACTCCGGCGGCTTTGGCCAGCTCGGCCAATTTCACCGAACCTTGGTGGTTGATTTCGTGAGTGATGCCCGGGCGTAGCTCACCGGTGGGGTCATTCGATAGTTCGGCCATGTGGACGATGGCGTCGAAGCCTTCCACATCGGCGGCTTCGATGTTGCGCAGATCTTTGATGATGGTCTGCGGACGACCCATTGGCCCACCGGCCGGGGCCTGATACAGCCATCCCGTCATGTAGTAGCCGGAGTCAAGACCGACAACCTCGTGACCCCGCTCCATCAAGCGTGGGGCCAGAAGTGAGCCGAGATATCCCTCGGTTCCAGTTACCAGAATGCGCATCGCTTTTTCCCTTCAGTTGGGGCACTTCAGCCCCCACACCCAACGAGAACGATATCAGCGCCATGCTGCTAGTCAGGGTCGTCCGATTTGATCTCGGATTGGACTGCCTGCAATCGGTCAAGCTGGTGTACGTGGTTGCCGGAGCTGTGGGAGCGCCTGACCAACAGAAACCAGCAGAGGTACAGTGGAGCTGTGTTAGGACTGCCGGGGGAGTGGACCTCGTGTTGATGTTGGCGAGGCGAGTCGTCGCGGCCTTAAGTTTCGCCGGGATGACGGCAGCGCTGTTTCGCCTTCGGGGCCAGGGTGGGGTTGCCCAACAACAGGGAGGTTGGCGGGAGCTGACCGATGCCGAACTTATCGGGCGCTGACGTTATACCCCTGCGAGGGGATCAGGTTGGCTACTCGGTGGCCGTCGTGGGGTTGGGAACAACCGGTGCTCATGTGGTCAAACAGCTGCTGGCCACCGCGCCTGAGTCCCGCCCGGCACGAATCTGTCTTGTGGACAAGCGCCCGGACAGAGTCTCATCGGCGGTGGCCGCCGTCCAAACGGCGAACACGGCTGCCGGGTCACAGACCGTTGGCGACCTGGGCGAGGTTGCTGTCACCACCGGACGGCCGGATGACCCCGCCGACCTTTTCCGAACCAGCCATGTAGCCATACTGGCAACCGACTGCGGATCCCATTCCGCCTTGGCCATCGATGCCCTTCGATCCGGGTGTCATGTTGTGTCGATGTCGGACAATCCCGACGATGTGGATGACCTGTTGGCGCTGGATTCCCTAGCCCGCTATCACGAGCGAACCCTGGTGGTCGGGGCCGGCATGGTCCCGGGACTGAGTTGTCTGCTCGCCCGGTTCGCCGGTGACCGGATGGATTCGGTCCACGCCATCAACGTGGCCAAAGCAGGAACGGCGGGCCCGGCCTGCGCCCGGCAACATCATCGGGCTCTCAAGTCGACCGGCCGTGACTGGGTCCGTCACCGCTGGGAGTACAGGCGCGGAGGGTCGGGGCGTGACTTGGCCTGGTTTCCCGAACCGATAGGCCCTCGGGACTGCTATCGGGGCGGGTTGCCAAGCCCGACGCTGCTTCAACGACAGTTTCCCGATGCGCAGCGAATCTCGGCCAGGGTGTCGGCCACCCGCCGTGACCGATTCACCTCGCGGCTCCCGATGCTGCGCAAACCCCACCACGACGGTGGTCCGGGAGCGGTACGGGTGGAGGTACGAGGCCGGCGGGACGGAGCGGTCGAGACAATCGTTTTGGCTGTGGCCGCGTTCCCATCTGAATCGGCGGCCGCGGTGTCAGTCGAGGTTGCGCTTTCGGTGCTGGCCGGAATGGCAAGCCACGGCTCGGACGGCCTGGCTTCCTGGTCGAACCCCGGCACCGTGCTAAGTGAGTTGCGTCGACGGGGTGTCGCCATCTTCGCCTACGGCGACGACCAGTTCGACTCCCAAGTCGGCTAGCGCCGCCCCCAGCTTCGGCCTTGAGCCGAAAGGATCATCCCGGACTGAGTGACCTGACCTAGTCACCGCGCTCGCAACCTGGTGCTGAGGTCGTCCGAATCATTGTGTCCCAGCCATCTCAAGATGCCTCTGGAATCTGACGACACAACAAAAGGAGATTTCCAGAAAAATCTCTAAAGGTTTTTCCAGTCCTTGCCGAGACCAAAAGAGTAATTGGGTGAGACCGCCGCCGTCGCAACTTGTGACCGCCGAAAGGGTGACTGGAAAGAACATGGGAATGGATATCGCTGAGCGCAACGCTCGCATCGAGGAGAACCTGCCACTGGTAAAGCACGTCGTCTACCAGGTGGCCGTGCACTTCCCCCGCCACGTCGACCGCGAGGAGCTGGCTCGAGCCGGCGCACTCGGCCTGGTCGAAGCGGCACAGCGCTACGACGACAGCCGAGGCGTTCCGTTCGAGCGCTTCGCCGCTCAGCGAGTCCGTGGTGCCATCCTTGACTCGGTTCGGGCCGCTGACTGGGCTCCTCGCTCAGTCCGATTGTTGGCCCGCCGCCTCGAGAGTGCTGAGCAGCACCTGGCCAGCGAGCTGGGTCGCCTGCCCAACACTGACGAGACGGCTACGGCCATGGGTGTCTCCAAGGCCGAGTTGGCCAAACTCCGCGATCGTCTGTTTCGATCAGTGGTATTGGCGCTCGATCATGAGGCCAACGACGACTCCGATGAGGACCTCAGCCTGGTTGACGTCCTGAGCGACGACAGTGCAGTTGAACCGTTGGAAGAACTCGAGAGCCGCGAGCTCCACAACTACCTTCGTGACGCCGTACACCTTCTGCCGGAACGACAACGCCTGGTCGTCATTGGGTACTTCCTCGAAGGGCGTACCTCCAAAGACCTGGCCGAGTTCCTCGGTGTGACCGAGTCCCGGGTTTCGCAGCTGCGAAGTGAAGCGCTGCGCAACCTGAAGATTGGAATCGAAGCCCAGTACAAAGCCAACGGCCACGAAGAAGAGTCACCGTCGGGTCGAGTTGCCAAGCGTCAGGCCGCCTACGCCGAAGGCATCGGTACCGCTTCGGATTGGAAGGGCCGACTGGCGTCGTGGGACGACGCCTACGAAGTGCCTGAGGACCCGCTACTCCCAATTCACGTAGTGCCCGCATACCAGTAACGAAGATCACCGCTGGCTACCTAGCCGATCATCAACTCGTAGGTTGAGCGGGCAGCGGGAACAAAGACCACCACACCGGGCAGGTTCGTCGCCCCCAGTATCGACTGGGTGATGGCGATCTGCTCGTTGTGGTTAAGGCGTGGGGCCAAGGCGATTGGTGGGGCCGGCCAGTCCTGGGTGGAGTCGATAACTCGAAGGCCCGAAACCAACAGCGGGTCGACCCGCTGAAGTGAACGCCAAATCGTGTGATCGATGGAGGCACAATCGGCCTCGCCTGTGGCGACAGCGGCGATAGATGCCACATGGGACCCGGTCAGGACCTCACGGCCAAACCACCGATCGCTGCCGGATCCTATAGAGGCGAGATGGCGACGCAAGGCATGATGGCCCGACCAAGATTGCGGCTCATTGACCGCCACCACCCCGGCCAATGCTTCGTCCAGTGATGACGGCCCGTCGTCGGTCTGGGCCACAACCACACTCCGATAGACGGCGGCATTCTCACCGGCGAACACTGGAGCGGCGACCGTGGTGCAGGCCAATCGCCCCTGATGCTGCATCCCGACTAGGAGGCGACCACACATCCACAACACGTCAACTTGCGCTGCCCCGTCTTCGGCGTCATCGGACGACCATCCACCGTCGGTGGAACAGATCTCGACGGTGACTCCAAGATCCGCTTCGAGCCGGTCGCCCAGTCGCTCCAGGACAACATTGGTGTTGGCCCCCAGGAAGGTGGCTGCGGTAAGGGTCATACCTGCCAGTTCGGCGGCGGGGGAACCAGCAGTCACGCGACGTCAGCTTTCCGGTTCGCTCGGGCTGTCCAACACCTCGACAGCACCACCAGGCAGGTGACGTTTGGCGGTCCACGCCGGCGCACAGTCGTAGTCCCAGTATTTGGTGGATTGGATGATCACGGTGCCCGATCCGATCGGCCCGCCCGGTAGACAGCCGTTGTGGATCCGGACTGAGCGATCGCAGATCACCGTCCGGCGTTTGAGACCGTGAACATCCCAGTTGATATCCCGGTACTTGGTCAGCTCGGTCGAGCCGACCTCGCCTTGGCGGGTGATGACCCGCAGGTCCTGGAGCAGGTAGTTGAGGAGGGCGATGTCGCCGCCGTACAAACCGGTGTTGGCCATCGGGTGCTCGGCGGGGGATTCATCGGCTGCCAGCTCAACAAAGTCGTGACTCGCCGGAACCGGTACGGAAGCCATCCCGGTCAGAACTTGGCGGCCGATTGCCATCGGCTCAGCAACGACTCGTCGCCGAAGATCTCAAGGCGTGATGCCGGGAGGCGACCCCACAGCATCAACAGCAGATCCGAAGCCGTGCCCCGGGCAGCCACATCGCATTTGCGATGGTCGTGTTCGAAGTCGACGCGGTCGGGGTGGTAGGTCAGCACCCACTCGCCGTCGCTGACGTCGGTGGCATGCAAGTGGACGGTTTCACCCTTGCCGTCCAGTTGCGGGAACCGCATTCGGTTTGGGGCGAAGACTTCAAGGATTTCGTTGATGCCGTCGACGGCCAGCGCGGCGGCTACCGGCTCCGGAGCGTCATTGGCCGCCTGGGCGTCCCAGCGGTGGACGGCGACCTCATTGGCGATTCGTCGGAGCCACCACAGGGCAGGCTGCGGGCCGGTCCACGTCGGTCGCACGGCGGCAAAGTCGGCTTCGGCTAGGTCGAACTCGAGCTGTTGGGCGCCCTCGACGGCCCAGGCCAAGACGTCCTCACCGGGAGGAGGTTCGGGCACCGAAGCTCGCGACGGTGCGTTGTCAGCGCTGGCAGCGAGGCAGAGGCTTACAAACCGGTAGACCCATCCGGTATGGCCGATCAGTGAACCGACCGTCCACCCTTCGATGTGGGGAATCTCCTTTGGGAGGTCGGCGTTAGTTGTCGCCCCCAGCCTTGCCGTCTCGGTCGAGTACTGTTCCTTGTACAACTCGATGTTGCTGTTCAGCTTCATGTCGAGATCATCGTTCCGGTTGGTGTTCTGCGCTGCATCCACACAGTCAATCTACCGCTTCGCTACAGATCAGCTGTTAACCGCTTTGCCACTGGCCAGCTGCTCGCCGACCCAGCTGTCCAGCGCCACCCATGCGTTGTTCAACCACGACTCGAAGGCATCATCGTCGGCCGGCACGTCGCCTGGGTCGAAAACCCACCACCGCACTTGCACCGGTTGAGTCAATGGCAATCGTTGCCGCAGGCCGTGCAGCTCGGCCACTCCTTCGAGCCCTACGTGGCCCATTAGGACGATGGGGGCGTCAGGCATGGCGTTCTGCAGTTCGGTGATGCCAAGTGTCTTAGGAGGGAGAAGGTGGTTGAGGGCCTCCGCTTGCTTCAACGCCTCCGGTGCCATTTCGCCACTGTCAGTCTTGCGCCGGATCGAGGCAAGAATTCTCTTCCGGTTGGCTCGGGTGGCGTAGGTTCCCTCGGGGTAGATGACGATTGCGGCATTTGGTTGGGCGTTGAGTGCCATTGATCGGATTCGAGCCAGATCGCCGCTGGTGTCGCGTCCGCGGGCCACGAACACGCTGTTCAGGCGCGGCCCGTAGGAGCCGATGGCCGGATCCCATCGAAGTTCGTCTTTTAAGATGTAGTGGATGAACCGGTCAAGGCGGCCTGTAACCAGTGGGATGGGAAGGATGGCGTCGACCATGCTGGCGTGACGGCTGGCCAAGATAAAGGTGCCGTCGGGCAGGTCGGCTGTGTCGGCGAATTCGAGGCGGACGTTCAACAACCTGCGAGCCCAGCTCAGCAGAGATCCACCCCACCACCGTTGAATGATCCGATGTTTGTTCATGGCGCCCGGCTGGTGCAGGCTTCGCCCGAAACCGGCGCCCAGCCACAGGTACAAGGCGGTGACCAGGGCAACCCAGCCGTAGCTCATGTAGACAATGGCAAAAAGGCCCAGCCGAACAGTGGGAAGTCGTCGAAGCCCCGTGACCAGGTCGACGACGATGGCAACCACCAACCAAATCGGGGCGGTAAGTACCGTAAGAGGAAGTAGAGCGATGACGCCGAGCGCGCCGACTGACCGTTTAGGCAGTCCCAGCACACTACGCTCCTGCCGGACTTCTATCGGCCGTTGACGTATTCCAAAGCTGCCGCCCATGGCCAGCTCTTCCCCCGCATGTGTTGCTGATACGAACTACTCAACTGACATGATCAGCCGAACAGTCCCTACATGGTGGAGCCGAAGCGGCTCCTACGCAAGCCTCACAGAGAGGTCTTAGCGTTCCTCTTTGAAGACGACGTGTTGACGGGCAACTGGATCGTACTTCTTGAGCTCGATCCGCTCCCGACTGTTCACCTTGTTCTTCTTGGTGACGTACATGTAGCCGGTTCCGGCCGTAGACCGGAGCTTGACCAGTACGCGCTTATCGCTTCGCCTAGCCATCAGACTTTGACTCCTCGGCGGCGCATGTCGGCAACAACCGACTCGATGCCCCTCTTGTTGATGGTCTTGATGCCTTTGGCGCTCACGGTGAGACTGACCCACCGCTTTTCGCTGGGCAGCCAAAAGCGCTGTCGCTGAATATTGGGATTCCAGCGTCGGTTGGTGACTCGGTGCGAGTGGGAAACACTCTTGCCGAAGGCCGGCTTGCGACCTGTCACCTGGCAGATCTTGGACATCTTAAACCTCGAACGTACTGACAGAAGAGACGGAACCGAGGGAGACTCTGAAGAAGAGACTTTCGGACCATTCAAGACTAGCGGGGTGGGTCGTTGACGACTACCGGTCGGTGTTGTATATGTCGTTCGCTAGCGTTCGGTCGTCTGTCGATTGCCCTTGGGAGGGGCCGGAAGTCGGGTTCCCGGGGTCCACCGCTCTCTGCTTGATTCCGGTGATCGAAGAGTAGGAAGCACCAAAAGAGACACTGCCAGAGCGAATAAGGTCGCCGCAGCCAACGGCTGCCACCACCGCCCAGACTGGGAGCCATCGGAGACGAACGCCGCCGCGGCCATACCTGCCATACCCAGCAGGCCGGAGGCCAGAACTGCAACCGCCGAGCCGGAAAAGGCCGCTGAGCCGGTCCGAGCCCGCCGTCGTCGCCAGTAGTTGCTTCGTACCGCCTCGTTGTAACCCAACGCCGTAGCTCCGGCAGCCGCCATCCAAATGGGGCTTACGCCGCTGAGCACCGTGCTGCGAGCGAACACGATGTACACCAGGACAACGCCAGTAGACAACCACAGCCAGCCGAAGCCCCCAGTTTCGGCCGCTATCCCGTGAAGGACCCAGCCGATGACGATGGCCGCCACCACCGGGAAGAAGCCGAAGTCGGCGAACCCGGCGGCTGCCCATCCAGTCATGATGACAATGGCCACCAGCAGTTCAGGTGAGGCGTGATGGTCGGCGATGTGTTCCAACGCCGAACGGAGCCGGTCCACCAGTGAGCGGGAGAGGTTGTTCATGCCCCAATCCGACCGCGAGCGAGCTTCGGGATGACCCTCGACAAGATGTGTTGCAGAGACTCGTTTGGCGACCACGGGATAATCATGGCTCCCCGGTGCCGCAACCACTGCTCGTTTAGTCGGTTGCCGACATCGAAAATGCGACGAGCCAACGGGGAGACATCGTCGGCCGGCTCGGGAACCGTTGGTTTGATCACAATGATTTCGTGGCCCCGGCTTCGGAGTGCCACCAACAGCGAAAGCGTGCCTTCGCTGAGCAACGGCGAAATGGTGATGATGGTGGCTGACGACGGAAGATTAGCCGGTAGGTCAAGTGATGCTTGTTCGGCCTGCGGTTGGCGGATGTGGACCTCGGTTGCCAACAGTGCATCGACCACGGTGTGAAGATGTCGCCGCCCCAACCGGGCCGGCACCCAGCGCAGCGTATGGCCGACGTCCAGCAGGCCAAGACGGTCCTGGGCCTGAAGGTGGCGAGCACCAAGAGCCATGGCGGCAGTGACCGTCCAACGCAGGGTGGTTTCCAACCCGACTCCGAGATCCTGGGCCGAGTCGACCAGCAGCACCATGGTTGACGACCGGTCGGGGTGGCGCTCGATGACCATCGGCGTGCCCCGTCGAGCGGTCAGCTGCGGGTGGATCATTCTGATGGAGTCGCCATAGCGGTACGGGCGCACCTCGGCGAACTCGCTACCCGCTCCCTTGGCCCGAGACCGGTGTTCCCCGGTCACCGGTCGCTCCCGGTAGAGGGGGATGAGGTTCGACAGGTATTCAGCCGGTGGGTGCACACGAACGGACATCTCGACCGGGCATCGCATGATTCGCTCCGACACGCCCAGGCGATCCCGGGTGATAATCACAATCCACTCGGGCCCCGACGCACCCCAACGGATGGCGTTGGCCCGAACGTTCATCTCCAGATCGCCGGAAACGACATCGACCAGGCGGGTCGTTGTGGTCGCCTGGAACGTGCCCGGCAGTTGAATCTCGATGTCGGCCAACGCCCGTTTGTCGGCTGTGAACGTGAACGTGAATTCGACCTCGTCACCTTCGACCACCCGGTTCGAGCTGACGCCGACACTGATTGGTTTGACCACCGGCCACCAACCGTCGAACAGAGAGAGAGCCAACGCGGCCAAGAACGGGGCTCCGATCGCCGCCGTATCCAGGTTGCGTGTCAGCACGGCAACCGACAGACCGCCCCAGCCGATAAGAAAGCACAGCCAGAATCGATGAGTGAGGTGTCGGGTCAACCCGGATCCCCCGGCACGCGTTCAGCTCCTCAGCCCGGGTGTCCCGGCGTGCCCGGTGGCGGAGCGACCGAGCGACGCGCCATTCCTGGCGCTGGGGCCGGGCTTGCCGGCTGAGTGGGAGCCCATCCGTTGTCCGGGCCGACAGGAGGCCGAGTCTGGGCCGCAGGGGCGGCGTGAGGGTGGGGTGGAGCCTGGTGGCCGGTGTCACGCTGGCCGATGTCTCGTTGTTCGGTGTCACCGGGGTCGGTGGCGGCCGGAGCGGGAACCTGATTGAGGATCTCCTGGATGACCTGCTCGGTTCGCACCCCTCGGACCCATTGGTCGGGTTGGAGGAGCAGGCGATGGCCCAGGCAAGGCACAGCGACCGCTTTGACATCATCGGGTACAACAAAGGAACGCCCGGCCATGGCGGCCCGGGCACGTCCGGCTTTGAGCAGAGCTAACGAGCCTCGCGGGCTGGCCCCGGCCTCGGTCCGAGGGCTTTGTCTGGTGGCTTCTACCAGGTCGACAACGTACTTGGCCACCGGCCGGGAGATGTGAACCTCTTCCACTCGGCGCTGCAGAGCCACGACGTCAACCCGGCTCATCACCGGGGACAGCACCACCCTGTCACCATCACGGCTGGCTCGTCGCAAAATGAGTTCCATCTCGTACTCCGGGCCGGGGTAGCCGACGCCGGTGCGAATCAGGAAACGGTCCAGTTGGGCTTCGGGCAGCGGGTAGGTGCCTTCCTGCTCAATCGGGTTCTGGGTTCCGATGACGATGAACGGAACGGGAAGTTTGCGGGTGGTGGCGTCGGTCGTGACCTGACGCTCCTCCATTGCCTCCAGGAGAGCGGACTGGGTCTTTGGTGGTGCACGGTTGATCTCATCACCCAGAACGAGGTTGGCGAAGACCGGCCCGGCCCGGAACTCGCTTTCGGCGTTGGGACCGGTCAGCACTGTTGCGCCGGTGATATCCGCCGGAATGAGGTCCGGGGTGAACTGAACTCGGGAGAATCGTAGACCTGCCGCTTCGGCCAGCGCTCTGGCGATGGCCGTTTTGGCCACGCCTGGAACGTCTTCCAACAGGATGTGCCCGTCCGCCAGCATGGCGGTGACGATCAACTCCAGAACGTCGCGTTTGCCGACGATCGCCTTTTCGAGCTCCTGCAGAAGGCGCTCGGTCGCCTCTTTAACGTCGCGATGACTCATCGTGTCGAATCACACTGCCTTCCACCGTCGTCCGGTCAGGGTACCCGTCTCGCTCCGGCTCGGCCATCTCTACTGAGTCTCCAGCTGGTTCTCGACCAGAGCAATCAGGTGGTCGATCTCGCCGTTGTCGGCGTTGCCAGGAACCCGTTCGGCTCGGCTGGCTGCTGCCGCCAGCCGATTTACGGTGGCGATAAGGTCTTGGCGGGCGGTGCTGGTGCGGTGCGATGAAAGCTGTGCGTCGATGGCTTCCAACTCCCAGGGTGTGGCCTTTTGGCCGACAGGCACGGGTTGCTCGACTGATCTGGGGCCGGCCGAGTCCGAACCACGACTGAGCCGACGGTTCATGCGGATGAGGAGGAAGACCAGCACCACTAGCGACACGATGGTCAACGCTGTTGTCAGCTCACCCACCGGTCGACTCCAATGTCCACGACGAGGTGGTCGTGCGGCGCAGCTGATGGATGACGTTCAGTTGCTCCATCATCAGTGTCCGATCAGCTTCGTCCGAGGCTCCCGGGGCGAATCTGGCCCGAGCAAAAAGGTCGCACAGGACCTCGACTGGCTGCGCCGCCTCAGGGAGGGCCTGAGCAACTCGGTCCTCCCACTCGAAGGGGGTCTCGTCTTCGGAGCGGGTTGGCAGTCCACCCAATCCGGCCTGGGCAGCGTCGAAACCGATGCGCACCGCACGGGTCGGGTCCGGATCGGCAGCCAGTCTGTCCATGAGCTCGGAGAACGCCATGGTCTTAAGCTGCGAACCAGGGGAACCACCCATGACAATTGGAGCTTCCTCCGATTTGCGGTGCAGGAACAATCCGGTCGCCGCGCTGACCAGTGCGACCACGGCGATGACAGAGAAGATGGCGACCCACGGCATCGACTGATCGGGGTCGGATCCGATGGTGATGAACTGGCCCGGTTCTTCCAGGGGTCCAATGGTGGTTCCGTCTTCGAGGACGACCAGGCCGTCGGAGTTGGGTTGGATGGGCGCTTCTTGGTCGGCCAAATCGACGGCCGACACACCGCCGGTGACGCCGTCGGCCTGCAGCCTAACGGAATCGCCCTCGGGGGTCACGACTACCACGCCGAAGTCGCTGCCGGGAGAGAGCACCACACCGCTGTCGGCCAGCTCTTCGGCCGCCTGACGGTCGGGGACCGGCGTGAGCAGGCCCCCTTGGGAGATCTGGTACGAGTCGTCGGTGCCGGGGGCTAACGCGATTTCGCCGGCGCTCTCGTCGCCCGGTCGGGCCCGGGCGATGCCATCACCATCGAAGCGAACCGAAATATCGCCTTCTCGCGAACTAACGGTGACCTCGGGGGCCCCGCCCGGCGTGTCCTCGGGAGCGGCATCGGCTTCCCCCGGATCCTCGGTCAGCTGCAAATCGTCTTGTTGGCCGGGCTGATCGGCCTGAGGGGAGGTTGACGGATCGTCGGTGGCCACTGCCATGCCAACAATGGCGAACAACGCCAAAAGGGCTGGAATGACCAGCCACCGCAGTTGGGACAGACCCGTTCGGGCGGCGCCGGCCCGAGCAGTAGCGGCCGCCGGGGCCTCGATCTGTTCAGGCATCACGCTAAGTGTACCCACCATGTTGGTACGCCCGGAACGGGCACCCGAAACAGTTCGCCCGAAACCGTGACTGTCACGCAACCAAGAGCTGTCTCGCTAGAGGAGATCTTCCTGGGTGGTCAGCAGGTCGGGTTCGATGCCTTGTTCGGCTTCGAGGGCATCGGCTCGCTGCTGGGCGCGAGCCACGCGACGTTCCCGTGCTTGTTCCAGACGTTCTTGAGCCTGGGTTGGTCGTACCGACCCGACGGCCGTCGTCGACAGCTCGACCAGCGTGTTGTAGAACCGGTCTGGTGCGGTCAAGAAGTTGAGCAGGCCCAACGCCTGGTCTTGGCCTGCGCTCTCAACCCGGACGGTGCCGTAGCCGAGCACTTCGCCGGAAACGGTTCGAAAGTAAGCGATGTCGGTTACGCGAGTAAGCGGGAGCATGTTGATTCGTGCTCCGAGGAAACCGGTGGACTGCATAAGTCGACGGTTGGTAATGAACAGTTTCTCGTAGAACGCCCACATGGTGAAGCGAAAGATGAACCGACCAGTGGTGATCAGAACGGCGGCGATAGCCAGATTCTGTATCCCTATTGCCAACGCACCGAGCAGCAGCACGATGCCAACGCCAATCACCGTCGGCCGATTGGGACGCGTACGGAACACGAAGAAGGCAGCCAAACCCAGGGCGACGATGGCCAGGAATCCACCGAAGGCATTGCCTGGGAGCCCACCAGCCAAGATGGTGATGAAGATCAGGGTCGCAACGGTCTGGAGGAAGGGCTCGATGAGACTGGCCCCGTGTCTACGTTCGACGTAGCGGACCTCTTCTGATGGGATGAGGACGTCTTCGATGTTGAGCGGCGTGAACAACGACGACGTCCCGCGCGCCCCCTGTGCCGGCATAGTTGATCCCCCGAAAGGAAGTCGATTAGTGCTGAGGGTGGACTACGGCTGTCCGCTGAAGTCGTGGGTGTGCCCGAGTTGCTCGGTCGGCGGTGGTGTCGGCACCGTGACTCCGCTACTTGAGCTGGCGCCACTTTGGAGTTCGCCACCCGTAGTCGCGCCGCCGAATAGCCCCGACAGGAACTGTCCGAGGGCCTGCAACATGTCACCCACGAATCCGGCAAAGTCGCCAGCAACGGCACCGGCGGTTGCCGGTTGGGTGAAGATCAAGAAGAGTAGGAAAACAAAGGCGGTTGGATAAACCCACTTAGGCATGGTGCCTCCTAGGTTCGGGCATCGAGGGGTCGCTAACGCAGTCGGCTCCACCCGATGACAGTGATACTAGTCGAATTTCGTGTTGTTCGCACGGCACAACCTGCGGCGCCGGGGCACGACACAGAGACCCTGCAAACGGCGGGTTAACAAAGAGAGAGTTGAGAGAGGGACATCGTGTTGGTCGGGTCGACCGGCCTCGTCCCGCCACCGAGTGGTCGACCGGTGACGTGCTGCATAGTTTGCAGCACGACTTTGGTGGTTGTTGGTTACTTGCTTCTTGGCGGAACACCAGCATCGCCCATGTCGACGCGTTTGGCAAAACTACCGAAGGCCAAATACCATCGGCTAGCTTCCACAAGCTGTGGATAAGCCTGTGTGGATTACCCAGAGGATTTGTCGGCCATCCTGATTCCCCCGATTAGGGCCCATCGCGACGGCATCAATGTTGAGTCCCGCGGACTGTTGTCGCTCAGTGGAATCGAAGGTGTCGGAGTCTCGATTAATGTTGCCTCTGGTGTTGCCGCGGGATGGTCGTCGGTCCCGGAGTCATGGGTCGTGAGTTGGTCGGTGCCCACAGACAGTGAGCTTTCGTTGCGTCCGAAAGCGACATCGCAAACGCTTGACCATCGACACTGCGAGCAAGGAAATCTGGCAGGATGTCGATGCAATTGGCTGGGAAAACAGGCAGCAACAACAGATTGTGGCCATTCTTCGGCGTTGCTGGATCCCTCCAAGTCGCCCTGGGTGGTAGACGACGCGACCAGTCCGGCTATTCGTTCACGCTCCGTGACTGCCTGAGTTGCTCGAACAACAGCTTGAACTGCCCCTTCCGCCAGGTGCGACAGCGCAACCGTCTTGCTGTGGGCTTCCCTGTGGTCGAGGAGAAGACCGTGCTCAAGGTTGATGACCGACTTCGATCGAGTTGGTTTTGACGGAGAGTGTTCTTGAGTTCCTTCACCCTGGGGTGGCACAGGTTTTCGGGAAGATTTCCACAGAAGATGGAGGTATCCGAGTTCGTCCTCCAAGCCGATTCGCCCGGACTGGGCCACGATGATGGGCAACAGTACTCCGGGTCGGCGTTGATCGGGAACGAGCAGGTCGACTTTGGCTCGAAGCCGGAGTCCGCGCCCTGGGTAGTCCCAACGCAAGGGCACGTTGGTCCGCCATGATCGAGTCTGATACAGATCGGTGACGTCGAGGACTTCGAGCGTCCTGGTCAGCCAACCTGCCGCTCGAGCCGCCACTCTCGATCTGACGTCGATCGGGCTCTCCTTCAGGAACCGTCGGAGCCAGTCGTCGTCTGCAGCCCCGTCATCGGCTCGCTGCGCCTCCCGCATGACAGTACTGACGGCGGCCAGCGCTGAGCCGGTTCGTCGTAGCCCGGGAATGGATCGCAGTGCCAAAGTCTTGGTGGTCGTGAACATGTCCGCCTGAAACGGCGGGGCAGGCGCAGCGGCACGGGTCTGACATCGCGCCGCTTCGACCAGGTCAAAGGCTGTGACCTCGACGACTTCGTTTCGTTTCAGAGAGCGAGGGTCACCGTCGACACAGGTCATCGCCACTTCGGCCAACGCTTCGGTCAGCATCTCGTTCGGGTCGATGTCAGTGCTAGACATCTTCGGCGTCCACCTGAGCCGTCCCGGCGGAGCACCGGTCAAGGCGGGCGCACCATCGGCAGTAGGGGCCAGGATCTGTTGGGATGTCCCGGCCTGCAACGACTGCGGCGTCGATGGCAATCAGGACGTCGACGGCTTCAAGGACTCGCTTGGCCGCCGCCTGCAGGTTCTCGATGGTGAACGGCACCGGTGTGACCGCCAGATCCCCAAGGGTCAACGCGCATCCGACGATTGGGCTCATCGGTGTTTGATCTACAGAACCGTAGTCCGGGTGGCCTACTTGCGGCTCGCCAGCTTCCCGCCGGCCTATCTCTAACCGGCGCAGTCGTTGGAGGGCCACGATGAGCCCGTAGTGGGTGAGTTCATCGACCACCCGGGGTGAGATGGCGCCGCTCTTGACTTCGACCAGTACCTGGATGTCTGTGCCGACAGCGACGTCGACCTCCCCGGTTAGGAGGACGTCGAGTGGCTCCGGGTCACCGAGGGACAGGGCGATGCGCTGATGGGTGACCGGCTGCAAGCCGGTGAGGTCCCCAAGGAGGTCGGGCAGCGGTAGACACAACTCGTCCACCTTGTGAGTGAAATCCTCTTGGCCCATCTCATCCAATTGTTCGACGAACTGCGGCACCTCGGGATGTTCCTGGTCGAGGGCTGCGGTCAGGGAGTGGTACCAGCCATCGGCACCGGTGAAGCGGGGGTGAACGGCCAACACTCCGGCAGCCAGGTCACACACCGTTCCAACTGCGAGTTGGAAGTTCATCGACCCGCTCGTCAACTCGTTCAGCACCTGGGCCGGGCACGCCCGGGCCGAGCGTATACGGCCCTTGGTCAACCGCAGCGGCCCTGGTGGCCGATCCTCCCAAGACTCGACGAGGTTGGTTAGGCCGAGATTCAGATAGCGGGCCAAGTCCCGCAGCTCGGCCAAGGTCGGTGGCTGATAGTCGAGATCCTCGGGCCTGCATGCGGCGAGGTCGGCAACCGACAAACGGCCGGGAACCGGTCGCATGACCGACACCGGTTTCACGTTGGATGTCTCCTCAGCGATTGGCTGGTCGGTCACGTTCATCCAACATAGACCCAACGTAGGTGCGAGTAGGCTTGGGTGGTGGCAAAGAGTGCCGAAACCAGCGATCGCTTCTCGCTAAAAGACGAGTTGTTCAACGCCGACAAAGTGGCCTACTTGGCCGGGCTGTTGGCCGCCGGCGTGCCGGGATTCAACCGGACATCGTTTGAGCGAGCGGCAATGGCCAAGTTGTCGGAACTCGAGCTGAAGGCCCGGATCCACTGGATAGCCGAGGTGCTGGTCGAACATCTACCCCGGGAGTTCCCGGCTGCGGCCGCCGCTATCGAGGCTTCGCTGCCACCACCGCTTGATCCGAACCTGGCCGACGACGACTTTGGCGATTTCATCCTCGCCCCGCTTGGTCACTACGTGGCCGAGCACGGTCACGATCACCCGGATCGTGCCCTGGCCTGTCTTCGTCAGCTGACCATGAGGTTCTCAATGGAAGACTCGATTCGGGCGTTCCTAGAGAACAATCCAGGCCAGACCCTCGATGTGTTGGAAGCTTGGGCCACCGATTCCAACTATCACGTCCGGCGACTCGTTAGTGAGGGCACCAGGCCACGGTTGCCGTGGTCTGGCCGGTTGAGCCTTCCGGCCGACCAGGTCATGGAATTGTTGGACACGCTGCACGGCGACTCAACCCGGTATGTGACCAGGTCGGTGGCCAACCATCTCAACGACATCGCCAAAGACGACCCTGCTGCGGTTCTTGCCGCCCTTGGCCGTTGGCGGACGGCGACGGCCCAGGACCCCAAGGAGTTGGAGTGGATCACCCGTCACGCTTTGAGGACACTGGTCAAAGCCGGACATCGGGAAACACTCGAGTTCCTCGGGTACCGGCCCGACCCACCGGTTGAGGTGACACTGCGACTCGAAACCGAGACGGTGACAATCGGGGAGTCGCTGGTGTTCTCTGTTGAGATGACAGCTAGCGAAGACACCGGCCTCATTGTCGACTATGTCGTCGGGTTTCTGAAGGCCAACGGTAGCCGGAGCCCCAAGACGTACAAGTTGAAGACGTTCCAGATGAAGGCGGGGGAGACGGCGACGCTCAAGAAGACTCACCGCTTGCGAGGCGACGCAACCACCTACACCCTTCACCCCGGCGTCCACGATCTGGCGGTGCAGATCAACGGCGAACAAGGCCGGGCCCTGGCGTTCACCCTGGTTTGACCAACTCCGCCGGGACTTCGCCCGCTTCGGCCTGCTATATCTGCGTGATGGGATCTGGGATGGGCCTCGGTTGATGCCCGACGGCGGGTTGACGGTGCTCGCACACTACAGGCCCACGATCCGGATTCGCCTGCGATGTACGGTGACCACTGGTGGCTCTATCCATGTCAGTGGGGTTCGTTTCGAGCCAGTGGCTATGAGGGGCAGGCCACCATGGTCGTTCCCGGACTGGATCTGGTTTTGGTTCGACTAGGTAAGACCCCGTCCGTGAACGGCAGCGACCATCTGCTGTTGCACCTGGCCGAGATCATCTCGGCGTTCGCCTCCGACTAGCACCCTGGCTCTGCCGAAGGCCACGGCAATGTTGCTAGTGGGGCTGGGCTGAAAGATTCATGTCAATGGTGGACATATGACGTGATTGCTGCATAAACAATCGATGAGGCGACAGTTGAAGCATGTACCGCTACTCTCTGGCCAGAGGGTTCTACAGGAGAGCAAGTCATGTCCACGACAACTCGGCGCGCCACGCCTCGGCGCTTCACGTCCCGATTACTGGCCCGGCGGGCGATGGCCGACCTGTCGCCGTCGCAACGGCCTGCACCTGCTGCCCCTCCCGGCTCGGTCAGTCCTGAGGAGCGGTTCCGAAGCACCAAGTACTTCGGATCACTGGACGGCCTGCGGGCCCTGGCAATCGTCGCTGTGGTGTGGCACCACACTACGGGGCCGGAACGAACGGTCGATGTGGCCGAGCGCGGGTTCCTCGGCGTTGACATGTTCTTCGTTCTCAGCGGCTTCCTGATCACCACCATCCTGCTGCGTGAGACCGAACGCACCGGTGATATTTCGCTGCGCCGCTTCTACGCCCGCCGTTCGCTGCGAATCTTCCCCCTGTATTACGGCCTGGTGCTGGCGTCGTTTGCCGGTAGCTACGTGATGAGTGGCTTCCACTTCGAGGGCGTGCGGGAATCGATCGTTCCGCTGCTGTTGTATATGGTCAACTGGTTCCCTACCGCCAGCTTGTTCTTCGTCGCCTGGAGTCTGGCGGCCGAAGAGCAGTTCTATTTGGTGTGGCCGCCGCTGCAAAAGTTGCTTGGCTTTTTCGCTCTCATCCCGCTTGGTCTCTTCGTAGTGGCCAACCAGCTGGTCAACTTCGGGTTCTTGTTCGCTGACCAGCGCGAGGGCATGGACATGCTGGAGATCACCTTCACCCCGATCTGCTTCGGCGTGTTCGCTGCATACCTACTCAACTACCGGTTTGCTCAAGCTTGGGCGGTGCTTGGTCACCGTCTGGCTGCTCCGTTGTCCGGCTTGATCTTGATCGGTTTGCTAGTCCTGCCGTCTGATGAGACATCGCTGGTCGGGATGCATCGTCTTGCCATCCACGTGCTCATGACGACATGGCTGATCACGCTGGTAATTCGCGAAGATCACGTTCTGGCTGGTCTCTTGAAGCTGCCGATGCTTGTTCGCCTGGGCGTGGTCAGCTACGGCATGTACCTGTTCCACATGTTCGTCATTCACGTGGTGGTTGAGATGTTGGGTGTGCTTGAACTATCCGTCACCCTGTTCGTAGCGGTCACGGTGGCAACCTATGTGGTGTCGGAGATTAGCTTCCGACTCTTCGAGCAGCCGATCCTTCGACGCAAGCCTGCCTGAGCCGGTTGGCCGGCGACCAGTACGTTCCCCTGAGCCGGTTGGCCGGCGACCAGTAAACTGCCCTCATGCCTTTGAACGTTCTCGGCGGCGATCTCGCCACCTGCTCGATGAATCCTCGAACCGGGTGGTTCCGCGACGGATGCTGCAACACTGACGGCAACGACAACGGTGTGCACACTGTTTGCGCCATCATGACCGAATCGTTCCTGGAGTTTTCGGCCAGTATGGGCAACGACTTGTCCACCCCGATGCCTCAGCATGGATTTCTCGGTCTCAAGCCCGGAGACCAGTGGTGCCTGTGCGCCCCCCGCTGGGCCGAGGCCTTGGAGGCCGGTATGGCCCCCAAGGTAGTGTTGGCCGCCACTCACGCCCGCACTCTCGATTGGTGCAATCTTGAGGATCTGAAGAACTACGCCGTCGACGCCGATCCAGAACCCGACGAGCAGGGCAGCAGCGAGGCTTAGCCTTTTCGGTACTCGCGGACCGACAAGAAGCCGAACACCAGGAGAATGGCGAAGCACCACGCCAGCGACCTGACCAGCGGCCCGGCGATGTCGCCGCCGTGCATCATGGCCCGCGCCGCGTCCACCACCTGAGTGACCGGCTGGTTGGCTGAGAATACTTGCAGCCAGTTTGGCATGCCGGTCACCGGGGCGAATGTAGATGCGGCGAACGTAAGGGGAAAGGCGGGCAGGAACGTGGCCGCCTGCACTGCTTCGACGCTTTTCAGCTTGAGTCCCATCCAGGCATAGGCCCACGTGATGCTGTATCCGAATAATAGGACCAGCAGGAATGAGGCAACCGCCCATCCGATTCCGTTGTGGAACCGGAAGCCAATGACAAGTCCAACGGTGAGGATGACGGTGTTGGTGATGATGCCGCGGGCGGCGTCAGCCGCGGTTCGTCCGCTGAGAACCGCCATGCGCGACATGGGCAGCGACCGGAAGCGGTCGATCACGCCCCGACCCATGTCTTCAGCCAAGCCAATGGCGGTGTTGCCGCCACCGAACATCACGGTCTGAACCATGATGCCGGGGATCAAGAAGTCGATGTAGGACAGCTCCCCGACACTCATGGATCCGCCGAACACGTAGTTGAACAGCGCCACGAACATGATTGGGGAGATCAACGCGAAGACCACGACTTGTGGGCGACGGACCAGGTACAGCACGTTGCGCCGCGTCATGGTGGCGGTGTCGGCCAGGAACCGGGCCAAGCTGTTGCGTCGCAGAGGTGGTTCGAGTTGCCCGATGCCCGCTGGGGTGCTGGTTGGAGCAGTGGTCATGTGGCCTCTCCGGCAGTGTCTTCGGCAGTGTCTTCGGCTTTCTTGCCGGTGATGGCCAGGAAGACGTCGTCTAGTGATGGCCGCGACACTGAAAGGTCGCGCAGCACAAGACTCTCGTCTTCGAATGCCTGCCCGGCGGCCAGCAGGGACTTGATGCGATCCACCACTGGAACCGAGACCTGCTGCCGTCGTTCGTCGATGTAGGGCTCACCGGCACCGACGGTGGCCAACAGCGCGGCCACTCGATTCATGTCTGCTGGGTTGGCCGGGCTGGCCAGTAGGCGGTCTCCACCGAGCCGTTCCTTGAGCTCGTCCGGCGTGCCTTCGGCAATGATCTTTCCCTGGTCGATGACCCCAAGGCGGTGAGCCAATTCATCGGCCTCGTCCAAGTACTGGGTGGTTAGAAGAAGTGTTGTGCCCTCGTCGACCAGTTGGTGGATGAGGTGCCACAGGTCGTTGCGGGTGCGAGGGTCGAGGCCGGTGGTGGGCTCGTCAAGCATGAGAACGTCGGGCCGTCCAACCAGGCTGGCCCCCAGGTCGATGCGGCGCCGCATGCCGCCTGAATAGGTGCGGACCTGCCGGTCGGCGGCGTCGGTCAGTGACATGCGCTCGAGAATGTCCTCGGCCCGTCGGCGGGCTTCGGTCCGGCTGAACTGGTAAAGCCGCCCGACGATCTCAAGGTTTTCCCGTCCGGTGAGAAGATCGTCCACCGCTGCACTTTGACCGGCTAGGCCGATGAGTGCCCGCACGGCCATCGGATCTTTGTGAGAGTCGATTCCGCCGACCAGGCAGCGTCCGGCCGTCGGTTTCACCAGCGTGGCCAGAATCCGGACCAGCGTGGTCTTACCTGCACCGTTAGGGCCGAGCAGGCCGTACACCTCACCTCGATCCACTTGGAGGGAGATGCCGTTCAGGGCGTGTACGTCGCCGTAATGTTTGACGACATCCTCAGCCTGAATCATCGACTTTCCTGTGGCGTTACCGGGGCGACTCACCGGTCCAATCTACCGGTCCCAAACTTTTTCGATTTCTCGGGAACTTTTCCCTTGGCGGTCGCGACTTACTAGTCAGAAGGCACGGTTTGGCCTCAACACAAGCCGGTCTTCCATCACAAAGATCTGACACCCGGTAGCCCGTTCCTCTAACCGCTAGACCAACTGAGACGACGCGGCGGATTCTCGGTCTGGTTTGGCGGCCCTAACGCAAAACCGCTGAACTCGGTTACCGGGTGTCACTCTCTCCGTTGGAACGTCCTCCCCGGACCTTGTTTCGAACATGATCTTTCCTCAAAAAGACCAGCGGAGAGGATCTTTGTTCTCGTCTCTCACGCTTGGCGACACCTCACAGTTGATGACGCGATGTCGAAGGGCGGCGACAAGCAGGTTGACTTTGGCCAACTCCTTTCAAGACGGGTCTGGCCAGAAGCCTTCTGATCCAATACGATTGTAGACGCATGGCCTAGGGGAAGGGCTCCGAGGCCCGGTTTGTGTAGAGGACCGTTTCACTATTTCTGACAACGCCGCGACTGTCGATGAACTTGTTGAATTTCTGCGAGCCGGTTCTCCGGTTATCGACACGCGCCTGGCATCCATCTACGCTTCGGCCAGCGATGCCGATGCCGACTACCTGTTGGATCAAGTGGCACTTAGTGCCGCTTCCGGCTCACCGTATGCTCTGCACCTTCTTCTGACTCTCATCGCTGAGCACAATCTGGCTGTGCCCGCCATCAGCCGGTACCTGAGTTCGCCAACGACTCGCGAGGATGTCCAGCAAGAGGTGATGATCGCCGTCACCCGATCGATACACCGCTACCGAGGCGACTCCAAGTTCCGCACTTGGCTGTTCTCCATCGCTCGAAACTGCGCCATCGCCGAACTTCGTCGCTCCCGCTCCGGAGTCGGTCAGACTGCGGAGTTTAACGACGAACTGGACGGTGAGCTTGAAGCGGAGCGGTTCAGCTCCAGAGCCGTCAGTCGGCACCTGATCGAGAACGCCGTTCTCGGCTTGCCAGCAATTTTTCGCGACATCGTCTATCTGCGCGACATCGAGCATCTCAGCTATGAAGAGATCGCCGGCAGGAAGGGCTTGGCCCTGAATACGGTACGGTCACGGTTGTCGAGGGGTCGGGCGCTGCTGTCAGCTCAACTGGCGGAAGTCAGAGGGGCGTAAAATGCTGCGGCATCGCCAGACGGCCCTGTTCCCAGCCGAGGGGTTCAGGGCAAAACGAGCGTTGCCGATTGGCGGATCCCACGGCGCAGCGAGTGCGACCCATGTTTCCCGGTTGCGCCGATGGTGAAGCGCATCGACGGCTATCGGATTGTCGCCCCAATCGGGGTCGGGTCGTCGGCCACCGTCTACCGAGCCGTTCAAGAACCCAGCCAATATGAGGTCGCAATCAAAGTTCTGGCTGAGAATCTGAGCCTGATACCGGAGTCCCGAACTCGCTTTGAGTCTGAGGTCAAACTGATGACCCGAATCACCTGTCCGGCCATCGCCCAGGTCTATGAGATTGGCCAGACCGAAGATGGCCAGCCCTTCATGGTGATGGAGTTGGCCGACCGTGGTGATCTTCGTCAGCGGCTGGCCGAGCTCCGGGCCGAAGGGCAAACCGTCGGCTGGATCGATCTCTGGCATCTGGGAAGCCACCTCTACGAGGGTCTTAAGGCGCTACATGCCGAGGAAATTGTTCACCGCGACGTTTCGCCGGGCAACATCTTGATTCAGCATCGCGAAGAATTGGATGCGTGGCAGGCGTCCACGTTGCTCGGACCCGGGGAGCGGCTCCTGTTGGCTGACCTGGGTTTTGCCAAGGAGCTGGAGTGGGCGTCCGGCTTGACCGCAGGGGGAGGCACCAAGGGTTTCGCCGCGCCTGAGCAGATGGGTGAGGTCTCGGTGGTGGATCACCGGGCGGACGTCTTCAGCGCTACCGCAGTGCTCGACTGGAGCGTCTACGACAGTCCGTTCGCCGACGATTTGGAATCGTTCGTGGTCAAAGGCCTAGCGGAAGACCCTCGCGATCGTCACCAAACAATGGACGAGTGGTTCAACGAATTCCAACAAGCTATGGAAGCGGCGTCGATCCGGTCGCAGAACACGGGATGGTGGCTGACGCTGGCAGCTTTCAGCTTGACCATCGTTATTGCCCTCGTGACATTGTGGGTCGGCGGCTACTTTGATGGTCTGATACCGAGCTGACCGCCGCCGACAGGCAGGTCGTCTTTCTCGGTATCCAAACAAGCAGGCCCTAAAAACCCACGCACCCGGCTCCGAACTACTCGGACCGGGTGCACACTCTATGCCAGTACTCTCACACACACATTTCGTTGCCGCCTACTAGAACGGTCACGTTTGAGAAAGCAGGGGAGTTACGGCACTGAGCTCGACGTTCGATCGTTGCTCAAAGGCTGTCACAACGTCGCAAGGCTCACAATTCGCTTGCTACGGATCATCCACGGCCCAAAAACCAACCAGGCATTTAGGGCGCCTTTGCAGTGCGGCGGATCATCCAGTGGTTTGGATGCGAGTCCTCCTCGTCGGCGGGTCTTCTCCGCCCGTATGAGCGGTAGCAGCAACACTAGTCCGTCAAGCGGGTCTGTCAACCCCGATCCTTGTATCTGGCCAAAGTCTTATGGCGTCGACTTTAGGATCTTCAAGAACTATCGGTCATGTCTTGCAGTGAACAATGTTGCTGTGCAAGTATGCCGGTCCACCAAGGTCGGATGGCCCTAATCACCGGGCCGATTGGTCATCGAGCTACAATCTTGTTACACATGGCGGTAGGCTTCTAGGGTTCGGAGTTGCTTTCGGGTGAGAAGGCGTTGATCCCGGCGGGCCGACAAACCTCAATCTCGATAGTCAATGAGACAAGGCAATAAGTACGTAATAACTACAAGGCGACAATCGAATCTTTTCTAACGCGCAGCGGCTGGTGCGCTATTCGATGTCGTGCACATTGTTCGCGACCTCCGCGTTTGTGGAGGAACAGGCAAGACGAGGACGGATGGCAAAGCTGTACGGCGAAGCTCGGAAACTGCTGAAATCAAGTGATTCCTTGATGTTTATGCATTCCCAGCCGGGGGTGCCCGATGAGGACTCCGTTCGCTCAGCTGTCGACTATGCCCTTCCCGTTGTAATTGGTGCGCTCGACCGGAGGATGGCCGACTCTCGCGGTATTCTCGACCTTGTCGAACTCCTGAGATCGCTGGATTACTCCGAGCTGCGGACCCCGTTCATGTGGAACTCCACGTCGTCTCGTGCCGTCGATGGCGGTCGTTACTTGCGGTCGGCCTTCGCCAACGGCGACTCCAGCTCCGACCATGTCTATACCTGCAGGAAGCTGGCTGAGCGCGTCCTAATCTCGCCTCCGGCTGCCGAACGTATTTTGCAGGACGTCGCTTGGGTCTACTGTGCCGTTCTGGCTCAGGCCCATGCCGACCGACTCGATGTGCAAACCGTTGGGGCGGCGGTCGCCGCCGACCGTCAGCAGGTGGGCCGCCGAGGCTTCGACTCCTGGGTTTCCGCTGCGCTGCCCCAGGATCGATCCCCCGACGTGGCCTTCTGGAACGGCCGCGAGCTCGAGACGGAGAATGCCGACATCGACGTGCTGGCTCCTTATGCTCCAGTCGCAACAGTGCCAGTCAAACAGTTCGAAGAAATAGGGCGTACAAATGCAACTGAAAATCAACATCAGGCCCGGAAGGCAGTAGCAATGGCCTCAAACCCAGGTCCCGGAAGATACCCGCCGCCAATCAGACGAGATCAGCGCCCGACGACCGACCCGGGCGCACCCGGCCGGTCAGCCGGCTCGGTCCCACCACCTCAGCGTCCAGGCTATGACGATCGGCGACGGAGCGTTCCTCCGCCCCGTGCCCCGGGCCGCGGCCAACCCGATGACACAAGCGGGTTATACGGCGTCGGCCCAGGATCGGCTGACAATGGCTTCTTTGAGGACCAGCGGCAACCCGTTCGCCACCGGCCGATGAACCAGCCCGTGGCCGAGAACCGCTATCAGCCGCCTTATGACCCCCCACAGGAATCACGAAAGGTACTGCCGTTGATCCTCGGCGGGCTCGGTCTTCTCCTGGCTGGTGCAGCAGCGTTCTGGCTGATCTCATCGGTACTGGGCGGCGATGGCGCCGAAGGTGGCGACGTGGCAGCAGATGGCGACATCGAGACCACCGACGACCCGGCTACCCCGGTAACCGAAGAGCCGGCTGCCGATACCGCTGCCCCCGATCCGGCAGCTCCCGCCGAAGAAGACGCAATGTCCGATCCGGCGGCCAACGTCATCAAAATGACCGTTCCGATGAAGGACATCCTCACCGGCAATACTGGGGCCACGGGTGAAATCAACCTGACGATGGATCGGTTGAGCGGTGAAATCTGCTTTGCCGTCGTAACCAACGGTGTTGAGGCTCCCTACCCGGCGCACATTCACCGCGGTGCCCTCGGAGTCAAGGGGCCGATCGCCGTCGACTTCACCCCTCAGACCGACGCTGGCCAAACCTGCATGACGGTCCCAGCCAAAAATGTGCAGGAGATCCTCTCCAGTCCGGATGGCTACTACGCCGAGATGCACGACGCCATCGACAAGACGCTCACTGTCCGCGGCCAAATCTCTGAAGCGACCATTTCCTCCGATCCTGGCGGAATTTTCGGGGCCGCTCCGATTGGTGCCAGTAGCGGCCCGCCGACAGATCCCGATGGGGGTGGCGCGTTTATCGCCATCGAAAACGGCGCAATTTTCCTGCGAGGCGAGGTGGCCGACGAGGCTGCAGCGCAACAGGTTCGAGATCAGGTTGCTGGACTAAGCGCCGAAGTTCAGGTCACCGACGAGCTGTCGATCAACCCGGCGGCGTCGCTTCCAAGCGGCATCTTCGAAGTCAACGACGGTATTGAGTTCGACACCGGTTCAGCCGATCTTGCTGCCGATGTCGGCCCGGTCCTGGATCTAATGGCCGCTCTCATCACTGCTCGCCCGGAGTGGTCTCTCTACATCACCGGTCACACCGACAACGTCGGTGGCGATGTCGCCAATCTCGACTTGTCGCTCAGGCGGGCATCGGCGGTACGTGACGAGATGCTTGCCCGTGGTGTTCCCGAAGGGCAGCTCGGTGTCCTAGGTGCCGGCGCCCGTCAACCGCAGGTTGCGAACGACACCGAAGCGAATCGGGCGCAGAACCGTCGCATCGAATTCGAGATTGACGCCAACTAGGGTCACCGACTCGGCAGCGACGAAAGATCAGCTAGCAAGGGCGCCCGCTTCGACACCATGAGGCGGGCGTCTTTCGCGTCCAGGCCGAAATATTGCCCATCGGTCGGACTAGCTTTTTGCTCCAATCGGAAGCACACTAGTACTGACGCCCCGAACCGCCTGGGGCGTCGCCCCGATCAGAGGTGGGGGTGCTGATCCGCCGCAATGTGCCCCTGCCTCAATCGGGTCGGGCACCGCCGTGTCTTGTGCAGCATGGGGCGCGGCTACTCGTCCGCTGCGGCTTGATCTGACGCTAGGTGTCCTCGACGATGGCCCCCGGTCCAGTCTTCTTGAGCTGGGGCATCGGTTATCCCGCCGAGCACTGACAGCTGGGGAATCTCGCGCATGCTGCGCTTCATCTCGGCGAAACCAGGGAACGATGCGAGCGTCGTCACTGCATCCCAGAGTTCGACTGCTTGGTCGTCGTCGGGTACTCGAGAGATGACCGGACCGAAGAATGAGAGACCGTCCGGCGGTTGGAACGTGACGATTGGTGTGCCGACATCACGACCGGTTCGTGACAGCGCCAGTTCGGTTTCGCCATTGAGTAGCGTGTCCCATTCGGTGTTGTCGAGGGCGTCGGTGTAGTCGGTTGACAGCCCGGCTGCGGTTAACACCTCGGCGGCATGGTCGGGGGTGCTTAGCCGCTTGTGAGCGCTGGTCCCCTCCGGCTGGTCCCAATAGCTTTCGCCGTAGGCGGCTACCAATGCCCCCATTGGCTCGCGGCCGAGATCATTTCGAACTGCGGCGGCGACCCGTAGCATTCGCAGACCGGCCGTGTGACCGAACTCGTACTCCGGGGGAAATTCGGTGGCGTAATCCTTGTCCTTGTTAAGCAACCTCAGGGAGATGAAGCGCCAGTCAACGTTGTACTCGCGTTGAGCGGCCACTTTCGCCACCCACCGGGAGGTGATCCAGGCGAACGGGCAGACAGGGTCCCAGAAGAATTCGATGTCGTAGTCTGATTGGCTGACGGGAACGTCCGTGGGAGTCACGAGAATCTCCTGGTTGGTTGAAAGCTTGAGTAGGAAACCCAAGCCTGCCTCAGCCTATTTCTTCCTGGTCGCTTCTTCCCGATCTAGTATTCGTGTTTGTGACACCACCAGCTGATCTCCCCATGTCGGTTCGTGAGGCACTAGAAGCGTGGCTGGAGATTCACGACGAGTATTCGCCTGGCTTGATTGAAGGTCTCTACGTTGTGGGCTCGGCCGCCCTCGACGACTGGCAACCCAATAGTGACATTGACATTGTCGCTGTGTGCCCGATTGTGCCGGACGACGAGCAGGTGGCTGCGCTGCGCACGGCACACGAAGCCACCGTCGAAGCCGTTGGCGATGTGGACATCGACGGGCCGAGGCTGACCTGGCGGGATGTCGCTGGCGAGCCGATCGACCTGATTCGGCCGTGGACGCTGGGCGGGGAGTTCCATCACAACAACGAATGTTTTGAGCTCAACCCGGTGATGTGGCATGAACTGGCTTACCAAAGTCAGTCAATGCGGGGTCCCGAGCGCACCGACCTTACCGTTGCCGTGGACGGTGACAGCTTGTCGTCGTTCGTTCGGGCCAATACTGATGGTTACTGGCGGTCGGTTGCGGGCGCGGTCGGCCAGGCCCTCGACGATCCGGACCGAACCGAGTTCCCAGCGGAGATGACATCGTGGTGTGTCCTGGGGCTGGCCCGGATGCTGTACACGGCCCGAACCGGGTCGATTGCATCCAAAACGGTCGCCGGCCGTTGGCTGGCCGCTGAACATCCGGAGTTCGAATCGCTTGTGGCTCACGCCGCGGCCGTTCGACGCCACGGTTCGTCAGGTCCCGACGACCGTGAGATGGCGCTCGCCACCGGCCGCTACATGCAAACGTTGATTGATATTGTTGTGACTGACAACGGTGGATAACGGCGGTTAAGCGAAACGATTGGCGGCGACGTCGTTGTCGCCCGGAGCCTGACCGGTTACACCAGCGACGGCTGCCCACGCTGCGTCGGTGACGTCCAGGTACAACTCGCCAGCCATATTGAACACGGTGCTGCCGATCCAATCGACGGGTAAAGCGGCGCTCGGCAGGGCTGGGTCGACTAGGCGAGCTCGACGCAGGTCGTGCACGATCATGGTTCGCAAGGCGAAGGCCGCCTGCGGTTCAAGAGATCGCACCGCCTTGCCGCCATAGTGGCGATAGGTACCCTCGAACGTTCGGTAGGCCGTTTCAGCCTCGTCCAACGAAAATGAGCTACCGAGAACACCGGAGGAAACGAGGTGCTCCAGATCGGTGAACTCTGCTGAGGCCGTGGGAGGTGCGGCCTGAAGGTCGAGTCGTTCCAACAATCGAGAAGTGGTTCCCGCCTCGTCTTCGGGGAGTACCCACACGTCGTCGCTGATTTCGGCGAAACCGTGCCAACGGAGGTGATCGACCAGGCGGGGATGGTCGCCTGGCTCGGTGGCCGTCGTTCCGGTGAAGACGACGGTCCACTTCCGGTTCCAGCCCACCGGGGCTTGGTGATGGTATATCCGCTGCTCGGCCGAGGCGAACTCGTCCACGGCGAAATCGGTCAGGCGATAGCGGCTCCGTCGGCCGACTCGTTCGCTTTCCAGCCAACCTTCGCTTACCAGGCGGTACATCGAGGTCCGGATCAGACGTTCGCTGTAGCCGAACGTCTCGACCAGTTCGAACAGGTGCCCGAGCCACACTTCGCCACCGATGGGGACGACGGAGTCGCCGAACACGGTCACCAATACCGAACGAGCCGAAGTCGATCCGCTCCAGGTATGTGGCGCCGGTTTCAGGCGCACGGTGCCAACCGTAGGGTCATGGTGCCAACCGTAGTGTCGAGGTACTAGCCGGTTGGGCCCACTGGGATCTGCTGGGATTCTTGCTCGCTGTCTGGCTCACTGTCACTGTCGTGATCGAGCGTAGTCCTGTTGCCGTCCGATGTCGGCTGGTGTCCACTGATGCCGTTGGCTTGGAGGGTCTCCGCGGTGGCAGTGCCTTCGACATTGATGCTGGGCACGATCCGATCCAGCCACTTCGGAAGCCACCAGTTGCGAGCACCCAACAGCTGCATGGTGGATGGCACCAGCAGCATGCGGACCAGTGTGGCGTCGATCAACACGGCGGTAGCCAGGCCGACACCGAAGATCTTGATCACCCGCATGTCTTCCAACAGGAAGGCGCCGAACACCACAACCATGATGGCCGCCGCGGCCGAGATGACTCGGGCCGTTGCCGCCAGGCCGTCGGCCACTGAGTTGACCGGGTCACCGGTTCGATCGAATTCTTCTCGAACTCTCGACAGTAGGAATACTTCGTAGTCCATGGACAGGCCGAACACGATGGCGAACAGCATCATTGGGATGAACGGTTCGATCGGAGCCGGTTCAATCCCGAGAAGGTCGCCGCCCCATCCCCATTGGAAGATGGCGACCACGATGCCGTAGGCGCTGGCGATGGACAGCATGTTCATGATCACGGCCTTCAACGGGACCAACAGTGACCGGAACACCATCATCAGGAGCAGAAAACTCAGCGCCAGCACTGCTCCGAAGAAAATGACGATGCGCTGGGCCAGGTAACTGCTGAAGTCGATTTGAGCCGGAGGTCCGCCGGTCACGTTGACTTCAGCGATTCCCGAATTGTCGCCGGCTTGGGCTAGGACGTCTGGGATGACATCGTCACGGAGGCGCTGGACCAGGTCGTCGGTGGCGGCGTCCTGGGGCGAGGTGGTAGGAATGATTTGAATGATGGCCGCTTGAGGCGCTGCAGGGTCGTTCGGTAGTGGGCCGGCCGCCACCTGGACACCCTCGGTTTCGGAGATGGCTTGAGTTAGGGCCATAGCGGTTTGGGCGCCTTGGCGAGCAGCCGGTCCTGATTCAAGCTCGACCACGGCCATGAACGGACCGTTGAAGCCAGGTCCAAAGCCTTCCGACAGCAGGTCGTAGGCCTGGCGAGTGGTCGTCTCCTCCGGGAAGTTGCCGGTATCGCTGAAACCGAGTCGCAGGTCGAGGACGGGGTAGGCCAGGGTCAACAAAAGCGCGGTACCGCCGATGGCGAACAGCCACGGTCGGGCCTGAATGAGCCTGCTCCACTTGTACCAGATGCTGTCGCGCAGCGGCTTGGGTTTGCGGGGTGGGATGATCCGCTTTAGGCCGGGAATGACGAAGCCGCCAACGAAGAGCACGGCCATGAGGCCGACGGCCCCGACGGCAAGGGTGCTGCTGCCGATGCCCAGCCCCGTGATGAGTAGTAGGGCTGAGAGTACGGCGGCGGCGGCAACGTGACCCACTCGACTTGTCTCCAGCCGGTCTCCGGCAAACCCTAGGAAAGCCGGAAGCAACGTTATGGACGCCAACATGGTGATGAGCACGGTGATGGATGCACCGATGCCGAGGCCGGTAATGAAGCTGAGGCCCATCAACAACATGCCCAGCAGCGAGATCACCACTGTTGTTCCGGCGAACAGCACGGCGCGAGCGGCGGTGTCGAAGGCCAGTGATGTGGCGTCAATGGGAGAGAGCCCGCTGTGTAGACCTTCTCGGTAGCGGGTCACGATGAACAGGGCGTAGTCGATGCCGACCCCAAGGCCGATCATGGCACCCAGCTGGATGGCGAAGTCCGGCATTTCGATGACGTTGGACAACAGGGTGATGATGCCGACGCCGATACCAACACCGAAGACCGCCGTTCCGATGGGAAGACCCATGGCCATGACCGAGCCGAACGACACGATGAGGATGACAACAGCGAAGGCCAGGCCGATCAGCTCGGACTCGGGCGGCTCGAATTCGGCCAGGACTTCACCGCCGACCTCGATCCGGGTGTCGTCCAGGTCGGGCAGCTGCCCTCGAATTTCTTCGCTGATCTCTAAAGCTTCGGTCTGGTCGATGTCTTCGGCCAGTGACAGTTGGGCGTAGGCGATGGTGCCATCAGGTGAGACCTGGCGGGAGCCCGGTGCGTAGGGGCTTTCCAAGGAGACACCGTCGATGGCTCCGACGGAGTCGAACAGGGCGGCCATCGCTGCCTGGACTTCGGAGTCGGTGACTCCACGGTCTGTCTTGAACACGATGTTGGCTGGCTGTCCGGCTCCGACACCACCGAAGTATTCGTCCAGGGCGTCGAATCCATCGGATGCCTCGGAGTCTGGGATCTCGAAGGTGGCACCAAAGTCCGATCCAACGGCACCCGCCGCGCCGAGCGCGCCGACAAAGGCGGTGATCCAGATCAGCAGGGCGAGTACGGGATGGCTGAACGACCACCGTCCGATTGATGCCAACATGGCGCTTCTCTCTTTCCCTCGACTCTCGACAGTTCGTTTCGATACGAACTAGTATCGAAACATGAACACCTGTATGATGCCCGGGTCAAAGGTCAAAGGCAATGGTTTTGGTGGCACTTGCTTGGAGACATCGGGCACAGCCATCGGCACCGAGGATCCTGAAGATGAACGCTGCCCTCAACCCTCTTAGTCGATAGCGATGGCCCGTCCTAAGAGCGCTCAGGCTCGAAGTGAGGCCTTACGCGCCGCCGCCGATGTCGTCGTTGATGTCGGGGTCAGAGGATTCACCGTTGACGAAGTCGTGCGCCGTAGCGGCGTGGCCAAATCGACCATCTACCGCCATTGGGGGTCGGCGCAGAATCTCCTCTTCGAAGCGGTGGAACAGCTGATCGTGCCCGAGCCCGAACCAGACACCGGATCTCTCGAAGGAGATCTGCGGGCAATGGGCGAGTTCATGATGGTGATAACCCCCGAGCTCATGACCCGGAGTCGTCGTATCTTTGCCGGGTTGTTGGAGGGTTCGATTGACGACCCTGCCGTTGCCGAGCTCTTCGCTAAGTTGAGAGAAGAACGACGGCGGCCGATCGGTCTCATCCTTCGTCGGGCCGCCGAGCGGGGTGAGATTGATGCCTGCTACGGCATATCACCCGGTCTCGACATGGCAGTGGACGTTGTCGTCGGACCGTTCTTCTCCCGAGTGTTGACTTCCCACGAGTCTGTCAGTCAGCGTGACATGGAGCTGTGGGTGTCTACTGTTGGGCGAGGACTTGGTGCGTAAGTTAGGTGCTGGTCGACCGCTCGATCTTTGCCACGGTGTCACCGATCGAGCATGAACCAGCGGTGGCGACACGGGCGTTGACGCCGCGGAGCCGCTTGTCTGCGTGTTGATTGACCCACTTGGATGCGTCGGTGCCGAATCGTCGAGCAAATTTGCCGCAGCCGGTGTGAGGCTTGGCCGTTATCTCCACCTCGGCGCTGCCAATTTGTAGGCGTGTTCCGGTTGGCATGTTCTCGAACGAAAGGTCGAGGTCGACCAGAAGCTGATCTCCGGCCAGAGGCCACTGGCTGCGGTCACCGTTGGTCAGAAGGTCCAGCACTCTGATGTTCATGATGGTGATCTCGGCTTCGGGGTGGGCCAATCCGTCGGGGGTTCGGCTGCTGCCGCGTGAAGCGTAGTTGTCGCCGACTAGCCCGACGCCTGGCTGGAGTTCGGCGCTGTCCGGTAGCTCTCGCTGATCCACATCGGGCCGAACAACCAACATAACCAACGGTGAGTTGTCGGCCGGGGCGGCGGCAATTTCGTCAAGCCCCGCATTCAAGCCGTCCATCGAAACGTGTTCCATGTCCCCAAGGTAGTGCTCTTGTAGAGGGCTGTCCCATCGATTCCTGTCCGGCTACCGCTGGGCCAAAACGAGAACTGCGCCCGGATCAACCGGACGCAGTTCTGCTAGTTCCTTCGGGCTCCGAGGCCCAACGGGGTTACTAGTTGATGGAGTTACCGACGTCGCTGAAGTTGTCAGCGGCCTCGTTGCCCAGGAAGGTCACGGCGCCGATACATACGACGGCGATCAGGGCGACCAGCAGGGCGTACTCAACCAGTGAGGCGCCTCGCTCGGTTTCGGTCTTGGCCTTGAGCCAGGAAGCGAGGAAGTGGTAGTGGATCATTTGGGACTCCGGTTTGTCTTAGTTACTCGATCCCCTTGCGGGGCTTACAAGCAAATGATCGACATCCGGGGCCTCCTCTGAATAGGCCCCCGGTTATAACCTGTAGGCCTCAAGACGGGAGGCCTTACCCTGCTACCGGGTCATTCGGCCCAGATACCGTTCTCCGCTGGTCTTCAATCGGCCAGCGCGGCGCTGAGTTGAGCGGCAATAGCATCAAGGTCTCCGGGATCGGCTGCTTCGTCGGCATTGGTGAAATCCAAGTTGGCCATCGACTGCAACGGCACAACATGTAGGTGGGTATGCGGCACTTCGAAGCCGGCGATCATTAGCCCCACACGTTGGCAGGGAACCAACTCTTTGAGTGTCCGACCGACTCGGTGGGCCACGGTCATCAAGTGTTGAGCCGTTTCGACGTCCAGTTCGGTCCACTGGTCGACTTCGACGCGTGGTATCACCAGACAATGGCCTGGATGTAGTGGCCGGATGTCAACCATGACCACGCATGCGTTGTCCTTCCAGACGATGCGGCTGGGAATGTTGCCGTTGATAATTCGGGTGAAGATCGAAGCCATGAGCCCGATCCTACGCCTAGGGGCTAAGCGGTTCCCACTGAGCGGGCAGATGACGGGGCTGGCTCGCCGACGATGTTGGGGTGAAGGATCGAAGCGAAGACCTCGGCGCCTTCGACCAGTCGAGGCCCCGGGCGGACGACCAAGGCGTCGGCGTCAACGGCCCACACCTGAGCGCCCTGCGGCAGCCGCCCGGCCGCCAGCAGTTGTTCGGCCTGAGCGGCCGATCCGTCGAGATCGAAGCCGCACGGGGTGACGATGACGACGTCTGCGCCACAGCCGGCGATGTTATCCCACTCAACTGCTTGGGACCGTTGCCCGGGGAAAGCCAGAACCGGCTGCCCGCCGGCGGCCACCACCATGTCCGGTACCCAGTGCCCGGCGGTGAAGGCCGGTTCGATCCACTCCACCACCAACACCGATGGGGTCGTGGCTCGCTCGGCCAGGCATTGTTCCAGACTGACTAGTCGTTGATGTAGGTCGGCCACGATGGTGTCGGCCTTTGCTTCGGTACCCGTGACCCGCCCGGCTGTGGTCACCGATTCGATGACGTCGTTGAGCGTCATCGGGTCGAGCGTGAGTACCTCGGCCTCACAGCCGAGAAAGGCCAAGGCGTCGTCAACTTCGGAGACGTCCACGGCGCAGACAGCGCAGAGATCCTGCGTCACCACCAACTGAGGGTCTAGTTCTGCGAATGCCCCACGGTCGAGTCGGTACAGGTCTTCGCCGGCCGCCATTCGCTCGGAGACGACACGGTCGATCTCAGCCGGGGACAGATTCTCCGGCAACGCCGAGGTGGAAACGATTCTTTTGCCACGTGCCTCCAGCGGGTGATTGCACTCGAAGGTCACACCGACGACGGAGTCACCCAAGCCGAGAGCGAACAGAATTTCCGTGGCCGACGGCAGCAGTGAGATGATTCGGCTGGGCGAGGCTCCCTGACGGTTGGCGGCTGAATTGGTTGTCGACATGGGGCCTCCCGACCACTGCTGAGTCTCAGTTAATGTGCTGGAAACAATTCTGAAACAGAGCAGAAAACGCTTGGTGGCAAAGTTATCGGCTGACGCGTTCGGTGGTGCGTCGGCAGTGTGGCCGGAGCCCAAAAGCCGAGCTTTCTTAATCCGGAGGGTGCCGTCAAGCCTGCGGTGCGTAGTGCGCTGCGGTCTTGTGCCGGCTCCCGTTTCTACACACAACCGGCGGGCTGACCCGTCGGAAGATATGAGGTGACCTTATGGACTCCGGCTCCTTGGCTTGGATTCTGGTTTCTGCCGCTCTGGTGTTGTTTATGGTGCCGGGGCTGGCCCTTTTTTATGGCGGCATGTCGCGCAGCAAGAACATGCTCAACATGTTGATGATGAACATGATCTGTCTGGGCATCGTGCCGGTGGTTTGGGTCGTGGCCGGCTACTCGCTGTCCTCGGCTGAAACATCACACGGTTGGCTTGGGAATCTGGATCACGCCTTTCTGGCCGACATCACCGTCAATCAAGATGGGGGAGAGGCGCTCCTTGGGGCGTTCTTCGCTCTCACCTTTGCCTCGATCACTCCGGCGCTGATTTCTGGTGCGGTGGCCGATCGAATGAAGTTCTCGGCCTGGGTGGCGTTTGTCCCCATCTGGCTGATGGTGGTCTTCGTGCCCGCCTGGGCCTGGGTGTTCGGCCCCAACGGCTGGCTGAAGGTCCGGGGCAGCTTGGACTTCGCCGGCGGAACAGTGGTTCACGTGGCCGCCGGTGCCGCTGCGTTGGCCTTGGCCATTGTGCTCGGGCCCCGGAAAGGCTGGCAGAAAGAGCCCATGCAGCCCCACAACCTTCCGTTCACCATGTTGGGTGCGGGCATCTTGTGGTTTGGCTGGTTTGGGTTCAACGCCGGTTCGGCGTTGGCCGCCGACTCGGTAGCCATCCAGGCTTTTGCCAACACGTTCATTGCCGGCGCCGCCGCCATGTTGAGCTGGCTTGCGGTTGAGCGGATCGTCGACGGCCACGCCACCTCTCTTGGCGGGGCATCGGGCATCGTCGCTGGTCTCGTTGGCATCACCCCTGGGGCAGGTTTCATGGGGACCTGGGGTGCGCTTCTGGTTGGTGTGGCTGCCGGTGCGCTTTGTGCCCTGGCTGTTCGTCTGAAGTTCCGCTTCGGCTACGACGACGCTCTTGATGTTGTCGGCGTTCACCTGGTTGGTGGTTTGGTCGGCGGCATCTTGATCGGCGTGTTCGCCTCGCCGGCTTCGCTTGGCGATGCTGAGGCGTTCGAGGCCGGCTTGATTGACGGCGGGGGCGCTGGGCTGCTGTTGGAGCAAATCTTCGCCAATGTCGTTGTGCTCGTGTTCGCCTTTGTCGTGACCTTTGCCATCGCCAAGATCATGGACGCCACTATTGGTCTGCGGGTTGCAGAGGATGACGAGCGGTCCGGCCTCGACACCTCGGAGCACGCCGAGACCGCCTACCAGACGTAGGCCGACTACCTCACAGCGAGGTCCGGAGCTGACGATCGAGTTCGACCCAAAGGTCGTCCAGCCATCGAGTTTGGCCGTCGGGGTCGGTCGGAATGTCGGAGCGTGCAATCCTTCGCACCGAAATTTCGACCGGCTCACCGACTGGCACGACTTTCACCAGGTCAGTCAGGCGTCGCAGGCTGTCCAACCCGCGATGGTCGACGACGACTACGTCGGCTTGGGGCAGCTCAGCCAACAGGGTGAGTAAGCCACCGGGGCGAGGGGGCAGCACAGCAGCTAGCTCGTTCAGCCGTTCGGCTCGGACTGGATCCTTCTCTTGCAAACGGGCGAGGGAGCGATCTCGCGCCTTGGGGTGGAACAGGCGCCCTTCCGGGTAGATGACGTACGCAGTCCGTGGGTCGGCGTTGGTGGTCATAGCCCGCACGGTGGTCCGAGCTGCTTCTCCGTCGTCGCGGGGAATGAACACCGAGCCGAGCCGACCGTAGAGGATGTCGAACCCGGGGTCGGCCAGCAGCTCAGCCATTATGATGCCTTGCACTTTGTATCCGAGCCGCTGGTAGAGAAGTCCTGGCAGTGAGGCGTCGAACAGCGAAGCGTGGCGGCTGATCACAATGACGGGACCAGGTTCCAACGACTGTTGGGCCACGTCCGACACGTCGATGCTGAGGCCGAGGAGGTCACTGGCCCGTCGTTCGAGCAGCGTGACCGACCATGCCTGGAGGCGCTGATGGCGGTGTACAGAGGCATCGGAGTCGAGGGATGCTCCGAACCCGGCCTGGGCCCAGAGTAGGGGAGCCAACAGAATCTCGACTGAATCGTTAACCATGTATTGAAGTAGGAACAGATAGACCCTCACCCGCGGAAAGCTAAGTCGGCGGGAGAAGGCATCGGCCGCGGCGGCGACCATCACAATAACCGGAGCCAGCAGCACGGCGGCTGTGGTGGCCGCCAGCATGGCTGGCACCGTCTTGGCCCGACGGGACCAACGGGTCTTGCGGGGTTCGTTCATCGGACCAGAAACCGCTTCGCTGGAGCAGATGTTCCGCTTCTTGTCGATCTAGATATGGCCGTAGGCCACCCAGCCTCCATCGACGGTGAGGATTTCGCCGGTCACGTAGGACGCTTCGGTCGAGGCCAGCCAGGCAACGGCCGAGGCAACCTGTTCCGGTGTGCCTAGGCGTTGTTGGGGTATGCGGTTGTTGAGCGGACCTTCGGCTACGGCGCCGGTCTCTATCAGTTCGTCGATCATGTCGGTCCGGATGTAGCCGGGGGCGACGACATTGACCCGAATGTTGTGCGGGGCCAAGTCGATGGCCATGACTTTGGTCATGTGATGGACGGCTGCCTTGGTTCCGCAGTAGCCAACTCGATTGGGGAATCCGTTCCGCCCGGCGATGGAGCCCACTTGCACGATGGCCCCGCCGGCCTCGTCGTCGGCTACGCCTGAGGCGACCATCCGTCGGGCAGCGGCCTGCGATCCGTGGAATACTCCGACCATGTTCACATCGACGACCTTGGTGAAGTCGGCGGCGTCGGTTTCGAGGAACGGCTTGACGTGGGCGACCCCGGCGTTGTTGACCATCAGTCGGATTGGCCCGAGTGCGGTTTCGACCTCGTCGAGAGCGCTGTCCAACTCGTCACGGTTCTCCACCCGCGCTCCGACAGCCAACGTTGTGGCGCCGTCGGCGGCGAGTTCAGCGCATATCGGTTCCGCTCGCTCGGAGGTGGTCGCCATGCAGGCAACAGCCCACCCGTCGTCAGCTAGGCGGCGGGCCGTGGCAGCCCCGAGCCCGCGACTTGCGCCGGTTACCACGGCGACCGGCCGCGCTCGGATGGTCGGTTGGTTCACGTTGCTCGTGTGGGTGTGTCGTTGGGCGGTGTTTAGAGGGCGTCGGTGTTGATCTCGCCGGTTCGGATGCGAACAACAGTGTCGACCGACGTAACCCAAACCTTGCCGTCGCCGATCTTGCCGGTTTGGGCACCTTTGACGATGGCATCGACGACCTGGTCGACCAGTGCCGATTCGACCACGACCTCGAGTTTGACCTTGGGGACAAAGTCGACTCGGTATTCGGCTCCCCGGTAGGTTTCGGTGTGGCCCCCCTGGCGACCGAAACCTTTGACTTCGCTGATCGTCATGCCTGTGGGGCCAACTTTGGACACGCTGTCCTTAACCTCGTCCAGCTTGTGGGGCTTGATTACCGCAGTCACCAGTTTCATGGTCTCACACTACCCCAGCGCTGATGTTCGGCACTAGCCCCTTGATGCCTGACGTTGACTTAGCCGTTCGATTATTCGAACCACAGCTCGATGTCGTTTCCGTTCATGACCAACCTGCCGGCGGTGTTGCCTGATCCGCCCTCCAACCCAAACTCGGTCATTTGTGGGAGGGCGTCGTAGTAGGCAGTGGCGATCGAGTTGAGTTGTTCGCCGCACCCTCCTCTTCGGAGGCAACCTCGTCGATCTCGATCGTCCCGTTGCCGACGGTGGCTTTGGCGCCGTAGCGATTGCAGAATGCGGCACCAGAAATTTGACCATCGGAGAAGCGCAGTGAGATCGCTTCGCCAGGACGTATCGATCCTGCGTCGGGTAGTGGCCCGTCCGGGGTGTTACCCCCGGCAAAAAGCCATTGCGATCCGCTGAGCAGCTCGGCATCGGATGGCACCGGTGTCGGCGCGGCCGCCTCGACTTCACTCTCGGTTACGGCCTGATAGCTGAGTCCGACGCCGCCCTGTGAGGTCAGGGTCAGGCGGTCGCCTTGAACTGACAACTCGAAGCCGCCTTCTATAACGGAAATGACGTAGCTGTCTTGGTCGGCGAGCGCGTTGGGGCAGTCGCCATCGGCGGCCAGGTCGGTGAATTGGATCTCGTTCCCGGCGGTGACGTAGCGGCCGGTGAGGGTGCGACAACCGGTGCTACCGGAACTGGTTCCATCGCCGTGTAGCTGCAGCGTGGCTGCTTCCCCGGCAACGCTGCTGGCGGTTTCACCGTCGATTAGTGTGTCCAGCAGCCATAGGCCGCCGACCAGTTCGTCTGTTGGAACAGGTGCATTGCTTTCGAAGATGAGCTCGCGTGACCCACCGGACAGCGCGAGCTGGGGGCCGGGAGCCAAGTCGATGCTTGCCACGTCGGTCAGGGCGGCGAAGTAGGCCTGTTCGGCGGCTTGAACGTCAGTGGCGCATCCCATCTCGTTCCAGCCGAGACCATTGATGATGAACTGGTTGCCATCGATACGGTAGGTGGCGCCGTATCCGTTGCAGGCCGCTGTTCCGCCGATGGTGTCGCCGTCGAAGTTGAGCGTGATCGGAAAGCCGTTGACTTGATCGATGTCGCCCTCGGGTCCTGCCCCGAACGTTAGCGTCCACGATGTTCCCGAAAGCTCAGCCAGGTCGGTATCGACCGACTGATCGGTGTCGGTGAGACCGCATGCTGCCATAGCGATAGCTGCTGAGGCACCAACGACCAGCCAGGTCCATTGCATCGATTGGCCTCGGGTTGTCGGTCTCATGTTTTGAGTCTCCCACAGCCCGAACAGCGCTGTCCCGACTTGTCGAATGTCTTCGAAGGTCGCTGGGAGCTTGAAACCAGCAGTGGCACCTCGCCCAGCGGCTTCCTCAGCCGAAGGTAGCGGCAACAACTTTTTTGCGAACATCGGCGCTGGACCGCACGCTTCGCCGGATCTTTGGACTACCGTTTTGCACACTATGGCAACGGTTGTTGACGAGCACAGCAGTGACGCAGGCGAATCCGCCGATGACGGAACGCAGACACCCAAGACGAACGGTCGATTGAAGGCCAATCAGCTTTGGCTGGGCGTAGGCCTGGTAATCGCCGGGGTGACGGTACTGTCGGGCATCGCAGCCTCGATCTTTCAGTTCCACGACGACTCGGAGATCCAGCGTGAGGTCTTCGTCAACGTCCCTGGATCGTTCAAGCTGGCCTTCTACACCATCATCCCGGTCCTCCTCGTCTGGGGTTCGCTCCAGTTGTCCTATCGGGTGAAGAACTGGGAGCGGGGCGCCCCCGACCGTCGCACCACCAACCGCAAGAACTTCAAGAAGCGCCTGGCCGACTTCCGCTCCGGCGTCTACATGCGGACTCTGATGCGCGAGCCGGGCGCTGGCATCATGCACTCGCTGATTTACTTCAGCTTCATCATCTTGTTGGCGGTCACCACCGTGTTGGAGATCAACCATCAGGTTCCGGAGAGCCTCAAGTTTCTCAACGGAAACGTATATAAGGCCTACGCGCTCATTGGGGACCTGGCTGGCCTCGGCTTCTTGGCCGGTATGGCGATCGCCATTGTCCGCCGGTACGGTCCGCGTCGGTGGCGTCCGTACCGTATCGCCGTCAAGTCTCGTCCTGAGCACGCCGTCATTCTCGGAGTGCTGACCGCCATCGGCGTCACCGGGTTCGGGGCCGAAGCCTACCGAATCGCCCTGCAGGGCAGTCCGGAATTCGAGCAGTGGTCGATTATCGGCTACCCGCTGGCTCAACTGGTTGATGGATCCGACTCGCTTTCCGGATGGCATCAGGCCTGGTGGACGGCGCACGTCATCAGTTTCTGTGCCTTCCTGGCCATCATCCCCGGAACCATGTTGCGTCACATGTTCACGTCACCGTTGAACATGTACCTGTCGGACCGGGACCGGCCCAAAGGGGCCATGAAGCCGTTGCCCGACTTGGACTCAACCGAACTGGAAACCTTCGGTGCTTCAACTATCGAGTCGTTCACCTGGAAGCAACTGATGGACACCGACGCCTGCACCATGTGCGGTCGGTGCACCTCGGTCTGCCCGGCGAACGCCACCGGCAAGCCGCTTGATCCCCGTGAGATCGTGCTCAAGACCGGCGAAGTGATGGCCCGGACCGGCGACCCGGCTGTGTCACCCCCCATTGGGGTCGAGCCCGACATCGAAGTCAAAGCCAACTGGGTCTTCGATCGGATCACCGAAGAAGAAGTGTGGGCCTGTACCTCGTGCAAGGCTTGCGACGAGATCTGCCCGGTCAACATCGAAATTCTGGACAAGATCCTCGACATGCGTCGCTATCTGACGTTGATGGAATCAAACTTCCCAACCGAGTTGGGGACCGCCTTCCGGGCCATGGAGAACTCGTCCAACCCGTGGGCCATGAGTCAGACCCAACGCACTGACTGGGTCAAAGATCTGACCGTTGACGTCATCGAGCCTGACGAAATGCGAGCCGGAGAGATCTTCGAGCACGAGTACCTGTACTGGGTCGGCTGCGCCGGGAGCTTCGACGACAAGAACCAGAAGGTCAGCCAGGCCATGGCCAAGCTCATGCAGCGGGCAGGAGTGGACTTTGCAATTCTTGGCCCGGCCGAGCTTTGCACCGGCGATCCCGCTCGACGCTCGGGCAACGAGTACATCTTCCAGATGCTGGCCAAGCAGAACATCGAGACTCTCAACGGCGTCGGGGTGAAGAAGATCGTCACCCAGTGTCCTCACTGTTTCAACACGCTGGCCAACGAGTACCCGCAGCTAGGTGGCCACTACGAGGTCGTTCACCACAGCCAGTTCCTGGAATGGCTGATCTCCGAAGGCAAGCTCGATCTGACCGGCGCCTCATTAGAGGAGCGAATCGTCTACCACGACTCCTGCTACCTCGGTCGTCACAACGACGTTTACCTGGCCCCCCGCAACGTCATTGGCTCGCTGAAGGGCATCCAGATCGTGGAAGCGGGCCGAAACGGTACCAAAGGCATGTGCTGTGGCGCCGGCGGCGCCCGTATGTGGATGGAAGAAGACATCGGCACCAAGGTCAACGACGAACGTTCGGCTGAGCTGGTTGAAACTGGAGCCAGCCGCATCGCCACCGCCTGTCCGTTCTGCTACGTAATGATGGACGATGGCGTAAAAGGCCACGGCTACGAGGAAGATGACGTCCGCGTCGCTGACATCGCTATGCACCTTCTCGAAGCGATCGAGAACGGCGAGCAGGGTCATTCAACACCAGTCGTTGTTAACGGCAGTGGCGAAGCGGCTGCTGAGGCCTAGGTTATTGTCGAGGGTGAGCTAGGTGCTTAGAGCCGTTCGGCGCTCGACGACCGTCGGAAACATCGTGGTGATTCCACAGATCATCAGATCGAGTGCTAGTTCGAACTCGACGGTTCGAGCCGGTTGGCGGGCACCGATGGTGGCCGCCGCCAACGGATAGGTGGTTGGGTTCAGCTCCTCTCGGAACTCGTTTAGGTGGCCCAGGGCGTCCTCGGAGATGGGGTTGTCGCCCACTTCAGCCAGAACGTGACCGATGACAAAGGCGGCGACCACGTTGAGCAATCCCCAGGCGGTATCAGCGTCAAAGCCGATGTCGGAGAACTCCTGCAGAGTGACCTCGACAACACCCATGGCCGACTCGGTGGCGACTGGGCGAATGGCAAGAATGGGTACGCATCTACTGTTTAGAAGGAGGGCCTTGCGGTAGCCTCGGCAGTATTCGCGCAGGCGGTCTTCCCATGACTCGCTGCCCGTGAGATCGACTTCGATGTCGTTGTAGACCAGGTCGCAGATCCCGTCGAGGATCTCGTCTTTGCCCTTCACGTGTTTGTAGAGCGAGGGCGCTTCGATCTCCAGCATTGAGGCTAGGGCTCGCATGGTCAGAGCATCGGATCCCTGCTCGTTGACCAGTTCCCGGGCCCGTCCGAAGACAAGGGATCGGCTAATAGGGACTCTTGGTGGCATATTCGATGATTCTCCTCAGATCAAGAATGGTCCGACTGTCAGGTCGAAGGCTGTTCAAGGTCTGGGGGTCGCGGGGCGAGCGCGAGGTCAGAAATTCACCGTCAGACAGACCGCGAACATACAAGACGAACACATCCGTCTAGTCAGTGTCTCGCATATTGAGGCGTTTTGCTAGTCATGTTTGGCGGAATTGAACCAATGTTGTTAGCCGCCGAGGTGATCCTGGACGCGCAAGAGCCCGACGCCTAAGGGGCGCCGGGCTCTTGTCGAGGAATCTTCTATTGACTGTTGGAGATGTCGTAGATAGTGGCGGAGTCTGTGTTGGCTCCAACTTTGAGGACCATGTCGGCCACTGTTTCGTTCACCAGGAACACAACCTGAACGGAGTCGCTGCCTGCGGTTGAACCGGTGCGGACCACCCGAGCCGGCTGCAGTGTCTGACCGTCTACGGTCATCTCCCAGAACTCGCCGTCCAGGTACTGCGATGCGGCTGAAGGGCTGACTCGACGGATATCCAGATCAACGGCTGCGACCCGCTGGCCTGTTGGCGCACGGAACGCTCCGAGTTCGACCTGGACCGATGCCGCTGTCGGCTCGATCACGAGATTCGAGGGGGCGTTGACAGCGTCGGGGATTACGGTGACGGCGTCATCGATGAAGAACTCCGTTGAGCCGATCATGCCCGGTTGACCACCAATAAGAGGCACCGATGCCGGAATCCGACTGGGCTCGCTGAACTCCACCGTCAGTTCAGCCGGGTTGGGATCCACATATGACTGGAGTTTGAAGACCACGGTAACCGCCTGGATCTGACCGGATTCAACCGAGAATCGTGAGGTGGCTGCGGTCTGCTCGAACCGGGTTGCTGGATGTCTTGATCCGTCAGGCAACACAATGGAGACGTCACTCTCACGGACCCGAAGCTGATGATTTGTGGTGTTGGAGGCCAGCATCTCGGCCACGACGATAGGTCGGCTGAACGGGTCGTCGTCCCTGGGGACGACTCGACCTTCAACCAATGACCACATCATCCCGCCGTACATAACCGACGGGTATTGGTCGGCTGGGGTACTCGCCGGAGTGAGAACCTCACTCAGGTCGATGGTCTCGTTGGTAACGACCTCGTTGCCAGCGGCTGTGCCGGTGACAACAAAAGACGCGGCCAGAACGAGCGCGACAGTCGTCGCAACCCATGCCATCGCTAGATATCCAAATCCCCGCTCTTCGGCCGCGGGGGCACGCAAACTAAAAGGTACTGCCGCCATTCGACGTTCCTTCGACTCCGATCCCTATTCATTCGGTCGGTTCGATAGGAAGGTTTAGTTCGAGTTGCGCCGATGTGTCGTGGGACTGCGCATCCGAAGTTTTTTCGCCCTATTACCGACTCTGTGTGTTACTTATGATATTAGGACGCTGTGACCGGGTCCAGGGTCGCGGACAACGTGTAACAGTACTGCTAAGAATCTCACCTATAGGCGTAGTACTTTCGACCCATTTGGGCCGAGGGGCGCTAGAAGTTCTCCCAGTACCGTGAGGGGCGCGGGCCTTGCTGGCCCTGGTACTTCGAACCGAGCGATCCGGTTCCGTACGGGTTGTCGGCCTCGGACGTCATCCGGATGAAGCTGATCTGCCCGATCTTCATCCCCGGGTAGAGCGTGATCGGCAGGCTGGCGACGTTGGAGAACTCCAGGGTGAGCTGGCCATCCCATCCGGCGTCTACGAAGCCGGCGGTGGTGTGGATCAACAAACCCAAGCGGCCGAGACTCGACTTGCCTTCGATGCGACCGACGAGATCAGCCGGGATGGCGATCCGCTCAGCCGTTGATCCCAACACGAACTCGCCGGGATGAAGGATGAACGGATGGTCATCGCTGGCTTCGACCGTGTCGGTCAGAGCTTCCAGGTTGGCCTTGACGTCGATGTGACTGAAGGTGTGATTGCGGAAGACCACGAACCGGTGGTCGAGGCGGAGATCCACCGAAGACGGTTGGATAGAGGCCTCGTCGTACGGCTCAATGATGATCCGTCCGTCGGCGATTTCTTTCTTGATCGTGCGGTCCGAGAGAATCACACGTCGAACTTTAGCAGCAGACGCTCCGCTGGTCGCGTGGCCATAACCTCGCGCACGGAACGGCCGGGAATAGCCATCAGTTCGGCACGATCACCCTTGCCGGGAATCGGACGCCCGGTGGCGCTGACCATCGCGACGGCGTCGATAACCGTGACATGGCCAGCCAAGACCATCAGGGCTGCCGTTTCCAACGGGTCGCCAGAGCCAAGGGGGTTGAATGGATCCTGCAGATTGTCGCCCCCGGCCTGCACCGTGACCCCCAGTTCGGCCAGGGCGGCGACCGGAGCAAGTCCCCGTGGGGGCGCAGAGGCGTGGTCCCGGGCTTGAAGGAACAAGTTTGTGTGGGGAAGCGCTACCACTGTCACTTGGGCTTCGGCGGCGAGGGCCGCCACATGGGTTTGATCCTCGGGTGACTTCATTGACAGGGCAACGCAGTGGCTGGCGGTGGCCGGGTACTCGAATCCGGTTCTGATGATGGCCCCGGCCAGCGTTGCAAGATCGCTCGAGTCAGGATGGAGGTTCTCATCGGCGTGGATATCGACGCCCCGACCGTGACTCCCGGCGAGGTCGAGAATGACATCGATGGCTCGGGCAGGGTCGTCCTCTATATGAGGTACTCCCCCCATCATGTCGAGGCCGAGGTCCAGGGCCCGTCGGCAAACGGCGATGACGTTATCGGCGTTCTCCCCGCTCAACCCAACCGGCAAACCTACTAACTGAATGTGGACCCGCTCGGCGACCTTCTCTTTGACCTCCAACAGAGCCTCCAGACCGCGACTGCCAACATCGGACCCGAGGTCGACGTGACTGCGCAGCAAACGCACACCATTGCGCTCGTAAAGGTCGACGGCGGCGAGGGCCCGCTGGACGTAGTCATCGTGGGTAATGGAGATGCGGTGATCGAGCCATGCTCTAATGGCGCCGCCGAGGTCACCGGTTGGGTTGTCGACCTCGTCAGCTGAAAGCGCCTTGTCTAGATGAGCGTGTGGCTCCCGAAGCCGAGGCAGCACGACGTAGCCTGCCATGTCCCGTACATCGGTCATCTGTCTATCGGCAGCCAGTTGGCCGCTGCCACTTCCGCCGGCTTGGACGATGTCGAGCACGGCGGTCGACGGTTCGCCGTCGGTTGTGGGTCCTTCTGCACCGATGGAGATATCGACCAGGGAGTCGTCGGCCAAGCGGGCGTTGGCTAGCAGGGTAATGCGAGACATGAGACTGTTGCGTTGAGCTTGTGCGGAGAGATTGTGCCTGAGGAGTGAGCTTGGTCGACTAGCTGCCGTTGATCTTCGGCATGACATCGGCGGCGAATCGCTCCAACTGTTCGGCTGTTCGGCTGTAGGCATCGCCCGGCATGTTGGGGAAGATGGTCAGGTTCTCCAAACCACCCAGCTCTTCGTCGTAGGCCTGAATCTGTTCGACCACATCGTCGGCTGTGCCGACCAACCAGGTCCGATTTTCCAACGAGTCTTCCAACGTTGGGATCAGTCCGGGTGGCGAGGGCTTCCCATCGGGGCCCATGTAGCCCCGGCTCCAGCCGTAGGGGCCGAGGAACTTCCAGAACTCGTCGTGGCCATCGCGAACCTCGGCCATGGCCTGTTCTTTGCTGTCGGCAATGTAGGTGCTTACGACCAGCATTCGTTTTTCGCCGACTGCCAACTCGCCACCGTGGGACTCGGTGTGTACGTCGGCGTATCGGTCCCAGAACTGCTTGGCGAAGCTGTGGTGCTTGAGCCAGAACACGCCACCCCAACCTTTGCGCGGCACGTACTCCAGCGTCGGTGGGGAGGTGATGGCCTGCCAGGTCTCGTATGGGTGCAAGGGACGAGGTACCAGGGTGAGCGTTTCGACGAAGCCGCCGCGGTCAGGGATCCCAGATGGAGGGAAGTTGTAGATGTCGCCGTGGTAGCTGAACTTCTCTTCGCTGAGCGCCAGCTGAATTACATCCATGGCTTCGTTGAACTGTTGGCGGTTGAGGGAGTCGGCGTCGGCTTTGTCCGGGTTGTCGTAGCTGCCGATGTCGGTCCCCAGTGCCTGTGCTTCGCGGGGGACGGTTCCTCGGCCGACACCGAGAATGGCTCGGCCGCCCGAGATGTTGTGCAGGGTGGCAAAGTCTTCCGCCAATCGCAGCGGGTGCCACTGGCCTACCACATTGAACATGCTGCCGATTCGGATCCGTTCGGTCCGCTCGGCCAAGATGGCCCCGAACATGAGTCCATTGGGAAGGACCTCGTAGCCCTCGTACTGGAAGTGGTGCTCGGTCAGCCAGTAGCTGTCGTAGCCCAACCGGTCGCAGAGCACGCCCATATCCAGCATCTGTTCCGATGCCCACCACATCTGTTCGTTGCTGAAACGACGATCGACCGATGCCGGCGGGCCGGCCCCGGCATCGTCCATCTCAACTCCACCAAAGAGAAACGCACCGACTCGCATCACCCCAGTCTACTTGAGCGCCCCATAGCGCATCGACTGCGGGACCCCGATTGGATCAGGGCGGTGAGATCAGGGCGGTGAGATCTGGCCTGCGTTTCCGGTTGCGATTTTGGTGTGCTCCGGTTCTGTCAGGAGAACGAGGTGGGCACCGTAGGCCACCCCTCCAGAAACTCGTTCGGTTGCCGCGATAGAGACCTTGGAGAATGTCTCTAAGTCGACCTCTGCTGTGGTCAACGACAGCTCGGCGGCGTCAATGCAGGCGTTGTGAAAGGCAATGAACTTTAGATGTTCGGCCGAGCCTGAGACCTTGACGTTCGCTCCTCGGAACGCTCCGATTCGCGAAAGTGCGGTGGCGTTGACCTGGACGGGTATCGGTTCTTCCAGATCTTCGGGAGCTTCAAATGGCACAGAGCCTCCATCAAACCGGACCCCGAGCGTTTGGGCCCTTGCTTCGTCGGGGTGGCTGAGTTCGTCTGGAAGTCCCGGCCCCAGCTTGATCACGACATCGAGTTTGCCCGACAAGCCGATTGAATCGAACGAGGTTGAATCAGTCATCAGTCATCATCAGAATTCGACGATGATGGCTTTACGAATCGCGTCGAGGCCGCGGAGGGAGTCGACGATGGCACCGTCGGGTGTGGCGTCCAGATTGATGAACGACAACGCTTGGTTGCGCTCTTTGTCCCGGCCCAGCCGCCACTCGCCGATATTGATGTTGTAGTCGGCGAATACGCCGCCCACCGAGGCGATAACGCCGGGGACGTCCTCGTTCACCATGATGAGAACCGGCCCGACCGGTTCGGCCTCCAGCCGGTAGCCGGAGATCTGAACCACGCGGCCGGCGCTGTCACCAACGATCGCGCCCGACATGATTCGTTCACCGTCTTCCCAACTGACCTTGCAGGTGATCTGATTGGTGTAGTCGGCTCGGCCGAGACCGACCGAGCGTGACACCTTTAGGCCCTTCTCCTGAGCCACTACCGGGGCATTGATGAAGTTGACGCCCTCAGCCATTTCGTAGCCAAGGAGGCCTTGCAGAAGTCCGGCGGCCACCGGGCGCATCAGGTCTTCGGCGTCGTTGCTGTAGACCTCGACCTCTACTGAGGTGATGATGTTGTCGGCCATTGCCGCCTGCAACCGACCGATGTTGGCGGCCAGACGTATATAGGTATTGGCCCGGGCGTAGTCCAGGCCTGGGGGGAAGGCCAAGTTGACACTGTTGGCCACCTTGACACCGCGTAGGGCGTCAAGAACTTGCTTAACTACCTCAATAGACACGCCCCGCTGAGCCTCAGTGGTCGATGCTCCGAGGTGCGGGGTGTGGACGGCCTTGGGATGGCCGACCAGCGGGTGGCCGGATTCGGGGGGTTCGACATCGTAAACGTCGATGGCGATGCCTCGAATCTGATCGTTGTCGAGAGCGTCGGCCACTGCGGCCGCGTCAACCAGGCCCCCTCGGGCGGCGTTGACGATGGTGGCTGTCGGCTTCATCAGAGCCAGCCGTTCGGCGTTGATCAGGTTGCGGGTCTCGTCCGACAGCAGCGTATGAAGGGTGACGAAGTCTGAGGCCACCAACACGTCATCGAGGTCGGCCAGTTCCACCTTGAAGTCGCGGGCTGCCTTCTCGCTGACAAACGGATCGTAGGCCAGGACGTTCATACCGAATGCCTGGGCTCTGCAGGCCACAGCCCGTCCAACCCGGCCGAAGCCGATTACTCCAAGCGTCTTTCCGTTGACTTCCACGCCGGTGAAATTGGATCTGGCCCATGCTCCCTCGGTCATCGAAAGATGGGCGTGGGCGACGTTGCGGGCCGAGGCCAATAGCAGAGCAAAAGCATGCTCGGCGGTGGCGATGGTGTTGGCGTCCGGGGTGTTCATGACGATGACGCCGCGACGAGTGGCTTCGCTGACGTCGACGTTGTCGATTCCTACGCCGGCTCGCCCGATGATCTTCAACCGGTCGGATGCGCCCAACACGTTGGCCGTGACCTGGGTTCCGGACCTGACGATCAGGGCGTCGTAATCACCGATGACTTCGCAGAGCTCATCTTCGGACAATCCGGTTTTAACATCGACATCAACATCGGCGGCATCGCTCAGCATGGACAGGCCGTCCGGACCGAGCTTGTCGGAGACGAGAACTCGGTAGGTTCCCTGCTGCTCAGAGGTGTTGAAAGTCGGTTCTTCGACGGTCTTGGGATCGGTCATGGCATCCTTGCCTTCAGGTAGGACTTGGGGTAGCTACGGCGTTGGGTGATCGTCGTGTAGATGCCGTCGATGCTCGGCGGGCGAACGGAACGACGAATCGAATGATGAGGTGAACGTCTCTGCCAGCTGTTCGTCGTTGAACGTGATGCCGCCGTCGTCGATCTCTGCGAGACATCGGCGGGCCACCTCATCGTGGCGACCACCGACCATCTCTTTCACTGTACCCGGGCCGGTGGCCAGGGCGAGCACGGGAGCGATCGATGGACATGTAACCACCACTGACGCGTTGTCCACCACGCCGGATCGGCTGACTACGCCGGCGAACGCCACGAATAAGTCAACCGAATCGGCGGTGGCCAGGTCGCTCATGCCGTCACCGACGAACATCTTCCGGCCGTTGTTGTCGACATGTTTTTGGATGATGTCGGCCTTGCCTGTTGTGGTAGTCAGTCCACTAGATGAATATGAGGCATAGCGTTCGACGGCCTCGGTCGGAGACCACCACTCCCCGTTCAGCGGGTCGAACTCAGTTGGTACGGCCTGGACCCGCTCGGATGGAACCCCCAACCAGGTGGCGAACTCGGCCACCGGCTCGTACAAGCCTCCGCTGATAACCCAGCTCTCGTTGCCGTGATCGTTCAGAGCGGCGATGACCTCTCGGGCTTGAGGTACCACCGTCGACTTGTATCGATTGCGAATGGCCCGCATTTGTGCCCTGGTGGGTTGGAGGACGGAGAGTCGCTCGCCGTACACATCCTCGAGCGGCATCGAGCCTTCCATGGCAGCGTCGGTGAGTTGAGCTATTTGGCGCTGCTGCTCTTCCCCGTCGGCGAGTTCGTCGATTCCCTCCACCGTTGACAGAGTGGAATCACAGTCGAAGAGGGTTACCGGAAATGGTCTCCAAACCACTGTTCCAGGCTACGTGGTTTGGAGCTACCAAGGCATCGAGTTTCGGGGGTTTTGCCGGTGGGTTAACACCCTCTTAACCGTGGCCCGCCAGGTCCATTCGGCTCCCGGGTCAAGGGTGAAGTGCCATCCGCACTTCCCCTGGCGCCGCAAACCCAATATCATGATTCGGCGGGGGCTCGGCGGCATTTGGACAACAGGTCGCTGATACCCGTCTGATTTATGGCAGAGAGTGCGGCGAACCATACGTTCCACCTCACCGTGCGATCGCACGACGGTCACTCGTCGGATCGCCTCTTCACCGTGCCGTTGGACGCCCCGGTTGCCGACGCCCTGGAGGCGCTGGGGGAGTCCGAACCCACGTGGCTCATGGTTGAACGAACCGGCAAAACTGTTCTTCCCGACGATGTCATCGGGCTCTGCGACCTTCGCAGCGGCGACACGGTTCGAATGGTCGCACCTGCTGGCGAGGACGCGGTGGCAGAGCGTCGACTCGGTGCATCAGTTGAGATCCTGACCGGACCGCGAGCAGGCGAGACGTTCACGATGGAGCCAGGGGAGCTGAGCATCGGTCGAGCGGCTGACAATCGGTTTGTCATCATTGATCCCGGTGTCTCCCGATTTCATGGATCGCTGGAATTGCAGTCCAACGGCTCGGTGACTGTTCACGACCACGGCTCGACCAACGGCGTCATTGTTGAAGACAGTCGGATTACCGGTTCACAGCAGGTCGAGCCGGGCGATCGCATTCTGGTGGGACAGACATGGTTCGTGGTCCGGGTGGCCCCCGTCAATGAATTGGGTATGTCCACCTCCGATGATTCGGTGCTGGGCGCACTCAACTTCGTTGTGGTTCCCCCCGCCGCAAACCCACCCCATAGCGAGTCGCCACCCAGGGTTGAGTTCCCCACCCCGCCTGAAGCAGCCAAGGCAGGCTTGTTTCGGACCCGAAAGACTCCTGACGACGAGCAGGTGGACGCATTCCGGGTCGACCTTGAAGAGATCCGCTCGTCCATTGAGATGTTGCAGGACATCGAGGTGGCGAACCGTCGGGCTGAGGCTCCGGGAGTCGACGATTTGAAGGCCGGCGTGCTGGAAAGTCCGCCGTCGGTTTGGCGCTCAACCACTGAGCGAGGCCTTGCCGCCCGCATCGGGCTGGCGTCCCTGGTAAGTCGACTTGAATTTGAACTTCCGTCTGGAGGCGATCCGGTGCTTCGCGACGAGATGTCGGCAGTTGTTGACTCCTATCGGCGAGTGGACAACGCCCCGGTCATCATCGACCTTGCCCAACATCGACTGACCCGAATTCTGGGAGCACCCGATGACGCTCATGGGCTTGCCCGGTCGCTGGTGACGCAGTTGGCTCTCCGGTACCGGCCATCCGACGTTTCGCTGATAGTGGCGGCAACCGGTGTGCGGTCGGATGGGTGGCAATGGATGCGATGGTTGCCGCACAGCCACCTAGCAAACAACCTAGGAAACACTGGGTTCGGGCCAGCGGTTGCTTCTGATCCGGAGTCAGCCCGGCAACTGTTGGCCGAACTAGCCGATGCCGATCTAGGTCGTGCCGTGATCGTCCTTGACGGTCACGCTGCAGGAGCCGAGGCGGTTCAGCCGTATCTATCGGCCCTCGCTGCCAATCAACCAGATGTGTCGCTTCTGGTTGTGGCTGACGACGGAGCTGCACCCAACGAAGCGGTGGCTGGTATCGCATCAACTGCCTCGGTGGAGATCTCCGATCAGTTCGGAACGCTAGTGATCAGCGGCGACGCTGGAACAACCTCCGGGTCTGTCGATGCCGACTCGGCTGTGATGGCCATAGCCTGCGAGGCTATGTCTGCCGCTGACGCCGATCAGTTGGCCCGCTCGTTGGCCCCAATGGTTGAGCCGGTTGTTCGCGGGGCTCCAAGCGCTTCGGTGGGCGCCGACAATGGCACGATCGCAGACCCTGATGCTGTGATGGAGGTGCCTGTCGAGTCCGAGGCGTCAATCGTCCACGACTCCGGTGATGTGCCCGCAAATTGGGCAAGCCCGGTTGCCGGCGCTGAAGTCGCCGGTGAGATGGTTGACGAGTCTGCTGTCGAACTTGTCGAGAACAACGGCAATGACGTCGGTGCCGACGTCAACGACGTGCTCGGAGGGGACGACGAACAAGAATTCGGGAGCGGCACCGAACGTGCTGCTGAACGTGACGCAACGAGTACTTCTGAGAGCGACATCGTGCTGGTCGGTAGCTTGACCGGCGAGGTAGAGCTACCGGGATCGGTTGCGTCCTCGCTACCGCTGGTGGAGTCCACCTCGTCGCCTGAGGCGCTCGAAGCCGATTCCGGTTCTTCACCGCCGACCCCACCAGCTCCGGCGGTTTCGCCGTCCCGGTCAGGTTTCTTTGGTGGCAGTCCCGGTGTCGAGCCCCGGGCAAGCCGCCGAGTACATTCGGCTCCGCCTCCCCAGCCCGCCAGTGGTCGGCGTGGAACCGAACAGACCGTCATTGCTCGAACGTGGGAGAACAGCGAGGCAACACCGGATGCTGTGCTGGCGCTCGGTGTCGATCCAAACGCCGACAACCAAACGGTCGAGTTCGACGTCGAAGAAGAGCATCTGCTGGTAATCGAAGGAGCCGGCGATGGCTACTTGGCCCAGCTGGTGGCGGGCCTGGCGGTCACACAGAGTCCGTTCAAAGCCAACCTGGTGCTTCTTGATGCCTTAGGTGGGCGGATGCTGGCAATCTGCGATCGGCTTCCACACACCGTGGCCTCGGTCATCAAACCATCCCCGTCTGCCACCAAGTCGGCGTTGGCCGCGTTGGCCGCCGAGCTAGACCGGAGAGAGGCCTTGGTGGCGACTTTGGGTTGCGACACCATGTCCGACCTGCGGCGTCTGAAGCCGAATAGTTCCGTTCCTCACCTGGTCGTCATTGTGTCCGATCCGGCAGGAACGGTCCTGACCAACGGTCACGCCGGAGCCGATGCTGGTTCCGTGGTTACGGTCGAGGCGTCCAGAGAACTGGCCGAGCTGGCCCGACGTGGAGCAAAGCTTGGCGTCTGCACGATTGTGGGTCGGGCTCACAATCACTCAAATCCGATGGCCCGAGATCGGGACCCGTTCATGGCGGCTTCGCCGACGGTCGTCTGCTTCGAAGGCGAAGATGCCACCGTCTCACGCCCCGGCTCGGATACAAAGCCCTTTGTCCCGAGTCCGCCTCGGATGGCTGCGCTCAACCCAGACTCGCTCAACCGGTTGGTCTCGGTTCTGGCTGACGTTTTCCGTTCGTCCGGTCGCCCTGAGCCGGTCAGCCTTTCGCTTTAACGGCCAAAGTCGAGGTCGAGCGCCCGGACCTATGTGAGTGTCGTAGGTGGGGCGGCTGTGGTGGTGGTTACCACCACCCGTTGGACAAAGTAGAGTTCGAGAGTGAAGTCGTCGTCGACCTGACCGAGGCTTTGTTCCAGTTGGCGAATCTGGAAGGTATTTGGTTCGAACGCCCCGGCCAGTTCCAGCACTAGCAGGTCGCCGTCGTAGTCGAGCTGGCGAACAACCCAACGCTGACCGGCCCACTCGGCCACAGCGTTTCGCATCGACTCGGTGTCCAGCTCCAGCGGTGTGACCACCTCGTCGTCGAGTTCGATGGTTTCACGTTCGGTCCAGTTCAGCCGTGGTGTGCGGGTCTCACCAATTGCATCCAACCGTTGCCGGAGTTCGCTTAGAAGCGGTGGGGCGCCGTTGCCGGAGGCGTCAATTCGAATGTCGCCGTCGATGAAGGTGATGGAGTCGACCAGGTAGTCGATCTCGGCTGTGGCCAGCCATTCGTCGACCTGCTGCTCAACGGCGATACGGCTTTGCTCATCAGCCGGAGGTGGAGCCGTTGTCGTCGTGGTGGCCTGTTCCAGACGGATCCATTCGACCAAGACCTCTTTGTCTGGGAATCTGGCGGCAAACGAGGCCTCCAGCGGTCCCTTATCGGGCGGCGGGTTGAATCCCCGCAGAACCACGTCGACCGCTCCCTCAGAGATCTCAACGGAATGCTCAAGGTCGATTCCGCCCAGCCAAACATCGACCAGTGCTTCAGCGTCGGCCAACTCCTCGGTGCTTCGGATGCTGGTCTGAGACGCTTCGAACAGCGGGAACGCCACTAAGACGACAACGGCTGTGGTCACCACCGCGGTGAAGACCATTCGCGGTACTTGTGTGGTGATCCTTCGGGCCGGAACGAAGCCGGTAATGATAAAGACCAGGATGCTGCTGAAAATGATGGCGACCAGGTTTGTGGTGTACAGAAGCATGGCACCGTAGGCCCTAGCGCCGTCACCGGCTTCGAGTGTGATGCCGACGGTGGCCAGCGGTGGTACCAAGGCGACGGCCACCGCCACACCCGGCAGGGAAGATGACGCGTCGGCTCGCACAGTTGCATAGGCTCCAGCGGCTCCGGCGGCGAGAGCCACGATGAGATCCCGGACGTCGGGCTGGGTTCGAGCTCGAATCTCGTCAGTGAAACCGGTGTTGGGAATCAACTTGTAGACGATGAAGGCAATGGCAATACACCAGGCGGTGGCGGCTACGACCCGGGTGGCGGCCTTCAGGCTTTTGCCGGGCAGCCCCATAGAAAGGGCGGCCCCGGTGGCCAGTACGGGCTGCATCAGCGGGGCCAGCAGCATGGCTCCGATAACGACGGCCGCCGAGTTCAGCGACAAGCCCATCACGGCCACGATCACCGAGAGCGTGAGCATGATGGTGAAGCGGTAGGCCCAATGTTCGACGTGAACCAGCGCCAGGTCCGTCATGCACCGTTTGCGGTCTTCAGACTTGATGGTGCGGTTCCACCAGGGTCGTTTCGGCAGCGGCGTGGTCGGATCTGATTCTTGCGGCTCTACGGCACCCGGGTCATTGTTCCCGGTCTTAGTCGCAGTCACAGCGTCCAAGTGTAGACCCGGTGACTAGGAGGACAGGGGCGGATACAGTGAAGCTTGCGTTAGTCGGCTAGCCGGTTTGGACGGGGATGTCGTTTATGGCCTACCGATTTGGAAATCAACAAAGACATTCGTTGCTGGCCGTCATGTTTGTGGCGGCAGTGACACTTGTGGCGTTGACCATTCTGGATCGAGTGAATGCCGACCGTGTCGACCCGCTGGAAAATCTGGCCCAGAGCGAGACGGTCGACGCTGGCGCGGCAAGTGAGGGTTCGAGGTCTCAAGGCTCCGGCGCAGTCAACGCCGAGTACGACCCCGACAACACCAGTACTTCGTACTCGGTCTCCATTGCGTCCGGTCTGGCTGTGGATAGACCCGACGATGACGATGGCGACGAGGCCTCACCTGAGCCCACGACCGCAGTGACTCGGGCGCCGGTCACGACGACTACGGAAACTTCGCAAGGCTCGACCACCGAAACGACCGATGATGGGGTCACAACCACGGAGACTACCGACGGTGGAGGCGTGACGACCGAGACCACCGATGATGGTGAGGTCACGACAACCGAGACCACCGATAACGGTTCGACGTCCAGCTCAGACCCAGAGACAACCACGTCAACGTCGACCACGCTGGACACCACGACCTCGACGGAGAAGAAGTGCCGGGGTCGCAACCCGAATTGCGACGATCGCTGAAGCCCCAATAGCTCCGGCAATCTCAGCACGTGCCTTTCTCAGATCTTCCTCGCGATGTGCGGGTTCTCATCGCAGCGCTGTTTGCGTCGTCGTTCGCCTCCCGCTCTCAGTTGGTGGCTCTTGGGTTGTTGGTGTTCGACCTAACGGGCCGGGAGCTTGATCTCGGGCTGCTAGGGCTGGCAGAGTTTCTTCCACTATTTGTCTTGGCGCCGCTGAGTGGCGTGGTAGCTGACCGGCTGGACCGCCGTGTCGTTTATGGGCTCGGTTTGATTCTGGAGTTGGCGGTGACGGTACTGCTGTTTCTCGTGAGCCGAACAGCTGATCCGTCGATAATCCAAGTGTTTGCCCTGGTGCTGGTGTTCGGCATCGCTCGAGCGTTTGTGACACCGGCTGCGAGAGCGCTGCCCATTGACCTCGCTCCAGCCGGCTCGGTGGAGCGGGTGGTCGCTGTACGTTCGGTCGCCTTCCAGTCGGCGGGAATTATCGGGCCGTTCTTCGTCGGGTTGTTGTTTGCCGTCGACCGCTCCTGGCCCTTCCTTTTGTCTCTAGGTGGTTTCGCCGCGGCGCTGGCTTTTCTGTTCCTGGTAGGGGCATCGGATGTCAAACGGTTGGATTCGCCCTCCGGAGGTCCTCGCCAGATCATCGTCGACGCCATCGACGGCCTGCGGTTCACTCGCCGTCAGCCAGTGCTGTTCGGTGCCATCACCCTTGATCTGTTTGCGGTGTTGTTCGGTGGAGCGGTGGCGCTTCTTCCAGCGATCGGAGAGAAGCGACTGGGTGTTGACGAGGCCGCAGTGGGATTCATGTATTCGGCTATTGCCGCCGGCGCCCTCGTCACGGCGACGTTGCTTTCGGTCAGGCCGATCAGAAGGCGTGCCGGTCCCATTTTGTTCACGACGGTGGCCTTGTTCGGATTGGGGACCATCGTGTTGGGGTTGACTAGTTCGTACGTGGTGGCTGTTGGCGCCCTGGTAGTACTCAGCGCCGCCGACGCGGTCAGCGTTTTCATTCGAGCCACTCTCGTTCCGCTGGCGACACCGGAGGAAATGCGGGGGCGGGTTCTTGCCGTCGAGAACGTGTTCATCGGTGGTTCCAACGAACTGGGCGCGCTGGAGTCCGGCTTGACCGCCGCGTTGTTCGGTCTGGCTCCTGCCGTCGTCGTGGGTGGTGTGGCCACTGTGGCGGTGGCCGTCACCTGGGCAACGTTCTTCCCTGAACTGCGACAAGTGGACCGCTTTATGGACGTAATGCCGGTTCAGACTCGACCTGATTCCGGCGCCGGGTAAGAACTGGTCATCACTACCGAAGGGTCACCGGCCGATGGCCCGTGGACCGATACCCTTGGGGTCTGTGAGCGACAACGGCGAGCGCAAGGGGGGCGTCTCCGAGCAGTCGGGTGACGTCGGTAAGAAGAAGTTTGTCTCTGCGGAGCTTGAGGGGGCGGATGGCTACAAGCTCCTGACGGGTTTGATTGTGCCTCGTCCGATTGGCTGGATTGGATCGCGGTCACCGTCGGGTACTAACAACCTGGCTCCGTATTCGTTCTTCAACGCCATCTCAGGCGATCCGCCCACGATTGTGTTCAGCCCTGGGGCTGGGGCCGGTAACCGTCGGGACACTGCCGACAACGTGCGGGCCACCGGCGAGTTCACCGTCAATATCGTCACCGATGAAGTGGCCGAAGCCATGAACGCAACCTCGGCCAGTCTTCCCCCGGGCGAGGACGAATTTGTCCACGCCGGTGTCACGCCGCTGGAGAGCACTATGGTCAACGCCCCTCGGGTGGGGGAGTGCAAAGCTCAGCTTGAGTGCCGCCTGTCAAACGAACTTCACGTTGGCCGATCTGACGGTGGGAACTGGCTGCTGGTCGGCGAGGTGGTGGCGTTCCACATTGACATCGACCTGCTGGATGGAACCAGGGTTGATCAGGAAAAGCTCAAAGCCATCGGCCGTCATGCGGGTAACGGTTACTCGCGGACCTGGGAACTATTCGAACTCGCTCGCCCAGCCTAGGGTTTAGCGATCTGTCGAAGCAGATCGCTTAGGACGGTCAGGACGGTTCGAGGACGCCGCGGAGGACGGTTCGTCCGGAGTGCTCGGGGTTGCCGTCGATTGGCTCGATCGAGATGTCGAGGACGGAGAAGTTCGCGATGTCGAGCCCGGCCGGTAGCGGAATCACCGAATCGTTATAGACCACCCCAAGCGGCAGAACGTCTCGGCGCCCGGGGTCCGTTAGCCACAATGACAGATACTCCGACTCAGGCGACAACAGGCCGTCGCCGGCTAGAGCTGCGTGAAGGTCCCGGTCGAAGTTGAGCCGCAAGCTGCGCCGTCCGTCTCCTTCGAGCATGGCGGCAGTGGCGGTGACGTCGACGTCAATTGCTGACCCTTCGCTGAGCAGCGTGGCCCCGGCCGTCTGGTCGCCCGATCCGTTATCGGTGGCGAGGACCGTTATGAGCCCCCCGATGATGACGAGGGCAAGCGCAGCCGCCAACGGAAGCAAGTTGCTCACCGTGTTGGGTACGGCGGGCGGTTTGCGGGGGGCTTCGCCTAGAGCAGAGCGGAGTTGAACGGTTTCGGTAAAACGGCGGGTGTCGCCGCCGTTTGCCTCGTCGTTGTCGACGTCCGATGCTGTGTCGCTTACGGTCAAACCGCTATGCGAGGTATCCCCGTTCACAATCGAATCCGGTTCAGGTTCTGCTGAATCGCGGTCCACCGAAGAGCCTCCCTTTTTGCCGAGCCGTTCGCCGTTTCAGGCATTCGGCCGGACAGTCCCCAAGACGATTCCAACGCCGTCATTACTGTACCGTCTGGCGTGGGGCGGCCCGGACAGGCTTTACTACCTTTCATGTCATCCTCAGCTCCAGACCCGTTGACAACGATGGCCCTCGCTGCGCCGGACAAGCCCTGCGTAATTGATGACCGCCCCGGCGGCTCGGTGCGAATGCTGACGTACAGCCAGTTCAACGCGGCTGTTAACCGGTTGGCCAATGGGCTTGGCGACATCGGGGTTCAGCCGGGTGAGCACTTGATGTGGCTTGGGCAGAACTCGTTGGAGGTCACGGCCATCGTTCACGCCGCCCGCAAGGCTGGCCTGGTTTCGGTTCCCCTGAACTATCGATTGACCGACGATGAAGCGGTCTTTGTTATCAATGACTCCGACGCGGTGGTGGTCTACGCCGACGTGGCCTTCGCCGAGATGTTGGAGCGGCTTGCACCCCGCCTCGACGCGGTCCGCCATATCGTGATCTTCGGCGGCCCCGGTCCGGTTGACGACAGCGGCCGTCCGATAGGTGTTCGAGTCGGCCAATTGGCCGAAGTCGACATGCTGGGTTCGCCGAATGAACCTGTACTCGGTGGCTCGTCCGACGGTTCGGGTTCCGTCGAATCCGAGGGCCTGGTCATGATCTACACATCGGGTACGACCGGTAATCCCAAGGGGGCGGTCCGGACTGCAACCGGAGGTAGCGATCAGCGGATCGCCATGGTGGGGCTCATTGGCTACACGTCTGATGACGTCTATCTCACCTGCGGCCCTCTCTATCACTCGGGTCCCGGTGGATTTGCCGCCGTGGCCTTCGCGTTGGGTCAGACTGTGGTCGTCCAGCACAAGTTTGATGCTGAGGATTGGCTGCGCCTGCTCGACACCTACAAGTGCACGTCCACCTTCGCTGCCCCCACCCCGATTCGTATGGTCTGCAACCTCGATGATGCGGTTAAGGCCCGCTACGACCGGTCCTCGATGAACAAGATGATTGCCAACGCCGCGCCCTGGCCGTTCGCCTTGAAGGAGGCCTACCTCCAAGACTTCCCAACCGACTCGTTGTGGGAGGTCTACGGCTCAACCGAGATGGGGGTGAACGCCATCTTGGAGCCGGCCGATCAGCTTCGAAAGCCGGGGTCGTGCGGTAAGGCGGCACCGATGGTGGAGCTGGCGTTGTTCGACGACGACCGTAACTTGATCACCAAGTCGAATGTGCCGGGTGAACTGTTCGCCCGGTCATCGTCGATGTTCCGTACTTACCACAAGGCCCAGGCCAAGTTCGATGCCGACGACCACGATGGTTGGCACACGGTTGGCGATGTGGCGTATCGAGACGATGAGGGCTTCTATTTCATTTGTGACCGCAAGAAGGACATGATCATCTCCGGGGGGATGAACATCTACCCGGCAGAGATCGAGTCGGCGTTGGAAGCTCACCCGGACATCTTTGAGGTGGCGGTGATCGGGGTCGAATCCGAACAGTGGGGCGAGGACGTTCTGGCCGTTGTGGTGGCTGAACCCGGCTCCGACCTGGATGCCGATGGGGTCGAATCCTATGCCCGGGAGCATCTCGCCGGATACAAGGTTCCTCGTCGAGTTGAGTTCATGGACGAAATCCCCAAGACCGGCTCGAACAAAATATTGAAACGCGACTTGCGCAGGCAGTTCGCCTAGACCGATGCCGGATTGGTGTGTCATGGCCAGATGGCACTACCTTCCGTGATGCAGTTGACAACGTTCTTCATTGTTGTTGGATAGATGCTCGACTGCTTCGCCCACCAAACCGCCGACAGAACGGAAGTTCGTTGACCACCTTTTTGAAATCTACTTGTGCCTTTTTGGCTGTTCTATCGAGCATTGCCTTGCTGGTGTCACCGGCATCAGCGGAGCCGCCCGAAACCGAGCGAACCGAACTTGTGTTTGACTTCACAGATGTCGATGCCTGTGGCCCAGGTGCTGATCTGATTATCAGTTTCGAGCGTGCGACGTCCAATGTGACCTTTTCTGAAGACGGGGTGACTACTCGCCAGATTCGAGCCTTCAACAACGACATCACCTATACACGGGTCGATACGGGAAATACTGAGGTGCTGCGTAATCGGGTGACTCGAATCGATGAGTACGACAACGGCGAGGTGGTCAGCTCCAGGTTTATTGGGCCAACGTTAGTTCTGACCGCACCGCAGCAGGGTGTCATCGCTCTGGTCGCCGGAGTATTAGAATTCGATGCGGACGGAGATTCTCTGTTCGAAGCTGGCCCGGACAGGCTTCCAGCCACGTTGGCTGGCGCTCTCTGTGAGGCCCTGGCGTAGGCCTCGAAGTATCGGGAGCCAGTTGAAGTCAGCGGGCCGGTGGGGGGATTTCGCCTGATCCTCGCTCGATGAGCGGGGGTTCGACGACCACTCTCACCGGCTCGACGCTGTCGCCTTCCACCCGGTCGAACAGCATCTCGGCCGCTTGCCGCCCGAGCCGTCGGGGGTATTGGGGGATAACGGTGACGCCGGGGGTTACGGCCTCGGACAGGTCTATGTCATCGAACCCCACATGGGCGATAGCGGATCTGAGGTTGAGGTCGTGAAGTGCCTGTACCGCCCCGAGGGTCACGACATTCTGGGCGGTGAAGATCGCTGTTGGTTGATAGTCGCCGGATTCGAAGAACGATCGGATGATTTGGCGCCATTCGTCACCCGAGTGCGAGCCGGTGATGACCTGTTGGTCGTTGACGGCAAGGCCGGAGGTGTCCATGGCGACGCGATATCCAAGTAGTCGTTTCCGGGCGGAGAAGACGTCGAGATCGTCGCCGAAGTAGGCGATGTCGGTGTGGCCGCCGGCAATCAGATGGTCGATGGCTTTGACGGCGCCCGCTTTGTGGTCGGTGCGAACCAGGTCGACGACGTCAAATCCTGGCTCAAGGTCCAAGAAGACCAGCGGGGTTCCCCTCTTCATTTCTGACTGAAGGGTGTCCGCGGCTGCACCGGAGGACACGATGATGAGACCGCCGACACGACGTTCCACCAGCGCGTTCACCAGTCGACGCTCGCGCTGTGGGGACCACTCGGTACTGCCGGCCAGCACCAGGCAGCCGTGGGTGTCAGCCACTTCTTCGATGCCTCGCAATACGCTACTGAAGAAGGCGTTTGCAATGTCGATCCACACGAATCCGATGGTGGCCGGAGCGGTCGAGGACCTTCGCAGCAGTTGGGCTCGATGGTCGGGCCAGTAGTCAAGGGCGGCCACCGCCTTCTCCACCCGGTCGACGAGAACAGGACTGACGCCACCCTCACGGTTGACCACCCGCGACACTGTTTTGAAGCTGACGCCGGCTTCGGCCGCTACATCTCGCATCGTTGGGCGTCGGCTGGTGGACAAGGTCGTGCTCCGTGGTTAGGCGGTTGGGCGGTCTCGCCGTGCCTGTCGCAGTCATCGTGTTGACAACGTTGTCAAGTCACAATTAGAGTACGTCCAAGATCACCTAACGCCACGTTTGTAGGTGTAGGGGGAATCATCAACAGAATGGGGAGACGACTTATGTCGCGACGTATGGGCTGGCGCTTGCTGGCCATTTTTCTGAGTTTTGGTTTGATTGCAGCCGCTTGCGGCGGCGACAGCACCGAGGCTGGAGACGACGGTGGAGATGGTGGAGATGGCGGCGGCGACGTCGCTGTCTCGCTGATCACCAAAGACTCCACCAACGCGTTCTTTGTAGCTATGCAGGAAGGTGCCAAGGAGAAAGCCGAGGAACTCGGTATTGACATCACCATCGGTTCCGGCAAGGAAGAGGGCGACGACCAGGGCCAGATCGATCTGATCGAGCAAGCCATCGCCCAAGGCCAGGACGGCATCTTGATCACGCCGATGTCGGTCAATGTCAACGACGCCATCCAAAAGGCCCGCGATGCCGGCCTCTACGTGATTGCCCTTGACACCCCGACCGATCCGCCGGACGTGGTCGACATCACCTTCGCCACCGACAACTGCAAGGCCGGTGAGGCCATCGGTCAGTGGGCGGCAGGCAAGCTCAACGGCGAAAAGGCCGTTATCGCCCGTCTGGTTATCTTTGATGACCGCGTCGTATCGGTTGACTACTGCCGTGACAACGGCTTCCTCAAAGGCATGGGCATCGACATCGGTGACCTGACCGTCATGGGCGACGAGCCCGAGGCTGGCCAGTACACCGGCGGTGCAGGTGGCGACTACGAGTGGGTTTGTCTTGAAGCCACCGGCGCCAACGAAGAAGGTGGCCGTACCGGCATGGAGACCTGTCTCTCCATCAATCCGGACATCAACGTTGTCTACACCATCAACGAGCCCACCGCCTTCGGTGCCGCTGCGGCCCTTGAGGCTGCCGGCAAAGTTGTCGGCGAAGACGTCATTGTCGTCTCGGTTGATGGTGGTCTGGCCGGCGTAACCGCCGTTCAGGACGGCAGCATTCAGGCCACCTCGCAGCAGTACCCACTGCGCATGGCCAGCCTCGGTGTTGAGGCCATCAACACCATCGCCACCGGCGGTGATGCTCCGGCTAACACCTCCGACGACGGAACGTTCTTCGACACCGGCGTTGCCTTGTGCACCGACGATCCAATGGACACCGTCACCGTTGCCGATCAGGAAGACTCGCAGTACTGCATCGACAACGCTTGGGGCTAGGTCGTCGATGCGAAGCATCGACCACTTTGAGCACCTAGGTCAGTAGTGATAACGAAGGAGGGCGGCCCGTTGAAGGGTCGCCCTCCTTTGCATGATGCAACTACTACGAGACAACGACTAGTTGGGGAAGGGCATAGTACGTGAACTCAACAATCGCCTCCACGGATTCGGAATCCGCGGTGGATCTTGCCGAAGAATTCGGCTCAAGGGGAGGGCTTGGGGCCCGATTGCAGTCAACGCTGCATCGCTACCCCTACCTGAGCCCGCTGGCCGTGCTGGTCGTGGCCATGATCATTTTCACCCTGCTGAACGAACGATTCATTCTGGCCACGAACCTGTCGTTGTTGACACAGCAGATGGTGATCGTGGGCACGCTGGCCATCGCCCAGACGTTAATCATCCTGACCGCCGGTATCGACTTGAGCATCGGGGCCATCATGGTGTTCGGTCAGATGTTGATGGCAAACCTTGCTGTCAGTCAGGATGCCTCGAACGTGGCCTTCGGTGGCTGGCCGTCGTGGGCTGCCATCCTCGCTGGCATTCTGTTGTCAACCGCAGCCGGTGCGGCCAACGGCTACCTGATTGTTCGCTTCAAACTGCCGCCGTTTATCGTCACCCTGGGCACGCTCAGTGTGTTCACCGCGTTGACATTGATCGTCTTTCGGGCCAGGACCATTCAGGGCCCGGAAATGCCCGAGGCAATGCTGGCCCTAGGTGAGACCAGCAACGTTGGCTCGTTCGGAGTCATGGCCGGTGTGGTAGTCATGCTGGTTCTCTACGCTGTGTTCGCCTACATCCTTCGCAGCACCGCGTGGGGCACCCATATCTACGCAGTGGGTGACGACCCGGAAGCCGCTGAGCTTTCCGGTATCAACGCCAACCGGGTTCTCATGGGCGTGTACACGGTGTCCGGTTTGATCATGGGAATCGCGGCGTGGATCACCATCGGCCGGGTCGGATCGGCCAGCCCGAACGTGACCCCCGACATCAACCTTGAAACCATCACCGCGGTGGTAATCGGCGGAACCTCGCTGTTCGGTGGACGCGGCATTCTGGTTGGGACCCTGCTTGGGGCTGCCATCGTAACCGTGATGCGCAACGGCCTCGCTCTGGCCGGATTGGATCAGGCCTACCGGGTGTTAGCCATTGGTTTGCTGGTGATCGCAGCCGTGTCGTTGGATCAATGGATCCGGGAGGTGAAGGCATAATGGCCACGGCAACAGAGGTGCGCCCCATCCTTAGCGGTCGAAATCTGGTCAAGACATTCGGCAAGGTCGTTGGTCTAAACGGCTCCGACATTGATCTCTATCCAGGCGAGGTTCTGGCCGTCATCGGTGACAACGGTGCCGGTAAGTCCACGTTGGTCAAGTGTTTCGCCGGTGCTCATACTCCAGACTCCGGAGCCATGGAACTGGCAGGCAAGCGGATCCAGTTTGGCTCGACTAGCGAAGCCCGCCATGCAGGTATCGAGACCGTCTACCAGACGTTGGCTGTATCGCCCGCTTTGGACATTTCGACCAACCTGTACTTGGGCCGTGAGCTGCGTAAACCAGGTGTTCTCGGTTCGGTGTTTCGCATGTTGGACAAGAAACGCATGCGGGAGGAGTCATCCCAGCACTTGCAGGATCTCGGTATCGCCACCGTCCAGAACATCACCCAGGCAGTGGAGACGCTGTCGGGAGGTCAGCGCCAAGCCGTCGCTGTCGCCCGGGCGGCCGCGTTCGGCAGCAAGGTCATCATCCTCGACGAACCTACTGCGGCCTTGGGTGTGCGGGAGTCAGGCCGAGTGCTGCAGCTGATTCGCGATCTGCGTGACCGGGGCCTCCCGGTGATTTTGATTTCGCACGACATGCAGAACGTGTTCAAGGTGGCCGATCGCATTCACGTGCAGCGCCTCGGACGGCGAGCGGCTGTCATCACCCCGCAGTCGCACACCATGAACGACGCCGTGGCCATCATGACCGGTGCCATGACAGTCGACGAAAAGGATCAGGCCCTTGCACCGGTCGAATAGCTAAAGCCGGTAGGCGACCGACGTGTTGCACTGCGGTGGTTACTTCAGCTAGTTCAATGACCGGAAGCGCTAGTGCGGGACTGCCCGACGACGATGGCGGCCAGCGCCCCCAGGACCAGTACGGTGAACCCGACCTGAACCAGCGTCAGCGGTTCGTCCAACAACAGCCAGGCCATTAGCGAGGCGGCTACCGGAATCAAAAGGGTGAAGGTCGACCCGACCCACAGCGGAATCTGAACGAGCGACCAGTTCATAGCGCTGTGGCCGAACACCCCGGCAACCAGGATCATGGCTAGCAGCAACAGAAAATCCCGTTGGCTGGGAACGGACAAGTCCTGTCCGATGATCAGCGCCATAGGGAGATTCAACAAACCGGTCCACATGGCCGAACCGGTGGTGAACTCGGTGGAGGTCATTCGCCCCTTGGAGTGCTTGGAGGCAACAAAATACGCGCTCCAACACAGCAGCGCCCCGACGGCCAGAACGTCTCCGGTGAAGCTGGACACACCGGAGTCCTCCCCGGCCAGAACCACCCCGAACACACCGATGATGGCCAGCAAAGACCATGCAGCATCGCGACCCCGAACCTGTTCGCCGAAGAAGCGGGCGGCAACGACCCCGACCAGTACCGGCTGCAACGCCCCGATGATGGTGGCGTTGATGACCGAGGTCAGTTTGATGGCGCTGAAGAACAGGGCCACGTCAACCGCCAGGGCAAGGCCACCCCAGAACGACTTGCGGGCCGCAGCCACAGTGAACGGTGTCCCCCTCGCCTGCATCCAGAGCCAAAGCAAACCGAAGTGCAGGCTGAACCGGTAGACGGCGATGGCCAGCCCGCCCATGTCCATTACCTTGGCCAACAGGCTGCCCAACGCCCAGGCCGTCACGGCGAGGGCGGCGCCCAACAGCCCAAGCGTCGTCGATGCCGAGCCGGCGGTGTCGGGTGTGGCGGGTTCGGCTTGCGTTCCTGCTTGAGTCATAGACAGTTGTGGCCGAACACGTTGCTGGGCAGGTCGTCGACCCAGCTTCGAGTGGCGGCGACAAGCTGGGCACAGTCGTCGTCGGTGACCGCCTTTGACAAAGCCATGAACCCCCTAGGGGCAAGGTACAGGCCCTGGTCCAACATGGCGTGGAAGTACAGCTCGACCAGGGGACTGCCGGCACCTTGGCTATCGTCGCCGTGCACACAAAGCATGGAGCCCACACCGGTCACCCACAGTGGCGAGCCACTGTTGTCGAAGATCGTTTGGAGATCTTGTCTCAGCCGATCGCCACGTTCGTTGAGTTCTCCCAAAGTGTCAGCGTCGAGTTCGTGACGCAGCGTGGTTATCGCTGCGGTCATCGAGACGATGTTGTTGTTGAAGGTGCCAGCCTGGGTCAGCGCTCCTGGGCGGTCGGGGTCGAAGCCTGCCATGATGTCTCGCCGCCCGCCGAACGCTCCGAAGGTCATGCCCCCGGCCAGGTACTTGCCCAGGGTGGTCATGTCGGGGAGAACGTCGAACCGTTGTTGGGCCCCGCCGGGACCCAATCGTGAAGTCATGACTTCGTCGAAGATCAGTATGGTGTCGGTGTCGTCACAGCGGCTGCGCAACTCGTTCAAAAAGCCCGGCTCCGGTGGGCGACAGCCAGCCGAACCCTGAACCGGTTCAACCAGCACGCAGGCGAGGTCGGGCTGGAACAGTTCATCCAAACCGTTGACGTCACCGAATGGGGCGACCCGAAAATCGTGCGGGACGTTCAGCGGATTGTGTGGGCCGTCGATGTCCCCGAAGGCCAGCACGCCGCCGTGATAGGCCTGGTCAAACACGCCAATGGTTTCACGGATGTGGTTCTCGCCGTGGATTTGCTGGTGGTGTAGCGCAGTGCCGATGGCCATCAGGTTGGCTTCAGTGCCGGAGTTGGTGAACCGTACCTGATCTATTGAACCGAAGCGGTCGCAAATCAACTCGGCCAGTTCAACCTCCCGTGGATGGGTGGCTCCAAGCGCCCAGCCGTGTTCCAAGACTTCGCTCACCGCCGCCTTGACCCGGTCCGGGGAGTGGCCCAGCAAGGCTGCGGTGTAGTTGCCGCAAAAGTCGATGTAGGAGTGGCCGTCGATGTCAACCAGCCGCTGCCCAGCGGCCGACTCAACCCGAAACGGAAACGGATCAAAGTACAGAACCGAGCGGGTGTTACCGCCCGGGAGCACCCGCTTGGCTTGGGTGTGCATCGCCTCACTGCGGGGTCGAGCCGCCCGGTACCGGCGGTATGCCTCAGCTCGAAGCCGGTCCAGTTGGTCGCCGTCGTGTGATGTCACCCGCCAATGGTGGCACGACCGGTGATTCAGCGCCTAGTTGCAGCAGCTGGCCTGATCGGCGCCCGATTGGCCAGCCTTTGACCGGCTGGCCCCGGGCGGTGGACCCGGGAGCAGCCGACCGGAAACCCGAGGGGGAACGAGTTTCGGGTTTCGTTAGTGGTTCGCTCGCCGGTCGGCCAGTGTTGTCGCCTCGGCTGAGATCCGAGGCGCATGGTCGAGCAGACTGCGGAACTCACGAACGTTGAAGACAACTACGCGGAGGTCGGAGGCGGCCACCACGGTGGCGTTGCGCCGTTGCCCATGCAGGAGAGCGACTTCGCCCACCATGTCGCCGGGACCGGCGGTAGCGATCTCTGTGGTCGCACCGTCCTCGTCGTGGAGGATGGACGCGGTGCCGTCGAGAATGATCACCGCTTCGCGACCGAATGCACCTTCGGTGACGAATCGTTGACCGGCCGGGATGCGGGTGGTGGTCCCAAGGCGATCGATCAGCAGGAGCTCGTCTCGGCTGTAGCAATGACCGATGGCAGCCTCAAGCTCGGGTGAAACTGAGCGGCTCTGAAGGGCGGTTTTAGAACGTGGAAGCAGGCTCATAACTCAACGCTAATGCCCCCTGGGTTGTTCTTTTCGTCGGGTGTGGCCCCCGCCACCTGTGCCCGTCGACACCTCGGGATGGGCTAACGATGGTGGGCCTACTGCTTACTCAGGAACGCTTTGTTTCGTAGGCGCACGGCGGGCCGGCGCTCGGTCAGGAACGCTTTGTTTCGTAGGCCCACATGGCTATCTCGACTCGGTTTCGGGCGTCGAGTTTGGTCATGAGACTGGCCAAATGAGTCTTCACCGTGGATAGCGAAATATGTAGTTCGTCGGCGGCCTCGGCGTTGGTGCGACCTCGTGCCACAGTAGCCAGCACCTCTTCTTCGCGGTCGGTGAGCGGTTCGATCGGCTGGATCGGTTGCCCGTTGACATTCGGATCGGCGAACGCCTCCAACAGGCGGACCGTAATGCTGGGAGCGATCAGGGCGTCACCGCTGGCCGCTGCGTGGATGGCTTGGACCAACAGGTCCGGCCCGGCGTCTTTCAACAGGAAACCTTTGGCTCCGGCTTTCAAGGCTCCGTGAACGTACTCGTCCAGGTCAAAGGTGGTGATAACCACGACGGCCATCGGATCAACCACATCGGCTCCGGCAAGAAGGCGAGTGGCTTCGATGCCGTCCATGTCGGGCATTCGGATGTCGAACAGGCAGACGTCGGGGCGCAACTGCTTGGCCATCTCGACGGCCTCACGACCGTCGGCCGCCTCACCGATGACAGTGATGTCGTCCCGAGCTTCGAGGATCATCCGTAGCCCGGTGCGGACCAGGTCCTGATCGTCGGCCAGCAGAACTTTGACTGGCCCGTCGGGCGTCATGCCGGACCTCCTGTTCGTGGCAAGACGGCCGTGACGACCCAGCCTCGACCATCGTCATTGGGACCGGCGTCCAGCGTGCCGCCAAGCAGCCGAGCCCGCTCGGCCATGCCGACCAGACCGAACCCGTTGGAGCCAACCGGGCGCGGATTGTGAATGCCATCGTCGTGGACAGTGAGTTTGACCGAGTCGTCCTCGCCAACGATTCGCACCAAGACCTGGGAGGCGTTTCGGGCGTGGCGCACGGCGTTCGTGACGGCCTCTTGGGCGAGTCGGTAAACGGTGGTGTCAACCGACGGCTTCAGACCGGAAAGGTCGCCTTCAAGCTCGATCTCAACCTGAGGTCCGATGGGGACGTTTGCCGACTGGCCCGCGGCGGTCTGCGAGCGGAGCTGGGCGGTAATTCCGGCCAGCTCGGGCACATCGGCCAGGCCGGGTTGGGGTCGAAGATCGGGCTGCTCGCCAGCTTCTCCGCCGACAACACCGGCATCGAGTCCAGCATGGTCTCGCAGTGCTCCGACAACGTTGCGCATTTCGGCAAGTGCTCGCGACGCCTCCTCTTCGATGACGGCGAGGACATCGACTGCCTGGCTGGGATCGCTGGTAGCCAGAGCTTGACCTCCCTGGGCTTGAATGGCGATGGCCGACACGTGGTGGGCCACGGTGTCGTGCAGCTCGCGGGCCAGCTGTTCGCGGGTCGAGGACCGAGCCTGAGTCAGTGTCTGCTCACGGCTCTTGGCTTGGTAGCGGATCATGGCGCCCAACTCGATGGGGAACAGCATCACGATGAGTCCACCGATGGTGTCGCCGAGACCTGTGTAGTCGGTGATGACGCTAGTGATGAACGCCGCGAATATAAAGCCGAGGCCGATCGTGGCTTCCCGGCCTGACCCCCAACGGAATAGAGCGTAGGGCAGGATCATGAGTACGGCCATTGTGAACAGCCCAACCGGGGCGGTTCCCGTTACTCCCGACACGATGTTGATAATCACGATGCCGCCAAATCCGGCAACCACTGTCTTCAGCGGATGGGTGCGGCGCCACATCAGGAGAGGCAACATAACGACCGCTATCACGATGGCCAGCGGGCGCAGCGACATGTCCGGTCTGAGGATCGCTTCAACGGCAACGCCGACATACGACGCTCCCAGTAGAGCCCAGTCCCGCCACACGCGGCGTGGCGCTCCGGTTGGCCGGGGGTCGTGGCACATGTTGATGAAATCGCCTACGGACACAACACCAAGTGTAGGAAACAGTCGGGCTGCGGGAAATCGGCCGAAAGTACGAACCGCTCTCGGCCCTTCGGCGAGCTGGGAGTCAGTCGTTGGGCCAGCTGGAAACGACCGGATGCCCGATGTGCCCACGGTGCAGTTTGGGTGACGATGATCAATGCCCGCCTGAGTGTCGGGCTGCAACCACCAGGGAGGTGTCCTCGGATGACTCCCTAGATACCACCAGGGAGGTGTCCTCGGATGACTCCCTAGATACAAGGAGGAACAATGTTGAGGGCAATGAGCACTTGGTGCTTCGACAACAGAGGCAAGGCAATCGCTGTCTGGTTTGCCGGGCTGGTGGCACTCTTCGCCGCAGCCGGTGCGGCCGGGCCCTCGTTCGGGGCCACATCCGATGTCCCCGATTCCGATAGCGGCGACGGCATCGAGGTGCTCAGCACCTACTTCGCCCACTTGGGCTCGGGTAGCCCTTCAGGAACCATCGTGTTCCAGGCCGAGCAGGGGGTGAATGATCCGGCGGTGCAAGCGGCTATGGAGGAGCTGTTCGCAATCGTCGATGCCGGGTTCCCCGATGCCGACGGCATTCCGCAGCACCCGGGCGCCACAGTGGTGTCACCGTATTCCGAACAAGGATTGGGCCAGATTGCCTTCGAAGGTCCGCTGGCTGGGAACGTGGCGTTCGCTCAGGTGAACCTGTCGGCCGACATCGACGACACCGAGTCCAACGCTTTGGGCAAGGCCATCAACGCCAACGTCCCACAACTTGACGGATTGGAAGTGCTGCCCGGCGGCGTCCGGCTGGCTGATGTGCCGACACCCAAAACCGAGCTGATCGGCGTGGCCTTCGCCGTCGTCGTTCTGATTCTGGCCTTCGGGTCGGTGCTAGCAATGGGGCTGCCTATCGCCGTGGCCGTCGGAGGTGTCGGTGGTGGCATTGCCGCCATCATGGTCTTGAGTAACACATTGGACGTCCCGGATTTCACCGTCATGTTGGGCATGATGATCGGCCTCGGTGTCGGCATTGACTATGCCTTGTTTATCGTGACTCGGTTCCGCGAAGGTCTGCACACAGGGTTGACTCCCAGGGAGGCCACGGTGGCGGCCATGGCCAGCTCGGGTCGGGCGGTCATCTTCGCCGGGATGACGGTGGTGGCGTCAATGCTTGGTCTCATCGCCGTTGGTATCGGCTGGATCGCTGGCATGGGTGTCGGCGTTTCGCTGACAGTTCTGGCCACCATGATCACCTCGATGACCTTGCTGCCCGCGCTGTTGTCGGTTGCCGGGGAACGAGTTGAAGTCACCCGTTGGCGTGGCCTCATTGCAGCCGGATTCGCCGCCCTAGGGTTGCTTGGTCTCGGCATTGGTTTCAGCCCGCTAGCGCTGGTAGGTGCCGCCGGGCTTGTTGTGACGCTGGTTCTCAGCGTGCCGGTTGCTGGGCTTCGCAGGCTGGTTCCGGCTCGACGGGTCAAGCCGGTTCGAGAAACGTGGGCCTACCGGTGGAGTCGAGCGATTCAGCGTCGGCCGGTTGTGGCTATGGCTGCTTCGGTGGCGGTGCTGTTGATGTTGGCTGCTCCGGTGTTGTCCATGGAGTTGGGCTGGACCGATGAGGGCAATCTGCCTGAGGAGTCCTACACCCACCGGGCTTATGACCTGATGGCCGACGGTTTCGGTCCGGGTTTCAACGGTCCACTGGTACTGACGGCGGTTGTCGCTGAGGCGGCCGACCCGGTTGTTGTCACCCAGTCGCTTAAAGCCCTTGGAGCTGAGCTGGCGGCGACTCCTGGTGTGGCTGCGGTGACGCCTCCCATGGCCAATGATCCGGTTTCGCCTGAAGCCTTCCTGCTAACGGTTGTGCCCACAACCTCCCCTCAGGATCAGGCCACGGTTGAGCTGGTCAAGACACTGCGTTCCGATGTCATCCCGTCGGCCGTCGCCAGTTCGACCGGCGATCCTTCTACTGGCAGTCCTTCTAGAGGGGACCTTCGAGTTCATGTCACTGGCAACACGGCTACCAATATTGACATCACCGACTATTTGGCTCGACGTACACCCATCTTCTTTGGTGCAGTGCTGGCCCTGTCGTTTGTGCTGTTGATGGTGGTCTTCCGGTCCATCTTGGTGCCGGTCAAAGCCGTGATCATGAACGTTCTGTCCATCGCATCGGCGTACGGCATCGTGGTGGCGGTGTTCCAGTGGGGCTGGGCCGGATCGGTGCTGGGTATCGCCGGTGGCCCCATCAATCCGTTCATCCCCATGATGTTGTTCGCCATCGTGTTCGGCTTGTCCATGGACTATGAGGTGTTCATGTTGTCCCGCATCCGTGAGGAGTACGATCGGACCGGTGACGCTCAGACGTCGGTGGCCGACGGTCTGGCTGGAACGGCTCGGGTCATCTCGGCGGCGGCCGCCATCATGGTGGTGGTCTTCGGGTCGTTCATGTTCGAAGACCTTCGGGAGATCAAGCTGTTCGGTCTCGGCCTGGCTCTGGCCGTCCTGCTCGACGCCACTCTGGTGCGCATGCTGCTGGTTCCAGCGACCATGGAACTTCTGGGCGCCCGCAACTGGTGGTTCCCCGGCTGGCTTGACCGGCTGTTGCCGTCAGTGCGTCTTGAAGGTTCTGCTGATGGCGAGCTTCCAAAATTGGAGCCCACAGTCGCTGTTGACCGAGACGACCGGCTTCCGGTCCCCGGTTGATCTTGCAGCAGTAAACCGCTGCTGGCCGGGCCGAGGGAAACTTCGGTCCGGTTCGCGTTAAGGCCTGTTTGCTAATCTGCCGGAGGGTCGTGCAGCGGTGGGTTGGGTGGTTGGCTGGGCCAAGGGTAGCCCTGGCCCAGCAGTTGTTGAACAATCGGGTCAGCTTGTTCCAGGTAGCCGTCGGGCAGGCCGGTCAGCATGTCTTCGATCGGTTTGACGAACTTGGGTAGGAACTCGATGAGTAGGCCGATGCGGCCGCTGTCGGATCGATTAGGCATGGCGCAGTGCCAGGTGAGTCCGTAGAACAAGATGACGTCGCCCGGGTCGCCAAGCATCTGCTGATAGTCGTCGAAGAAGCGGTCTTCGGGGGTGGGGTAGTGCAGTTTGGCTGCTGAACCGGGGCGGTAGGCCGTGGCCCCGGACTCGACGGTGAACGGATCGATCACCACGGTGGCCTGGCAGTTCAGCGGAAACGACGAGTTGATGCGGGCCGGGAAGCTGTGGTCTCGATGGAAGTCCCAGTAGGGGTAGTCGATGTGGGGTTCCTGACCGCCAAAGCCGGGCATGGTGCGCGATGCGCAGTAGGAACCGCAAATGAAGTCGGTGCCCAGGAAGGCTCGCATGGAATCGATAATCATCGGGTGGGTGGCCATGTCGGCGAACACCGGATCGTGGTTGAACAGGTTCCACACCCGTCGCTGGAGGTGGGGGTCATCGCCGCCCTGGTTGAAATGCGATCCGGTCAGTTTCGAATCGTCAGTGTCGGATTCGACGGCTCGTCTGGCTTGAGAGATTTGGGCGTCGTCGAACAGGCCGGTCAAGCGCACGGCGCCCCCTCCGTCCAGTAGCTCTGCGACCACAAGGTCTGGTTCGAACTGGTCAACGGTCATGGTCCGCATTTCTCAATTCTCCCACGATTTGAACCGAAGTCCAGTGCCGTCGAGTGGGCCACGAGCACGGATATGGGTAGTTTCACCCAGTGACCAATGCAGGCGTAGTCGCGCCTTAACTAATGACGTTCGCAATGCCGTTGGGCTCCAAACCAGTTGGCGGCGGACCTGTAATTTCCTGGTCTGGCTTCGATGCGCCAGCCTGGAAAATCGGGTTGCAGGGGTCTGGATCGGGCCACCTCCGTGAAGGATCCCTGCAGCCTTTCTCAAGGTTAGGCATCGTGTAATCGGCTCCCAGCTGCTTTGCGGATCGAAAGTTCCAATCTTGGGTTGGTGGCACGGGCCCATGGGCGAATAGCCCTATACACTTCGCTCTCTGCTCAAGATGATGCGAAGATAACGACGGTGCGAAGTTGAGGTGGATGTGGCTGTCGCGGCGGAGACTTGGACTGGAAGTGAAGAGGGCGTTGACGTCATCTTGGCGCGCGCTGCCTCTGGCGACGACGATGCTGTGGCTTATCTGTACCGTCGCTATGTCCCTGCTCTAGTTCACTACGCTCAGCGGCGCGGAGCGGTTGACTCGGAAGGCGCAGCCGATCTCGCTTTCCTGGACGCAGTCAATGCACTTCCCGCTATGCGGTCGTGGAGTGAGTCGGTCTTTCGGGCATACGCCTACAGGGCAACCCGCAGTCGAGTGAGCGGTGACCATCGGCGAAACACTGTCGACACTGTCATGTTGGATGACGAGTTAGACATCGCCGCTCCGGGGTCAATCGAAGACGCCATCATTTCCCAGCGTGGTTTTGATGAGCTCTTGGACGGCTTGAGCCCGGGTCAAAGAGATGTCATTGTTCACCGGTTCCTCGGAGGTTTCTCTGTCGCCGAAACCGCGGCCCGCCTCGGGCGCACACCGGGAGCGGTCAAGCAACTGCAGTTTCAGGGTCTCACCCGACTACGGGCCACATTTCTGGTGGCTGTCGTGTTGATACTTGTCGCCGGTGGTGTGGTCCTGATGCAGACCAGTGAGTCGATCGTGACCGATCTGCCGACCGGCGTCGATGATGGGCCCGACAGCGGCGTTCCCGATGTCGAAAACCTAGAGCGGCAGACCGAGGACGAGGAACAATCAGTTCGAAAGCCCTTCGCAGTGGAGCTGGTGGGCGTAGAGGGTGAACGGCAAGACGCCTTGTCCCCTACAACGACGATCAGCCCAGCTCTTAAAGGACCGCAAACGACCGATCTGAGTCCAGAGCCATCCGACCCGCCCGTAACCACCGATGAGGCTGCTGCTGGAGAGTCTGGGGCGACGAGAGTTGCTGACGCTGCGACCGGCGATCTGCAAGTTGGGAGCGTTTCGGCCGACGCCGTTGTTGACTTCAAGGCATCTGAAACAGATGGTCAGTCTGACAAGCCGGTAGTTAAGAAGCCAGCGCCAACTTCCTCAACAACCAGCACACCTTTGACATCCACGACCTCGACGACGATTGGAACCGGGCAGAGCCGGACTTTCCCGGCGCCTGTACTTCTCTTCAATGAGCGTCTTGAACGATGTGCGGCCATCGGCGGCGACGGAGTTGATCTGGTCAACCAGGCCTGTCGCGTGGTGCCCTCACAGATTTTCGACATCATCGACCTCGGAAGAGGGGCATTCAGAATTGTCAGCGTAACCGACGGGTCGTGCGCTGAACGAGGCGGCGACGAGCACACCAGTGAGCAGTACAACGTCTACCTTGCGCCGTGTGACGGGAGCAGCGGACAGCGGTGGAGGATAGACCTCGCCCAAGAAGGGACCTACCACATCAAGTCGACGTCCACGGGCTACTGCCTCGATCCTGATGGCCCCAATTCCGAGATCACCGAGAACCTTGCTGTTCGCGTTTGTGACGAAACCAGCAGCCAACGATGGTCGTTAACACACCCCTCCTAGCCTGGCGCCCGTAGTATCGACGGCGTGAACGAAGCCGACGACCGTCTAGAGCCCGTAAACCTCTCGTCCAAACTCACCGCAGAGTTTGTCGGCACCGCGTTCCTCTTGGCCGCGGTTGTTGGTTCGGGGATTATGGCCGAGCGCCTGTCCGACGACGCAGGTCTGCAGCTCCTGCAAAACGCCTTCGCCACCGCCGCTGTTCTGACCGCATTGATTCTGGCGTTGGGCCCGGTGTCAGGGGCACATTTCAACCCAGCTGTCACGCTGGCCGACCGACTGTTGGGCGGCATCGACAGCTCAACCGCGATGCTATATGCCGTGGTGCAGACGGTCGGAGGAATCGTCGGCGTCATGGTCGCCAACATGATGTTCGACCTTTCAGTAGTCAACTGGTCGACCACCGACCGCTCATCGGGCAACCTGGTCTTTGCCGAAGGCGTCGCTACGGTCGGATTACTACTGGTCATTTTCGGAGTGGTCCGAGCCGGTGGAGCCGGCCACCCGTCACGACTGGCGGCTTTCTCGGTCGGGGGCTACATCGCCGGTGCCTACTACTTCACGTCTTCGACCAGCTTCGCCAACCCGGCGGTGACAGTCTCCCGGGTGTTCAGTGACACGTTCGCCGGGATCGAACCGGCATCGGCACCTGGGTTCATCGTGGCCCAGCTCGTGGCTGTCGGAGTCGGGGTTGTCTTGATCCGAGTGATCTACCCCAACCGCTAGGCGTGCAAACGATCCGACCAGTTGATAATCCCCGGCTAGACCGAATCGCTGTAGCCGGTCAACACGTTTACCGTGTTGAGGCCCAAGGCTTCGGTGGCATAGCCACCCTCCAGAACAATCACGGTTGGAAGTGCGGCTCCTGCCAAGCGGCGCCCTAACTCCAGGTAGTCGTGGCTTTGGAGTCGGAAGTGACTGATGGGATCGTCGACATAGGTATCGAGCCCGAGCGGAATGACCAAAGCGTCGGCCGGTTCCCCACTGCCACCTCCTCCGGTGGCCCAATCCAGGGCAGAGTCCAGGGCCTCGAACCAGGTCTGGGCCTCTGAGCCCCTCGCTAGCGGAAGGTTCCGGTTGGCGTTCACACCGGGTCCCTCACCTGTCTCGTCGGCGTAGCCCAGAAAATAGGGGAACTCTTCGATCGGGTCCCCATGGATAGAGGTGTGCAGGACATCGGCCCGTCGATAGAAGATGTCCTGCGTGCCGTTGCCGTGGTGGTAGTCGACGTCAACAATCGACACCCGCCCGGCACCGCTGTCCCGAAGTCGCTGGGCAGCCAGGGCCGAGTTGTTCAAATAGCAGTAGCCGCCGAACTGGTCGCGGGACGCATGGTGACCCGGTGGGCGACATCGGGCGAAGGCAACCGGAGCCGACGCCGTCCCGGCGGCGGTGACGACATGGTCGGCGGCGGCGATAGCTGTGGCCGCTGAGGAGGTCACGGCGGTCCAGGTGTCGGCCCCAATGGAGCAGTCAGCAGCGAAGCTGTAGTAGCCGATCTGAGCCTCCAAGGTTTGAGGCAGCACGTCTCGGAAACGTCGGGCCGGCCAGCCGAAAGCCATGGCGCACGGCTCGGTGTGGCCTTGATCCACCCAGCGTCGATGGGCCGACTCCAGAAACGCCACATAGCCTGGATCGTGGACCCGCACGGCCAATTCTCGATCGAACGAGGATGACGTCTCCACCTCGGTGGCCGTAAAACCGGCGTCATCGCAGGCCTGGTCGACAATGTCGGCTCGGTCCGGGCCTTCCCAGGAGTCGACTAGGCGACCTCCGTCCAATTCCAGGACGTGATGGGCCCGATGATCCACGCTGCGGAAGATGTCCATGCCAAGAGTGTCGCCAAGGTGTGCGGTCGGGGTGAAATCGGACACCGTTAGTACAGGAATCGAATCCAGTGCCGCCACTCGTGCCGAAAGAAGATTGAAGTCATGATCGATTCCATCACCCCCGATCCGCCACCTTGGACCCAGCGCACCGTACTGCGACAACGCTGGGACCAGCTGGCCTATTTCCACTGGCGTTATCCGGTGGACGAAGTTCAACGACTGCTCCCTGCCGAACTACAGGTGGATCAGTTCGACGGCTCGGCCTGGGTCGGCCTAATTCCATTTCACATGCGAAGGGTCCAGTTAGGTCCCACTCCACCGGTGCCGTATCTGGGTAGCTTCGTGGAGATCAACGTCAGGACCTACGTCGTTGACCGGCTAGGGCGTCGAGCCGTTTGGTTCTTCTCGCTTGATGTGCCTCGTTCGGCCATTGCCGGGGTGGCTCGAAGCGTGTTCTCCCTGCCGTACTGTTTCGGGCCCGGCGGCCACGAGTTCGATGGTCAATCTCACACCTATCAGATGAAGCGCCAATGGCCGAGAACCGGTGTTGACACCCGACCCGGTTGTCGCATCGAGTTTGAGGTGGGCCAACCCTTGGGGGACATCGAAGTTGGTCCGCTGGAGCACTTCCTTACTGCTCGCTGGGGCCTGATCACTCGACGCCGTGGCCGACTAATGCACGGCTCAGTCGATCACGCCCGCTGGCCGCTGCACCAAATCGACAACTTCGACATTCAGCAGAACCTGGTCGAAGCGGCCGGGCTATCCGCGCCGGCCGGTGCACCGCACTCCCTGTACTCGCCCGGCGTTGATGTCCAGGTGGGATGGTTCACAGCGCTGCCGGCAAGTGTCGCTGCTTCACCTCGTCCGGACACCTCCAATACCGCCACCCCTTAGGAGATCGTATGACCGAACAAGCCAAACCTCGACCAGTTGCTGACTCGCCCAGCCTTTCGGGTCGCTCGGCCCTGATAACCGGCGCTACCGGTGGTCTGGGCTCAGCCGTTGCCTCCCGATTGGCCGATCAGGGTGTTGCCCTCACGCTGGTGGCACGCTCCGCCGAACGACTTGAGGCGCTTGACATCTCGGGCCAACTAGTGGCTCGAGACTTGCGAGAGCCCGACGCCTGCTCGGAGGTGGTGGCAACGGCCGTCGGCCACGGAGGCGGACTCGACATTGTGGTCAACGCCGTCGGTGTGGTGGCCTTTGGCCCAGTTGATGAACTGTCGCTTGACGCCATGGAAGAGCTGTTTATGACCAACACGTTTGTGCCGGTCATGCTGGCCAAGGCGGCCCTCCCCCGGATGACCGAGGGCGGCGTGTTGGTAAACATCTCCGGTGTTATCGCCGAACAGAATCTGCCGGGAATGGCTGCCTACGGGGCGTCAAAGGCCGCGGTGCGATCGTTCGACGAGGCGTTGGCCCGCGAGGCCCGGCGACGCAAGATCCGCGTGATCGATGCTCGTCCTGGTCACACGGAAACCGGTTTGGCCGACCGGGCGATCGAAGGCAAGGCACCCAAGTTCCCTTCCGGGCTCCGCCCCGATCATGTGGCCGAAGTAATCGTTTCGGCCATCGCCGACGGCACCAAAGATCTTCCCAGCTCGGCCTTCGGCGGGGACTAAAGCGTAGGTGGCTACGCCCCAGCCTTGACCTCAGGTTGACTTGAGGTCGTAGCATCGCTGTATGCGTGAACAAGCGGCAAAAGCAGTTGATGAGCAGCCCGAGGTGCTGTGCACCCTGTCAGCCGACGATGCGTCTGACCGCGTCGATGAGTGGCGCGAGATTCGAAGGCAGGCCCTTGCGGTGAGCTCCGATTCCGGAGTCACTCGCATGATGTTTCCGCTCGTACTGGAGAGACGGGTTCGCGAACTGGCCGTTCGCGAGAGAGCGTGCTGCAGCTTTCTCCGATTGTTGGTTGAGGTGGATCAAGCCGGGTGCCATCTGGAGATCCGTTCGGTTGAACCGAGCGGTGACGGCGTCGTCACCATGTTGGCAGTGGAGAAGCCAAATGGTTGCTGTTGAAGTGTTCTCCATCGGCGAGTTGGCTGAGCGTACCGGTGTGTCGGTGTCGGCCCTGCGCTACTACGACGAGCTGGGCCTGGTCACCACTGTCGAGCGGGTCGGCGGGCAGAGACGGTTTGATGCTGGTGCCGTAACCGCGGCCCGCTTCGTGAAACGGGCTCAACGATTCGGCTTCAGCCTGGAACAGATCGGTCAGATGATGAACGGCGCCGATCAAGCCTGGCAGCCGCTTGTAACTAGCCGCCTCGAACAGCTGCGGAATCTACGTCAGGAGCTGGATGTCATGATTGCCGACTTGGAACGGGTCGAGTCTTGCCGGTGCCGGTTTCCGACCCGTTGTGGCGAGCATCATCCGGCCTAGCGCCGACTCAATTACGATCACCAGTGTCGGCTGTGAGAGGGTGCAGGTAGGCGGCGGCGTCCGTGTGGCCAAAATGGTTGGCCCACCCCCACGGTGTAGCCTCGAACATCGTGTCTCTGATGTCGGGGTCGGCCCCGTGCTTGATGAGGAGACGAGCCAGCGGAACGTCGTTGTTTTCGGCTGCGCTGTGCAGCGGCGTGTTGACGCCACCGTCGCGGGCGTTGATATCGAAACCCATTTCGATCAGGGTTACCAACATGTCCTCGTGGTCGGCGGTGAGGGTGCCGATCACCGCTGGGTAGCGAGTCAGCATCTGTTCGGCCATTCCCGGGTTTCGTTCCAGGAACGGGCCGATCGCTTGTGCCTCGCCTTGGCGAACCAGTGCCAGAAACTGTTCGGCCGGATTCATTGACACATCGACTCCGGCGGCTGCCAGCACGTCCAATACGTCTTGGTGGCCTTCTTCGGCCGCGATCCGGGCCGGGGTCATCTGGGAACGACCGACTGGCCGATCGACGTTCATACCCAGGCCGAGAAGGAACGCCATGATTCGTGGGCGCCCCCTTCGGGCGGCGGCTTCCATGTCGTCGTAGAGCAACTCGGCCGGGTCGCGCAGCCGGCCGCCGAGTCGCTCGTACCACGGGCCGTTCTGTGAGGTTCCCAGTCCGTAGTCCACCAGCAGTTCGAGGTGGGCTGGGTCGTCGTGGTTTTGGCCGCCTAGTCCGTTGTTGTACAAGGCCTGGCCGTCGTTTGGATCGGCCCCGGCCTCAAGCAGCGTGCGAGCCAGTTCAAGGCGTTGGTTGTGCCATGACTGGTGGCTCTCACCTCCCCCGAAGGCGCCGGTGAGAGCGGTGAACGGTGGGACCAGGCCCCGCCAAAGGAACCCGGCGTTGGCATTAGCGCCTCGCTTGAGGAGCACTCGCACGGTTTCGGTCGCTGACCACTGGGCGGCCTGCTGGCTGAGGGTCTCGTGTGATGCCAGCCGAGCCGGGTCGATGCGGGAGTAGGTGGCGTACAGAATTGGTGCCCAGCCGTTGGGACCGCACGGTTGATTGACCCGATCTGGTTGTTCATCGAGGATGGCGGCCAGCCGAGCGTGATCGCCGACGGTGGCCACGGCTTCGATCGAGCCGTCGGCCAGCGTCGGGTCGTTGACCAACATGGCGTGGGCCAATTCCAGCCGGTCAGCAGGGCTCGGTCCTTGCTCGGCGTAGTTGAGGCAGGCCACCGACACGAACGGTTCGTCGGCTACATCGACGCCTTGTTCAGTCATCGGTCGATGACTTAGATCCCCGATGGTGTCGAGGTACTCACGGAGCTTGTTCCAACTGTCGAATCCGTACATGCGGGCCAGGGTCAGCTGGGCTTCGGTGAGTTTGAAACGGTCTGAGCCGCTGGGCGCGGTCAACTGTTCGGCGGTCAAACGCAGGTGATACTGGTCGATGAGTTCGAGTGCGCCGTCGTCGCCGGACCGGACCAGGTCTCGAACGAGCTTTGCCTGGTTTTTGAGATGCCCCAGCGACGGATCTTCTGGTAGCGGCACTGAGTTTGGTGGGGGTGCAGACACAATTGTCCCTTTCGTGAGTGCCCGTCGTTCGCATAGCCGAGCCGAAAGAGGTTGGTGCGTTCTCGATTTCGATCAGATGCCGATCGTGCAGTTGAGCTTTGCTCTTTCCGCGAACTGGCGGCGCACTGTAGCGCTCACAGCCATCCTAGCCCACTGCCAATCTCGACATTGTTGCGCACTGGTTGGGCGAGTGGATGCCGCCTAACCTGACCGGCATGGGTATTGGGATCAGTATCACAAGCAGGTACGCGGGGGTCGGCCCGACAGTTGCGGTGGCCAACGCCTTGGCCCGGGCCAAAGCAGCTGCTGATGCTGGGCTCGACCACATCAGCCTGGGTGATCACCATTCCAATGGCCCTCACGCCAACTACGTGCAGAACGTCCCGATGATCGGTCGCATCATGGCTGACTGGCCTGCTGATCGTCCTATTGGTTCGCTGTTCTTGTTGCCGCTGTGGAACCCGGTTCTGGTGGCTGAGCAGGTTGGCACGCTGGCGGCGATGACAAATGCCCCGTTCATTTTGCAAACCGGTATCGGTTGGGGTGAGGCTGACTTCGCCGCCATGGGTGCTCGAATGGCCGAGCGAGGTCGCCACACCGATGAGTCCATCAAGGTGATCAAAACGCTTCTCGCCGGTGGGGTGGCTGACAGTGACATGCTTACAGTCAGCGGTGCCTCTATCTCGCCTCGACCCCCTCGGCCGGTGGAGTGGTGGATCGGGTCCGGAACCGGTGATGTGCCGCTTCGGCGGGCGGCCCGTGAAGGCGACGCCTGGTACGCCCCACCTGGTCTGGCTACCGAGGAGTTGGCCGAAGCCGCCACTCGGTATCAGGATCTGTGCGGCGAGTACGGAACAAAACCACGGGTGGCGCTTCGCCGTGACATCCTCATTCGGCCTAATGACTCCGAAGCTGTGCGTCTTGGGCGTGACATGATTGCCGCTGGTTATCGCGGTCTGGGTGAGAGCCAGCTGGTCTTCGGTGGGGTGGAGCGTGTGGTCGAACGGTTTGCTGAATTGGTTGCCGCCGGTGCGGACGACATCGTCATTCGAATCATGAATGTGGAACAACCAATGGCATTGGAGTCGATTGAACTGGCTGGAATGGTACGGAAATCCTTGAGCTGATTCGCGACTTGCGGTCGGCCCATGCGTCTTTCATTCCCAACTTGACAGATAGTTACCCATCGGTAATAATTCGCTATAGGGCCTGGTAAGTAGTAGGCGACACTGGCCCGTAACCACCGCCGCAATCGAAGGGGATCAAGATGATGCGTAAACTGGCGACCTTTTTCGCTGCCATTCTGATAACAACGTTAGCCAGCACTGCCTTTGGGGTTGGCGTAGCCTCTGCCGCACCTCCCGAAGGTAAAGGTGGCAAAGGCGGCGGGGGAGGCGGCGAAACCGCCCAGCCGACCGCCATCGTCACCCTTGGTGACAGCTACATCTCCGGTGAAGCCGGGCGTTGGCACGGAAACTGGGCCACCGCCGAAGGCAACCGTGGCGGCACCGACCGTGCCGCGTACAAGCGCAAGGGCGTCTGGTACTGGGACGCCTCCCGTGTCTATGGCAACACTGTCGGCGGCTGTCATCGTTCCGACGTATCCGAGGTGTTGACCAACGGAATCGGCGTTGACGCCAAGATCAATCTGGCCTGTTCGGGCGCCATTGCTGCCAACGTTCATCGAGCATCCAACGGTGGCGTTTCGTTTAAAGGTGAGGCCCCTCAGGCCGACCAATTGGCTGGTGTGGCTGCCGGTCACGATGTGGAAATGATCGTGTTGTCCATCGGTGGAAATGACCTCGGCTTCGCTGACATCATCGTTGACTGCACCGTCCGCTACAACACCAGCCCGTCGTGGTGGCAGAACACCTGCAATCAATCAGGTCAGTCCAGCATCGACTCCGCGATGCCTGGCGCCATGGCTGGCGTGGCCAAGGCAATCGACGAGATTCGAGCGGTCATGAGTGATGCCGGACAGGCCGACGACAGCTACCGCCTGGTGCTGCAGAGCTATCCGTCGCCCATTCCTCGGGGCAGCGAGTTCCGCTACAGCGAGAGTGGCTGGTCCCGCACGAACACCGGCGGCTGCCCGTTCTGGAACGTTGACGCCAACTGGGCCCGGGATTCCCTGGTGCCGCAGATCTCGGCCAACCTCGCTTCGGTGGCTGCCTCCAAGGGTGTTGAGTTCCTCGACCTGCAAGACCAGCTTGAAGACCGTGAGGTGTGCGCCACCAGCACCGCTCAGGGTTCGGGTTCCGACGCCGAGTGGGCACGCTTCCTAGTGACCGGTTTGACCCAGGGGGTGGCCCAGGAGTCAATGCACCCCAATGCTCTCGGCCAACAGGCCACCGGCACTTGCTTGGGCTTGCTGTTCAACTCCGCCCCGGGTAGCTACGACTGCGACAACGTTGCCGGCAACGGTCCTTCGGTAATGAGCTTGACCGCCGGTTAGCGGCTTCAACTATCGGGCGCTGTGGTGCTCGAAATCGGACTTCCCACCAGCCAGACCCGGGACCCCATATGGGGTCCCGGGTTACTTTTGGCGCCCGAGGCGGTTCGAGTCCAATCAGCCGACTAGACGCCCGCCGAGGCGGTAAAGGTCGCGAGTTCATCGAGCTGTTCTCCGACGGCAAGGCTCGAGGCAACTCGGTAGTCGTCGTCGACCACGAGTACTGGCGACATGCCGGTGACTGCTGCTTGTTTCGCTGCCTGGCATTTCGGGGCTCGGCGGGATATCATACATACGTATGATTCGATCCGTGGATGAAGAGCTGCCCTGGCAGGCAGGCACGTCGGTCTATGAGCCGACGAGCCCGATTGAGGTGCAATGGCCGATCATGATGCACCGCTGGGACCTGCTGACGTTCTTGCACTGGTCCTACCCACCTGAGGTGGTACAGGCGTTGTTGCCCGACGGCCTAAAGGTCGAAACCTTTGACGACGGCAGTGGAAATGGTCCTAGGGCGTGGGTCGGCTTGGTGCCGTTCATGATGGAAGTGCGCCTCCCCAAGGTGCCGGCCGTCCCGGGTGTCTCGCGCTTTTGCGAGACCAACGTCCGGACCTACGTGACCGCGCCGGATGGCACCACGGGAGTGTGGTTCCTATCGCTTGACGCCGCCAAGCTCCCGCCTGTGGTCGCCGCTCGGCAAGGATTCCGCCTGCCCTACTACTGGTCGAAGATGAGCTTCGACCGCAACGGCAACGAGGTGGAGTATCGCTGTCATCGGCGTTGGCCCAACGGAGACCGGCTTGGCCGAAAGGTGGCCGTACCTGACGCCCGCTCGACGGTTCGAATACGAATCGGTGATGCCATTGCCGAAGACGACGTCACGTCGTTCGAGAATTATCTGTCGGCCCGATGGCGGCTGTACAGCGCATACCCCGGTGGTCTTCGTTATGCGCTGGCTTGGCATGAACCGTGGCCGTTGCATCGGGCCGAGGTGATGGAACTGGATGACCAGTTAGTGGCCGCCAGTGGGCTGCCGCAGCCCGACCGCACCCCCGTTTGCCACTGGTCCCCCGGCGTCGAAGTGAGAATCGGGGCTCTGCGGAAACTTCAGGCCTGAGCGATCATCGGGGGAGGTGTGAAGCCACCGACGGTTTGCTCTACCACGGCGGCGAAAGCGATCGTTGTGTGGTCGGCTCGTTCCGGTCCCATGATTTGGATGCCGACGGGTAGTCCACCGGCCGTCAGCCCAACCGGGGCCACGGTTGCGGGCAGATAGGGGCCCGAGGCAATACCGGCCCACAGCCACTGTTCGATGATGGAGACCGAGCGCCCGTTGACGACGATGCTCTGTTGGCCAAAGGGCACATCGGTTTCGTGGTACGGTGCGGCCGAGGCTGACGGTGGACACAGCAATACGTCCACGGCGGTGAAGTAGTCGGCCCACTGGTCCCGAAGTCGCTGGCGTTGATTGTGTAGCTCAATCCACTCGACGTGCGGCAGCAGAACTCCTCGACTGCCGATGGCCTGATAGTCCCGATCGCCTTGCTCATAGCGGGCAGCGTGCACATAGTCGTCGGGCTGCAGATCCAGGGTGGCGGTGGCGGCACGTACAAGCTTGCCGTACAGGTCTTGGGCGGCGACATGATCGATTTCGATGGGTGGTTCGGCAACCTTCACCCCGGCCGCTACCAGCCGATCGACTGCGTCTGACAGTACAGACGTCAACTGATCGTCCTGGTCGCCCATGGGGTTTTCGAGCATCACGCCGACGGTGAACTCCTCCGGCGCCCGGCGATGGTCTTCAGCCAGGCCCGCATCAGCGATGATGTTCATGCATAGAGCGAGATCATCGGCGGTCCGGGCCAGCGGGCCGCATACGTTGATGTCGACCTCTCCCTCCTGCCCGGGGTAGTTGTGGCCTCGGCTGGGTACGACGCTGAAGGTCGGCTTGTGCCCAAACACACCGCAGTAGTGGGCCGGGAACCGAATAGAACCGCCGATGTCGCTGCCGATCTCCAGCGCGGCCATGCCGGTGGCCAACGCGGCGGCCGAACCACCGGATGAGCCGCCGGGTGTGCGGTTGAGGTCCCACGGGTTGTTTGAGCGGCCGTAGATGTCGTTGAACGATTGCCAGTCGGCCAACTGAAGTGGCACGTTGGTCTTGCCCCAGACCACTGCCCCGGCGTCAAGCAAGCGGTTGAGTAGCACGGCGTTGCGTTCCGGGTGGTAGGTGGCGGCGGCCGGGTCACCCCAAGTGGATGGGGTGCCAACCCAGTCGATGACGTCTTTGATGGTCATCGGTACGCCGTGTAGCGATCCCAGTTGGTCCGGATCGTGGCTGGCCTGCAGCTCATCGAGGTCGCTGGATCGCTGTCGTGCTTGGTCGATGCGCTCCACCACCACGGCGTTGATGGCGGAGTTGTGCCGGGTGTAGCGCTCAATACAGGCGTCGAGCATCTCAACCGAGGACACCTCACCGTTGCGTATCGCCGCCGCCTGATCAGCGGCCGATGCCAATGTCAGGTCATCAAACTCAGCAAACGACATTGGATTGATGGTAGAGCCGGGACCGGGCGGGTGAAATACTTGAGTTGGTCAGGAACAAATCGCCCGGGTTGGGAGTCGAAGGGGCAATGGGAGACGTTCACCGGTTTGTGAGACCCGGCCCGATAGCCGGTACAGGCCAATCTTCGGCCACCATCGACGGCTTGTACGCCGCCGAGCATCGACCGATGCTGCGCTTGGCCACGCTCATGCTCGGTTCATCGTTCGAAGCCGAGGACATCGTGCACGACGCCTTCGTCAAGGTCGATCATCGCTTCGACAGCCTCGATCGACCCGGTGCCTACTTGCGAACTTGTGTAGTAAACGGTTGTCGGTCTCGAATGCGCCATCAGAAGGTGGTTGATCGTCATCACCGAGCCAGCCGGGTCGACGCCGCCATGACCGCTCAGATGCCCACCCACCTGGTTGAGCTGCGAGAAGCCTTGGCCATGTTGGACGAACGCCCGAGGACGGTGGTCGTCCTGCGCTACTTCGCCGACCTCCCCGACGCCGAGATCGCCGACATCCTCGGCATCAGTTCCACCACTGTTCGAACTATTTCGCACCGGGCCCTCAAGGCGCTTCGAGCCGAGTTGGGCCCGCCCACCCCGAACGATCATCGATCGACAGGAGTTCAGCAATGACCGAGGACTCTATGGAAAACGAGCTGGCTGTAGTGGAAAATCGCCTGCGGTCCGATCTCCCGGCCTTGGCCGAGGCTTTGCTGTCGGTCGACGAGGAGAGCGAAATGAACGGCATCCGGAACGAAGCCGCCGCTGATCGACAGAGGGCACTCCCCAGATACCTGCAACTGGCGGCTGCTGCCGTCGGTGTACTACTGATCGGGGCCGGAGCGCTGTGGTTGTCCGATGACAGTCCCGACCAGATCGAAGCAGCGCTAGACCAAGCCTCCGTTGACGATGAGGCTCTCGACACCGTAGACGAGCTGACCCGGAGCGCCGAAGGCCTTGAAGGGTGGGCGTCATTATCGGCGAGTGACACTCGGACCCGCGCTCACGCCGTCAGCGTTTGGACCGGAACCGAGGCCCTGTTCTGGGGCGGTCGGATTGACGTGGGCGGGGCTGAGAGCGACACCGTCGAGGCCATCGTTGGTGGCGCGTCCTACAACCCGGTGTCCGACTCGTGGAGCGAGATCGAAGCGCCCGAGTGGGGCCACCCTGGCACCGACGGTGTGTACCACGACGGTTGGGTCTATGTTCTGGCCAAGCAACAGGTCACCAGGTTCAACCCGGTCGACGGTAGTGAGCAGGACATTGAGGTACCGGCCAAGTTCGGTGGGGGAGCCACGACCCTGTTTGTCCTCCGTGATCGGGTTTGGGTGATCGGTGTGCTCAACCGAGGCCCGGTCGCCGTCCCGATCGACGCAGCCTCCGGCCTTGTAGTTGAAGAAGACCTGATTTCGGTAGAACCCTGGCTCATCGAGTCGGCTCAGCTCGGAGACATGGGTGACCGGCTGGCCGTCTACGACGACGACCTCTACCTGGCGGCATCGGGCTCCATTTTCCGGGTCGACGGCGAGACCGGCGAGTCGACAACTCTGGTCGACCCCAGTGGGGTTCCCGAGCCCGGTGATCTCCGGGTCTTCGCCGGTGACGCGCACGTGATCTTCGTGTCGGTCGATGGCACCACCGCTGTCAACATCGGCACGTTGGACGAGCGCGGCGGCGTGGAGTGGGCCGAGGAAACCATCGAGGTCGACAACGTCGCTGACGCCACCATCGTGGCCGCCGGTGACTGGCTAACCGTGTTGCCCAACGGGGAGGTCCCCATCTCGTTCCATGTGGTGGAGGGTTTGTACCTCCCGCACAACGACAGCCCGCTGGCCGGGTACGCCAACGCCAATGCGGTTTGGACCGGGCAGGAGTTGGTGGTGTGGGGTGGGCAAGGCCAACCAGCTGTAGACGGTGGAGCGGATGGCGCTCGCTGGGTTCCACCGTTCGTGCCTGGTGAGGAGGAAGCGACCGAGGGCCCTGTCGATGAAGAGTCCGAGGAGCCCGCAGCGGTGGATGCCTTGCCTGGGAACATGCCCGATGCCTTGCCCGGGAGCATGGCTGAAGTCGAAGCAGCCATTCAGGCGCTCCCCCTCGACAAGAGGATCGACCTCGATGCCATCGAGCGTGGTGAAATCGACTTCAGCTGGACTCCAGACGGTGTCTGGGTCTACAGCCGACCTCAGGTCGAGCCGTCTAGCCCGCTGCACGGCCACGGCGAGATCCTGCTGCTGGCCGGCTTTGAGGGGCCGATTCTGGAGTCGTGGTTCATGCCGTTGAGTCCTGCCGGAACGATGGCCGTGGGACCAGATGGCGTGGCCTGTCTGCGAACTGGCGACGGGGCGCTACCCGACACCATCGTGTGTCATATTGATCCGGTAACCGGTCAGATGACAGCACGGGTTTGGCCGGCTGAATCCATTGACGGGGCCTATACCGAACGCGGCTGGACAGTCGAGGAGCCATGGCAGGTTTCGACCCAGGGCGCTCCGCCGGTTTGGTCGTCGGCCGCGATGTCAGATCAAGGCGTGATTGTCGGCGGTTTGGGTCGGTGGACGCTTCTCAGTGCCGAGGATCTGTCAACGATCGAAGCGATTGAAACGGAAACCGACGACGTGGTCACCGCCTGCCCGCTGCTAGCTAGCGATCGGGCGCTAACCGAGCAACCGGACCTGCCTCAGGCAGTGGCCGCCACTCGCCAAGCGGTGTTTGAAGCGGCCATGAACTGTGACTTCGACCGGCTGATCGAGCTTGGCGTGAACACCAACACGTCGTTCGGTGGCGGTACCTTCGCCGAGAACCTTGACTTGTCGCCGGACGGTGGAGGTGGCGACCTGGTGTTTCTGGTTGCGTTGCTCAACTTGCCTTTTGCGGCCGATGAGCTCGACGACGGCGGCCAGAGCGAGGTCAGGTACTCCTGGCCATCGGCTTTCATCGACGACTCCGAAGACGGAAGCGGAATACCTCCCGATGAGCTGACGGCGTTGACCGAGCTCTACGGGCCGACCTTCCTGGCTGACCTGCAGTCATTCGGCGGCTACTACCAACACCGCGTTGGGATTGAGGCCGACGGCACCTGGAGTTTCTTCATCGCCGGCGACTGACCCTTATCGAAGAGGCGCGGAGTAACCTGCCCAGGTTCGTCTACTCGGCTACCGGGTGGTCGTGATCGGCCTCCGGTCCGTGGCCGCCCAGGAAACCACCCTGTTGGGTCGCTCCGGCGTTGCCACCCCCCGTGCAGGTGATGCCGTAGTAGTTGATGGCGGCCACCGTGAGCACGGTGAGGACCACGGCGGTTACGACGGTTGAAAGGAATCGCTCCATGTCGTGTTTTCGCTTTCGGTGGTGTAAGTCGGCGGTTGTAGTTCAAGTCAGAAATGAGATAAGAAGCGCAATCGTCAGGCACATCCAAACGATCATTGGCGTTCGAGAAACTACTCTAAGTATGGCGTGTATGAGTGTGTTGGCAAGCTCAGGTATCACATCAAGGATCGCTTTTCGCGTAGCGGGTCAGCGGCCATTGGTGGACCAGTGCCAGGGTTCAGATTGAAGGTTGTACAAGCCGTAGCGCGCCCCGTTGGCCTGTAGCCAGCGGAAGCATCTGGTCCCGGCTATCGGTCGGCCGTTGCAAGTGAAATCGACGGCCAATCCACGCTCATGCATTGAGGCTCCGGGTCGGGCCGTGGGCGGCCGACATTGGCTGGAAGGCATGCGCCAAATGGCATACTCGGAGCTTCCACAGTGGGCTCGACGAAGGCGGATTTGATCTGCCGACGATCGGTAGCCCCATCCGCCCAGAACGATTCCATCGGCTCGAGCATCGGCTAAAAGCGCTGTGAGCGGTCCGGCCAGCGACTCGTGAACCCGAATTCCGTTGACTACGACCGTTTCGCTGGGGGCCACAGGGGCACTGGGTCCACTCCCGGTCGGGTAGGTCAACTCCGTCGGTGAGCCCGCGACCTCAACCACCGCAAGAGTGGGGGTGAGGATAACGGGAACGAAGGCAATCGTCGTCACCGCCGTTAGGGCCATCAAGATGGCCGAGGGAAATAATTGTCGCAACAGCCTTGACCTTTGTCGAATGTTGATGAATGCTGGTGGCCAGACAACCACCAAGTTTCACCGCCGTAACCGCCGACACTGAGTCAAGACTATTGATTTTGATTTCGACGACCTCCACTGGTCGTCGTCTGGGAGAAGACTCGGATCTCCTCGCTGTTGATTTCTTTTTAGTACGAGTCAAACAAGAACTTCAAGCGAAATCTCGTGTAGGGAGTACACCACATGTTTTTTCACCTCTTGGCTGCCATTGACCCCAATGGCTGCCGCGAACTGCCGTTCCTGGAGTCGGCAGCACAAACCTACAATGATTACCTCCAGGGCGCTGCCGGCTACATCGTTTTCATCGTTGGGGCGACACTTCTCATCGGCTCACTGCTGTCGAGAAGTCTGCTCGGAAAAATGCCCGGTTGGCTTTCGCTGATCATTGTCGTAGCTCTTGGCCTGGCTGCACTACCTGCTCTTCTCGGTGCGTTCGGCATCGATCTGGGCTGCGGTGGTGCAGGATCGGCTGCAGTTATTGATCCGTGAGATCAGCCCTTCGCGTGCTGGGCGTCCTGCTCATGCTCGTCGGGATCTACGTGGTGTTCTTCCGCGAGAGCGCTGGTTCGCTGACCAGTACCGTGCTTCCGTCTGCCATTCAGGCTGGCGCTGTTGGCGGCGATAGCGGGGTGGCGACGGGCGTTCAGAGCGCCACCGCCGATGGCGATAGTGAAGCCGGTTCATCGACAGCCGAGACCGCTCCGCCCCCTCCGACGGCAACCGTGACTATCACAGGTCCGCTTGAAGCGGGAGCGGCCGGTTCGACATCGCGGGCCGAGCCTGTAGCCGAGACGATCACGTGGGACGCCGACGACTGTGATCTGGCGTTCAAAGGTTACGGGGTGGAGATGAAGCCGTGGGGCGAGGTTCTGTTGCCCTACGCCGTTGGCTTCCCGACTTCCGAGCCAGGTGACATCCCCGACTGCGCCCCGAACAGCGATTTCGGTGGAGCAGTCGTTGCCGCACACCTTGCCTACCTGGACGCCATGCGACCGGACCTCATTCCGCTGTTCGCGGCGGAAGGGCCTGGTCGAGACCGACGGCTTGCCGATCACCCCGGCCCGCTCGACCCCGACACCCTTGGTTACGTCTGTGAGCCTCTGGGGTGGCAGACATCCGCCGACGGAGCTTTTCTTATTTTCCACTACTGCGGTGAGAGCACCACAAAGGTGACCGAGGTTCCGCTGACCACGGCCGGTGGTCGGTGGCAGTTGCTCTATCCGAATGATGGCCTACTCGCGTCCGAGCCGGCCGATGCCGGTGAATCGTATTATCCGTTCGCCGGAGGCGAGTAACGATGGCCGATGCGTGCTCCAACCCGCTCACTTGTGACGAGGATGAAGACGATGCGGGCGCAGGAGCGGTTGACGAAGACACAGAAGGCACCGGAGACGATGCCGTTGAAGGGGAGGAGACCGATGCGGTCGTGTTCGCCGGATCGGAGGAAGCCATCGAGGCGCTCGAAGAGGTGGGTGCCGAACTTGCCGGGACGGCATTCGGTGATCTGGCCGAACGGACAACCGAAGTCGGCCAGCCTATCGAGCTAGATGTAGGAGGCTTGGAAGCTAGCCTCAACGCTGTTGCTGCCGTGATCGTCTTCATGGCGGTCGCCGCCGGTCTGATCACCGCCATCGCCCGTCGAGGGCGCAATCTCTACGGTCTGTCGGTGTCGGTCAGCCGCTACCTGCTGATCTCAGCCATTGGCGTCGTCGCCGCCCTTGTTGCCGCCGAACTGTCAAACGAAATCACATCCGCCGCAGTAGTCGTCAACCTGCCGGGTGAGATCGACACCACCGAGACCCACCTCTACAGCGGGGCGTTGGCCTCGCTGATGGTGCCGGCGTTGACGGTGGCATTCGACTTTCAACCGTTCATGATTGCCGTGCTCATAGCCACCTGGCCGCTCACCGCAGCAGTCGGCCTCTTACCGTCGTACCGGTCGGCTCCGAACATCATCGGCGGGCTTCTAGCCGCCAACCTTCTGTGGCCTCCGTTCGCCGCACTCTGCGTGGGTCGGGCCTTCGGCGAGTTTCCCGATGTCACCGCGGCCACATGGTGGACGGTCATCGCCCTGGTGATCGCAGCGGTGTTCAACGTTGTGTCGTTGGCGGCAACCGGCAGTAACCCGAGATTCCATCGAGGCGAACAATGACAGCAACCGAGAGCACAACGAGCGACTCGAAGGTCCGCCAAAGCAACAAGCTCCGTCCACCCGACGGTGACGACATGATGGCCGCTGACCGGGTTGAGGGTGACGCCGGGCTGCACTCGTCAGGTGTTTGGTACAACCCATACGCCGAATACAAGTGGGGACTGGGGCCGTGGGGGTCGGTGGCCGCCGTCATTGCCCTGTTGGCCGTTCTGCTGGCGTTCGTTCCGGCGGCCAATCGTCTGTGGAATGTGCTCATCACCGCTGCCATAACGTTCCCCATCGTGGCCGGGTTCGCCATTCGAGATAAGTGGGGCCGTCACCTGTACGCCAGAGTGTGGTTCGCCATCAAGTTCGCCACGCACCGTTGGACTGGCCGAAACATGTACACCTCGGCTTGGTTCTCATCCACGCCGGTCACCCAGAGCAACCTTCCCGGTTTGCTGTCGCAGAGTTCGGTGGCCGAACACCGCCCAACGGGTGAACCGGCCTATGCCGTAGTCCACCACCCGGCTTCCAACACCTCGTCGGTGCTCATCGAATGTCATCCTCCTGGTGCCGCCCTCCAGCATCGAGAGGTTGTGGTGGCCCGCCGTCAGGCCTGGGCCGCCTGGTTGGCGGCAATGTCGGACGAACCGGCCCTGGCCGCCATTCAGGTGACCACCGAAGTTTCGAAAGCCAGCCGTCTGCCCGGCTTGCAGGCCATCGCTGAACTTAGCGAAGACGCCAACGCCGTCGCCGATCAGATCATGCGGGAAACGGTTGATCGGGCCAGTGAAGGCAACACCACCCGAACCTGGGTGGCTGTCGGCTGGGCCACCGAGCGGACCACCCGTAGCCAGCTCAACGCTGAAGTGCTTCCGGCCAGAGTCGAACGCCTTTGCTCCGAACTGGCCAACGCCGGTGCCGGTGCCTGCAACCCGATTGACCAGAACGAACTGGCTCGCATCTGGGCCGGTATGTACGATCCGTCTCGACGCGACTACCTGGCCCGATTCCCGAATCAGGTCATCCGCATCGGCGACGCCGGCCCGGTCACCCACTCTGAGGGCCGTCGTCGCTACCGCATGGGCGGCTACGACTCGGTCTCGCTCACGCTGGGTACGTTTCCGTCGGCGTCGGTGACCACCGCGGCGCTTGAACGACTGCGCAACGGCATCGATGGGACGGTGGCCGTTCGTTGGTCTGAGCTGTTCAGACCGATCACGTCAACCGACGCCCAGAACTGGACCAACGCAGTACAGCGAGGAGTTGAGACTCGTCTGGCCCTCGACGGTGATCGCAAGCACAAAGCGCGAGACATCGTCGATGATCAGCAGGCCCATGCCACCGCGGTGGCCATCGCCAAAGGTCAAGCCCTCATTCGGGTCGGATTCTCGGTGACGTTGACCGTCGAAGCCGACGCTGATGTCACCGGCCCGATCGAGCGGGTCCGAAACGCCTGCGCTCCGCTTTCACCCCATCTTCGGATCATGGACGGCGCCCATCAGACCAGTTGGGTGGCCACGCTACCGGCCGGGGTGCCGGTGCCCGAAGCACTGGCGCCCGCCGAAGGTATCACCAACGGATAGGGCGATGGCCAGACACGAACGCGGGCACAGCAAGCGATATGGGGGTCACGCCGGGGTGGTTGAACCAGCCCGCGAGCTCGTCACCGACGTTGGAACTGCGGCCAGAATCTGGCCGTTCTCGGTCGCTGCCAGCCAACCGGCCCAAGGAGTGCCGTTGGGTGTGGACCCGTCATCGCAGCAACTGGTTTGCTACGACCCCTATTCGTGGTTTCAAACTGGGCGGCAGCGGGCCGCCCAGTTGGGAATCCTGGCCGCCAACGGTCTGGGTAAATCGGCGCTGGCAAAGAAGGTGGTGACTGGTCTTGCTTCGGCTGACGTTCCCGCCATTATCCCCGCCGACTTCAAAGGCGAGTACGTCCCGTTGGTGACCAAGCTGGGAGGCACCACTCAACGGGTTGGCCGCAATGGCGGTCTGAACCTGCTTGATCCGGGAGAGACCATTCACTTGGCAACAGCCTCCGGCGCGCCCAGTGACGTGATCGACGAGTTGAAGAACCGTCGCGATCACTGCGTGGGCACGGTTATCGCCATCAACCGGGGGCGGCCGCTACAGGATTGGGAAAGCCTGCTGTTGACCAAAGCCGTCAACCTCCTCCCGCCCGGTGCGACCGTTCATGATCTGCCGGGCGTCTTCACCTCTCATGGCGAAGAATTGGCTAGTGCCCTACGAATCGGTTTGGATCGAACGAGAGAGCTGGCCGAACCTCTGGCGTTGTCGGTGGCGGCGCTGGCCTCCGGACCGATCGGAGGTGCACTCGGCACGAGCGGGGCCCACCAGGCTTGGCCGATCAACAAGCCGTTGGCAGTCGATACATCCACCATTCCTCAAGCGGAACGGCAGCTGACCGCAGCGGTCATGGTCACCTCATGGACTGCGGCGTTGTCCGCCATCCATCTCCGCAATGCCTCGGAGAGCGGCAGGGTGCACGCCGTGTTCTTCGACGAGATCTGGCGTGCCACCCGCCAGTTCCCCGATCTCAACGACGAGATCGGGGCAATGCTTCGCATGGACCGCCACGAAGGAATTGTCAGCGTGATCACCACCCATTCGTGGACCGACACGCAACAGCCGGGAGGTTCCAATATCTTGGCCCGCTGCGCCGCTTTCGCCCTGGGTGGAATGCAGGCCGAGGAGATCAACACCATCGCCAACGCTGGAATCGGGTTGACGGCGGCAGAGTTGGCTCAAATTCGTCGCAGTGTGGCCGGCGGTACTGACGCTGGTGGGGCCGTTGGTGGTGTCGGTCGGTTCCTGCTGAAGATCAACGACGGGCCGGGTCAAGCGGTGCAAACAATCCTGACTGACGCCGAGCTTGATCTGCTCAACACTAACGTGCGCTGGCGGACCGGTAGCGACGCCGACCTGGGCGATGACGGTGGCACCCGGACCGGCGGGGCGGACAGCAACGGTGCCCCTGGTGAGGCAGTGGTGATCACGCCCAGTAGCGAGACAGTCGACGTCTGAGATCGCCGGCGCAAAGCGGCACCGGTGGCCAGCGACACCGGTGGCCAGCGAACAGCGGCAGACTGGCGTCATGGTCACCAACGGGTGGCTCTTGGGTCGCTGCGAGCTATCTTGTCGATCGGCCACTGCTACCTTGCCTACCATGGTGAGGCCACTTGAGCCGTCGGATCAACGCTCCCGGCTTCGACTTTCTGCTGTCGCGGCGGTCCTCTTCGCCCTTTTTCTGGCTCTGGTTATCTACGCCGCCAACCGTGGCATACGCCACCCCGGCCATGTCCTGGTGGAGGCGTTGCCCTATGGCGACAAGTTCGGCCACGCCGGTCTGTGGGGTGCGATGACGTTTGTCGCCAACCTGGCCGTGCGGCGCTGGGTCTCCGTTCCGGTGGCGAGAGGGCGGCACCTTCGGGTTCCTCTGGCTGCGCTGGTACTAGGGGTCTTTGTCACGTTCGAAGAAGCCAGTCAGTTCTTCATCGAGAACCGAACCCTTGACGCCCTCGACCTGGTTGCCAACTTTGTGGGCATCGCCGTGGGTTCCTTGGTATTTCGGCTGTTGTCGCCTTCGCCCTGACCGCCGACCGGCCCAGTCTCATTCGAGAATGGCAGGTCGCATGCGCTACTATTTCAGCGGCTCGCCGGGATCAGCGAGTACTGATTGCCGGCGAAACACTAGCTACCGGCGAAACTGATTGAGAGTAGCCATGGCTCAAGACCTGTCCATCCGCAAGATCGTCAGCCACTCCGAAGAGGTGCTGATCGAGGGCGGCAAACCCGCCGATCCGTCATTATGGCTGCATACCGTGGCCGCCGTCATGGCCAATCCATGGGCCGGCCAAGGGTTCGTTGAGGACTTGCGGCCCACCATCTTGGACATCGCCCCTCGGCTAGGAGAGATCATCGTCCCCCGCCTCGTGGACCTGGCCGGGGGAGGTGACAAGGTCGAAGCGTATGGCAAGGCTTCGATGGTCGGGGTCAACGGCGAGGTGGAGCATGGCTCGGCCATCATCCATACCTTGCGGTTCGGCAATGTGTTCCGCAACGCGGTGGGAGGTACCTCTTATCTGTCGTTCACCAATACCCGAGGCGGTGCAGGCACCATGGTCTCGGTGCCGATGATGCACAAAGAGGACCCTGGTTTCCGGTCGCACTATCTCACCGCCGAGGTCACCATCACCGATGCTCCCGCCCCCGACGAACTCGTTATCGCCTTAGGCGTATCGGTTGGCGGCCGCCCCCACCACCGCATCGGCAATCGCTACTCCGACATGGAGGAGATGGGGATCGCACCCCCGGATCAGGCATGACACAGACCTTTCAGCTTTATGTAGACGGCGAGTTCTGCGACGCGTCCGATGGGGCGCTGGTCGAATCGATCAACCCGGCCACCGGTCAGGTGTGGGCCACCGCTCCCGCCGCGTCCGAAGCCGATGTCAACCGAGCGGTCGACGCCGCCCACCGGGCGTTGTATGAGGGCCCGTGGGCCACCATGACCGCCACCCAACGAGGCAAGATGCTCTCCGCACTGGCCGACGCGGTTGAGGTTGAAGCCGAACGGCTGGGTGAAATCGAAACCACCGATTCCGGCAAGTTGGCGGCTGAGACCAAGGCCCAGACAGCCTATGTGGCCGACTACTACCGGTACTACGCAGGGCTGGCCGACAAGATCCAAGGTTCGACCCTGCCAATCGACAAGCCTGACATGGCAGTGTTCACCACCCGTGAACCCATCGGTGTTGTCGCTGCCGTGGTGCCGTGGAACGCTGAGATGTTTCTTACCGCCACCAAGGTCGGGCCTGCGCTGGCCGCCGGGAACACGGTGGTCATCAAAGCCTCGGAGGAAGCGCCGGGTCCGCTACTGGCTTTCGCCGAAGTTGTCGACCGGGTGGGTTTCCCGCCGGGCGTTGTCAACATCATCACCGGCTATGGCGAGCCGTGCGGTCGGGTGTTGACCTCGCACCCCAAGGTGGCCCGCGTGGCGTTCACCGGGGGAGTAGAAGCGGCCCGCCACGTCGTACGGAATACGGCTGAGAACTTCGCTCACGTTTCGTTGGAACTGGGTGGCAAATCCCCGATTCTGATCTTTGACGACGCTGACCTCGAGGGCGCCTTGAACGGCGCAGTAGCAGGAAACTTCGGAGCCACCGGACAAAGTTGCGTGGCTGGATCCAGGGTGTTCGTCCAAGCAGGAATCCACGATCAGTTCGTGGAAGGCATCGTGGCCCGGGCCGAAGCCATTCGGATTGGTGATCCGCTGCAAGCCGAAACCCAGGTTGGCCCGCTGGCCACCGAGGCCCAGCGGTTGCGCATTGAAAAGGTGGTGGCCGAATCGGTTACCCAGGGTGCCACTGTCCACACTGGTGGCCGGATCCCGGACGGGTTCGATGCCGGTTGGTACTACCAACCAACGGTGATTGGCTGCCCCGATCAGAGTGTGGCCAGCACTCAGGTTGAATTGTTCGGTCCGGTCATGTCAGTGCTGCGATTCGAGACCGAAGAAGAAGGTATCGAAATGGCCAACGACACCCGCTTCGGGTTGGGGGCCGGCGTGTTCACCCAGAACGTGGCCCGAGCCCACCGGGCGTCGGCCGCTATTCGTTCTGGCATCGTGTGGGTCAATACCTACCGGGCGATCTCGCCGATCTCCCCGTTCGGCGGTTTCGGGCAAAGTGGCTACGGACGCGAAGCCGGTCTGGACGTGATCCACGACTACACCCGAACCAAAGCCACATGGATCAATACCTCCAGCGAGCCGATGGCTAATCCGTTCGTGATGAGGTAGCCCGCCCATGGGCGGCGGCGTTCAGCAATTGACTTGAGCGGTGACCTACGAGGATTGGAATCGCTCGATGACGTCGGCGAACGCTTCGATTCGTTCTGGGCCGCTGTTACCAGTGAGAGCTACGCACACTCGACCGACCCCAAGTTCGGCGAGATGTTGGAACCGGGCGGCGTGTTCGTCGGTGGTGGCCGCTTGGTTGGCGGCGGCGTAGGCATCGGCGGAACGGCTGGCCGGACGGAGCGAATCGATGAGCGAGTGCAGCTCTCGCCCCGATGTTGCATGGATCAGCGGGTTGAGCGTGGTGATAACCAGGTCGTCGGGGTGGCGATCGACATCGGCGCAGTGCTGTCGTACTACGTCGATTTTGTGAGCGACAACCGTTGGGTCGGTGCCGACGAAGTTGCAGGCGCTAGCGTGCTGGGCGGCGATCCGCAGTGTTCGCCGTTCGCCGCCCCCGCCAAGTAGAAGCGGTACTGGATCTTGAATCGGGCGAGGGTAGGCCAGGGCCTCGGGAATGTTGACGTGAACGCCGGAGAACGACTTCGATCCCGGACCCCACAGAATCGGTAGCGCCTGAGCGGCCTCCTCCAGGGTGTCGAGCCGGACCCGGTCGGAGTTCACCGGGTACCCGAACGCTTCTTGTTCGGCGGAGAACCAGCCAGCCCCGAGCCCGCACTCGGCTCGTCCTCCTGAAAGAATGTCCAGCGTGGCCACAATCTTGGCCAGTAGGCCGACGTTGCGGTGCTCGACGTTGGTGACCAGCGTGCCCAATCGCAGCGTCTCGGTGGCAGCGGCCAGGTAGGCCAAGGTGGTGTATGGCTCCAACATGGGGTCCCAGGCTCGACCGACCTGAGGGATTTGACGGAAGTGATCCATCAGCCAGAGCGCCCGGAAACCTGCCTCTTCCGCAGCTTGGGCCATGGTGGTCAACGTCGGTGCCATGGTTGTGGCACTCGACGATGGGCCAAAGTCGAAGTTGGAGATGACCAGATCGAAGGCCAAAGTGGACGGCTTATCGTCAGGTGCCAACTGAGGTTTGATGGCCAGCGTCTTTGGAACCCGTCGAGTCGGGCCGGGGTTGACGACGACTAGGTCGAAGCCTTCGTCACCCAGCGTGTCAAGGGTGGAACGCCACTGTTTCAACTGTCGATTGAGGACGGCTTTGGTTAGCGGAAACTGTTTGTCTGCATTGCGTTCGTGACACACGGCCGACGTGGTGTCGAAGCCGATGGCCAAACAACTGACGTCGTTGGTGTGGGCCAACTGGATGTAAGCGGCCCGCCGTTTGGGATCGAGACCTAGCGTGTCGACCACGGTGGTCAGCCCTTTGGCCAATCTGGCGGCGAGTAGGTCGTCCAACAGGGCAAAGGCTTCGGTCCCTACGGTCTGATCCTCAGGCCCAGCTCCGAAGTAGGCTCGAAAATCGTCGGTGGAGAGCACTTCTCCAGGCTTGAAGTTCGCTTCGGCCCACGTCGACTTGCCGGCGCTGGACGGGCCGATGAGCACGACGAGGGCCGGACTGGGCAGCGCCTGTCCACCGTCGACGTCGCCCTGAATGTCGTCTGGTCGTAGATCCCGGGCGCCTGATGCCACCCTTGTCATGTTAGAGCCGGTGGCTAAGGTGACCTAGCCGATCGGCCGATAGACCTGCTGTGTCGTCGACCTCCGACGTTAGTCTCCCTGCCGGGTTCATTCGTGCTCTCGGTGCCGCCTCCACTCAGGAGCAGATGTTGCGCGTCACCGCTGACTGGCTGCCTCGGGTTCTTGAGACGGAGCGGGCCAGCGTCACGCTGCCGGTGAGCGCACATGATTTGGAGTTGTACGCCTTTGGTGGATCAGCTGAGGTGACCCGTACCAACCTCCGATTTCCCATCGCCCGGTCCATGGTGGGAAAGGCTTTTCGCTCGCGAAGGCTGGTAGTGGTGGATGACATTGTCGGTAGTCCCTTCGAAGACCTGTTGTCGCTGGCCGATGCCGGGCTGCGTTCGGCGATTACCGCCCCTATGACAAGCGGGGGGCGCTGCCTGGGGACGGTGAATCTCGCCAACAGCCAACCGGGCTTCTTCTCCGCTACTGATCATGAGTTGTTGCAGGCCGTCGCCGAGCTGATTGCTGGCTCGCTCGGACTGGTTCAGGCGGCCGAGCAGGAAAAAGTTCGAGCCATGACCGACGACTTGACCGGTGCGCTCAATCGCGGAGCGGTTCTGTCCAGGCTGGAAGATCAGTTCGCCAACGAGAACGCTCGGCCGTCTCTGCTGTTCCTCGACCTGGACGGCTTCAAACTGATCAACGACATTCATGGTCACAACACCGGCGATCAGGTCCTACGAATATTTGTCAGTCGGATACGTTCCGCCATGACCGACAGCGACATTCTGGGGCGGCTTGGTGGCGACGAATTCCTGCTGGTCGTCGGTGACGACGATGCTGGCACCCGAGCCGAGATGTTGGCCGAGAAGATCTTGACGATGTGCGCCACGCCAGTGGTGATCCGCAGATTGAAGATCGACCTTTCGCTGAGTATCGGTGTGGCCAGTCCTTGCCTTGGGGTCGAGTCGGCTTCCGACATGTTGGCTGACGCTGATCGAGCCATGTACAGGGCCAAGCGTTCTGAGGCCGAGATGGTGGTGGCTGACGATGAGATTCGTCGTCTAACAGCGATGCTTGCTGTCATCGACCATGACCTGGACGCGGCGATGGTCGGGCAGATGATGACGTTCCACTATCAACCGGTCCGAGAGTTGGCCACCGGAGCAATCGCCGGGGTGGAAGCCTTGATCCGTTGGCAGCATCCTCAGTATCAGGCGATTCCTCCGCCTCTTCTTATCGACCGAATTGAAGCCACCGGGCGGGTGGCTTCCTTCACCCGCTGGTGCATGCAGACGGTTGCCAGGGATCTGACTACATTGCGTCAAGCTGTGCCGTCATTCGAGACCGGCCGCATAGGTGTGAACCTCTCGCCTCTTCAGCTAGCCATGTCGGACTGCGCCGACATTCACGCTTCGGCTTGCCTTGAGTACGGGCTGGCACCGTCGGACCTGTTGGTTGAAGTGGTGGAGTCGTCGGAGATCCGTCCCGGCGATGAGGCGGAGAAGACGTTACACAAGCTGGCTGACAACGGCGCCCTCATCGGCTTGGACGACTTCGGGACCGGACACAATGCGCTCGGCTACTTCACCCAGTTCCCGATCCACGTGATGAAGTTCGACCGGTCGCTGGTCGGTGTGCTCACCACAAATTCGGAGGCGTACACCATCTTGAAGGTGCTGGCTTCGATGTGTCAGGAGCTCAGTATCGCTGCGGTCGCCGAGGGCATCGAACAAGAAGAGGAGATGCTGGCGTGCCGCGACTTCGGCATCGAATACGGCCAGGGTTGGCACCTGGGTAGACCGAAGCCACTCGACGATCTCGTCGAGCTGCTGTTGAGCGAGTCGACTCTCGCTGTGGCCGATGGTTTTGCCGCCGCGTCAGCCTTTCGGTAGGTCTGTCTCTTTCGACTGTTGGCTGTCGCTGTTTGGTTGTGGCGGTCGGCCTTGATCTCGTCGATGGTGAGCGCAGTAGACTGGCGGGCCTATGAAGCTTCTCGTGCGGAATCTGTCAAGGTCGACAACCGAGGCTGACGTGCGAGAACTGTTCGAGTCGTTCGGGGCGGTGCAGTCGTGCACCATCGTCGTCGATCCCGGAACGGGCCGCTCGAAAGGATTCGGATTCGTTGAGATGCCGAAATCCGGGGAGGCCAAGGCAGCGGTGTTCCACTTGAACGCAACCGTTGTCGACGGTCTGCAAATTCGGGTGAAGAAGGCTAACGCTACGTAATCCTCGTGCCAGGAGCTTACGACCAATGAACTACGAACCTGCCGAAGAGCGATACGACTCCATGGTGTACCGCCGGACAGGGCGGAGCGGTTTGAAGCTGCCCGCTATCTCTCTGGGCCTGTGGCACAACTTTGGTGGTGTCGACGATCAAGCGGTGGCTCGAGAGATGCTCAGAGGAGCGTTTGACCTCGGCATTACTCACTTCGATCTGGCCAACAACTACGGTCCACCGCCGGGTTCGGCTGAAGAGACCTTCAGTCGAATTTTCAGCAGCGATTTTGGTGGACTTCGCGATGAACTGATCATCTCCAACAAGGCGGGCTACGACATGTGGCCGGGACCCTACGGTGAATGGGGATCCCGTAAGAGCCTCATAGCGAGCGCCAATCAGAGTCTGCAGCGGACTGGCTTGGATTACTTCGACATCTTCTATTCGCACCGGTTCGACCCGGAAACTCCGCTGGAAGAAACCATGGGAGCTCTCGACACCCTGGTTAAGCAAGGCAAGGCCTTGTACGTCGGGGTTTCTTCGTACTCAGCGGAGAAGACGGCGGAGGCAGTGAGCATTCTGCGGTCGATGGGTACGTCTTGTCTTATCCACCAGCCGTCGTACTCGATGTTGAACCGATGGGTCGAAGACGATTTGCTGGCGACGCTCGATGATCTTGGTGTTGGCTGCATTGCGTTCTCTCCTTTGGCCCAAGGTCTACTCACCGACAAATATCTGAACGGTGTTCCGGAGACATCGCGGGCAGCGAAAGACTCCTCGCTCGGCCGACACATGTTGTCTGACGAGACGTTGGCCAAGATCACGGCGCTGAATTCCATTGCCGTTTCTCGTGGGCAAACGTTGGCGCAGATGGCTCTTGCCTGGGTTTTGAAGGACAAGCGTGTGACGTCGGCCCTTATCGGGGCCAGCAGCCTGGCCCAGGTTGAGGACTGCGTGGCTGCTTTAGACAATGCTGACTTCAGCGATGCCGAGCTGGCCAACATTGATGGTTACGCCAAGAAAGCGGCCGTCAACCTTTGGGCGGAGTCCAGCAAGACATAGCGGCTGTTGTCGACCGGCCGTCGGCCTCGTGTACTTCGTGGCAACTGCAATCGTTTGCAGCTTTGTCGGCCTAGAACTACGTTCGAAGTATGACCCATGTGATCCGCTTCGACGATCTTCCGAAGATGGCCTCCACCCGGGACCAGCGGGGAAGAGTCGATCTTGTTACCGAGGAGATGTGGGGGACCACTGATCTTCGGGCCGACCACATCACCTATAAATCGGGCGATACGTCGGCGGCTCACTATCACGTTGGCGCCCGTCACGTGTGGTTTGTCGACGCTGGTCAGGGTGTGCTGCATGTCAACGACGACAGCTACGAGCTGTCAAAGGGCGACGTGGCCATGGTTGGCGACGGTGATGTGCACTGGTTCGAAAACACCGGCGACGAGGTGTTCAGCTTCTACGAGTTGTGGGTTCCGGCTCCGTCGGAAACGGTCTGGATTAAAGACGATGACGTTTGAACGTGGGCACCCGCGACGTGAGTTCACGCCGCTGAGAATTGAGTAGTGACAAGCACATCCCAGGTGCGACGGCGAGCCGTCCTGTAGGCGGCTAAACTCAGGCCGAACGCAGGGGGATAATGGCCACAGTCAGAGACGGTATCTATTTGGAGGACAATCCGCCGCGGCGGAGTCAGTTCCGGCGTGGGCGGCGCTCGCCGGTAAAGCCGGTGATTGTGGTGCACACCGCCGAGAGTGGAACCGACCGTTCAGGTCCGGATCCAAAGGCCGAGAATGTGTCCAACTTCATCCAGAATCGGACGACGGCCGGTTCCTACCATTTGGTGGGCGACGCCGACTCGATCATCCAGCTGGTTCGTTTCGAGAACGAGGCCTTTCAAGACGGCACTGGATCCAACCGTTGGGCCATCGGTATTTCCCTGGCCATGAATGCTGGTGACTGGCCCGGACTGACGTCCAGCCGTCGCGATGAACTGACCGACACGTGTGCTCAGATGGCCGTCATCGCCGCACGCTGGCTGATGGCTCGGGGTCTGCAAGCCCCGGTTGCCCGGCAGTTGACTAAGGCTGAGAGCGACAGGACGAGTGCTTCGGGTTTTATCTCGCACGCTCGTCGAGACCCGGCGCGCCGCACCGACCCGGGCGTAGGGTTCCCGTGGGGAGCCTTCTTCCGCAGCTACCAGCAGCAGCTATCCGGCACGGGTGTGGAACCCGACCGTGACACGCTTACCCGGCAGCTGCAAACGCTGATTGGCGCCTCATCCGATGGCATCATCGGGCCCAACACCCGGGCCGCCCTTAACCGAAACTGGCTGGGCCGTGACGCCAGCTGGGACTCCTCGGTGGCTGACACGTTCATAAACAATCCGAATCTAATCAAGTGGGTGCAGAGCCGACTCGACGCCCAGGATGGTTTTGATGTCACTGTCGACGGCGACTTCGGAACCGAGACTGAAACAGCTCTCAGACAGTTTCTTGGACGCAGCGGTATCGTCGCCGCCGAATCTTATATCGATCTCTTGGATCAGCGGTAGATCATGGCGGCTACTCTCACTTCACCCACATCAGGTTCCGTTCTCGGCGGGGCCATTCAGATCTTCACTTGGGCCTACGACGGCGAGACGCCACAGGGTTCCTGGCTTTACGCTGGATCCACTGTTGGGGGATCGCAGTACTCGGTGCGTTGGACCGGGGTGGCCACTACAACATCGCTGGGAGACCTTCCCACCGACGGCTCGACGGTTCATATTCGGCTTTGGTATCGGGTCGAAGGGCAATGGAAGAAGATTGACGAGACCTTCGTTGCCGCCGAAGAACCTGCACTTCCGTTCATGACCTCGCCTCGCCCTGGCGGTTTGTTGTCGGGTTCGAGTCACAGGTTCAGTTGGGACCTCAGCGGTCATCAGTCGGAGGCGACTTGGCTTTACGTCGGGACCGATGAGGCCTCCTCGGAATATGGTGCTTTCAGGGTCGGGACCGACACCGAGGTTACGGTCACCGGGCTGCCGACCGATTCGACCCCGGTCCACACCCGGCTCTACTTCAGGCTGGCCAGAAGCTGGCACTTCATCGACGACGTTTTCACCGCGGCAGCCGTTGAGCCGCCGTCCCTGGAGGATCTGACCAAAGAGCTTCAGAGCCTGGTCGGGACGACGGATGACGGCATAGTCGGCCCGCAGACCGAGGCTGCCCTCAACCGCAACTGGCTGGGCCGCCGTGAGCGCTTCGACACGTCATTTGCCGAGCGACTGACCAACGACGCCGACGTGGTGTCGTGGGTTCAAGGTCGGATTTCGGCCCAGGGCGGCCCAGTGCTTCAGGCGACCGGCGAGTTCGACACCCAAACCGATGCTGCGGTCCGATCCCATCTGGGTCGGGGCGGCGTGGTGGCGGCCGAATCTTTCCTGCGACTGCTCGCCCCCCAGCTGGATCGGTAGCCCACCGTCTACGCGCTGTAGCGCACGTCGAAGCGGTAGTCGCTGCGTTCCGATGGACTGCGGTAGGACCGGCGTTCGATCCGCTGGTCGCCGCGCCCGGCGAAGACCGATATTTCTCGCTCGATGCCGTGCCGGTCGAGCCAGGCTGGCACATCCAGTACGCCTCTGCGGCCTGGTGCCCGCACCACCGGGTTGGATCCGGCGCGCAGTGGCCGGTTGGTATTGACTTGCCACATGTCAGCCAGGATGAGGTCGTGATCTTTGGCGCCTATGCGTCCGCCGAGATCGGGGGTGGGCATCGGGTTGTAGTCGGGGACGACTCCGGGGCGTACGTCGAAACGCATGAAGCTCTCGATTTCGGCCGCCTGGGTTTGACCCAAGCTGGATGTGGTGCCGGCACCGTCGAGTTCGAAACCCCAAACCCGAACTTGGACGTGTGGGGCGAGGCGAGGATCAAAGTTGAACTCGATGGGAGGGGAGAAGAGGTGGTCTTCGTTTGAGTCAACGCCGGTGGCGGTTCGATGCTGGAATTCGCCGTTGTTGATGTACGCGCCGTCGGCATTCATGGGGAAGGCTCCGACAACGATGAGAACCTCGTCGGAGAAACGTTTGCGTCGCAGCCGCCGACGTCGTGCCGACCACCCTGACGTGGTCTCTTCGGAACAGTGAAAGCTGTTGATCGTAATGTTTGCCACTGGAATGCCTTTGGTTCACCGACGCATGTCCCTCATGCTCGTCGTACCAGGCCGACGCTGGCAGTGTTCGGTTAATACAAAGTCGGATTGATTGTTGTATCAGGGAGGCACCGGCCTGGCCCCAGCGCCCGACCGCGGCATCAGCGGCTGCGTCCCCACGAAACCCGCTACTTACGGAATCCTGCTGGATTCCCGTGGAGCTGAGGGGAATCGAACCCCTGACATCCTGCTTGCAAAGCAGGTGCTCTGCCAACTGAGCTACAGCCCCGAGAGTCTTCAGGATATGTCCTGAGCACCGACAGACCAGGTTATCCGGCGCAGACGCTAACCGACCGCCGTTTACCACCAACCCGGGTGATTCGACGGGTTTGCCAGCCCACCCCTACCCTAAGCTGTTCGTGACCCAGCCTGTAGCCCAGCGGCCAGCCGTCAACCTGTCAGCCGCGCACCCTCGCTACCAGTGGGTCATCGTCGGTGCCGTCTTCGTCATTCTCGGTGTCACCTCCGGGCTGGGGTTTTACAACGCCTCGGTCATCTTGTCGGCCGCCACCACCGAACTGAACCTCTCCGTCGGGTCGGTTTCGGGCGCCACCGCCATGTTCTTCGCCATCGGCGGTCTCAGCGGCTTCGCCCTCTCCCCATTGCTGGACAACACCGACATTCGCTGGTTCTACGTTGCCGGTGGGATTGTCGGCGCCGTCGCCCTCTACGGGCTTCGCTGGGTTACCTCCGCCCCCACGCTCTACATCTTCTTCGCCTTGTTCGGGGCCGGGTTCGGCCTGGCCGGGCTGGTCCCCAGCACTACTCTCGTCACTCGCTGGTTCACGAAACGCCGCTCGGTGGCCTTGTCGATCGCTTCCACCGGGCTTTCCTTCGGCGGCATCGTTCTTACCCCGCCGGTCGCTCTCCTTATAACTAACCGTGGTTTGAGTGAGGCTGGTGGACTGCTGGCTGTCGGGTGGCTGGTCGGCATCATCCCCATTGCCTTGCTCTTCGTCCGTTCCCAGCCGGCCGAGCTCAGCCAAGCGGTAACCAACACGGAAACCGAAGCGGCAACCCAGGTGGAGGCCGGCCACGCAGGCACAGTCAAGACCGCTGAACTGCAAACAGCGAACATCGAAGATCCGGCCGACGAACCTGCGAGCTTTGAGCTGTCGTTCCCACAGGCCCGCAGCACCCGATACTTTCGAGCGGTTTGTGTGGCCTATGCCCTCATCTACCTGGGCCAGGTCGGCGCTCTGGCTCACGTGTTCAATCTCACTCGGGAGCGCCTCGACACCGCTACCGCTGCCACCGCCTTGTCTGCGGTTGCGTTGTCCAGCATTGTTGCTCGACTCGTCGGCGGTGTGATTCTGCTTCGGGTCCCCACCAGGTTGATGGCCATCGTTCTGGCTGTCAACCAGGCCGTGGCCCTGTTGCTTATTGGGTGGGCCGCCTCCGGTCCTTCACTCATTGCCGCTGTGGCCTTGTTCGGTGCCAGCGTCGGCAATCTTCTCATGATTCAGCCGCTGTTGATGGCCGAAGCGTTCAGCCCTGCCATCTACAGCCGGGTGTACAGCCTCAGTCAGTTGATTGGCACTGTTGGCGTGGCCGCCGGTCCGTTGATTCTGGGTGTACTCCGTGACGCCGTGGACTACCGCACCGCTTTTGTGTTTGCCGCGCTGTCGGCCGTCGTCGGAGCGGTTGGTCTGGCATTGGCCGGCCGTCAGCCGAAACTCACCGCCGCAGACGGTTAGAACAGGCCGAGGGCAAAGAAACTCCCAAGAAACCGGGGTCCCAGCCCCGTTTCTGGGAGCCGTCACCGATGGCAGGTATAGTGTTGCTTCGTAGTACGAACAGGTGGTCGTTCGTACTGGTTGCGTCATCGTGGCTGTTAGGGCACGTTTGGGCGCAACGGGCGAAAAGGATCGAACCGCGATGGCTGGGACGCCTTCCTCCCAATCGGATAGTGTGGCTGGTGTGAATAGCCGCCTTCAGGAGTTCACCGAACCCGGTGAACCTGACGTGGTTTTTGTAGATCTTGACGGAGACTCGCTTGGTGGCGAATCGCTCGACGGCGAGGCACCTTTTGCCGTCCGCCAGGCTAGAACCACCACCCCTGGAGTGGGTCCGTGGCTCCGTGATCGCTACCCCGGGGTCGAACTCGGACGTCCCGTGATCTTCGGTGCCATGGCTGGCCTGTTTGTCACAGTCGGTATTTTGGCTTGGTTGAGCTTCGGCAACGACGACATCTTGGACCTCGACGAGGCCCCTGCCTCCGGCTCAGCCGCTTCGGATGGCTCCGGCACTCGAAGCGTGTTCGACGATGAAGGATCCTCTTCGAACTTCACGTCTTCCGCCTCCAAGCGACTGTCTCGAGCATCAGGCGCAGCCGGCAAGGAAGAGGCGTTGGCCGGACTGCAAGCCCGTCGAGAACTGCGTGAATTGGCCGACGAAGCCGAAGTCGCCGCCGGTGAGAACGATGCCGGCGAGAACGATGCCGCTGAGAACGATGGTGATGAGGGCGACAGCCAAGTCGCCGCTGGACAGGATGTCACCGGCGACAGTTCCGACTCTGAGAACAGCTCGGACGACGAGAACACTCCGGGTGTAACCGACGACAACAGTTCCTCGCCCTCGGGTGACGACGACGTGGCTGGACCGTCAGCCACAACCGGCGTCGACGGCGAAACGCAAACAACGTCGAGTTCACCGACTACAAACGGCATCGGCCAAACCTCTTCCTCGCAGGCACAAGGGACCCAGTCCACATCAAGCTCTTCGCCTAGCACCCAAGGCACAACTCCTACGACTCGACCATCGGCGACCACCGCCTCGACGATCACTATCGGTTCAACCCAACCTCCGCCACCGACCTCTTCAGCTACATCGACCACAGCTGCCACGCCGACCACACCGACGACCACACCGTCAACAACGGCATCGACAACAACGACAACCGAGCCAACAACGACGACCACCACCACCACAACAACAACAACAACAAGTACGACCACGCCGCCGCCCCCGGCGACGGATCTGATCGCCAGCCCAGGCAATGGCAGCAGCCATTCACTGGACGGCTCGGTTACCTTTGCCGCCCTGTTTACTTCCGGGGCCAACGAGTACTGCTGGCGGTTCTCCTCCGGCATACGAGGCAACAAGTGCTTCCCGTCGACAACCTACACGGTCTCCGGATCCGACTTCAGCGCAGGATCAGTAACTGTCACCGCCACCGCCCGAAACGGCGATGACGTCCTGGCCCGCGAATCGATCACGATCACCTTTGCCGGCGTCGAAGCATCCGAGACTGAGGACGAGGATGATTCCGACGGTCGAGGTCGTGGCGGCGGTCGCCGTCCTATCTCGTAAGGCCAGTTCCTCTTAGGACAGTCCGCCTTCGGCAACCATCCGCTCCAAGGTGAGGTCGGGATGGTCGGCCACTACTCGGTCCATCCAATATCGACTCTCGAACAACGCCAACATGCGGCCGTCGTCTCGGTCCATCACGGTGACGCCCTGCATTGACCTGAGCTTGGGTGCGCTTTCGGCGTCTGTCCGGCGGGCAATGGTGTAAGGCGTCGCCGTCAACTCGATGGCTGCCCCGAACTCGTTTTCCAGCCGGTGGGTGGCCACCTCGAACTGCATGGGCCCAACGGCGGCAAGAATCGGGGCCTGGTCGCCAAGGTCTTCGTCTCGCAACACCTGGATGGTGCCTTCCTCATCCAGCTGAACGAGGCCCTTACGGAACTGCTTGAACTTGGAGGTATCTCTCACCCGGGCACGCATGAAGTGCTCGGGAGCAAATGCCGGTAGGTCAGGAAAGCTGGCCGGCTGGTCCACGTAGACAGCGTCGCCGACCCGAAGGTCATTGGCGTTCACCAGGCCCAGCACATCGCCGGGGAAGGCCTCATCGGCTGTACCTCGATCTTGGCCGAACATGGTTTGGGCGTACTTGGTGGAGAACTGCTTCTCCGTCTTCTCGGCGTAGGCGGTGATGCCCCGCTCAAAGCGGCCGGAGCAGACTCGAACGAAAGCAATGCGGTCCCGGTGAGCTTTGTCCATTCCGGCCTGCACTTTGAACACCAGCCCACAGAACGGGTCATCCAGGGCTCGACGTGAACCGTCAGCCATTTGCCGGGGAGCGGGGGAGGGGACAAGGTCAACCACTCCGTCCAGCAGGAATCGAACCCCGAAGTTCGTCAGCGCCGATCCGAAGAACACCGGTGTCGACTCACCGGCCAGAAACGTCTTGACATCGACCACCCGGCCGATCTCGTCCAGCAGGCCGGCCTCCTCGGTGGCTTGAGGCCACCACTCGGCGTCGTCGACGGCTGCCTGATCAGGTGCCACCTCTTCCTCGGGGGCAATGGTGGAGCCGCGGGCGGTGCGTTCAAAGCGGGTGTAAATGCCGTCGCTGCGATTGATGACACCGCGGAAATCGCCGGGGATGCCCACCGGCCACGTAACCGGCGTCGGTTCAACCACCAAGGTCTCTTCGATTTCATCCAGCAGTTCGAGAGCGGCTTTACCCGGCCGGTCCCACTTGTTGATAAAGGTCAGAAACGGAATTTCCCGCTCTCGACATACCTCAAACAGTTTCAGGGTTTGAGGCTCGATGCCTTTGGCCGCGTCGAGCACCATGATGGCGGCATCGGCTGCCGCCAGCACTCGGTAGGTGTCTTCGGAGAAGTCCCGGTGACCAGGAGTGTCCAGCAGGTTGAGAACCTTGTCCCGGTACTCGAACTGGAGGGCCGTCGAGGTGATGGAGATGCCGCGCTGTTGCTCCAGCTCCATCCAGTCCGACGTGGCTGAGCGTCGACCCTCACGTGCCTTGACGGCGCCGGCCTCTTTGTTGAGGGCGCCGCCGTACAGCAGGAACTTCTCGGTAAGAGTTGTCTTACCGGCGTCCGGATGAGAAATGATGGCGAACGTTCGTCGCCGCTGAGCCTCGGCTTTGATATCGGACACAAGCCCAGGCTATTGCCGCGACCCTCGCCTTAGATGCCTGGCGCGGATCCGTTTCCAGAATCCTCAGGGACGTTGTTGAGGTCGATAATGCCGAGACGAACCGCGCTCAGAACCGCGTGAGTCAACGATTGGGCGTCGAGCTTGCGGTAGATGGCGTTCAAGTGGTTGTGTACCGTCTTGGTGGTGATACCGAGGTGGCGTCCAGCCTGCTTGGTGCTCATCCCATCGGCGATGGCCTGCAGAATTTCGATCTGTCGATCAGACAGCAGGTCCTGTCCGGCCTCTTCGGCCCGGGCCGAGTTCAACATGGCGCCGGCCAGCGCCGGTGAAAGAACAGTGTCGCCTTCGGCCACTCGCAGCACGGTTTCGCGTACCTCGTGGAACGACGTTCCTTTGCTCAGGTAGGCGCTGGCACCGGCGGCAATGGCGTCACGGGTCTTGTCGATGTCGTCGTGCATGGTCAGCACGGCGACTCGCACACCTTCGACCTCGTTGCGAATCTGACGGGTGGCTTCGATGCCGTCCATGACCGGCATGGAAAGGTCCATCAGTACAACGTTGGGTTGGAGCGCTTTGGCCAGGGCCACCGCCTCTTCACCCGTCGAAGCTTCGCCGACTACCGTGTCGCCTGCTCCTTCGAATGATTTACGAAGGCCCTCGCGCAGCAGAGCGTGGTCGTCAGCCAGCAGAATCTTGATCATGTAGTTCCCCTTATTCGCGGTGGGTCGGGTATGGCGTCAGAGACGGTTTGGGCAGCGGTGGTCTAGGTAACGTTGTTGTCGGTCGGAGTACCGGGAGGGTGGTGGTCGCCCTGGCCACTGTGGCCGAAACTTCCTCCTCCGATGCTCCAGTCGACTGGACAGTAATTGTCGTCCCGTCACCTGGACTACTGGAGATTGTAAGCATGGCTCCGACCGATGAGGCGCGTTCCCGCATTCCCACCAGCCCGAAGGCCGTTCCTCTAATCCCCTTCGCCGGGTTGAAACCTCTACCATCATCTTGCACCGTGAGCACGCCTATGCCATCGGTAATTCTCCATGTCACATGAACTTTTGAGGCGTTGGCATGTTTGTCGATGTTTGTCAGTGCTTCCTGGCAGATGCGCAGGAACTCGTTTTCGATTCGGGCCGGCAGTCGTTCGCCGATACTCGGAACTTCTAGTGAGACGTCGAGCTTCGACCGGTTGCGGAACCGGCCGACCACTTCGGTGAGGATCATGCCCAGCGGCTTGTTGGCCGAAACTGCGGTGCGTAGTTCGAGCAAGGTGTCACGGAACTCTGAAACTGCGCCCTGGACCTCGGTGTGTAGGTCCGACAGTTCGGTGTTCGGTTGGGAGTCGTTGATTCGCTCGATCTCCATGGCGATGTAGGTGAGGTACTGGCCCAGGCGGTCGTGCAGGTCGCGGGCGATACGTGATCGTTCCTCAGCTGCGGCCAGTGACCGCAGTTGGTTGAATGACCGGGCGTTGGCCAAGGTCAAGGCAACCACGTCGGCCATGCCGATCAACAGCTTGCGATCGTTCTCGGTGTAGCGGTTCGGTTCGGTGTGTTCAACCGCAAGTAGCCCAGTGTCGGTCTGGTCGATCACCAGACGGCTGTACAAACCGGAACCGCTGCGATTGGTGTAGCGGGAAAGGTCCCGAATATGGATGGTTTCAACCGCCCGGCTGGCCCTAAGCAGAAAGTCGGGCAGTTCAGTGTCATGCAGCTCGGGTGGCAGATTGAACCCGACGTTGATCAGCGTCGACCACTGGCCGTCGTCTTCCAGGCTTAACACCGCTATGCGGCGGGCGTCGAAGGTCTGGGGCGAGGCTAGCTCTTCGCGAGTGGTGTCGATCACGTCGGCCAGGTCGAGCGACGACGGCAGCGCTCGAGCCAGCTGATTCAATGCCGCTAGCAGGTCGTTGGTCTGGGCCAATGCGTTGCGTTGGGTGGCGGCGAACTTGCGGCGGCCCTCAACCACCAGTAGACCGTTGAGTGCCACGCCGGGCAAGATGGCCACACCGGCCAAAGCTGAGATGGCCAGCGCCTGCGGAAACAGCTGCTGGGCTAGCTCAAGACCGAACGGCGCCAGGTCAACTGCTTTGTTTAGTCCGATGTTGACGGCCACGCCGACGGTGACCACCACCATGGCCAGCGCGGCGGCAACTGCGCCGATAGCCAAACCCCAGCCGAGCCCGGTCACTGAGATGGCGACGAACAATGTCCCAACCATCGGATTTTCCAGGCCGTTGAACAAACTGAGCGCAGCGGCCAGAATGGCGACGTCGGCCAGGGCGTACCCGAGCTGTATCGGCGACGGATGGCCAAGACGAATCGGGCTGATTGTGCGCCAAGACGTGACAAAGATGGCGATGGCCACCGTGCCGACAACCCGCATCTCGCCGGCGGCGGCAGCGTTGGCGGCGAAGATCAGCCCCAACATGACCGCACCCCAGCGAAGGGCGGCCAGCACGGCATTGATGGAAGAAGAGAGAACCGGTGCCCGGTACAGATCGCCCGGTTGGACCTCGTCGGCGAAGTGATCGGGGACTTGCTGGGTGACGGTGGCCCAGCGCGACGCATCAAGGATGGTGTCGGAACGAGCCCGGTTGCCGCCGTAGCTGTCGCGGTCGGCTCTGGAAGTTGATGTACCTGTCACGTGACTCTACATACTGCCCTACGGACCGGGCGGGTGGTAGTCGATACGCACTCCATCGACACCTTTGCCTAGGTTCCTTACGCGCCGGCGGGTACTACTCGGTGTAGCCTATCGGCCCCTCAGCTCCTCAGGTCTGTCTCAGCGGTCTCGCTCGACGACGTAGTCGGCCAGTGCCTGAAGGGCCTCGACGGCGTCAGCGTGGAAATCAAGGGTGTGCAGTGCCTGCTTGGACTCACCCAGAAGCCGTTCGATTTCCGATTCGTTGGCCTCAAGCGCTCCTGTTTCTCTGACGACGTCGACAATCCGCTCGGCATCTTGCGGGCTCATGTCCCGATCGCCGATCTGTTCGAGGACCTGGCGTTGTGCCCGGTCGGCGTTGGCCACGGCGTGGGCGATCAACTCGGTCGGTTTGCCTTCCCGGAGGTCGTCGCCCACCGGCTTGCCCATGGCGTTGTCGTCGCCCACCAAGCCCAGCACGTCGTCGCGGAGTTGGAAGGCCCGACCGAGCGGCCGACCGAACAGGTCGAGGCGTTCCATGTTCTGGCGGTACTCATCTTCGGACCAGTGACTGGCCGACCCTTGAGCCGCCGCTGCCGAGGTCAAGCTGGCTCCCAGCTGGAGCGGACGCACGATGGTGTAGAGAGCCGTTTTGAATGTGGCTACCTGCCGAGCGGTTGCGCGGTCGAACTGCCCGGCGGCGGCTGAGCGCAGGTCCAAATATTGGCCGAGGTTCAATTCGATCCGAAGTTCATCCCACAGCCTGGCCACCCTTGGGCCTCGCTCGGACATGAGACCATCGGCCAGCACGTGGCCGAGGTCGCCGACCAGAATGGCCACCCCTTCTCCATAGCGGCGTGGCTCCCCAGTCCACCCGGCGTCGGTCATGCGTTGGGCGTTGGCTGTGTGAACGGTGACCGCACCTCGGCGATAGGCCGAGTCGTCCATGATGTCGTCGTGGATGAGCGCGAACGTTTGGAGGAACTCGAAGGCTGCGCCGGCGTCAATGGCCACGGTTTCGTTGGCCGCCACCTCGTTGCTGTCGGCACAGGCTCCCCGCCAGGCCCAGTAGACGAAGGCCGAACGGAGGCGCTTGCCGCCACTCGACACCATTCGAGCCAACTCTTCGACCAGCTCGGTCAAACGCGGATCAATCTCGGTCCACTTCTTGCATTCGGCGTCCAGCAGTTCCGTCATGCGGGTGTCGACGATGTCGGCCACGTCGGTCAGCTGTCGGGGTGCGTTCACCCTTCGCCGGCCGATTCGGCTAAGTCTGTGTCGGGGGCAGGTCCGGGGGTTGCCAGATCGCTGACCACATTGTCCACTTCTCCGCTGACTATGGCCAGACGTTCTTGGCAGTGGCGGACCAACTGAGCGCCGCGTGCCACCCTCTCGGTCAGCAGGTCGACGTCGATATCAGCGTCTTCCAGCTCGGTCAGGAGCTCCTCCAGTTCTGCCAGCGCGTCGCCGTAGGACATGTCGACCACGCTGGCGTCACCCGACGTCGAGTCGATGGGCCCGCTGTCGTTTAGTTCGGCGGCGTTCGGCTGGGGACTATCTGAGTCGGTCATGATCGCTGTCAGTTGTTATGGGTCTCGGCACTGGCTTTCGCAGCTCCGCTGGTTTCGACGACAGTGCTTCGCACCGATCCGGAGGAGGTCACAGTCTCCAGTATGTCGCCGGGAGCGACGTCGTCCGGTCGTCGCAGCAACGTTCTGTTGTCACCGTCGACCCGGTAGGTAATCGACCACCCTCGGGCCAGGGCTTGGGTCGGGTCCAACGCCGCCAACCTGGTTTGGTGAAGCCGCAGTCCTGATTCCGCCTGTCGGAGCGCATGGGCCGGTGAGCGAGTCAATCGCTCGGCGGCGAAGTCGACTTCCAGCTTGCTCTGGGCCAATCGTCGACGTGACGCCACCGCCAGACGAGAGCCGTTGCCTACCAGCTGATGGTGGGCGTGAGCGACGTGCCAGCTGGCCAGGTGCTCAAGTCGATCGGCGGCTGAACGAACCCGGATGCTGTAGTTGTGCACCGCAGCCACCAGAAACTGCGCTGCCGCTGTGGGCGTTTTGAGCGAATGATAGGCCAGCTCGTCGGCCACCGAACGGTCGACATCATGGCCGACGCCCACGACGACCGGGACCGGGCAGGCGGCAATGGCCCGGGCCACGTCTTCGTGATCGAAAGCCACCAGGTCGGTCCGCGAGCCACCGCCACGCACGACAACCACTACGTCACTGACTCGGCCTGCCTGCTCGATGGCGGCCGACAGGCCGGGTACAGCTTCCAAGCCTTGAACCCGTGTGTCATGGAGAACGATCTTGAACGGGTGGCCGCCGGAGGTGAGCTCGTTCACGAAGTCGAAGTAGGCGGCACTTTGGTCGCTTGTCACCAGACCGATGTCCAGCGGAAGCGCCGGCAAGTCGAGCTGGCGGTTCTGTTCGATCAGGCCCTCGTCGGCCAAACTCTGCAGCAGCTCCTGGCGGGCGTTGGCCATCTGGCCGAGAGTGAAGTTCGGGTCGATGAGAGACATCACCAACTGGATCCGGCCCTGGCGCGGGTAGTAGGACACCCGCCCCCGGATGCGGATCTCGATGCCGTCATGCATTCGCATTCCGCCAGAGCGGCGAAGCACGCGGTTGACAATCTGTTTGGAGGACGAGAACAGCGCCACTGGCAGAACGGCCGATGTGGCGGCTCCGGATTCGGCAGTCGGGTCCACCAGATCGAAGTAGACGTGTCCGTTGGCCGAACGAGTCAGCCCTGAGATGGCGCCGTGCACCCAGATCTCTTCAGGGAAGCCGCCGGAGACATGATCGGAGATGGCCTCACACAGTCCTCCCACCGAGAAGGTGGAGGCCGAGGTCGACCGGTCGGTTGCCGGTTGCTCCGAATCAACGTCGGACATCGTCTAAACCTACCGCTCCAAAGCTGCCTTGGACCCCACCTACCGGCATCGACAAAGCGGGCATTGGCACCTACAAGAACACCGTCGGAGGTGCATCCATGGACGGTGAATTGCCCTGGTCAGATGTTCACAAAGAGCGCTAGGCTGGCGCTTGCCTGCATAGGTCAAATCGGCGGAAAAGTTCATACCAGAATCATCTGATACCCGCCGTTCCCGACCCGAGAATTCCGCCGTGACAACATCAACAGGCAGTACGCAGCCTCAGTTTTCTATTGGGGTTGACTCCCACATCTCCGTCGAGGTCGAGCCGCAGACCGACGAGTCCTCAGCCCCGCCCGACGTCGACCCGACACCGGACAGACAAGTTGAATCGTCGGTGGACACCAAAGAGCGTGTCGTCGATCCCGACGTGTATTTGGTTGGCCCAACCCACATCGACCCGACCTCCGACCTGATGGCACCCGTCGACGGCGTCGCCGTGCTTACCTTGGATGACGGACGTGACGAACCCCATATCGTCTTTGTGAACGACGGCCTCTCGGATCTGACTGGTTGGAGGGCTGACGAGCTGCTCGGCCAACCGCCGACCAAGCTGTTCGCCCGCAACACCGGCCGCCTTGAAGTGGAAGCCATGATGCGAGCTCTGGGGCTTGATCTGCCTGAGACGCCACAGGAGGCTGCCGGGTTCACAACGCTCGAGCCCAGCGGCGATCCAAATGTCGATCGTCGAGAAGCCTCCGACGAGCCCGTTGCTCACATCCTTGAGCTCATCGACGATGACGCAGCCTCCATCGTGGTTTCCAGCAGCGAAAATGGCGATAGCACCGCCAACGGACACGGCACTACAAATGGCACTGCAAATGGCACTGCAAATGGCTCTGCCAACGGGCACGGCACTGCGAATGGGAATGGTTCCAGCAACGGACTGGGGGATGCCTCGGTCCAGGAACGGGCTCAGCGAATGTTGGGCTCCATGGGTGAGGACCTGTTCAGCGTTGGGGACTCCCTCTTCGGTGATTCGACGCTTTCTGTCCTTCCCTCCCTGTCATCCATGTCATCGCTTTCGTCGATGGAGCTGGATCTTCGCTCCACCATCGAGCTTGATCTGAGCGAAGGCCACGTCAGCCGTAGCTACGCGTCAGTCACCCACATGTTGACCCGGGACCACAAACAGGTTCCCGTTTACTTCACTGCTCACATGGTGGCTTCGCCCGGTCAGTCCAGCTCCACCTTGGTCTGCCAGGTTCACGACCTGCGTCGAGCAACCGCCGAGCGTCTCCTGGCCGACAAAGAAGCCGTCGTTGCCTCGCTGAGTCGTGGCCATCAACTGGGTCAGCTCTGCCACCAAATCGCCGTCATGGTTGAGAAGGCACTCGGCGTGTCGGCCACCTGCTGGGTTCTAATCGCTAACGAGATGGGCGAACTGGAACCGGTCATAACCGGTGGGTTCGACCCCGACATCGTGGCTGCCGCCGCGGCAGTGGCCCAATCCAACGCCAAGCCGGTCAAGCGGGTCTTCGGCAGCTCATCGCTACCCGACGCCCTGGCCGAACCACTGGGCGAGGACGGCGTCAGCGACCTTTGGTACGTGCCGGTCATGGCGGACTCAGCCGCCGACAAGGTCGACAACCACAGAGTCGGCGATCACAGCGCCGACAACGCCGCTCTGGTCGCCAATCGCAGAACCGGCGACACCAAGTCCGGTGGCTCGCTCAACGGCACTTCCGACGACTCAGAAATCGACCTTCCGGCCATGGAGCTGTCGGCTGTTGTTGACCTAAACGAGACCGGCGACCCAGCCGACGTTCTCTCCACCGATGACATCGAGGTCGACCCGAACTCCGCCGACCCTCAACTCGACGATGGCAGCGGACACACCCCGGTGGCGGCCATCATGGTGGCTACCGGCCACAGCTCACCGGACCGCAAGGCCACCGTTCTCCTTGAGCATATGGCCGAAGTGTTAGGCACCGCCGTCACCCATGCCACCACCGAAGTCGCTGAGCACCATCAGGCCCTGCATGATCCGCTGACCAAGCTTCCGAACAGGGCCCTGATCGTTGACCGATTGGGTCAGGCAATGGCCCGGCTTGATCGCGATGGCGTGGCGCTGTCGGTTCTCCTCGTTGACATCGATCGCTTCAAGTCGATCAACGACACCTATGGGGTTGAGGCTGGCGACAGGGTGTTGGTTGAAGTGGCTGAACGGCTTCTAGCCGCCGTTCGCCTTGGAGACACCGTCGGGCGAATCAGCAGTGATCAGTTCTTGGTTATCTGCGTGGCCGCCAACGGTGAACTCGACACCCCGGCCGTTGGCCGTCGAATTCTGCGGGCGGTGTCGGAGCCGATTTCTATCTCCGGCGAGTCGGGCACCAAGCGCCTCGGTGTTGCTGACCTTGGCCGCCGGACAAGCGATGAAATCAGTATCACCGCTTCCATCGGGGCTGTTGTCATTCGGGAACCGGAACGACGGCCAACCACCGTAATCGGCAACGCCGAGTCGGCGCTGTCTCGGGCAACGTCGCTCGGTCGGGGCAAGTTCGCCATGTTCAAGGCGGAGGATCAGAACGACATCATCCGCCGCCAGCAGATTGAGCAGTCGCTGCGGCGAGCCATCGATTTCGGCAACGGTGCCGGGAGCGAGTTGGCCCTCTACTATCAGCCGATTGTTGAGATCTCCTCCGGCGTGATGGTTGGAGCTGAAGCTCTGTTGCGTTGGGATCGCCCAGGCAAAGAGGTGTGCGGGCCGGACATCTTCATGCCGGTGGCGGAAGAGTCGGACTTGGTGATGGCTCTCGACAAGTGGGTCATCAACGATGTGTGTCAGAACATGGCGCGCTGGCCGAAGCTGGCAGGTCGTTGGCCCTTGGTTTCCATCAATCTCAGCGCCCGTATTTTGGGTAGCGAGACGTTGGTTCCGACCATTCGTGAAGCCCTGGACCGCCACGGCCTGCCATCCATACGGTTGGGTTTCGAGATCACTGAGTCCATGCAGGTCTTGGACATGCAGACCGCGCTGGACAACTTGAACCGTCTGGCCGCCCTCGGCTCGCGGATCGCCATTGACGACTTCGGAGTCGGTCATGCTTCGCTCGACTACTTGCGCACGTTCTCGATGGCCACAGGCCTGAAGATCGATCGGTCATTTGTTGCTGGCTTGACCGTGTCCAAGGAAGACAAGGCCATCGTTACGGCGTCGATTGCCATGGCCAACTCACTGGGTCTGGACTCGGTGGCCGAAGGAGTGGAGTCGGTCGAGCAACTACTCACGCTCAGGGAAATGGGCTGCAAGTACGCTCAAGGGTTTGTGCTGGCCCGCCCGCTGCCACTGGAGATCATTCTGGAAATCTGGAACCGGGAGCGTTTGTACAACCCGAAGGATTAAGGCCCCGCGGTCGAGTCTTAGGTGCTGGACGTGTCGGGTTCGTCCGGCCAACCGGGCACGCCGTCATCAAGGGGTATGCCCATGGTGTTCAAGAAGCCGGACACCATTCGGTAGAAGCCGGCACAGATCACCATCTCGACCAGTTGAGCCTCGGACCATTGTTGGCGCAGCCGGGCGAACGTGAGGTCGCCAACACAGTCTTCGGCGCACAGTTCGTCGACCATCACGATGATGTCGCGATCGGTGTCGTTCCAGTCGTGGACTTCGAGGCACCGGTCGGAAGCCAGGGCCGCCACCTCGACGTCGGTGAGCCCGGCATCGCCCCCGATAATGGTGTGCTGGCCGAATTCGTACTCGGACTGAGCGTTCCAACCCACTCGCAGGATTAGGATTTCCCGCTCCCGGGCTGGCAAGTCACCCTTATTCAGCAACATTCCGCCGAACAGATTGAATCGCTTCATTAGCTTGGGGTGATGGGCCAGGACGGCGAAGATGTTGAGGGGTTGCCCGTCGCGGGCCAAGGTCAAGCCGAGAAGCTGCCCAAGTTCGGAATCGGGGTCAACATCGTGAAGCAGCGGCAAGCGCGGCGAGCTGGGTCGCAACATTCACTAGTTACTATCACGCCCGCCATGGACTGTCACGTCGCGCCCTGTGTCATACAGGCTTGGTAGTCGCTGTGGCGTGGCGCTGGAACATGGTGATGCGATCCTCGCCAACACGTTCCCGCTTTTCGGGGTCGGTGATGCCTCGACCCGCTTCGGGGGAAAGGCACAGTACGGCCAGTTTTCCCTCGTGTAGGTTGTGATGGACCTGGTTGGCAGCCAGGCCGACATCCTCCAACGGGTAGACATTGGACATGATTGGAACGATGGCTCCGTCGTCGAGGAGCTTGTTCATCCGCCAGGCCTCTTCGTAGTTGGCGAAATGGCTGGACACGATTCGCTTCAATTTCATCCATAGGTGACGGTTGTCGTACTCGATCATGTACCCGGAGGTGGCGGCACAGGTCACCACGGTGCCACCCCGCTTGGCGGCGAAGACGGAGGCCCCCATCGTCTGTCGACCGGGATGCTCGAAGACGATGTCGGGATCTTCGCCTGTCAGTGAACGAATTTGCTTGCCGAACCGGCGCCACTCGGATTCGTCCTGGGTGTGCTCGTCAGACCAGAACTTGTACTTCTCGGCCTTGCGGTCAATGACAGCTTCGCAGCCCATCTCGTTGAGCAGTTGGGCCTTCTCGGGCGAAGACACCACACCGACCGGTACGCCGCCGCCGTTGAGGACCAACTGGACAGCGTAGCCACCGAGGCCGCCGGTGGCACCCCAGATGAGGACTCGGTCACCTTGTTTCATGGAGGCCGCGTGGTTGGAGACCAACATGCGGTAGCTGGTCGAGGCGCACAGCGCGTTGACGGCCGCTTCCTCCCAGGTGAGGTGAGCCGGTTTGGGCATGAGTTGGTTGGCTTTGACCACGGTGAGGTCGGCCAGGCCGCCGAAGTTGGTTTCGAATCCCCAGATGCGCTGGTTGCCGGCTTTCATCGAGTCGTTGTGGGAAAACGGGTCCTGGTCATCCACGTGGTTGCAGTGAATGGTCACCCGGTCACCGGGCGAGAAGTTGCGCACGGCTGAGCCGGTTCGCAACACGACACCCGATCCGTCGGAGCCGACGACGTGGTGGTCAAGGGCATGGCGGGCACCCCATTCGCTTTCGCGGGCGAGACGGTCGAGGAAACCGAAGGTGGGCAGTGGTTCAAAGATCGAGGTCCAGACGGTGTTGAAGTTGATGGCACTGGCCATGACGGCCACCACTACCTCATCGGGCGCTGTCTCGGGCACGGCAACGTCGCCGACGTGCAACGACTTGCGGGGATCTTTCTCCCATGATTCGAGGCCTTCGAACATGTCGGCCTCGTCTCGACGAACATAGGCCGCTCGATACGACTCCGGCAGCGCCAGGTTGGCCAGCTCCTCGCCGGAAGCATCGGATTCGATGGCTTGAAGGATCTCGTCCATGTTGTTACTCCTCGGATCGACCGGCCGGAAAACTGAGCGAAGCTGAGCAAGCATCAAGCGAAGCTGGCTAAACAAGTGCATCCGGACTCGGCGCGGGCGGCGTTGCCCGCATCGGCGCGATACTGCAGAACCTATCAGGCTGGTTCGTTCGGTTGCAGTATCGCTGTGCTTCCAAAGTAGTTAGAGAGCCAAAGTAAATGCCAAACCGAGCCGTAACCCGAAAATTGCAAGGCCCCCGACGTTGACAGCAACGCCGAAGCCCTTGTTCTGCCGGCGACAACGCCTGACGGGGTTGTCCCGACGATCGCCGCCTGGCAACCATGTTCTCCGGCGTTGGCGACTACACAACCCTGCCCATAACCGATACAACTGGATGGAATGTGGATTTGGTCGCCCGAGAAGGCACTGAATTGCCGGTCGAGGCTGTGGCAGCGGGCCTAATCGACATGCGTCTGAACGCAGACTGACGGTAGGCGTTGTTTGGCGTCGACAGGCGAAACAACTGTTCCACTAGTACCTTGGGGCCAGGTTCGCTAGGGTGGACTTTGCCCTTGCGGTAGACCAGACCAGATATCAAACTGTAACCGGCGGCAGTCACGCTCCTTGTCTGAACGTGGTATATGCGGCTCGGCGCACGGCGACTAGGAGTGGACGGTGGGTTTTTCACCAGAAGATATCGAGGTACAAGACTTCGAACGGACCCGGAAGGGCTACGAGCCGACGGCTGTTCGCGGTTACCTCCAGCAGCTAAGCCGCACCATGCGGGAAATGCAGGGGGAGTTGGCTGAGACCAAGCGGCGGGCTGCCGCGGCCGAAGCTCAGGCGTCCAAGACGCCCTCCGAGCTGGAAGCCGACAAGTTCGGCGCGCTTGGTGATCGCGTGGCGGAGATGCTTCGCCTGGCCCAGGAGTCGGGGGCTGAGATTCGAGCCACAGCCGACCGTGAGGCCAACGACACCCTCATTAGTGCGAGGTCGGACGCAGACTCGATGACCACGCAGGCCCAAAGCCTGCTCAGCTCAGCTGAGTCTGAGGCGGCCGCCACGCTGGCCACCGCCCAAGGCAGGGCCGACGAGCTGCTTAGCGAGTCACGGGTTCGCTCCGAGACCATGATCAGTGACGCCGAGTCTGAGGCCGACCGCCTCGTCTCCACTGCGTCGTCCAACGCTGAAGCCACTCGAGCGGCGGCCAATGAGGAAGCCGAACGAGTCCGAGCCACGGCCAAGGCCGAAGCCGACACCATGGTCGGTGACGCCGAGTCCGAGGCCAACGAGCTTCGCCTGCAGGCCAACAACATCTTGGCTGACTCCAAGGCCCGGGCCGACGAAATGTGGAACTCGGCCGAGTCCGAGGCCTTCAAACTGCGTGAAGACGGACGCCAGGAAGCTGAGCAGATCCGCCAGACGGCAGTTGATCAGGCCACGGAATACAAGACAAACGTCGAATCCGACGCCGACTCCAACCGGCAACGAGTTGAAGCTGAAGTCGCCGACTTGCTTTCGACCACAAAGACTGACTGCGACCAGCAGCGACAGTCAGCTCAGAATGAAGCCGACGCTCTCCGAGCCGAGGCTGAGCAAGTCCTCAACGACCACAAGCGCATGGCCGAGGAGCGGATCGCCGACGCTGGTACTGAGGCCGAGCGCATTCAACAGCAGGCGGCAGAGGAAGCAGACCGCATCCGGGCCGCCGGTGAGGCTGATGGCGAAGCCAGCAGGGCCGAGTCTGATCGTCGCAACGAGGCTGTTCAGCGTGACGCTGATGCCTACGTAGACGCCCGTCGTGCTGAAGGCGACGACTACTACGCCTCCAAATCCACTGAGGCTGACGCCTACGTGATGCTCAAGCACAAAGAGGCCGACGACTATGTGGCCGCTCGTCAGGGCGAGGTCTACAAGAACGCCGAAGAGGCCGAGCGAGAGCGGGATAAGGCGCTGGCTCAGATCAGCGAAGCCCGAGCCCAGGTGGCCGATCTCCTTCAGCAGGCTCAGGCCCAGAGCGAGTTCATTCGCCTCGAAGCCGAAGAGAAGATTCGGGAGAAGGTGCGGGCTCACATCGATCAGGCCGAGCGCCGTATCGCCCGGTTGCGTATCACCGAGCAGGCATCGCGTGAGCGGATCATTGCCGCTCAAAGCGAGCTCAACAGCGCCATCACTCGGCTCGACTCCGAACCGGCTCACGAACTGGGCGACGGTACGCCCGAGCAGGTCCTGGAAGAGGCCCGGGAACAGGTGCTCAACCGTGCGGCGGAAACACACGCCCTCGAAGAAGCCCGAGCCATGGGCAACGAGGAGGTCATTGACCTCGATTCCGAGCCGCCCACCATGGAGCAGCCAGCTGTGCCACCGGCTGAATATGCGGTGGCCGGAGCGGGCGCCAGCGCCTCAGGTGAAGAGGCAACCGGAGTAATGGATGAGCCCGAGCTGGAACCGCAGAACGAGGACGCTTTGTCCCGTCTGGTTCGCGAGGCCATGCAGCGAGCTGTAGAGAGTGCCCGAACCACCGAGTAGCCGTTACCGGAACCACACAGAACTGAACGAGAACTCGGATCCACTTAGGGTCCGGGTTCTCTCTGTTGGGGCCGTCGTGGTTGACTGGAACCATGTCCTCCTACATTCTTTCCGGAGCCCGCACTCCCATTGGAAAGCTCTCCGGAGCTTTCGCTTCGCTCTCGGCGTCCGACCTCGGCGGCAAAGCCATCGCCGCTGCGCTTGAGCGAGGTGGCTTGTCGCCTGATGACGTGGACTACGTCTACATGGGCCACGTCATACAGGCCGGTGCGGGTCAGATAACAGCCCGCCAGGCGGCGGCTGCGGCCGGTATCCCCATGACGGTGCCGTCGACCACGGTTAACAAGGTCTGTTTGTCAGGCCTGAACGCCCTGCACCTGGCCGACATGTTGATTTCCCAAGGCTTGGCCGACGTTGTGGTGGCCGGTGGCATGGAGTCGATGACCAATGCCCCTTATCTGCTTCCCGGAGCCCGAGCCGGCTACCGGGCCGGTGATAAGACCGTCGTCGACTCGATGATGTACGACGGCTTGTTTTGCGCCTTTGACGCCTGCGCTATGGGGGCGGGCACCGAGAAGTATGCCGCTTCCGCCGGTCTTGAGCGGGGCCCGCAAGATGAGTTCTCGGCTGCTTCGCACGAGCGTGCGGCCCGAGCGCAGAAGGACGGTCTGCTGGCCGACGAGATTGTTGCGGTAGAAGTTGCCCAGCGCAAAGGTGACCCGATCATCGTGGCCGACGATGAGGGGATTCGACCGGGGACTACGGCTGAGACCCTAGGCAACCTTCGTCCGGCGTTCGACAAGGCCGGCAATATCACTGCCGGTAATGCATCTCAGATTTCGGACGGCGCGGCCGCCCTGGTGGTGGTTAGCCCGGCTAAGGCCGAGGAGCTTGGTGTGACCCCGATGGGTGAGATCATCGGGTACGGCCAGGTAGCCGGACCGGACACGTCGCTACTCACTCAGCCATCTCGGGCAGTCTTCAACGCCTTGGAGCGCATGGATCTGTCTCTTGGCGATATTGATCTGTACGAGATCAATGAGGCGTTCGCTGCGGTTGCGTTGGCCAGCATGGATGATCTCGGTGTTTCGCCTGAGATTGTCAACGTCAACGGTGGTGCCATCGCTATGGGGCACCCAATTGGAGCTACGGGCGGGCGTCTGGCCTTGACGCTGCTAACCGAGCTAGGTAGGCGTGGCGGAGGAGTTGGCGCCGCCTCGTTGTGCGGCGGTGGCGGCCAGGGTGACGCCTTGATTGTGCGATCGGTCAAATAACCCAAAGAAATTCCGAAAAAGGACTTGTCACACTACTGTCAATTGTTGTAACCTAAAGGAAACATCGTTACAACGTTTCGGTGGCCGGTTTACCCATACCGCCCGCGCCACGGCCACTGAGACGTTGTAACGTAGCTACGACCGAGCCGGTGCAACCTCTCCCCGCCGGCTCGGTTGTCGCGTCAGGGCATCGATGGTGAGGCCCTGCGGTGCGTGGGTTTACAGGCCTGCGACCTGCTTGTTTAACCATATATGAACAGATAGATGTCGTTGTGTGGCAGATATTCGACATCCAACGAGGGCGGCGGTCTCGTCGTCGTTGTCACGGGTGGGCTGAACGGATCAGGCCATTCGAACCACCGGATTTGGCCCGTAACACTTCCCGTTACCTTTCCGTAATGTTCCGCTGGAACCGGAAACTAGCTGCCGCCTGGGCTCAGAAGGAATCGGGACTAGCGAGGTCTTGGCGACCGACCAGGGCCCGTCCGAGCGTCAACTCGTCGGCGTACTCCAAATCGCCGCCAACCGGCAGCCCGGAAGCAAGGCGGGTCACTGTGACCTCAAACGGAGCGAGAATCTTTGTGGCCAGAAAAGCCGCTGTGGTCTCACCCTCGATGTTGGGGTTGGTGCTCAAGATGACTTCTTTGATGTCCTCACTGGCAACCCGCAAAGCCAGTTCCTTCATCTTCAGCTGATCAGGTCCGATGCCCTCCAGCGGGTTCATGGCCCCCATGAGTACGTGATACAAGCCTTCGTAGGCCCCGGTGCGTTCGATGGCAGCCACATCTTGAGGCTCCTCCACCACACACAGCACGGTCGTGTCCCTGGTGGGATCGGAGCAGATGGTGCACTCGCTGCCTTCGGACACGTTGAAGCAACGCTGGCAGAACGACACGTTGTCTTTCATCGACGTAATGGCTTGAGCCAACCGATGGGAGTCCACCGCGTCGGCCTTCAACAGGTGGAAGGCAATGCGCTGGGCGGACTTGGGTCCGATGCCGGGCAGCCGGCCCAGCTCGTCGATCAGTATTTCGACCGGCTTGGCATAAGTCGACACCTAGTCCTCGTCGTCTTCTTCTTCATCATCATCGTCGGCATCGAGTCCAAGCATCCCGCCGAGTGAGCCCATGTCGGGCATACCGATTGCCCCCATGGAGTCCTCCTGGAGTTCGGCGATCTGACTTGTGGTGTCGTGAAGCGCGGCCAAGATGAGCTCTTCAAGCAGTTCGATGTCGTCGGGGTCGACGGCGTCGGGGTGGATGGTCACCTTGCGGAACTCCCCACCGCCGGTGGCTTCGATCATGATCTTCCCGCCACCGGCCGAACCGGTCACGCTCTGCGCCGCCTGTAGTTCTTGCGCCTGCATGACCTGCTCTTGCATGGCCTGGGCTTGCTGCATGAGCGACCCAAGGTCGAGGCCTCCGAGGCCGCCCATTCCTGGCTGTTCATCTCCGGACATCTCTTGCTCCTTGCCTGCGTTCTGTCTGCTTGACTAGCGGTATTTGCTGCAACTACGGATTCTGGGGCTCGCCGTCGATCACTCTTGAACCGGGGAAAGCATCGGTGAGCCGATCGACGCCGGTGGCTGACTGGTCGGTGGCGTCTTCGAGGTCTTCGATCGGTCCGACATCCTCTATGGCGTTGGCCGTGGGGCGAGGTTTGGGGTCGACCCGGATCGGGTCAAGCGAGGTTGGGGGAGGGGCGGTGTCGACCACGACCGCAACAGTGGTTGGCACCCCGAGCCGTTCGCTTAGCGCTTGCTCTAGTTCACCTTTAACATCGTCGCAACGGTCCCGGTGGATGGCGTTGGGTACGGCGACCACAACTTCAGCGCCACTGTCGGTTGCGTTGACGCCCTGCACGTTTCCGGCGTTAAAGCGAACGCGAACGCGTTGGGCTACGACGTCAAGACTGTCTGTCACGGCGGCTGACGCCTGGGCAACGGTTGGTGTTGGCCCGCCGGGGTGGGTGACCGGAGCGGCCGGTGCGGGTGGAGCGGCTTCGGCCGCCGCCTGAGGTGCTGCTTCCGCCGGGGCCGCTTCGGTTGGTGCTGCTGGCACCGGGACTGCTTCTGAGTCGGGTTGGGTGGCGGCGGTCGACTCGTCTGACTGCGGCGCTGCCGTCGGCGAAGGCGATGCCGGAGCAGGTGATGCTGGCGTCGCTGACGGTTTTGCGGCCGGGGCCGTTCCAGCGCCTTTGCCGGTCATGTCGCGCAGCCTGCTGCGGGCCATGGCCGCCGGACCTGACGGTGCTGCCTCTTCGGTTCTTGTCGCTGCGCCAGCCGGTGCCGCTTTGGCCGGAGCCGACCGGGGGGCGGCCGTGGCCACCGAAGCGGTCGGTGCGACTGCGGCGGTCGGTGCTGTACCGGCGGCTTGTAGATCGGCCACGGTGGCTTCAAGCGACGCAATCCGCTGCTGAAGTTCAGCAACCAGGCCTGCATCGGCCAAGTTTGCCTGGCTGGCACTACCACTTCCGCTTTCGGCCGGAGGTGCAGGGGTGGCTGGTTGTGAGCTGCCCGGGCTTCTCGTGAGTCGCAGCAGCGTGACCTCGAGCGGGATGCGAGGGTCGGGGGCCTGACGCATTTCGACCAGCGCCTGGCCGAGGGCTTCCAGCCCGTTGGTCAGCGTGGCCGGACCGAGTGAGGAAGCGAGTTCGCTCGACTTGGATCTGCTGTGTTCGCTCAGGTGGCTGAGGTCGGTGCCCATGGCGGCCAGGAACGAGTTACGGAGAACTTCGAGGGTTTCCTCGCCGATCACCCTGGGCTCTTGGCCATGGGTGAGGGCGCCCTGCACCGCTGCCATGGCTGTTCCAGGGTCACGGGAGCCAATGGCTTCAGCCAGTTCCACGCCGATGTCGGACCCGGCTGGCACACCCCCGGCAGCGGCGACTAGGTCGAGGGCGGACAGCGTGTCTCGAGCCGAGCCGCCTCCTTGACGCAACACGTAGTCGATAGCATCATCGCCAACATCGAGGCCGGCATCTTCGATGACAAAGCGAACGTGCTCGGCCAGCACGTCGGCCGGGAGCAGATGAAATTCGAAATGCTGGGTTCGACTCAAGATGGTGTCGACCACTTTGTGTGGTTCGGTGGTGGCCAGCACGAACACTACGTGCTCGGGTGGTTCCTCCAGCGTCTTGAGCAGAGCGTTCTCAGCCCCGGCGCTGAGCATGTGAACCTCGTCCAGGATGTAGACCTTGGTCCGCCCGGGTGAGCCCAGATTTACTCTTGATATAAGGTCCCGAATATCGTCGACCTTGTTGTGGCTGGCGGCGTCGAGTTCGTGGAGGTCAAACGACCGGCCCTGTTCGATGGCGATACAGCTGTCGCATTCGCAGCACGGCTCACCTTCGGACACGTTGGGACAGTTCAGGGCTTTGGCCAGAATGCGTGCTGTTGAGGTCTTACCGGTTCCTCGGGGACCGCTGAAGAGGTAGGCGTGACCGTAACGCCCGCCTTCGACAGCTGATTGCAGGGCCGAGGTGACGTGATCCTGCCCTCTCAGCTCCGAGAATCGCTGGGAACGGTATCTGCGATACAGCGACTGATGTGCCACCCTTTCGAGCCTACCGCCTGGCCACTACGGGCCTTTGGTGCATCGGACGGAACCGGTGGCAAACCGACCAAGTTAAGTTTTGGTTTGGTGAGATCGGATCACCCGATCGCTGTGATACAAACAAGTAAGATCGAGGCCAGTTGGGTAGAAGTGCCCGCACGCAGCTGTTTTCTAGATGGTTGTGGACCCGTTTTCAGCCCAGGAGCAGGCTGAATGGCAACCGTGTGTTGTCGGGTGACGGACGGCGCTTCGTGTAGTTGGATGAACATGTTGAGATGGTCGGTAGATTATGAGGGTGCCCGGGTGGCGTTAGACCCGATGGTCTGCAGCCGCCGTAATCGACCGCTTCCGACATACGTGCAGCATTTGTAATGGACATCTTGAGTCAACACCGCCGGCCCTCGATTGGTGAGAGGCCATGAACCGCCAGCAGGAACGAATACTGCTGGGCGTTCTCGGCGTTGTGCTTGCGGTGATGGTCATGTTCGCCGGAGTCCAGATTCTCGGCTCCCGAAGCAATGGTGATGTGGCTGCAGGCGGGCCTGCTTTGCCGGGTGAAGTTGAAGAAGAAGTTGCCGTCGATCCGACTGAGCTTCTTCCTCAAGACCCTGTTTCGTCAACCACGACAGCCATTCAGGTCACGACGTCGACCACGTTGACCACAACCTCGTCGACCACAACATCTACGTCTACGACAGCACCGACTACGACCGAGTCGACCACGACGGCCGAGGACACCACCTCGACGGTCGCTGAGACGACTTCCTCGGTTGTTGAGGAATCGACGACGTCATCCACCACGGCTGACGCTTCGTCAACCACGGAAACGACAGTGGACGACGGTGGAACCACCTCAACCACCGAGGCCGAGACCACGACCACGACCACGACCCAGGTCGAATCGACGACGACCACGGCGGCCAGCTCAGAGCTGACCGCTTTGGAGCAAGAGATTGTTCGGTTGACCAACGCTTTGCGGGCCAACCCTTCGGGCGAGCTGCGACGCCGTGGGGCAATGCCCGCATGCGTCGATGAAGAGTTCTACAGCATCACTGTCGACCCTGACACCGGGCATCCTGCTGCAGTGCCGGCGTTGAGCCTCAATCGGCAAGTCTCCCTGCAGATGGCCCGTGACTGGTCGCAGCAGATGGCAGCCGCCGATCAAATGACTCACCGCACGCAGGATTCTCAGCGGGCAATCTACGCCGCGTTGGGCATCAACTGGAGTTCGTTCGGCGAGAACGTCGCCCGGGCCCAGGGCCATCCCGAGTCGTCGATCGCCTTCCAGTTCTTCAGCGGCTGGCGTGAGTCGGACACTGGTCACTACTGCTCGATGATGTCAGGCCAGTTCACCCACTTCGGGGTTGGCCACCATCGAACTGCGGCCGGCAAAGACTGGGGCACCCAGAACTTCTACTCGCTGCGCTAGCGGCGACTCGGCGGTAGTGGGGTCCGATGTGGCTTCAGGCTTGGGCATCCATCCCAGCGTTAGCCGTCCGGTTCCATTCGCCTGATCTTAGGGCGGATTCGGCGATCGACGATTGGTTCCCCGACCCGAAACGCGGATCGAACTCACTCCGTTCTCGCAAGTGACGGCCAGGCGATCTGCGGCGCACATGGGGTTCCGCTGAGAGCTGCTGCCTTCCGGCCCTGACTCGGTTCACGAGCCCAGGTCGCACAGGACCCGACCGTCACCTGCCAAAACGGGTGAGTTCGATTGTGAGGCTGCTGCGGCGGGTAAACCCAGCCACTTTTGCGGCCCTGACCGGTTATCCTACCGAGTCTCGACGTTGTTGCCGCTGCCTGTTTTGATGGCGGGTCGAGCAGATAGTCAACCACTCTGGAGGAGTGCGAGAGCGGCCGAATCGGCACGCTTGGAAAGCGTGTGATCTTCACGGATCCGTGGGTTCGAATCCCACCTCCTCCGCCAAAAAACCCAGGTCAGGGGCGTAACGGTGACACGCTTAACGACGGTCACCACCTTGGTGATAGCCAATCTGATAGCCTTCCGCCACGCAACCGCTCCATCAAACATGAAGTCGAGAGCCAACAAACAGAAGCTAGTGAGGGCCCAAGGCCATCTCAATGTAGCTTCGGAGTCTCTTGAGCACCTGCGGAACCAGTTGCTCATCATCCATGATGCGGTTGCCGAATCTGACGCCGACGATTCCGCCAAGAACCTGACCGCCCTTTGTATAAAGACGTGTCGTGAGTTAGCGATTCAGATGCGCACTGAGGCTCGCGCTGCCGAGCCGGAGGGCGCCAAGGCGCTTGCGCAAGCCGGTCTCGGAATCGCGGTGCTGTCGAGCTGGATTGTTGCAGGAGTAGCCACTGGAGCGTCCGATGCGTTCGCAACCGAACACATCCAGTCGCAAATTGCGACCGCTGCTGACCAAGCCGAACGTGCTTGCATCGAGCTGTCCAAAAATGCCACGCCTAGCGATGTGGACGAGAACCCTGGCGATTTGGCCGTCAAGCGGGCAGTTGAAGTGCTATCCCAGCTCGGCGCCCCAATACCCACATTGGATTCCGAAACTGGTTTGAAAGAGATCGAGATTGTGCTTAAAGATGCGATGTCGCATGAGGAGCAGGACCCCTCGGGAGTGCTGTCGACGTTCTCTGCAGAAATAGCTCAGATGCGTCGGGCGTGGTTAGACGGCCACGCTGAACTGGTGATCGAAGCAAGCGACAATCTTGTGAGGCGGGCTCAACACTATCTCTAGAATGGACGAGCTTACTGAGTTGCCAAACGGCCCTGTTCATTGGACATGATCTGCTGGTCGAAGATTCGATACACGGTGAAGACGGTGACGATACCGTGAGCTGATCATTGCTTCGCTCGTCCCTGCCCAGTCCGCGATTTCCCAGCTTGAACGGCCGGCCTCGGCCTGGTGGCTGATCGCCGTGTGCCGAAGTTCGTACGGAGTTACGTGGGGTTTGATGCCGACTTCGGCACACAAGGTCCGCATAGCAATGGCGTACGTTTCCCGGCCAATCGGCTTGCCTGTTGCGTTGACAGCTACGAAGTCTTCCTCCGGCCACGGCGATTTTGATTCTGTCTTCAGGCGCAGCCGATCTTCGTGCCATTGCTTCAGGCGATCAGTCGTCGCGAGGTCGATGGCGATCACACGAGCTGCGTTGGTTGCCCGCTTGACCTGGCTGCGATTGTTCACACGGTCCATCTGTCCCGACACTTCCAATACTCCAGAGTCGAGTCGCAGATCTTGCCAACGAAGGGCCCGAGCCTCGGCTGGCCGAAGGCCATTTCGTCCGCAGAGATCGATCAAGACGCCGATCGCTCCGTCAGTAACCTCAAGAAGGCGGTGCAGCTCATCAATTGAAAGTGCTCGCTGTTCCTTAGCTTCGACGTCGGAGGCGGGGAGCTTGGCCACCTCGGCAACGTTCTGGGTGACGAAACCGAGGCGCATCTCGTTTCGGAGGACGGCTGTCAAGCGTTGCTTGACTCTCCGAAGGTGCGTCGACCCGATCGGACGGTTTCCGAACGCACCTTCGGCGCAAGCTGCCAGGAAGGCATCGCAGTCGGCGACCGAGAGTCGTTTGGTCTTCCGTCCTCCGAGTCCGCTCAGGACTAGGCCGAGTAACCAATCGTCGTTTGGGGAAGGTGGCCGACCAGAGCGAAACGTCTCGATCGCCTCGGCGACCGTACGATTGGCATCAGCGACGGTTCCTGTCTTCCGAAGCTCATCGCGCAGGTCGTCGAGCTTGGCTTTAGCCTCGCTCTTCGTGCGTGCTCGACGTAACCGGCGGCGACGTTTCCCATCGGGGCCACGAGGCAGCTCGATCATGGCGATCCACTGACCTTGTTTGTTCTGAAAGACCGTTCCCTCTTGAGTTGGCCGCCTGGCCATCAGAACTCGGGCGACTGCTTTCGCAGTCTCTCGATGTAGTCGATCAGATCGTCTCGGGCGATGAGCCGGCGGCTGCCGTCTTTGAAGGATCGAAGGTGTCCCATGCGGATGCGTTCGCGTACGGTGCTGTTGCCGATGCGTAGTTCTTCGGCGGCTTCAGCGATCGTGTAGACGAGTCGCATGGTCGTTGGGTCCATCACGTTGGCCATGGTGTTACTCCTGTTGGTTGGTGGGTTGGCTCGTGGCGGTCACCCGAGGGTTCGAACCTCGGCCCGGCCGTTGTGGCCGGCGGCCCGGTTGCCGTGACCTGTTGGCCGCATTCTTAGGCTGCGGTGGGTTCGGGTTTCTTGGTTCTGTTGGTTGAGGGTGGGGCGGTGGCGGCTTCAGCTTCGAAGGCTTCGGCGTGCCAGGTTTGGCCTTGGTTGCCGTTCATCGACCAGTCCTTCACCGTGGGGTTGGTGAACGTGATGAACGAGTCGAACTCAGCTGTCGGTGGCACCGGGTGAGGTACCGAGACGGTGATTTCGCCATGTTCACCGGCGTTTTGGTAGATGGCGACGCACCGGACTTTCCACACCGGCATGCCGGTGTTCTCATCACGGGTCTGGTGTTCGGCCCGTTTCTCGGTTGCCCGGTCGTATTCGTAGTGCTCGGTTGCTCCGGAGTACCGGAACTTGAGCTTGGACGCATCGATGGGTTTGCTGCTCAACATGGCAGGCTTCCTTTCATGGTTTGGGTTGGTTTGGTGGGTGCAGGCCGATCACGGGGACCGAACCTGCGTAAGAAGTTCTGATCGAGTAGCCGAGGCCCGTCAGGTAGTCGACGGCGGCCTGGACGCCGTTGCGCCCGTCATCGACCTCGAACGCGCACAGCAAACGGGCTCGTGCTCCGTCTCGACGGTTGGCGATTTGTTTCCACAGTTCGGGGTCGAACTCTGCGACCGTTTCCCCGCCCGCATCCTCCGCGGCCAGTTCTTCGTCCGACTTGTCAGCACCTAGCCCGAAATGAGCACGTAGTCCTTGGGACCAGGTGATCGAGCGTTTCCGGTGCGAAGCGGTGACCCATTCCCGGAACAGGTTGATATCAGCCATGTCGCCGGTCTCGGAGGCGTCATAGGCGATGGCGAACGGTGTGCGGTGGCCGCCTTCTCGACCGATTTTGGTGTCGATCATCGCCAGCTCATACCCGACCTTGGTGAGGTACGACCCGGAGCCTTCAGCCTCGTCGGCTTTGACGGGTTCGACTCGAATGCCGAACTCTTCAGACATGGTGCGCCCGTATTTCGATGCCATGCGTTTGCACCACCGCTCCCGCACCGCCCGGCGTAGTTCGTAGTACGCCTCAGCGTTCACGACCGGTGACATGGGTTTGTCGGTGAACAAGAGGACGTGGCAATGCGGGTGCCAGCCGGAAGACCAGCCGTGCGTTACTTCCGCGGCTCTGATGTAGCCGATGACGCCGTGACGGTCCCGGAAGGCCTGCCACCCGCCACCGGAGGTGACGTGCCCCCAACAATCCGACAGCATCGACCACAGATCGGCCAGTTCGTCTTCTTTGCGGTGGGGCATAGTGACGACCAGGTGCAGAACACCGCCACCCTTGGCGAGATGTACGGCGACGGCGAAGGCAATCTCGATCGCTCGTTTCATGCGGATCTTGAACGAACACGCCACGCACGCCCACACCGACCCGCATGTCTGCAACCCGGAGGCGTAAGCCCGGTTATCTCGGGTTTTGGCGATGGTTGGGCGTCCGTTGCCGGTCGGGAACCGGCCGCAACACACGATGCGTTTCGCTGCTTTGAGATCTCCACATGTTTGGCGGATCAGTGTTTGTGCTCGGTCGGCAGCTATCCGTCGGTTCTTGCGTTTGGCCGGGGTTGAAGAGTTAACCGCAGTACTTACCAAGAAGCGCCCTGCGCCGCCTTCGGCGGCGCTGTCGGTCGCTTGCCCTATCGCTTGACGCTTCCGGGCCGCTCCCTCCGCAGAATCGAATGGGCGAGTCGTATCTGGTTGTCTGGTTCGTTCTTTGACCGTCATCGCTTCGACCCTCCGATCAGCTGGACGACGATCAACAACAGCCCGCAAACCAGCGTCGACCCGCCAGCAAACGAACCAATCGCAGAGCCGGCCAACCCCGAGGCAGCCATCGTCAACCACACCAAACCGACACCGGCCGCCGCCAGTACGACAGACCACGGCAGCCACGGCGCACGAGCTGGCCGTTCAACGATGAAACCTCGGTCGATGATCGTCGCCGTCACTTGTTCTCGTTGGGTGGGCGGGCCCAGGTCACCGATAGTCACCGTTTCCGCAGCAACGGAGTGTGGAGCGCTGGCGGGAGGGCTTGTAGGGGTGAACGTCCAATCGATCAGTTGTCGGGCCGTTGTGTCGTGGAGAGGCGGCGCATCCCCTCCGGGGATGAATCCCAATCGAGATCGGGCGACCCAAGCCCAACCAGTCCGAAACACGGCCACCACCTGGACCAGCGCCAACCCGACACCCGAGGTTGAGCGGCTGTGGTTAGTAGGCCGCGAAAGCATGAGGATCTTCCTTTCCGAACACCGATTCATAGGACGGGGTGAGATGAGCAGTAGCGGCCACCCGGTTGGCGATCGCAGTATCAGAAACCCAATGGGCACGGCCACGAACCGGGCGAGGCGCATCGTCGGTGCCGACGATCCAGAGCCCGCCCTGCTCGGATGGGCCGATGGACTTCGGGGAGATGGTGGAGGCGTAGCCTTGACCGAGACAGACCGCCACTTGCTCACCGGATGCGACCCGGAGCATGATCTTGATCGTCAGCTGGGTGCGGATCTGCTGGTCGATCACCTCAGCTGACGGATACTGAGTTGCAGCCAATACGGTGACACCGCAGAAGCGGGCCAGGCGAGAGAGTGCACCGAGTAGAGCCGAGCGGACCTGTTGGCCGTTCTTCGCCTCCCGCATGGCAGCGGGTCCGCCTTCGCCGGTTTCGATCACGTCGGCGAGACGATCAGCGTCGATGGCTTGTAGCTCGGCCAGCTCATCGATCACGACCAGGACCCAAGGCCCGAAGCCCCGTTGCCACTTGCGGTGGCCTTTGGTCTTCAGGAACTCGGCGCGGGTTCGGATGAGGTTTCGCAGTGCGACTAGTAGCCGGTCAGCTTCGGCCGGGGTTGTGGCCAGGGCGGTCAGTCGGTCGGACCAGGGTGATAGTTCGACCAGTTTCAGGTCGATTCCGACAATGGCAACCGAGTCGTCGTCGGCTAGGGCGCCGATGATGGCGTGGCTCAGGCTTGATTTGCCCGATCCGGTTTGACCGCCGATACCGAGGTGTGGGCAGTGAGGCCAGGGAAGGGTTAACGGTTGGTTGTCGAAGCGCCGGCCGATTTCGATGGTGGACATTAGGACGCCTCTCCATCGACAACTCGCAGTGCGGGATAGGCGACCGCCTGGTCGTTGTCGAACTCAGCGAGGGCGTCGGTCAGCTCATCGCCGTCCAGGTCGCCGAGGGTCACGGTGGGTTCGGGGTCGTGCCAGGTTGGGGTTGAGGTTCGGGCGAGTACGTCTCGGAAGGACATGACGAGGCGGCCGTAGGAATCGTTTTCTCGTTCGTAGTCCAGCTCGATGTCGGAGACGTGCGAGATGTTGGCTGCCAGGACGACGGTCAGCTCTTCGAGTGATTCGAATGATCGGCCCGGGGGAGGGCTGACCCACCACGACACGACCGGCCACTGGACCCGGGGGAGCCATGACAGTTTCGGGTGGTCGGCGATCGGTCGGAGCACAGCCGAGGCGATGGGCTCTTTTGAGGTGCCGACCTCGGCCTGGACCCGGGAAGTCTTGGCCGCTACTGCCGCCCACTCCGATGGCCACCGCCGCCGGATGCGCCACGCTGCGCGCCAGCCGACCAGCCACGATCCTCGATCGAATGTGATCCGGCAGTAGACGACGACCACGACGTGAGTGACCAGGACAGAGAACAAGAACCAGCGGCCCGGGAGCAACGAGTCGACCCAGGCTGCACCACCGCCGGCGAGGACGAGCATTTGTATCGGGTTGCCGACCAGCCAATGGAGCACGGTGCGGGCCCGGACACACCACGGGGCCAGTTTCGGGAAACGCTCAGCGAAGAACCTGACCATCGGGCGAAGGTCGAACAGCAGCCGCCACCACATCAGGCGAAGCGGGTTCACGATGCCGCCTTTTGCTCAAGAGCACGGCGGGCGACTCCGGCGACGATCTGCACTTGGTGGTGGATGGCACGAAGCGCAGCCGTGTTTTCGATGTCCCAGATGTAGCCGGCTTCGATAAGCCAGACCGATACCGCTCGTTTGAGGGGCCAGTCAGGACGTTCGTAGACCCACGCCAGAGCACAAGCAGCGATGTCTTGTGATGTGAGAGTGTCAAGGGTCCTGGTTGGAGTGGTCACCCGAGTGTTCCTTTCCGCCGGGTCAAGCTAGTCAGCAATAAGACTAACTAGTCATCCACAGGACACACTAGTCATTGCTTGTCTTAAAAGTCAATGACATGACTCACTAGTCGCTTGAAATGCCACTTCCTGGGCATGAGAATGACCAAGTGGACATGCCAGCAATCATCAAACGACGACGCAGCGAACTCGGCTACTCCCAAACCGAACTAGGAGAGAAGGCCGGCATCACCGCCCGCCAAGTCGCTCGCTACGAATCCGGCGAACAACAGCCGCTTTTGAACGTGGCGGTACGAATCGCCACCGCCCTCGAAATCTCACTCGAAGAACTGGCCGGCCGACTCAACGACGAACTCGAAATGTCAGGCGAATGGTGGGCCGGATGGCAAACCACGCGAGACGGACAACCACACCGCGCAATCCAACAAGTTGACGCCAACCACCAGGGCCGGCACCTCAACCTGTCGGCCGAGCGAACTGCACCAACCACAGAAGGTGGTTTCGGGTGGATCGGGGAGTTCCGACTCTGGGACAACGAAGTACTCATCGGCTGGTACCGAGGCCTCGACGGCGAGGTGACATCAAAAGGCTCGATGTACTTCGCACTGGACAAAGACGGTGAAGTCACCGGCCGAGGGCGATGGGTCGGCAAATCCTTTGATGGTCCGATCATCACCGGTCACGCATCACTAGCCCGCACAGCCGAAGAGGCCGAAGCAATACTCAGCCGCCTAGCCAAGAGCGACCAATGACCCTGATCGTCGATGTGTCAATCACGGCACCCGATGCCGACTGGCTACGAAACCACTGTGCGATGCTGGTCGATAAGCGCCTGGCGGCCAGCGCCAACATCATGCCGGCCATCGAATCCGTCTACCGATGGCAAGGCGAAGTCCACAACGCCACCGAGGCCTACGCCATCCTGCACACCGTCGACGCCTGTGTTGAGGAGATCATTCGGCTGACCAATGACTCTCACCCCTACGAAACTGTTCATGTCTTGGCCAAAGCCATCGACCAGGCCGATACCGGCTATCAAGCCTGGGTAGTCGCTGCAACGTACCGGTAGCGCTGGCTCATGTTTCTAATCTCAAGATTGTTATGCCAGGGAACGAAGGAAAAAGGATGAAAAAAGTTGCTCTCACCTTCAACGATTGGCTGAAGGAGATGTCCAATAGTTCCTGGATCCGCTGGACAGCAAACGATATATACGGGTGCCCGGCCTACGTGCAGGGGAAGATATTTGGTCAATACGAACCTACCTACCCGAGTGTCGCCCATGTGGCGGTTAAGGGTTGCTGCACCCTAGAAGATCTAGAGCGGGGTAAGTGCCCTCAAGGTACCACGCCTAGCTGTTTCGCTATACCAAGTCTCTCAGGCTTCCAAGCGAGCTATCAGCCTAAGGTCGCAGGTGACGTAGCGAAGTTGATCTGGCGAATAATGGGTAAGCCATCGACAGCCGGGTGCGATGTAGCGAAACGTCTGGGAAGACTTGGGAACCTGCAAATCAGTGATCCTGCGTTGGGTGATTCATCTAACCTGGGAGCGCTTGCTGGCCCCGGATACTGGGATCTGCAGAGTCGTGCATCGGATATCGCTCTGGTAGCAGATGGCCCTGATGATGGATCACATCGTCTGATGTTATTCATGATCGCAGCGTCTAATCTGTCCTGCTCAACAATCGATGCAATAGGGCGCAACGACGAACGCTCGACCACGAGAAAGACGTTCGAGTACTGATAGCCCAACTGATAGCCGTCACCTTCGGTGTTATTTGATAGTGGGCAGCGCTGCCCAGTGCTGGAACTTCTCCGATCGGCGGCCCATAGCAAACCTCATCACTCCCGTACAGGCTTGGAAAGCGTGTGATCTTCACGGATCCGTGGGTTCGAATCCCACCTCCTCCGCAAAATCCAAGGGAATGCGACAACGTTCGAACTCGGCGCTCTGACCGTTCGAGTCAGAGATCAAGAGTCGTTTGACCGGCA
>CALKZY010000027.1 GCA_938002965.1 uncultured Acidimicrobiales bacterium | reverse complement strand
GCGGTTCGACCGTCGGCAAACGTCATGTCAACGCTGTCACCTACAGCTAGTCCACGCTCGGCCGCCCGCTCGGTGGGCAACATCATCGCTCGGGACACCGACTCCAGATCACCGGGGTCAATCGAACCTTCATCAATACCGAGATCCAGCAGCTCGTTGAGTGCACCGAAGTCACCAACGTTGTAATAGTTGACCAGCTCCCCCAATGAGGAGCTATCGGTTGCACCCTCGCTGTCGCCGTCCAACACCGGCGGCGACTCCAACAGCATCTCGGCAGGCGCTCCGCCTACTGCCAGCGTTGTCCCGATTTCCGGTAGCGTCTCAACGTCAGTCGCCACCTGCTCGGTAAAGTTGTTGAACTGCGGATCGCTGATTAGGTAGTCGGACTGAATCGAGTCCTCGATGACCGAGGCCACCTGGGTCTTCAGCGACTCGCTGACCACCAGAGCAGCGGCGATAAGCGACAAGCCAACCATAAGTGCACCGGAAGTGGTGGCGGTTCGCCGTGGGTTGCGCACCGCGTTCTTTGACGCCAATCGACCTGGTGTGCGGGCGATCGGACCCGTGGGCACGGCCAGAGCACGAACCACCGGACCTGCGGCCAACGGACTCAGCAACGTCACGCCCAAGAAGACCAGCACGGCGCCGGCACCGAGAGCGGCAATGGTGCCGGCTGTTCCGCCGACGCCCTGAAAGCCGACAGCGCCAACGGCCACACCAGCGGTCACCATGACTAGGCCGAAGACAACACGTCGGGCTGTCATGGCCTTGTCCCCGCCGGTTGAACCCGACAGGGCCTCTACGACACTCACCCGCCCTGCTCGAAGAGCAGGTCCGATGCTGGACACCATGGTGGTGATGATGCCGATGGCCAGACCAGCGACGATGGTGCGAGGAGCAATGACCAACGACGTGGACGGCAAGTCAACACCGATCAAGCTGAACAACTCCAGTAGACCAAGGTGCAGCCCGACACCGGCACCGATACCAATGGCTGAGGCCAGCACCCCGATCATCAGTGACTCGATAATGATGCCTCGGCGAATCTGACCAGCTTCAGCTCCGACCGCTCTCAGCAGGCCGATTTCCCGAACACGTTGAGCCAGCACAACACCGAACGTGTTGTAAATGATGAAGATGGAAACGAAGAGCGAGACGGCGGCGAACCCGAGGAAGACGTTTTCGATGATGCCGATGACCTCGTTGAACTCAGCAGCGTTCTCATCCTCGATGGTTTGCTGGTTGACCACTTCGAGGCCGTCGATCTGGGCGCTGGACAAAGCGGCCTCAATGCCAGGGGCCACGTCGTCGGCTGTCACCGTCTCTGCGGTCGAGACCAGAATCTTCTCGAAGGCGCCAGGCTCCAAACCAATCAACGTTCGAAGATCTTCAGGCTGGAAGCCCATAAAGACCGCTCCGAGAGTGTTGTTCTCTTCCCCGAAGAAGATGAGGCCGCTCAATGTGTAGTCGAACGACCCTTCCTCGGTGAGCAACTGGTAACTCTCGCCAATCTCAAACTCGTTGTCGGCGGCCGAGTCGACGTCCATCACGAACTGGCCGGGGCCGGGCTCGAATCCTTCGACCACGACAATGTTCGACAGCTCCTCGTTACCGTGCAACGCCATGCCGACAAGCGGCGGGCCTTCGGTGCTCAACGGCGTGCCATCGGCACGAACCGGCTGCACAAAGCCGTCAATGGAACCCTCAACGGCTTCAACGCCGGCAACCGCGGCTACCGCTTCAACTACTGCTTCGTTCGGTTGACCGCCCGCTCCGAACTCGTCGGATTCTCGCACCACCAGCTCGGGGCCAGAGGCGATTTCCTTGGACAGGTTGCCGAACGAGTCACGCAGCCCGTCGGCGGTAATGAACGAGGCGACGACAAACCCGACGCCCAGTACGACGGCCAGCGCGGTGAGGCTCATACGAGCTTTGTTGGCGGCCAAGTTTTTGAGTGTGATCTTCAACATGATGTTCCCTCTACAGGTTCGTTGTCCGGTTGATGGGACTCGACTCAGGCGCCCAGGGCCCGGATGCGCTCCAGCACCGAGTCCGTGGTCGGATTGGACAGGTTGTCGACGATGCGGCCGTCGGCCAGGAACAGAACGTTGTCGGCATAGGTGGCGGCGACCGGAGAGTGGGTGACCATCACAATCGTCTGCCCGAGACTGTCGGTGGCCCGCCTCATGAACGACAGGATTTCGTCGCCGGAGGCCGAGTCCAGATTACCGGTCGGCTCGTCGGCGAAGATGATCTCCGGCTTGGAGATCAGGGCTCGGGAAACGGCTACCCGCTGTTGCTGGCCACCGGACAACTCATCAGGGCGATGCTCAAGACGATTGCGGAGACCGACCGCTTCCATGACTTGATCGAACCAGGCGTCGTCGACCGGGCGGTTGGCCAGATCGAGAGGCAGCGTGATGTTTTCACCGGCGGTGAGAGTGGGGATCAGGTTGAATGCCTGGAAGACGAAACCGACCCGGTCCCGCCTCAGTCGGGTGAGCTGCTTGTCGTTCATGGTGGACAGGTCGGCGTCGCCGATCTGCACGGATCCGGAGGACAGTGTGTCGAGTCCGGCCAGGCAGTGCATCAGCGTTGATTTGCCGGAACCGGACGGGCCCATGACAGCGGTGAAGCGACCCTTGGGCAGGTCGAGAGAAACGTTGTCGAGCGCCACCACCTTTGTCGACTTCGATCCGTAGATTTTGGTGGCACCAACGGCCCTGGCAGCCAGCGACACCGGCTCAACCAGCCCCATGGCTGGCGGGTCGTGAGCGCGCACTTTCTCGGCTCGAATTATTCGGCCGGACTCTTGGGCCGGAACTTGGGTGGGGCTGATCATTGCAGTCTCCTCTGAAGGGCGATGTACTGAACGGCTCAAAACGTCCGTCACCTACACCCTCATCGAGGACTGTGCTTGGTGGTAGTGGGGATACCCCGGCTCTTGCCCCCACCTACCCTGAAAGATCTCAGGGTTTACCCCGAAGAGCGGGTAGGCCGGACCAGATGGGCCAGCTAGCCGATCTGGAAGTTGGCTTTCATGGCGGCATCCAATTCACGCCACCGAACAATCGCTTGGGGGTCCAAGTTCGTGGTGGGCGCCTTATCCGGACCGAAGTAGCTGTGTTGATCGGAGCCACGCACCACAATGGCCGTGCCCGATGCTCCGGGCTCTTGTGAAGCGCCAACGTGAGTGTGAGGGGCCACGTATTGCACGTTCAAACCGATCCGTCGATCGTCAGACTGGTTGGGCCCCGAGGCGTGAACGGTCCAGCCATGATGGAACGAGGCTTGGCCCGGTTCCAGCGAGCAAACCGCAGCAGCTACCTCAAGATCATCGGCTTGCGGAATGTACTGGCCTTTCAGCAGCAGGTTGCCGTCGTTGGATCCGGTGGCGTGCTCCAACTGTCCGTGGCGATGGCTGCCGGACACCATGCGCATGCAGCCCGATTCGGCGGTGGCAGGGGCCAGCGCCAGCCACATCGACACTTGGGCGTCGGGGTCGGACAGGCCCCAGTAGGTCAGGTCCTGGTGCCAGTTGATCTTGGCTGCGGTGCTCGGTTCTTTGATGATGTACGTCGAGTTGTACAGCAAGATGTCGGGGCCGATCATCTCCTCGACCAGGTCCAGCACCGCCGGACGGGTGCACAGATCCCACGCCGACATCAGCACAGTGTGCACCTTGTCGATGTAGTGCAGTGGGCCGAGCTGTGACTCGGCTTCTTCCAGAGCTCGACGGTGGGTCGACGCCTCTTGCGGCGTAGTGATCTCTACCGCCCCGACGTAGCCGTTGGCATGATAGGAATCAGCTATTGTTGCCATGCTCATCCGAGAGAACATACCGCTTTCGATCGGTCGTTGGCAAGGGGAGATTCGCCGCTGTCTGTCACCCGGGCCGGGGTTCAAGAATCACCGAGATCCCCCGATGGTCACTACCGCCATAGCGGTGACTTCTAAAGGTGGAAACGGTAAACCTCCGCTCATCCGGGTCGGCTCTGATCAGAGCATGATCCAGTGCCAGCACGCCCGGCCCAGCGGCCAGCGGTGACCATGTCGTTCCAAGTCCGCAGCCAGCCAGACGGTGGCCGTCGGCGTATCCGGCTGAGCTCATCAGAGAACGCAGGTCTGCATGACTCGCTGAGGCATTGAAGTCGCCCATCATCAGATCGGGGAGGCCCGACTCGTTGGTTTGGCGCCAGGCGACCAGTTGATCAACTACCACTGGCATCTCACTCCGCCGCCGTTGCACTAGCTCAACCGATCTCGGAGCACTGAGATGGACGTTGGCCAGGCGAAGACGGCCGAGTTGAGTTTCGACCGATACAAACAGCATCGGGTTGACTTCATCGGTCCAGCGGCCCGGCAACAAAGTATCGTCACCGACCACTGAGTCGACAACATCGGCGATCGGCCATCGACTCAGAACCGAAAGGCTCAGCGTCTGGCTGCCGGCGCCTGACACCACATGAGGCAACGGTGATACCAATGCATCGTTGAGGGCGGCCGTCATGGTCGGATCGACCTCCTGCAACAGCACGATGTCAGCCCCGGACTCTTCAACCTCGGCCGCTACTCGCTCGGCGTCGAATACCTCGTAGGACGCGTTGTGTGAGAACACCGTCACGGCGTTGGCAGAAGCCGTCCGGCTGTCGCAGCCAGTTCGAGGGATGAGCGTGCCGGGCAGTGCCAAAAGTGAGGCCAAAAGTGAGGCCAAAACCACTCCGACTAGACCGGCTAGTCGAACCGGGCCTGACGCCAGCGCAAACAGGACGAGCAACGACAGCGCCAGCCCGACAGGCGCCAACGGCACAAGGAGGTGTAGCCAAGGGTTGTCGAAACTGACGAGCCGCAGCAACGACACGACCGCAAGGCCCGCGCAGGCGACGACAAGCAACACCTGTACCAGACGTCGCAGGGTCATCGGTGGGGCTGAGTTCACCGAGCGAGCGTACAGCAGCTTCTCCCGAGGCAACCGTCAGGCCATGACGTGAACAGGGGTGCCGTTAGGCAGTTCTGCGGGCAGGTAGTCGGCAATGTGCATCGGTACTCGCACGCAACCATGGCTGGCCGGATAGGTGGGAACCGAAAGTGCACCGTGGAAGGCGATGCCGCCCACGAAGTACAGCGGGTTGTACAGCCGACCGATGTTCAAGCTCGACTCTCGCCAGCCACTGATCCTGCGCTGAATGTGAAAATCGCCTTTGGGGGTGACCGAGCTGCCGCTGTGGTCTTCGTTCTCCCACGGAACGCCGCTTCCGCTTGAGACGTGGCTGACCAGCACCGGAGTGGGGTCTCCCGGTTCATAGACTTTCATCAGCTGCTGGGAGAGATCGACCTCCACCCAGCGCTGCTCATTGGATTTCACCGGACGGCCGATCCGCCCGGCATTCAGTTCCTCCCAAGCCCACTCATCCAGTGGACCCCACACGCCGTCAAGTGGGATGTCGGCAATCTTTTCCAGCGCCCAGACGGCCTGCGTGGTGGCAGTTCCGTATTCCCCGTCGGGCTTGCCCGGATCGAAAGGCCCGGAGGCCAAGCGTTCTTGCAGTTCGGTCACCTCGGTGCTGGACGAGTCGGGCGTGACGACGGGCCCCTCGTAGACAAAGTCGTCAAGATAGTTCAGGGTGACCCGATCAGCACGGCCGGTCGGCTCGACCCGAATCAGCCGCTGGAAGCCCTTGATGGCTCGCTCGGTCTTACGCCCATAGTCACCGTCAGGGTTGCCTGCAGCCAGGCCAAGCTCGTTCAGTCGCGCCTGGAGGACCTCAACGTGTTCACCTCCGTCGCCTCGTTCAGCTGTGCGGAGCCAAGTGGACGTTGGAGCAGCAGTTTCGACTCCCCCCTCGCCGTCCGAGTCCCCTTCGGATTCGTCGTTCTCAGGGTCGTCGTCTTCGGACTCTTCGTTCTCTTCGGACTCAGAGTCGTCGCCCTGCGACTCGGTTTCTTCCGGTTCGTCGTCTTCGGATTCGCCGGTTGCAGACTGTTCCAACTCGTCGTCGGGTTCAGTTGCAAGTTCGGTTTCGTCTTCGAGTTCGGTCGCCTCGTCACCGTCTTGTTCGACGTCGGTCGGCTCTTCGACTTGTTCGACTTGCTCGACCTCACCAACCCCGGCACCGGTTTCCTCGTCGTCGCCATCGGCTGAGCCACCGCAGGCCGATAACGACACCGCCATAGCCATAGCGACAACCGAGGTCACGCTCGACTTGCCTACCCCTGTGCGCAAGCTCGTTGGGACACGAGCTGACATTCCGCCAACCAAGATCAGACCCTCCCTACTGCCTCGATCTTCCCCCATCTTTCCACGCCGGAAGAACCTTATCCAGTCACCCTTGACGGCTGTGCCGTCGCCAGTGGAAACATCTCAAGTTGTGAAACAAACTCGTGAAGCCGATCCTCTGGATCAACCAACAAAAACCGACCCCCAGCAAACCCGCCAAAGCCCAAGAGTTTGTACAACAAACTCGTGAAGCCGACCCTCTGGATCGGCGACTTAGTCGTTGTCGGTCAGGCCTGCGCCGGCGCCTTGTCGTGATGCCTCGCTGCTAGGCACATATGTTGCTGCCGCCAGCTGTCGGGCTTGTTCCCACAGCTCTTCGTCAACGTCGACCTGACCAGCGTTAACTGTTAGCTCTGACGACGATCGCAACGTCGAACCAATTCGCACCGCTGCGCCCTCACCGTTGTCGGCTGTCAGCCACACCTTTACTTGGGCTGGCCCATCATCTGTCTGCTCTACTTCGAGTCGGGGCGAGCCGATTGTCGGCGGCATTGTTGGTGCTGTGGGCCCGAAGAGCATGCCGATCATCAGCGGAGCCCCGCCGACATGGTCGGCCACTACTGTTCGACACGTCGGTTCTGCAACCAGCGCATCAACCAGGCAGGGTCCGACGTCTATGACAGAGCCGCCCTTGGCAGCAATCGTGTCCTGGCCCACCATCTCTTCGATCAACGATGACACGTCAGCAGGACCGTGTGCGATTGCCTCCAGCATCAGGGCGAAGCCTTCGATCCCGTCCGCTCGTAGCGGCTTGCTGCGCTGCATCCATACCGCGGCTCGGGCCGCGTCCTTGGCCGAAGCCACGCAGAACGTGGCGCCGCGCGCCGCCTTGTACAGCATTTCGACGCACTCAGAGGTGGAGCAGATCACGCCTAACAGTGTGCCGCGTCAGAGCAGATGGCTACGCATCATTACAAATGTGGCGTTGCTTGAACCGTGATCCTCCAATGAACACCCGGCCTTCGGGGGCAACGCCGACGATGATGTAACATCCGCTGTCCAAAGCACCGAAGGTCCATGCGCCGTTGGCGCCGGAGGTGGCATAGCCGAGAAACTCGCCTCGCTGCTGGGCCGACAGAGCGATGAACAGATCGACCTGGACATCGGGTACCGGAGCTCCGGCGGCGGTGACGTCGCCTCTAATCTCGGCTCCGGCAGCGCCGTAGGACATGGCCAGCGGGTCCGGTGCCTTGGTTGTAGTCGTGGTGGAGGCCGTACTGGCGGTGGTTGGTCGTGTTGTTGGAGTCGTCGTAGGCCGACTAGTGGTGGTGGTGGTGGTCGTCGACGTTGTGCTCGAGCGAGTTGTTGATGTTGAAACGGACGTGGATGAGCGTGTCGTGGTGGTCCTTCTAGTGGTCGAAGTCGGGCGTGTGGTGGTCGATCCAGTGGTACTTGATCGTTGGACGGCGGAGGTTTCGACTACGGATGATGATGACGATGAGGTGGATTGTTGTTCGGTAGTAGAGACCGGCTTTTCGTCAATTGTGTTTTCGGACGTGGGCGATCGGACAGCGTCATCAGCGTCATCAGCGTCATCGAGTTGGCTTCGAGCAACCAGACGGTCGTAGGCCTCTACCTCGGAAGTCGGACTCTCTTCGGAATCATCGGTGTCACCGCTGTCAACCAGTTCCGACGATTGCAGCTGCGCCGATTCGTCGGCTACCTCAGCGACCGGTTCGGTCGCGTCGGCGCCACCGGCCAGCAGCCCACATCCAGTCACCAATAGTGAGAGCGCGACAACGACTGCCCCAACCCACACATCCCTATCTCCGGCTTGCCCCGATCCCCTGGACACAACCCACCTGCCTCTTCCATCAACCAACCAGTTGCTTTGCCAACAGTCTAGACAGACTGCAGTCAGCTGGCCCAGCGGCCGGGGAGGTTCACGCGGTGAGGACGGGCAGCCACCAATCGTCGGGTTCGTCCAGGTCGGCGAGTTCGTCCGGAAATGGAGCTCCTTGAAACAGGGTGATGCGCGTCCACAAGTCGGATTTGGGGTCGAACTTGGAGGCCCCGAAGAATGCCAATTTCCAACGCAACATATCGATAGGAAGGCAGTCAACGCAGATCAGATTGTCTTGAATCTCGCCGTACGGGTGCCGAGCCAGAAGTTGAACGCGTTGAACCGCCAGCCGATGTTCGCGATGGCGCATCAGGAAACGAGCCAAACCCATGGACTCACCATCGTCAGTCGACTCCGACGTCTCTAACTCAGCCCTGTAGGCCGACAGGTCGTTTCGCAGCGCCGAAACTCTCCGGGCGATGTCAAGCGGACGCTCCAGCTCGGCACCGTCTTCGCGGTAGCGGTCGCCAATGCGAGGCTCGAGGCGCTCCTCGGAGGTGTACCAGAACAGAGTTGTTTCCGTCCGGTCGGAGAAGTCGATGGACAGCGCCCATTCCCAGTCTCTGTGCAGCAACTCAACCAGCTCGGCAATTGACATCGACGGGTCCAGGCTGGCCGGGGCCCCGGCTTCCATACACCCGGTGAGTCCGTCGGCCAGCTCCGGGTGGAGCTCGATAAGGAGCGCCACCACCAGCTCCTGACATTCCACTGATTTGGTGTGCGACCAGTCGTACAGTTGCTGCCAGGCTGACCCGCCGTTGGCGTCGGGCCAGTGGGCGGCGTCAACCAGACGGGCCAGCTGCTCAACCTCATTCCGTAGTTGAACCAGCCGTTCGGAGAGGCGTACGTCTTGGGTGCTCCACTGCGCCAGATGGCGGCCTGCCCGATCAACCAGTGACGCCAGGCGAGTTCTCTGGCCAGAGGTGACAGCGGTGGCGTCGACGGCCAGCACTCGGGCGAGTGCGGTCTCTTTGGCCAACACCCAGTTATTGATTAGGGCCGGATGGTCAACCAGGAACGGGGCCATACCCAGCCCGGTCGAGTTACCGATCCCGAGGTGGCGCCGCAGCTTCGGGTCGAGAGTCGTCGCCGTTGACCGAGCACGGCAGCGGGCGACGTGTTCCACCAGGTCAACGGTGAAGATACGGATCAGCCAAACGGTCAGCATTTCGGCCCGGAAAGGGTCGGACATCAACTGTCGGTCGGCGAACTTGGCCCGATCGGACAACCCGAACTTTCCGTTCGAGTACACCGCCGTCGTGCGCATCAGGTAGCCGATCGAGTTCAGCAGCTCTGGGTCAGGTTGTTGACCAACGGCCAAGCGTTCCACCACATGTTCGAAGAACCGAACCGACTTGTTGGCTCGGCTCAGCGTCAGCTCGTTGGCCGACATCCGGCCCGCCTCCTGGCGGGGGACGTTAGCGGCCAGGCGATCAACGTCGGCGTCAGTGGGGATACCGTCAAACAAGACAAAGGCGCTGTCCCAGGCCACGGCGATCACCCGGTCGGTGCGTTGCTCAGGTTCAAGTGGGGAGGAGAACGCCACCAGACTGTAGGTGCTTCCGGCGAAGGGCAGGCTGTACACAGCTCGCCCGTACCCGTCGTCATCAATCTCCCATCGCTCGCAGCGCACTAGCGGTTCGGGTTGCTTGGCGGCTTCGTCGGCCAGTGCCCGGATGAGCGACCGGGAGAAGCTCAGCCGGGTGGGAAACGAGCAACCCATTCGGGCCAGGCGCATCACCTGCGAGGGTGGGCGCAACGGCGCTTCGGCCGGCCAGCCGTCATCGGGAACGGTTTCAGAAGAGGCGATACTCACGGCGTCAACTGCCTCTTGGCCCGAACGACTCATCGAAGAAGCGCAGCCAGTTGCCGCCCATCAAACCGTCAACCTCATCGGCGCTGAAGCCCGCATCGGCCAATCCCTGAGCGATGTTGGCCAACCCGGTACTGTCGGCGAACCAGTCGGGCTGAGGCGGGAATCCAGGGTTGGATGCCGAACCTTCGCCGTAGTCGGTCACCTTGGTCCAACGTCCGTTGCGCATCCAGGTGACCACCGAGTCCGGCTGGTCCTGACAGAGGTCAGAGCCTATACCGAGATGGGCCACTCCATACCGTTCGGCCGCCTCGGCCACCATCTGGCTGAACGACTCCAGCGTGCAATCGCCGGAGTCGGCCAGGTGATGGGGGTACAGCGAAAAGCCCAACATCCCCCCGGAGGCTGACAGCGCCCGAAGCACGTCATCGGACTTGTTGCGCAGGGCCGGATGCCACCACGCCGGGTTGGCGTGGGTGATGGCGATCGGCCGCTCGGAAATCTCGATGGCTTCCAGGGTGGAACGCTCACCGGAATGGCTCATGTCGACCACCAGGCCAACCCGGTTCATTTCGGCGATGGCTTGGCGACCGAACCGGGTGACGCCGGTGTCGTTGTCCTCGTAGCAGCCCGAGGCTAGCAACGACTGGTTGTTGTACGTGAGCTGCATGAACCTGATGCCGAGCGTGTGGCAGATCTCTACCAGCCCGACATCGTCTTCAATCGGTGAGGGATTCTGGAAACCGAAGAAGATGGCGGTGCGCCCGTCGGCCGCCGCCTGACGAACATCATCACCGGTTCGTCCCGGAACGATCAGATCCGAGAACCGCTCAAACCAGCGATTCCACTCTTCGAGGTTGAGCACCATCTCCCGGAACGATTCGTGGTAGGCAATGGTGACGTGAACAGCGTGCACTGGGGCGGCGGCGAACTGCCGGAAGATCTCCTCGTTCCAGTTGGAGTACTGCAGGCAATCGACGACAGGGGTGGCTACCGCAGGGTTCGACATGATGCCCAACGGTATCGGTCCGGTGAGAATCGAGCCAAGACGGGCCGGTTGTCTCCCCTAGCCCGAACACCTAGCCAACGCTGACAGCGGCCACACCTCCTTTCACCAACGCGATTCCCAGGATCTGGACCGGACGAATAGCGTCGGCAAAAACGGTGCGCCCGATCAGCACGCTGAACGCCGGGAACACCGAGACCGCGATAACCCCGATCGAAGGGTTCAGGCCCAGTGCCGCCAGGTAGAGGGTGGAGGTGAGGGCAACGACAACACCCAACGCGGTGGCGTTACCCAACTGCGACTTCGGAGGCAGCGGAGACACCCGGTGGGCCAACGCCACAGCCACCATGAGCACCGCCGCAGTGCCACGCTGGCTCACAGCCGGCCACCAGCCCGAGCCCCCTGACGCCTCCACAAATCCGATACCGCCGAGGGCATAAGAAAGCCCGGCGAGGACGCTCCATAGTAAACCGGACCTCAGCGACTCTCGAGATACTGACCCGCCGGTCACGAACACCAGACCACTAACCGTGAGCGCCGCGCCCACTAAGGCAATCCAGGTTCCGGTGTCGCCCCGGATCACCGTGTAGGCGAACGGCACCAGGGCGCCGAGCGAAGCCACGATGGGGGCAACAATGGCCGAGCTGGACGCCACCAACCCCGAGTAGTAGAACCAAACTCCTGCCCCGATGCCAACGCCGGACAACGACCCCCAGGCGAAGTCGCCAAGGTCGAACCGGCTGCCGGACGTCGCCGCCACCACCACCATGGCCGCCGACCCGAAGATCTGCATGCTGGAGCCGGCGGTGACCACCGTCGATGCGTTAATCACCTTGCGTCCGAAAAGGTCGGACATCCCGATTGACATAGCGGCCAGAAGGCCGAGTACCGCTGCCACCGGGCGAGTGTGGACTAAAAGTCGTCCTGAGGCAAGTCACTGGCGGCTAGCTAGCAGGTCGAGTCGGTAGGCGGCCTCGATGCCACGATCAGCCGTCGGCCCGTCGAGACTTCTGACGTCATCCAGCGACTTTGACCAGCCACCGTCAGCCGCCGATACGATCGAACCCGTGTGCGACAGGCGGATTCGTCGGGCGGCGAGATCGATGTCGGTTGCCGCGTTCGTCTTGGTGATGACGGCATGCGGTGTTGTGGACTTCTCGGCGGCCGATCAGGCCGACGCACCCACCAAGACGACGGTATCGAACGGCACGACACGGCCTCCGCCCGCCGCTCCAACCTCAACGGCGGCCACCCACGCCACCCTCGACGAAACAACTGTGCCCGAGACCCCACAGGTTGAGTTTTCCGGCATGGTGGTTTCGGCCGTTGACGACTCACCACTGGCCGGCGTGGCGTTGACTACCGCAGACGGCTCGACGCGAACCGACGACGGCGGTCGTTTCTCGATCGCCGTCACCCCCGGTGAGACGGTCACTGTGACTCGACCGGCGTGGATACCGACCACGCTTATGATCGGCGAATCAAGCTCGGACACCTCGATCGAGCTGACCCCGTTTACGGTGAGGGGCCTGCGAGTGTCAGCCGAGGTAGCCTCCGACCCGGTCCGCTTTGACGCACTACTGGCCATGACCGATGGATCAGCCGTCAACACCCTGGTCTTTGACACCAAAGACGAAAACGATCGGGTCCTCTACCAATCCAACGTCGAGCTAGCCCAATCCATCGGCGCAGTGGAACCAACCTACGACCCGGCCGGACTCTTGGCTAAGACTCAAGATCGAGGCTTGTACGCCGTGACCCGCATCGTCACTTTTGAAGACCGGCTCTGGACCGACGCCGTACCCGAAGCGCAACTGGCCGCTGACTGGGTCGACGCCGCCAATCAGGACAACTGGGAGTATCCGCTGGCCTTAGCCACCGAAGCGTGCGAACTCGGCTTCGACGAAATCCAGTTCGACTACGTGCGCTTCCCTGAAGGCCGGGCGGCTGAACAGGCGCGGGACCTGGGCCGGGTCCCGGCCACCATCGACGAACGGGCAGAGGTAATCGGGTCCTTCCTGGCCGAGGCCCGAACGCAGCTGGCCACTCAGGGGTGCGCGGTGTCGGCCGCCATCTTCGGCGTGGTGATGTCGAGTCCAACTGACGAAGGCATCGGCCAAACGGTGGAGGCGGTGTCGGCTTCGGTCGACGCTGTTAGCCCCATGATCTACCCCAGTCACTACGGCCCAGGCTGGATCGGCCTCGAAGACCCCAACGAGCACCCTGGCCCGGTGGTGGCTCATGCCCTCGACGGTGGCATCCCCCGCCTGTCACCGGCCACGTCGATGCGGCCGTGGCTCCAGGCGTTCGAGTACCGGCCCGATCAAGTCAAAGCTCAAATCAACGAGGTGGAAAAGCGAGGCGGAGGATGGATCCTGTGGAACTTCTACGGTCGATACAACGAGGATGCCATCCCAACCGAGGACGAGCTATGAGTCGAACCATCAAGCGAACGGTGGGACTGCTTCTCCTACCGTTCGCGGTAGCAGCCTGCGTGGCCGACGATGCCACATCAACCGGCTTAGACGAGACCGGAGGCTCAACCCTGCCTTCGATAACTACAGCCGCAACGGCCGCGACCGAATCGACCACGGATGAGCCAACCTCCGATTCGTCGGCCGAGCAATCGGCTGAGAACGACGCTGCGTCGCCGGCAACCACCACCGGAACGACTACCACGACCGCTCCCCTCGACTCGCTACTCGGCCTCAACGCCGAACTCTTGGCCGACGGATTCGACCAACCGGTGCACGTGGCCGCCGTCCCTGGCACAGACCATCTGGTCGTTGTCGAGCGGGAAGGCATGGTCAAATCGGTGGATCTCATCACCGGCGAGGTGTCGGAGCAGCCTTTCCTGGATCTGACCGACCCGGCAACGTTGCTTTCGTCCAGTATCGAACAAGGACTGCTGGGTCTGGCCTTCGACCCGACATTCGAAGCCACCGGGAGGTTCTACGCCTATTGGACCAACGCCGAAGGCGACACTGTCCTAGGGCGCTTCGTCACCGCCGGGCCACCGAGCCCGCTGCCTCCGGCCGACCCAACGTCAATGGAGATTCTGTTGACCATCGATCAACCGGCCGAGCGACACAACGCCGGCCACCTGGAGTTCGGGCCCGATGGCCTGCTGTATGTGGCTGTCGGTGACGGCGGTTCCGGCGGCGAACCAGCGCAGGACACCACCAATCCACTGGGAACTATCTTGCGACTGGATGTGTCGGCGACTGAGGCCGGGTACGCGCTGCCGGATGGGAACCCGTTCAACAGCGAGATCTGGGTGTACGGCCTGCGCAACCCGTGGCGGTTTGCCATCGATCCGGCCGAACAGTTGGTGTACATCGGCGATGTCGGCCAGGACTCGTTTGAAGAGATCAACGTGGTCGGCCTCGACGGGGCAGGCACCGACTTCGGCTGGCGGGAAATGGAAGGCGACCGCTGCTTCCGATCCAGTTGCACGACGGCTGGCCGCACCATTCCCGTCCTCCAAGTGGAACACGAGCAGGGTTGCTCGGTGACCGGCGGCCGGGTCTATCGCGGTTCAGCCATACCGGAATTCACCGGGCACTACTTCTTTGGGGACTGGTGCAAGAGTTTCGTCCGCAGCTTCCGGCTTGACGGCGACCCCGAAACCGGTTCGGTCGTTGACCAGCTAGACCATGGCGACGACCTGGCCGATGTCGGCCAAGTCACCAGCTTCGGCACCGACCACAACGGGGAACTGCTGACCGTCAACTGGGCGGGCCAGTTGCATCGCATCATTCCCCGCCGCTGACCGGGCACGCCGCCAGTTACTCGACGGCTGGAAGGCGGAGCTCAAACCTTGCACCCTGCCCGGTTGCCGGCACAAGCTGAAGTGAGCCCTTGTGCTTGGCCGCTATCTCCGACGCGATGGCCAGGCCCAGCCCGGAACCACCGGCGTCTCGCGTCCTAGCGTCGTCGAGCCGAACGAAGCGGTCGAAGATCCTGCTCGCGGTCGGCGCCTTCATGACCTGGGCCATCGCTACCTATGTGACCGACGAGGTGCCAACCGTCGCCGAAATCTTCAACGTCGGAACGATCTTCACCGCGGTGTTCGCCGCGGCGGCCGGCATCTTGTTGTTCACCTCCGAATCGCAGCACGGCACGATTGCCCCTGCCCCTGGGTGATGACGTCGAATTGATCACAATCACGGTTGTCATGGCGGGCCCATACGATTTAAACCACTGTCTTCCATGCCTTTCTGCACTCGTCGACAGCGAGACGATAGTTTCTAGCCACCGGCTGGGTCTCGGCCCGAGCCAGCCCAGACGCAAGAGGATCTACAACTAACCAGCTACCTCCACCGTGGTTGATGCCGAAATCGGGGTATCGCCATCTAGGTAGGTGCTGTGATCGTTGGCGCTCAGATCGACTGCTATCTCATGGGTGCCGGGATCCAGTCCGGCCAGGTGGGTGTTGAGTCCGTAGAGTCGACCCTTGCGCTCACCGTCGATATAGAGGTGCAAGTGGCCTTCACCATCGACATGTTCGGTGTTCACGTTTTGCGGCGTGATGGTGAAGTTCGTGACTTCAATGGCCACATTGTGGCCCGACTTCGGATCGTCAGTGACCGCAATAGAGATAGTGGGAAGTGGCTCAGCGGCGCTCACCCCATCACCATGTTCCATGCTGTGACCCTCATCGTCGTGTTCGGGCACGTCAACAGTGGTCATGGAACGAATCGGCTGGCCGTCAACGGCATAGGCCGAATGATTGTTGGCGCTCAGTTCAACCATGATTTCTCGCTCGCCGGGTTCAAGATTGTCGAGATGCACATCGGTGTTGTAGAACCGCATCACTCGTTCACCGTCTACGTAGATGTGCATGTGCCCCTGACCGTCGACCGGTTCGGTGCTGGCATTCTCCGGGCTGATCTGGAAATCGGTTAGCGAGATGGAGACGTTGGCCCCCTTCTTGGCGTCCGGCACGGCCTCAATGGCGACAGCGGGAACAGTCATTGCCTCCGGCACTTCGACAACGGCGTGGTCGCCGTGACCATCGTCGCCGTGACTGCCATGGTCGTCACCGTCGCTGTGATCATCCCCTTGTTCGGAATGGTCTGAATGGTCGGCGTGATCGCTTCCAGCGGCGTCGACTGAATCGCTTCCGCAGGCCGACAACACCAGCGCGAGCGCGGCGAATAGGGCATAGATGGCAGCGGCGCTAGGTCGCGCCGCGGCAGGCTTCAAGGCTTTCATTTCACATTCTCTTTCTTGACGTACGGGCTTCGTTCACAAACTCCGGCTACGGAGCAAACAGGGAATGAACGTCAAGAATCGGTGGACCACGGGTTGGCGCTGTACGCCACCGTTGCTGCAGCACAGGTCGCTGCCACGGGACGGCAACGAGACGTGAGCTAGCAGCAACAACCACCTGGCGAGGCGCCAAGAGGAAGCCAAGAATGACCTCAGCTTGGCGGAGGGTGAACAAGAACACCCGTACAACCAGCGGAGCCAGGACGATCCCAAGAGGGACCGGCGGATGGGTGAGGACGTCAAGCGGACTATGTCCTTGCAGCGCGAATTCGGCGGCTTCTTGGCCGACGAACAAGACGATCAGCACCAACAGCACACTCGACGCGCTGATGTCGGCCGTCAATCCAAGACTGCGAATCTTTCGCACGATGAACGCCGCGCAGGCCGCTACGGCGAACGGCGTAACCAGTAGTTGCTGGGTTGACAGGTGGCTGTGATCAAGCGCCGCCAGCCGACCAGCGAAAAGTGGCGAAGCAAGCAGGTAAGCAAACTGATGCACGACCAACGAACCCAGCATGGCCAAAGCAACTGTTGTCAACTGTCGAGAGCTGAATCGCACTACAGACAACGGTATCGCCTGAGTCTGCCGTTGTCAGTAGACCAGGCACTATGTACTAGCAGGTAGCAGCTGTCCAGTAGTAAACAGCCGCTGTCTGCTAACGAACAACTACGGCCTCGATTGCCGAGAGGAACCGTTCGACCTCATCACTGTCGTTGTAGTAGTGAACCGACGCTCGCACTAGAGCCGGGAGGCCGCGGTGTGGCAAGTCGAGCCGGGCGTGACCCGGCGGCGAGATCGACACGTTCATGTCGCTGGCGGCCAAGTGTTGTTGCACCGTCGACGCCTCCACACCATCGACCTTGAAGGTCACGATGCCACCCCGTCGCTGGCCTTTGTCGTGAACCGATACGCCAGCCAAACTGTCGAGGCCAAAGCGCAGGTCATCAGCCAGTGCGCACAGTCGGGCAGATGAGACTTCGACCCCTACGTCCAGGGCATAATCGACAGCAGCGCCAAGCCCGAGCTTGCCGGCGTAGTTGGTTTCCCAGTTCTCGAACCGGCGGGCGTCGTCACGAACGCGGTACTCACGCTCGTCGACCCATTCGGCGGCGTGCAAGTCGAGAAACGGCGGTTCGATGCGCTCAATGGCTCGGTCGTTCACAAACAAGAAGCCGGTCCCTCGCGGTCCACGCAGATACTTCCGACCCGTTCCCGACAGCACGTCACAGCCAATCTCATCAACATCAAGAGGAACCTGCCCAGCTGACTGACAGGCGTCCAACACATAAAACGTGTCGTGGCGACGACACAGCTCGCCCACTTCGGCCGCCGGGTTCACCAGGCCACCGTTGGTGGGCACGTGAGTGAGAGCCACCATGGCGGCACCGTCGGCCAGCTCCCGCTCCAGTTGCGCCACGTCGATCTGCCCGTGCTCATCGTCGTCGATGATCACCACCTGTAGGCCGAAGCGTTTCTCCAGTTGCAACAGGCCGATGATGTTGCTTACATACTCGGCCCGGCCGGTGAGCACCCGGTCGCCCGGCTGGAACGGATAGCCGTAAACGGCCATGTCCCAGGCTCGGGTGGCGTTCTCGATCACGGCCATCTGATCGGAGCGGGCGCCCAGTAGCCGAGCCAACGAGTCGTAGACGGCATCAAGGCGCTGGGACGCTTCGGCCGCTGCTTCGTAGCCGCCAATAGCGGCCTCCCGCTGGAGGTGAGCGACGGTGGTTTCGACCACGACGTTTGGCGACAGAGCAGCACCGGCGTTGTTGAAATGCACGACGTTGCCGACGCCCGGTGTTTCCGCCCGAAGCCGAGCCAGTTGGTCAGCTGAGATCTCGATTGTTGTCATTGACCAGCGATAGTACCGCTCGATACCATCGCCGCTGTGAACCAGGACAGCAACAACCAGTACGGAGAGCCGGTAGAGGCAGAGGGCTTGAGCCCCGACCAGGTAGAGCGTTATCAAACCAACGGTTGGCTGGCTCCAATCGACGTGATGACTCCCAGCGACGCCGCCGCCGTCTTGGCCGAGTTGGAACGGGCCGAAGCCCAGTACCCCGACGACCTGCACCCCGAGCATCGCAACAACGCTCACTTGGCCTTCCCGTTCCTGGCTGATGTCGCAACCAACGACCGCATTGTGTCGTGTGTGCAGTCGCTGTTGGGTCCGGACCTGTCGCTGTGGAGCACCGTGCTGTTCATCAAAGAGCCTGATTCGTCGGCTTATGTCAGCTGGCACCAGGACGCCTACTACATGGGCCTGGAACCCGATCACTTCGTGACCGCCTGGCTGGCGCTGACGCCGTCAACGGTGGAAAGCGGGTGCGTGTCAGTCATCCCCGGCAGCCACGAGGCCAGGGCTGATCACGCTGACACCTTCGGTTCGGACAACATTCTCACCCGGGGCCAAGAGGTGGCCGACATCGACCCAACGGCTGCCGTCCACTTGGAGCTGGCTCCCGGTCAAATGTCGCTACATCACCCGTGGCTCGTGCACGGCTCGCAACCGAACCGCAGCGGCGCACGCCGGGTCGGCATCGCCATGCAAAGCTTCCTTGCCGGGAACGTACGTCCGGTTCGAGGCACCCACCATGTGCTGCCCATCAGCGGCCAGCTAGCGAGTCAGGAGTTCGTCGTGGCATCGCCGCCAATAGCTGAGTGCTCCACCGACGCCCGAGCGGCCCGAGCAGCAGCCAACGCCGCTCTAGCCGATGTCCTTTACCATGGCGCCCAAGAAACCCGCTCCTTGTAACCAGAGATGAGATCACAGTGAGCAAGACAGTGAATAACACACTGAATAACACAGTGAGCACCATCGAACGGGGTTTCCCCGACGCTGAGTATCAAGCCCGAACCGAGCGCTGCCAAGCTCTCATGGCTGAGCGCAACCTGGCCGCAATCCTCGTTTGCACCGAGCCCGAGGTTCGATACTTCACCGGGTTCCATACCCCGTTCTGGCAAAGCCCGACCCGGCCGTGGTTCACCGTTATCCCAGCCACAGGTAAACCAATAGCCGTCATACCTTCCATTGGCGGACCGTCGATGTCCGCTACCTGGATCGACGACATCCGAACCTGGTCATCACCCCAACCCGAAGACGACGGCATCAGCTTGCTCACCGAGTGCCTGCGAGAAGTCGTCGCCAGCGAATCCGGTGCCGGTGGCACAGAGTCGACACACATCGGATTGCCGATGGGTCCCGAGACACACGTCCGGATGCCGTTGAACGACGTCGACCGTCTGCGGACTGATATAAGCGGCTTCGCCTCGTTCGCTGACGCCACCGACATCATCGTCGCTCTGCGGATGGTGAAATCGGAAGCCGAGATCGCCAAACACAAACATGTCTGTGGCATCGTTTCCAATGCCTTCGACCGGATGGGCGACATCTTGTCGATCGGCATGACCGAGCGTCAAGCCTTCGCCGCGTTCCGAGCCGAGATCTTGGCCCAAGGAGCCGACGATGTTCCCTACTTGGTTGGAGCTACCGGACCGGGCGGGGTGGACGACATCATCCGTCAACCCTCAGACCGGGTCATCGCCGCTGGGGACCTGTTGATCTTCGACACCGGCTCAACCATAGACGGCTACTTCAGCGACTTTGACCGCAACTACGCATTCGGCCACGCCGACCAGGGAGCCAAAGACGCCTACCGGGCGGTGTGGGAATCCACCGAAGCTGGCCTCGAAGCGGTGCGCCCGGGAGCCACCACCACGGAAATCTTTGAAGCCATGAACGCCGTACTCAAAGCCAACGGTTCGCTGGGCAATGACGTCGGGCGCATGGGTCACGGCCTTGGCATGCAGGTCACCGAATGGCCGTCACACACCGCCACCGACGGCACCATCATTCAAGAAAACATGGTGCTCACCCTGGAGCCGGGCCTGGTGTGGGCGCCGGGCAAAGCCATGGTGCACGAAGAGAACATCGTGGTCCGGGCCGACGGCGCCGAGTTGCTGAGCCGGCGGGCAGCCCCCGAACTGCCGATTATCTAACGGGCAGGATTCCAATGACTGTTATCAAACTTGACTTCGATGTGGATGAGGGGTTCGGGGCTCGAGCTCGCCTGGGCATGATCATTTTGGAGAGCGATCAAACGCTCGAAGTGGAAGCCCGCATGATCGACGTTGACGGGGTCGACTTCTACCACTCACGCATCCCCAACGAGATGGAAGTCACGCCGACCACGCTCACCGACATGGCCGCTCGACTACCAGCGGCCGCCGGACTGTTGCCCGCTGACTTCGGGTTCGACGCCATTGCCTACGGCTGCACGTCGGCCTCCACCCTGATCGGCACCGACGGTGTCACCAACGCCATCCGCCAAGCTCACCCGGCTATGGCCTGCACCAATCCGATCGCCGGGGCCATCGCTGCCTTCGACGCACTTGGGGTCAACCGAGTCGCCATCGTCACCCCGTACACGCTGGACGTGACCGAACCAGTGGCCGGCCAGTTCCGCAACGCCGGACTAGAAGTGGGCGCCGTCGGATCATTCCTGGAATCAAGCGACCTAGTCGTTGCCCGCATCTCGCCCCAGTCGATTGCCGAGGGCGTTCGCACGGTGGCCGAAGCTGCCGGTGACTGCGACGGCGTGTTCGTGTCGTGCACTAGCCTGCGCACGCTCAATATCATCCCCGGCTTAGAAGCCGAAATCGGCAAACCCGTCGTCTCCAGCAACCTGGCGTTGTTGTGGCATCTGCTCCGCCTGGCCGGGGTTGAGGACCCCCAACCCCACCTCGGACGCCTGTTCTCGCAGTGACAAAGACAGAGTCACCACAGGTCTAGGTGATCTCATGTTCGACCGCACGAGAGCCAGTTTGTACAACCACGTCGTCTTGATATTTGTCCTCCGCTTTGGCAGACACGTCTCCAGCCACCGAGCGCTCTTGGTCATCTGCGCGTCTGTATAGGACAGGTGACGACTCGGACTCTTGCCGAAGAGGCTCACCGGGCTGCGGGAACGTGTCGAGCTCCGGCTTCCTTTGGACTTTCGGCGCAGATCTCACCCAAGGAGTTAGATCTTGCAGCACCAACTGGTAGAAGTCGTCGACTACCGAGTTGACCGTCGTGATGAAGCCCGGAGACCGGCCGCCAGACCGCCTGCTCTTGCCAGCGTTTCGGTAGAGCGAGAGCCGGAACCTGCTAATGTCGCTTCGCCCATCTGTGATTAGATTGTTCGAATCAGAGATCGCTGCCTCGAGCAGCGCACTGGCTGGTGTTCGAGCGTTTTTGGCAAACGCTTCGATCCTTAGATCTGTTGGCGCATCTCCAAGCTGCCTCGTGAGCCACCCGACAGAACCGCGCCCTTTCTTGTCTTCAGGCGCATCGATCGATGCCTCGACAACAATCTGCCCTGAGCGAAGATCAGCACTGATGTCCATGTCCGAGGCAGCGCCCGGCACACGTATCTGACTCGACATCTGACCGTTGTCTAGCAGATCAGAGCGTAAGCTCTGAAGCCTCGACTTCGGATCTCGTTCTGTTCGGGGTAGGACCTGCGTAACGCTCACTCCGGTCTCAGCGCTAAGACGCAAGGCGAGATACCTGGTTAACTCATCCCACTTGGTGGCAACGTTGTCAAGTGCATCCGAGGTCTTTAGCAGTGTTCCCTGGCGTACCCCATCTCGAACCTCATTCCAACTAGGTCCCATATCGTCGAAGCTGGTTACGCCGGATGAAGGGTGCTCGAGATATCGGATTAGCTCCCCTAAGATCCAACACTGTTCGGGATCGTCAACGCCGGTATGTTCCTTGCACTGCACGGCGATCGAGAGCACCCGACTCCAGGAGAAGTGCTGAACCTTAACACGGGAGTTTGATCTGACTTTGAGGCCGGGGGTTGGGTGAGCGCCAGCGATACCGATCTCATTTGAGATCGAGATCACCTCATCCGCTCCGACCTCCTTCGCTGCCGCAAGGTAGCTGTTCAACTGATCTGCGCCCAGCTCGGCCGACCCTGTCTTGACCTCGACAAGCGCCGTCCACTCCGACTTGCCGTAACTCACCCGAATGAGGCCATCGGGCCGGACCTTTGAGCCGTTGGCAAGTTTGATCTCTACCTCGATGAACGTCTCGACGATTGCCTTGCTAGCCCGTGAAGCTCCCAGGCTCCCCAGAATCTCGTTGCTAAAGTCTCGAACAGTACTCATGACAGCTAGCAATGCAGATGTTGCTCGCTGCTCGGCTTCGGCGTTTCCGCTGATTCCAGAAACAGGAATAAGACGGGCACGTTGCATCTGACTCATGGTTGACCGTTCAGTTTGGCGGGTGGATGTCGCGTAACCTTATTAGCACGTCACCACAGCTCCCCGAAAGGTTTGAAGTACCTACATCTGATAACCACCTGTTTCACAGGGCATTCCGCGTTAAGACGGACAGAGTGTTCAGGATTGCACAGCTAGAAGCGTCCTATGGCCCGCAACCTCTCGCCGATCCCGGCCGACACCTCACCCGAGATGTAGAGGATGCAGATGGATGCAATGCAAGCCGCGAGGCGTAGCCGACGGGCTGGCTGAATGGGAAGCCTTGAACGGGGCTGGAGTCAAGGTGGAGGCCGATAGCATCCAACGAGCCAAACCCGACTTGACCGACCTTGAAGTCTTCCTGGACATGGTCCAGCGTCGCTACTGAGACGGACTATGCCAAGAGTCAGCCTCGACTCGGAGGTCGAATTCAGGCCGTGGTCTTCGGAATCACACCAAGGCCTGACCAAGCGCCAAGCCCGTCCAACTGTTCACTTGCTTGATCATTCCCAGCCCCAGACAGATAAGCGACTAACTTACGTGAGCTGGCGCTACCACTGTTGGTCACCTCGACCAATAGTTTCCCACCGCCGATGCCATCATGTCAGCTAAAGAACAACCTTCAGCGAAGAATTCATTTACCGAAAAACTGCCTAGCCAAATCAAGGATTGGCTGCGAGCTTGGTCGAGGGATCTTCCCAATACCTGGTCGGACTACAGACGCTATCTCTACTACAGCGTGACCCCAGCGTCTATATCCGTTCTGATGGTTGCGCTAATCAAAGATCAGAAGCTTCAGCCCTTCGGGGGCGTCTTTTCTGTTGCCAGTTTCGGGTCGGGGGCCGAGGTCTTCATCGCCTCGGTAGGGCTCTGTGGCACGTTAATGCTGAGAGCCATTCTGGTTGAGCGAGAAGAAGATCGCGAAAAGGCGCATCCTTTCGTTTTCCTACTATTGCTAGCAGCTACGTTGGGCGCAGGCTTTAGCCTCGCAGGCTTGGCGGACAACGACCCTCGCCTACCCCAGTTGGCGATTTGCTTGTTTATTCTTGCCGCAGCACCCACCGGCCTCCATGTCTCACGGTGGGCGACAAAGGCTGCGCAACGAAGCCCGGTGCTGGACCTTCGAGGTTCTGAAGATCAGTTTGTCGAGCGAGTTCTCACGGCTGTGAGCGGACGACCAGGCGCCCGTGAGCGTATTCTCTCCGAACTGGCGGGCACGAGAAAGACGGACATACCCCAGACAGGCTCGGACTAGCAAGTGACGAGTCAATAACCACGAAGGAAACGAATGACCGATCTCGTCGTTTACACAATCGCAGTACTTGGCTTCCTGGCCGGCGTCTGGTCTGTCTACAGTCTGTTCAAGCCACCATCGGCCTGAGCAATTTCACCGTCGGCTATTCGACCGTGACGGATTTGGCCAGGTTGCGGGGGCGGTCGGTGTCACGCCCGAGCTTCTCGGCCACGTGAAGTGCCAGCAGCTGCAGACAACAGTTCATCACCAGGCCGCTCACGCGGTGACCAACCATGGGCACCGTGATGTGCCAGTCAGAATGCTCAAGCGCCGGCCGACTTGAGATGGTCAAGACCTTGCCTTCACGAGCTCTAATCTCCTGGACGCCGCTGATCGACTTGTCGTACAGCAGCTTGTCTTCGGGCAAGAGCACCACGCTGATGTGCCCTTCGTCTATCAGCGAGATAGGACCGTGTTTCATTTCGCCCGTCGGGAATGCCTGGGCGTGGATGTAGCTGACCTCGGTCACCTTCAGTGCCCCTTCGAGGGCGATCGGGAAAAGGTTTCCTCTGCCAAGCACGAACCAGTTGCTATGCCCGGCGATCTCAGCGGCGATTGCCTTGATCGGGTCGGACAGCTTCGTGCACAGCTCAATTTCGTGCGGAAGGTTGACCAGATCCTCGGCCAAAACACGAATGTCGCCCAGACGTTGCCCTCGACGATCAGCCAGGAAGCCGCCGAACATCAACAGCGCCACGACCATTGAGCTGTAGGCCTTGGTGCTGGCCACAGAAACCTCGGTGCCGGCGTGCAGGTAAATACCACCGTTGGAAACCGAACGGGCCAGGGTGGACCCGACCGTGTTGACGATGCCCATGGTCGGCACGCCGCGGCGCTTGGCTTCTTCCAGCGCAGCCAACGTGTCGGCTGTTTCGCCCGACTGGCTCATGAAGATGGCTAGTGACGTGGACGGTGAGTAGGCGGCGTGACGGTAGCGAAACTCGCTTGCATGCTCGACTTGAACCGGTATGCCAAGCAGATCTTCGAGTTCGTACTTGGCGTACATTCCGGCGTAGTAAGCGGTGCCGCATCCGATAATCAAAATGTTGTCGAGCCCGGCAATCTGATCGGCGGTCAGGTCCGGCCCGCCGAGAGTGATCCGCCCGTCGCCGGAGATGCGGCCTCGCATGACCTCGGTAAGGCTGCTGGGCTGCTCGTGGATTTCCTTTTCCAGGAAAGACCCGAAGCCGGCCATGTTCACTTCGGCAGCCTGTTCGACCTCTTCGACCATCTTGGTCTGCGGTTGATTGGCCAGGTTGTACACATCGATGTTCAAGGCGTCGATGACGGCGACTTCGCCGTCATCGAGAAAGATGATGTTGTCGGTGTGCGACACGATGGCTTGCGGATCGCTGGCGATGATGTGCTCGTCTCGACCGACGCCGACCACAAGAGGGCTGCCTTTGCGGGCGGCCACAAGAGTGCCGGGCTGGCGGGGGCTCATCACCACGATGCCGTAGGTTCCCTGCACTTCGGCCAGTGCAGCCAGTACGGCGTCTTTGAGTGAACCAGTGGAGGCGAAATGGTGGTCGATCAACCCGGCCAGAACTTCGGTGTCGGTCTGGGAGATACGTTCGATGTTGTAGGTCTCGGCCAACGTCTCGAAGTTCTCAATAATGCCGTTATGAACCAACGTGATGGCACCCGAGGTATGCGGGTGGGCGTTTAGGTCGGTCACGCCACCGTGGGTAGCCCAGCGGGTGTGGCCGATCCCGGTTGAGGCATCGTCGGGCAAGGTTCCGGCGTCAAGGTTGGTGACTGTTCCAACTGATTTGACCGTTTGCACCTTGCCGTCGGCGTCGAGCACGGAGATTCCGGCCGAGTCGTAGCCTCGGTACTCAAGTCGTTTTAGGCCTCCGTACAGAACACTCTTGGCGCTCTTGGGGCCGCAATAACCAACAATTCCACACATAGGTCGCGTACGTCCTTTAGCTGTCGTTATTTAGGTCGGAAACTGAGCCACTCAATCAACATGCCGGGTCGACATATCGCAAGTTGGCATGACGAACGGTTCACCATCATGCCTCCGGCTCGCGTTCGATGATCAGTTGATCCCGATAGCGGCGGACAACAAGCGAGTCACCCTTTTCCCACCCAAGGTTGCGGATCTCATCGATGGGGATGGTTACCGCATAGGTTCGCTGGCCGACCATGCTCAGAGTCCGTCGTCCGGATCGGTGCGCTTCTGGTCTTGCCACGTTGCACACCATAACGGCCCGAAAGCTAAACGACACCTAATTACGTAATTCTGAACAGCCTGTTCCAAGCCATCGACCAGTAGTTACGAGCGCCGACTCACAATGCGCTGTTCCGCAGACCGGACCAACGAAGTCACCACAAGACTGATGACTCCGGCGATCACAATAAGCGCGTACACCCGCGCCGGCTGAAAGGTTCGCTGAGCGTCACCAACTAGCGCGCCGACGCCGTTAACGCCGGTCAGGTACTCCACGAGCAGCGTTATAACCAGGGCAACCGGTGTCGCGACCCGAATACCCAGGAGCACCGAAGGCATAACGGCCGGCAGTAGGACTCTTCCCACAGTGCGACTCCGCGGCAATCGAAGAGAACGGGCCATGTCGACCAGGACCGGATCGATATCCCGAACGCCGGCTCTGGTGTTCAACATGATCGGCCACGTGGCGGCCAGGACGACGACGACGATCTTCATCGGCTCATCAAATCCCAACAGAAGCGTGGCGACAGGCACCATCGCGGCGGGCGGCAACGCCCGAGCAAACTCAAACATCGGACCGAAGGCCCGGTCGGCCCGCTCCGACACGCCAACACCGATTCCCGCGCTGACACCGGTGACGATTGCCAGTAGCAACCCAACGCCAAAGGTCCTAGTCGTGTCGACGACCGCCGGAATGATGTCTTCGCCCTGGCCACGAGTAAAGAAAGCAGGCCACCAAGACGACGGCGCTGGATAAAACGGGGAGTCAGGCGAACCTGCTAGCTCCCACACGATCAGGAGGAGAACAAGTGGAAGTAACCCGGTGAGAACCTCCGACCCTCCGAAACGCTCCGGCGAGCGCGTTTGCCTTCGACGTGACGAGTCCACCGCCGTCACCGAGACCGCTCCCCGTGGGCTCCATCGCTGGGTAGGAGTGGCTTGACCGATATCTGAAGGAGGGCGTTTAGGATCACCCCAAGCAGGCCGGCCACAAGTACGTATACGAACATTAACGCCGGCTGCAGCGCCTGACGAGCCCGGATCAGCCCATTGCCGACGCCCTCAGGGTTGCCGACAATTTCGGCAACAATCGCCAGCACCAGACACAGCGAAAGGGCGAGCCGCAGGCCGACGACAACCGCTGGCAGGGCGGCCGGGAGCACAATTTTTTGGATCATCTCTCGCCTGGTCAAGCGGAGCATGGCGCTCACATCACGAAGCTCGCCCGGCACGGAGTGCACCCCTCCGATCGTATTGACGAGCACGGGCCACACACCGCCGAAGACCACCAGTACCAGCTCCATCCGCAGGGAGAAGCCGAAGACAAGGAGTGCGACCGGGGCGAACGTGATCGGTGGGATGGCCCGCGTTACCTCGAAGCTTGTCATCGAGAAGCGATAGGCCGTGTTTGAAAGCCCCAACGCCAGACCCAGACCGAAGCCGATGGCACTGGCCGCCCCCCACCCAAGCAGCGTGACCCCCAACGTATGGAGGATCCGCCCGAAGAGCTCCCCTTCCACCGCAGCTTGACGAGCGGCGACGGCGATCTCCGACGGTGCCGGCAGAAACGCGATGTCAGCCACCTCGGCTCGTACCAGTAGCTCCCATAAACACGCCGCGGCCACAAGCACCGCCGCGCCCACAGGATTTAGCGCCTCCCACCACCGGGGCTCGTCATCGCGTTCCAAAGATCACCTCGTGCACACGAGATCTGGCCGCCAGGAACTCAGGCGACTCGCGTGTCGGAATCTGCGTGCGAGGCCGAAGACAGTCGACAGGAATGTCCGCAACAATTCGAGCCGGTTCGCCCCCCAGCACCAGCACACGATCACTGAGGTAGACGGCCTCGTCGATGTCGTGCGTCACGAACACTACCGTCGTGGCTGCGGTGGCGACCAGTTCAAGAAGCTCATCCTCAAGGTCGGACTTGGTCAAGGCATCGAGTGCACCGAATGGTTCGTCCATGAGCAGCGCCGCCGGCCGTGATACCAGGGCTCGGGCAAGCTGCACTCGTTGCTGCATACCGCCAGACAACTGAGGCGGACGGTCGTTGGCCCGATCAGCCAGGCCGACCATCTCCAGTGTCGCCGCCACCCGCTCAAGCCGGTTGGGCTTCGCCATGTGCCCCTCGAGCGGCAACGCGACGTTCGCTGCGACCGTTCGCCACGGCAACAATGCACTTGCGTAGTTCTGAAAGACCAGGCTCACGCCTTCGGGCGGGCCATCGATCTCCCGCCCTTCAAACGTGGCGATAGATCCGGGCTCGGGCGGCAACAATCCAGCCAAGACCCGAATCAGTGTCGTCTTGCCTGCACCCGAGCGACCCATAATCGAGACGAATTCGCCCTTGGCAACATCGAACGAGACGTCATCAAGCACAACTCTCGCCCCGCCAGGTGCACCGAACTCAGCTCGGAGCGTTCTGCACTCGAAGCTCATGTCTCTTCATTCAGTGGATGGGTGCTCAGGTGGTCCCGCCGCCCATTCGGGGGCGAGACCACAAGCATTCGACCCTCAGCCGATGACGAGGCTCGACACATCAATCTCACCTTCAAAGTCGCCGAGCGAAACCATGACCTCGGCCCAACGACTGAGGTCGTCGGTGCGAATCTCAAGATTGAACGTGGGGAGCGAGACATTGGCCGCAACCGGGTCCGGCATGCCGGTGTAGCCCTGCAGTATGGCCCGAGCGTCCGTTTCGTTCGACTCCACAAATGCCTGAGCCTGTTCGAGCGACAGCTTGTAGGCCTCAACAACGCCGGGGTTGTTTGCCGCCCACTCACCGTTGGCGACCCAGAAGTTTGTCGCCAACGGCAGGCCGATCGAAGCAAACGGGTCACCAATAGAAACGTTGCCTTGCCCAACGAGAGCGCCGGCGAACGGTTCGAGAGCCTCGGCCGCGTCAACCTGACCGGCACTGAATTGCTCTACGGTGGCCGGAGGCGGCACCTGCACACCTTCGATCGAATCGGGATCGATGCCCTCTTGTTGTGCCCAGTAGCGCGTGGCAACGTGAATGACGCCGCTCAACGTGGGGCTACTGACCCGCTTACCCTCCAGGTCGGTGACGCTCTCGATTCCCGAGTCGGCCGGGACAATCACGCGAACGAACGGGTTGTCCTCGGTGTCATTGGTGTTGCCCAGGATCTGGACTACATCGAGCCCGGAGTCGGCGGCCCGGATGAGGTCGGTAGCTGTGCCAAGCGAGATGTCGACCTGCTGGCCCAGTGTTGGAATGATCTCGGAGATATTCGTAGCCGGAGTGAGCTCCACGGCGAGACCATTCTCGGCGAAGAAGCCTTGTTCCTGGGCTACGTGCACAAGAAGTCCGGTGGTAGCAGGTACGAAGACGAGCCGCACGGGAGTGGGCTCTGCTGCCGTTGACGTGGTGGTCTCTTCGGGCTCTGCCTCGGTTGTAGTGGTGGCCTCGGCTTCAGTGGCCTCCGTCTCAGCAGCTGCTTCAGTGGTCGAACTTGACGTCTCGTCGCTCGAACTTCCGCACGCCGCGGCAAGCAATGCCAAGGCCAAAGCAATCACCAAGCCTCCCGCTGGCGTCGCCGACTGGCGCTTCCGGCCTCGACCAAACTCGCTATTGCCTAACACTATTAAAACCTCCGTCCCGGCCGCCTTTACGACCGAGGGCACTCTACTGTCGATCCATGATCTACACCACGGAGACAGGTAGGTGGGCTGGAGGGTTAGTCAGCTTCCGCGATGGCCTCCGCCTTGTCAGCCACCCCGCCGACTGCTCCGGCGATGGCGGTGAGCTGTTCGTTGATTCGCACGACGTTCGGCCCGATGGTCGAACATTGCGTTTCGACGGCCCGCACACCAAAGGTGATCTTTGCCAGATGGCGAGATGTCTCATGCAGTGACTTCGAGATCTGGATGAGGTAGTACGCCAGAGCGCCGATGACGATCAGCACCTCTATGACGGACAACGTGATCAGCAGCGTTCGCATGTCATCCCTCCTGGGCGTCGCCGGAAAGGGCCGCACTGAGTAGGGCACCGTGTTTCAGCGCCTCTTCGGTCAACTTGTCCAGACGGACAGTGGTCTGGTCGAGCATCCATGTCGTCGCCGTGTTGCGTGCCACTGGCGTCGCCGAATTCCAGATGGCCTCTGCGCCCTGTTCAACACGCCGTACCTTGTTGAGGAAAATTTGTAATAGCGCTACTGCGACGAGAGCGACAACAAGCCCGAGTCCGAGCGTTAGCCACCAGGCTGCCTCATTACTCATGACTCTCCTGCCATCGATTCGAGGTACTCCCGTGCGGCCCGAGCCGACGACGTGATATCAGTGATCGTTCGGTTTGTGGTGTTGATATTCCACAGACCCGACGTGTTCGTCTCCGCCTCTTCGAAGGCCTGGACTATGGACGCAGCCTTGTCGCCCGCCCGCGAGGCGCCGCGGATCATCAACAAGAGCAGGACAACAACGATCACGACAAAGAGCAACCCAATGCCCCAGCCGTAGTACCACCCATTGCTCATCTCAGCGTTCGCCCTTCATGCGATGCCATCAGACCTCTTTGACCGTGGTCAATGCGTAGTTGATCAAGGTTTCGTTGAGCTCGACGCCATGAACCTCGCTGGCGTGCGCAGCGACCTTCTCCAAAAGTTCTTCTGCCGATTCGGCAAGCGTGGCCGACGTACAGTCGGTCAATCCAACGGCCACTCAACGGAATTCGAGGCTCATTAGCGATCCCTTCGCTCGGTCATGCGGCATTCTCTTTGGGGGCCGACACATCGTCGACAAGGGCGCCCAGCGCGCCGGAAACAGCGCCGAGGTTGGCGTTCATCGACTCGGTGAGTTCGTTAATCGGCTTGGTTTGGTGGGCGATCGCCCGAACACCAAACGTGATCTTGCCGAGTTGGTCGTTGACATGCCCGAGTACCTGAATAACCCGCACGAGGTAGGCGGCTACCGCGAGCACAAGGACGATAATGAGCACAACCAGTACCCAGGCAGCTACAGGCATCGTTAGACCATCCTTCGCAAAGCTGTGACGTACCTAACCGACTCCTTGGTCACGTCGTCGATGAGTTTGTCCGTCTCGACCAGGGCGGGCACAGGCACCAGGTGCCCGGTCAACTTCACACCGTGGTCAAGCACGTCGTCTGCGTACTCCTGGATCTCCAACGCCGGCCGTATTACCCGGTTTGCCAGCAACAGAACGAGCGGAACAACGGCCAGCAGAATGATCGCATTGGCCAGCCACCACAGCATTGACACGGTCTCCGTTCATCCAACGGTCGAGACATCGATGTTCGACCTCGTCAGAGCTTAGAACAGCGAACTAGGTGCTGTCTACATCTAGTCCCGACAATCAGGGATTCGCCAACACCTTTTCGATCGAGTGAAGCGATGCCGGGGCGATGCGCTCCAGCATGCCGGTAGGAGATTCGAGCACGAGGAAACCGTCTCGGTCGATGCCGGCCACACGACCTCGCGCCTCACCCCGTGGAAGCAACTTCACCCGAACCCGCTCACTCATCTGAGCACACCGGCCGGCGTACTCGGCGAGAAGCTCATCCGGATCACTCGACAAGAGTTCCACATACCTTCGGGCCGATTCCACATAGGTTGAAACGAATGCTGGTTGCTGGAGCGCTCCTTGGTCAAGCGCCTCTTCAGGTAACCGGCGGAGGTCAAGGCGAACAGCAAAGATCGCATGCTCCACCCGTCCTGGCCCCAGTTGTACCGAGACATTCACCGCACACCGCCTGGCCTCTTCCTGCCGGTTGATCACGCGGTCCGGCCACAGCACGGCGTGATCTGTTTCAGTGACCGCGACAAGCGCGTCGGCCGCAGCCAGCGATGCCGGGAGCCACAGAAGTGACTCTTGAAGCGGGTTAATGTCGGGGCGCGAAACCATGGCGAACATGAGGCCGTCGGTGCCTCCAACAGTCCATGGCTCACCGCCGCGGAGCCGCCCTGAAATCTCGTTGTCCAAGACGACTACGGCCCCATCGGGTGCCTGTTCACCTCGCGCCCAGGACGAGGCCAGCGCTTCGACCGACATGCCGGCGCGATAGTGGCGAACAACTGCAGGTTCACTCACTACCGCTCACCACGGGATGCACTCGATCGACCATCCAGGTTCCTTCGAGACGGGAGAAAACAAGCGTGCCGGCCGACCACCCACCAGAGCCGAAGTTGGCCGGGCATTCGAGCGGCACCTCCACCGAACCATCGGGGCGGTCGAGGACCCTCTCTGTTGGCTCAACCTCTTCGAGCGGCACCATGGAAAAGTCGACGCGCAGTCCGTGCACGACCCCGGACAGAAACGCATCGCGTTCGTCGATTGGGCTCGTACCGAGTCGGATTCGCTGGGCTTGTAGAGGATCAAGGCCACGGCGCGCTCCCGCTGCGAGCACGTGCTCTCGGCCTGCCGGGCTCAGCATCTCCCAGACCACGAGGTGCTCACCCCACACGATGGCATCAAGAAACCGTCGGGCAACCTGACCGACGTCGTCGTTCACGGACGATCCCACCCGATGCCGTCGAGCATGTCGCGAACTCGGATTCGCTGTGGCCCGAAGAGCTGAGCTTGAATCGCCTCGTCAAGAACGAAATCAGCAGCCCGCCGGTCCCGAGGGTCAAGCATCGAATGGGCCCGCAAGAGCGAGCGGAGTGCGCTCTCAAGCACCGGCTCCGGCAACTCCATCAACACCGTGATCATCGTGCGCAACGTGGCCACGAACGATGCCGGATCTTGAGACACCATGGCGTAGCAGAACGTGGTGAGGCGCTCCTGGCGGTGCTCTTCCGGCAGCGGTTCGAGTAACAAAAGACGATGCCGCAGAAAGGCCAACCGCTCATCGTCGTTCATCGAACCGCACAGGCTCGCAATGTGATCAGCCCTGCTCGCCCCTGGTTCAACTTGGGCCAGGCGAGTCTCGAGCGCCTCGGCGTTGTTGTATGCCTCCTGCCAATGGGCTTGGTGGAGGCGAGGGTCGAACATGAGGAGAGCGTCCTCGTAGCACGCCAGTGCCCGCCTCATGGAGTTGAGATCGTCCCGGCCGGCAAGAGTGTGCCCGAGATTGTGCTTTGCGATGGCGTGGTGCATCGGGAACCCGACGGACGTGAACACGGTAAGACTCTGCTCGAACGCCACTATGGCCGAGTCAAGGTGGTGTTGACGCGCCGCCGGCTTCAGGCTCGCCAATGCCTTGTGGGCGACGCCGCGGCTGTGATCGAGTAGCCCGGTGTGCATCGACACATCAAATCCACTCGCCTCGGCCGCCCCCGCTTCGAAGGTGGCGACGGCCGAGGCGAAGCCGTCGGGCGTGCCTCGCCCCATGTGGGCTTGGCCGAGGTTGTGAAGTGTGGCGAGGCGAGTTCGGACGACATCATCGGCGTCGCCGGTCAGCGACGCCAACGAGCGGTCGAACAGCCCGATTGCCTCGTCGATCCGTCCGCCTTCGGCCAGCACCAACCCAAGATTGTTGAGCACCGAAGCTTCTTCAGTACCTGCGCCCCGCCCTTCGAGCAAGCGGAGCGAATCTCTGAAGAGTCGGGTGGCCGTCTGCACGTCGCCGAGCAACCGATGGGCAGAACCTGCAGCGTTCAGGATGCGGGCGTGCTCGACCGGCGCTCGTTCTGCTGACAAGATGTCGGCCGCCTGCTGGTAAAGCTCAAGCGCCCGCCGCAAGGCGACTGCCGGCTGAGCGCTCGGCTGCTCTGCTGTGGCCATACCCAGCTTGTACGCCGCGACAGCCCAGGCGACGCTGTCGGCTCTTCGATCCATCGCATCGAATCGCGCTGTAAGCGCAGCCACCGACTCGGCCGGTGAGATCGCCGATGGATGATTGCCACCTTCTTCGGTCACGATTCCGCCTGCGCTATCAGCGATGCGACGCAGAGGTCGACCTCGGAGACCGCGGTCTCTACTGCCTGCTTCACGACATCGGACATTCCGAGATGCATCGTGTCGGCGTCGACAGGCTGCACACCAACCATTCTGACAATGGGAGGCAACACCCCAAGGGCACGAGCGACCATCAACGACCGTTCCGGCGTGGCGAGGTGCATGTCGGCCAGCAGGTCGTACTTGGTGTTGTGATCAAGTTCGTGCACGTCGATCACGTCGTAGTCGATTGTCATGACTGTCCCCGGCTCTCGACCACGATCGACCGTGTCGATGACAATGACCGCATCGAAGCCCTCCTGAAGATCCTGTACCAGCTGAATTCCTGCAATTCCAGTCTCGACGACGCTGACTTCAGGGCGGTTGTCCCGTGCCAGCAGACAGTTGGCGACCTCGACTCCAAAAGCATCATCGCCACGAAGCACGTTGCCGACACCGGCCACGAGAATCTTCATGCGGCTCGCTCAATCTCCGCCGCTCGTAATGAATAGCCATGGATGACCCACCAAGCAATGTATTGCTCGAAAGTGGCCCAGTCGGCCTTGCTGATCTGTGCCTTCCAGTGTTCGACGCGTTTGTCGATCTCGGTGCTGATCACACGGTCAAGCAACGCTTCGACCAGCTCTTGTTCCAGCAGTCGAGCACCGGCTGGACGACCGGCGCGGACTTCATCGGAGAATCGCACGGCATCATGGCCGAGTGGAACGAGGGCATCGCTGCCTGAGCTGGTGTCGGGAGCCAGTCCGCAATCGGCCTCCTCGACTCGGCGAATACAGTACCCAACCAGAAATGCTGTCGCCGCCCATTCTGAGAACTCGGGCATCGGTTGTGTGCGCCGCTCTTCGACGATCATCTGCTCGCGATACGCAGTGGCGGTAACCGTCAACGGGTGGGCCTGCGCCAGTGCTCTGGCCTTGAATGTGAGATCTGCGACGCGGTCGTCCAGATCAGCCATTCTCCCGCCTATTGATCTGCAGGCCCGTGGTGATCGTCCCCACAGCCGGCGGCGGATGCGGCTCGGCTTCCATCTCCTCGATCTCCACTCGGCGGTAGTCGACCCAATGCGTCTGGAGAGCACGTTCGACCTGATCGACGATCGTGGCATCGGCACCAGTGCAGCCATCGCAGCTGCCATGTAGCTTCAACCGGACCACGCCGTCCTCAATGCTCACCACTTCCATGTCGCCGCCATGAGAGTGCAAGTACGGGCGAACTTCCGCCAGCGCGGATTGCACGGCAACGCGTGCCGACTCCACGTCGGCACCGCTCCCCAACCCGTATGCGTCGAGCAGCGAGCTTGCAACGGGGTCAGCGGCCAACGACTCAAGCAGGATGTCACCCCGCCAGTCACGGATCATCTCGACGATGCGACCAATGCCGTTGGCGTGGAACACGTCGATCCAATCGAGCAATTCTTCGGCCGTCGAGGCCGTGGCCGGGTCATCGTGTGAAGTCAGAGCCTCAGCAAGCTCGGCGATCCGGGGAAGTACCTCATCAAATTCGAGTCGCTCATCGCCGCGACTCACAGTTCTTGCCTCACGAACTCCAGCACCGCGTCGACGGTAGCCTCGACCGGGTCGGAAAACCCAAGCCCGAACGAATCATCAGCTGGCTCGACCTCGATCACGATGGTTTCGGTCGGAAACCCGCCGTAGTAGCGAACCACAGCAAGCGTGTGATCAAGATCAATGATGCCCATTGCCGCCTCCGACAGGCGATCCTGGACTTCTTCGTCGTCCGGTGGGGTGAGGTCGAGTTGGTAGCGCCGGATCGTGCCTGGTACATCCTCTCGCCGAGGCATACAGCCGACCAAGATGACCTTGCTTGGTCGAACCTCCTGCAGCCGATGCAACACCCTGTGGGCCGCGTACGACATGTCCTCTACAAGAACATGGTCGGGCCATTCGAGGTCGACAACCCGGTTGACCCACTGCGTACCGAAGTCGAGATCCCTTAACCACGGCAGTCCAATGCCGCCGACCAATGCTCGGCCGGTCTCTTCGCTCGGGAGCACATAGGTGACGCGCTGCTCGGTGTCTGGGTCAGGAACGGTGAGGCCAGGGATCACGAGGTCCCCAAGCCCGGCTCCGTGGCCTACGGCTGATGGGTCGCTGATTGGCATGTGCTACTCAAGTGTGCAGCTGCAGGAGTTCACTTCTCGGGTGATGATGCCCCGGCCGGTGTCCATGTGGGTCGTGCACGGCATGCACGGGTCGAAGCTGCGAATCGCTCGCAGAATGTCGATGCCCTTGATGTTGTCGTCGGAAACGCTTTCAAGAATCGGCGTGTCGACGATTGCCTCCTCGTAGGGACCCGGTTCCCCGAAAGGGTCCCGCGGCGCAGCGTTCCAGGTCGACGGCGTGTTGATCTGGTAGTTGAGCAACTTGCCCTTGTCCATGTGGAGGTGGTGGCTGAGGTAGCCGCGACCGGCTTCCCAGTAGCCGTAGCCGACCCGCTCATCTTGGGGAACCGTGAACTTGGTAGCAGTCTTGGTTTCACCCTTACGCCAGTACTCGAAGGCCTGCATGAGGTTGATCATTCCGATAGCGGCCGTGAAGGCAACGCCGTAAGCCCGACCCCGGTTGCGTTCAAACGCGTTGAGCGTGCGAGGGATCTTCCAATCAAGCACCATTTCCGGCAGCTCGTGACGAGGCATGACCATACGCAGTCCATCGCCCGTCGAGGACAGGAAGTCGTTTGGCTGGAGGTTGTCGGCAAGTGCCGTGGTCCACATGCGACCATAGACACCTGTCTCCATCGACATTCGATCCCACCGTGGCGCGGTGTCCCAGGTGTACTTCTCTTTGAAGTTCTTGCCTTCGGGCCTCGGGATCGTGACCTTGTTCATCATGTGATACGGGCTTAGCGGATTGCCAAGGGGGTCGGTGTCGAAGGCGACCGGGCCTTTCTTCGTCCAGTCGTCGTAGAAACTGTGCTCGACGAATTCCTCGATGCCCATATTGATCCGAGTCAGATCGGTGGTGACAAGTTTGCCGTCCACGATGACACCCGGAGCGGAGTACCGGGCGTTACCCCACGTGTCGATGTTCTCGTACGTGGCGTCGTACACATTGGGGTCATCCCAGATGCCGGTCTGGATCAGGTTCGACGGTCGAGCACCCACGAGTTCGTAGTCAGGGTTTGCCTCAAGGAAGAAGTCGCAAATGTCGTCCCACCATCCGGCGAGGCGCTTTGCATAGTCGAATATCTTGCCGAGCTGGGCGTAAAATTCGTTGAAGGTCGAGGCGGAGATTGTGGTGGAAACACCGCCGGGAACCAGGGTTGACGGGTGCGGAAACTTACCGAACATCAGGGTGCACATGATGCGGCCGATGCGGGTGTACTCCAGCGCCTCGAGGTAGATCTGACCCTCGAGCGGATTCATGGCATCCATAATGTCCTTGACCGTCTTGTAGCCATGGATCTTTGCGTTCCTTGCCGGTGTGCGAGCGGCCAGGTCGACAAGCTCGGGGTTGGTCATCGACACAAGCGCAGTTGAGTAGTCGGGTCCGGCCAGCAACCCAAGGTGAATCGGATGGTCGTAGAACATCTCGGCGACCTCGCCGAGATTTCGGACTACAACGCCGAGCGGCGGAGGCGTGATGCCAAACGCCTGCTCGATCGCCATGGACGAAACGGTCGAGTGAACGCCACCGCATACGCCACAGGCCCGCGAGCTGATATCGATGGCATCGCGGGGGTCGCGACCCTGCAGGATTATCTCGTACCCACGGAACAACATCGCCATGGAGTAGGCATCGACGGCCTTGCGGTTCTCCAAGTCAAGAGTGGTGTGAACGGCAAGCGCACCTGCCACCCGGGTCACTGGGTCGATGCTCCATTCGCGTAGGCGGGGCGGAGCCGAACTCGCTGACGCTCCCCCACTGCTAGTTGCGTCTGGGCGCACGTACTGTCGGATTGGGCTGGTCGTAACGGCGAACGGGTCGCCTGAGCCCTCGAGAAGTCGTGCTTTGCCCGAACTATCGAACTCGATGGGGAGGTTCTTGAAACACATGTCCTGATCTACCTAGTTGCCCGCGCCGTCATTGTGATGTTGCACCTTGCTGTAGAAACGGTGCACCACCTTCTCTGCTCCGACTGCTTGATTTTTGTAGCGCGCCCAGCCACTCGGGAGCTCGTCGTCTTGCCACCGAACGGAACGCTGTTTGTCGTGCATGGTGAGTCGTCGAACTCGACGGATGAACCCACCAACCGCTCGGCTGGTAGTCCCGCTCAGGAACGAGCCGGGTGGAGCTGCGTAGAACGGAGCGAACTTGTCGGGGAAGCCGGGCATCGTGCATCCAATGCAGATACCGCCCATGTTCATGCAGCCCCCGTGCCCATCCACGATCCCGCGCTCGGCGATGTTGCACTGCACGACGGGGCCCCAGCAGCCAAGCTCGACGAGACATTCTTTGTCGCCGTACTCCTCAGCGAACACGCCCTCTTCGTAGTAGCCGGCTCGAGGACAGTGACGGTGCACTGTTTCGGTGAAGAGCCATGCCGGGCGGCCGAGCTCATCGAACTCGGGTAGTGGAGCGAGTCCATTGAGAAACAGAAGTGCCGACGCGGCGGTCTCGATAATGTTGTCGCCCACCGGCGAGCATCCGGGCACATTGATGACTGGCAGTCCGAGGGTGGAGCGGTAGTCCTTCCCGAGGTGATCCATGACGCCTTTTGCGTTGGTGGGATTGTTCGCAGCTGCGGGGATGCCGCCCCAGGTGGCGCAGGTTCCGACCGCCACGACGGCAGCCGCTTTGGGCGCCATTCGGTCGAGCCATTCGAGGCTCGTGATCTGACGACCTGTTTCACGGTCTTCGCCGAGGCCCATCCAATACCCGTCGCCGGAGTAGGTCTCGTCCATGATCGAGCCTTCCCAGCAGATGAGGAAAGGCGCATCGAGTTCGCCGTCGGCCGCCATTCGAAGGTTTTCGGTCCACTCGGCCCCGGATTCTACGGACACGACCGTATGGATCAGTTCGACACGGGGCAGACCGGGAACACGGCCGAGCAGGAGGTCCTCAAGCCTAGGGTGGGTGGCGCCGGTGACCGCAATGGTGCAGCCGTCACATGAGGCCCCGACAATCCAGAAGAGATAGACCTTTTCGAGCGGACCCTGAAAGATGTCTTCGTTGGGTTCGAGCTGTGTGCTGCGCAGCGCAATCGGTGCGAGTGGGTCGGCCGGGTCGGTAATGAGCGGCATCAGCGGGTTATTGCTGTGCGGCACTTCGGGAACCTTTGTGTATTCCACCATTGAGTCTCCGGGTTACGCTTGAGCAGAAGCTAAGTGTACTATACACACAGCTTCGCATTCGCTCGAAGTGGCCAAGTAGAGTCGGACGCAGCGATGAATCCTCCAGCCGAAAACAGCACCTTTCCTGACAGCGCTGTCACGCCGCCAAAGTCCTCGGCTCTACAGATGCTCTACTGGCGCAGTGAGATACTGCAGGTCATGTACTGGCTGCGCGGAGAAGGCTTCGGCGACATCGTAGACGCCCCGATGATCGAGCGGTTCCTCGGTGTTGACGCCGCCAATGGCGTCAGCTACCTCAACCGGCTGGTGGATGAGGGTTACCTGACTGCTGACGGAACGTTCTATGCCTTGTCGGACTTCGGCCTCAAGCAAGGCGCTCGTGAATTCGCTGAGTCGTTCAACGATCTCACCAAGCCGGCGCACGGCGAGTGCAGCGACGATTGCTGGTGTCATGCATCGGTTGACGAGGCCGACGCTTGCATGGCGCACCGGGTCGAGCACAACCATGCCATGGACGCAAAGCACATGAACGCCAGCGGGGAACATCCCAACGGAGGCCACGGCCATGACCTCTAGGGCCACAACTCCAAAGACCACATCTCCAAAGGCCACAACACTCAAGGCCACGACTCCAAAGAAGATACCTTCACCGGTCGAGAACGTGCTCCCTCGCCGGTTCCTAAGACAGCTGTTGTTCTTGGCTCTCGGCCACAGCGAGAGGTCCTACGGCTATGAACTCGCCGAGGCTGTCAGGGAGTACGGGCTGTCCGTCGATCTCGCCGGAATCTATCGCGAGCTCCGATCGCTCGAGCAACACGGCCTGCTTTCCTCAGAGTGGGAACCGTCGAAGAGCGGTCCAGATCGCCGCGTCTACATGATGACGGACTCGGGACGAGAGGGGCGCGCCGAGGCAATCGAGTCACTGCGCTGGGCCCGCGACCAACTCACTGCTGCGCTCGACGACGCCTCCAAATCATGAAGCTCAAATCATGAAGCTCGCAGTCGCAGGCAAAGGCGGTGCGGGAAAGACCACCTTCTCGGCCACGGCGTCACGGCTCCTGGCCCGAGCCGGACATCCGGTGCTCGCCATCGACGCGGACACAAACCCGAACCTGCACGCTGCGCTCGGCATCAGCACCGAAGCGGTTGCCCGCATTCCGTTTCCACCTACCTCACTCGTTTCCCGAAGCTTTGACGGTCCGGCGCTCAACGAACCCATCGACGACGTTCTCGAACGTCACACGGTCACCGCCAGCGACGGCGTGCGCCTTCTCCGCATGGGGATGCCCGAACATGCCGATGAGGGCTGCCTATGTTCAGCCCACGCTGTCGTGTCGGCACTGCTAGGTGACCTCGACCAAAAGGTCGACACCGTCACCATGCTCGACATGGAAGCGTCGCCCGAACACCTGAGCCGCGGAACAGCCCGCGAGGCCAACACCCTGTTGCTCGTGGCCGAGCCCTACTTCCGTTCGCTGGAGGCGGCGAAACTCCAAGCAAAGCTGGCGAGCGAGACGGCGATTGGCCGGGTAGCGGTTCTCGCCAACAAATGCCGGTCCGATGCTGACTTCGAAGGCATCGCCGAGTTCTGCGCCAACCATGACCTGAACCTGGTTGGGAAGGTGCCGTGGGGTGACGAAGTGCTCGACGCTGATGCCGCCGCCACCCCCTTGCTCGACTTTGCGCCCGGCAGTCCCGTGGTGGAAGCGATTCAGGCCGTGTGCACGGCCCTGGTCCCCCGACCTCCAGCCACTAAGCCCTCCATCCGTTAAGCAGGTGCCCTAGATGTGTGTAGGAATTCCAGCGCAGGTCGTCGAGATACTGCCAAAGGAACGGAAGATGGCCGTCGTCGAAGTGGAAGGCGTCCGCCGGGAAGTCAGCATCGTGGTTGTCATGGAGGAAGGCCTTTCAGTAGGCGACTGGGTCCTGCTGCACGTCGGCTTCGCCATGAGCATCATCGATGAGGAAGAGGCCGCGTCGCAGCTCGAGTTCATGCGCATGCTCGGCGGCGTCTACGAGGAAGAGGTCGAAGCGTTCAGCGCCGACCTTCCGATCGCCGAACCTGCATCGACCACCGAGCCATGACCGCAGGCCGATGAGCACCGGAACCCTCCCGGCCGAAGCTCTTACGCTGGCGAGGGTGTTCGCTGCTGGCGGTCGGTTGATCGTCTCGGCCCTCGATCGACCCGATCACGCCCGCCACGTGGCGGTCGAGTTCGTGCACCCGGCGGTCACGGGAGCTCGCTCACTGCCCTCATTCGCAATCGCTCCCGAAGACATCGATCACGTTGTTCGCGCCGATGACGCATTGCTAATCATCGAGTCCTCCGATCGGGCCTTCGATCGCGTGGCGCCTGACAACGCCCAGTTGTTGATGGTCGGCTCTGAACAGAGTGAACCGGAATTGGTTCGCTGGTACCACGTGTTGTGGGAGCTCGTTCAGCTTGGTCTCGAACACCCCGGTCTTACCGGCGGGGCAGCCAGCGAGGGAGGTGACTCGACCAACTTCCTGTATCCGTTTCTCGATGCGGCCGAAAACGATGAGCCCGCATTGCTCAGGTCGATGGAGGCTTCTGAGGCCGCAAAACAGGCCGAGTCGGCCGAGCTCGCCGAGCGAACACTGACCAACAATGCGGTAACCGTCGACGCAGTCGCCCGGCACATACGGTCATCGCTGGATGCGGGGGGCACGGTGTTCAGCATCGGCAAC
>CALKZY010000026.1 GCA_938002965.1 uncultured Acidimicrobiales bacterium | reverse complement strand
TTCTACAATGAAACCCGACGGCATTCAGCGCTCGGCTACCTATCACCGGTCGAGTTCGAACGCCGTCAACGCAAACCCCAAGCCGCCTGAATTCCAACCAAACCAGCACACAAAACGGGGTACACATCATACGGCACCAACCACAGGGGTCACTCCAAACTGGGACGAACCCCAAGCACGCTGCCATCAACCTGCGCGCACCCACCGATAGAACTCGCCGACTTTAGTTAAGGACCGACATATCCGGGTCGATCTTCTGTAGTTGCTATATATCGCTCTTTCGGTCCTCTAGCTTCGCCCAGGACAGTAGCTGACCAACCAAACACGGGTGACGAAACTCTACCGCTAACACGTGTATCGATCACAAAATTGTTCTGCTCGACTTCGATAGCAACTTGGCTCAGCTGCGCAAGTGAAACAATATTCTCCGCCGCCGCATATCCATCATCTAAATCATTGCCATAAAGCTGCGCAGCACGAAGGCTGTCTTGGGCAGCTGCATTGACGACTGAGTAAGCGTGGTAGTAAACCGCAGCATAGAAGCACACAAAAAACAACCCCATAAACGACATAAATAGGATGACAGTTCCCAAGAACTCACCGTCGTCCCCCACATACCGCGGGGGACGACGATGAATTTCCGTTAATCCAAGACGATCTGGCATCAAGCAGCGCTAGGGCGCCAGTGATTACGACGGACGAGCGCTGGACAGATCATAGGTACCCCTATTCGTCGGCGGCGGCGGGGGCGGGGGCGTCGACGTTGCCACCGCCACCGCCACCGCCACCGCCAAAGTCAACTCCTTCAATTTCAGAGCCAGCCCCTTCGAGGAAGGTCGAAACAGCAGCCATTAGGAGGCCAGCGGCCAGTAGGACAGCAACAGCGAAAAACACAGAAGCTAGGAACTCGCCATGATCGTCCTTAAGGTTCAGATATCGAATATACATCTTTGAAGTGATCACTTTTTTCCTCTTTCTTTGCCATATATGTTGAAAACAATGATGAGTGTCACCTTCATCTCTGTCTACCTATATATAACGCGCTACGTGTCTCCTTTCACGTTCCAAATAGAACCTAGCTGGCGAGCGAGAAGAGAGCAATTAGGGAAGGGTAAAGAATGAATGCTGTAAGGCCGGAAGCAATGACACCGATAAATATCGTCATTCGCTCACCTTCCTCTTCAGCATCGCGAAGTCTCCTCATGGTCTCCGATTCAGCGGCTACCTTGCCCCGAGAGACAAGTGTTGCGTCCACACTGCTGCCAGAGGACGATGCGATACTGAGTGATTGGCCGAGAGAAACCAAGGACTCAATCTGCAGTCGAACTCCTGTATCCAACAAGATCTCAGCTGCCTGGTCACCTCCAAGCATCCTATTCCAAAGGTCCTGCTTTACCGTATCCATCGATGGTGAGGTACAGACACTGACTGCATCTTGAACTGCTGAATTGAGACCACCACCACCGCGAGTGCTCGCAACCAAAAGCGAGATAACGTCTCGAAGCGCTACATCGAATTCGATCCTTTGCAGCCGAGCTTTGGAGGAGACTTGTTGACCGGGCAGTAGATATCCGACAATAGCCCCAACAAGTCCTAGAACCGCCAAGATCCATAGCGCTGAAGCTAAACCCGTTAGATATGTAAAGATTGAAAGAATTGGACCCCCGAAGACGGCTAGTCCCAACCGCTCCAATGCATGCTGCTCAAGATCTTCACCGACTAGTTCAAGATCGGCGAGGAGACGACTCACTCGATCCTGCTCAAAGAAGTGAACCAACGCGATTGCCTTGGCACCCAGTGTGGAATTAACTTCATGCTGAAAGTCCGAATTACTTGACGGAGTAACCTCATAATTGCTGAAGACCTCGGCGAGATCTCCTCCAGGAGGGTTAATAACACGGGCCAAAAAAATTAGCCCCGCTACCATGGCTGGCACAGAAAGTAGTAGCCAGCTCATATCGATCCTCTTGCTTTAACTGTTCCGCTCGGTTTTGACGAAACGGCTCCCGAAGAAGAAGGCCCACCGATCACCTTAGGTTCCCCGACCCCAGCCAGAGGACGCAGAGGTCGGCGAGGCATGCCCTTCCACATAAGAAAAAGTAGTGTCCCATAAATAGCTATGAGAATTACTAAAAGGACGACTTGCCCATTCAGGGAAGAATATGCGCTTCGAGCGTCTTCCCGGAATAGCGCCCCAATAGTGATAACCCCCGTCGTACCAATTGCAATCAGCCGGCTTTGAGCATACATTCTGGACCGGGACGTCTCTACCTGCCGGTCGGTGGATGCATCGGCTCGAGCCTCTCGGGCCGCTTCGGCCAAAATTTCGGTCATTCCTCCGGCGCGACGAGTGAGCGCCATAATCAACATAGCCACAGTCCGATCGGTGGACGGGTGAGCTACTGCGGAGGCAAAGTTGGCAAGAGCCTGCACGGTCGATCGATGTTGAAGGTCAAGGGCAAGGTTTCTTGTTTCGACCAGGAGTAGCGGGTGTGGTCGCTTCGTTGACCATTGAAGAGCCTGTTCGATTCCACCAGAGGACGCAAGCGAATCACGGAGCGAATCAATCCACTTCGCCACGGCTTCAGTTCGATCGATATTGCGATCTCGAATCTCCGCTGCGCCGAAGACTAAAGACCGGTTGACCGCCACCAAAAATGCGAAGAATGCGAAAACTGGCCACCGAGTGGACCAGAATGTCGCTCCAGCAACGGCCAGGGCAACCGGAATCGCCTCGATACGGTCATCAGCTGCACCTATCCGTCCAGATCTGCGGGCCCTTGGAATCTTAGCACCAAAATGTCCCGCCAAGGTTACTAACAACCCGCCAGTTGCGGTAGCAACCCCTAAAGCCAGCGGAAGAGGGTCATATTGAATAATCGCAACCATCACCAAGCACTCTCATTTGAAATAGCAAGACGATTCATTAGACGCGGGCTTGGGTTCATTTGTCGCCGGGCGAGCTCGTCACCGGTCGATGCGAACAGCTCATTGTGACGGACCCCTGCGTCGCTGTCACGCTGCACTTCCACAATCGATGTAACCACGCGACGACGATCAGGCAACACGCGGAGCTGAACGACCAGGTCGACGGCGTTTCGATAGAAGCCGTCAATGACCGCCGTACCCAAACCACTACTGCCTTCTGCGACGTACCCGCGGACCCTGTCGACGACCCCGACAGCCGACTCCGAGTGCAAGGTACACATAGACCCGTCGTTGCCTTGACTCATAGCTTTCAACATGTAGAGCGCCTCAGCTCCCCGAACTTCGCCGAGCACCACGCGGTCAGGCGACATTCGGAGGCATTCTCTGGTGAGTTCCAGCATTGTGATTCCCCCCGCGCCCTCGGAATTCTCCTGCCGGGTTTCTAACTCGACTACATTAGGATGTTCCTCCGGAAAGTCCGTTAAACCGATTTCCCGAGTGTCCTCGATCGTGATGACACGTTCGCTTGCCGGCACTTCGTGCAACATTGCCCGAAGTAGCGTCGTCTTGCCGGTCCCGGTGCCGCCAGACACGATAATGTTTAGCCTCGCCAGCACTGCGGCACGAAGGAAATTCAGCATAGGACTGTCTAAGGTGCCCATTTGGGCGAGATCTTCCAGCGCGACTCGACGGTGATAAGGACATCGAATGGTGATGCATGGTCTATGCGATACTTCCATGATCGCGTGCAAACGAAATCCCCCAGGCAGTCGTAGGTCGACCCGGGGGTTGGACATGTCGAAGCGCCGCTCCGTGCGCCCCATTCGCGCCGCCCAGCGGTTGACTAACTCGACCAACTCAACGTCACTTTCGACAATTGGCGGCACTAGTTCCGGCTGCCCTGCCCCGGACCGGGACACTAGAACCGAGTCGTATCCATTAACGAATATGTTCTCAACCGTCGGATCAAAGAGATAATCCTCAAATCCTCCAAGTCCAAATAGATCGGCGCGCACCCGCTTGAACATGACATCTTCGTCTTCGGGTGTAGGAATAACTTCTCCTTCACGGAGAAGCCTCGTTACCAAATTGTCAATTTGATCCCAGATTATCGGCTCAGCACGGGCACCCTCCGAAGACGTATCGGGCCGCCCAGTTCCCGGAATTATCAACGGGTCCAGATCGGAAATAATGTCGGCAACGTCACTACGGATCTCTGCACACCATCTCATCAACTTTCCCGATGAGGCTTGCGAAATATTCGGTTTTATGACCTCTTGCGACGCGTCGGCGTGAGTACTAGCCATGATTCAGGACTCCCACTCGGTCGGCTTCCTCCAGATCAGACTCAGCTCGTCCGACTGGAAGCCGATCGCCCGTCTCTTCAGTGATAGTGGAAGCGAGCTCCTCAGCAATCGAAGTAATCGACTGTATAAGCATCGAGCGACGAAGCTTGCGAGCCGAAAACTGGCCGCCAGTCAACGCTTTAGAGGTGCGCTGATCGTCGGCCACGACACCGAACACCTGAAGGCCGAGCGATCTCGTTATCTCCCCTGCGGAGTATGGACCATCACCGATTAGAATCAGCCCCGGCTCGGCGGATCTGAGTTTTGCGACTTCACGAACAGCGAAGAGCGAAGCTTGGATTTCGTCCAGGGAGGGCCGAGTCACAACGAAAGCATGATCGGCAGCGGCAAGAAAAGGCAAACTTGCCGACCGGCCCGACATCCGTCCGCAATCGACTACGGCGTGCATCTGATAACGAGGAAGCTCCTCTGCCAGTATCGCGGCAGACATATCTAAAGCCCGCTCGGAGGCCACCGGATCAACCGGAGCCAACAGGCAGTGAAGTCGACCCAGACCCTTTGTGTGTTTGAACAATACTTCGGGCTCAAATTTCTTTCGAATTTCGGCTGCGTATGTAAGCATATCTTTGTCCCCCCCGATGCCGAATCTATGACCAAGGACTCCGCCAAACGGATCAGCTTCAATTACACTAGCTGGTCCGTCTATTTCATCCAGCAGCAAGCCAATACCGACGGTCAATGTCGTGACGCCAGGACTGCAACGGGCCGATGTCAGAGCAATTGTCACCATCTCTACTTGGCCTCTTCCGACTCTTCGCCCGAACTGTGATCGATCAAAGCTAGTCGTACTGCACCCTGGGACAAAGATTGAGATAGATCTGCCACCAGCACCTCTGTTACCTCCATCGAGATGAGAAGGCTGTTTCCAGAGAGTCGCTCGATTGCGACGATAGTGGCCTCGCCGAACTTCCCACCTCGACCAGCCGCAGCCTGCGAGCCTACTCGGACGAGCGAAAGTCGATCCCCTACAAACATCTCGAAGGTTGGAAACTGTCCCGGGCCCAGAGCGGCTCCAACGATGGCCAGATCATTCCCAGCGTCGTCTATCTCTCCAACAAGATCTTCATACAAGATCGCCCCACGAGGCAGATTGTAAGGGGCACGGGTACCCAAAAGCAGTTCAGGCCGATCAGATACGATTCTTGCACTTAAAGCACGAGTAGAAAGGTCCGGCGGCACGCTCAAGACTTCAACATTGTCAGTTGTGAATATGTCCCCTTCACGAATATCGGCCGACGCTGCAAGAACTGGGGTTGTCGTCTGCATGCCCTCAACCAAGATAAACGTGACCACGCCGGAGGCGAGAACAATAGCAATTCCCACTAGCACCCAAAGACGATTTGGCTCGGGTCGTCTTCTCGGGGGTAAACCAGCCGGCAACCTGGTATGGCCGTTTGTGGCCGCAGAGTCCTTACTGCTGGCTTTTGCTTGGCTTGGGACAGGCCTAAGCCGATCCAGAATATCCATCAGCTGATCCTTTGAATTGCGTCGAAATCCGGCCGTTGGCGCCTCGGAGACCTTTCCAGGCGCCGCCGCTCACCATCTTCTTGGTCGTCCTGCTCTTCTTCTTCGTCCTGCTCTTCTTCCTCGATGCCAGTAGGACGCAGGGACCCCGAAGACTCTGCCTGTCCATCCACGCTTCTCGCTGCCGGCGCGACGTACGTGTGTCGGGGGCCAGTTTCAGGAGATGATTGCTCTCCAAACAAGGTAGTTGAATACCCGCCAGATTGAGCCCACGTTGGATTGTAATACTGATAATTAAAGCCTGGGTAGCCGTCGGTTATACCAGCTCCAATACTAGACAGAGGTGACACGACATCGATATCAAAAGCGCCCAATCGAAGGGTTGCACCTTTCGTCCCAATATTCTTCGTTAGGCTCGCAATTGTCAGGGACGGAATTGCAGATAGTCCTGTAACAGCAAGCGAACCATCGGGACTAACATCGAGTAAAGGCCCCAGATCGACGCGAACCGACGTCTTAACTTGACCTTCCACACGTCGTAATCCGAAGTTGTTTCCTGCGCCCCGTTCAGCCCGTCTGATGTCTCCGAATGTTCTAGGCCGATCTGCGTCTGTCGAGCGACTGGCATTCTGCGGTACAGGGGCATTGGCAAGAGTCGATAGCAGTAATTCCAGATGTTCGCCGAGATATTTGGCAATATCTCTAAAGAGATTGGCCGCACCGGATGGCAAACTATTGGGAATTTTGAAGTCGAGTCGAAACTCCAAGCCGGCGAAGTTACCTATTCGACCGGCATATCCACTAGCGGAAGACCATAGTCCGTGTCGAGTAGAGAGGCGAAAGATTCGCTGTCCATCGCGATCCCGGCGGATCTCGTAGCGAGCCATGAATGCGGAGCCTTCCACTGCGGCGCCTGGTTCAAACAACGACCACCCATCCGCTAGGTCCTCGCCAAAAGAGTATGAACTCGCGCCGTCGGAATCAGCACTATCAGCACTATCAGCACTATCAGCACTATCAGCACTATCAGCACTATCAGCACTATCAGCACTATCAGCACTATCAGCACTATCAGCACTATCAGCACTATCAGCACTATCAGCACTATCAGCACTA
>CALKZY010000025.1 GCA_938002965.1 uncultured Acidimicrobiales bacterium | reverse complement strand
GGAGCAGGAGCAGGAGCAGGAGCAGTCTCAGCTGCCGGAGCAGGAGTGACGTCAGCCGCCGGAGCGGGCGCTGGGGCAGGAGTGGTCTCAGCTGCTGGAGCGGACTCTACTGCTGGCTCTGCAACCGCTGGTGCCGGAGCTGGCGTCGGGGCTGGGGCCTGGCGAGGCGGAACATCGACCGGTCGCGTCGGTGTGGCCGGTCTGATTGACGCCGGTGGCGGTGGGATCGCCGGCTTGCCGATCTCACCCTTTCCGCTTGACGAAACGACCTGAGGCTTAGAGGACACGGGCGCAACCGGCTTATCCGACGGCGCTGGTGAGCCCGCATCGGACGACGTGTCACCTGGATCTGACGCCGAATCGGCACTGTCAGACTTGGGCTCCTCGGCTTTGGCCGCCTTCTTTGGCGGCGGTTTCTTGGTGGAGATAACCTGTGAGCCGTTCGACGACGCCGTATCACCGGAGCTATCCGGTGCGGCCTCGGCGACGGGCTTCAGCAGCCCCTCTCGCTCGGCCTTCCTACGGACGCGATCGGCTTGAGCCTCGACCACACTCGATGAGTGGCTCTTGACCCCAATACCCAAGTCGTTGCAGAGATCGATAATCTCCTTGTTGGACAGATTCAGCTCTCTGGCAAGCTCGTATACGCGTACTTTGGAAGGCACCTGCTGGTTTCACCTCTATAAACAACAAAAGAAGCCACGCGCCAGTGGAGAGTGGCGATTGTCAAGCCTATCGGCGGTAGTAGTCATACCCATCCGCCACCGCTGTTACGGCGCAAGTCTTGACTTGGCTTCTTTCGATCGACTATTCCTCTGAATCGTCGACCTCATCGGTTGGTTCAATGGCGTCACCATCGGAAGCATCCTGCTTCGAGGTCACACCGTCATCTACTTCGTCTGTGGAATCCTCGGCCGAAGCAGCATCTTCATCGCTGTCGGTGGAGTCATCATCACTCGACTCATCACTGCTGGAGTCATCATCACTCGACTCATCACTGCTGGAGTCATCATCACTCGACTCATCACTGCTGGAGTCCTCATCACTGCTGGAGTCCTCATCACTGCTGGAGTCCGAAGACTCCGGTGAATCTTTCTCGGCGGACTCCGAAGATTCTTCGGCCGCCGCCTGTTGAGCGTTCCAGTCCTCAAGGGACATGGCAGGACTTCCGTCAGCCGGTTGCCACATTTGGGCTCCGGTCTCGTCGTCGACGATCCATTCGCCCTCAGCCCATTCCTCGCCCTGATAGGCGGCTTCTTCGGCTAGCTGAGTCTCGCTCTTGATGTCGATCCGCCACCCGGTCAAGCGGTGAGCTAACCGAGCGTTCTGGCCCTCTTTGCCGATGGCCAGTGAGAGCTGAAAGTCAGGCACGATGACTTCGGCTGTTCCGGTATCAAAGTCGATACGAACGTCCTTGACCTTGGCCGGGGACAACGCCTTGGCTACAAAGTCGTAGGGATCATCGCTGAAGGGGATGATGTCGACCTTCTCACCATTCAACTCGTTGACAACCATCCGGACTCGCGAGCCACGAGCGCCGACACAGGCACCGACCGGGTCGACGTTCTGGTCGTTGGAGAACACGGCGATCTTGGTTCGGTGACCCGGTTCGCGGGCGCAGGCCTTGATCTCGACGATGCCGTCGGCGATCTCGGGAACCTCAAGCTCAAACAAGCGCTTGATGAGGCCCGGGTGGGTGCGGCTGACCACAATCTGAGGTCCCTTGGCTGTTCGCCGGACTTCCACGATGTAGGCCTTGACCCGGTTGCCACCCTCATTGCGGGGGCCCATAGATACCTGTTCGGCCTGGGGAAGTAAGGCTTCGACCCGTCCGAGGTCCAACAGCGTGTAGCGGGAGTCGGTTTGCTGGACGATGCCCGTGACGATGTCGCCTTCGCGTCCGGCGTACTCCTCGTACTTCATCTCGCGTTCGACTTCGCGGATTCCTTGAGTCAGGATCTGCTTGGTGGTCTGAGCGGCAATACGACCGAAGGAGTCAGGGGTGACATCCATTTCCGGCCCGTAGGGTTCTCCGTCCTCATCGAGATCCTGAGCAAAGACACGGATATCAAACGATGATGGGTCGATGGTTACCCAGGCGTACTCATAGGACTCGGGCATCCGCTTGTAGGCCGATTCAAGGGCGTTGGCCATGATGCCGAATAGCCGCTCAACCGAGATACCCCGGTCTTCGGCGAGGGCCTGGAGAGCCTCGGTCATCTCGTTACTCATTGGTTACCTCTTCTTCCAACTACGACGTGTGCGTCCAACTACGACGTGACGGCAAATCCGTCGCCGGGTCGGGCATGGCGGCCGCTCCCGGATGTAGCTACTTGCTGCTCTACTTCTTGGGCTTATTCTGAGATTTCTTGTTCTGGGGTTTCTTGCTCTGAGACTTCTTCTGCGAGCCGCTGTTCTTGGGCCCCTTTTTCTTGCCGCCCGACTTCTTGCCGCCGTGCTGCTTGCCCTTGTTCTTCTTTGGTCCCGGCGACGCCGGACCCCAGTCGAAGTAGGTTCGAGCCTTCGCCACCTCGTCAACGTCAACGCTGTGCCGCTCCGGATCGGGGAGTTCGACGCCGTCAGCCTCCACCACGTCGACATCAAGCGTGTTGTCGGCGAAGCTGATCAGACGTCCTCGCAAGCGCCTAGGATCCGAGCCCGGAGTCATCTTCACGATCACGTCTTCACCAATCGCTCGGGTGTAGTGATCGCTTCGGCGGAGCGAACGCTCGACGCCAGGACTCGATACCTCCAGCAGGTATTTGCCAGGAACCGGGTCGTGCTGATCGAGAATCGGTGAGATCAGCCTGTTCACCTCGGTCAAGCGGTCAGCAGTAATACTGCCATCTGCTGGAGCAGGTTCGTCGACAATCACCCGCAATGTGCCGCCGACCCACTCAACGTCGAGCAACTCAGCACCGGTAGTGGCGATTACAGGCGACAACAGATCGGTAACGGTCTGGTCGACCGATGAACCCGAGGGAACCGACGCCGAAGGAACCGACGTTGACGGCTGCTCACTCATAGGTTCTCCTCTCCTCGTCGCAGGTTCTCGACTGTCTGGAACGTACTACATGACCGAGTCCAACTCTTCGCAATGGCGGGCTGGAAGAGTTTACGTTCCAGCTCGACGCTCAGCGGAGAGCCGGACTACCGGTGAGTGTCGCACCCCGAATCCCAATACGGATCGGTGGATGGCGGAAAGCATCTGACCGGTAAGTCAAAGGCGTGGGTCGAAACCCACGCCTGCAGGTGATCCTAGCGTTGTTTTGACGCTCCTGCTCACGGAAACATTCGAGCGCGCTAGGTACGTCTCCGAATGGATGATCGAGAAAGCGTCGTATATGCTGAGCCCATGGGGCTCATGGATTCGCTCAAACAGCTTCTGACCGGCGAGGTCGAAGCTGCTGGTGAGCTGAAAGAGAATCTCGAACGCTCATGGTCGGCTGACCTCGACCGCAAAGAGGCCGAACTCCACGCCACCCCTTCCGAGAAGATCGACTCGTTGCAGGATCGCATCGAGCAGAATTCCTCGTTCTTCGGTGAACTCCGGGCCCGCATGGCTGAAACCGGCCCGATACCCCAAGTCGACGACACCGACACACCACCTGAACCACGCCACTAGCTGAGGCAGATTCAGCCAGCCAGGGCGGCGCAACAACCGGGTTTCAGCGGCGTTTGCGCAGCAACTCCACCAGTTGCTCTGAGGCATTGGCGTCATCGCCAAGAGCCTCCAAATTGCGGTCGCGGTCTTCTTCGGCGGCTTTCCTGGCCTGACCGCGGGTCGCCTTGGCTCGATCCATGGCCGCGTCGAAACCATTGTCGTTGATGTACTCGGCCCACTCGACCAGGGTGGGGACCATCTCGTCTTCGGGCACGACGGCGACATTTGTTCCCCGGACAAACAAGTGTCCGCGTTTGTTGCCGGCCGCAATTCCCAAGTCGGCGTCCCTGGCCTCGCCGGGCCCGTTGACCACACAGCCCATAACAGCTACCTGGAGCGGAATCTCCCGATCGGCAAAGGCCTCCTGGGCCTGTTGGGCAACCTCGTACACATCGATCTCGGCCCGACCGCACGACGGGCACGCGATGAGGTCGACGTTCTTGCGCTCCCGCAGTCCGAAGGATTCGAGCAGGGTACGACCCATTCGGGCCTCATCGACCGGGTCGGACGTCAGCGAATAGCGGATAGTGTCGCCGATTCCCTCGGCCAAAAGGGTGGCAATGCCTGCGGTGGCTTTCAAGATCCCCTGTGGTGGCGGACCGGCCTCGGTCACACCCAGGTGCAGGGGGTAGTCGGTTACCTCGCTCAGCTGCCGGTAAGCCTCAATCATCAGAGGCACATTCGACGCCTTGACCGAGATCTTGATTTGATCGAAGTCGACCTCTTCAAAGTAGGCGATCTCCTGCAGTGCCGACTCGACCATGGCCTCAGGGGTGACTCGCCCGCCGTATTTCTCGTACAACGACGGATCGAGGCTCCCACCGTTGACGCCGATACGGATCGGGACGTTCCGGGCCTTCGCCTCCTCGGCCACCGCCTTGATATGGGCTGGCTTGCGAATGTTTCCGGGGTTGAGGCGGAGACAGTCAACGCCAGCTTCCAACGCCTCCAACGCCCGCAGATATTGGTGGTGGATATCAGCAACAATCGGCACCGGGCTTCGGGGCACGATTCGAGCCAAGCCTTCGGCCGCCTCAGGCTCATTGCAGGTGCAACGAACAATGTCGGCACCGGCGGCCGCCAAGGCGTAGATCTGCTGCAGCGTGCCGTCGACATCGGCCGTTTTAGTAATCGTCATCGACTGGACCGTTATCGGCGCTCCCCCACCCACGGGAACGTCGCCGACCATGATCTGACGTGTTTTTGCTCGTGGGAACGTGACTGATCCAGCGTCCATTGTCTGTCGTCGCTTTCGTACTGGGTGAGGCCCGGACTACCCGATCGGGCGAACGATGTCGAGATAGACGGTGGAGATCATGATGAAGCCGAGTAGAGCAACCACGGCATAGGCAACCGGGAGCATCTTGGCCACATCAGCGTGGTACGGCTTGCCTTTGCGAGATCGGAGACGTTCGTAGGTGGCAATTGCTGCGTGTCCTCCGTCCAAAGGCAGCAGCGGAAGGAGGTTCAGAACACCGATAAAGACGTTGAAGATACCGAGCAACATCAACGGCACCGTCACATCGAACCGTTCCTGACCAGCGACCCGGACGGCCCCAACAAGCGATATCGGCCGTTCGGCCTCCTCGCTGTTGATATCCACTTCGGCCTCACCGGCAAACATCAGCGAGAACAATTCGCTCAACGTCGCAGGCGACAAGAATCTGGGAATCGACGTTGTGGCAGCCCAAATGGTCTCACCGAACGTGGTGACGGCATTCATCGGAGAAACCCGTGTCCGTTCGAAAGCGGGGCCAATCCCCAGATAACCGCGTGTGCCGCCGTCTTCCTCGTTTGGAATCTCGGCCAGGGTGACCGTCCGATCGAAGCTGGACTCACCCCGCTCTACGGTCAGAGTCACTTCTTCGCCCGGTCGGACCTTGATGTAGTCAACCAGTTCTCGCCAGTCGGTGGCGTCGTTGCCGTCGATCGCCACGATGTCATCACCGGGCTCCAATTCGGCCACCACCGATGGCGTCTCCTGCCCGTCGGTCAAGGCCTCGATGTAGCCGACCGACGACTTCGTCCAATCGTTCTGGCCGATGACCGAGAAGACGATAAAGAACAACGCCACCGCTTGGATGAAATGCATCATCGACCCGGCGGTGATTACCAGCATCCGTTTGGGGTAACTCTTGTTCATGTACGCCCGAGGCGCATCCTCTGGCGGGAACGGGTCAAGGTTGCTCATTCCGACGATGCGAACGAAGGCGCCTAGAGGCAACAATCGAATGCCGTACTCGGTCTCACCACGTTTGAACGACCATAACCGCGGTCCCATGAACAAGAAGAACTGTGTGACCTTCATGCCCGTCCACTTGGCTGTGGCGTAATGGCCGAGTTCATGGAGGAAGATCATGAGCACGAGGCCCATGACCACAAAGAATGACCTCGGACCGGCCTGGACCCACAACAGAACGAACAATCCGATGATCAGCAGGAGTCCGACCGGATTGGTTTGACCTTTGAAGTCGTCCCCGGTCTCCTTCGGCTCGGCCAACACCCAGGGAACAGAGTTGTCTGGAGACGCTACTTGGTCCGTGGCGGTCGTGGTAAGAGAGCCGTCATTTGCGGATGGTGTCATGTTGCTATCGACCCGAGGAAGGAGATGGATTGGTCGGCGGCCGGTTCAGCGACTCGCCGTGCTGCCGGACCATTTTGGTCGGCACCACCTGGAATGCGCTCCATCCTACTCCGAGGGCGTCGGAGACGACATTCACTGTGGCGTCTGACCCGTTAGGCACCGGCTGCGGACTTTCTTCCCAATCGGCGCCTGGCTCGATGAACCAAGCTCGAAGATCGACGATTATTGCCAAACGAAGCGCAAGCTCAACGCCAGATAGTAAGCCGTCGGAAGTGCGAACAGCAGACCATCGATACGGTCGAGCACCCCACCGTGGCCAGGAAGGATCGTTCCCATGTCCTTAATACCGAGATCACGCTTGACCAAGGACTCGGCCAGGTCCCCGATCGGAGCGGCTAAGCCGACCGCAGCGCCCAGGGCCAATGCGGCTACAAGTTCATCGCTCCACATGTCGATGAACGACAGTGGGGTTGCCCATAGGGCGGCGCCGGTGAACACCGAACCCATGAAGCCGGCCACGGTTCCCTCCCAGGTCTTGTTCGGACTGGCCCGGTGGAAAGGTCTTGAACCAAACGCTCTGCCCCCGAAATAGGCCAGCGTGTCGAAGACAACAACCATCAAGATCGTCGACGCCAGATATTGAACCCCGCGGTCGTTCCTGAGGATCAGCCCAGCGAACCCGCCGAGGCCTCCGACCCACGCGACACCAAGCAACGTCAGGCTCAAGTTGAGTACCGGGCGCTCAGAGTCGGCACCGACGATGTACCACAACATCCCAAAAATTAGGGACAGGGCAAAGACCAAGGTGAAGGCGGAGTCACCCCGGTAATACGCAGCCAGTGGCAAGGCAACGGCACCGAAGATACCGAGCAGATTGGCGGGTCGTAGTCCGGCGATACGCATGGCGTTGTAGAGCTCAACGACCGCCAGGAGTGAGACCAGGGCGACTACAGCGAGGATGTAGACGGGGCCGAGCACCATCGCCACCAGAACGACGGCTCCGAGGGCGACACCGACGGCAATAGCCTGCGGAATATTCCGACCAGGCTTGTCGTCTTCCAAGAGCGCTCCATAATCTTGACGTCCCCGAGTGGGTGACGGCGCCGACGACGGCTTGTCACGACCCCGCTCAGTCAAATCGAGAGCAGGGGCATCGGTAGAGAAAACTCCGATTTCCTTTGGCTCATCCGGTTCCTCGCTGAACAACCCTGGGGCCGTCGGCGCATCCGAAGAATCAGGCCGCTCATCTCGCGGGCGAAGCGCTGGCGGACTTGGGACTCCGGTATCGGACCTGCCACCGCCGTCCAGGCTGGACGGTGTCGGCAGGCTAGCGGTTCCATCTCGTGCGGTGCCGTCTCCTGCGGTGTCACCTGGCTTTTCGGAAGGAGCATCCAAGAGACGGATCGGTTTTGACTCTTGATCCCGGTCTGCCGCGGCTGGAGACGGTGCGGGTGACGGAGCTGTCCGAGATTCGATGTCGCGGTCCGGCCTCCTCGGCTCAAAAGACCGGGTGGAGGTGGCACCGTTTCGGGGCGCTACCGCATTGGGACTTGACTGTTTTGGAAGCGAAGCTGTTTCGCGATCGGGCGAAGGAGCCAGGCGCCCCTCAGAGGAGTCGACCACATCCGATTCAACTGATTCGGCGACCGGCGACGGTTCGTCGCGGTCCCAACCCAGCTCCTGGACAGTATCGAGGGCATCTGTCGACGGTGCTGACTCAACGGATTCGATGGGCTCGATGACAGGCTCATTGATGAGATCAAGATCATCGTCATCCATCTCATCGATCGAGTCGAGAGCCTCGGTCAGATCCGGACCGTCCCAGCCCCCGTCGTCACCCTGCCACGACGGTCGTAGAGCTTCCTTCTCGATGCGTTGGCTTCGTGTTGCCTCGAAAGCTGCGGGCATCTTGCCTGATGCCGGCTCGGTCCAAGGCTGCAGGCCGGCCGCTTCGGCTTCCGCCGCTGCCATCTTTTGCGAGAGTTCGGCGTTTTCGGAGTCAGATCCGTCCTCACCTCGCACAACAGGAACCTTGCCGAACGAACTCGGCCCACCTTCAGGCGGCGGCTCGAAAAGGTCAAAGATGCTCTGCGAGCCTTCTTCAGCTTCGTCTTTGTCTTCCGTTGACATGAGTTGCGCACCCTGTAGCCGGGCGACGAACGGGGTAATCAGAGATTACCGCACGTACCGTTCGGCAGCGGCTATACCTCGAGTAGTTCCTGTTCCTTGGAGGCCAAAGCGTCATCCACCGCGGACTCGTTGGATTTGGTCAACTTGTCCAAATCCTCTTCGGCCCGCTTCACCTCATCGGCGCTCAACTGATTGTCTTTCTCGGCCCCGTCAAGATCCTTGCGGGAATCGCGCCGGATATTGCGGATGGCGACTCGACCGTCTTCAGCCATCTGTTTGACGACCCGAACCAGTTCTTTCCGGCGCTCCTCGGTGAGCGGCGGGAAGTTGAGGCGGATGGCCCGCCCATCGTTCGACGGCGAGATACCTAGGTCCGACGAGCGAATAGCTTTTTCGATCGATTCAAGATTTGCCGGATCATGAGGTGTTATCAGCAGTTGGCGAGCTTCGGGAACCGAGACCGATGCCACCTCAAGGAGCCGCATCGAGACCCCGTAGGCCTCGACATTCATCCGCTCGACCAGCTGAGGAGTAGCCCGGCCGCTACGTACCGATGCGAATTCGGCCCGCGAATGAGCGACCGCCTTTTCCATACGCTCGAGGGCCTCGGACAGTACCAGATCCGCAAATTCGCTCATCGGACAATAGTACCTACGGACTCGCCGCACAGCAGACGCCGCAGATTACCCTCGCCCAACAAATCGAATACAACGATGGGCATGTTGTTCTCCTTGGCGTGGGTTATCGCAGTCGGATCCATCACTCTGAGATCGCGGTTCAACATGTCCAGGTAGGAGACTTCTTGGAGCTTCTCGGCATCGGGTTCGAGCTTTGGGTCGGCGGTATAGATGCCGTCGACACCGTTCTTGGCCGAGAGTAGCGCCTCGGCGTCAATCTCGACGGCCCGAAGAGCAGCCGTGGTGTCAGTGGTGAAGAACGGGCTTCCGGTACCACCGGCGAAAATCACGACCCTGTGCTTTTCCAGATGTCGGATAGCCCGGCGGCGAATGTACTCCTCAGCAACCTGAGGCATACGAATAGCGGACTGGAGGCGAGTTGGAACCTGTTTTTGCTCGAGCACATCTTGCAGGGCCAGAGCATTCATCACCGTGGCCAGCATGCCCATGTAATCGGCTTGTGCCCTGTCGAGGCCGCCCTCCACGCCGGTCATACCACGCCAGAAGTTGCCGCCACCAACTACGATCGCCACCTCAATGCGGAGGTTCTTCCAAACCTCGATCACATCATCGGCAATACGGTTGATGACGTCGTTGTCAATCCCGAAGCCTCGTTCACCGGCCAAGGCTTCACCCGACAGTTTCAGGAGAACCCGCTGCCATCGGGGCTCGCCAAATTCAGATCTATCGGTTGTAAGCGACGTGGAGCTCAAGGCTGCCTCCTGGTAGTACCGACCGCCAAAGCGGCTCGGCCATAGGCTAGTGGCTCCTGGTCACCAATCATCGCACCATCGTGACCGACAGGTCTACCTGACCACCCGCACTGGGGTGCCAATGATCACCGATGAAGCGGTTTGACGACGATTCAGCCGCCTGAGTGGCGCCAAAAAAATGATTGGGTGAGGCGGGTGAGAACTAGCCGACCTTGGCTAACACAAACTTCGTGATCGCGCCGTCACCGATTCGGGTGGCAACGGTTTCTTTCTCCCCGAAGACGCCTTGCTCCAGGAGAACACGCTCGCCGAACCAGGCGTTGAGCCGGCCTTCAACGATCTTGTCCCAGGCGGCCTCAGGCTTGCCCTCGTTCTTGGTGATCTCCAACAGCGCAGCACGTTCCCGTTCGACGTCGTCAGCTGGAACGTCGTCTCGGCTCAGGTACGACGGCGAAGCGAACGCGATGTGCATGGCAATTTCGTGCAGGGCCTCTGACGACATGCCGGTTGCCTGAACCAGAACGCCGGTCTTGCCGCCACCGTGCAGGTAGGCGTCAATTGCGTCGCCATCAGCGGCGTCCATGCGGACAACATCACCAAAGTCGATGTTCTCTTTGACCGTCAACTTCAGATGCTCGATCTCGGCGTCCCGCTCGGAGACGGCCTCAGGGCCCTTGGCCAAAACCAGCTGGGCCAGCTCCTGCGCCATCTTGACGAAGTCGTCAGATTTGGCGGCGAAGTCCGTTTCAGACTTGAGGTGAACCAAAGCGGCACCACTGTCGTCACTGGCCACGGCAACTAGGCCTTCGCTGTTGTCACGATCGGTGCGGGAGGCGGCCTTGGCCAGGCCCTTCTCGCGAAGAATCTGGACGGCACCGTCGAAATCGCCCTCGGCTTCGGTAAGTGCCTTCTTGGCGTCCATCATGCCGGCACCGGTTGACTGCCGAAGTTTCTGTACTTCTTTGGCGGAAATGCTCATTTCTGCGTTCCTTGACTATGCGTTTGTCGAGACTTAGGCGTCGGTTGACGGCTCGGCTGGAGCGTCTTCCGCGGCTGGAGCCTCTGTGACCGGGGCTTCAGGAGCCGGAGCTTCAGGAGCAGCAGCTTCAGGAGCCGTGGCTTCAGGGGCGGTTGCTTCAGCAGCGGGTGCTTCAGGAGCCGGAGCTTCAGGAGCAGCAGCATCGACGGGAGCTTCGTCCTCGGGCTTGACCTCAGCTAGCGCAGCGGCAACTCGAGCCTCACGCTCGGATGCAGCAGCGGCGGCAGCGGCGCGAGCTTCTTCTTGCTCAGCGGCAATTGCGGCTTCCTGCTCGGCTGTGCGAGCGGCGTCCTTGGTAGGGGCACCGGTGCGACGAGCGGCGATGATCTTGCCCTCAGCCACCGCTTCGGCGATGACTCGAGTCATCAGCTCAGCAGATCGGATTGCGTCATCGTTGCCCGGGATGGGGAAGTTGACCAAGTCCGGATCGCAGTTGGTGTCAACCACGGCCACGATCGGAATGTTCAGCTTGCGAGCTTCAGTGACGGCGATGTGCTCGATCAAGGTGTCGACGATGAAGACCACACTGGGCATCTTGCCCATGGTCTTGATACCGCCGATGTTGCGGTTCAGCTTGTCCAACTCGCGTCCGTACCGGAGAGCCTCTTTCTTGGGCATCTCTTCAAAATCACCGGCGGACTTCATTCGCTCGTACTCGAGCATCTTGCCCACGCGCTTGGAGATCGTCTGGTAGTTGGTGAGCATCCCGCCCAACCAACGCTGATCGACGTAGGGCATGCCTACTGACAGGGCGTGGCGCCTAATCGACTCCTGTGCCTGCTTCTTCGTGCCTACGAATAGCACGGTGCCACCGTTGGCTACTTCGTCGCGGACGTAGGCATAGGCCGATTCGACTCGACGAAGAGTTTCCTCAAGATCGATGATGTAGACGCCGTTGCGGTCTCCGTGGATGAACCGCTTCATCTTGGGGTTCCAGCGGCGAGTCTGGTGGCCGAAGTGCACTCCGGCTTCAAGCATCTGCTTCATGGTGACTACTGCGGTCACGTTTACCTCCGGTTATTGTTCTCACTCCATGCTCGCCCGGTTGGTTTACCGAACAAGACCGTGGTTTCAAGAGCGAGCTACTGCGTGGGTTCCGACCGGTTGGTCGGATTGGGACTCCTCATCGGCTGTCGCTCAGAATTTCTCTGCGAACATCCGAATCGGCGGACGACACGTGCCGACCGGCTATCGAGTATATCGAGGCCGGACGTGGCTACATCAGGGGTTTTGCACCAATCGGACGGTCAGCTTCAAGCCAAATAGCGGAAGCGGATCGATATAACGGCGAGCGCCGAACACCGGCACATCCGGACCGGCATAGTCGACGGCCAATCGAGCCGAAAGATGGAACTGGCCCGACGACGATCCCAACGTCTGGCCGGCGACGACAAGGTCACCGCTGTCAACAACCATATTGGACAGGTGGCTGTAGCCCGAGCGCAGTCCGTCGGCGTGGTCGATGACGATGTGGAACGTGCCGGCGACCGGCCCGGCGAAGGACACAACCCCCGAAGCAACAGCAGTAATTGGATTGCCGGCTACTACGCCAAACTCAAGGCCTCTATTGCCAGGTCCGTACGGAGTGGGCGGCGCACGAAAGAAGTCGATGACCTCGCCATGAACCGGTGGCAGCCACCGCCGGTCCGCCGGCACCGGGGCGATTGCCGCAGGCGAGCTTGCAGGTTGGGCCGAGAGCGAGGAGACGGCTGGCGGCAAAACCCCTAGACCGAAAACCGCCAAACTGACAACAAGACGTACAACGAGAACGAGCATTGGAAGACCAATCGGCCACAGGCCCCGCCACACGCCCCCAGACAGTGGGAGGACGTCGTGAGGTGCCTAGAACGAACGAGCGTGCCGAAGACACGAGTCGAAGTGATCTATCGACGAAAGGAAACATTCGACAGGTGACGTCACAACGTGACGTCGATGATAGGCCTAGGAAACCGGTTCGCGCTGAGAGGACTCGAACCGTGACCGAAGCCTAAGAATGGCCTTGGTGTGAATTTGGCAAACCCGGCTCTCCGTCACACCAAGGACGCCACCGATCTCTGCCAGAGTCATGTTCTCGTAGTAGTAGAGCGTGAGTACGATCTTCTCTCGCTCAGACATAAGGTTCAAGGCCTCGGCCAGGAGCTGTCGGGTCTCGGCCTTTTCCACCGTGGAGCCCGGCCCTTCTCGTCGATCGGCCAGAGTGTCGCCGAAGGTCAGTGTCTCACTGGTGCCTGACGACAAGATCTCGTCGAGGGCGACAACCGATAGGGCGCCGATCTGCTTGTAGATGTTGTGAAGTTGCCCCATCGACAGATCAAGTTCGGCGGCAATCTCTTCGTCGGTGGGCGGCCGATGGTTCTTCGACTCCAGCTTGGAAATTGCCCGCTCAACCGACTTGGCTTTCGATCGCACTGAACGCGGAACCCAATCGATGGAGCGAAGTTCATCAAGAATGGAACCCTTGATTCGCGACACTGCGTACGTCTCGAACTTGAACCCGCGATCTGGCTCAAACTTTGTGATTGCGTCGATAAGCCCGAACATGCCATAGCTCATCAGATCGGCCTGGTCTACCGTCCGAGGCAAGCCGGCAGCGATACGGCTGGCTACATACTTGACCAGCGGCGCATAGAACACGATCAGTTCGTCTCTGTCAGCCTGACTGGGCTCCCGTTTGAACCGGCCCCACGTCGCTTCCAGTTCGGTGTCGTTGTCGATAGGCACTCTGTCCGCCGTTTCCTCGCCTGTACGAATTGGCGAGCGAGGAGTGACGGTGTCCACCACCGCTAGCTCTCGCTCCCCAACTCGGTCGGCGTTGACGGGACAGCGGTAATGCTCAGGGGCAGAATCGGGCGGCAAAGGGACGTTCGGTACAGGCCAGTGGGGTTGTTCGGCCCACTCCTTGGCGTCAGAGGCAGGCCCAAGCGACCCAGGAGCCGAGGTCGGTTGGCCCGGGTCACGTCGAGAAACAACGGGCGCAGCCCGATCATCGCTCGGACGAGGGCTCGGCTGGCCGAGCAGGCGGAGGTATTGCGACTTGGCGGCGGTGGTCACAGCTCGGACATACTAGCGGCTTCGAACACTCTCCGTAGTTGTATCTCACTCTATGTGCTAGTTGTTGCAGCGGTCATCATGACGCACCGACGGGCCGCAGCAGTGAGTTAAAACCGTTCGGTCGACAGTGTTCAGGGCAACGACGCCGTCACCCCGTCGAACGACGCACGATCCTCACCAACCAGAGCACTCAGGCAACTCACCACCTCCTGGGCCGTGGCCTCGGTTGCGGCGATGAGCACGTCGATGGTGGCCGGGCCATTGGCCAGCTCCGCCATCACTAAGGCCCCTAGACGATCCAGTCTGCGATCATGGACAGAGCCTGTCGACTGACCCAAGCCATGAGGTTTGGCCGCTAGCGCTGAGAGACCAACGCAGTCGAGCACGTCGTCAACGTCTCGAACCGGAGTCGCTCCGTCAACCAAAAGGTTGTTGCATCCCTCGGCCGACGGACTCAGCACCGATCCTGGTACTGCCATCACCGGCTTGCCGCGGTCGGCCGCCTCCTCGGCTGTAATCAACGCACCACCAGTGTGATGTGACTCCACAATTACGGTGCCATGGCCCAATGCGGCGATTAACCGATTGCGGGCGGGGAAGCGCCATCGCTGGGGATGAGTGCCAGCCGGAGCCTCCGACACGATCAAACCCCCAGCGATGACGTCGCTCCACAGCGAGGCGTTCACTTTCGGGTATACAACGTCAACGCCGGAGGCCACCACGGCGACCGGTCGTCCGCCAGCATCCAGGCAGCCGTGATGGGCTGCAGCGTCGACCCCGAGAGCTAAACCGCTCACTACCGAAACGCCTTCTGACGCCAGGTCAAACCCAAACTGATAGGCCACTCGTCGCCCGACGGAGGTGCAACGCCTGGTACCGACGATGGCCACGTGGTGCTGGCCCGCCATGAGCCGCGCGTCGCCTCGGCAGAACAGGACAAGTGGGGGCTCCGGGTCATCGGCAAAGGGCCACAAGCGGTGCTCCGGGCCGATCACGTAGGCACCTTCGTTGAACTGAGCGGCGACAAGTCGGGCAAGATTGCTGTCGCGTATGGCCTGGCCCCACGTTGCGAGCAGCACATCGCTAACGCCCCGTGGAGCTGGACTTCGAGGGGCAAACGACCCAGCCGCCAGTGCGGCGACAGCATCGGGGGCCGAGCGGTCGGCCACCAGCCACCGCGACCGAGCGGGACCCAATTTTGGCAGCGACGTTAGAACAATTCGAGCAACAAGGTCGGGGTCGAGATCTTCTATCGACGGACGATCAATCTCTGTGCCCGCCTGAGCTTCTTTGGAGGACCGGGGATTGTGTTTCGGTGCCGACGACATCACTGGACCTCCCCATGAGAACCCGAAGCGACGGACTGCGACGGCATACCCAAAACGTGTGATGGCATCGCCCTGAGGGCTAAAGCGGTGTGGACATCCTCAGCAGAAATCGTGGTCGGTGACCCCGCCGCTAGATGTTTGAGATCGGCGATAGTGCGAGCCAGCGCCCGAACCCGACGCAAGCCGCGTCCGGTCAGATTCCCCCGCTCCAGGACATGGCGCAGCACCGCTTGGGCCTCCGGAGCCAGCGGTGCGTAGTGTTCAAGCTGGGCGTCGGTGAGTTCGGCGTTGCAGCGGGCGCCTCGCTCGATCGACAGACAGCGAACGGCGGACACCCGCTGAGCGACCGAGGCCGAGCTTTCCTCGTCGGCGCCTCCTAGCAGCACCTCGGGCGCCGGTGGACGGACCGACACTCGTAGGTCGAACCGATCTAACAACGGCCCTGACAGCCGCCGGCTGTATCGGGCCCGGGCAGCGTCGGTACAGCGACAAAGGCCATCGGAACCTCCTTCACCACAGGGACACGGATTCATAGCCGCCACCAATAAGAACCGGGCGGGCAGCGTGACCGATCGGGCGGCGCGGGAGACGCGAATCACGCCCTCCTCCAACGGCTGGCGCAAGGCGTCCAGGACGGGTACGGGAAACTCCCCCATCTCGTCAAGAAAGAGCACGCCGCCATGGGCGCAACTTATTTCGCCTGGACGCATAGCTGCCGTTCCACCACCGATCATGGCAACCGATGACGCGCTTTGATGGGGAGCCCGAAACGTCGGACGCCTGATCAATCCGCCGGGCGGTAATGCCAGACCCGCCGCCGATTGAACCCTGGTGGCCGCAATGGCGTCGGTTGGCTCCAGGTCGGGAAGCAAGCCCACGAGTCGGCCCGCCAGCATTGTCTTTCCCGACCCCGGGGGCCCGACCATTAGTAGGTGGTGACCTCCGGCGGCCGCTACCTCCAGAGCGAACCGGGCCAGGGGCTGTCCTCGGACCTCGGCCAGATCGGTACTTCCCCTGGCAGGTGCCGGCAGCTCGCCCGGTCCGTCCACCAGGGCCGGCACCTCACCGGTTCCCTTCACAGCCGCTATCACCTCGGCCAGGCTCTGGACGCTCCTCACCTGCCCGGGTCGTACAACGGCGGCCTGGCCGACACCATCGGCCGGCACCAAGACCTCATCAGCGTCGACTGCGTCAGCCAAGGAAACAAGGCCCACAACGCTACGCACCGAGCCGTCAAGACCAAGCTCGCCGACCGCGCCGCACCGGTCCATGGAACCGGCAGGCAGCTGACCCGACGCCAGAAGAATTCCTATGGCGATGGGCAAATCGAGCCCGGCCCCCTGTTTGCGCAGCCCGGTCGGAGCCAGATTGATGGTGATGCGTTGTTGCGGCCACGATGCCCCGCTGGACAGAATCGCCGCCCGGACCCTGTCGCGGGACTCCCTACATGAGGCGTCGGGTAGACCCACCAGGGTGTACCCAGGAAGTCCTCGACTTACATGGACTTCAACGGTTACCGAATGTCCGTCGACACCTTGAACGACCGCTGTTGGAACTCGTGCGAGCATTGAGTTGCTCCTCTTCCGCTACTCCCGCGACGGGAGAACTTTGATTCCGAGGGGAAGCGCATGCGGGGAAGAGTTACGACTGGCAGAACAGTACGGGTGGCCAGTGACACTTTGAGATCCTCGGAACGAATGTGCCACTCGTTATCCCTGTTGTTTGGGCGTTTCATCGACGCGAGGGCTCTCATCACTCATGTGCGACTACTTGCACCAACGTGCAAGGCTCGGCAGGGCAGGTCTACCCTCTGAGCCATGGACGAGATCGGCCATACCACCACCACCGACCGGATCCAGGCAGCAACCGCCGCGATACCGGATACCGAGCACATGCAAGGCCCCGATGAGGCGCCCGCAGTGCCGCCTGAGCTAGATGATGGGCGGCCTGCCGCTATCGCTACCGACGGATTGACCAAGTTCTACGGGCGCCACCGAGGGATTGAAGACATCAGTCTCACGGTCGCTACCGGCGAAGTATTCGGATTCCTGGGCCCCAACGGTTCGGGCAAGAGCACCACCATCCGCCTACTGCTCGACCTGCTTCGGCCGTCCAAAGGATCGGCGCTGGTTCTAGGGAGCTCACCTCGAAAGGCAGGCCCAGCTCTGCGGAACCGAATCGGCTACCTGCCCGGTGACCTAGCTCTCAACGAAGACATGACGGCCGAACGATTCCTGGGTTATTACGCCTCTATTCGTTCCATGACGTCGATGCGAGCCGTCAACGCTCTCGCCGGCAGGTTCCGCCTCGACATGAACCGAAAGATCGGTGAGTACTCAACCGGCAACCGGCAGAAGGTCGGCCTAGTTCAGGCCTTCATGCACGACCCAGAACTGCTGATTCTCGACGAGCCAACCTCAGGCCTTGATCCTCTAATGCAAAACGAGTTCTACTCGCTGGTGGAGGAACGAAAGGCGAAGGGTCGAACAATCTTCCTCTCGTCACACGTGCTGCCCGAAGTGGAGCGTGTGGCTGACAGAGTCGGAATCATCGCTGAAGGCCAGCTTCGGGTTGTGGAGGAGATCCACACGTTGAAGGCCCGAGCCCGACGTAGACTCGAGCTTCACTTTGCCGAACCGGTTCCCGTCGCCCCGTTCAGGCGACTCTTCCCGGTCAGGGCGGCAACGGCCAACGGCGACAGCACCATTATCTCCCTCCAGGTGGAGGGGCCCATCGATGATGTCATCAAGGCTGCGGCACAATACCGCATGATGAACATCGTCAGCCACGACGGTGACCTCGAAGAAATCTTCCTTCGCTACTACCGACGCCCGCCCGGAGCCATTCAGAAGCGCATCACCGTGGACGCAACAGCCGTACCCCGGAGGCGAGACGACACCATGGAACTGAAAGCCATTGTCCGCGACGATCCACCAGCTACACCGGTCACTGAACCGGTGGTGGTCAAGCCGGGCATGGCATCCAACGACAACAAGATCGGCGACAGCACACCCAAGCAGATGGGAGAAGCCCAATGAGCTCATTGGCCGTCTTCAAAATGGCGTTCTGGCAGAACCGTCGCTCAACCTTCTGGTGGGCATTCGGCCTGGCGGTACTGGGCGCCCTAACTATTGCCTTCGTACCGACGATCACTGAGGACACCGAGTCCTTTCAAGCCTTGTTCGAGAACCTCCCCGAAGGTTTGTTAGCCGTCTTCGGCATCGAGGACGCCGCAGCACTGGGAACCGGAGTCGGCCTTGTCAACAGCAGGCTCTACAGCGGATTCGGGCCAGCATTGATTTCGATTCTCGGGATCACCCTTGGGGTGGGAACCCTGGTAGGTGAGGAAGACAAAGGCACGTTAAACCTTCTGGCCTCGCAGCCCGTCAGCAGAACCCAACTCGTTGCCCAAAAGATGGCAGCATGCACGTTGTCACTGCTGATCGTCGGATTAGTTCTTTTGGCAACGGTGGCGGCCGGTAGCTACATCCTCGACCTCGGGTTTTCCGTGGAGAACATGGTTGCGGCCAACCTCGGACTGGTGTTGGTTGGGTTGGTCTTCGCCGCCTTGGCCCTGGCCATAGGTGCAGCCACCGGACGGCGGTCATTGGCCGTCGGGCTGGCCGCTGCTCTATCAGCCGCGGCCTTCTTCGTGAACGGCTTGGCACCATTGGTTGACGAGTTGAGTTGGGCTCAACAGCTGTCTCCGTACCACTGGCTGCAGGAACCAAATCCGCTGGCCAACGGGTTTACCTGGTCATGGCTGGCGATCTCCGCGGCAGCGGCGGCCGCCTTCTTCGTGCTGGCCGTCGTTGCCTTCAACAACCGGGACATCGACATCTAAGGCGAGTCAGATCTGCTGGCTCTGGCTTAGAAGGTCTAGAGGCCTTCGCGGGTGTAACGAGTGACGGCTTCGAGCTCGGCATCACTCAACTTGCCACTAAAGGCTGGCATCTGGTTCTTACCCTCGGCCACGAGGCGGATCTGATCGGCGATGTCAGGGTAAGTGGCCACTACGGTCCCCTCGTTCAGCTTGGAACCCGTGCCACCACCGCCGTCTGCGCCGTGGCAGCCGATGCAGTTGCTGATGTAGAGCTGCCGCCCTTGAACCAAAACCGGGTCGCTACCGTCTACCGCAGGTGCATCCCCCACACAGGCTGACAGAGCCAATGCCGCCACGATGGGAGCGAGAACGGCCAGGCAACGGCCAAACAGCCGCCAACGGCCTGGCGTCCCGACCGCTTTCGGCCAACGTTGCGCCGCAATCTCAGTCGATGAATGGGTTGTCAGGCCCCGCTCCTCGGCCATACTTCTCCTATGGGATTCGATCCAAACCGCAAGCATAGGGCGTCACGGTTCGACTACTTCTTCGTGGCCGGAGCCTTTGTTGTGGTCATCTGTCTCCTGGCCTGGGCGGCTACCGGCTAATGCCGTCGCGCAATCGAAATCGAGAAGCTAAGAAGGCGGAATCGACCGCGGAAGGCGACCAATCAAACGCCAACCGTCGCCCGGCCCCGGCCAGGTCAAAGAGCAAAGCCGGATCAAAGAAGAAGCGTCGAGCCCCGAAACCCAGCATCGACCCATCGGACGTGCCGGACGCCGATGTACGCTTCGTCCAACCCTACGAGGCGGCGAAACCCTATCGCTGCCCGGGATGCGGTCGAGACATACCGCCCGGGCAGGGACACCTCGTGGCGGTACCGCCCGATAGCCCAGACCTACGCAGGCATTGGCATCGGGGCTGCTGGAACAACCGGCGCAATCGGCACTAGTCGGCTAGAACGCTCCCTCGACAACGTGGACGTGTCCACGGCCGTCAACATCAACCACGTCGAAGCGAATCTCAAACGCCGACGGCCCGCCAACCATAGAAGGCAGCGTGCGGTCGCCATCAGACTCAGGGGCTGTCCGGGCAGCACCTATCCATTGGCCGGCAAGCCGTCGAATACGGCGCTGTTTGTCCCAGGTGACGGCATCAAGGCCGGTGCCAAAGCGGTTAGTGCGGCGGGTCTTGACCTCAACAAAAACAACCACCGAGACATCGGGAGTGCTGGATCGAACAACTAGGTCGAGCTCACCGGAGGCACACGACCAGTTGCGGTCCAAAATGTGGTAGCCGTGAGCACGATACCAATGGGCAGCGGCATCCTCGCCGAAGCGACCCAGTTGGAGGTGGTCGCTCATGACGACCACCAGGTTTGTCCGCTGGGACTAGCGGTCCCGCTTTTCTTTGACCTTGGCGGCCTTGCCGACCCGGTCACGCAAGTAGTACAGCTTGGCACGCCGCACATCTCCCCGTATAACGACCTCGATCTTCTCGATGATCGGTGAGTGAAGGGGGAAGATTCGCTCGACGCCTACGCCGAAGCTGACTTTACGCACCGTGAAGCTTGCTCGGGCGCCGCTGCCACGACGGGCGATTACCACGCCCTGGAAGGCCTGAACGCGCTCGCGGTTACCCTCGACAACCTTTACGTTGACCTTCACGGTGTCGCCGGGGGCGAAGTCGGGAATGTCGTCTCGTACGACGTCTTGTTCTACTACATCAGTGATGTTCATCGGGGGCCCTGGATTCGATCTTCTCGGTGCACGTAAACGTGTCTAAAGCAACTACTTAGGTTAGCTCCGGGTGGTCGCACTTCAACCGCGGAAGACAAAGGGCCCAATTGCTCAGCCAGATCCAGACTGAGGCTCATCAAGACCGAATTCGATCAACAGTGAACGCTCTTGCGGGGTTAGCCCGCCCCGATCGGTGATGAGATCGGGCCGAACGGCCAGCGTCTTGTGAAGGGCTTGGGCTTGACGCCAACGCTCGATCAGGCCGTGGTTGCCCGATCGCAGCACGTCGGGAACCGACCACTGTCGAAACACGGCCGGGCGGGTGTAGTGCGGATATTCGAGCAGTCCGGAGGAGAACGACTCGTCTTCGACAGACTCGGTGTTGCCCAGCACACCGGGAAGTAACCGGGCGACGGCTTCGATCACCACCGCGGCCGCCACCTCGCCGCCGGCCAGCACATAGTCACCAATCGACAGTTCCTCGTCGACGATGTGCTGCCGAACCCGCTCATCGACACCTTCGAAGCGGCCACACAGCAGCGAAAAGCCCGATAGCGCTGAGAGTTCAACCGCCTTGACCTGAGTGAGAGGGGGCCCGGACGGGCTCATGTAGATCAGAGGCCGGGGCGGCTGCTTGCGCTCAACGATGTCAAAAATCGGCTCCGGCTTCAAAACCATGCCCGCTCCCCCACCAAACGGTGCATCGTCGACGGTTCGGTGGACGTCACTGGTGGCCTCCCTGGGGTCGTGGAAACGCAGGTCAAGCAGACCCCGTTCCCGAGCCTTGCCGACCAGGCTGATGGTAGTGAAGGCTTCGACAGCTTCACCGAAGATGCTGATCACATCAATTCGCATCAGCCACTACCTCCTTCGGTGACTCACGGTGCACTACCGAGCGGAGATAGCACCGTCATCGAGTAGGCCTGGCGGGACGTCAACATGGACGCTTTCTCCGTCATGGCGAACGTAGAACGAAAGGGGAACCAGCGACCCACCTTCCAGTTCGAGCAGATCCGAGGCCGGATTGTCGACCATGGCGGCCACCGTTCCGTGGTCAACGCCATGCTGATCAATGAGACGGAGTCCGACCAACTCGTGAATAAACAGCAGCTCGTCGTCCTCAATCGGAACAGCGAACAAGGTTCGACCTCGCAGCTGCTCCACCTGATCGCGACCGACAAAACCCTCAAAGGTCATCAGCCAGCGATCCTGGTGCTTTCGGCAGGAGGCGACCACGATTGGCTCGTCACCCGCCTGGAAGTGAGTTCCGGGTGCCGTTCGCTCCAACACCATGTTGGTGGACAGCGAAACGACCACCTCGCCCCGCAGTCCGTGAGGCTTGTGGATGGATCCGACTTCGAGCAGTTCACCGGCCATGTCGGCGGCTGCCCCGTCTACTCGACGAATTCGACTTCTGTTACGACGCCATCTTTGGCGGCCGCGGCACCGACAACGGTGCGAATGGCTGACGCCACCCGACCTCGCCGACCAATGATCCGGCCCATGTCGTCAGCGTTCACAGTGACGTCAAGGCGAACCCGGTCGCCGTTGGCACTGGTCTCGACCAAGACGTCGTCGGGCAGGCTGACAACCGAGCGGCACAGGTGTAGAAGCACGGCTTCAGCAGTTGGTGCTGGGGAATCGCTCACGCTTCTGCGCTCACGGCAGCAGCGTCTTCGGAAGCAGCAGCAGCCGCTGCCTTCTCCGCTTCGGCCGCCGCTTGTAGGTCCTCAACAGAGGTCCCGCTCTCGAAGGCCTCCCAGGCTCCCGAGATCTTCAGCAGTTTCTTGACCGTATCGCTGGGCTGAGCACCGACGCGAAGCCAGTGAACGGCTTTGGCGTTGTCGATGGAAATCTCAGACGGGTTAGGTCGAGGGTTATAGGTTCCGACAATCTCGATAAACCGACCGTCGCGGGGTGAGCGGGCATCTGCCGCCACCACTCGGTAAGTCGGTTGTTTCTTCTTGCCCATTCGCATCAGGCGCAGTCGAACGGCCACGTGGTTCTCTCTCTTATCGCTATCTGGGTGCTGCGCTGTCCGGCCCACGGCTTGAGGGCCCGTGACGTACGACGCAGATCGTTCATCGGTGATTCCCAAACCCGTGAAAGTACTCCGGGCTGCACAGGAACCAAGCAACGTAGTAGCTTATCGAGCGCTGTAAAGCTCTCCACTCAAACGGCCTGCCGGAGTCCAAGAGTTCGGGCCCGGCATACGTCGCCTAGCGGTCTAAGCCCTCGAATTCTTGGGCCAGCTTCTCCAAGTCGGCCTCGTCCATTCGGTCAAGACCGGGCAGCATTAGCGGAGCCTTGTCCGGTTTCGTTCCCTTGGGGGTTACCCGGCCACCGCCCTTGGGCGTCGTACGGCCACCCCCCTTGGGCGTTACCCGGCCGCCACCCTTACGCTTCTTGCCTTTGTTCTTGCGCTTCGAAGGGCGCGACTTCTTTGTCCCTGCCCCGCCGAAGCGCTTCATCATCTTGCGCATCTCGGTGAACTGGCTGACCAGTCCAGCGACATCGGAGGGGTTGGTTCCCGATCCGGTTGCGATTCGGGTGCGACGGGATGCATCGATCGTCTCTGGTTGTGCCCGCTCGTTAGGAGTCATGGAACGAACAATGGCTTCGATGCGGTTGACTTCACGATCGCCGATCTCGACATCGCGGATTTCCTTGGGCAGGCCGGGCAGCATCCCCATCAGGTTGGTGAGCGGGCCCATCTTCTTGAGCTGCTGCATCTGATCGAGGAAGTCATCGAGGGTGAACTGGCCGTCCAGCAGCCGGGCAGCGGCTTCTTCGGCCTCGTCTTTTTCGAAGGTTTGCTCGGCCTTCTCAATGAGGGTGAGCATGTCGCCCATGCCGAGGATTCTGCTGGCCATCCGGTCTGGATGGAAGAGATCGAAGTCTTCGAGCTTCTCGCCGGTGGCGGCGAATGCAATTGGGCGCCCAACTACCTCTTTCACCGACAAGGCGGCACCGCCCCGGGCGTCGCCGTCAAGCTTGGTGAGGATGACGCCGTCAAGCTCAAGCTTTTCGTGGAAAGCTTCGGCAACCGTCACAGCGTCTTGGCCGGTCATGGCATCGACAACCAAGAAGGTGTAGTCGGGTTGAGCCGCAATGGAGATCTGACGAACCTCCTCCATCAGGGCTTCGTCGATGGCCAGACGGCCCGCAGTATCGACGATAACGACGTCTTTGCCACTGGAACGGGCTTCGTCGATAGCTCGGGCGGCAACGGTCACCGGGTCCGACGGCTCGGAGAAGACCGGAACGTCGATTTGGCCGCCCAAAGTGCGGAGCTGCTCTACAGCGGCCGGACGTTGGAGGTCGGCTCCCACCAGGAGTGGGTTGCGTCCTTGGCTCTTAAACCATCGGGCCAGTTTGGCTGACGACGTCGTCTTACCGGAGCCTTGCAGGCCAGCCATCATCACGACCGTCGGTGGTCGAGAGGAATACCGGATTTCGATGGTCTCGCCGCCGAGGCTGGTCGTCAGCTCCTCGTTGACGATCTTGACCACCTGTTGAGCCGGGTTCAGGGCCTTGTGGACCTCTTCGCCTATCGCCCGCTGCTTGATGCGGTCCCTCAGGCTCTTGACCACCGTGAGGTTGACGTCGGCCTCGAGGAGAGCCACACGGATTTCCCGCAGGACCTCGTCGACGTCGGCCTCGCTGAGCACGCCTTTGTTGCGCAGGCGGCTGAAAATTCCGTCAAAGGTGTCGGTGAGTGATTCAAACATGGCAAGGAGATTCTAGCGGCCACCACCGTCATGCCGGGCTCGTCTATCCAGTGGTCGACCTAGTCTGACCGGTATGAACTATCTCGACTGGCAGAACCTGGCCATCGCTTTTCTTCGCGTCAACCTGGGTTTGATGATGGCCGCCCACGGCTACGGCAAGTTCTTCAAAGGGGGGCGCATCACGGGAACGGCCGGGTGGTTCGATTCCATGGGCATGAAACCTGGCAGGTTCCACGCCGTGTTAGCGGCTTCCACCGAAGTAGGGGCCGGGCTCATGGTAGCCCTCGGACTCTTTCACTCGCTGGCGGCGGCCGCCTTCGTCGGCCTCATGGCGGTGGCCGGCTGGACGGTGCATCGCTCACACGGGTTTTTCATCATCAACGAAGGCTGGGAGTACGTCTACATGATCGCAGTCGCCGCCGTCGCCCTGGCCGTCTTGGGACCTGGGGCGTGGTCGCTGGACCGCCTCCTGGGCATTGACGATGTCTTCGACGGTTGGGTCGGTCTGGCCATCGCCCTCGGTGGTGGACTGGTGGGCGCCGGTGTTCTACTAGCGGTGTTCTACCGGCCTCCGGCAGCGCAAGCCGAGTAGCCGAGCAGCCAAGCGGACAGCCCAGACGTCGAGCTACTCGAAGAGCGCGTTGACAAACTCGGCAGGCTCGAAGTCGACCAGGTCGTCGACTCCTTCGCCCAACCCGACCAGCTTCACCGGCAGGCCGAACTCCGATTCGATGGCGAACACGACGCCACCTTTGGCCGAACCGTCCAACTTGGTCAGCACCACGCCGGTCACATCGACCGCCTCAGTGAACACTTTGGCCTGCGACAAGCCGTTCTGGCCGGTGGTGGCGTCGAGGACCAGTAGAACCTCGGTTACGTTGCCCGGTTCCTTAGCGGCAACCCGACGCACCTTGGAGAGTTCCTCCATCAAGTTCGTCTTGTTCTGAAGCCGACCGGCGGTGTCGGCCAGCACCACGTCGCATTCTCGTGCGGCCGCAGCGGCAACTCCATCGAAGATCACCGATGATGGATCGCCGCCTTCGCTACCTCGCACGATTTCCGACCCGGACCGCTCGGCCCACATGGTCAGCTGCTCGGCGGCCGCAGCACGGAAGGTGTCACCGGCCGCCATGAGAGGTTTGTGTCCTTCAACTTTCAGGCGCTTGCCGAGCTTGCCGATGGTCGTGGTTTTGCCGACGCCGTTGACGCCAACGAAAAGCCAGACATTGGTGGCCCCTTCGTCGATTCGAAGCGAACGGTCTTTGTCGGCCAGCTCGGTGTGCATGCGAGCTTTAAGCAGTTCCAGCACCGCAGCACCGTCTTCTGCTTTGCTCTCCTTGGCCTTGGTGCGCACGTCGGAGATGAGGCTCATGGAGGTCTTGACTCCCACGTCAGCCCGGATCAGCGCCTCTTCGAGTCCTTCCCACTCGTCCTCTCCGACCTTCGACAAGCCGACTAGGCCGCCCAAATAGCCACTGAAGGCGCTGCGGGCCTTGCCCAGGCGTTCGAAGAAGGAAGGCCTTGGTCCGACCTCGAGATCGACCGCGGCCTCATCGGCCGGTGTCTCGACCTCGACATCTTCAACTGCGACCTCATCGGGCGGTGTCTGGTCGACTGGTCTGTCGTCGAGCACCCCTGTACCCGTCGACCGGGCGGACACTCGCGGATCGGACGGGGCCTGAAGTTGGCGTCGGCCCCGGCTCCGGACCAGCCAGAAACCGCCCAGCAGAGCCACTAGGGCCACGACGGCGATGATTGCGATCAGCGTTGGTTCCATCGAAGGAGATCCTAGTGGCTGCCGGTTTGCGACCGACGCCTGTGATCAGGCGTCGGTCCCACACCTAGGAATCGCGGATACCAAGTTCCACGTCAAGCTCGAACGCCGCGCCGTCGCGAACAATCTGCAGGGCAACGGTGTCTCCGGCTTGTCGAGCAAGAACGAGTCCGGCCAACTCCTGGATCGAGGTGACGGGGGCACCATCGATCGTCAAGACCCGGTCGCCTACTTCGAGGCCCGCTTCTTCGGCCGCTGACAGTTCGGTCACTTCGGCGATCTCAACTCCGGCCTCACCACCGGTAGCCTGGGCGCCTTGTATGCCTAGGAAGCCAGGTTCGATCGGCCGACCGTCAACCAGAAGGTCGGCGATTCGAGCAGCATTGTCGATTGGCACCGCGAAGCCGACCCCAGCGTTGGTGTTGCTGAACCCACCGGTCTGGATCGAAGTGTTAATGCCGATCACCCGGGCTTCTTTGTCAGCCAACGCCCCGCCTGAGTTACCGGGATTGATAGGAGCATCGGTTTGGATCATGGCAACCCAGATGTCGGCGACCCTGCTTGGAACCGGGCGGTTAACCGCTGACACAATGCCTGCGGTCACCGTCTGCTGAAGCTGGAATGGCGATCCAATGGCTACGGCCAACTGCCCGACCTGGACCTCTCGGCTTTCAGCCAGTTCGGCCACGGGCAAACTGTCGCCGCCCTCGACAGCCAGGACGGCTATGTCGCTGGCCGGGTCGGTACCCACGATTGTGGCATCGAGGGTTCGACCGTCCGATGACCTGACCCTGACTAACTGAGCGTCCTCAATCACGTGGTTGTTAGTCATCACATAGCCCTGGCGGTAGACCACTCCGGAGCCCAATCCGATGTCGGTCTCCACCTGCACGACCGACGGTCCCAGCTTGTCGGCCACAAAGGCGGCAGGCTCGACCCCTGACGAGTCGGCAGGAAAGCTCTGGGCTGACTCGGTGGCACCTGAACCCGAATCGAGGTCGAGAGAAATACTGGTCGGAGACGTTGTGGCAACCTCATCATCCGGTGCAGTGAACCGGCCGGCGGTAAATGCCGCGGTGGCCAACAGCCCGCCGACTACAAAAGCCAACAGTGCCCGCCAACCCCATAGCCCACTTTGCTTGGAGGTCGGGACGGTTGGCACCGCAGATCCCTTGGGGGGATTCGGTGGTGCGCTCGGGCTAAAGGATCGCTCAGGCGTTCCTGAGTCGACCGAGTCCCGAGCTGCTGGGGGGAACCATTGACCCTCGGTGCTGGCCACGCTTCCGGCCGGCGGAGCTGACGGCTCGGCTCTGGAGACAGTGGGCGGCGAACTGGGGTTTGAGCCTGGCTTCCAACCGGCTGGCGCCATCGGTTTGGGTGGAAGAGCACTGGTCGAGGGGGGCGACGCCACCGATGGCGACGAAACCTCGGGGGCTGGTGGCGCAACCGGCGATCCGCTGGGTGGCGGCATCGGGACCACCGGAGTCGGAGATCCAATGATGTCGGTTTGAGATCTGGTTCCGGTCTCAAAAGACGGAGGGTTCAACGAAGCGGGCACCTGTGACAGTGGTGCAGCCGGGGTCTCGACCTGGCGAAGCGGGGCCGGCGGCGCAGTTGATGAAGGCGGCACTCCCGGCAAAGGCGGAGGGGGAAGCGGTGACGTAGCCGGGGCATCGATCGGTAGCGGCTCGGTGTCACCGCGGCCGAAACCTGCAGGCATCGGCCGGGTGGGATCGGTTTCAGGGTTTGGTGCGATGTCATCATCCATGGTCGTGTCTTTCAAGATCACTTATCCCGTTGCTCATCCCATCCCCTACAGTATCGAACTCAGTGAATACAGAGCCAAGGTGGCCGTTGTCGCCTGTTCGAGTTTTAGTTTGAATCTCAGCCTGAGACTCGCCGATGACGTTGCCATCAATCTCCGTTGAACTCTCACGGTCGTCGTTGTGTCTAGTCGGCAGTTGCAGCACAAAAGTAGCGCCTTGATCGACAACCGAATGAACCCTGACCGACCCGCCGTGTCGATGGGCGATTTGGCGGACAATGCTGAGGCCAAGACCTGTTCCCTCGGTTGAATCCTGACCAGTCCAGAATCGTTGGAACACCATCGACTTTTCCTCGTCGGTCAAACCGCGCCCGTGATCGGTGATGGCCACCTCGACCGACGGTCCGATCTCACCGACAGCGATATCCACAGTCGTGCCCGGCGGGGCATGTCTAATGGCGTTCGAGACCAGGTTGGACACTGCTCTGTAAAGGCCTGACTCGTCGCCGGTCACTGCTGGCCCCACCGCTGTCGGCGCCAAGGCGTTCGTCTCACCCGCGTCGGGTGTCGGGGCGCCGAGCTCGAAAACCAGACGTACGCCACGCTGGCGCGCAGCGGCGCGGAATTGGTTTACCACATCACCCACCAGTTCGGACATGAAGACTTCACCAAGGGTGATCTCAGGTACTCCGGTGCGGGCTTGCACCAGAAGATCATCGACCAGGTCGGCCATTCGTTCGGTCGAGCGGTGAGCCACCTCTGCCGCTTGGCGGAGGCTTGACCTATCGGCGTCGGGGTCGGTCAACGCCAGTTCGAGGCTGGCGCGGGCGGTGGCCAGTGGATTTCGGAGCTCGTGGGATGCGTCCTGAACGAATCGTCGCTGATTCTCGAACGCCCCCTGAAGGCGATCAAGCATTGAGTCGAAGGTGTCGGCCAGACGCTTCAGTTCGTCGTCTTGGCCCTTCAAGTCGATGCGACGGCTCAGGTCGGTTCCGGTTATGTCCCTGGCGACAGCGACCATGGAGTTGATCGGACGAAGCGTGACACTTGCCAGAAGCCAGCCGACCCCGAACGCCACCACCACCATCAGGGCCAAGCCAGCCAACGAAGCGTTTTTGAGATTGTCGAGAGTCCGCTTGTACGAGTTCGCCTCCACGGCGAAGAGCATGCGCTGAGCAGCCTCGTCGGCGGTCGTGACAGAGCCAACTTGAACGGCCAGACCGGTATTGGGATCGAGCTGAGCTACCCGTCGCTCAAGGATGACGGGATTGTCCAACTGCCGTACCTGAGATGCGTAGATGCCACCGATGATGAGCACAGCAAGGGCGTAGACCGTCAACGCATAAGTCATGGCCAGACGAAACTTGATCGACTGTGCCCAAGCCGGAACGAGAGACCGCCGTCGAGTTGACGGCGGGTCAATCGAGGAAATCTCAGCAGCCCCCGTCACGGTCCGGACTCTTCAGCAGCATCGTCATCAACTCGTTGCCCGGTGGCGTCATCAATCTCGAGCGGCTCGGCCAGGAATCGATAACCTGCGCCGATCACCGTCTCGATGTGTTGAACGCCGGTGGCGGCAGCCAACTTGCGGCGAAGAGTGCCGACAGTGACCCTCGCAGTGTTGGTGAACGGATCGAGCATTTCGTCCCAGACATGCTCCAGAAGACGCTCTTGGGAAAGCACCTCTTGGGGATGTGACATGAAGTACCTCAACAGGGAGAACTCTTTGGTGGTCAGCTCGATCTCTTCATCGCTCCAGGAAACCGTCTGCTGAGCGGTGTCCAGCGAGAGCCCGCCGGTCTCAAGAATGGCATCTCCGCCAGCTGTCTCTCTTCGCAACAACGTACGGACTCGAGCCGAAAGTTCTTGTAAAGCAAAGGGCTTGATCAGGTAATCGTCCGCCCCCTGGTCGAGGCCGATTACCCGATCACCGATGCTGTCTCGAGCGGTCACCATCAGAATTCGGGTTGTCGGATCGAACATTGGATCTGTCCGAATTGTGTTGCAGACTTCCAACCCGTCAATGTCGGGCAACGTCAGGTCGAGCAGAACCAAGTCATAGGGGTTGATGAGCAGCCGGTCCAACGCGTCCTGACCGCTGTGGACCACATCAACTGCGTAGCCTTCGCGCCGCAGGGCGGCGGCAACGGTCAAGGCCAGGTCAACTTCGTCATCGACTACAAGAAGTCGCATAACACCAACGCTAGTGCCACGCCCACCGACCGGCGCATCCGCAGGGCTCGACGAGGTGACGTCGGATATCATCAACAAGGCAACAGCCGCCACCGGTCTTTCTGTTCCATTTACTTCGATTTTCCCGCAGTCGACGTACAAAGAAGACACCACAACACACGAGAACCATGGATCTGCCGACCAGAACTTCGAACGACACGACCGCACCTCTTTCCGTTGACGCCTCTTCTGAGGTTGGCGATTTGTCATCCGGATCCTCGGCGCAGGACCTGGCCCGGACAGTCGAACGGGTGATGTTCGAAATCAAGAAGGTCATCGTCGGCCAGGACCACATGATCGAGCGCCTGATGGTTGCCCTCTTGGCCAGAGGGCACGTACTGCTCGAAGGGCTTCCAGGGGTGGCCAAGACACTGGCTGTTGCCACCATGGCTCAGACGGTCGGTGGAAGTTTCAACCGACTTCAGTTCACCCCTGATCTCTTGCCATCGGATCTCATCGGCACCCGCATCTGGCGTTCCAGTGAAGACGCCTTCGACATCGAGTGGGGGCCCGTGTTCGCCAACCTCGTTTTGGCCGACGAGGTGAACCGGGCACCGGCCAAAGTCCAGTCGGCGCTTCTCGAAGTCATGGCCGAACGTCAGGTATCCATCGCCGGAACCACAAAACCACTCCCCTCCCCGTTCCTGGTGTTGGCAACCCAGAACCCGGTGGAATCCGAGGGCGTCTACACACTCCCGGAGGCACAGCGAGACCGGTTCCTGATGAAAGTGGTGGTCGACTACCCAACGCCGGCCGAGGAACTCGAAATCATCCGTCGGGTGAGCGTCGACGCCCCCTCGGCCAGTCAGGTCATGACCACCGATGAACTTGAGCGGATACAACAGTTAGCCGATCGGATCTACGTCGATAGCGGCGTAGCCCAATACGCGGTCGATCTGGTCATGGCCACCCGTGAGCCGGCCTCCCGGGGAATCCCAGAGTTGGAACCGCTTGTCGACTTCGGCGTTAGCCCCAGGGCCACACTCGGCCTGGTGGCGGCTGCTAGGGCCCTGGCCCTGATTCGAGGCCGAGACTACGTCACGTCACAAGACGTCTTTGATATCTCGCGCGACGTTCTGCGACATCGTCTGATGCTTTCCTATGAAGCATTAGCGAAAGGCCTGACGGCCGACGACGTACTCAATCGCATCCTTACGGTCGTACCGGCATCAGTGCTGACGACCCCGGATGCGGCAGCCCATAACGGCGGCTCGTGATATCCCTGCTAAGCGACACCCCAGCTCGGCCCCGGTGACTGTGATGGCCTCTCGCAATCCTCAGGACCCCATCGGAACCGGTCTGTCCCCCACATCGAAGGTTGACGACATTGCGTCGGGCTCTACTCGAGAGTTACTGCGACGACTGGAACTCGACGTGACCCGCCGACTTGACGGATTGCTTCACGGCGACCACCGCGGCCTCGTCCCCGGCCACGGTACCGAACTTGGAGAGACACGGGCCTACGAGCCCGGCGACGACGTGCGCCGGATCGATTGGAACGTGACGGCCCGCCTCAAACAACCGTATATTCGCCAAACCATCGCCGAACGGGAACTGCAAACCTGGCTGGTGGTCGACCAATCCTCCAGGATGTACTTCGGGACGGCGGCATCGGAGAAACAAACTGTGGCTTTGGCCGCCGCCGCCGCCGTCGGGTTTCTCACCGGCCGTGACGGCAACCGACTCGGCGCCGGACTCATATCGGGCGACGAACTTAGGGTTGTCCCAGCCCGTGGCTCACGCCGCCACCTGCTGAGAATCCTGCACGACATCGCCGATCACCCGCGACCTCACCAATCGGGCCCCTGCGATCTTTCGCTGGCTACCGGGCGAGTGGCCATGCTGGCTCGTCGACGAGGACTTATGGCTGTGGTGTCGGACTTTCAAGTGAAACCCGGTTGGGAGCATGACCTGTCCATTGCGGCAAAGCGCCACGACATGCTGGCGGTGCAGATCAGCGACCCCCGCGACTTCACGATCCCCGACCTGGGCATCGTCGCCCTGTCCGATCCGGCCACCGGACAGATTCGCGAGATCAACACCTCCCGTCGGGCGACCAGGGAGGCCTTCGCCTCGGCGGCCAACGACCGTCAACGACGAATCGAAGACATCTTTCGACACGCCCGCATCGATCATCTGCACCTTTCAACCGACCGGCCGTGGCTAAACGACCTGGTCTCGTTTGTCGTTGAACGCCGTCTCCGAATTCGAAGCGGGGCGCGGCGATGACCTTCCTCGCGCCAAGTCGTTTGGTGTTGCTGATCCTGGTGGCCGTCGTCATTGCCGGCTACATCGCCGTTCAGCGACGCCGCAAGCACTACGCCCTTCGGTTCAGCTCTTCAGAGCTCTTCGACTCGATTCCCGATGCCGGTCCAGGTTGGCGGCGGCACGTACCTCCACTCTTCTTCTTGGCCGCCGTCACCCTGCTCACTGCGGCCGTGGCACAACCGGCTCGTCAAGTCCGGGTGCCTCGGGAACGAGCAACCGTGATCGTGGCCATCGACGTGTCACTATCGATGCAGGCCGATGACGTCGAGCCCGATCGAATCAACGCCGCTCAACAGGCTGCCATCCGATTCATCGATGAGCTACCACCAACCCTTAACGTCGGGATCGTCTCGTTTGCCGGAACCGCCTCGGTTTTGGTGTCGCCCACGGTTGAGCGGCTCCCGGCACGAAATGCCATCAACAATCTGAGACTGGCTGAGTCGACGGCGATAGGCGAAGCAATCTTCACCTCACTGGAAGCGCTACGGAACGCGCCACCTGACGAGACCGGTGAAGCGCCACCGGCTCGGATTGTCCTGTTGTCGGATGGCAAAACCACTATCGGGCGGCCGGACGCCTCCGCAGTGGCCGCAGCTCGCGAGGCTGAAGTGCCGGTATCAACAATCGCCTTTGGTACGGCTGGCGGCTTCGTAGTTCTCGACGACCCTCAGACACCGCAGGTTGAGCAGCAGCGCACGCCGGTTCCGGTGGAGGAAAACAATCTGCGCGACATCGCCGACAGCACCGGCGGTGCCTTCTTTACCGCCTCGTCGTTGGGTGAACTGGAAGAGGTGTACGACAACATCGGATCAGCCGTCGGATACGAACTGGTCGATCGTGAGGTTACCGACTGGTTTGCCGCAGCGGCGCTGGCCCTTCTCCTGTTATCGGGAGCTCTCAGCCTGCTGTGGTTCAGCCGGCTGCCGTGACCTGGCCGGTGATCTCCCGGTCACCCAAGACCTAGTCCAGGACTTTCTCGGCCCGCTCGGTAACCACTCGGGACGACCCTCCGGGTTTCATGCTTACCCCGTAGAGGACGTCAGCGGCCTCCATTGTTCGCTTCTGGTGACTGACGATGATCAGCTGCGCTTCTTTGCGGAACTCTTCGACCAGAGCCAGGAACCGCGACAGGTTCATATCGTCCAGCGCGGCCTCGACCTCGTCCATGACATAGAACGGCGACGGTCGGCTGCGGAACACAGCAAAGAGGAAGGCCAGAGCGACGAGCGACCGCTCGCCACCCGAGAGCAGAGACAGCTTCTTCACGTTCTTGCCTGACGGCTTTGCCTCGATCTCGATGCCACAGTTCAAGATGTCATCGGCATTGGTCAGCTTCAGGCCGCCCTTGCCGCCCGGGAACAGGGTCGAGAACAGTCCGGTGAAATTGGATGAAACATCGGCGAACGCGGCCGAGAAGACACCAACGATTTCCTCATCGATGGATCGAATCAGGCGGTGAAGATCCCGCCGAGTTGCCTTGACGTCGTTCACCTGACCGTCCAGGAACTCGTGGCGTTCCTTCAGTTCCTCGAATTCCTCCAGAGCCAACGGGTTGATCGGGCCCATGATCTTGAGCTCCCGCTCCAGCTCGCGTACCCGGGCCTCGGGACTTTGGCCTCCGACGATTTCAGGAAGGGCTGCGGTCATGGCGATATCGGGGTCAACCTCAAGTTCGCGTCGCAGCGCCTCGGTGAGCGCTTCAAGTTTGACCCGAAATTCGGTCTCATCGAGTTCGAGGCGACCTCGGCGCTCACGCAGCTGAGCGACTTCTTTCTCTGCCGATGACCGATCACCGCGTCGTGTGCTTAGCTCAGACGAGATTTTGCGGGCCGCTTCGGATTGGGCTCGCTGCTCGACCGACAGCGCGTCGATCCAGCGGCCGAGCGTTCGCTGGTGACCAGTGAGCGCTTGATCCAAGTCGTTCACGACGGCAATCGCCTGTTCGATTCGGACTCGACGGCTGCGAGCCTGCTCGCGCTCTCGGACCAGTCGCACCAAACGAGACTCGGTCTCTGATCGCCTGGTGACCAGAAGGTCGCAACGTTCTTCGACGGCCGCAGTCCGTACTTCCAGTTCGGTTCGACGGGTGGCAACCTCGCGGGTTCGCTCTTCCAGGGATGTCCGGGACCGGGCCAGAGCTTCGGCTCGACGCTGGTGCTCGGCTTCTTCGTTCTCGACCGCTGGGAGTTCGCGGGTCAGGGCCGCCACTTCGCTTCCGTCCTGCTGACGGCGCTCGGCCACCTCGGTTCGTTGACGGAGTAGCTGTTGACGATCGCGTTCGATCTGCTCGATCTGCGAGTTCGCTTGCTCCCGGTTGGCTACCTGCCGCTCGACGTCGGCTCGTTGGCCCTGAACACGCTTTTCGGCGGCCGTCCGTTCCTCTTCGAGCTCATCGAAGAGTCGTTGGGACGCGGTTTGATTCTCGAGGGCGGAGGCCAGTTCGGTGGCCGCCTCCTGGTCCTGGGTGCGAGCCGCTTCGAGGGCTGCCCCGGTTGCGCCCGACGAGGCCTGACGAAGACGCCAACCCCGGCCAGAGAATCGGTCGCCGTCGCGGGTGACAAAAACGGCCTGCGGTTGAGAGGCAATGTCGTCTAGGTGGTCGGTCCATGACTCGATCACGACGACCGACGGGGGAACCAATACGTCCAACAGCTGATCGACGGCGGTTACTCGATTGATGTCGTGGCCTTGGGCTCGAACCCGGGAACGCAAGGGTTGACCCACCGCAGGGCTGTCCGTCGTGGTCGACGAGACGCCACCGGCACCAAGGGCTAGGACTCCCCCGGCCAGATCCTGTTCGGCCAGAACCGCCAACGCTTGGCGTCCGCTTCGTGGGTTGTCGACCACCACGTTCAGTAGCGCGTCGCCCATGGCGGCTTCGGCTGCCAGTTCGAAGCCTTCGTCGACGTCGACGAGATCGAGCAGGGTGCCCAGAACTCCGTCCACCGCTTGCAAAGCATCAGCACCGGCGCGGCTACGGGCAGCGTCAAGGGCGTGTTCGAGGGCCTCGATTCGAGCCTGGCTGCGGGTGTGGGTAGCCATCGCCGACTGATGCAGGTTGCGTGACCGGTCAAGGTCAGACGCAGCTTCCCGGAAGCGGCTTTGGACGTCGGCTAACGCCTGTTCCGATTCCGTCTTGTTGACTTCGTAGTCGTCAATGGCCGCTTGCGCTTGGTCCCGAGTCTGTTTGGCTCGGTCGCGGCGACCGTCCAAGTCTCCAACCCGAGCATCGAATCGGGCCAACTCCTGCTGGCTCCGCTGTTCGGCCTGGTTGAGTGCTTCTAGCTGGGCGCGAAGTTCTGCAGCCCGGTTGGGACCGGGACCGACTGAGTCGCCCCATTCAGTATCAAACGTCAGCTGTTCGGATGTGAGGCTCGACTCGAGTTCGGACAGTACGTCGAATTCGGGCTTCATGTCGTCGAGCTCGGTGGACGCCTCACGTAGCTCACGCTCGATACGAGCCGACTCTGCCTCAAGGTTGGCTACCAGACCGTCGTCGACGGCGGCCTGCAGCTCGCTTTCCAAACGAGCCAACCGTTCAGCCACCACGTTGCGCTGACCCCGTACCCGCTCGGCGATGCTTCGCGTTCGGCTGAGCAGATCACCTACATCGGAGGTGCCAAGCGCTGAGAGCTCGGCTTCACCCTCCAACACTGCGGCATCGAGCGTGGCCAGTCGAGCAGTGAGTTCCTGCTCCCGGTCGCCGATCCCGTTTAGATCGCGACGCCCTGCTTCCAGCCGCCCGGTCAGAGCCTTGAGCTCCCGTCCGGCCAGATGGACCTTGAGTGCGCCTAATTCCTCGACCAGTTCGCCGTGGCGGCGAGCCGCTTCGGCCTGACGCTCCAGCGGTTTTATCTGACGGCGAACTTCTCGCAACAGATCTTGAAGACGGGAGAGATTCTCGCCTGCCGCTTCCAACCGTCGCTCAGCGCGCTCTCGACGCTTCCGGTACTTGAGGACACCTGCGGCCTCCTCGATGATGCCTCGCCGCTCTTCAGGTCGAGAGTTGAGCACGGCATCGATTTGACCCTGAGAAACGATGATGTGTTGTTGTCGACCTACGCCGGAGTCCGAAAGCAGCTCCTGAATGTCGAGGAGCCGACATGAGGTTCCGTTGATGGCGTAGTCCGACTCACCGCTACGGAACAACGTTCGGGTGATAGCGACCTCGCTGTACTCAATGGGGAGTACACCGTCGTTGTTGTCGATCGTCAGGGAAACCTCGGCTCGGCCGAGAGCCTTACGGGAGGCGGTGCCGGCGAAGATCACGTCCTCCATTTTCTGGGAACGGACCGCTGACGGGGCCTGGGCACCCAACACCCATGCCATGGCGTCCACCACATTGGACTTACCACTGCCGTTCGGGCCGACGACGACGGTGATCCCGGGTTCGAGCTTGAGTTCAGCCGAATCGGCGAACGACTTGAAGCCTTTGATGGTCAGCGCCTTCAGAAACACAGGTTTGCACCACTACTCATGGTCGTTACTCATGGTCGTCTCACGTCTTGCGTCGATGTCCACTACCGATGTTGGCGGACAACCACAGTTTCCGCCTCGGGCGCAGCAGCGCCCAGAACCCAGATTACACCTGTGTAGTGCAGTAGTAGACAACCTGATGTTTAAAGCTGGTTTTCTTAATCGGTTCCCTGCTTCGAGGGCTCGGAGCTCCGGCTTTGCCGTAGACGGCCAAGTGGTCGGCGAACTCGCCCGGCGCTCCGCTCAGGTCGGCAAACGGACGTTCTTCGAGGGACGTACCTCGGTGCTTGATGGCGTCATGGAGAATCCCGACCACTGATCGGTACAGGCGACGAACCTCTTGGGTGGACAACCCACCGCTGGTGCGGTCGTAACGAAGGCCTGAGTCGAACAGGATTTCGTTGGCGTAGATCTCGCCGATGCCGACGAAGACCATCGGGTCGATGAGTAGCAGTCTTAGTGGGCTGTCCTCGGCATGCATCAAGCGACCGAAGTCAACCCAGGAAAGGGGCTCGGCCAGAAGGTCCAGTCCCATGGTCGACGGGTCGGGCAGGGCCTCGGCAAGGTCTTCTTGGGCGACCAAGACAACGGAGCTGGAGCCCTTCTTGTCGATGATGTGGAGATTTCCACCCTGGGTGAAGTTGATGGCACCGACCAGATCCTGAGACGGCTTGTCTTTGCCCGTCTTCTTCTCCAGGCGACCGTTCTCTCCGAGGGTGATCATCATGGCGATCTCGTTATCAAACTCGATAACGATGATGAGCCCGTGGCGATATGCCTGCTCGACTTTGGCCCCGGTCAGCACCTGACCCAATTCGGCTTTGGTCTTGAGGCCAGGGAACGTCTTCAGTACCTCGACATCACACCCTTTTACCTTGCGCCCGGAGAACTCGCGCTCAACGTCGCGCCGGAGCGTCTCAATCTCGGGTAGTTCCAGCTCAGTCACGATTGCTCCTCATCCGACAAGGCCAACATCGAGGCGTATGCCGATCTGGCCGCCACCTGTTCGGCCCTCTTCTTTGACGTCCCCGCGCCCCGACCGCGCGGAATGCCATCAACGATGGTGATGGCAGTAAAACGTTTGTCATGGTCCGGGCCTGACCCGGAGATTTCATAGATTGGTGTGCCCAGTGCCAACCGTGCGGTCAGCTCCTGCAACTGGGTCTTGAAGTCACGACCGCCGGGTTCTTCAGCCGCTTCAACAATAACTTCGCCCATGCGACCGAGGATGACGCCGGCGGCGGCATCCCATCCAGCGTCGACGTAGACCGCACCCAACACTGCTTCCAATGAGTCGGCCAAGATCGATTCTTTGTCGCGGCCGCCTGATTGGTCCTCGCCTTTTCCGAGTCGCAGCGTGGGACCCAGGCCAATTTCGCGGGCCAGTCGGGCCAGTGAGCCAGTGTTAACGACCGATGCTCTGAGCTTGGCCAACTGACCTTCGGGAAGATCGGGATAACGACGGTAGATGTGATTGGTTACCACTAGGCCAAGCACGGAGTCGCCGAGAAATTCCAACCGCTCGTTTGAGACGACATCGAGATTCTCAGCGCAGTAGCTCCGGTGTGTCAGCGCACACTCCAACAGGCCTCGATCGTCGAATCTATGACCGAGGTTGTCCTGAAAGCCGAGCAGTAAAGGTTCACTCAGGGTTTTGAACCAACTCTCGCCTCGACGTAGTCGACGGCATCGCGAACACTTTTCAGGTCTTGCAGGTCTTCGTCCTCGATCCGGAAGCCAACTGTCCGTTCGGACAGCTCTTCTTCCAGGGCCTCAACAAGCTCGATGAGAGCCAGTGAGTCTGCTTCAAGGTCATCGGCGAACGAGTCACCTTCCCGGATCTGGTCCGGTTCCATTTCCAAAATGTCAGCCAACCGGTCACGAATGAGTTCAAAAATCTCAGTACGGGTCATCGGGGGCTGCTCCATGTGGGTTTCAGCTGGCATAGTGTAAAACTTCTCGAGTCAAGACGGTTCGATGCTCTCGGGTTATCAGCCGCCGGACCGCCAAGCGGAGCCTTGAAGCGTCACATGTTCGCTCCCAAAGCCCCCGATTGTCGTTTCATTCCAGCGCATATCGCCTCGAAACAGCGACTGTTGGTCTTGATCGACCAAAAGAGGCAACTTTCAGCGCCGCTTAGCACCGATTCGCATCGTTTTGCAGAATTGTGAGCCCCAGATTAGCCGGTAGCACCGCCAAAACGACGGGCCCGCGGCCTACACCGAGGTCTGAACGGCCGCAGCCAACTCGCTGACAAGACCATCAGCGGCGAATCCAGAAGCGGTTTTGATGGCATTGCTGATGGTCTCAGGCGACGATGATCCGTGCGAAATCACGCTGACGCCCCTCGTACCGAGCAACATGGCGGCGCCGGTGTTGTAGGGCGAGAAGTACTCGAACATCGGATCGATGTGGCTGTTCATGGTGGCTAGCACGCTGTCATCGCCGGTGCCGTCGCCATTGCCGTTTCGATTCGCTTCGGCTTCGGCCGCCGCTTTGGCCACCGTCTGCTCAACGGTGGGCCTGAAGATGTCAAAGAGGCCTTCCAGCGACTTCAGAACGATGTTGCCGGTGAAGCCGTCGCACACGATGACGTCGGCCACTCCCATCATCACATCGCTGCCCTCAACGTTTCCGACGTAGTTGGCGTCGCATCCATCGGCCCAGCTTCCCTCTTCCAGCAGCTCACAGGCCGCCTTAACCATCGTGTTTCCCTTGCCTGCTTCTTCGCCGATGGTGAGAATTCCCACTCGAGGCCTAGGCAAATCGAAACGGCGACGGGCATAAGCGGTGCCTAGCTGGGCGAACTGAACCAACCACTCCGGTTGGCAGTCGGCATTGGCTCCGCAGTCAAGCAGGGTGGAGGGCGTGGAGTTCAGAACTGGAAAGGGAACGGCAATGGCCGGTCGGGAAACACCTTTGATTCTTCCTAGCCGAAGCAACGAGGCGGCCATGGCCGCACCGGTGTTTCCTGCGCTAAGCAATGCGGAGGCTTCGCCATCACGAACCAGCTCAGCGGCCCGAACGATCGATGAGTCCTTCATCCGGCGCACAGCCGATGCCGGCTCGGCGTCCATCCCTACGACTTCGCTGGCCTCATAGACCGGGATCGAGCCGACGTCGCCGATCTCGTCGGGACGGCCGACCAAGATCACCTCAACGCCGAAACGTTCAGCGGCAAGGCGAGCCCCTTCGATTATCGTGCCGGGCGCATCATCGCCACCCATGGCATCCACGGCTACGGGCAGCACTGTATCGCTCGAGTCACTATCACTCATTCGGTGTCACTCGATTCGGTGTCATGTCGCTCGCGGCCAATCGCTGGCGGCCAAGAGGCACGGCGTAGATCTGTAGTTGGGCGGCGGATGTATCTGGTTCGTGCGGGACGAATCACAAGCCTGCTCGCCGGTCAGCACCTACTCGGCGGCGACCTCGACCGCCTGACGACCCTTATACCAACCGCAGGATGCGCAAACGCGATGCGGAAGCTTGGTTGCTCCACAACGGTCGCAGCTGCTCTTGGCCGGGGCTGAGAGCTTCCACGCTGCAGCGCGACGGCTGCGGGTCTTAGACTTGGACTTCTTCTTCTTGGGAACAGCCACGGGATACCTGCTACGTCCGAAAGTACCGCTGCGGGGCCAGTGGGCCGCAACCACAACGGTCACCCAGAGTTGGGGCGACACATAAGACTACCGGCTCGATCAACGCGGTCAAACCAGGTCGGCGGCTACTTCATGGCTCGGGGAACCGCTGCGAGCCGGATCGGCCGAAACACTAAAGGTGCCGACCAGCTCCGCGGTGGCGGCCGAGTCGTTCACGCTCGGCTTCCCATCGACCCACTTCAGTCGTCGCCGAGGGACCTTGGCGAAGCCGACGACGTTGACCGCCAGCCGCTCATCGGTGACGTTGATACGAAGGAACTGTTTGTAATGCCGACTTCGTAGCCCGGCAAAGAGCTCATTCAAGTTCATCCGGAACATCTGGGCGACAACCAGATAAAGGGCGAACGCCACGATGCCGGCCAGTGAACCGAGAGCCAGGCAGAACAGCACATAGGCCGTAGTGGGCCACCGGCCGTCGCCGAATAGTCGGTCGAGGCTTTCAGCGTCGACCGGGGGCGGTTCGGTCACTTGACCAGCGACTGCCCAGCGCGCCGACACCGCCGCAGTCAACGTGGCAGCGTAGGCATGTAGCAAAAGATGCCCGGCGGTTGCCACCAGAGCCACCGGTGTCGAGCGACGGTGAGCCTTGGCCATACCGAACAGAACGAGCGCCATCACGGCGGCGACTGCCCAGCCTCCAAGATTTTGGGCCGCTCCCCAAAATACGTCCACTTGGTCTTTCCATAAGCCGTCATCGACAAACGGCGCCAATCGATCCTCGCCGTCGGCGGTTGACCGATCTTCGACAAAAACACCGGCTCGGGCGGCCATGGCGAACAGCATCGACATGGCACCCAGCACACCGGCCATCTCCGGGTTCCGCCACGGAATCAGCCAAAGTCCCTGCAGGCCCTGCAGGAGAGCTTTGGAACGAGATGGCCAAACCATGGTGTTGTCATACCCGACGGCCCCCGTCGGGCCAGCCACATCTGGATCCTCACCGAAGTACCAGGCAAGATCAAGCGCTTCGGGCGACTCGCGGGTTGACGACAGATACCCCCCGGCGCCTCCGGAGACCGCCACAGTCGGATACGTCGAATCTTCAGGCTCATGGACGGACAAGAAGTGTTTGTCGCCGGAAAGAACAAGTCGAATCGAACGGGCTCCGCTCGGACCCAACGTCGAATCGATGAAGTAGGTCAGTTGATCCCAGCCGTCGCTTGGCGCCGGGGTCGAGTCGGCCCCTCTACCGATAGAGGCCATCAGTCGGCTCCACCCAGACGGCCTCCCTCGCTTAAGCCAGGACGGCTTGGCCGTGCAGAGAATGATACGAGAGTCGGCCGGCATGATCGACGCCACCTGCCGGAAGTACATCATTTGTGGTGTGTCGATGTCGGCGGCCAGGGCAACGTCGATACCCCACATCCACCAACGGTCACTCAGTTGGGTGGCGAAGTAACTTCTCGTCTGATGGATCGACCATCCTCGCTTTGGGGAACGACCCTCACCGCAGTTGTAGACCGTAAACCGTTCGAGAAAGGCCGACAGTCCGTCATACCAATCATGATTTCCGGGAATCGAGAACAGGGGTACTGGTTCACCTGCTGCGTCCGGGTGTCGGCCATCTGGCGAATCGGTGTCGAGCAGATCGGGACCGACGAAGGCTGTTCGGTACGGACCAATGGTGCGGTCGCGGTAGTTCTCCTGGCTGGCCGCCGGGTAGACGCCGTCTCCTCCCATGACCAGAATGTCAGCTCTGGGGAGCTGGACCGTCTCCCCGTTCTGTTCAACAGTGGTTGTCGGCTTGGCCATCTGCTCGGCGACAGTGAACGTAGAGCTGAACCCGTCTCCGATGTCGGCGAAATAGTCCATCCACAGCTCGGATCGGCCCGCCCGTTCGTCGAGGTGCCACGGAAGTTGGTCGTTGCACAGCATGACCTGCTGTCCGCCCGATGGTGGCGCCAGCGACGCTTCGTTTGTCGGCTCCACTCGATGATGAACCACCGGGTGACGCAAGGACGCCTGGGTCTCACGATTGTCAGCGAACGCCCCGAAAAGCCGGCCGAAGAACTCCCCGTAGCCCCCTCTGGCAACCTCGCGCAGGCTGAGCCAACGGACCATGGGCCGGGCCCGATACCGATAGGACCGGGGCCACGGCGACATCATGAATCGAATTTCAGCTGGTCAAGGGCGGACCACCTAGGGTCGCCGTCTCGCTGCAGCTGTTCCTTCCGCTCGGTTCTGCGGGCCTCTTCCGACTGCGCAACGGACATCGCCGGATACCGGTCCGGATCGGGCCCGGGGCAGTCTGCACGGCAAAGCGGGGCGAGGGGGAGAGAAAAGACAACGGCATCGCGAATGATCGGGAGCAGGTCTAGTTGATCGCCATCGAAGTCGACGATGTCGGAACCCTCCGGTGCGCCAACCTGAAAGATCTCATCAATATCGACCTCCATGGACGATCCGGTCTCATCAAGACAGCGGCGGCACTCGCCCACCCAGCTGAAATTCACCTGGCCCCGAACTGTGACGCCTCGCTCGATCGACTCGACGATGAGTTCGCCGGTCACAACCTCATCGGACGTTCGGCTGGCTACGACGTGGCGACGAGCAAGCTGTACCTCGACGGTCTCGGTCTGTCGCTGACCGAGGCGCTTGCGCAGCTCCATAACGCTAACTGGAAGCTTCGGAGGGCTGTCAGTTAGCTCTTCGAGCGGGGCGTTGTCCGCTGGTGCGGGCGTCGGGTCTTGAACAGGGTCGGTCATATTCTCACCAAGGCAGATCGGAGCTGGGATGCTCGAAAGACAGACAAAGAAAGAGTTGATAGGTAGACGGTGATGAGGCGGCAAGGCCTACAGACATCACCGCCGGCCGAACGGCTGGGCAGCCTGGTCGTTGTCGACCCGAACATCAGGTTCGACGAGCCACCCGATCACGATACTCGTCTTCGCCATCGACCTGATCACCGGCGACAGATCGATCAAGCGATCGCCCGCCATTCGACGCAGTCATAATCTCCTCAGTGGTCGTCAGCGCAGTACCCATCAGGCGCTCGCGACCCTTGCGTACCGTTCCCACTGTCCGCTCCAAAACCTGCTCAAAGCTGGCGAGGCGTTGGTCGCAGTAGTCCTCGACTTGGCGTTTCAGCGTGTTGGCCTCTTCTTTGGCTTCATCCACGATTTGGCGGGCCCGCTGCTCGGCTGCCTTCACAACCTGCTGGCGTTCCACCATCCTGCCGACCTGGGCTCGCCCCTCATCAATGAGATCCTGGTGCTCTTGGCGGGCTTTGGCAACGAAGTCGTCTCGCTCCTTGAGTAGCCATCGGGCCGCTCGCAGCTCCTCCGGCAGGCGATTCTGGGCCTGCTCGAGGATGTGAACAAGCTCGTCGCGGTTGACCTTGACCGTATTGGACATGGGAAGCGGTCGAGATTCGGCCAGAATCTCGATTGCCTGCTCGATCAAGTCCTCGACTTCGGGTACGGCGTACGGATTGGGGAGATCGCTGCCTCCGCCCCGCTCGCCGTCGCGGAGATCAATGTCTCCGAACTCGTCATACCGATCATCGTCGTAGGAACGATCAAAATCAGCGTCGTCATCGACAAAGAAGTCGTCGTCCGGTCGTCCGGGGCGTCTGCGCTGGCGCGGTTCGCTCATAGTTATTCGCGGAACTTTCGTGAGAGACGGTCCAAGACGACCTCGGGCACTACGGAATGTACATCCCCGCCCCGAGACGCAATCTCCCGCACGTACCTGGACGAGATTAACGCATCAGGCCCGATACCGGGTAGCAATACGGTATTCAGCCGCCCACCGGCCGACTGAAGGTTCATATTGGCTTGCAAGAGCTCGGTGTCCAAGTCAGAGCCGTTGCGAACGCCCTTGACCAAGCAGTCGGCCGCTGCACTCTGAGCGGCATCGGTAACTAATCCGGTGAACAGAACAACTCGAACACTGTCAAGCCCAAGCGCTTTCACTGCGAGCTCGATCATCTCTTGCCGCTCAGGGCCGGTGAAGAGACCCGATTCCTTGGCCGGATTGTGTCCGACGGCGACAATCAGCTGATCGAAGAGCGATGCGGCCACCTCGATGATGGCCAAATGACCGTTGTGCACCGGGTCAAACGAACCTGGATACATCGCTACGGTCATGCCTACAACGGTAGTCGCTGTCGTTTGGTCAAACGTTCACCCTGCGTATATACCTGCGTACAAGCGATGCAGGTGGACGTCGGCGACCCGCTAGCTGCTGGGGCCGAGAATGATGCCTGCACCTACGGTGTTGTTGGTGCCTTCATCGATCAGGATGAAGCTTCCGGTGCTGCGATTCTGACGGTACTCATCGTAGAACAACGGCTGAGTCGTCCTCAGCGAAACCCGGCCGATCTCGTTCAACCCAAGCTGCGTGGCGTCTTCGTCGCGGCTCAATGAGTTGATGTCCAATCGATATTTGATATCGGACACCATGGCACGGGCTGACCGGGTCGTGTGCTTGATAGCCAGCTTTCGGCGCGGTTGCAGCGCTGACTGTTCACTCATCCAGCAAACCATGGCATCGATGTCTTGACCGATGGCCGGTTGATTATTGGAACGACAGATCATGTCACCACGAGAAAGGTCGAGCTCATCGGCCAGACGCACCGTGACTGACATTGGTGAGAACGCTTCGGTGATAGGGCCGTCGGGGCCGTCAATATGAGTGATGGTCGACTCAAACCCTGATGGCAACAGCATCACCGAGTCGCCGACCCGCATGACACCGCCAGCCACCGTGCCGGCATAGCCCCGGTAGTCGTGGAACTCATCGGACTGCGGCCTGATGACGTATTGCACCGGGAACCGGGCATCGCGCAAATTCCGATCGGAGGCAATATGCGTCTCCTCCAACATGTGCAACAAGGTCGACCCTCGGTACCAGTCCATGTTGGACGAGCGCTCGACCACATTGTCACCGTGCAGGGCCGACACCGGAACGAAGGCGATGTCTATGGCATCAAGCTTCATGGCAAAGTCGCGGAATTCGGCCTTGATCGACTCGTACACGTCTTGGTCCCAGTCGACCAGATCCATCTTGTTGACACAGATGATCAAGTGAGGAATTCCAAGCAGTGTGGAAAGGAACGCATGGCGCCGTGATTGTTCGACGATGCCCTTGCGTGCATCGAGCAGAATGAGAGCCACGTTGGCAGTTGAAGCGCCGGTGACCATATTGCGGGTGTACTGAATGTGTCCCGGCGTGTCGGCGATGATGAACTTGCGCTTCGGGGTGGCGAAGTATCGATAGGCAACGTCGATGGTGATGCCCTGCTCCCGCTCGGCTCGCAGACCGTCGGTTAGCAACGCCAGGTTGGTGTATTCGGTACCCATCTTCACCGAGGTCGACTCAACGGCTTCCAGTTGATCCTCGAAAATAGACTTTGAGTCGTACAACAACCGGCCAATCAGCGTGGATTTGCCGTCATCTACCGACCCAGCGGTAGCGAAGCGAAGTAGTTCCATTAGAAGTAGCCCTCCTTCTTCCGGTCTTCCATGGCGGCTTCGGAGACCCGATCGTCTCCCCGCGTGGCACCACGTTCGGTGACACGGGTGGCGGCGATCTCAGCCACGATCTTATCCAACGTGTCCGCCGCGCTCTCGACGCAACCCGTGCTGTTGGCGTCGCCCAGTGTGCGGAACCGCACTGTGGACTCGAACACCTCTTCGTTTTCGCCCGGTTCGATGAGGTCGCTCACGGCGTACAGCATGTTGTCCCGGCGGATGACCGGCCGCTTGTGAGCGAAGTAGATTGGGGGCAACTCAACTTGCTCGGAGGCGATGTACTGCCAGACATCGAGCTCGGTCCAGTTGGAAATGGGGAAGACCCGAATCTGTTCGCCCTTGCGGATCCGGCCGTTGTAGAGACTCCACAGCTCAGGGCGTTGATTCTTGGGGTCCCACTGCCCGAAGTCGTCACGGAACGAATAGACCCGCTCTTTGGCTCGAGCCTTTTCTTCGTCTCTGCGTCCGCCACCGAAGATGGCGTCAAAGCCGTTCTCCTCGATTGCGTCCAACAAGGTCGTGGTCTGTAGCAGGTTGCGGGGTGCCTTCGGCCCGCCGACTTCAGTCACTCGACCGGCGTCAATCGACTCCTGAACCGATGCCACCACCAGGCGACATCCGTATTGGGCCACGATCCGGTCTCGAAACTCGATGACTTCAGGAAAGTTGTGGCCGGTGTCGACATGCATCACCGGGAAGGGCAGCTTGGCCGGGCGAAACGCCTTTTGAGCCAGGTGCAGCATCAGGAGCGAGTCTTTGCCTCCGGAAAACAGTAAAACCGGATTTTCAAACTCAGCCGCCACTTCGCGGATGATGTGTATTGATTCGGCTTCGAGCGCAGTCAGGTGGTCGAGCTCGTAGCCCCCTGCGATGGTCATTGCTCCTCCAATGCCGGGCTGACTGGCCTTTGACCTCTCGGTCAGCGACCCTGTCGGCGGTTCCCGGCGCACGGTGATTCCGTGCTACATCCTAGCGACCCTGGCGGACGGAGTACGTCTAGGACCTGCTGGGCATATTGGCTGGTTACGCCGTCATGCCACCGTCGATGACGAACTCACCTCCGGTGCAGTAGCTACTGTCGTCCGAAGCCAAGAACAACGCCATGTCGGCCACCTGCTCTGCGGTCGCCTCGTAGCCCAGAGGGATTCGTTCGGTAACCGACGCCCGAAGACCCGCATTGTCAAACGTCTGCAGCATCGGAGTGTCGATGATTCCCGGATGAATGGAGTTGACCCGAACACCGTGCGGGGCCAGCTCCTGGGCGGCGCTTCGGCTCATCCCGCGCACCGCCCACTTACTGGCCGCGTAGGCATGCGCCACTGCCACACCACGGAGACCGGCTATGGACGACACGTTGATGATCGACCCCGAGCGGTTCTCCACCATGGCCGGGGCGACCGCACTCATGCCGAGAAAGACCCCGGTCTGGTTGATGGCGATAGTGGTATCCCATAGCTCGCGGTCAGAAGCCAGGACTCCGCCCAGTTGAAAGATGCCAGCGTTGTTGATGAGAACGTCGATTGACCCATGATCAGCCATCAACGACTTAACGACGGCCTCCCACTGGTCGGCCTCGGTCACATCGTGTTCGAAGAAGGTGCCCCCCACCTCGGAGGCCACGTCGTTCCCCGCGGCCAGCACATCTGTTACACACACAGTTGCCCCTTCGGCTGCGAACCGGCGAGCTTCGGCCGCTCCCTGCCCACGGGCACCTCCGGTGATGAGCGCTACTTTGCCTGCTAATCGAGCCATGGCATAACGGTAGGCGTCGCCGGGGTTCTGCGCATGTCGAGAGCAGCCGGAGTCGCTATCAGGCGACGCCAGCCTGCTGCAGGCCCCACAGTTGAGCGAAGAGCCCAGGGTCACCCAACAACTCGTCTTTGGTGCCCTGCTCAACAATCCGGCCGTTCTCTACCACGATGATCTTGTCGACACCGTTCAGGGTGGCCAGGCGATGGGCAATGATGATGGCCGCCTTGTCCTCCCACAACGCTTCCAGAGACTCTTGAACACGCGCCTCGGTTTCAGAGTCCAGTGATGACGTGGCCTCGTCCAATACGATGACGTCGGACTCTTTGAGGAAGGCTCGGGCGATGGCGATGCGTTGTCGCTGACCAAGGCTGAGCTTGATCCCTCGCTCTCCCACCAGCGTTTGGTACCCATACGGCAACGTGTCGATAAAGTCGTCAATATTGGCCTGTCGAGCAGCGTTTCGGATGTCGGCTGGATTGGGCTGACCGTTGCCAAACGACCGGGCGCTGCCAGCGGCGTAGCCGATGTTGTACTCGATGGTCTCTTGAAACAGCGACGTGTCCTGCGGAACGTACGACTGCAGCTGCGGCAGCATCTCAGACGAGATGGGCTTCCCGTCAATCAGAATGTGCCCGCTTGTTGGGGTATAGAACCCTAACAACAGCTTGATCAACGTTGATTTGCCCTCGCCGCTACGTCCCACCACGCCCAACTTCTCCCCCTTGTTCACCGAGAAACTGACGTTGTCGAGAACGAGCCGGTCAGGGTCGTCCGGGTAAGCGAAACAGAGATTGCTGACCTCAAGGCTCTCACTCATCCGCGGCCTACCGTGGTTGTCGCCGGCTGCCGACGCCGCAGCGAGTTTCACGGCGCTCGACCCGTTACTCGGGCCCTGTTTGTAATTCTCGTCGTAATGCTCGTCGACAATGTTGCGCCCGGGAAACAAGTAGTTATAGGCCTCCTGGTAGGCCGCCGACTTGTCGACCCAGACCCCAAAAAAGTGCACCACATTCCAGTACTGGGCGGTGAAGTCCACCAAGACGGTAACCGACACCACCAAGGCGACGAACGAAATCCGGCCCTGGCTGAACAGGAACCAGCTGTAGGACATGATCGCCGCCCACAACACGCCGCGTATCAACAACGACGCCACCGCCCAGTACGAAACCAGGGAAACTCCAAAGCGCACGTCATCATCGATCAAACCGTCGATCTGTTCGTCATTGCGGACGAGTTCGCGGCGTTGAGTCCGGAAGGAGAAGACATTGACGAAGTTGGAGTACGAGTCGAACACTCTTCCCGAATTGGTGGATGTGCCATCGGTTAGTGTGCGCTGACGTCGATTCAACGGCTTGGCCAGTGCAACCAGGGCGACGCCGGCCCCCAACAGGAAGACTCCGTAGATCAAGGCGTTGGCGGATGCCGTCCTCCACATCAGGATCACCCAGATCGGAATCGAGGCCAGGACAGGTAGAAACCCGTAGTGGGCGGCATCCCACAGTATGAAGACATGATTCCTAAGGTCGTTGACGTAGCTCGCAACCTTGCCCGACGGGCGGTCGACGAAGTGCTGATAGCTCTCGCCCCAAACCGCGTTAAAGGCAAGCCGCTTGAACTCGTAACTCAGCCGATTCACCCGATGGGCCACGTAGTAGTCGCAGGCGCTCCACAACAACCAATGGGCGAGCCCGGCAGCAAGCAGCAAGACCAGGTATCGGCCAGCACGGCCCGGATCGTCGGTTGAAGTGGCAAACTGCGCCAAGAAGTACGGCTGGAGGGCGGGAAGGGCTGCGGCAACAGCCCGGAGCCCGTTGCTGATCGCCATTCGGGGCCAGTGGTATCGGGCCATAGAGCCCAGCGCGGCGAAGGCGTAATCCTCTGTGCTGTCATCACCACTGGCAGCCAGTTCTTGACCCGCCCCGAGGGGCACAGCTGTCGACGGTTCAGGACTCATTGACCTCTCCACAGTCGGTATCGGGCAAGACTAACGGACACCCACGGCAGGCGGAGGCGAGTTTCGTGCCGTGCCTGCACGCCTGCAAACGACCGATTTGCGTCAGCTAGTCCGCTACAACCCGTTCGGCGATGACCACCCGGGCACGCCCGTAGGTGCGGCGACGCAGTTCAACCCAGTCACCAGTCAGGGCGATCTCGGTGTCGGCGTGGCCAACCAACAGATTCGCCGGGATCGAGCTCAGAAGGTCGTCCCACGGGTCGTCGGCGTATGGGGGATCACAAAAGGCGATGTCGACCTGGCCGCGCCCACTAAGAGCGCGCTCAACCGAAGCCACCAGAATTTCAGATCGATCGGCGAAATCAAGACGGTCGACATTGTCACGTAGAACCTGGGCGGCATGTCGGTCCCGTTCAACGAAGGTGACTCGTTCGGCCCCGCGGCTCAGGCACTCGATCCCGAATGATCCGCTACCGGCGAACAGGTCGAGCACAGTTGCCCCCTCGACGCCGCCGAGGGACTGCAGCATATTGAAGATGCTTTCCTTAGCCCGGTCGGTTATCGGCCGGGTGCCACCGCCGGACGGCGCATTCAGCTTGCGCCCCCGAGCCGTCCCCGAGATAACCCTCACGATTCCACCCGTAGTGCAAGAAAATGTCGAACCATATTCACGATGGTCGGGGTCTGGGCCTTGGGCGAATGATTCCCGGGAACCCAGCGCATCTCGGTCGATCCGGCCATGGAGGGCAGATGCTGTTCAAATTCGGTGGAAGTGCCGAACGGGTCCCGCTCCCCTGAAACCAACAAGGTCGGGACAGCCACGTTGGGGAAATGGTCGACTCGAAGTTTGTCCGGCTTGCCCGGGGGGTGCAGCGGATAGCTGAGAAGCACCAACCCGGCGGCCGGCATCCCTTCAGCAACAGCCACCGAGCAGGATCGCCCACCAAAGCTGCGCCCACCAAAGACCAGCTGATCTGGTGAGACATTCAAGTCATCGGCCATCTCTTCAGCCGCTACCCGGATCTTCTTGACCGCGCTGTTGACGCTGGTTGTGGCCAGCGTCAACCGGACCACGGCCAACTCTGAGATGCCATTATCGATGGCCACCAGGGTCGGATCGTCAGCGCTGGCACTCGCCCCAGGGGTGAGGAGCAGACCGGCGGGCGAGCTCGGTAGCTGGAGGCCGCTCATACCTTCTGTTCTACCGGTCATACCTCCTGTCTAGCGGGTACTGTGACCGAACAGGGTCTGGCAGTACGTTCGACCGGAGGGGAAGGCGAAATGAGCGATCCGAAGTCGGTACCCACTAGTCGCACTGACGACGACCTTGACTGCCAGCACGCCATGCCCGTGGCCGAAGTCGACATCACCGAGGAATTGGTCCGACAACTCCTGCGGGACCAACACGGTGACTTGGCCCACCTTGATCTCCGGCGGGCGGCCAACGGCTGGGACAACGTGATGTACCGGTTGGGACCGTCACACGCGGTTCGGCTGCCTCGCCGGGCGATAGCAGCCGGACTGGTGGCTCACGAGCAGCAGTGGTTACCGATCTTGGCTCCTACCTTGCCGCTTCCGGTGCCTGCCCCCCGCCGGGTCGGCAAAGCGACCGACTACTACCCATGGACCTGGAGTATTCAGCCCTGGTTCGAGGGTGGAGCTGTCGGCAATGCTGGCTGGGCCGATCCGACGGCGGCAGCCGAGCGTCTTGGCCGCTTCTTGGCCTGTCTCCATCGACCGGCTCCCGACAATCGACCGATAAACCCCTACCGGGGTGGCCCCCTGGCTGAGCGTCACGAGATGACCGTCGAACGAATCGATCAGTTCGCGTCCGACATCAATATTGACGCCCACTTGGCCCATGCCCTATGGCAGCGTTGCTTGGACTCTGAGCCATGGAACCAGCCGCCGGTGTGGCTCCATGGAGACCTCCACCTGTTCAACCTGATTCAGCAGTCGGGCCGCTTGTCAGCCGTGATTGACTTCGGCGACATCTGCGGTGGCGACCCGGCCTGCGACCTGGCCATTGGCTGGTACGCCTTTGGGCCCGAGCACCAAGGTCACTTTCGGTCAGCGGCCAACAGCGAAGTCCGGCCGATCGACGAAGCCACATGGCTGCGGGCTCGCGGATGGTGTCTGTCTATCGGATTCACCATGGTGGCGTTCTCCGCAGACAATCCAAGCCACCACCAGATGGGGCGCCATATGGTTCGCTCCGCTCTCGACGCCGGGTAGCAGGTCTGCCCAAAAACCCGAAAACCGAAGGCGATTTCCGGGTTTCCCTCCAACTCGGATAGCGCTCATCGGTTTCCGTTTTAGGATCCGTTCCATATCCGAAGGTCAAGCTGGCGACAGTTTGGACTGGACGATCCCTCAACCACAATCCTAAAGTTGCGTAACGCGTTTTGCAAGATCATTTCGCAGCTAGGCGAAAAACTCGCCATAACAGCCCCAGCGCTAGCATGTCCCCCATCTCGTCTCCGACAAGCAACGACTCTGACGGTGATCGCCCACCATGGTTGACCTCTTCGCGTCCGTTTTTCGGCAAGCGCAGGCTGTCCCGTCGCAAACTGGCGATGGACCTGATCCAGGCCGGGCTACAGATCTTGGAACGAGACGGTCCACGCTTGGCCGGTGACCAGCTGACACTGGCCGCTGCGATCACGGAGCTCAACGAGTCTCGACAGCCCGGCAATCAGGTCTCCCCCGGCTCTGTGTATGACCGGCTATGGGCCAGTCCCGATGACTACCGCGTTGACGTACAATCAGCCGCCTTGTACGAGTGGTTCTCCTCTGCCACGACCCCGCAGCAGGAGCAGATCGCCGCCGAGGTACTCGGCTCGCTTGATGAACTGGATCTCAAGACCGTCGAGGGCCGCCACATGGCGCTTCGAGAGATAACCCGCCGAGCCTCGTTTACGTCGGTCGCAGCGAGTCGGGACTACCGGCCTGCTCAGGTTCGCGTTGCCATCTTGGCCACTCTTGCCGCCTCAACCGCCGACGATGAAGCAACCGACCAGTTGAGGAGGGCGGCGCAGGCAGCCCATAACGAAACCATTGCCTCCTACGTCGAGCTGTATGGCAGCGTCCTGGACCTTCTTCAGTTGCGGCCGAAGGTGTCCATTTTCGGTCCGACCGACACTCCGGAGCTGCGACGGGCGGCTGTCGAGACGTTCACCCGGATCATCATCACCTACAACGACGGTATGGACATCCGCGATCAGGTGGAATCCGAAGACACCCATCTCGAGACGTTACCTACGGGTGAGGACGGTGAACAACGAGACTGGCATCATCTCGGGCTCGGCATATGGGCGATAGCTTCAGCGCTGAGCGAACCTGACGACCAGGTTTCCAACACTGGCTAGCCCCGGGAGGGAAGCCGCACTGTGACCGTGGTGCCAAGATCAGGTCCAGGCGAAACCGCCCTGATCGACCCGCCGTGCGCTTCGACCAGCCTCTTAGCGATGGCCAGACCGACTCCCGTTCCTTTGGAATCCGAGTGCACCCGGTAGAACCGCTCAAAGATGCGATTCTGGTCCGACAACTCCAATCCTCGGCCGGTATCGACTACCGAGACTAGGACCTCAGACTGGCGGTCGGTGGTAGCAGTGCCAGTAACGACTACCGAGCCTTCGTCGGTGTATTGAATGGCGTTGCCGATGATGTTGGTGAACACCTGAACGAGACGATCACGGTTACCGCTTACCGGCAAGTTTGTGGCCGACAAAGAACCGGTCCGATGTATCTCAACCCGCAAGTCAAGATCTTTGGCCGCAGCTTGGGGAGCGAGATGCTCGCAGACCGTACGCAACAACGGGCCGAGGTCGATCGGTTCCCGTTGGTCAGAAACCGGCTCGGCGACAGCGGACAGCTCTGAAAGATCGCCGGCCAGCCGTCTCAGCCGGGCTGCCTCCCGTGCCACCCTGGCGTACGTTTCGTCATCGGGAGCGACGACGCCGTCCATCAGCGCCTCCATTGAAGCTTCGATGGTGGTAAGTGGGTTTCGCAGCTCATGAGCTACATCACCGATAAGCAGCAACCGGCGACGCTCAGTCGACTCCAGTGTCTCGGCCAATCGATTTACGTCATCGGACAATTCGGCCAACTCCAACACATCGCCGCCGTCAACCCGAACGTCATAGCGACCTGAAGCCAGCTGATGGGTCGCCCGCCTCGCGGCCTCGATCGGGGCGGCTAAGCGGAGCGCTACCCGCCACGAGATCAGCGAGGCCCCGACAACGGCGGCCCCCAGAGGGATCAGCAGCACAAGTGGAGCAGGCGGACCTTCCCGGCCTGGCCCGTCAGAGCCGCGCTGTACGTCGGCTCCCAGCGCAGCGGCGATGAAGAACCCCACCACCCCCACCACCAGCAGAATGCCGACGGTGACGAATACCACCAGCAGGTGAGAGCGAAACAATTGGCGCCGCAACGACATTGGCCGTGCGCCGGTCACATCGAGTCCTGGGTTTCACTGGGTGTGGCCACGAACCTATAGCCGACACCTCTCACGGTGGCGATAAATCGTGGGGCGGACACATCGTCACCCAGGGCTTTGCGAAGATTGCCGATGTGAACATCGACGATGCGGTCCTCACCGTAGAAGTCCCGCCCCCACACCCGCTCGATCAATTGGTGTCGGGCAAAAACCCGTCCAGGGCTCTCGGCCAAGGTCCTGAGAAGTTTGAACTGGAGGGCGGTCAAATCGATTTCGACATCGTGATCATCGTCAACAACAACGACGGTGTACTCGTCGATGTCGATAACGATCCCGGCGAAACGCAAGGCCGGTGTTCCTCGCTCCGCGACTCCGGACTCTCGCGACCGTCGCAGCACGGCCTTAACCCGAGCCACCACTTCCCGAGGGGAGAATGGTTTGGTGATGTAATCGTCGGCACCCACCGACAGGCCGATCAGTCGATCTGTTTCCTCGGCCGCTGCGGTCAGCATGATGACGTACGTATCGGACACCCGGCGGATCTCGCGGAGAGCCTCGATCCCGTCCAAACCTGGCATTCGAATGTCGAGCAGGATCAGATCGATATCGCCTGACCGCTGGATTCGCTCCACCGCCTTTTGCCCGTCGCCCGCCTGCTCAACGAGGTACCCGTCGTCACGCAGGTACGACGCCACCAGTTCACGTATCGGTTCTTCGTCATCAACGACCAGAATGCGTTGGGCCACTGCTTCCAACCTCCCAAGGCGGTCGCCCGTAACTCGGGGCGACCGCCTGAATCTACTAGCTTGTCACGGCGAGGCCGTGACTATGCCGGTGCCGATCGGCTACTGCTGATCCGTCGGATCGGGATCCGGCTCCAACACTGAGGTCGACTCGGTCCGCTCAGAAGCGGGAGGTGCGGCGAACGGCGGGGCCGATGGCACATCATCGTCGTTGTTGAGAACCGCTCGGCGGTACTCAAACTCGTCACGAGAGATCTCTCCGTTAGCAAACCGCTCGCTCAGAACTGCAAGAGCCCTGCCGTTACCTGAGGCGAAGGCGGCGTGACGCCCTCGACGCATGATTCGGAAGAACAAGAAGCCGGCTAGGAGTAGAAAGAGTAGAGGAAGCAAGAAGAAAGGGCCTCGTCCACCCTGCTCGGCGCCACGTCGAACGCCATCGGCAACCTGCTCGTTGGCGGCGTAGGCGCTGGTGAGGTATCCAGTCAGATACTCATTGGCGACTGGCAACATGATTGGTGTTTCCTTTCCGGGCTGATGCCCGACGTTGTCTGTAGCTAACTGCTACACCTTTAAGGAAACAGGGGAACCATCAACGGTTTATGAAGGCCAAGATCAAGCTTGTGTAAAGCAGATTGATCACCTCACGTGAGGCGCCAACGTCTCTCTCAGGCCGTCCAGGACCCGAGTCATGTTGGCGCGGTGCTCGGCGATTCGCCGGTCGAGAATACGACCCTCAAGATCGGGTCGGGCCGCGATGATCTCGGTGAGGCCCGACGGACCAGGACCAAGGTTCATGGAGAACCGGACCCGAACGGCGCCGGCGATCGGTTCCAGGTCGAAGCGCCAACGAGCACCAGGATTGTCTCTGTCGCTTGTCACCCAGCCGAACGTCACTCTCTGCTCGTAGTGGCTGACAAAACATGGCACCTCCCACTGCCCGCGGGCCTCATGGGTATTTGTTCCGACAAACGTCGCCCCGATAGCTGGATCTGCCGACCCCGAACCAGGATCTTCGAGCCAACGGGCGCCGACGAACTCGGAGCTGAAAGCAGCTGGCATCGAGATGTCGGTCACAGCGTTCCAGATCTCGTCGATTGACGCCCGAATGTCTTGCTCGACAACGGTGCCCGGCCCGTCGACAAGACACGGCGGTGAGCTGGGACCGCGGTCATAGATTCGCCCGAAACCATCGAAGTAGGTGATGGCCCGGGCCGGATAGCGGGCGGCGGGCGAGAACTCCGATCCAACGGTCCAGGCGACCGGCAGCATGGCAATCTGAGTCATAGAGTCCGGGATGTCCAACAACTCGGCAATCTCACTTTCCTTGTCGAGGATGGCGGTGGTCCAGGCTGTTCCCAGTCCCCTGGCTCGAAGAGCCACGCAGAAACTCCAAGCTGATTGAATGACCGAGTCGAACAGCCCGGGCCGCCCGCTGCCGTCGTGGCGGCCGATTATTGTCGGAATCACGATCGCCGGGACCTCGGCCAAATGCTCAGCCAAATGGGCGGCCGAGATCATTACCCGCTCGTTGTGGTGGCCTGAACCGATCAGTCGATCGCGGGTCTCAATCATCCAGGCTCCGGCCGACGCCATGTACAGCTCGGCCAGCTTGGCCTTGAGCTCGTCGTCTCGAACCACTAACCAACGTCGACTGCCCTGGTTGCCTCCTGTTGGCGCCTGCTCGGCGACATCTATGCAATCCAGGATTGTTTGCTGATCGACTGGTCGGTCCAGATCCAGTCGCCGCCGAACCGCTCTGGTCGTCATGAGTGCACCATCAACCGAGGTGGTATCGATGCTGTCAGCCGTCATTCGGTGGAATGGTGTCTCGCCCATGTCGGCCGAAGTTAATGCAGGCCCCCGACGAGATCGAATCGGCCAACCATTCTGGCGGCAGATGTCACCAGTGATCTACCCACTAGACCACTCGTTGCCTCCGGATACGATCAACTCACCCCACCAACTCACCCCGCCAACTCACCGCCGAACTCACTGCCGTCAATTCACCGCCGCATTCACGATCTACATCGATCGAAAGCTCACGAACAGCCCGGGGGCGGCCGATTGAATCAGCGGTGTCCATTCCCCTGACCGGAGGCCCCGCCGTGCGCCTGGCCAACAGCCCTTATGTCAGTTTCATTCTTGGATTTCTCTGTGCTGCTCTGTTGTCGACCTCAGCCGGGATAGCAGGCCTCGGGGGCGACGACACCCGGACGGAGACCCGTGATGAGGTGCAGGTCGCTTCGTTGCCATTCGAAACAGATCGTCCTGCAGAGCCCGTTCCGGTGGCCGCCATACGGGCCGCTCGTCTCTGGGCAGACCTATTGACCGACGGCTGGCAACACATCATTGACCCCATCGGCTTCGATGAAATGACCGCCGAGTACTGCGTGTTGCGACGCAACACCGTCAGCGGCAACACCGGGCCGTACGGCGAATTAGCGGCGAGCGAGAAGGTAAATGACTGGGCCCGACAGGCACTTGGCTACGACTACCGGGCCGGGCCCGAGCGCCGCACCGTTGCCGCCCTGGTTGTCTCCATGGGGTACGGCTGCACAAGCGCCATCTGACAGTCGACTCCTACCAGGTGACGTCGTGACAGCCGGTGTGGTTGTCTGGCTCAATCTGGAACGTGGCGTGATGAATACCGTAGGCCTCGTCCAGGAGTTGTCGGGCTCGGTCCAAGACTGCGTGGTTGTCGGCCGCCGTTCCAACCATCAGATGGGCTGTCGCCGCATCCATGTCGGAAGTCAGAGTCCAGACGTGCAGGTCATGTACGTCAATAACACCATCGATTGCGCCGAGCTGACCGGCCAATGCATCAAGATCGACACGTTCGGGGGCAGCCTGCAGGAGGATCTGTACCGCTTTTCGGCCCAGCCGCCAGGTCCTCGGCAAGATCCACAAGCCAATGACGATGGCGATAGCCGGGTCGACCCATGTCCAAGCAAACCACTCGATCAGAACTGCGGCCACGATTACCCCAACCGAACCGACGGTGTCAGCCAACACCTCCAGATAAGCGCCCTCCATGTTCACCGACGTGCGGTCACCTCCGCGAAGTAGGGCGAAAGCGATTAAGTTGGCCGCCAAACCGAGGACTGCGACAACAAACATGGTTCCGCTGAGTACCTCGGGCTCGTCGAAGAATCGTCGCACCGCCTCGACGACCACCCAGGTGGCGACAGCGAACAGCAACAGGGCGTTAACGAACGCCGCCAGGATCTCAAGTCGATAGAGGCCGAACGTATGACGTGACCGGGCGGTGCCATCGTCATGGCGGTGCTCAAACGACGACGCCAACCCGACGGCGGCCAATGCCATGCCGAGCCCGATGACGTCGGTCAGCATGTGACCAGCGTCGGACAGCAGGGCCAGCGAGTTGGTGATCAGCCCGGCGGCGGCCTCGACGACAAAGAACACGCCAATGATGACAAAGGCACCGAGCAGGCGGCCACGGTTGCGCTCTCCTGCTCTGGCCAGTTGGGCCCCGTGGTCGTGGTCAGCACCCATCAGACACGATTCTAGTCTCTCAGATCTTGGGGCGAACCCATGTTGCGTCGGCCGTTGTCCCGCTCCATCAAACCGGCAGTTTCACCCACCGAGGATCGCGATACCACTTGGAACCAGGTAATTACACCTAGCGTTCACGGTCGAACCTTACGTTGTATGGGAACTGCTACATACAGCCCTGTTCGCAGGTCAAAGTGTTATCTAGTCTCGGGACTGGAGACCTTCTTTGACCGAGCTTCAGGGTCGGATCAAAGTCAGGTAGCGAGGAGGCTTCCGCGGGCGGCGGCAGCTGACAGCATTAGTCGAGGGAAAGGGACGGCCGAATGGCAGAGATGTGGCGCGGCCGAGCTGCACAGCAAACCGATACATCAGCGATCGCACTAGGTAACTACGCTGATCTTGCCCAAGGCAACATTCCGATGCGCGTCGAGGTCACGGGAAAACACCTGCGAATCGACTCGGATCGGCACACAGTTCGCGGCGTTACCTACGGCTCGTTCCTACCCCGCGCCGACGGGGCACGATACCCCGACCAGGGCCGCGTCCGCCTAGATCTTGAGGCCATGTCCGCCATGGGCTTCAATACGATTCGCACCTACGATCTACCGCCGATCGATCTGCTCCAGACCGCAGAGCAACTCGGACTCCGTCTACTGGTCGGCCTTCACTACGACGACTGGCGATACGAGACTGCTCCCGGTAGAGCGGCCAACCAGCGAGTGGTGGACCGCGGTCGACGACAAGTAGAGGCCGTGTTTAAGCGCTTGGGCGAGGCCAGATGTCGTCCCTCCACCGTCTTGGCTGTATCAGTCGGCAACGAGGTGCCGGGTGACCTGGTTCGCGTCCACGGGACGGGCGCGGTCGAACAGGCGTTATCGAAAATTATCGACGAGGTACATCACCACGACGCCGAGATGTTGGCCACCTACACCAACTATCCCACCACCGAGTATCTGAATCCAAGAAACCAGGACCTGGCGACATTCAACGTCTTCTTGGAAGACTCAGTCTCATTCGAGAAGTATCTGAATCACTTGCAGGTTGCCACCGGTAGCCGGCCGCTTGTCATCACCGAACTCGGGCTCGCCTCCGGCATCCATGGAGTCGACCGACAAGCCGACGTGATGCGCGACCAGCTGTCGACAATCGACGAAGTCGGCTGCGCCGGGGCTACTGTCTTCGCCTGGACCGACGAGTGGGGAGTCGACGGTGAGGATGTGCCGGGGTGGGGCTTTGGTTTGACCGATGAGAATCGCACGCCGAAACCGGCGGCAGCAGCGGCGATGTCGTGGGCCCGCTCCAGCCTCAAGGATGTGAAGACTGATTGGCCTCGGGTCAGCGTCGTCGTGTGTGCCTACAACGAGGAAAACACCATTGTCGAATGCCTCGGATCGCTGGAACGTTCTGATTACCCCGACCTTGAGGTCATTATCTGCGACGACGGCTCCACCGACGCAAATCTTGAGTTAGCCCGACAGTTTCCGTTTTCGGTTCTCCCGCTACCCCACGGCGGTCTCAGCCGAGCCCGAAATGCCGGTTCCAATGCGGCCACCGGAGACGTTGTCGCCTATCTCGATGCCGATGCCATGTGCCATCCGCAATGGCCCTGGTACCTGGCTCTGGCCTTCAATGACGACAGTGTCTCCGCCGTCGGTGGACCGAATCTGCCGGTCCCCGGTGCGGGTCTGGTGGAACGGGCTGTGGCCCTGTCGCCGGGATCTCCTACCGAGGTTCTGACTGGCGACGACCGGGCCGAGCACATCGCCGGATGCAATATGGCTTTCCGGGCTGGAGCTCTACGGGCCGCAGGCGGATTCAATCCGCTGTACACCTCAGCTGGCGATGACGTCGATGTGTGCTGGAAGCTGCTGGACCGTGGACTGAACATTGCTTTCACACCAGCCGCCCAGGTCCTCCATCACCGACGGGCAACCGTTTCCGGCTACCTCAAGCAACAACGCGGCTATGGGCGGGCCGAGGCGCTGCTGGCCGGAGCTCATCCCGGCCGCTTCAACCGGCTGGGCCAGGCGCGATGGTCCGGGTTTATTTATGGAGGTGTCGGACTGCTACCTCGACTTCTTCGACCGATCGTGTACCACGGACACCAGGGGTCGGCACCGTTCCAGCCGATCAGCGTCCACCGCTCGTCAGAGGCTTTGTCCTGGGCCACCGCTCTGCTTCCTGCGGCCGTCGCCATCGGTGTTGCCAGCGTCCTCCTCTCATCTGTGATTCCTGCGTTTGGCGTCCTCGCAGCGCTGGTTGTTGCCGTCGTCGTGGCCTACGCCGTGGCGGTCGGCCTGTCAGTCGATGTTGACCGTCATGAGCCGCAGCCGGTGAAGCTGCGTGCGCTGGTGGCCGCCCTTCACGTAGCCCAACCCCTCGTTCGAACGTGGGGGCGCCTCAAAACCCGGAGATCTACCTCCGACGACACCAAGCCTCTCAACGGTGGCAGCGGCGAGGCCGCAGCGCCAGCTACCTGGTCGGGTGAACGTTTGGCGTGGCTTGTCGACCTGGAAGCTCGGTTGCGGCAACAGCGGCTCACCGTTCTCCAGCCGGGCGCCGACTCCCAATGGGACCTGATGGTCCCGCTTGGCTTGTTCGCCACCGCCGCCATCACCACCGGCGTTGCCTGGGAGTGGACTCCACAGGTTCGCGTTGGCTACCGGCCTCGTTGGCCATTGGCCGTCGTGGCCGTCACCGTGGGGGTGCTGGCCGTCACGTGGCCTGCAGCGGCCACGGTCGTGTTTGTCCTGGCCTTTGTGGGCGTACTGGTAGCCGTCAGCCGGGCGCGAGCGGCGCGATCGGTGGTCGAAGCATCGATGGCGGCCGCTGAACGAGGCGCTACCTCGGTCCCTGCGGCTTAGCTCGAAGGTCTGACCCGTGACCGACACGAGCGACCTCCAAAAGTTCAGCGAGCACCACGTCATGTCCGAAGACGTCGCTGGCCCATCGAAGGGCTGCCGCCTGATGGCGACCGTAGTCGCCGACGACATCAGCCACCGCTTCAAGGGCCTCATCTGGGGTTCGCCAGGTGACCAGCCCACCTTCGGGCCCTTGATAGCGCTGGAAATCGAATCCGGTGTGTTGCACGATGACCGGTCTTCCGGAGGCCAGGTAACACACGCTCCGATCGCTGAACCAGCCGGTTCGCAGTCCAACGTAGGCTTCCTTAGCCACCGAGAATTCGCCGGACGAGTCCAGCAAGTAGGTCTCGTAGCCGGCAGGCTCCAACGACGTCGCCTGGGCATCGACGACCGACCAACCCTTGCCGGTAAGTCGGTTAACTGCCGCTTGGTCACCACCAGCGAGAGCGAGCTCCAGTCTTCCGATTCCGCCGGTGGCCGCCGAAACCCGGCTGGCCATGCCGCCCAGACGGTCCAACTCCGGACCCTTTTGGCCGTAGCTACGCCCGTCCACGTCGATAGCTCCGTAGGCGTCAAGGTTGGCCACAGTGGAGAAAACAGCTGGCTGGGCGAGACCACCAGAATTCTCATGGCCGGTGTCTCTACGCGCCCGCCAATAGCCGGCCACCACCGGAGGCACCGTTGGCACCCATTGCAGCCCCTCAATGTTCGGGATCAGGCAACCGGGATTGTTGATGTTGGTACCATAGGTGAACAGTACGTCGTAGGAGCTCAGGTACGGGGCACCAAACCGCCCGGCTTGGGTGAAGCCCGGATCCATGTCGACCAAGGCCGTTGTCAGGCATCGGTCAAAGGCGTCGAGTTGGCATACTCCGCCAAGGTTCAACAACAGATCGCAACCAGACAGCGCATCCAAGACTTGGCGTTCATCGACTCCGTGCCATGTCGAGGTCGAACGGTCGAAGTACCAGATCGGCGTGGAGCCGGCTCCAAGCCGATCGAGAACGTCGCTCAGTATCGACATCCCGAACGTCGGTTCGTCCCCGTGTTCACCGGTGACCGGGTTGTAGCACGACTGCTCCCATCCGCTCTCCTCCAGGTAGACCACGCGATGACCGAGCCGCTCAAGCCCGGCGACGTAGTGGGCGAAAGCCAGCACCATGCCCACCAGGGGAAATCGCACGGCATACCCGGTTACGATGACGTCTGCCACACAGCCAACCCTAACCGGATGCGTAGAGTCGCGGCGGCGACCCGGGCATCTGAAAGCCAGGAGGGAGTCCGCCGATGAAGGGCCGTGTCGTCGTTGCCGGAATTTTGTTCTTCAACCCGGTTGCCGGTGTTGTTTACCAGGCGCTGCACTACCTGTTGGGCCTGCGGAAGCTCGGCTTCGACGTGTACTACGTAGAGGACACCAACTGGTGGTCGCTGGACCCAACCGTCGGCGACTTCTCGCCCGACCCCACCAACAGCATAAAACTGGTTAAGCCCATTTTGAACAAACACGGTTTCGATGACCGATGGGCCTACCGCCGGTCCAACGCTCAGGACGAACCACGCGGCTGCTGGGGGTTGAACGACCAAGCTGTCCTCGACCTCTACCGGACTTGTGACGCGTGGCTGAACGTCACCGGCTCCCAAACCGTTTGGGATGACGTGGCGTTGTGCCGTCAACGAATCCTGGTCGAGAGCGATCCGATTTCGGCCCAAATCGACGTGGCCAACGGCCGACAACAAGCCATCGACCATTTGGACGCCCATCACCAACACTTCACCTTCGGGGAAACGATGACGGCCGAAACCTGTCCGATTCCGCTAGGCCCATACGACTGGAAGCCAACCCGACAACCGGTGTCCATGGAGCTTTGGACCGATCTTTCCCATCAGCCTGCTGCAGGCCCACAAGATCGCTTCACGTCGATAACCAGTTGGCACGACGACAACAAGGACCGCGTCTACGACGGCGTTTCGTATCAGTGGACCAAGGACGCTGAATTCTTGAAGGTGCTCGATCTCCCTAGCCGGCACCCAAACCGGTTTGAACTGGCCGTCACCGGCGGGGTCGATCGAGACATTCCGGCTCTGACCACGGCCGGCTGGACGCTACGAGATGCGCTGACGCTGTCCGCTGACTGCAGCGACTACCAGCGCTTTATCAGCGAGAGTTACGGCGAGTTCACCGTGGCCCGCCAGCAGTACACGCTGCCACGGACCGGCTGGTTCAGCGATCGCAGCGCAACCTACCTCGCGGCCGGACGACCGGTGATCACCCAGGAGACCGGCTTCTCCGATGTGTTGCCAACCGGATCGGGCCTCTACCCGTGGGAGTCGATCAACGACATCTCAGCCGCCGTCGAAGCAATTGACGCCGATCCTAAACAGGCCCGCGATGATGCCCAGGAGATTGCCCGAGGCTACTTCGCCGACGATGTCGTATTGGGGTCACTTATGGAACGAGCGGGGCTATGACAACATCCCCAGAACAAGACCGAGACACCCCATCCAAATACTTGGTTGTCAATGCCGACGACTTCGGTGCCAGTCACGGCGTCAACCGAGGCATCATCGACGTCCATCGCTCAGGTTTCTTGACCAGCACCAGTCTCATGGTCACTCAGCCTGCAGCCGAAGAAGCTGCCAGACTGGCGACCGATTATGTGGATCTGTCAGTTGGTTTACACACCGATCTGACCGGCGAAGGCGGGCCACCTAGGGTCGATGTCGAGAGCCCTAAGGCGGCCGCGCGGGAGTTGACCGAACAGCTCAAGCAATTCGAGGACCTTATGGGCCAACCGCCCAGCCACCTCGACGCCCACCACAACATGCACCGCCACCCTCCGCTTACCCCGGTGTTCATCGCCGCCGCCGCTGAGTTGGACATACCCCTACGGGAAAACTGTGCTGTTCGCTACTTCCCTGACTTCTATGCCCAGTGGGACGACGAAACCCACCCCGAGCAGGTCACGCCGTCCAACCTGCGTCACATGTTGCTCACCCAGATCGGTCCCGGCATTACCGAACTGTCCTGTCACCCTGGGTATCACGACCCCGATTTTGATTCGGTGTATCACATCGAGCGCCGGCTAGAACTCGACACGCTGATAGACCCGGCTTTACCGGTCTTCGTCGAGGCCAACGCCATCCACTTGATCAACTACCACCAGGCAAAACGGCTGCTGACCGACCCTGGACGGTCGCTGCAGTCTTCAGAGCCCACAAGCGATTGAGCACCATAGCCATTTCGCCGACCGGGACGGCTTCGTTCCCCGATGGGGGTGGCCATTGGTGGGTTTACCTTCAGTACGCCCTTGGGCTTCGCGACCTTGGTTTTCGGGTTCTGTGGGTGGAGCGCTGTACCGAGACGGCCGAGCTTGATCGGGCTCGTGCAATTCTGAGCTATTTCGATTTTACCCGTGAAGATGTATTGCTCTACGAGGTCGTCCCCGGGCACGAGGCCGGACCGGAAGGAGCGAACATCAACTGGTTGAGTACCGACCATCGCTCTGCCGAAACGACCATCGCTGGCTGCGAAGCTCTGCTCAACTTCGACTATGACGCTCCAGGTTCAGTGGTGTCCTCCGCCCGACGGTCGGCCCTCATCGATATCGACCCCGGACTGATGCAGACCTGGTGGGCCAAAGGAGAGATCTCCCCTCCGGACCACGATTATTGGTTCACCATCGGCGAAACCGTCGGAACGTCAGAAGCGATGTTTCCCCATTGCGGCGTCAACTGGATTCGTATCCGGCCATCGGTTCACCTGCCGTCGTGGCCGATGATCGACGGTCCCGGCAACAATCGGTTCACCACCGTCACCAGTTGGTGGGGGCGCGAGTGGTTGTCGTTGGGTGATGGAACCGTGCTGGACAATAACAAACGCGCCGCGTTCCTGGCCTATTTGGACCTCCCAAACAAGGTCGCGGCCAACCTCGAATTGGCGGCCTATTTCGGCGAGGCAGACCCGACCGTCGACGAGGTCACGTCGAAGACAGCAGGTGGAGACAGCGACGATGTCGCCGCGCTGCTGGCCAACGGCTGGAAGTTGGCGAGGAGCCGCGTTGTCGCCGCCGACCCAAATCAGTACCGGCGCTACATCCAAACCTCGACCGGTGAGTTCAGCTGTGTCAAAGCCTCCTGCCAGCTATTCGCTAACGCCTGGGTGAGTGACCGAACGCTGTGCTATCTGGCCAGCGGACGGCCGGTTCTCACCGAGCACACTGGTCCAAGTGATCTCTTGGACGGCGGCCAGGGTCTCCTTCGCTTCAACTCGATTGATGAGGCAACCAACGCGCTCGAGGAGGTGAAGGCCAACTATCAGCTGCACAGCCATGCTGCCCGCAGTCTGGCCGAAGAGCACTTCTCGGCCGCCGCCAATCTGGCGCGTATTGTCGACACGGTCACGTCGCAACCACCTCCTAAGACGCCCACTCCATGACGGCCGAAGTGGCGGGCCGCGAACTCCGCCCCTATCGGGAGCTCGGCCGCAGAATCATTCGCCGGTGGCCGCAGCTCATTCAATTGGCCCTCCTGACCTTCCTCGCCGCCGGGCTCACTGCCCTGCGTCCCTGGCCGATGAAACTCCTGGCCGACAGTGCGCTCGGTGACGAGCCAATCCCACTATGGCTCCAAGATGGCTTGACCCGAGTTGGACTGGGCGACGATGCGCGGTCCCTGGTGGTGGTCGCCGCACTTGGTGTCCTGTTTGTCATCCTGGCCAACGCCGTCCCCGGGCTCTTGCTGAGTTGGCAGTGGGCGGCAACCGGCGAGTCACTTACCCGGGACCTGTCGACCGACATGTTGGCCCGACAGCTTCGAGCTCCGCTTGCCCAGCAGTCAGAGGAAGCCGTCGGGGAGTCGATGGTGAAGGTCAACAGCGACTCGTACGCCATCTACACGTTGACTAACCTGACGCTCATCGCCCCGGGCCGAGAACTTCTGACCCTGGTATCGATGGCGGCTCTGGCCTGGACGCTGTCGTCCTCACTCACCATGGTTGCCTTCGTCGCCATCCCGCTCCTGGTCGTACTGGCCGAGGGCCTCGGCAGACGGATACGGGTGCGGTCCGAGGCCCGACGAGATCTCGAAGGCCGGTTCGCCTCCATGATTCAGCAGACGTTGGCCGCCATGGCCGTGGTTCAGGCCTTCAGCCTCGTCCACCCGCGGCAACGCTTCCGGTCCCTGGCCGACGAGGGCGTTCAGTTGGCTCGCCGCGAGACGATCACCCAAAGCGCGTTCAGCTCCGTCAACGGACTTGTGCTGGCTGCCAGCTCAGGGCTGGTGCTGGTTCTCGGCGGCCGAGGTGTGCTGGCCGGAACCATGACGCTCGGCTCGCTCCTGGTTTTTTTGGGTTATGTGACATCAATTCGGGAGTCGGTCATGGCGCTCCTGGGCTTGTGGCGGTCACGTCAGACAGTTGACCCCAGCGTGCAGCGAATCGGCGAGGTGCTAGCACTGCCGTCGGTCACGGCGACGATAACAGGTAGTGCCGAGTTGGCGGGTGCTGGTGGAGGTCTTCCAGGGCAGGTCACCGGAGGAGCCCGCATCGAATTCGACAACGTCACCTTCGGCTATAGCGCCGACCAACCCATCCTCAACAACATCAACCTCACCATCGAACCAGGCGAACTCATCGGCCT
>CALKZY010000024.1 GCA_938002965.1 uncultured Acidimicrobiales bacterium | reverse complement strand
ACGACTGAGGGTCCGACGACGACTGAGGGTCCGACGACGACTGAGGGTCCGACGACGACTGAGGGTCCGACGACGACTGAGGGTCCGACGACGACTGAGGGTCCGACGACGACTGAGGGTCCGACGACGACTGAGGCTCCGACGACGACTGAGGCTCCGACGACCTCGACCACGGAGAAGCCGCGAAGCACTGTCTCGGTAACAGTTCAGCCGACGACCACCGAGGCCCCGACAACAACGGCTCCGGTAACGACGGTGGCCACAACCACGACGACTCCACCTTCGACCACAACGACGGTTGTCCGAACCGGGGACAAGTTCACCGTTCGTGCCCGGGGTTACACCGGTGACGAGCGCCTTGAGGTTCAGGTTGATGGGCAGGCTGTAGCGTCCATCGGCTTGGCCACATCCATGGCGGATTATGTGGTCGGACTGCCCACCGGTACGGAGCTGTCCGATGTGAAGCTGGCATTTGTCAATGACGCCTACCGCGCCGGGTACGACCGCAATGTTCAGGTTGACTACGTCACGCACAAGGGCCAGAAGTTCGAGTCCGAGGCTGCGGCCACCTTCGTCTCCGGGTCATTCCGGAACAATCGGTGCGCATCAGGTCAGTTGAAGACCGACACCTTGCATTGCGCCGGTCACTTCTCCTACGGCGGCGGTGACGTCGTGATGGATGACAAGCTGACAGTGCGTGCCCGTGGCTATACCGGTGACGAGCGCATGGAGGTGCTGGTTAACGGCAACGCCGTCGGCTCAGTTGACGTGTCGAGCGATCTGGCCAGCTACGAGGTAGCCATACCGGCCGACACCTCGATCGATGACATCAAGGTCGTCTTTGCCAATGACGCTGTCAAAGGCTCCTATGACCGGAACCTCCTGGTCGACTATGTGGTCCTCAATGGAATCACCTACCAGTCCGAAGCAGCATCCACCTTCGCCAGTGGCTTGTTCCGAGGCGGTGTCTGTGCCTCAGGCAAGTTGATGACCGAGGTGCTGCACTGCGGCGGCTACTTCCAATACGGCCGGGGCTAACCTCAACCATCGTGTTTGAACATCTACGACTTGGTGGTGGCAGGTTGCTGACGAGTGCGGCCCTTGTGGCCGCACTCGGATTGGCAGCCTGCACCGAAAATGGTGACAAATCCCTTGATGGAGCGGCGGCTAGCACCGTTGTCTCTGCTTCGGTGTCCGACGGCGAAACGGCTGCACTGGAAGTCCAGGTAGACGACGGCTCGCAGTCTCAGGTCGGCGAGGAGTCAGATGCTCCTGCAGCCGCTCCGGACTCAGAGACTGAACCCACTGAACCTGCCGACGAGGCTGTCGCACCTCCGGCGGAGACCGCATGGGTTGTTGTCGTGGCGGGAGCGTCGGACCCATTCGATTCGATCTTGACCGAGTCGGTAGAGGAACTGTCGGACCTCGGATTCGAGGGCAGAATCTCCAATTGTGACCGGGGTGCGGCTGAAGCGATCGGTATGGCCGCTGACACCACTTTTACCGTCACTGCCGAATTCGACTCTCAGGATGCAGCGACCGAAGCTGTGGCCACGCTGGCCGCCAGTCAGATCGAGGTTGTGGCGGCTGAGGTTGTCGTTTCCTGCCCGGAGTAGGCGGATAAGCCCTAGCCCTCTCTGTTGCGTCGCAATGGTTAACAAAGGTTAAGAACTCGGACAGGCGGCCCTTCGGCGAGGATTCGGCCGCTACGTTTCTTGTTGGCCCTAAGACGACCGGAAGGCTCCCGGAAGTTGCAGGATTCGGCCACCCACTTAGCGAAATCCCGGGAGTTCTTGTCGAAATGATCCGTTCGTTATCCAACCGTTCGTTGGCCAGTTTCGCGGCGACGGTTGCCGTTGCTGCAGCCGCCCTCTTCGTGTTGGGTGGCTCGTCTGATGCTCAAGCGCCACCTGACAACGCTCCGCTCTTGACCCCCGTGGCAGCCGACGGCGAGGTCGGATTGCCACCTAACGCTGCTGATGATCAGGTCAAGCGGGTGGAACAAGTTGCGGTGGATCTCCGTCTGTTGGGCGGCAAGCCGGGCGAGGATTCATCATCGGCCAAGACTGTCATGTTCAACATGTTCGACAATCGCCGGTATGTGGCCCGCCACGTCGAGACCGAGTGGATCGATGACGAGGCATACATTTGGCACGGCACCATTCCCGCACTTCGATTTGGTGAGATCACCGTCGTGGTTCGAGGTGATCAAATCACCGCTGATATCCGAACCTCGGAAGGTCAGTTCGAGATTCTCCCGGCCTCGGGCTCTATTCATCAGCTTCGTGAAATCGATGGTGACGCCTTCAATGAAGACGAAGTCGATGTGGACGAAGCGCCGATCAGCGAAGCCGACGGCAATGATGTAGCCGCCGCCGATTCCGCCCAAGCCGATGACGGCAGTGTCATCGACATCATGGTTGTGTACACCCCTCAGGCCAAAGCAGCCGTTGGTAGCGCCACCGCTGTTCAGAACATGATCGATCTCGGCTTCACCCAGGCCAACGCCTCGCTGTCGGCAGGCAAGGCCAACTTCCGCTTCCGTAAGGTGCATGTCTACGAGGCGGCTGGCTACACCGAGACCGGTGACTACGACGACTTCAACCGAATGGCCGACCCGAGCGACGGATTCATGGATGAAGTCCACGGTCTACGTGATCAGTACGGTGCCGACCTGGTGGCACTCATGAGTGACGGTCCGAGTATCTGCGGCATCGGCCGACTGGTGGGGCCGTGGTCGCTTACGTCCGATCAGTGCTGGGCCGGCAACCTTACCTTCGCTCATGAGATCGGCCACAATATGGGAGCCCGCCACGATTGGTACGTGGATGACTCGGCTCTAAGCGGCAAGGGCTTTGTCGATATCGACAACAAGTTCCGCACGGTGATGGCCTACGGCTCCAAGTGCTCGGACTCCGGCATCTATTGCAGCCGCATCCAGCAGTTCTCCAACCCGGAGGTGGCCTACAACGGCTCACCGGCAGGCGTGCCCGTCGGCACCAACATGGAGTGTGTCAGGCTGGTTCTGACCAATCCGGCCTGTGACGCCCACAATGTCAAGACCATGAACGACAACGCATACAGGGTGGCCAACTTCAAGTCCGGCGGTGGCGGTGGCGGTGGTACAACGACGACGACCGCTCCTCCCACCACGGTTGCTCCGACGACGACCGCTCCTCCAACCACGGTTGCTCCGACGACGGCACCACCGACAACCGCCCAGCGCAGCACGACCACGATCAAGACCACAACCACCACCGTGGAAACTACAACGACGGTCCAACAGCGGACAAACAAGCGGGGCAAGCCGATCGGCCGCCGCCCCGGCAAACGTAGTCGCTAGCATCTAACCGCTGAGCCTCTAATTAGGGCTCGACTCTCCAATTTGAACCGAGGCCTTTATGGCCTCGGTTCTTGTCGTTGGTGGCCGGGCCTGTCGAGCGGGCACGCTGTCACACCGGCGGAGTACGGTCATGGCGATGATACGCTTACGTGGTCGTATTGATAGCTCCGTTGCGGTCTGTGTACCGGTCGGTAAGCCTGCGGCGTGGCCAGCACCTTTGCTGCCAACACATGTGGACCCGTACCGAATCGGGTCTGCTAACCCTGCTCTTGAAGGTCAAGAGCCCCGGTAGCCCCGGGTCCACAGGGAGGTACCAAGCCCCATGCGGGCATACGAACTGATGATTATCTTTAGGGCGGAAACCGAAGAATCGGACGTCCAATCATTCATCAACCGGATCGAGGGGATGGCCGGCGATATCGGCGGAACCCTCCAAAAGACCGACAAGTGGGGCGTTCGGCCCTTCGCCTACGAGATCAACAAGCTCAACCAAGGCTTCTATGTCGTGCTTGAGGTCCTGGCACCGAATGCGCTCACCGAGGTGGAGCGTGTTCTTCGGCTCGCGGACGAAGTAATCCGCCACAAGTTCATCCGTCTGCCCCTTGACGAGGCTCATCGTCGAGGGCTGGCAGGCGCCTCAGCCTGAGGAGAGACTCATGGCAATCGACAACAACGTCAGCGTTACCGGGAACGCAACCCGGGAACCCGAACTGCGGTTCACCCCTTCCGGTCAGGCCGTCGCCAACTTCGGCATAGCCGTCAACCGTCGGTGGCAGAACCGTCAAACCCAGGAGTGGGAAGAGTCGGTGTCGTTCTTCGACATCACTTGCTGGTCCACCCTGGCCGAGAATGTGGCCGAATCGCTGGCCAAGGGAACACGAGTGACCATTACCGGTCGGCTCGACCAGCGCAGCTGGGAAACCCAGGACGGCGATAAGCGATCCAAAGTAGAGATCGTGGCCGACGATGTAGCGGTAAGCCTTCGCTGGGCCACTGCTGATGTGATGAAGAACGAACGATTTGACGGAGGCGGCGGCGGAGGAGCCAGCCGCCCCGCTCAGGGTGGAGGAGGCAACAACCAGCCCCCGCCCTACAACCCCGATGAGGAGCCCTTCTAATGGCAAAAGGAAATTCCCGCACGCGGCGGATGAAGCCCAAAGACTCCGGCCGACGCGGCAAGAAAAAGGTCAGCGTCCTGAACTCGGAGAAGGTCGAGTACGTCGATTACAAAGACGTCGACCTCCTTCGCCGGTTCATGTCCGACCGGGCCAAGATCCGGGGCCGTCGAGTCACCGGAAACAACTCCCAGCAGCAGCGTGAAGTGGCACGAGCCATCAAGAACGCCCGTGAGATGGGACTGCTGGCCTACAGCAGCCGCGTCACCACACAGCGTCGTGGCAATCGCCGCGACGGCGACGACGGTGGTCGTGGCCGCAGGCCGCGCTCCGACGATAGGGACTCCGGCGATCGCGGCGATCGCGGTGACCGGAACAAGGAAGACACACCGACCGATAAGCCGGCTGAAGCTGAAGCTGAAGTCGAGACCACAGCAGTTGACACCGCTACGCCGGTCGAAACCGAGACAGCGGAGGTCTGATCATGCGGGTCGTGCTACACGAATCCATTGAAGGGCTTGGAAACCGTGGTGACATCGTTGAGGTCGCTGACGGCTACGCCCGCAACTCCCTCATTCCGAAGGGTATGGCTCAGCAGGCCAGCTCCGGGGTGGAAGCACAAGCCGAGGCCATGAAAAAAGCCTGGCAGGTGCGCAACGCCAAGGAGCGAGAGGCGGCCGAAGACATTGCTCAGAGCCTGGTGGCCCGAGCGATCATCGTGTCGGCTCGGGCCGGCGGCGAAGGCAAACTGTTTGGTTCAGTAACATCATCCGACATCGCCTCTGCCGTTCAAGAGCAAACCAGTATCGAGCTCGATCGTCGCATGATCGAACTTGAAGAGCCGATCCGAAGCATTGGCAGTCATCCGGTTCAGGTTCGGCTGCGAAGCGATGTTGAGTTCCCCCTCACCGTCTCGGTGGTGGAGGAGTAGGAAACGAGCCGGGGAAGAGCGGAAAGCCATCACCATGGCTATCCACGGTGTTATCCCCGGTAAAACCTTAGATATCCACAGAGTTTTCCAGTTTCCCTCTGGAGCTCCACAGGTGGAATCAATCAAGATAGAAAGACGGGTCAGTGCTCTCGGCGGATGCACTGGCCCGTTGAATGAGCAGGTTTCCGGCCCGGGTGGGCGGCTCAGATCGCCCACCCGCCGGAAGCCGGTCAACCAACTGCACCTATCGGGAGAGGCGTTCGGCATTGATGATGCTGAGGTATTCGACGCGAGCCAAAACACCCCAGCCGAACGAGTTGACGACGAGTTCTCGCCTATTGCGTCGCGCCCAACCGCGTGTTCAGGTGGATAGTCATGTCTGAGCGCACCGCCCGAGTCCCACCGCATAATCTTCGGGCCGAGGAATCCGTGCTGGGAGCCATGCTGCTCTCACGTGAGGCCATCGCCGAAGTGGTGGAGAACCTCGACCCTGACCACTTCTATCGCCCCGCTCACGGTCACCTGTACGACGCCATTATGGGCCTGTACGGCGCCGGTGAACCGGTGGACGCCGTAACCGTGGCCGAGGAACTACAGCGGGCCGGGTTGCTGGAAGAACTCGGTGGGCCGTCACTGCTGCTCGATCTGCAGGCCACCACCCCGGCCATCAGCAACGCTGGACACTACGCCAAAATCGTCGAAGAGCACGCATTGTTGCGGCGACTCATCTCGGTCAGCAACGAGATTGCCGAGTCGGCCTATGAAGTTCCCGACGATGTAATCAAGGCCATTGACGAAGCCGAAGCGAAGATGTTCGAGGTCGCCCAAAAGCGGGTGACGAACACCACGGCCGAAATCAAAGATCTTCTATCAGCGACCATCGACCGGCTGGAGATGCTCTACGAGCGCGGTGATGCCATCACCGGTACCACTACCGGCTATCTCGATCTTGACAACATGTTGGCCGGGCTCCAACCCAGCGCGTTCTATGTGATTGGTGCCCGTCCAGCTATGGGAAAGACGGCGTTTGCTCTCGGGATGGCAGCCAATGCGGCCATGAACCCCGAGTCGGCTAAGCCTGCGCTTGTCTTTTCGTTGGAGATGAGCCAACTGGAACTGTCACAGCGAATGCTGTGTTCCGATGCCCTGGTTGACTCCAGCAAGGTTCGCACCGGCCAAATAGGTGAGGCCGAGTGGACTCGCATCTCCCATGCGGTCGGCCGTCTAGCCGAAGCCCCCATCTACATCGACGACAACCCTCACACCACGGTGATGGAGATTCGGGCCAAATCCCGGCGGTTGAAAAGCCGTGTCGGTGAGATCGGCGTGGTAGTGGTCGACTACGTGCAGCTTATGACCGGGCGGTCGGGGGCGGAGAGCCGTCAGGTCGAAGTGTCGGAGATCAGTCGTGGTCTCAAGATCCTGGCCCGTGAACTGGAAGCACCGGTTGTGGCCTTGGCCCAATTGAACCGTTCGTTGGAGCAGCGAGTGGACAAACGCCCCATGCTGTCTGACCTTCGAGAGTCTGGAGCGCTTGAGCAGGACGCCGACGTCGTCATGTTCTTGTACCGAGATGAGGTTTACGACGAGCAGTCACCGGATAAAGGCATCGCCGAAGTCATTGTGGCCAAACACCGTAACGGCCCGGTCGGCAAGGTTCGCCTGGCCTTCCGAGGCCAGTACACCCGGTTCGACAACATGGCCCGGTCGTTCCCTGGTTCGGCCGCAGCCGAGGCTGGCGAACCACCACCGGCCGACTTCTAAGTCCGAACCGACAGGTGGCCAGGCCGGATCGGTGACGGACCTGACTCAGGCCCAGATGGCGATCACGGCAACGGCGATAGCCACTAGCAAGAGTCCTCTGAAGGCCAACGCTGCCTGAGCGGATCGTGCCAGGTCCGAGTCAAGCAGGACCCGTTGGGTCGTGCTGTTGCGACCAAGCAGCACAGTGTCAGACGCACTCACCGAAACGACACGGCCGTCGGTGGTGATGGCCTGAACAGCTGGTTCGCCAGCGCTGATGTTGGAGCCTCGCCCTTTGTGATTCACACCAGTAACGTCGACGCTGACGGACCTGTACTTAAGTCAGCCGAAAAGGCTGACCAGAGCCCAGATGACAACTACTAAACCGATGGCGATCTGGAGTAGCGAGCGCCCCATTGGGGGCTTGTCCAGCTCGCCGTCCTTGGTGTTTGGACGCGGCCGAATGAGCGCCATGGCCGTGCCACCCGCCAGTGCGCCCCCGATGGCCAGCACCAGCTGAGCCAAGATGTCCTCGCCCAGAAACTCGCTCAAGTTTTTGATCTTATCGCCCGAAGCATTGAGCACCGGTGTTCATCACCCTCACCGGAACAACCAAGTCTGGGTGGGAGGTGTCTCCTCCACACGCATCGCCACAGCCCCTCGGGGCTGAACCCTGCGCCTCTCACCCAGACGTCCGGTTGGTCCCCACCAAAGGTGCGGAGTTGGACTACCTGGGCTGTAGTTCGTGATTGTCGACGTGGCCTCGGACCTCGGAGGCAACAAAGGTTTCGACTCGATTCGTCGAGAGCGTTCGCCGGGCCACGATGGCTTTGGATGCCGGATCGAAGCAGAACACGCTTGTCTGCCCCCACCGTTGTCCTTCCGACCCAGCTGTCGCTGTTGCGTCCCAGCAGTTGGCGTTGGCCAAGTCCGGCTCGGTTTGAAGTGCCAGCTCAGTGCAGATGTCTTCCGGGCAACCCGGAAGGCTTTCGACGGTGTACGCCGGACTGGGGCCGGCCAGCAGCGCAGCTATTGCCGTGATCCCGTCACCGCCGTCTTCGATGTCGTCAACCGGGGGAGTGCACAGCATGGTGCCATCGCCGGAGCGTTCGCAGGTTTGTCGACCGCGGTCGGAGTCAACCACCGCTGAGGAGCCCAGCTGTTGAAGGGCCGTGTCGCCTTTGCGGGCCGCCTGGAAAGCAATAGCGATGGGTTCGGCGTCGCCTTCAAGCCGTTCCCTGACCACTTCACCGGTTACCAGGTGCTCGCTGCCCAGCCACTGAGACCAGGCGAGAGCGAAGTCTCCTTTAGCATCAGACTGATCGGGGACCGTTGCTGCGGAGTCTTCTCCAGTGTCGGTGTCTTCTTCGATCTCGGTCTCGGTGTCAGATGACTGCGAACTAGTGATGGTGCTGGAGTCTTCGGGCGGTTCGGTTGTCGATGTAGTGGCGTCGTTACCTCGGGACAGCCCCTGCTCGGGATCGTCCACGGCCACTGATACGACCTGGCTGTTGAGCCGGCCGGTTTCTGTGTCAGTTCCGCCACTGGTTCCGGTGTCGGTGGCTGCCAATCGGCGGGGGATGCCGAGGCCGTCAGCGAAGCCGACGTTCTCATCTATCCATTCTTCGACTGGTTCAAGGTTGGCGATGGCCACAGTGTCGACCGAGGTGGTGTCGACGAGGCCGGTTGTTCGGGCCCCGAGCCCGGCACCGATGAGAACCCAGGCGGTGGTAAATGCCGCGATACGGCGCGGCCGCTTGACGCCGGTGGATTCCAGCGGGGCCAGAATCGGTTCGCGGGGTGGCGGTTCGGGGTTGATCAGTCGGCTCTTCTCCAAAGATCGAAGTTCGGAGAGGGCCATCGGCGCGGAGATGACGAGCTCGTCGTCGGTTGCAGGCGGTGGAGCGGTAGTCGTAGGAGACATGGTCGTGGCGATCTCTAGGCGGGTAGCCCAGCTTCCTTATTGAGGTTCGTGATTGTGCTTTGCCTCACCTGCGCTGAGGCGAAGCCAAGCGATTCGTTCACCGTTTTGGGTGACGGGTATCCTTTGGGTCGCTGATCCATCGGACAAACAATGGCCGAGATGAGGATCTGGGTCGGGGGGCCTATCAATTCGTGAGCACAGAGATCAAACTTGAACCGGCGGCAACCGTCCTACTACTTCGTGATTCAGCCTCTGGAGCTTCGGCGGAGGTCGAAACCGGGTTACAGGTACTAATGCTTCGACGTAACTCCAAGCTGGCATTCGGCGGGATGTGGGTCTTTCCCGGTGGTCGAGTGGACCCGGCCGACCGACTGGCCCCCGCTGGTAATGGCAGCGCCGATGGGCAACCGGGGCAGGACGACCAACATCACGCTCGCTTGGCCGCCGTGCGCGAAGCCCACGAGGAAACGGGCCTTGTCCTGGAGCCGGACAGCCTTGTTCCTTGGTCGTATTGGATTCCGCCGCCGGCTCCGGTGATGGCCGGGCGAGGCCCGGCACGACGTTTCTCAACCTGGTTTTTCGTGGCCCCGGCTCCGGCGGGCGAGGTGGCCATCGACCACGGCGAAATTCACGATGATCGATGGATGGCCCCGTCTGAAGCGATTGAACGCCATCGGTCAGGGGAGATCGAGCTGGTTGCCCCCACCTGGATCACACTGTGGCAGCTGTCCCAGCACGACGAGGTCGCCTCCGCTGTTGACTGGGCCACTACCAACCCGTCACCCGAGTTTCGCACCCGCCCGTTGCGCCGCAAACCGCTCACGCTGGCGTGGGAGGGAGACGCCGCCTACGACGAGGCCGAGGGCGTTATGAAACGAGTGGCCGAGGAAGGCGACGATCTTGATCCATCCACGTTGCCTGATCTCATCGCAATTCCGGGAGCCCGGAACCGCCTGACTATCCAGAAGGAAGGCTGGCAATACGAACACAGCCTGTAGCAGCCGCCGTGAAACTATGAAACCGTGAACGGGTTGGCCGCGGGCGGTCAACTCAGATGTTTGAGTGCTTCACGCTTCGATAACCCTGACAGTCGGCTCTCGTGCTCGGCCACGAAACGCTTGACCGCTTCGCCATCTTGTCGTCCGTATTGCCGCAAAGCCCAACCGATGGCTTTGCGGATGAAGAATTCGGTGTCGTCGGCCCGTAGTGCGCTGTAGTGGAACAGTCGCTCGGGGTCGGTGCGCTCCTTGTAGCTGAGCTGGTAGAGAAGCGCGGAGCGGACCAGCCAGATGTTGTCGTGCTCGATCCACCGGTCCATAACGGTGACCAGCTCAGGGTTGGCGGCCACCAGGGGGCCGACGGTCCACGGGGCCAACGAGTCGACGGTGTCCCACCAGGACTTGTTGGTGATGAGCGCTTCGACCGAGGGTTCGTTCGGATGGGTAGCCGAAGCTTCGAGCGAGTCGGGTTTGAGATTCTTCGACCACTTTCGGAGCAGCATCGTCGCGGTGTACTGAAACTCCCGCTCGTCTTGTTGCCAGCACTTCCATGCGGTGGCCATCAGCTGGTCGCCGTCGGCGTCGACCCCGGCGGCCAAAAACGGCTTGGTGGCTTTTCGTAGGATGGGACTGGTGAGGCCCAGGTAACGGAACTGGTTCCGCATGTAGGCCTCCATCTGTTCGAGCTTTGCCGGGCTGACCCCGCTTTGGCGGGCCGTGGCCTCCAACGTTTGGCGAAGCGCGATCACGCTCAATTCGGCGGTCTCGTTCTGTTGGTTGTCTGCTGGGTTCACTGTTCTTGACGATTCAACCGATGTTGCTCTGAGGATGTACCGTACTGGCAATCGAACGTGAATCGAAGCGGTTCGTCGGCTGGCGGATTCTCTTCTTGGCAACAGTTACAGCGGCAATGACGGGCCCCGGCCAAACGGTCGGGGTTTCAGTTTTCATTGATCCGATGGTTTCTGCCCTCGACACCAGTCGAGCTGCCGTTAGCTCGGCGTATCTGGCGGGCACGCTGATGGGTGCGACGGCGATGCCGGTCGTCGGCCGGTTCGTGGATCGGCGTGGTATTCGGGTGGCGCAGTTGGTTGTCGGCTCGGCCTTTGTTGTGGCGCTGATTGGCATGTCGGCCGTCCCCGGGGTTCTGTGGCTGGTCTTGGGCTTCGCCGGCATCAGGATGTTCGGCCAGGGTTCGTTGTCGATGGTGAGCAACGTGTCGGTCGCCATTTGGTTCGAGCGTCGCCGCGGCGTGGCGATGGCCGTGCTGGCTACAGCCGGTGGTGCCTTGATGATGTTGGTTCCCGTGGTCTTGAACGTGGTGATCCAATCCAGCGGTTGGCGGACCGCATGGCTGGTGGCGGCCGCCGCTGTTGCCTTAGTGGTGTTGCCTATTGCCTGGTTCGGATTAGTGGAGCCGCCGGATGAATCCCCCGATCCGTTTCCCGAAGCAGACGCAGGAGATAAGTCGGCTGGCGGACGGCACGGGCCGTCAGGTTCGTTTACCCGCTGGGAGGCGACCCGCACCCGCCAGTTCTGGATTCTGATGGCCGTTGGTGTCGGGTCGGGAATGTTGACCACGGCGTTGAACTTCCATCAAATAGACCTGTTGGGTGAGGCCGGCCTGTCATCGTCTGAAGCGGCGGCGATGTTTCTGCCCCAGGTTGTCGGCTCGGCGGTGGCTTCTGTTGGCGTCGGTCTACTGCTCGACAGAGTTGGAGCCCGATTCGTTCCCGCTCTGACCATGGCCGCGCTGCTAGCAGTTCTTTTGGTGGCGGCCGCCTTGGCTGGAGGCTGGATTGTGTTGGTTTACGCCGTGATGTTGGGCGCGGTCGGCGGCTCGGTTCGGGCGGCCTTGAACACGATGGTGCCGGGCTACTTCGGAGTTGAGCACATCGGTTCGATTCAGGGGCTTATGTTCTTGGCCATGGTGGCGGGCACGGCGCTGGGTCCGGTAACACTTTCGTTGGTTGAGGGTCGGACGGGCAGCTACCGGTCGGCCAATCTCATCTTGGCTGTTGTCCCTGTTGTGGTGCTGCTGTTCTCGCTCACCAACGCGGCGGCGCCCGAGCATCCGGGTCCGAATCCTGACTCGACTGAAGCAGCTCTCAGCCCCGCTCGGGGTGGGAGATGAGCCAAAACAGGCCAGACTGAGTTAACGAGAGCGTTCGGTGCCGTGGTACCAGGGATCTCTCTCAGGCTCGCCACCGGTTCTACCGTTCCAGCCTGACTCTTGTTCTCCATCTACACGGCCAACCGCAAGACCGATGCCTCACATCGAGGCGGATCAGGCCCGAAACGACCAAGTCATGACGACGACAACTTCCTCATTCCAAGATCTTGGTGTGCCCGCCCCGCTGGTATCGACGCTGGAACGAATGCGCATCACTGAGCCTTTCGAGATCCAGGGTCTCACCTTGCCTGACGCCTTGGCCGGCCGTGATGTGCTCGGTCGGGCCCCCACCGGTTCGGGTAAGACCTTGGCGTTTGGGTTGGCTGTTCTTTCCCGGCTGCATAACGGCGATTTGGCCGGTAGCCCTCGTAAGGGTCGTTTGCCTGCCTCTCTAATTCTCAGCCCTACCCGGGAGTTGGCTGAACAGATTTGCCGCGAGTTGGAGCCTCTCGCCCGCGAGGTCGACCGCAACGTCTTGGCGGTGTACGGAGGCAAAGGCCTCGAACGGCAGATTCAGGGTTTGCGTCGGGGCGTGGACGTGCTGGTGGCCTGCCCTGGCAGGCTGTTGGATCTGATGGGGCAGGGTTACGCAGATCTGTCCGAGGTGGCTGTCGCCGTTGTCGACGAGGCCGATCGTATGGCTGACATGGGCTTCTTGCCCGATGTGCGCCGGATTCTGGACCGTACACCGGCCGATCGCCAGACGTTGCTGTTCTCGGCCACGTTGGACAATGACGTTCGGGTTCTCACCGAGTCGTATCAAAGTGATCCGGTTGAGCGGGCAGTAGCTGATCTCGAACCCGATCTCACCACGATGAGCCATCGGTTCATCAAGACCGATAAGCGTGAACGGGCCTGGCTTACCGCCGACCTGATCACCGACCTGGGATCGACAGTGGTGTTCGTCCGGACTCGACATGGGGTCGACCGGTTGGTCGGTCAGCTTGAGCGTGCCGGGGTACGGTCGGCGAATCTGCACGGTGGTCGCAGCCAGTCACAGCGAGACCGGGCGTTGGCGGCGTTCTCCACCGGTCGTTGTCAGGCGTTGGTCGCAACCGATGTAGCCGCCCGCGGTATCCACGTGGACGGTGTGGCTTGCGTGATCCACTACGATCCGCCGGCCGAGGTCAAAGACTATGTCCACCGGTCGGGTCGCACGGCGAGGGCCGGAGCCGACGGCGTAGTTGTCTCGTTTCTCGCCCCTGAGCAGGTCAAGGCCTCGTCGGCTTTGCAGAAGACGCTTGGGGTGGTCGGCTCGATGGAAGACACCCCGGAGCGACGACATCACCTCAGTCCGGTTTCCAACGCACCGTCACCTCGTTCCGGCAAGGGTAAGGGCAAAGCCAAGGGCAAAGGTAAGAGTAAAGGTAGGAGCAAGGGGAGCTCGAAGTCTTTGGGCGGTCGAGGTAAACCATCGGCAAAGTCGGGCCGGGACCGGTCGGATTCGAAGTCTTCCACAGAATCGCGTTCTGAAGGGGCGTATTCGAAGTCGGGATCATCGCCAAAACGCGGCTCGAAGTCGAAGAGCGGTTCACGCTCCGAGTACCGAGATGGGCAGGATCGTCGAAACGGCTCAACTGCATCGTCCGGTAGTGACGGGTCCGAGGGCAACGACACGTCGCGCTCTCGCTCAAGGTCGGACTCTGACGGGAAGTCACGGTCCGGCTCTGGCGGAAAGTCAAAGCCCGGCTCGAAGGCCGGTGGCAAACCCCGCACCAAAACCAAGAACGGGGCCAAGGCTAAGAAGGGGGCAAAGGCCAAGGACAGCTCTAAAGGACGGTCCAAGGCGGCCAAGAGCAAGCGGTCCGGTAAGGCGAGACCAAAGAACCGAAAGAATCAGCCTAAGTCACGTCAGCAAAGCTGAGACTGGCCCGCTCTCTGCGGGCTCCAAGGGCCATTACGCCGGCGGCCACCGCACACACTGCGGTTGAGGCAGCGATGGCGTTGGTGGTATCGGTGGCGTCGATAAGGAATCCGCCGATGGCAGATCCGGCGGCGATGGCGGCTACGCCGGCCGAACGCCAGAAGGCGAGAACACCGCCGACCACGTCGTCGGGTGGATCTGATTGCATACGTCCGGCGCTAGCGATGTTCCAAGCGGCGATGCTCAAAGCCAGTGCCACCAACGCGATGATCAACACCACCGGGGATGCTCCGAAGATCATGGCCAGGTAGCCGGCCACCGACGGCAGCGCTGCCAAGCCGAGTAGCGTCACGGGTTCGGGTGATCTGCGGGATATGAACAGCGAGCCTAGGAACCCGGTTGAGGTGAAGATCAAGGTCAGAACTCCGAAGATCCAATCCGGTAGGCCGTACTGTTCGACAGCTACGACGATTAGATTTCCCAGGGTCAAACCTGAAGCCAGTTGTAGACCGATGGTGGTCACGACGATTGCCAAGTTGAACGGATGTCGTAGCAGCCACCGAATGGCTTCCGCCACGCCGTGAGGTGTGGCCGCAGTGCGACTGGCGGCCTCTCTGGCTATGTCACTCCAGCGGATGGTTGCTGCGGCCAAAAGATAGGTAATGGCGTCCAGGGCAAATGCTACTGGGGGCAAGATGGCGCCCAGCCATCCCCCTAACGGTGACCCGACAGTGGCCGCCACTCCGTTTTGCCAGGTTGAAAGTCGAGCGTTCAGCTTCTGAGTATCGGCGGCATCGCTTGCCTTGGAGACGATTCGGGTGGCGGTACCAAACGCTGCCTCGACCACTGCGGTGAGGGCGGCAAGAATAAAGATGGTGATAAGGAAAGGAATGCCGTAATTGCCTCTAATGGCGAGCGCCATCATTGCCAGGGAAATGACAAAGCGAGCCAGGTTGAACCAAATCAGTGAACTTCGGGCTTTCGTCGGTGCTCCCAGGCGGCTGGAGATTCCCAACATGACGAGGTGGGGAATGAAGGAGACGGCGAACACGATCCCTACTGCCGATGCGCTCCCCGTGGCCGAGTAGACGGCTACAGGAACGGCGGCTCGGCGAATTAGATCGCCGAATCTATCCAGAGTGCCCGTGGCGATTAGTGCACCTTCGTCACCTAGAAGCATGGCGAAATAGCTTCTGTGGGGCTACCGCCGATGATTTGTATAGCGGCGGTTTCTCAGGCAGCGGAAGGTCAGCAGTGATTGTTGAGATGGCTTTACCCCGATCAGGTGGCACTTTTCAGGCGACTCGGCCGGACTCTTCCTAGCACCGTCTGTCCAACCAGCCCGCACATTGTTCCGATACAAGTGATGCGGAACCACCTAATACTAACCCGCGTCGTTGGTCAATCGACAACCTTGCGGACTAGTGGAATTGAGCGTCAGCTAGAGAAGATTGAACGGCTGATTCAGGTGCTCGAACAAGTCGCTAACAAATCGCAGAGTCAGGCCCCAAAGAACCTGATCTGGCTGATCGAATTGAATCCCGGGGAAGGTCGCGTCGGCTGGGCCGTAATAGTAGTCAATTTGTCGATCGGGGTCGGCTAGGTCTTCGAGTGGCATCCAGATTGTGTCCGCCACCTCGTAGTTTGGCTGGAGGCGTGGCCGTGAGCCTTCAATCCAGTAACCGTGGGCTGACACCAAAACCAGTCGACTGGTCGCCCGCCCTCCATCGAGCTCGCTGACCAGGCCCACCGCGTGACTCGACTCAAGTGTGAGTCCAACTTCTTCGTGGGTTTCTCGGATGGCTGTAGCTTCGGGCGTCGGGTCCGCCGGTTCGGTTTTGCCGCCCGGGAATGCCATTTGGCCGGACCATGGGTCTCCCTCGCGGGTCGCCCGCTGTATGAACAGCAACTCAGGGCTGTTCTCGCCGGGTCTCATGACGGCTGCCACCGCTGCTCGAGGCACCGGCTCGTGGAAGGGGATCGACGGGGTGTAGGTCTGCAGCAAGGACTGTTGCAGTTGCGGCCGGTCTATCGACGTCAGTGGTGGGCCAGGTTCGTTGACCGTGTCGGTCTGAGCCTCGACCGGGTCGTCGTTGCCTGTCACCTAGCTCGATGCGCCCGCGGTTGGCAGGGTGCGGGCCGCCAGGTCGAGTACCTGGTTGACATCGTCGTCAGCAACGTCGAGGTGGGTGACCAGCCGAGTGGTGGTTCCGCTGAGCGCAATGAGAATGTCGGACTTGGCTGCGTGCTCCGCCATCGTTTCGGCGTTGGGGCCGAGGTCGACGAAGACCATATTGGTGGAGCGGCCGGTAACGGTTACTCCGTCGATGGCTTGGAGCCCGTCGGCGAGACGTGCCGCTCGGTCGTGGTCGTCGGCCATTCGACCAATGTTGTTGTCCAGAGCGTAGATCCCGGCTGCTGCGATGATCCCAGCCTGACGCATGCCACCTCCCAACATCTTGCGCCATCGTCTGGCGTCATCGACCAGATCCTGGCTGCCGACCAACACGGATCCGACGGGTGCACCCAGGCCTTTGGACAGGCAAACCGAAACCGTGTCGAAGACTGCGGCTACCTCTGCCGGAGTGACAGCCAGGGCTACTGCCGCGTTCCAAAGCCGTGCCCCGTCGAGGTGCAAACCGAGGCTGTGGTCGTCGGCCATTTTGCGGGCTCGGTGGTGGAAGTCGAGTGGCAGGACCTTGCCGTCGTGGGTGTTCTCAATGCACAGCAGGCGGCTTCGGGCGAAGTGGTTGTCGTCGGGCTTTATGACCTGGGAAATGTGGTCAAGGTCGAGTTCGCCGGAGGCCAGCATTCGAACCGGTTGAGGCTGGACGCTACCGAGTACGGCTGCCCCTCCGGCCTCGTACTTATAGGTGTGGGCGTTGTCACCCACGATGTACTCATCGCCTCGCTGGCAGTGAGCAAGGATGGCCGAGAGATTGCTCTGGGTGCCGGAGGGCACGTAGAGGCCGGCCTCTTTGCCCAGTAGCTCGGCGGCTTTGTCTTCGAGGCGACTAACGGTCGGGTCGTCACCCCAAACGTCGTCTCCGACTTCGGCTTCGGCCATGGTCGCACGCATGGCAGAACAGGGTCGGGTGACGGTGTCGGATCGGAGGTCAATCATCGCGGTGCTCGCCTGCTTGCTAGGTGGGCAGCCGTTGATGGCCACCGGGTCGTTCCACGATAGCTCCGTTGAGGTGCCAGCTTGCCTGGCTACACGGCTGTAGTTCGACAAGCTTAAATATGCGGTACCACATTTGTCCCTAAATTAACCAAATGTGTAGAAGGAGATTACCCCAAATAGACCAATAGCTATTTCACCTAATTTGTTGTAAATAGCTCGTGGTGATAGTACAACTGTATTTGCGAGGGAGATGTATCCGCCGACATCTTCCTCGCTTTACAGCCGCATATGGCTGTTGCCGCCGATCCTGTGGGCGTGGTCCGGTTCAAGGACCACGCCCACAGGTATTTTTATTCCTGCTCGCCCATGTCTTTGTTGGTGTCTTCAGCGGGAATCGTCGGCCGAAACCCCGGTACCACGTTGAGCTGCCGGCGGTGTTCGATGATTTCGTCGACCAGTCCGTAGTCGACGGCGTCAGCCCCTCTGACGATGTAGTCCCTCTCGATGTCGGCTGCTACCTCGGTCATTGGCTTGCCGGTGTGGTGCGCCAGCAATTCCTCGATTCGACTGCGGGCGTAACGCATCTCTTCCACCTGGATCTCCATGTCGGTTGTCTGTCCCTGAGCCCCACCGTGTGGTTGGTGAATGAGCACCCGCGAATTGGGAAGAGCGTGTCGCTTGCCTGGTGTGCCGGAGGCCAGGAGCACGGCAGCCCACGACGCAGCTCAGCGGCCCCTCGGGGCGCCACCCACGCAAATGGTTGCTACATCGGGGCCGATGTACTGCATCGTGTCATAGATACCGAAGCCGGCGGTCACTGACCCTCCCGGACTGTTGATGTAGAGCGAGATATCGCGTTCGGAGTCCTGCGCTTCAAGGTGGAGTAGCTGGCCGATGACCAGGTTGGCGCTGGCATCGTCAATCTGACTGCCTAGGAACACCACTCGATCAGCTAGTAGTCGGGAATACAGGTCAAAGGCCCGTTCCCCGTTGGCGGTCTTTTCGATGACGGTTGGGACGAGATATCCGGACATTGGCAGAGTCTTTCTTTGGTCGGGTGGGGGCTAAACGCATTGAGCAAGTAACAAGTTGCGCAACTGATACCGGCCAGCCTAGGTTCAACGGACGGTCTAGAGCAACTTGATGATTGCGTGTCGACGTGTGCTTCGTCTACTGTTGTTGTTATGGATAAAACGCCGGTCACGACGCGACGACACCTGCCGTGGGATCCCGGACATGTCTGGGGTCGGCTGACCGGCCCGGAAGGCTTCGAGAAATGGATGGGGCCGGGCAGCAGCATTGACCCGCGGCCGGGAGGTCTGTTAATCGCCGCTGATGTCGAGAGCGGTGAGCCCAAGATCGGGCAGGTCCTAGAGGTCGATCCGGAGGAGCGTTTGCTTTGGGCTTGGCGGCCACTCGGGTCGCTTGGTGATGTGTCGGAAGTCGAGGTTGAGTTGCAGCCCGGGTCGTCTCAGCAAGACGATGAGCCATCGACTGAGATTGTGGTCACTGAGCGCCCGACCACGGTGCCTATTCCGTGGTCAGTCGGCTCTGCTCAAGCATGTGTTGGTGGCGGATTGGCGACCTGGTGAGTCGGCCCACCAAACCGGACAATCCAGGTCCAGTTGACCAGGTGCTGGCGGCCTTGGTTGACCCAACCCGCCGTCAGGCCTTCCAATCATTGATCGACTCCAGCCCGGCGACTGCAACAGGGTTGGCCACAGAACTTGGGGTATCTCGTCAGGCCGTCTCGAAGCATCTTGTCCAGCTGGTGGACAGCGGATTAGCTGAGGCTGAGCGTTCAGGTCGTGAAACCCTCTATCGGGCCGATCCGGCTGGATTGGAGCCGCTGATGTCGTGGGCCGTTGAAACTCGCACTCTGTGGAACCGACGTCTCGACCGGCTGTCCGAGCTCTAGCCAGAGTGCTGTGTAATCAGAGTGCTGTGTAGCCAGAGTGCTGTGTAGCCAGAGTGCTGTGTAGCCAGAGTGCTGTGTAGCCAGAGTGCTGTGTAGCCAGAGTGCTGTGTAGCCAGAGTGCTGTGCAGCCAGAGTGCTGTGCAGCCAGAGTGCTGTGTAGCCAGAGGGGGATCGTCAGATCGTTGGTTGGCTGCTAGTCGGTGACCTGGCCTAGAGCCTTGCCACCTTTTTCCAGCTTTGCTGCCGTGCGGGCCAAGCCATGACCGGCTTTATCTACCGATACACCCATTTTTCGTAGCTGAGCGGCTACTTCGCCCAGTCGGTCTCCGACGTGGTCGAACCGGTTGGCGGCGTCGGCAATCCGTTCACCGATTCCGCCGTCGGGAATCGGCAGCTTGTCGAACTGGCTGGCGACGGTGCTGAGCAACTTCTGCGCCGAAGCCAACTCGTCTTTGCAGGTCTCAAGTGCATCCCCGGCCAGGTCTGCTACCGCTTGGACTCCGTCGCCGGCACCTTTGCCCCCGGTGAGGAAGGCGGCTGCTCCGGCTACGTCGTCGGCGGCTTCGGTGAGTGCTCCGGCTGTGGAGGCCAGCAGATCGGGCATGCGTTGGACGAAGTCAATGATGTCGTCGCCGTGTTCCGCTACGAAACTCACCGCTGAGGTGACGTCACCCAGCCCGGTGTCGCCAGAGCCGATAACGGCCCCGACTGCATCTTTAACGTCGCCTAGGTCTAGTCCGGCGAAGCCCTGAACCTTGTGGGCATTCTTGTCGTCGCTCATAGTGGCAGACGCTATCGCTCTAAGGCTGATCAGCGGACGACTAGAGGTTGCAGTGGTGCATGGCGAGTAGGTCGCAATAGTGTGGGGCAAGTAGTAAGTGGCAAGCGGCAAGTATCGTTTGGTCCCTGATGGTGATTGTCCTGAGCTTGTTGACTGCGTTGGCCTTCGGGACGGGAGACTTTTGCGGGGGTCTGGCCTCCAAGCGGACGTCGGCCATCCGTGTGGTCGGCCTTTCCCATGTGATTGGGTTCTTGGGGGTGTTGTTGGCTGCGGTGTTGGTCGACAACGTTCTGTTGTGGCGTGACGTCGCCATAGGCGCGATCGGAGGTGCCTTCGGCGGCATTGGCATCGCCTTGCTGTATAGGGGTTTGGCTCGAGGCCCGATGTCGGTCGTTGCCCCTGTTACTGCTATCTCCTCGGCGGCGGTGCCGGCGCTTTGGGGTTTGGCTTCCGGTGAGCGACCGTCAGCATTGGTTGCTCTTGGTCTGGCGGTTGCCCTTCTTGCCATCTGGATGGTGTCGGCGTCGGATGATCAGGACGGACTGGGTATTGGCGATCATGACACTCCAGAGGTGCCGACCCGGCCGGCCGTGGCGGCCGTGGCTGAGGCATTGGTTGCCGGTGCCGGGTTCGGGTTGTTCTTCATCATGTTGGACATGACGGACCCTGCGTCGTCGCCGTGGGCGGTTGTCGGTGCTCGAGCGCTTACCGCATCCGCTCTTGGGCTACTGCTGGCTGCTGGGGCAGCTCACTCTCGACGTAAGGGGACGAGCAGGATCGGCGCGAAGTTGGACGCATCGGCGGTGGGTCTTATCGGCTTGACTGGCCTCATTGACACTGCTGCCAACGTGCTCTTCCTGTTTGCTCTAGGGGCGGGGAGCCTGATCGTCGTAGCGATTCTGACTTCGCTGTATCCAATCGCTACGATCGCTTTAGCTACTATAGCTTTGAACGAATCTCTGAATAAACGGCAAAGAGTTGGCCTTCCGTTGGCGCTGCTGTCCACAGTCTTGATCGCCAGCGGTTGAATCTAATTCAAATTGATCGCAATCCGGAGCCCGATCATTGTCCCCGTTTGGTGCAGTGGGTATTTTGCCTTACGATGTTAGCAATCGACTAACAACTTTAGGCTTGTTTGCCTCGCCATCCGTGTCGAACCTTGTAGGTACTGCGAATTAGAATCGACGTGGGGCCTTTGTCTTCAATTGCCTGGAGGTCCTATAGGCGGAGGGGGCGACACTCCTTCCGAGGGAAAGAAAGCTGATCTAGGAGGGTCAAAATATGCATGATGCAGGGAAATCCCACGCTCCGCGTGGGCTATTGCGCGTCTTCACTTTGGTGATCGCGTCGCTAGCGATGCTGCTAGCACTATTTGGATTTGGAGCCTCTCCGGCTGCTGCCCAGGACACGCTTGTCATCGTCAACGATGACGGCGGGTCGAACGATCCGAACGGCGACGGCCAGAACGACTTGACCCAATTTGGGCGGGACGATTCGGATCCTGACACTCTCTTGATCAAATGGTCTTGGGACGAGCCGTCAACCATTCAAGGTGGCAACGCTTCCAATGCGTGCGCCATGTTTGATACCGACGGTGACGGAAACGTCAACTATTCCTTCTGTCTTGAGGTCAGCTACGGCGACCAGGATGGCGATGGTACTGATGAGTTCTTCATTACCGATTCCGGTGATGGCACGGACTCGGTGGCCGACTTCCCGGCATGGATCGAATGCTCGGATGCTAAAGATGATCGCTGCACCCAGCCGGACCGACTGGCCGACCCGTACAACGGTGACCTGCTCGACAGCTCCTGCACGATCATGATTACTGCTACAGACCCGTTCGCCGGTGACGGCGTGGAGACCGCCGGCACCCCTGGTGGCGCCGGCGACGACTACCCCAATGATCTGATGGCGACATGTGAGATCGCCACAGAACTGATTCCCGATGGAGGTGAGCTGATCAACGTCTGCTCTTATCCGTCCGCCGGCAACGACGGCAACAACAATCCCTTCGACTGTGTTGTTACTCCCGGCTCTTGGTTCCTGGTGGTGGAGAAGGTCGCCCCTGACGGCACCACCGAGGCATTTGACTTCACGGTCAGCGGAACAACCAACGACAACGGCACCACAACCATCGTCGGTTCTGGTTCAACCGATCTGCTCCCGGCAACGGGCACCGCATCAGTAAGCGAAAGTGTTCCTGATGGTTGGCAGCTCGACTCCGCCACTTGTGACAACGGCGACGATCCGTCCGCCGTGCTGGGTGCGCCCGGCCAGACCGTTACCTGCACCTTCGCCAACAGCTTGAGTCAGGGCACGCTGACCCTGGTGAAAGTAGTTGACGCCGGCGCTGACCCGACTCCGCTTGCCGCCGACTCTGTAACCCTGGCCGCTTCGGATGCCGCGGGAACCGAGGTGTTGAGTGGAACCACCGGTGCTACCACCAGCCTGAGCGCAGGCACTTACAGCCTGAGCGAAACCCTTGGCGATGCTGAGTATGAGCTGACGTCCATTGTTTGTGACGGTGAAGATGTAACGGCAGCCGAGGCAGTGACGATCACGGCGGGCGTGGACTCCACCTGTACGTTCACCAACACGTTCCGGGCCGCTCCGGCGCTGTCAGTCGACAAAGTGTTTACTGGTATTGAGGACAACGAGGCCAGCGATGATGATGCTGACGCTGAGTTGGGTGAGACGCTGAACTACACGATCACGGCGACCAACGGTGGGAACGTGCCGTTGACCAATGTGGTGGTGTCGGATGACTTGACTGGTGACTCGACGACGTGTGCGTCGGTTCCAGTCGGTGGCACGTGTGTGTTGACAGCCAGCTATGTGGTGACTGTTGATGATGTTGCTGCTGGCGAGGTGCTCAACACTGGTGCTGCTGACTCGGATGAGACCCCTGAGGTTGAGGACACTGAGGACGTTCCTGTTGTCGCTAACCCGGCGTTGGGCTTTGATAAGTCTGTTGTGTCGTCTGATGCTGATGGTGATGGCGACACCGAGTTGGGTGACACGCTGACCTATACCTTTGTTGCTTCTAACACCGGCGATGTTGAGCTGACGGGTGTGACCATTTCGGATCCGCTTGATGGTTTGTCGGCGTTGTCTTGTGATCCGGCTCAGCCTGCCACGTTGGCTGTTGGCGCTTCGCTGACTTGTACGGCCACTTACACCGTCGATCTCGATGATGTGGCTGCTGGTTCGGTGTCGAATACGGCTACCGCTGATTCCGGTGAGACTGATCCTGAGGATGACACCGAGGACGAGCCTGTTGTCGCTAACCCGGCGTTGGGTTTCGACAAGTCAGTGGCACTGCCCGACGGTGACACCGAGGCCAACTTCGGCGACACGCTCACCTACACCTTTGTTGCCACCAACACCGGTGACATTGCGTTGACTGGCGTGTCAATTGCTGATCCGCTTGATGGTTTGTCGGCTCTGGACTGCGATCCGGCTCAGCCTGCTGACCTAGCGGTTGGTGCTTCGCTCACCTGTACCGCCACCTACACCATTGATGTGGATGACGTTGCCGCCGGTGAAGTGATCAACACGGCTACCGCTGGCTCCGACCAAACTGGTGACGAGACAGACACTGAGACGGTTACCGTGGTCGAGAACCCGTCGATTGCGCTGGCCAAGACCGGCACGCTCGATCTGGGCGCTGACGGCATCGCCAACCCCGGTGACGTTGTCTCCTACGAGCTGACCGTCACCAACGACGGCGACGTTCCGCTGACTGACGTGTCGGTAAGCGATCCGCTGCTCGGCGGCGTGGTTTGCACCTTCGACAGCTTGGCTGTTGGTGCGGTTGAAACCTGCTCCGGCACCTACGCCATCGATCAGCACGACATTGACGCTGGAACCCGGGACAACGACGCTGATGCGTCGGGTACCTCACCTCAGGGTGAGACCGTCACCGATCCGGCCGATGCCGATGTTGTTATCCCGCAGATCATCTCGCTGGACATCGACAAGCTGACCAACGGTGCAGACGACAACACGATCCTTGCTGGATCGACCGTCACCTGGACCTACGAGGTGACCAACACCGGCAACTCCACGCTGGACAGCCTGGTGGTATCTGACAGCGACCCGGCCGTGACCGTGTCCTGCCCCGAGACCACACTGGCCCCCGGCGAATCCACAACCTGCACCGCTTCCGGTACAGCAGTGGCCGGTGACTACACCAACACCGGTTCGGCTGATGCTGACGGTCCTCAGGACCAAGATGCCACCGACAGTGACGACAGCGGCTACTTTGGCGCTGACCCGAGCTTCACCATCGACAAGGTGACCACCACGGCCTCCGGAACCGGAGACGAGGAGTTCGCAGTCGAAGGTGACACCATCACGTGGACCTACACGGTGGTGAACACCGGCAACGTCGACCTGGCTGGCGTTGTGGTAACAGACAGCGTTGAAGGCGCTGTCTGCACCGTCGATGTTGGCGTCGGCGAAACGGCCACCTGCACCCTGGACGGCACTGCCATCCGGGGCGTCTACACCAATACTGGTGAAGGCGACGCAACCTACACCGATGACTTGGGCAACTCCGAGGACCTGAACGACACCGATGACTCCGGCTACACCGGAATCAACGGCAGCCAGCCCTCGATCCAGTTCCCCGAGCGGATCAACATCGAAGAGGTCGGCAACAACGGCTTCTCGACCACGTTGAACATCACCAATGAGAGTGATGGTCTTGAGGCCGACACTGTGGTGATTACCGACTTCAACATCATCGTCGAATCCGGCAAGGGTCGACGAACCACAACTGTTGATGTTGACTGCACCGTCAACGGCCAGGCGGCCGGCGATCTTGACCCGCCGATCTCGTTCACCGGCGCCAGCGCCGACTTCGAGATTGAGTGTGTCACCGCTGATGGTTCGCCGTTGCGAGGAAGCCACAAGATCACGTTCGAGGCCGAGATCCTCAACCGTGATCGAGTATTCAAGACATCAACTTCGGTCCGGTTCTAGCAACCGGACCAGCGTCCGCCCCGCTTGGTTCGCTCCGAGCGGGGCGGGTCGGATCTTGAGGTGAAATCCGGAGTGCCGGGCCCGCAACGGGCCCGGCACTCCGACGTTTTTGGGCTCAGATCGATCAGCCGACGACGATGTTGTCCCAGTGCCAGGTGTGCCCGACCGGCTGGCCGTCTTTGTCCGGGGTGTAGTTGTGGTCCTTGAAGAAGACCTGGAAAGTGCTTGGCAGCTCGCCGGCCACGGTCTGAGTGAACATCCCGCCGTAGTCGACGGTCAATGTGCCGTCGTTGTTGTCGGTAACCGTAAACGTGCGGCGAAGTCTCTTCGACGCGCAGCCCTCAGGGTCCAAACCCCACGGTCCGCACACGTTCTGCCATCCGTCATACTGGTCGACGCCCTGAACCGAGAGGTGTACGTCACCGCCGAACGGCCCGTTTCCCACGACCACGGCGTCCGGATGGTACTGCCCGATGTTGGCCACACTGGCCAACCAGTCGGTAGTGGCCAGGAACTCGGTGTCAGCCGGAACGATTGACACCTCCCACCATTGGCGCTTCAACAGGTCAGTCACGTTCACGTCCCACGAGATCGTGTTGTACTCCTGGGCATCAAATGTCTGATTAGGTGAGAACCACACAATCGAGTAGCCGTCGACATCGCCCATGGTGGTCATCAGGTGATCGCGGCACAGATACACCAACTCGTCGACGGCGAAGTCGCTCTTGGATGAACTAACGGTGCGTTGGGTATCGGGAGTGCCACAGAACAGATCGTGATCAGCCGTCCACGTACCCCCGTGGGCGGCGTTGTTGTCACCCCAGGTCACAGCCGCCTGACCCAACTCCTGGCTGCCGATATTGCGGTGGTACACCCCAAGCCGGAGCTGGTCGAGACCGGCGTTGCCGCTGAAGTCTGCAGTGAACACCTCAGGCTGTGGATCGCTACCCCCTCCGCCCTTCTTGCCTCCTCCTTTGCCACCGCCCTTGGCTGCGGCAGCCGGTGAGGCGGCGAGAGCGATGGCAATGATAAAGGAGGTCAACACGGTGACCCAGGGGCCGAAGCGATTGCTGGCCGAGCGTGGTGGTGCTGGTTTGAGTACAAACATGAGTGGTTCCTTTCGAGACATGGTTGTGTCATCCCCTAAGACACCTCAACAGCATGATTTCTGTCGGCAGTAGGATGAATTGGTGGGAAACAACGACCGGGCCAATGCGCAGACATCCACGTCGGCGTTTGGTGTCGGCCGCCGGGAAGGTCACGATTCGTCGGCCTTCTACGCTCGCTTCTCGCCGCCCGAGCTGTCCGACGACGAAACCGTCGGTTGGACCCCTGAGCTGGCCGACAAGTTGCGGCCGGCCCAACTGCTGCACGGGGCGATTGATCAGTTGAAGGATCTGCCCGACAACTCGGTGGCTCTGGTGGTCACGTCACCCCCGTACTTCGTTGGCAAAGAGTACGAGCTGGCCATTGCCGGTGAAGGCGACGGCCAGAACGCCGGCGAGGGTCAGATACCCGAGACCTACATCGAGTTCTTGGCCATGCTGCGGTCGGTGTTCGCCGAATGCCGTCGGGTCCTTGAGCCCGGAGGCCGGATTGCCGTCAACGTGGCCAACCTGGGTCGCAAGCCGTATCGCAGTTTGAGTGCCGACGTCACCGCCATCCTTCAGGACGACCTCGGCCTTTTGCTGAGAGGTGAAGTCATCTGGGAGAAGGCCGAGACCTCATCGGGGTCGTGCGCATGGGGCTCGTTCGCCAAGGCCTCCAACCCGGTGCTGCGGGACCAGACTGAGCGGGTCATCATTGCCTCCAAAGGCCGGTTCTCTCGGGCCATCACCACTCCGAAACGTCACAAACTCGGCTTGCCCCATGAGTCCACACTCTCGAACGACGAGTTTGTCGATGTAACCCGCGACGTGTGGCGGATTGATCCCGAGTCCGCCACCCGAATCGGTCACCCGGCCCCGTTCCCTCTCGAACTGCCACGCCGCCTCATCGACCTCTACACCTTCAAAGAGGACATCGTGGTGGACCCATTTGCCGGGTCGGGAACAACCATCGTGGCTGCCGCCCGAGCCGGTCGCATCGGCGTCGGCTACGACACTGACGCCGAGTACCTGAAGAGAGCCCAGGAACGGCTGGAAGTCGAAATCGAAGCCGAAGTCGAAGTCGAGGATGAGGGCGACACAAACCAAGCCGATGCTGTACGTCGCTACGACCGCATCTACCGCGCTGCGGTGGCTGAAGGCCGTAAGATGCACGACTTAGCCGGAGCGGCGTTGCAAGAAGCGGGCTTCGATATTGTGGCCGACAAGCCAAAGACGGCGTCGGGCCTGGTCGAGTTCGCCTACGCCGTTCGCCAACCTAGCGGTGGCGGGCGTCGGTTCTGGGTCGACACTATTGGCGGTTTTGTCACCCCGAGGTCCGGCCAACCTCGGATCGATCAGATCTGGCGGGTGCTGGGAAAGCTGCAGGTACTGGCCTCCGTCGACGACGAACCCGACCGGGTGCTTTTGCTGCTGCCGGTTGTGCCCCGGGCGGGAACTCCCGGTGACAAGGCTCTTCGTGTCGTTGGCCCGGAGCGCCTGGTAGACGTAATCGAGGTTCTGGATCCGGTGGGCCGAGAACGACTGGCCTGCTACGCCAACCAACCCGACCTGCAACCGCTTGCCGGTTTCTGGCCGGACTCGAACTGACGACGAGGCCGGTCTAAGCCTGAGCTGAACCGCTGCGCAGGAGTTCGACCGCTCTCAGCAGGCCGTGGTCCTGCAGAGCCCCGACTGACTTGGTTGCCTTGCCATCTGGTGCAACCAGCACGTACGAGGGCTGACCAAGGATGGCGAAATGGATCCATAGTTTCGTTTCACCGTCAGCGATGTGATGAACGTTCGGTAGGTCCAGGCCGGATTCGTCCACGAAGCTTGCGTACTGTTCGGTATCACCGCCGGAGTGAACCATTACGTAGGTGACGTCAGGATTCAGGTCGGCCGACGTGGCCAGCTTCGGCCCTTCATCGACACAAACCGGACAGGTCGGGGTGAAGAATCCCATGATCATGGCCCCGCCGCTGTCTTGCGCAGCTCGACGGAGATCAGCGCCGCTAACCGGTTCTCCGGTGACGGCATCGGTTGCCGAGAAGTCGAACATCTCGGGGGTTGCTGTATCGGCATCAACTTCAACCACGTCGTAGTCGGCGAACGGATTGTCGAAGCCGATTTCTTCAGTGAACGCCAGCTCAAGTATGCCGTCCCCGTCGATGTCGGTGAAGCCGGTTTCGACCAGTTCACCTCGCACTCCGCCGCACCCGGCGGCGACCACCGTACTTACTGTGGCCACCGCCAGCGCTGCGAGTACTCGACCGCTGCGTCCTGATTCCCTTGACATCTCTGTTTCCTCCATCAATGGTTCCGGTCGGGGTCTATTTACGAAGCGCCGCCGGGGGGCAGAGCGGTAAGCGTTACGTTGTCGTAGGCAACGGCGGTCTGGGTGCTGACCAGGCCTACGTGACCGTCACCGGTCGTTGTCGGTAGCGAAGCGATCTCGGCGCCGTCGTATTCGACAGTGAGATTGTTGTCCAGCACGGTGACCGTGATGTTGACGAATTGACCGGCGCCTGGAGCAGTAATGTCAACCGACCCGGAGTTCTGGTAGTAGCCGACCTCGTTGTAGGTGCCCCAGCGCAGCGTGGATCCACCGTTGGTCAAGTCGACCAGCCAGGCGCCGCTTCGGGTGTCCTCATGGGACTGTCCAACGACGACGCCGCCATGATTGGTGCCGGCCAGATCCTTCACGTCAACCGAGAATCGGTAGTTGGCCATTGGGGCGGTCTTCAGCAGAGTGGTGTAGTCGAATCCGCAGTCGTTCAGCTGTTTGAGTACGCCGTCTTCCACCGACCAGCTTCCGGACAGAATCTTCCACAGCGAATCGGGGTTGTCGAAGGCGGACGTGTAGACCACGGTTTCGGCGGTGATGTCGTTGGGGTTTACCGTCATTCGTGGAAGACGGTCCACGTTGGTAGTCGCCTCGCACGTTGCCCCTTCGCCGAGGCCCGAATCTTCAAGGGCGTACGAGGTGGCCTCAGACGTTTCAACGCTGGAGGTACATTCGTAGCGTTCACCGGGACCGAGCGTGATGGACGAGCCATCTTGAGTTCCGCTTGATGGATCGGTCGAGTCGCTACAGGTCGACGCGGCCAGCTCGATTGGGGTGTCGCTGGTGAAGGTCACGGTGTACGTCGCTGCCTCTGCGCCGTCGCCGACGGCAATAGCCGATGAAGTGCCACTGTTGGTTGTTCCGCCGGAAGTGGTGAAGGTCGAGCTTCCCGAGCTGCCATCGGACCCTTCGACCGTTGCCGTCAAGGTGACCGGGTTTTCCGTGCTGGTAACGGTGGCATCAACCGTGATGAAGCGAGCACCGGGGTTGACCAGACAGTCTTTGTCGTCGCTGTTGGCCGAACTGGACGGAAAGGTGCAGACGTTGGTGAGTGACAGGGCGGGGAAGACGTCGCCGTTCAGCTCAGTGACCTCGTTGAGATAGAGCTCGCAGGCCACGTAGGTGTCGTTGGTCGGATCCTGCTCCGGGGCGTGGGACGCTTCGGAGGCAAAGGCGTCTTGGGTGATCGATGCTACTTCGACACAGCCGGACGAGAGGCCATCGATGAGACCGTCGCCGTCGGTGTCGGAGCCGATGGTGCCTGACGAGCCGTCACCGCCACCACCGTTGGTGAAACAGCGATCCAGAGCGGTGTCCTTGCAGTCATAGAGGACGGAGTAGTCGCCGTCACTGGGGACAAGATCCATGGTTGGACCACCGAGAGCGAAGCACAGGGCAATATCGGGGAGACCGTCACCGTCACCGTCAAACAAGGTGCAGGCGTCGGATGTGTTGTTGCCACTTTGAGCGGTGTCGTCGAACGCCACCAGCACACCAACTCGGGGTGTGGCGGCGTTCACGTCACTCAAGTCGGTGCCCAAGAGCGAGAGGTCGGCTTGGCCGACTTCGTCGTCGGGGCCACCGACGTCGGCCGTAATCTGGTAGTCGCTCAGCTCCATGGCTGACGCCTCATCAACGGTGAAAACCAGTGTGGTCAAGATGGCCACTGCCAACGTCATTGACGCTGTGATGGCAACGATTGTTCGTCTTGCTTGTGTCATGCCGCTTTCCGCCTAACGGTTGATCGGTTCCTCAGATGGCCTTCACTGGGGCCACCTGGATTCTTCGACAACAAGCAGCAATATCTTTAACCGACCGGGGACTCGTCTTCAGTCAACAGATCTGTCGGGATCGAGATCTTCCACCGATAGCCGGTAGCCGTCGGCGTTCAACTGTTCAAGCGACTTAACAAATTCGTTGGTGTCCGGTAGTTCTTGGGCAGCACCACGAGCGTTTCTGACCATACGTCGGAGGCTGATCTCTGTCTCCGCTATGGGACGAGGTCTGGCAATACCGAAGCCCTGAAGAATCGGAACTCCGAGCCGGTTGAGGGCAACAATCGCCTCGTCGGTTTCGACCCCCTCGGCTACGCACGGTACTTGCAGCTGCCGAGCCATAGCGACCGTTGCCGTCAACAGGCCGGCCTTCGTACGGTCTTCCTCCACCCCGAACACCAATGATCGATCGATCTTGATTGCGCTGAGTGGAATGGCCCAGAGGTAAGACAACGATGAGTAGCCGGTGCCGAAGTCGTCGATGAGTAGCCGATATCGGCGGCGCTTGAGTTCTTCGAGAATGGCGCCGAGCTTCCCAGCGCTGTCCTGTTCATGGTCCAAGATCAGTTGGCTCTCGACGAATTCTATACCGAGCCGATCATCGCCCTGAGGCTGGACCGCTATGACGTCCTCTAACAGTCCGTCGGTCAGGTGGGAGGCGGCAATGTTCACGTTGACGCCGAGATCCCTCAGCTCAGGATCATCGTCCCATCGCTCAAGCAGGGAGGCGGCGAAGCTCAATGCTTGGCGTCCGATCTCCACTACCAGACCGGTCTCCTCAGCAATTGGGATGAAGTTGGCTGGGCTCTCGAAGGAGCCGTCGGCCAGCTTCCAACGGGCGAGAAGTTCGACGCCAACCGGTCGCAAATTGTTGGACAGAACAACTGGTTGAGCCCAGAACTCGATGTCTCGATCGGCGAGCGCCTGGCGTAATCTTGCTACCAAGTCGATGCGGGTTTCGAAGTGCTCCTTCAGCGACCGGTCGTAGTGGGTGACGTAGCTGGTCGTTGTCTTCTTGCTCTCGTACATGGCCAGGTCGGCTTCGGCCATCAGGTCGGTTGTAGCCGAGCCGAGTCGTAGCCGGGTTGTCCCGACCGAAGCGCTGACTTCTGATGACCCGTGATCGTGGGGATAGGGAGTCGACATCAAGTCGAGTAGTCGACCGAGCGTGCACTCCATGCCGTTCTCGCTGGCCCCGCTGATAATGAATGCAAACTCATCGCTGGCCAAGCGGGCGATGAGAGCGGTCTGCGGCAACGCATGGCGCAGACGTTCGGCCACCTGGGTGAGGACCATATCCCCGGCAGTGTGGCCAAATCTGTCGTTCACCTGCTTGAACCCGACAAGGTCAAGGAGCACTAACCACGACGCTGTCCCGTCGCCCAGAACGTTGTCTTGGTGTTCGGTTACCGTCACCGTGGTGCAAGCATCCACCGGCTGGACGGCCCCGGTCTCGATAGCCTCCTCGACGGACTGAATGAAGCCGTCGCGGTTGAGTAGTCCTGTCAAACCGTCGTGAATGGCGCGGTGTTCGCTGTCGGCTCGCAGGGATTCGAGTTGGATCATGACTCGGTCACCGGTGACGAACATCATCATGGCCACGACCGACAGCAGAGCCACGATTGCCAACATCGTCGCATCGCCTATGGCGATGAAGGCGATGATGTAGGAGACCGTATTGAGAAGAATCAACGGGAGGTCCAGGTCAGCAGCTCGTCCAGACCTTGGGGCGACGGCCAAGCCGGTAACAGTCGCCAGGTGGCACATGGCAAGGAGGTAGTGAGCACCCTCGTTCAATCCGCTGACATTGCCAACCCAGGGAACCGAGGCCAAGATGATGCCGATGGTGCCGATGGACACCAGGTCGAGATAACGCATTAGACGAGGACTGGACCCTGACCGGAATGTCAGTATGAGGGCCACAAGCGACGGAATGGCGGCGATCCACCAGGCGTATGAAAGGGCGTTGAGTCCGGCCTGACTCAGTCCCGAGTCCCAGTAGAGGGCCGGTAGCAGCCAGAACATGATGATGCTGCAACCGAGTGCACTGGCGCGATGAGCGGCGATCACCCCTACGTTCTGTATAGCCGGCACCTTTTTGCGACCCACATTTTGTTTCTCGGCGGGAGGCTGTCTGCACTTGACCGGCTATGTCATTCCGGTTGGGCCGGCTATGTCATTGCGGCTTGACGGGCTATGTCATTCCGGCTTGACCGGCTATGTCATTGCCGCTGGGCCAGTGCCGGTTTGAAGCTCGAATTCAGCTAGCTGAGCGTTGCACAGGCGATGTAGGCCGCCATGTCATCGGTGGCGTGAACCACGATCGACTGGGCGTCGTCATCAACGACCTTCAGGTTCTCGACCGTCATAAAGCCATTACCGTCGCCGTCGGAGGAGAACAGCAGGTGGATTTCGTTTGGCGGGGTGTCAGGTCCGTCAGGGTCGAACTTGTAGTGAGGCCCACCGTTGTCATCACACGACCCCTCGTGAACATGGGCGATGAACTGTCGTCCGGGGTCGAGACCATCCAGTTCCAACGTCACCGTGGTGCCGTTGTCGTGACGGGCAACGTCGGCCGTGCCCGTTGTGCCGTCGAAGCCGTCAGGTCGGCTGTCTAGGAGACCAAACGTGACCGATATCAGTTCAGCCCCCTCAATCTCGGTCGCTGGCGTGGCATCAGGGTCGCCCATTAGGGCTCCCATGCCTTCGATATTGGACACCAAATCGTCGCCGTGATCGTGGCTGGAGTGGTCGTGTCCCGCTTCATCACCGGCGCCTGCGTCAGCAGCGGCAGCCACTTCCGATTTGTTGCCGCAGGCAGCGGTCGCCATGATCAGAGCCAAGACCAACGCCGCCGAAGAGACAAAATGTCGCATGCTGTTAAGGGTAGCCAGCGACCGAACGGGGCCAATCCGGTTCGGTCGTGACGATCGCTACATTCGGTTGGGTCTATCGGCTCGATGTCCGGTTGGGTAGTGAACTAGATCCCCTGGCCCGGTGTGAGCACGTCGGCCGGGTCGTAGCGGCGCTTGTTGGCCAGCAGCGTGTCATACAGCGGTCCGAAGTAGGCGACCCACTCGTCGGCCGTGGTGTCCAAGGCCCCAATCGGGTAGAAGTTGCCGCCCAGGGCGGCTGCGCCCTCGAACAGCAGCCGGTTTTCGGCCATCAAGGCGTCGGTCAACGTCGGATCGAACGGGAACCGTAGAATGTCGAACGCCCAGACCACGTCGCCCTCGGGTACGCGGGCCATGGGGCGAGTCAACCTGTCGGTGCGGAACGGGTAGAGAAGCAGCAGGCCTGCTCCAACCCCTTCAGCGGTGAGTGTTGGCAAGACGGTCTCGGTCACGTACTGCTCTGCGCTGGCATCGTCCACGAACAGATCCGACCACGGGTGCGGTGTGTCCCACAGACCGATTTGACGAAGCTGGGCTTCAGCGAAGCTGACCCGGCTGAACCAGATCTCCGAGGGGAGGTCGGAGATAACCTGCCCGCCGTCAGGAGAGAGGCCGGCCAAAAGGACTGCATCGTCAGGTACTTCCGGAGGGTTGTAGTAGGCACCGACCTCGATCTTGAAATTCCAGCCGCCGGCACCGTCGGACACGATTTGGCCCTCGTGGTATCCGAAGCGGCCGTCGGCCACCAGGGTGCGTTGGTCGTCGAGGTAGGCACCGGCGTCGGTGTAGGTCAGCTCGTAGACGCGAACCAGAGCGGTAACGGGCGCCAGCCGGATGCGGGCCTTGGTAATGATCGCTACTTGGCCCAGGCCACCCAGGGCCGCTTCGAAGAGGTCCGCCTTGCGTCGAGCCGAGACGTTGCGAACCAGCTGGCCGTTGCCGGTGACGACGTCGATGGAGTCGACGTTGTCGATGACCATGCCCGCCTGGTTCATGTTTCCGCCGATTCCGCCCACGGCCAGCACGCCACCAATCGACAGGCGTACGTAGTCGGTGAGGACTGGGGGAGCGAGGCCAATTGGAATGGATTGTTCCAGCACCTGTTCCCAGGTGACACCGGCATCCACGACGGCGAAGTCGTCGCCAAGCTCGTGAATGGTGTTGAGACCGTTCATGTCGATGACGACGCCATCGGCAACTTGACCTTCGCCGAACACCGAGTGCGCCTGGCCACGGGCGGCAACCTTGATGCCAACTTTGTTGGCCCACTTGATCAGGGTGGAAATGTCTTCCGCTGAGGTTGCTTGCAGGACCGCTCGCGGAAGACGGGACACGATGTGACCGAAGTCGTCGGCGGCGGCGGCCAGCGCCGCTTCATCGGTGACCAGTTTTCCGGCCAGCTGCGGCGGAATCGGGGTGGCAGTTGAACGGTCAACGGCGGCGTCGGCCGCTGTCAGCCATGAACCGGTGTTGATGTCCCAAGCGACAACGGCCACCGCCGCCGCTCCGGCTCCCAGAAATTTCCGGCGAGAAAGTCGTGTGTCGTCCAGCGTCATCTTGTCTCCAGAGGTCGCGGGCGTTCGGGTTTCACCGATAGCAGAGTCGCCCAGGTAGGAAATCCTAGCCTGTCTATCCTTGTCGGTTCGATCACTGGTTGCAAGCATGGCGATCGACAGTACTGGGACGAAAGGGGGAATGACACCGCCACTGTTTTGGAAGTTGCGCGTCGAAGCTTCCGGCCCTAGGAATCCCCGGACAGCCCTTCGGCTCACTGTCTAGGCTTATGCAATGGCCCACATCTCGGTGTCGAACCTTGAATACGCCCACCCGGGTGGTGACACGCTTTTCGCCGAGGTGTCATTTACGGTTGCTCCCGGATCGCACGCCGCCCTGATCGGCAACAACGGGGTGGGCAAGACCACGCTCATGCGCGTCCTGGCCGGTGAACTCGGCGCCGCGGACGGTGACGCCTCCATCGGCGGCGAGGTGCGCTACATGGCCCAGGACGTAGGTGTCAGCGCGTCCGATGTTGGGCAAACCACCGTGCGGGACATGTTGATCGAATGCATGCCTGAACCGGGGCGCACCATCGGCCGTGACCTGGCGGACGCTGAGCGTTCGGTGACCGCAGCGGGTGAAGGGGACGTGGACACCTCCATGGCGTTGGCCGAAGCCATCGGAGCCTGGTCCGACTGCGGCGGCTACCAGGCCGAAGCCGACTGGGACGCCACCTTGCAGCGAGTCGTTCGCTCCGGTCTGGACGAGGTGGGTGCCCGCCTGGCCTCACAGCTATCGGGCGGTGAACGCAAACAAATTGTGCTCGACCTACTTTTCAACTCCAACGCTGATGTTCTGCTGCTGGACGAGCCCGACAACTATCTCGATGTTCCAGCTAAACACTGGTTGGAAAAGCGGATCACGGCCACGGACAAGACAGTGCTTCTGATCTCCCACGATCGGGAGTTGTTGGCCAACGCCACCAACAGAGTGGTGACCCTCGAAGCGTTCGGTGCCTGGGTGCACGGCGAATCCTATGCCTCATACAACGAGGCCCGCGATGCTCGACAGCAACGGCTAGGCGATGCCTTGGAACGCTGGAACGATGAGGAACGCCGACTCTACCGCTTCTACAAAATCATGAAGGAACGAGCCAAACTAAACGACGGCAACGCTCCTCGGGCCAACGCGGCAGAGACCCGCTGGAAGAAGTTTGTCGCTGCCGGGCCGCCCCCACCACCGGCGCTCGACCAGAAGGTCAAGATGCGGCTGAAAGGTGGCGACTCAGGTCGACGGGTGGTATCACTTGCGTCGTTGGAACTGCCGGACTTGTTGTTCGCTTTCAGCGGCGAGATCTTCTTCGGGGAGCGGATCGGTCTGATCGGCCCCAACGGCTCCGGCAAGACCCACCTGTTACGCCTCCTGGCCGGTGAGCCACATAGTGTCGGGGTGGAACATCACGGCGTGCTGAAACTTGGGGCTAGGGTCGAGCCCGGCCTGTTCACACAGATCAACAACAACCCGGCATTCGACGGTAGAACCACCATCGAGCCGGTGCTGGAACGACAAGGCAACCACGAGCGGGCCATGCGATCGTTGGCTCGTTACGGCCTGGCCGGGCACGAGCGCCAGCCGTATGAGACGCTGTCGGGCGGCCAGAAGGCTCGCCTGGAGATCCTGTGTCTCGAACTCGACGGCCACAACCTGCTGCTACTTGATGAGCCGACCGACAACCTTGATATCGACTCTGCCATTGCGTTGGAAGGTGCCCTTGAGAGCTTTGAAGGCACCGTCATCGCCGTGTCGCACGATCGGGCGTTTCTCACCACGTTCGACCGGTTCTGGATGCTGGACCATGATGGCAAGGCCTGGTCACTCCCGGACTGGGAGACAGGGCGGCAAGCTCTCACCCGAGCCGATCAGGTGTCGAAAATCAAGTTCGCCAAACAGCTAACCGAAGACCTGTAGCCGCCGGGGGCCGCTATGGCTGAGCGCAGGTGAAGATCTGCCAGTCAGCGTTCTCGACGTCGCCGAGAGCCAGCTCCACCACGATTCGACCGCCGCCATCGAACCCGCCCCAGAAGAGCGGCTGCAGTGGACGGACCTCTATCACTTGAGGGTTGGCCTGCTTGGCCAGCTCGAGTACGTCCTGGCCCTCGTCGGGAAAGCGATTCTCCTCAATAGGGCGGTCGTCGCAGTCCAGTGGCCGATCGTTGGTGTTCGGTACGTCGTCGGGGGAGGGTTCGGGCTCATCCCACGGGAGGCACACCGTCTGCACGGCTCCGGTGGTCATAGAGACGGTGAAGCTTTCGAGCAACACGTCGACGTCGGCCGTGAATTCGGCGTCGGTGCCGTCGAAGGTTAGGTGGCCGAGAATCGGGGTGCGGCCCCGCCATGCGAGCGGCACGGCTTGAGTGAGCCGCCACCTGATCTCTTCGGAGCCGATACTGACGTCGATCATACCGTCGTTGGCACAGGTGACCGGGTCAACATAGAGCTCGGCGTTGGCGACGCTTCCGGGTTCGACCGATGGCGGGGGAGCGGCCTGCTCGAAGGGCCCGCTGGCTTCGACCGGTGTGCCCAGCAGCGCGTCGATCTGGACGGCGACGACCGAGGCTAGCTCATCGGTGGAGGACCGCTCGGGGTCGGGGCTGAACACCAGCTGTGACACCACGTTGTGCCGGGTGGCGACGATCATCCAAGTGTCCCGGCCCGGTTCGAACTCGGGGGTGGCGATGTCGGTTTCCGGGCTGGGGTGGGGGTAGGCGTCCAGTTTGATGGCTACCACCTGACCGTTAGGGTCGCCGTCGGTGATGCGGCCGGGCGCCGAGCCGAGGTTGGATGTTGCTTCGAGGGTGGTGGCAACGGCTACCTGTCCGACCTCCACTGCCGGGCAGCTATCTGGGATGGCCTGTACCGTGGCGGCGAACTGGGCGGCGTCCCACCCGAGGTCGTCGGTTCGTTGGAACATGCGGTCGTCACCTCGGGCCCAGACGACGGTCTCGGGCGTGCCGTAGTTGAAGATGTCGCCGAGCCGGTCGAAGTCGGAGCATCCGGTGGACCAGCTGGTCATCGAGCCTTCGGTGTACCAGCGGCCCACCTGCTCCCAGTCATCACCGAAGTCTTCGACAAGGGCGTTGGTCGGCTCCAGCACCGCTTGCAACGTACCGCTGGTGCCGGTGCCCGAGTCGCTTGCACCGGCTTCGATTTCCGTCGACGCTGCCGAGCACGCGGTCGCCACGGCCAACATGGCAAAGATGGCTAAGGTGGCAACTCTGACGGTGGATAGTGCCATCAGCCAACAGTAGTTGGCAGCGCTCGATTATCGGAGACGCCGCCAGGCTGACGTGTCGGCGGACGCGCTAAAGGCACTAGCCGGAATAGCGGGATGGGCGACTATGTTCTTGAACCATGGCTGAGACCGAGAGTTTGCCCTCGACAGACTCCGACGGACCCATGGGGGACGGGGATCAGCGCCGCCAACTACTGATTCTGGCTGCTGGTTTGGTGTTGGCCATGTCACCTTGGTTCTCGACTTCGGCTGCGCTCGGTCAACTGGCGGACCGATGGGACCTGTCCTCAGCGGCCGGGAGCTGGCTGACCATTGCTGTACAGATGGGGTTCGTGTTGGGGGCAGTTGCCTCTTCGGCCATCGGGCTGGCCGACCGTATCCCGCCCCGTCGCCTGATCTTGTTGGCGTCGATCCTGGCTGCTGTGGCCAACGCCTCGATTGTGTTCACCGACGGCTACCCGGCTGCGCTCGTCGCCCGGCTGGTCACCGGTGCGGCACTGGCGGGGGTATACCCTCCTGCGCTGAAAGCCATGTCGGCCTGGTATTTGAAGGGCCGGGGTCTGGCCCTTGGAGCAATGATCGCAGCGCTCACCTTGGGTTCCGCTGTGCCTCACCTCATTAATGCCGTAGCCGACCTCCAATGGCAGCCACTGCTGTTGGTCATCTCCGGGCTCACCATCGTCGGCGGTTTCATCGTTGAGCTCCTGGGGGCTGACGGTCCGCACGGTTCAGTGTCGGCCAAGCCGGACCCCGCTCAGATCGGTGTTATCGCCCGCAACCGCCGGTTCCAGTTGGCCGGGCTCGGCTACTTCGGCCACATGTGGGAGCTGTACGCAATGTGGGCGTGGATCGCCGCCTTCTACTTTGATGTCTTTGGTTCCACCAGGGCGGCTGGCGGAGCGGCCTTCGCTGTGATCGGGGCCGGTGCCGCCGGTTCGATCTACGCCGGGATTATCAGCGATCGCGTATCTCGCCCCCAGGCCGCCAGCCTGGCGCTTCGATGGTCGGCAGCTGCATCGTTCGTAGCCGGATTCCTGGTTGACGCCCCAGCCGTCGTCATCTTGGCCGTCGGGCTGTTCTGGGGGTTCTGGGTGGTGGCCGACAGCGCCCAGTTCTCCGCCATTGTCACCGAGGTGGTCGACCCCGATTATGTGGGGACTGCGCTCACCATGCAGTTGGCGGTCGGCTTTACCTTGACGGTGTTCACCATTTTCCTGGTGCCGGTGGTGCGCGACGCCGCCGGGTGGGGTTGGGCGTTCATGTTGTTGACTCCGGGTCCGCTCATTGGCGCGTGGGCCATGCGAGCACTCGAAGCTATGAACGACAATTCTGGTGATGCGGCATAGAAGTACGGCTTCAGTTCGCACGTCCGGCTGAGCGATACTAGAGGGTATGACTTCAGCTGTGCGAGCCATCTTCGACGACGACCATGAGGCGTTCCGTCAGTCGTTTCGATCGTGGGTGGCCAAAGAGGTCACTCCCCACTACATGGAGTGGGAGGATGCCGGTATCGCCCCGCGGGAACTGTACACGTCTGCGGGAGAGTACGGATTTTTGGGCATGGCAATCGACGAGGTCTACGGCGGTGGTGGAGTGTCGGACTTTCGCTTCAACCAAGTCATCGCCGAGGAACTGGCAGCCGCCGGGGTCGGGGGAGCCGGACTTGGTCTCACCCTGCACAATGACATCACCACTCCGTACTTCACTGACATCTGCAATGAAGAGCAAAAGAAGCGCTGGCTTCCTGGTATCGCCAACGGGAGCCTGGTCACCGCAGTGGCGATGACCGAACCCGGCACCGGCTCTGACTTGGCCGGGATGGTGACCACCGCCATTGCTGACGGCGATGAGTATGTGCTCAACGGCTCCAAGACCTTCATCACCAACGGCATCAACGCCGACCTGGTGATCGTGGCCGCCAAGACCGACCCGTCGGAACGCCATGCCGGTATGTCACTACTGGTGGTTGAACGAGGCATGGACGGTTTCGAGCGGGGCCGCAATCTGGACAAGATCGGCATGCACTCTCAGGACACCGCCGAACTGTTCTTCAACGACGTGCGGGTTCCGGCCGCCAACCGCCTGGGCGACGAAGGCAAGGGCTTCAACTACCTAACCGGCAACCTGGCCCAGGAGCGTTTGTCGATCGCCGTGACCGGGCTGGCCACCGCACAAGCTGCGCTTGAGTGGACACTCGACTACGTCAAAGAGCGCACCGCCTTCGGCAAGCCGATCGGAACCTTCCAGAACACCAAGTTCGAACTGGCCGACATCAAGACCCAGGTGGATATCGGTCAGGCCTACATCGATCAGTGTGTCTCGAAACTCAACGACGGCGAGCTGACCCCGGCCGAAGCAGCCCAAGCGAAATACTGGTGCACCGACTTACAGAAGACAGCGGTGGATCGCTGCCTGCAGTTGTTCGGTGGCTACGGGTACATGACCGAATACCCGATCGGACGAGCCTACGTTGACGCCCGGGTCACATCCATCTACGGCGGTACCAACGAGGTAATGAAGACGATCATCGCCAAATCGCTCGGCCTATAGGAGTTAGGAGTAGCAATGTCGCCGTCGACCAAAATGTCCTTCACCGCCTCCACGCTTTCCGTCACTCCTGAAAACGAGAAACCGGTGGCCTTCAACCGTTTTTGGCTGCGGGACCAGTGCCCGAGCCTGCCGGCCAAGCGGTCGGGCCTCCGCACGTGGTCGGTTGCCACAGTGCCTGAAGACCTGGCTATCACCGATGCCCGGATGGGTGATAACGGCCATGTCGTGACCGTCGATTGGAGTGACAGCCACGTCAGCGAATTCAAGTTGGCCGACCTGTTGGAACTGGCTCCGCAAGCGTCCGGTGTCCGGCCGCCCTTGACCGACGTGCAGCTACTGTTAGGGTCCGACCATCCACCTGTTGCTGGCGTGGAGTCTCTTGAGCCGGGCTCGATCGGGCATCACGATTTACTCGATGCTGTTGATCGGCACGGCGTTGTCCTGGTGGAGGGACTACCTCCAGAAGATTCGGCCACCGACACGTTGGCTGGGCTGCTGGGCCGGATACGTCACACTGACTTTGGTCGGGTGTTCGACATCGTGACCGAGCCCGAAGCGTGGACTCTGTCGCAGTCCAACCGGGGCCAGGACGCCCACTCCGATGATCCGTTCCGCTATAGCCCGTCTGGCATCAGCATCCTGCACTGCCGGGCAGCAGCAGAGGGGACCGGTGGAGTGTCCATCGTCGTGGACGGCTTTGCCGTGGCCGAAGATCTGCGAACATCCGATCCCGATGCCTTTGGTCTTCTGAGCCGTGTTGCCATCCCGTTCATCCGCCATCGGACCGAGGCCGTCGACCAAGGCGAGGACGTCAACATGATCTCCTACGGCCCGGTCATAACCGTCGACCGGGACGACCCGGCCCAACCGTTGATGGGGATTCGTTTTCACGAACGATCGACCGGGGTGTTCGACATCGATCCCGCCATTGTTGATTCGTATTACCTGGCTTACCGGGCGTTCGCTCAGCGGATCCGCTCCGAGAACTTCCAGGTTCGCTACCGGCTGAGAGCGGGCGAGGCGTTCGTGTTCGACAATCAGCGGATGCTGCACGGCCGCACCGGGTATGAGGATGACACCGCCGGGCGTCGTCACATCAGGCTGTGCACAGTGGATCGCGATCAAGTCCACTCCCGGCTTCGTCGCTTGAAAGAGATTCATGGCCTAGCTGGCCTCGATCGTCGGACCCGCTCCGGTGCTGTTCCCGCCTAAACATCGTGGCGGGTAAAAAGTCAGGGCGCGGTCACCGATTGATTGGTATGGAGTACGTTGTCGGATCGTGACTGTTGTAGGGGCGCGAGATGAACAACCGCGCACACCCGAGGAGCGGTGGTCGGTTCGGTCACTGTCGGTGACGCTGCTCAACCTGGGCATTTTCGGCACCGCAATCGCAGGCACCATCGGGTTTTTCAGCTCACGGCTGTTCTGGCCGGCCGACATGTTCGCTCCGTTCAGGCTGCAATACGCCGTACTGTTCCTGGCGGCAGCCGTGGCAGCGATGGTTCTCCGTAGCCCTAAAACCGTCGTAGTGTCGATTGTCCTGTTCCTCTGGCAGGCGGTCTCTCTCGTTCCCCTCCTGGCTGGTTCCGACGGTGGCGAGCCCGTGGGAGACACAATTCGGCTGTTGCACTTCAACGTTCTGGCCTCCAACACCAACTTCGATGAGGTTGGTGATTGGGCGGCGCAGCAGGAGGCAGACATCATTGTCTTTCAGGAAGCGACGCCTGAATGGGGCGCGGAAATGGAAGCAGCATTGCCCGACTGGGTACTGCTGGACACTAATACCACTCAGCCGGGAACCTACGGGATCATGATGTTCGCCGCCCCTGATGTGGACGTACCCGACGTCGCCGTTAGTGGAGTCGACTTCTATCCGGCCATCGCAGCAACCGTACGAATCGACGATCAGGACCTGCTGATTTACAGCATGCACACCCTCACGCCCACGTTCCCATCGGGGGTCGAGACCGCCAACGACCAGGTTGATCTCGCCGTGCGGGTAGCGCAGGCTCACGATGGCCCAGTGGTCATCACCGGTGATTTGAACGCCACCCGTTGGTCGCCCGTTTACCGTCGACTAACTGACCAGATTGAGTTGAACGACGTCGCCGATGGAGCCGGACTAAAAGGGACGTGGCCTGACGGGCTTTGGTTCACCGGCCGTATCGGTATCGACCACGTTCTCACCTCACCCGGCATATGCTCGTTCGACCGCCAGCTTGGTCCTGCCTTGGGGTCAGATCATCTTCCGGTCATCGTCGACTTAGCGGTATCAGGCTGCCAGTAGCCCGACTGGGTTACTCGGCCGGAGCGGCCCCGGTGATGGTGAACGTCAAGTCAACCCCTGACGTCGCCCCGGTAGCGGTGACCTCCCACTGTTTGCCGACCTCGTCGCCGGTGCACTGCCAACGAACGGCAAGGCTGCCGTCGGTACCGGCTTGGCCCTGTCGAAGGCCGTCACTTTGAGGCGACGTAAAGTCGATGAACTCGTTGGCTACGAAGTTCGACAGTACCGCGACCTCATGGCTGGTGCCGTCGCAGATGAATGGGTCTTCAGTAAAGGCGATGGTGGTCGGGTTCGGTGGTGCGATGACGGTGAAGGCCAAAGAAGCTGAACGTTTGTCGGTGCCGTCGAGTGATTGTTCCGCCGCGGTAATGTTCCACTCGGTACCGCCCTGACTGCGGTCGCACTGCCAGTACAGAGTCATGCTCCCACTGGAGTTACTTGTCCCGGGCTCAAGGGCACCGTTGGACGGCGACGCCTCAAACGCTACTTGAACGCCAGGAGTGAGGTTGCTCAGTTTGGCTACTGGTCGACGTTGCCGATTGCAGGAGAAGGGGTTCTCAACCAACTCAACTTGTATCGGGCCTTCCACTTGTGGAGTCGGTGGCTCGCCGACGATGTCGAATGTTGCTGATTTGCCCGATGTCAGTCCTGACGCCCGAACCGGCCAGGTACGCACTTCCTCCTCGCGGCAGCTCCACGTGACGGTGGCTCGACCGTCTGCATCGGCCTTGCTGGTCTCAAGGCTGCCGATGGCCGGTGAGCTGAACGTCACCGACTCCAATGGTTGAGCTCCTGCGAGATAGCCCACCGTCCGCCTGGCCCCGTCGCATGCAACGAAGCCCGGCGTCGGTGTGAAGACCATCTCGGTTTCGACCGTGGGGTCAACGTAGATTCCTTTGACTCGAAAGTCGACCGATTGGCGAGAGTCGGCAGTAGTTGCCGTGATGTCCCAGAACAGGGCGGTCTCGAACGACTCGCATTGCCATGTCAGCTGGAATGTTCCTTGATCGTCGGCAACGCCGTCGGCTATCTCAACCGGCATGGGAGATTCGAAGGTGATTGTCTCGCCGGGTCTTGCGCCGTAGATGATGGCTGCTCGTCGATCCGAGCCGTCGCAAAAGATGCCGTCGTTGAACAGGTCGACAGCCAACTCGGTGTCGTCAACCACCGTGGTTGGGATCGCTCCTTGCACGGTCGTTGAGTCTGACTGGGGAGAGCCGCCGTCTTCATCGCCGGTGTCACCGAAGAGTGAGCACCCGGCCAACAACGTCAAAACGACAAAAGCTGCCCTATGGGTAACGGCAATAACGACGTTACGTTTCGTTCCGCTCATCCAACTGGTCCCCGTTAACCCGACCTCTGCCTACTAAAAACCTAGCATCCGTGCCCGGTACCCTTCATTCGCGACGCATCACGTTAGGTGGTGACGGCACCGAGTCGAAGGTGAGTGACTATGAGCGCAACCGTTGAGGCCGGACCCCTAATTGGGATTCCCGGTTACCGGTACAAGGCAAAGGACTTGTCAGGCTGGTTTGACTCATACGCCGAGTTGAATCTTGAGGTCTACTTCGAGGACTATGCACTCGGTGTGATGGAAGCTGGCGGTCTTCCGGTCATGCTCCCTAGGGAGGTTGATCCGGAACGCATCGTGGCTCGTCTGGACGGTCTGATCCTTCCCGGTGGGCCCGACGTCGATCCCGCTCACTACGGCCAGGACCGCCACGATGAGGTGATGGTCGACGAGAGTCGAGATGAGTTCGAGTTCAAGCTGTTCGAGGCGGCGCGGGCAGCAGGCAAGCCGATTCTGGGTATCTGCCGAGGGCTGCAAGTCATCAACGTGTCGTTGGGTGGCACCCTTCATCAACACCTTCCGGCCCACGCCAAGTTCGAACAAGACCCGGCCGATGTCGCTCACGGGGTGCGCTTGGAGCCAGGGTCGACGATCGGCGAGTTACTCGGCGGCGGGCTGCCGGACGGCGGGCTGCCGGTCAACTCGTTGCATCATCAGGCAGTTGATCGCCTGGGTGAAGGGCTGAGTGCGGTCGGGTGGGCAAGCGACGATGATGTCGTGGAGGCCATCGAAAACCCTAACGAGCGGATCGTCGCTGTGCAGTGGCACGCTGAAAAGCTGGCCACCCGAGCCGAGGATCCGCTCTTCTCCTGGCTCGTCTCCGAATCCCAGGCCCAGTCGTAGTTGGGGTCCAAGTCCCAATTCAGGCCCGGGTCAAGGTCCGGTGCTAGTCGGAGCGGCCGTAGAACGTGAGCTTTGCCGACTCGGACAGACCGATGCCGGGCTCAGTGTTGTAGGCGAACACCACCAGCACTCTGGGGGTCGAGCCCCGGCTTGGTGTCACCCGATGCATTGAGTTGCGGCCACGGAACAGCACAAGGTCGCCTGGCTCGAACGTTAATTCCTGAACGGCCGTCCGACCGTCGAGTACGGCCTCGACGTCATCGAAACTCATCAGGTCGCAGTGGCGGTCTCCGTCGGCGTCGCGCACATTGGCAACGTACTCGAAGCGCCCTCCCGATTCCGGGGCTTGCATGAGGGTGGTCACTGCGAATGACGAGTTGTCGAAGTGCCAGCCAAGTTCCTGACCATCCAAGTGAAAGTGAACGTTGATGCCGGACACGTTGTCGGCGTACGGGTGGATCGACTTCAGCCCCAACACCTTGCACAGGAATCGTTTGAACTCGTCAGACTGGTAGACCTCATGCAAAGGGGAGGGCGGCGGGACCTGATCGTGAGCCAGACACCCTTTGGTACTTGTGACTTGCCGGTTGAACGGATGATCATCGGCCAGGTCGGGATCGAGGGCAGTCAGGTACACATTGTGAGTGGTGCCGACGGTGAAGAACGCCTCGTCGATGCGTGGTAGCGAGTCGGTCAGTACTGCTTCAACCAACTGCTCGGTGAAGAAGCCCGGCAGCACTAACGCGCCGTGCTCGGCCAACGTGTGGCGGCAGTTCTCGATGAACGCTTCGTCGCCTGTCTCGTATCGCTGGGTGTTGATGGTGGCGACCATCAGAGCAGGCTAGCCGTCAAGACGTTTTTGCCCATGTGGGGAGGCAAAAGCTACTATCGGGTCACCGAGGTCTGATCGGGGGCTCCATAACCACCAGGAGACGAAATGCCTAGCTTCGTCGCGCTCCGGTTGCTGTCAGCGTTAGCGCTGATCGGCAGCCTTTTAGCCATTTCCGCCGTACCAGCGCATGCGGTGGAACCACCAACCAATCCAGCAATCGCGCAAACTGACCAAGTGATCGTTGTCTACGAGGACGGTGCAGCTCGGCTGCCCGACGTGGCCATCGAGCGTCGCGCAGGTCAAGGAGCCAAGAGAGCTCGTGCTCTTGACGGCAACCGGGATGTCATCAAACTTCCGGCCCGGGCCAGCGACGTCGCTCTTCAGCGAATCATGTCCAATCTGGCCAGCGAGAGCGGTGTTGCATCCGTCGAGCCGGACACCATCATGATGCCGTTGGCCATCCCCAACGATTCCAGCTACCCAACCCAATGGGATTTGACTGACCCCGCCGTCAGCGGACTCTATGGAATCAACGCCCCTGCCGCCTGGGATATCACCACTGGTTCGTCGAACGTGACGGTTGCCGTGGTTGACACCGGCTATCTGGCTCACAGCGACCTGGCCGGTCGGGTAATTGGCGGGTACGACTTCATCTCCGAAGCAGCCATCGGTAACGATGGCGATGGTCGAGACGGCAACGCCCTTGACCCCGGCGACTGGATCACCAGTCAGGAGGCCAGGTCCGGATTCTTCCGAGGTTGTCAGGTCAGCGACAGCTCATGGCATGGAACTCACGTGGCGGGCACCATCGGAGCCGCCACCAACAACGGGGCCGGTATCGCCGGTATCAACTGGTCGTCCGGCCTGCTGGCCATCCGAGCGTTGGGCAAGTGCGGAGGCTACACCTCCGACATCACCGACGGTGTTCGCTGGGCCGCAGGCCTGAACGTCAGCGGTGTCCCCTCCAACCCCAATCCGGCCAAGGTGATCAACCTGTCGCTGGGTGGCGGGGGCTCGTGTTCCAGCACCTGGCAGGCGGCCGTTAACGCCGTGACCTCGGCCGGTGCCGTCGTCGTGGTTGCTGCCGGCAACAGTGACGCCAACGCCGCCAACTACTCGCCGGCTGGATGCAACAACGTCATTTCGGTGGCTTCCACCGGCAAGGCCGGTAGCCGGGCCTACTACAGCAACTATGGTTCGACCGTAGAAATCGCCGCTCCCGGAGGTGACCGCATCGCCGACAATGGTGACACCATCTTGTCGACGTTGAACAGTGGTTCGACCAGCCCGGGTTCTGAGTCCTACGCCAAGTACCAGGGTACGAGCATGGCCGCACCTCACGTGGCCGGCGTGGCCTCGCTGATGTTGTCGGTTGACTCGACGTTGATGTCGGCTCAGGTGAGTCAGCTGATGCAGGACACCGCACGGGCGTTCCCGTCGGGCTCGTCATGTGGAGGTGGAACACCGTGTGGCGCCGGAATCGTTGATGCCGCTGCCGCAGTTGCCGCCGTCAGCGGAACCAACCCGCCGCCTCCTCCTCCTCCTCCACCACCACCACCTGAAGGACCGGGTGACTTCGACAAGGCCAGCCCGTCCAATGGGGCCGACCGGGTGAACAAGCGGGCAACGTTGTCGTGGGATTCCTCCAGCGGTGCGTCTTCGTACCGGGTGTGTGTGGACACCATCAACAACAATGCCTGTGACGGAACGTGGTCGACAGTCAGTGGGACCGGTGTTCGGGCCTCACTTGATCGTCGAACCACCTATTACTGGCAAGTTGAGGCTGTCAACAGTTCCGGCACTACCACGGCCGATGGTGGCACGTGGTGGGCGTTCAGCACCAGGTAGCTCGACGACTCTGAAGACCGCCGTCGACCGTTTACGGGTGCAACTGCATCGGTGACGGTTGGGCTCGACCCCTACCCCCGCCCATACGGTGGGTAGGGGTTGAGCCTCGTCGGTGAATCGGCTGGTGTTCTCGGCTAGGCGAGCAATTCCAGCGCCTCGGTTTCTAGCTGCACGATGTCGGTCACCAGCAAGGCAATGTCGGCGTGAGCTTCGGCTGCGTCGTCGGCCGACACGTCGCAACCGGCGATGAGCTTGCCTTTCTCAACCGCGGCGTCGCGCATGATGCTGGGGTCCGGTGCACTGGAATCAAGATCAGCCGTCCGCAAGTCGGATAGTTCGCAGTACCGGGCGATGTCGGGATGAACCCCCGCAACTCTGGCGGCGATGTCCGACCATCGCTGGCCGCTTGTCCGCCACAGTTCGGCGGAGGCGCCCCATCGCGCTCGGTTGGCGTGATCGGTGGACGCCACTTCTTCGAGGAAGTCGGCGTAGAGCGGGCGTCCGCCCGACGGCGCGGTGTAGGCGTGATGGATGCAGTCGTATAGTCGGGTGAACCCGATGGCGGCCCGACACTCGTGGCCGAAGATCGTGCCCCAACCCTTCTTGGTTCGGGACGTCAGCAGGTCCTGCCATTTGGCCAGACCTGCCAGGCCGATGTTGGCCTTAAATTGCGGGACAGGCGGGGTGTTGAATCCGGCTGCGCTGGCGGCTACCGCTTCGGCTATCACGGTGTCCCAGTCGATCTTGTGGCCTTGCGGGCGGGCAACTGTCACCATCCGGTGTCTGGCTTTGCGGTTGGCGGCCCGAGCGGCGTCGAAGTCGCCGCGGGACACAATCAGGGGAACTGGTGAACGGTCGTCGATCAGCAGGTTGTCGTCTTCATCGACTCCAACGACCCCGACAAGATGAGGCGCCGCCGCCTCCTCGGCTTCGCAGACAAGTCCGAGATAGGGCAGCAGCCCCGATCCCGTGGTGCAGAGCGCCGGCGTTTCCGATGCCACTACTTCGTCGAGATGTTTAGCCGCCGTCTTGACACCACCGGTTTCGTGCACAGTGACATCGAGTCCCACCCGGTCGAACAGCGGGGCGCAGAACTCGTCGGGCATCGACTTGTTGCGATTGACGATGGTGAGTGTCGGAGTGTCGCCGTACTCGAAGACCCCGTAGAGAAAGCCAACGCCACCGGCCAGCCCGAACGCCATTGCCTCGGACAGCTCCCAGCCGTCTGGCCCGTTGACGCCGGAATTGACACACAGGTTGCGGGCGGCCGCTAGGTCCCCCTGTTGACCACCAACATGTCGAACGCCGTCGAAGAGGTGGGCTGACCTCGGGGCATCCTTCGTGGTTGGCGCCGCTAGCACGTGGGCCCGGGCTGTGGAGTAGCGCTCACCGGTCTTGGCCATTCTGGCTCGCACACGCTGTTTGAAGTCACGGTTCTTGGTCATCGAGATTCCTGTCCACCGCCGTCGCTCAGCTGCCTGCCACCCCTGGCTGCCGATCGTCGGTGTGAAGAAATCGGGGGTTCTCGTGTTGCCACTCAAGAACGTGATCGGTTGTAAGGTCCAATGTCTGGCGACAGAGGAATGCGAGCAGAAGAGACGGCTCTCCTTTGCCCCTCAGCTCGACGCGGGTGGACGCCGCTCCGGGGTTCGGCGGTGCTCGCCGCCGTTGACAAAACGGTAGCCGAAGGCTGTTGGCGGTCTAAAGGGACTCCGGCTGTTGAAACCCATGAGGCTGCGACTGTCATACTTCAACAAAGCACAGTGCTGAGGCACGGCGTTACTGTGGAGGTATGAGCGGCAGTCACTCCGGTGCGATGGAAGCCGGTGACTACACCGTTACCGAACGGTTCGAACGATTCAGTCAGGTGAATGATGTCTTCTCGCGCTCGGCGTGGGATGACAGCATTCGTGATGAGTCGACTGACCGGTTCTTCGCCACCTACCGACGGCCACTGGCCCAGTGGCGACGGGCCAACGGATTCACCCAGCGGGACTACGCCGTACGCAACGCCGCCTGGCATGTGGCCGACATCTTCGCCGAAATGTACGAAGATGACGACCGTCGCGACGGATTTCTCAGCGACCTGTCGATGCTACGGGACCCGGCATCGGAGAAAGCCGACGTTGGCTCCGCCGACGCCGCCGCCGCCGACGTCAAGGCGGTAGCTCACACGTTCGGCGCCGACCTGGTTGGCGTGACTCCAGCCGACGAACGCTGGCACTACACCGAGCGCTTCGCCGCCGGAGCCGGTGGCGGCGTACCCAACGTTGACCTTGATGGTCTGGACTCGGTCGTCGTCATCGGCCAAGCCATGGACCGGGACCTGATTCGAACCGCACCTTCGGCACTGTCGGGCGCGGCGACCGGTTTGGGGTATTCACAGGACGCCTTAGTGTTGCTGGCTACCGCACAGTACATACGTAACCTCGGCTATCGGGCGATTCCCTCCATGAACGACTCCGCGTTGGCGATTCCCTACGCTTTGGCCGCAGGGCTTGGGGAGTACGGCCGCCACGGCATGGTTATCACACCGGAGCTGGGTCCGAGACTTCGGCTGGGCAAGATCTTCACCGATATGCCGTTGGCCGCAGACGCCCCGAAACGGTTTGGAGTCACCGAATTCTGTCAGCAGTGCGACCGATGCGTCTCCGCCTGCCCGGCGAAGGCTATCCCCGCTGGAGAGCCGACCGAAGTGGCGTTGAATCTCTCGAGCCTTCGGGGAGTACGCAAGTGGTCGGTCGACGGCGAAGCCTGTTTCTCCTACTGGTCGAAAATCAATTCCGATTGTGCCATTTGTGTACGGGTCTGTCCGTTCAACCGGGATTATCGTCAGCGGGTGAATCGGTTGTGGCTGAAGTTGGCTTCGGGTCGGGGTCGCAAGTTGGCGCTCCGATGGCACGATCGCAGCCAGGGCGGGGCGCGTCTAAAGCCTGTTGCCTGGTGGCAGCATCGCAGGCATTCGTCTACCGTCTGAACGATTTCGCTACGCTTTGGCGCCCGGCGACCGTTGGCAATGCAGCAACAATCGTCGGCTCTGTTGTTGACACTGGGTTAGCTGACTCCCCCGGACCAAGGTCGCTTTCGTGTAACGTCTGGTCAGGGCGTCAGCCCCAGTTTTACCGCCGCAGATCATGGAACACCCGCCGCCTCCGAACCCTGAAGGGTCGCGTAGCCATGCTCAGGCATGGCCACCTCCTCCTGAGCACACCACCCGCCAACGACAGGCGGAGAGTCCGACGCGTCAGGATCCGCTGGATGGATTCTTCGATCCGCAGATGACCCGGCAGCTCGACGGCCTGATCCCGGAGCCGGGACACGAACCCGGCCTGATCGACCTCGGATCTGTCCCGTTGACGCCGCCTCCCACCCTACTCCAGATGGGAGCGCACCCAGGCATCGAGCCCTATGCGCAGCCTCACGCTCAGTCTGTGGATGCACATCAGTATGTGGCTCCCGACTCCCGGCCGGTGTACGAGCAGCCGGAGGACCCGCAGAGCGCTCTGCTCAATACCGGCTATCTGGACTACACCCCTCGCCACGTCGGATGGGACCCGCCGAGCGTGACGTTGTGGGAACTTCGGCATCGGGCCATGTTGATCTTGTTTGGCATCGGATGTGTGGTTGGGCTGATCGTGATCGTGAACGCATTGCGAGAAATTCCCGACTTCTTTGAAGAGCCCCAGGGCGCAGTCGTAGCGGTCGAGGGCCAAAGCGCCGGAGTCGTCACCAACGAGTCGGGCGGAACGGACTCCCGCAGTTTGGCCGACTTGGATCGTTCCACCGTCTCGCTGCCTCTTGGTGGCGACGACGACCCGGCGCCGGCTCCACTGGCGGCCACAACTATTCGCGACGGTTTGTCGTCAACGACGTCGGAGGAAGACTCGGCGTCAACCACTGACCCCGAAGACGAAGACGAAGACGAAGACGAAGACGCGACGTCGGAAACCACGGACAACGAGACCTCCACCACCGACGAGGAAACAACATCGACGTCGGGAACGACCACGACCTCTGCATCAACCACGTCCGCTCCGGTGACCATCGTGACGGTCACGACTCGTCCCGCGACCACGACGTCAACCACGAGGTTCACGTGGTTTCTGACCACCCGACGTACAACATCGACCGCTCCAACCACCGAGCGGACCACCACCACCAAAGAAACAACCACCTCGACTACATCCACTACTCGGGCGACAACCACGACCGAGGAGCCGACCACCTCGACCACCTCGACCACCGAAGAAACGACCACTTCCACCACCGAAGAAACGACTACCACCGAGGAGTCGACCACTTCCACCACCGAGGCGACAACAACCACCGATGAACCCGACCCACCACCTGACACCGGAGGGGATGACGCTGGTGGCGATGACGGAGGCGATGTGGGTGATTTCGAATAGTCGGCTAGCGCCAGCCCGGTCCTGAGCCTGGCGTTGCTGCTTGGGTCGCAAGTTCCAGTAGCCGTTCCACCTGGGAGTGTTCTTCCAGCCAGTCGGCCAACCGGTCGTGTTGAGCGGCCATCGCCGCCCGAAGCGTGACCGGCGACGGCTCGTACAACCGTCCGCATCGCTCAGCAATGCTCGACAGCAGCTCCGCCCGAAACAAGTCGTTGTCGAACACGCCGTGCAAGCTGGTACCCAAAACCAGGCTTCGGCCGGAGTGCGCCACTGCACCCTCCGCCCGGCCATCAACCTCAAGCCACGGTGTGGTGGCGCCGGAAGGGCGACCCCACCGAATCTGGTAGCCGTCGACTTCGGCCAAGCCGCCGGTGTGGGCGACCGTGCCGTGTGAACGGCACACGATTTTGGGTGAGGCGAACACCGTATGGGAGTCAAGCAGGTCGAGTCCGTCAACCCGACCTCTGCTTGATTCCAACTCGTCATCGATGGTTCGACCCAGCATCTGATAGCCGCCGCACAACCCGACGATGACTGTTTGTTCACTCCGAGCGGACGCCACTAGGCGGTCAGCCAGTCCGGTTTGAGCCATCCAGTCGAGATCCTCGACCGTGGCACGGCTGCCAGGCACGACGATGAGGTCGACGTTGAGCAGATCGTCTGGCCGAGTCGCCCATCGCAGTGAGACGTCCGGTTCGATGGAGAACGGATCGAGATCCGAGGGGTTGGCCAGGTGCGGGAGACGAATAGCCGCTACCCGGACCGGCCTTCTCGACGGCTCTCGTAGACCGATGAGCGAATGATCCCGAGGCGTCGGTCCGATGGTGATGTCCATCGAATCCTCGACACCGAGGATTGGAGGATGGTCAAGCGCCGCGAGCACGCCCAACACGGGAACACCGGTTCGTCGCTCGAACTCGGCGTTACCGGAATCGAGCAGCGAACGGTCACCACGGAAACGATTGAACAGCACTCCGCCGATGGTGTCCCGAAGATGTTCCGGGACCAGCTCGACGGTTCCGAAAGCCGACGCGTACGCTCCGCCCAGATCGATGTCCACCACCAACACTGTTCTGAGTCCTGCTGCGGCGGCCAGAGGCAGATTGACGAGGTCGCGTTCCAAAAGGTTGATCTCGGCTGCGCCGCCCGCCCCTTCGGCCACGACCCAGTCGAAGTCGCTTCGAAGATCGTCCAGCGCGTTCAGTACAACGGGTTTCAGATCGTCCGAGGTCGGCCCGTAACGGGTTGCGTCGGTCAACGACACCTCTTCGCCCATGACCACCATATGGCTTTGCCGGTTCGCCGTCGGCTTCAGCAGAACAGGGTTCATGCGACGCTCAAAGTCCACCCCGCAAGCCGCGGCCTGGGTGGCTTGAGCCCGCCCGATTTCCCCGCCGTCGGCTGTCACTGCCGCGTGGTTCGACATGTTCTGGGCTTTGAACGGGGCGACCCTCGCCCCACGGCGTTGTAGCAGCCGACCCATGCCAGCAACCGTGGTCGACTTGCCCGCTCCGCTGGTGGCACCAACAACGAGAAGTGCACCGTGACCGGTTACCGGCGACATCGACTCTCCCGATGTGGTCGGGGCGACAAAGGATGTCTCAGAAGTCGATGCCCTTTTTGGCTCGGACCTGGTTGTCGAACGGATGCTTGACCTTGACCATTTCGGTCACGGTGTCGGCAATGTCGACGACCTCTTGGGCCATGTCCCGCCCGGTGAGAATCACGTTGACCTTCGCCGGGCGATTGGCCACCGTGGCGGCAACATCAACCGGGTCAATCCAACCCCACGACATCGGATAGCTGATCTCGTCGAGTACGACCAATCGGTGTTGGTCATCGGCCACGAGCCGACGGGAGAACTCCCAGGCTGCCACCGCCTTGGCCTGAGATTCATCCAGGTCGCTCGATTCCCAGCTGAAGCCATCGCCGGCCGAGAACCACTCGACCCCGAGACCTCGGCAGACCTTCTCTTCGCCGGTATTCCAGTTACCGCTCTTGAGGTACTGGATAACGGCTACCGGCCACTCCAAAGCCACGGCTCGCAGAACCGTTCCGAACGCAGCAGTCGACTTGCCTTTGCCGTGGCCGGTGTTGACCAGCACGAGTGAGTCGGCCGATGACAGTTCAGCCTGCTGGTATGGGCGTTCGTCGAGCGGTTCGGAGTCGGCCGAATCGGCGACATTCTGCTCGGGGCTGTTCGGTTCGGGGTTGGTCATGGTGGTTCCTGTTCTAGCGGTTGCGTCGTGTTGGAGCGGCCGGGAGCACAACGAGATCTGGTTGGGTGTCGTTCGAGTTCTTGTTCTTGGGACTATCGACACGGGCCACGGTGAGTTTGACCCCATAAGCCTCCGACAGTAGATCGTCCTGGAGGACTGCTGCCGGTTCGTCGACAGTGTCTAGGCGGCCGTCAGTCAGCAGCGCTAGGCGGTCGGAGAACCGCGCGGCCAAGGTCAGGTCATGCATGGCGGCCAGCACCGTCAACCCGGTGGTTCGGCGAAGATCGTCGACCAACTCCAAGACCGACTGTTGATGGCCCACGTCGAGCGCGCTGGTCGGCTCGTCAAGCAGCAGGACGCTGGGCTCTTGGGCCAGCGCTCGGGCCAAAACCGTTCGCTGAGCTTCTCCACCCGACAGTTGGGTGATGGGTCTGGTAGCGAAGCGCTCTAGATCCAACTTGGCCAGCATCCGACCGGCGATTTGGCGATCCAGGCTCGACTCGCTGCCAAGCCAGCCAAAGCGGGCCCGCCCGTAGGCGGTGCGCCCCAGCAGCACATATTCGATCACGGTCATCCCGAGTGGGAGCACCGGATTCTGGGGGACGATGGCGATGTCAGTCGGGCCGGGGCGAACGCTTGAACCGTCGGAGCTATTGATCAACGAGATCGTGCCGTCGTGTTCGGCAATGCCGGCCACTGCCCGAAGAACTGTGGACTTGCCTGCACCGTTGGGGCCGATCATGCCCAGCCATTCTCCCGGCTCAATTCGGAACGAGACATCGTTGACCAGACGGGCGCCGTCAATAGTGACCGACAGACCGTCAGCGACGAGAGTTGCACCTTCGCCCTGTTGTGCAGGCAGAGAAGTGGCGCTAGCGGTCATCGGGCCTGCACCGGGTTGCGTCGAAGGATGAGGGCGAAGAACGGCGCACCAATAAACGCGGTGAGTACGCCGACTGGTAGCTCGGCCGGAGCGGAGATGGTTCGAGCACCGATGTCGACCAGAGCCAGGAACGAAGCGCCGGTGATCAAAGCCATTGGCATGATGATGCGGTAGCTGTGCCCGGCAACCAACCGAACGGCGTGTGGAACAACTAAGCCAACGAAAGCGATGAGACCGCTGACCGAGACGGCGGCTGCGGTCAACAGCGAGGCAGTGATGATGATGATGAGGCGGGTGCGAGCCGGGTTGAGACCGATCGACCGCGCTTCATCGTCGCCGACCCGGAGGACATCGAGGTGTCGGCGGTGGGCCAGCAGAATGAGCCCACAAACCAGAAGGTACGGCCCAAGAATGCTGATCTCGCTCCACCCTGTGGTGTTCAGCTGACCGAACAACCACGACAGAGCCTCCCTTGCCTGAGTTTCGCTAAGTCGCTGTAGAAGAAATGTTTGAGCGGCTGAGAACAGTGCGGCCACCGCCACTCCGGCCAACAACAACGTGGCCGGTGACGCCCAGGCGTTTCGTGCCAATGAGGCGGCGGAAATAACCGCCACCAGCGCGCCGACGAAGGCGGCGGCTGGAACAGCGGCAAATGGACCCCAGCCGATGTCGAGGCCGAAGCCCAACGCTAATACCGCACCGAACCCGGCTCCGGCCGACACGCCCAACAAGTACGGGTCGGCCAACGGGTTGCGAAAGGCGCCTTGGTAGGCCGAGCCGGCAAGCGCCAACGATCCACCGACCAGTAGACCGAGGATGGTGCGAGGCAACCTGATCTGGAACAAGATGTCCTGCTGCCGGGCAGTGAGACTACTGGACAGCTCGATCATGGGGAGCCGATCGACCATTGAGGTCAAAACACCTCCGACTGGTAACCCGGCTGCGCCCACCGAGGCGCTGAGCACGGTGACTGCCATGGCGATCAGCCCGGCAACCACCAACATCAGGACCGGCAGGCGAAAAGCCTGATCGGCGGCCCGGTTCAACGTCGCGCCGGTCGGTGACGTGACTCGCGATGGAGTGCTCACGTCATCCACTCGACCGGCGACGGTCATCGAACCGGGCCGATCGCACTCAGCCGCTGACGGCGGCCGACTCAGATAGCGCTTCAGCTACCGCAGTTACGAATTCTGGGAGCCTGGGGCCCCACCGTGAAGCGATATCGGCGTTCACTACCACGACGTTTCCATCGGCAACGGCGGTGATCTCGCCCCAGCCAGGCCGGGCTGCTACGTCATCGGGGGTATAGGTCACCTGGTCGGTAATGATCATGACCTCGGGGTCGGCCTCGACGATGTATTCCTCGGTTAGCTGCGGGAAGCCAGTTCCATCAGGGTCGGCTTCGTCGGCAATGTTGGTAGTGCCCATAGCGGCGTAGACCGAACCAATGAAACCGGCCGAGCTTGCCGAGAAGTACGTTTCGTCCAACTCGTGGTAGATACGTACGTCGGCATCGGGGGCGGCGGCCAGGGCGGCTTCCATCTCGGTCCGCATTGTGGCCACCACATCAGCGGCGCCGTCGATTTGGCCGGTGGCCACTCCGAGGTCGGCTACACCGGCGTAGCCGGACTCGATATCGGCTGGAGCGGCGTGAACGTACACCGGTATGTCAACCGCGGTCAGCCCCGCTACGAGATCGTTGGCATCGTTGGCGATGACCACCAGATCGGGTTCGTAGCCAAGGACGGCTTCAACGTTGGGGTCCCAGCCCGACAGGTCCGTGACTGGAGCCTCGGCCGGGTAGTTGGAGAAAGCGTCAACGGCGACTACCTGATCGCCGGCGCCCATGGCGAACAACAGCTCAGTGGAGCTGGGCGATAGCGACACAATGCTTTGCGGAGCAGATTCGAGGGTGAAGTCGCCGGCGGCCGACGAAATGGTTACCGGGAAGTCGCCTGAAGCGTCCTCCATGGCGCCATCGTCTTCGCCGTCCATGGCGTCGGCGTCATCATCGTCGTGGTCTTCGGAGTCGTCGTCATGTGACTCTTCGTCCGACTCATCCATGGCGTCGTCAGTGTCAGCATCTTCGTCGGCGGCAGCGGCGGCCGGTTCGTCGGCCGCGACGGTTTCGTCGTCAGCAACACAACCAGCGGTCACTAGAGCGATTGCGGCCAGCAAGGCCACAATCCATGTAAACGGTTTTGCGGATGTCATGTCAAACCTCCTTGGTCGAGGGAGAGAGGTTTGGGCGGTTCCGTCCTACCGTCCAAACGACCCCAAAGTCCTCGAGGGTCATACGGATAACAGGTAGTGGAATTCGACCGGACTTGTCGGGACGCCTGCCGAGGCAGGCCACCGCTTTACCGTTGCGGGTCAGTGCCGGAATCTCACCGGACTTCGTTTCCAAAACCTGGGTTGAGTGTACGGCCTGCCTCAGGCAAACGCGCTTGAGCTAGTCGTCGCCGAGCGGAGCGAGACCTAGCCGATTCAGCCGGTGGTCAGGCTTGGTGGCGAAGTGCCCGCAAGTAGGGATTTGAGAACTTGCCTCCGGGGTCGTAGCGGTCGACGACAGCCAGAAAGTCGTCGAGGCGGTCGAAGCGATCGAGTAACTCATCTCGGCCCATAGCCGAGAGCTTGCCCATGTGAGGCCGGGGCTGGAACGGTCCCAAGGCCTCTTCAATGGGACGTAGGAGGGCTCGCACCCCGGTCGGACGTTTCTTCCAGGTGAACCCGATGCTGAAGGTGTCTCGCTGATAGGCCGGGCTTAGCCAGAGGTCGTCGGCGGCAATCGTTCGTAGTTCGAAGCCGTGTAGATGGGGGTCTATGCGGTCGCTCATGGCTCGCAGTGCCCTCAGGGCATCTGGCGCGTCGGCCCGCGCCACAAACCATTCGCTCTGTAATTCGTCACCGCCAACCGACGGTTGAGCGTCGGGCCGGAAGTGGGCCAACCGTTGCGACCATGGGCCCGCTACCCCAAGCGGAGTGGCCGCCGGATTCCGAGGGTCGACTTCGTCGTACAGCTCACCACCAAACATGGTTGACGGGCGTTCGGGAACAATGGGGTTGCCCGAACCGTCAACGCCGAGTCGATGTTTGAACCAGAATGACCGCAGGTTGTCCGGTGAGAAGTTGCCGCCGACGTTGACGCTGTAGGCGCTGGCCATGATCTCGTCCAGGTTGTCGAGGAACGTTTGCCAAGGCGCACCCAGGTACACGTCTTGGAGCACTGCAAACGACGGCTCCACATCAAGCGTGAGTTGGGTGATGATCCCAAACGCCCCGAGGCCCACCGCCACCGCAGCCAAATCGCCGGTCGAGCGGTCTATATGAACGGTTGAACCGTCCGCTGTCACCAGATCGAGCCCGGCAATGGCCGCTGACAGCACCGGATTGGTGTCACCCGATCCGTGGGTGCCGGTGGCCGTTGCTCCGGCGATCGAGATGTGGGGCAGCGAGCCGAGATTACGTAGTGCCACGCTTTCGATCTCAAGCGCCTCTACGACGGTGCTGTAGGAGGCACCGGCCGGGACGGTGGCGGTCATTGTCTGGTGGTCGACGGTTATGTCGCTGTCCAACTCGGTCATGTCCAGCAGAAGACCGCCGGGTGAATCGGCTACGGCGGAGAACGAGTGTCGGGTTCCCAGAGCTTTCACTCGCTCGGCCGCGGTCACCAGTTCTTGGACTTGCTCGACCGTGGTCGGGCGCTGGATTTCTGCCGCCTGGTAGACGAGCTCCCCGCACCAATTCTGCGCCATCGGGGCAGATTAGCGCAATCGACAACTAGCTGGAACCGAGAGCCAGGACGTTGCCTTCGGAGTCTTTGAACCAGGCAGTCTTCTCCCCGTCGGGAGAGATGAGCACGCCATCAACCGTTCGGAAGTCGTCGCCGTAGTCGTAGTTCTCGAATGTAACCCCGCGCTTTTTCAACAGGGCAAACGTGGCATCGAAATCGTCTACCACCAGGCGGGCGGCCGTTGCCTCGTTGCGGCCAGCCGTCCACGACTCGTATACCCCGAACCGTGAGGTGCCTGTGTCGTAATACAACTCGGAGTCGACTTCGGTCAGCGCTGCTGGATCTTCCACTTGCTCACCGCCGTGTTTGTACGGCTCAAGCCCAAGCTTCTCGGCGTACCACAGCCTCGCCCGGTTGATGTCTTCAGCCGGAAGTTCGCTGTAGAAGGTGAAGGCCATGGCTTGGAGCGTAGTTCCCGTGCTCATCTGGCGAACCGAATTTTCAGACCACCTCATCTACCATGGCGACATGCATGGCGGTGAGCGGCTCGCTAAATCCGACGAAGGCCGCAGCCCTCTCTGGTGACGAGTTGTACTCTCGTTCGGCGTCGGCAAAGTCGCCTGGGTGCGAGACCGACCAGACGAATTGGTTGGTGTCACGGTCGGCGTAGGCGAAGTTCACAGTGAACCCGTACTGCTCCCGGACCGGAACAAGCACCGGGAACCACTCGACCAAGTAGTCGAGCTGTCCCTTAGCGACCTCATAGCGTCGGAGTTGCGTAGCCATTGTCTGACCCTACTCGCTTCTGAGATTTGCTGAGAGCTAGAGGACTCGTCGCCCGCCATGCCGGCGGCGTGTCTTAGCCGGCGTTTTGCGACTAGTTCGGGATGTCGGGGTGCCCGGAGTTGAACCCGATGAGTTGAGCGACCTGCTCGCCAATGTCGTCACAACTGTTGACTTCGGCGTACACGCGGTTTGCAAAGAACAGCTCTGCTCGCAGCTCCGACAGCTCCCACCGTTCCTGATTCACGATTGGATTGCCGTCCTCCTCCGCTGAGCCAATGGCACTGGTATTCACGTCCAGCACAATGGCGTCGTCCTGCAGTTCGTCGGTTACTCGTCCGGCGAAGACCTGGATTGAGTCCAGGTAGGCGAGAACCCCGGTGAACGTCATGGTGTCGGCGTCCATGTCGAGGATCAAGGCCTCGCCGGCATGCAGGTAACAGGTTCGTCCCGACACGACTTCGGTTGTCGAGTCCGCTGCCGACCCTTGGCCGAGCAGAGCGTCGATCTGTCGGACCCGTTCTGTCACATCCGAACAGGGAACCGAGGTGTAGACGGTTCCGGCAGCGGTAGTAATTGTGCTGGCGTCGCCCTGCCACTCTTCGGCCACTGTTGGGTTGCCGCCGTCTTCGGCTGCGCCAACAGCGGTGACGTTCATGCCGAAGGTTGCCAGGGTGGCGCTCGGGTCGGTGAGGCGTGCCCCGCTAAGGGTAGAGATTGAGTCGCCCACGGCTAGAGCTCCGGTGAGGGAGATCCTTTCGACGTCGGTGAAATCGACGATCAGGATGTCGCCGCCGTTGGCCAGGCACTGTCGCTGGCCCACAGACTGGTTATCCGACGTTGGGGCGACCTGTTCGCCGAGGACCCAACCAATTCCGACGCCCAGGAACTCCACCTCGATCCACTCCGAGCCGTCAACCAGCGCCCGGCGACCGGTGGAGGTTATTTGGTCGGAGGCATTGAGTGTGGCCAGTTCCTGGTCTCCACCGGGGATTCGTTGTAACTCAGCCGACCCGGTTTCCACCGGCGCGTAGGTTTCAGCCTGAATGGGGGGTGTGGTGTCACCCAGTCGAATCAACTGGTCGGCCCTCACCCAGGCTGTGTCCGCTCCGAGAACGTCGATTTGGATTCGTTCAACGCCGTCGACGCTCACCCGCGAGCCGGTCGAAAGCAGCGCCAACGCCCGGGGAGCGTAGGTGAAGGTGTCGTCGTCGCTGGGCGTGAACCGGACCTCGGCCTGGGTCGTGGGAGTCCACCACGCCGGCTCGTTGTCTGGCAGCTGGACGACTCCGGTGTCGTCGCCCTGGCCCGGATCTTCACTGGCGGTGTCGCCGTCTGACCCGACTGCTTCCCCGTCGTCGGGGTCGCTCAGGTCGTCGGTGGAGGCCGGGCCTTCGTCGTCGGGCTCGTCGGCACCCTCTACCGATTCAGCGGTCTCTTCTGAGCCGTCAGATTCTGAGCCGTCAGATTCTGAGGCTGCTGTCTGAACATCATCGCCACCGAGACTGTTGAAGGCAATGGCGCCTCCGGCGATGAGGACGACGGCCGCCGCCGCCGATCGCCATAGTGCGCCATCGCCCCAGCGGCGGTTGCGCCGTTCTCGAGCAGCAGACAAGTCGATGACTGTGCTGCCGCTCTCTTCATCTTCTGCTTCGTTTTCTTCCGCTTGCAGCACTTGAGTGTCATCGGTGTCATCGACGATGTTGATGTCGACGTCATTCGCTGCGCCGACGGACTGGTCTTCAGCGGCTTCATCCAAGCGGCCCCGCAGGTCTCCCCAGAAATCACCCCGAGGCTCGGGGACTTCGCCCATGAGGAATTCTGAGAGTTCGTCGTCGTTCATGACTGCTCCTCCTCCCTATCCGTCCATCGTGAGATACGGGTTCTTGCTCTGCTGACTCTGGAGGCGATAGTTCCTCGCGATTCGCCCAGTATCTCGGCGGCGTCGTCGTAGCTGTAGCCGAGACCGGTGACCAGCATTAGGGTTGCTCGTTCCTCGGGTGACATTTGGTCCATCACATCGGCCAGCTCCATCCGGTCGATGCCTTGCGATGCGGCGTCCGATGATCCGCCTACGTTGCGCATGTCGTCGATGTCGGCGTGGCGGCGTCGACCCTCGTACCGAACGTAGTCGATAGCCGTCCGATAAATGATGGAGTGCAGCCAGGTAGTCATCGACGATCGACCATCGAAATTGGATAGCGCCCGAAACGCCTTCTCGTAGGCGCTCTGCATGATGTCGTCTGTCTGTTCGGCATTGCGCACAACGGCCCAGGCCACGCCACGCAGTTTGCGATCATTGGCCCGCACAAACGCCTCGAACGCCTGGACATCGCCCGCCCGGACAGCGGTTCCCGTGTCCTCCATCAGGAGTGTCATGGTACTTGTGACGACTGTTGGTGACGCTTGTTTGCATTTGTCACCAGATTTTGGAGATGAGGGCCGACTATTCGATGATTGCCGGGTAGACGTCGACCAGCCGATCCAGCCGGGCAACCCGCTCGCCCAGGCTGTCACAGTTGGTGACCTCGGCGAACATCTGGTCGCCGACGAGGATCTCCGCTCGGAAATCCGACTTCAGCCACTCCTGGTCGTAGACGATTGGACTTCCGTCGTCTTCGGCCGAACCGACCGGACTGGACTTGACGGTCACGACGATCTCTCCCTCGTCGGTCACGCCGGTGGCAAGGCCGGTGATGGCCTCAACAGAGTCGAGGTTGGTTCGTGCCCCGGTGTAGATCATGTAGGAGGTCTCTAAGTCGAGAACCATGATCTCGTCGGCGTGGATGTAGCAGGATCGAATCGTGGTTGGTGTCGGTGGGACGGGCGGATGGTTGTTCCCCACCAGATCCTTTAGCGCTTTGTCCTGCCTCTCAGCCACGTCGCCGCAGCGCACTTCGCTGAAGAAAGAACCGTCGATCGAGATGCCTTCACCCCCATCCCACAGCTGTTGTTGCACGACGGGGGCTCCGTCTGCGGCCGATCCAAGGGCCGCGCTGCTGACGAGGAAGGTGCTCGCGTCCGGATTGCCCGGGTCGAGCCGGAATCCGGCGACGGCGGCCACTGAATCATTGATGGCAACAACACCGGTGAACGGATCGGTCTCGCCGGTTCCGAAGTCGAGGACGAGTAGATCGCTGCCGTTGATCAGACAGGTTGACGGCATGCGTTCCAAGGTGCCGTCAGAATCGTCTTGGCTCGTCGCGGTCTCCTGCTCCGAGGTCGATGGTGCATCAATCGGTTGCGATAGGTCAGCGGGTGTCGCGGCGTCAGCGGGTGTCGACTTGCCATCGACAGTGGGCGGCTTGGGGTGGGTGGTGACAAGTTGATCGAGCCGCTCAACTTCGTACGACACATCGCCGTCGCAGTCAACCTCGGTCAGGGTGGTTCCGTTAGCGAGGATCAGGCCAGCCGCCGTCCCACGCCACTCTTGCACCGTCACCGATTCCGCATTGTCGTCCTCAGCTGCGCCGATGGCAACAACGTTTACTCGGATAGTAACGTCTTCCGACTCAAGAGGAGCGTCGATGTAGCCACCCAGGGCCGACACTGAATCCCCGGATGAAAGAGCGCCAGTGAATGTCCGGTTGCGGGAGTACTCGACGTCCAGGACGGCAACTTCGGTGCTCGATGCCATGCAGGTCCGGTCGGTGGCTTTGCTCTTGGTGGCCTGATAGACGTCCGTGGTCTCCGGCTGACCGGCGGCCTCCGAGACCGGTGCGTCGAGTACCGGTTGCTCGGCTGCGGCTGCAGCGGACCTGTCCTGGCCGCAGGCGCTCAAGGCCAGAACGGCGAACATCGCCAATGCGGCTGCTCGAGTCAGGCCACTGTCGAGGGTCTTGTGGATGTTGGTCTTCATTCTCATCGTTCCGTTCCCACCTTTGGGTTCGTTTGGTCTGGGTCGATGAGCTTGAGACGGGGCTGCCCTCGATTTGTTTGCAGCTATCTCGAGATTTTCTTTGCCGGGGTGTGTGGCCGACGTGGAGAGGACGGCCACACACCCGGCTGGGTGGTATGGCTAACCTCTGGAAATTGTGAGGACCGTTCCGTCGTCGGCAGTCCAAGTCACCGTGCGTGCCTTGTTGGCGTTTGTCGTGCTGAACGAGCACGATGATGCACCGGTGGCAACGGTGCATTCACCGCTGCCACCGGTGGACCAGGTTCCCTTTGCCGACTCGCCGGGCTCACCGTTCAAGGTGACGGTGGCCGTCCAGGTCTTACCCGACCGACTTGATGAGGTGGTGTAGGTGGGGTCGGGATTGACCGGGCCGCCTCCGCCACCGTCGCCACCTTCAATGAGCGTTGGAACGTAGGTGGAGACGTCCATCAGGCGCTCTTTGATGCCGTCGCCGGAGTCATCAGTCCAGTTGAGATTGCCGTCGCTGATCAGCTGGTTGTAGAGAGCAAACACGTCGGAGGCGTTTGAAGGGTTGTTGGCGCTGGCCAGGAGGGCCAGCCCGCCGGCGGCGTGGGGTGACGCCATGGAGGTGCCGGAGATGGTGGCGTAGGACCCTTGCTCGATCGGGTAGGTCGACCGGATGCAGACGCCGGGTGCAGCGATGTCCACTGCGTCGCCGTAATTGGAGAATCCGGCCAACGTGTCGTCCTGATCGGAGCGACAGGTTGCGCTTCCTGTTCCGCCCGGGTTTCCGTCAAAGTCGGCCAGGGCGCTGACGGTCAACACATTGTCAAACGCGGCCGGGCTGTAACCCGAAGCCGGGGCTGCACTGTTGCCGGCGGCGACGACGAAGGCAACACCGGCGTCGACGGCTCCTTGGATGGCGTCGTACTGGGCTTGGCTGTAACCGCTTCCGCCCAAACTCATGTTGGCCACCTCGATGGTGTCGGCGTTGGCCGCTACCCAGTCGATGCCGGCCACCACCCATGAGGTGAAGCCTGAGCCGCTGGAGCTGAGGACCTTGACCGCGTGCACGCGGGCGCCGGGGGCCACGCCGACCACGCCGATGTCGTTGTCGAGGGCGCCGATGGACCCGGCCACGTGGGTGCCGTGGAAATGATCGTCGTCACCGTCGCCGCTACAACCGGTGCTGCTGGCGCAGTTGATGCCGGCTACGGCGTTGAGGTCAGGGTGTTGAAGGTCGATGCCGGTGTCGATAACGGCAACATCGACATCGACCCGGAAGTCGTCGGAGCCGTCGATGTCAATCGCCGGGTTGGTGTCGGCAAACACCCGCTCGATGCCGGTCGGGTTATC
>CALKZY010000023.1 GCA_938002965.1 uncultured Acidimicrobiales bacterium | reverse complement strand
GCACTAGATGATGAGCCTTCGAGGTAGTTTCGACTAATTGTGTAGTCGCTGCCGCCTCGTGTTGACATTGCCGTGTTATGGCTGCCGGAGTATGTCTGGATGTCGGCGACGGACGTGTAGCTAACGCGGGCGCCAGAGTGCAGGCGAATGCCTCCGTTGTGGCCACGAATGTTGGTCCGGTCAACTGTTAGCTTGTTTCCCTGCCAGGTCATAATGGCCGTTTCGCAATTTCCAGTACTTGCACAGCCGAAACCTTCAATGGAGACGTTCTCGACTGTCAACTGAGTGACGTCTGCCCGGTTGGCAAACGGCACGGAGATGGCATACCAAGCGCCCGATCCAACAATCTTTGAGTTCCGAATCGTCACGTTGTCGTGAAGGACGGTGATGCGCCCCTTCACGAGCAAGCCATCGATTACTTGCCCGTCGTGGCTCGTCTTTACTCCGTCAGACGAAGTTAGATCACCGTCAGTGAGGCCGGCCGCTGCGATACCTGAGTTGTTTGCGTACCAGCTTCGGATGGTGGCAAGATCACGCGAAGCGAATGCGTCCTCCCAAGATTTCGGCGCTGGTTTTCGTACGGTGGTCGATGACCGGGCGCTCGTCGTCGTCGTCGAGGCTTCGGTGGTTGTCGTGACCTCACTAGTGGTGGAGGCTTCGGTGGTTGTCGCGATCGCGCTGGTGGTCGACGGTGCGTTGGTCGTTGTGGCCGGTCCGCCAGATCGGCCGCTAACCATCGTCGGGTCGGAGTCGTCAGCCTCTCCTGAGGTGCCTGACCGCCCGTCGTGGTTGCCGATTAGATCCCTGACGTGGGTGTCAGACGTGATGGGGTAGTAGGCGACGAGAGTGGGAGCTGGCTCGATTCGTCCGTTCATTGAAGCGATGATTTCGGCTGGTTCTCTAGCCTCACGCCAGATACGAACCTCGTCGATTCCGCCTTGCCAGGGACGTGACTCTGGGCCATCCGGATTTCCACCGATCCAGGCTTCGACGGACGGTTGCTGAGCGATTGAACCAGACATCGGTGTTGAGCCGACAACCTCACCGTCGAGGTACAGACGCATCTGCGATCCGTCATAGGTGGCGGCCGCGTGATGCCACTGCCCAGTCTGTACTGAACCGCCATCTGCGATCAGCGTCTTGGTGGAGTCAACGGTGGTAAGTCGGAACCGTAGTTTGGTCTCACCGTGCTGCGCGATTGTGCTGAGCATCCAAGTGTGCTGATTTGTCGAGGTGCCGGTTGCCTTTGAAACAACTCGGCAGTCGTCTAGCCGACAATTGGAGAATCCCTGTGGATTTACCATGGCCTCGATGGTCAATTCCGAACCCGGGACGTCGAGGCTGCCGAGCGAGACGAAGTCGTTGTCGCCGTCGAAGCTCAGGTAGACCTCGTCCTCATTTGGTGTTGGGGGCGTTGTGGTCGACGAGGTAGTTGGGTTTGAGACGGTGATTGATGACCGTGGAGTGGCTGTCGTCGTGGTTTGCACGACAGTGGAGCCGACAGTCCGCGGGGGAGCGTTATTCTGTGGAATCTCGATTTCAGCGAACCGCTCGTCGAGAGTACGTGACGTTGTGATTGCCTCGTCGTTAGTAGTCCGGTTGTCTGACCAAACAGATGGAGAGGCTTTGAGGTAGGAAGCCGACTGTCTCCAAGAGTCAGCCTTAAAGAGATTCCCGAAGAATTGAACGTTTATGGCATCGTGTCGACGAGCGTCAAAGTAGACCGACTGCTTGCCGCCAGTCAGAAAGTTGCCTTGAATGAGCCAGCTCTCTAACGGTTTGTGGTCAGCGCGAACCTGAATGGCTGCACCTGAGGAGCCGCTGCCGATCTCAATGTGGTTGCCGATGATGATGCTGTTCGCCCCGCCCACCGTCTTGACCCCGGAACCCCTGGGCTGAAGGTCGTGAATCCATGAGTCCCTTATTGTCACGTTGGTGCCAACAAGAAGCCCATCTCGCGAGCTGTGAACGTTAAGTCGAACTGCATCGTATTCGCCGAATGAGACAGCAGCCGATTTCGCTCCAAAGATTTCGGTGTCGGCGATAGTGAGCCCTTTAACGCCTGAGCCAATCTTGATTCCGTAGAAACTTCCGCTGGCATCGACGCGGCTATTGGTGATGGTCACGTTGTCGGCCAAGACGTGAATGCTGCCGCTCACATCAACGGCGTCGACAGTGGACCCCGGGAGCGTTATCTTCATCGAGCCGGAGGGAGATAGTTGAACTCCGGCGGGTAGTCCCGTTGTCGCTTCTCCGGGGGCGGAGACGAACTCTGGATCGCTTGACGCTGTTGATGAGTCGCTCGCGTAGATCAGGAGCCCGAGTACGAAAGCGAGAACAACTCCAATAGCGATTGCTGAGCGCCGAGGCGGTCGCCTTCCGGAGCCTTGTTGGCTTCCGCCATGTTGTGAGCTGTCTTCGGCGACCCTGGGTGAGAGTTGTTCCAGCGTTAATGATGACAAGATAGTTGTCCTTCCGGGCCCGCGCGACCTAGGCTGCTGACGCCTTAGCCTATAACCATGCCGGTTAGCGTTCGCGGGCGAGGGCGTAAAGAAACAGTAAGGATGTTTCCAGCTCGATAGGGCATAAGTGCTGGTCCTCGGTCAATCACAATTGAAGGAAATGTAGTAAGAATTTCGACTAGCTATGGATCCAGGTATCGTCGGCCGCTAATGAGGTACTGCAGCTACATTTCGCTGCCCCCCTTTCCATAACGCGGCCTTGTCCAGGTCATTGCTTTTTGTATTGCTTAGGTTTGGAGTTTGTCTTCAGATGGCGAGCCCATTGTCGTCGGTGCGTCGAGCTGGCGGGGCGAGAATGGCCGCACAGGCACAGCATGTCGCAGGCGCCTCCGACGGACCCTCGTAAACGTCCCGAGTGTCGAACGAACTTTCGCACGAGGCGAAAGCACTTGCCACCAGGTGCGCATCATCGGAAATCCCGAATAGGTGGGTGCCGGAAGGCGCAATAGCCGTAGCGCTAGTATCCGTCCTCCGACGGAGCCCCGCACTCGCTGCAATCCCGGCTGCGAGGCTGGCAGTAGTTTGGCCTCCGCCCTCTCGGCTGTGATGGCACCTGCCTCGATGGCCCTGGCGAGAATTTGTCGTCCACGGTCAGTCCGCACCAGGATCAGGCTCTGGCCGGCTTCCCCCGCGCCAACTTCGCGGTACCAGGGATCCCCTACAGCAATGTCAGCGAATTCGCCTGTGTGGTCAGCGCACACGTAGCATCGCCACTGGCGGTGCCGCTGGAGAATCTTGCCCCAGGACTCATCGTAGGTAAGCTTTGAGACTTCGGTCTGAGCATCACCCTGAGCCGCCGCTTGGCCTGGCCAGCCGTTGCCGCGGTATCGTAGTGAAGTCAACTCGTCCGGATCGACGCCCATATGGTTTAGCATCTCAAGCGTCCCCCGGGTAGTCGGCGTTCCAGCACAGAAAATGCCGATTGTAAGGCCGAGATTTCGATCCAGGTCGATGCTTGACTGTCGAGCCTTGGAAGTCGCTGCCACATCGCACGGCTTACCAATAAAGACGCATGGGGCCTCTGCCGCCTCAACTAAATCGAGCCGCTCGCATGGACTAGCCGGAGCGTACCGAGATCCGGTAGCACCCATGAGTTGAGCCCGATCCTTGCTTAGTACGGTCTCGTTCAGATACGGAATCTCAGGCCTGGCGCGGATGTGGAGCACCCCAGCCATTGACTCCTCCTCCAAGCAGTGGAGGGCCAAGGCTGTCGCTACGCCGCCGCTCGAACCGGCCCACCGAATTTCGTCGTCGGCAGCAAACCCTTCCCAAACCTCCAGTACGGGGCCCCATTCGCCTCTGAGCTCTCCGATGACACTCGAATCGTCGGTAGGCGAGTGCGAGAGGCCGATGCCCGGACAAACGCCAAGGGCGGCATCGGTTTCGCCAGGGGCCGCGTGGGTGGTCGACACGATTGGGCGTCGACCTGCGTCCAGATCGTCAACCATCGTAATTGCATCAGGCTGGGCGTAGGCGCAGGCACCACAACCAGTACAGAGCTGGCGCTCTGCGACATCCGTAATTGTGGCGATATGACGAGTCACGACACCACAATAGAACGTGTCACACCCTTGTGGCTCGCCCCACGCCGACAAAGGTCGCCGGGGTCGGGTGTCGGCGTCCTCGGCAACTGGCGGCAAACGTCCGGGTGTCGGGCGGGTCGACCAGTTGTCCGATAGCGTTCAGGAATGACACGCCATTGGTGGACAGCAGGCTAGGACCAGGGAGGGACAGGTCATGAGGGCAGCTCTTTTCTTGGCTATATCTCGTTCTGAGGATTCCGTATCAGACGAAAGCTGGCGGGCATTACTCGAACGGGCAACCGAAAAAATTGCGGACCTTAGCCACAATTCGGACATCGTTGATCTGCGTCAGAGTTCATCGGCAGCGCTATTTCGTGTGGGGGCAATGGCTGATCGTCCACAGAGCGGTCAGCTCGTCTTCGCCCAGCCTGAGGGCAAGAACATAACGGACGATCTCGAAATTGTGGAAGATAGACATCTTTCCTCGGCGCACGACTTAGGCCAAATAACGCGTTTGCTGTCGACCATCTCACCGCCCTCCCGTTATGCAGCTTTGGACCTGATGTCCAGTGAGATAGCTGCGGGCACAGATGCCGTCGGGTTGGGCCACGTGTATCTTGCTGAGACGAATGGCATAAGTCTGGTTTCTACGTCCTCAGGTTTACTCGCCGCCTTGGTCCAGCCTGGCCTCGACCAAGAAGCTGGCCGCGTCTATTCGCTTCTAGGTTGCTTTCTGGGAGAGCAGACCATGTTCAAAGGGGTCCGAAAGTTAGTCGCCGGCGAGCAAGTTAGACTAATCAGCGGCAAGGCGACTTCGACCTTCGATTCGAGAGAACAACTTTCGGCGATTGTCGACGCTCCCGACTATGCGTCCGTAGAAGATGCTGCGACCGCCGGTCTTGAGACACTGCAACGGATCTTCCGAGCCTATTCGGAAGCATACGGGGAGATGGTTGTGGAGCTGAGCGGGGGCTTGGACAGTCGCCTGCTGTTCGCACTCGCAAGCGAAGCCCACCTGAAGCACATCGAAACGATGACCATCGGTACACCCGGGACTCCAGATGTAGTAATCGCAGCTGATCTGGCAGAACAATCGGGGGTTCGAAACCACTTCATTCCAGTCTCGATGAGTGACCAGTGGGCAGACCAGGAAATTGTCGAACGCGTCACGACAGCCAGCTTGCGGCGAGACTACGCAGCGAATCCTCTTTCTGGAGCGGTTTACGATGCTATCTCACCGCTTGTTTCCGGTCCGGCTCAACTGACCGGTCAAGGCGGCGAACTGGGCCGTGGCAGCTACTATGCCGGCCAAGCTGAGAGAAAGAAGTTCGACCGGTCCGATGCATTCAACTTGGTTCGCTGGAGGCTCGCAGTCAACCAGTCGGCCGACACAGCCATTCTGACCGAGGACTTCCATTCCGGCCGCAACCGTGCCCTTGACGATGCAACCTGGGAGTACTTCCGCGACCTGCCGGGCGGATGGCCAGCGGTGACCGACCAGATCTATCTCTTCGGCCGCATGCAGCGCTGGGCGGGTCCGGCCTATTCAAAGACAACGGTCGATCGCCCGCGCCTTTCACCGTTCTTTCATCCGCTATATGTCAGATGGGCTGCCAACGTGCCGGCAGGTCTCAGGCGGAATTCGCGTACCTTTGTCCGGATGTTGGAGATGCTGTCGCCGGAGCTCGCACACGCACCTCTGGCCGGTGGCTTGAAGCCAGTCCACCTCTACGACGACTCTCTGGTAGTTAGAGCGACCAGGGTGCGACGGGACACCCGTAGGGCGACCAAGAAGGTTCTGCAAAGACTAAACGGAGCGAGACACGCCCCAACAGGCACAACTAGCCTGGCCGGGGCCGTCACACGAAGTTGGCAGGCGAACCCTCCTCAGGCGTTGGCTCAGCTCCCTTGGCTAAACCAGGTTCGCGTTGAGAGAGTTCTACGTTCGAACGAGCCTTTAGATGTCCCGACGGTCGCATTCCTCGTCAACCTCGAACGAGCGCTGGCCACTCAAGAACGTGACCTGATGTCGCCCGGGTCTGCCCGGACTTAGGCAAATCTTGTCAGGGGCCGGTGACCAGCTCGGTCAAGTAGCGCCCATACCCACCCTTGAGCAGGGGTTCTGCCAGTGCTACGAGCTTCTCGTCATCGATGTAGCCCAACCGCCAGGCGATCTCTTCGGGGCTGGCGATCTTCTGACGTTGCCGTTGTTCGATTACACGCACGAATTCGGCAGCCTCCACCATGGAGTTGAAGGTTCCGGTGTCGAGCCAGGCGAACCCGCGGCTCAACTGAGCCACGCTGAGCTGACCCTCTTCCAGGTAGGTCCGATTGACGTCGGTGATTTCCAGCTCGCCCCGGCCGGAAGGACGGATTGATCTGGCGATGTCGACCACTTGGTCGTCATAGAAGTACAGGCCTGTCACCGCCCACGAAGACTTCGGCACCACCGGTTTTTCCTCGATGCTGAGGGCTCGGCCGTGGTCGTCCATCTCAACAATGCCGTAACGCTCCGGGTCGGAGACCTGTTGAGCGAAGACGCACGCCCCGTCGGCTTGGGATGACACCGATTGGAGTTGGCCGCTGAATCCGCTGCCGTAAAACAGGTTGTCGCCGAGAATCAGACACGACGGCGACGTACCTAGGAACTTCGCTCCGATCAGGAACGCTTCGGCCAGCCCGTTTGGATCGGCTTGAGTGGCGTAACGGAAGTTGATACCCCACTGCTGGCCAGTGCCAAGCAGGCGAACAAACGACGCTTGATCCTGTGGGGTGGTGATGATGAGGATCTCGGTGATGCCAGCCAACATCAGGGTGGAGACGGGATAGTAGATCATCGGTTTGTCGTAAACCGGCAGGAGTTGCTTGGACACCCCGATGGTGACGGGATGCAACCGGGTACCGGTGCCACCGGCGAGGATGATGCCCTTGCGGCCGAGAGGGTTGAGTGTGTTGACCGGCTTGGAGCTCACCGTCGAGCCTCACCTGCGCTCGTTCCGAGACGCTCTCCTGCGTAGCGCTCGTCCAGCAGTGGCTGCCACCATGACTCGTTGGCCACGTACCAATCGACAGTCCGGCGCAGTCCTTCAGTGAAGTCGACCGAGGGCTTCCACCCGAGTTCTCGCTGGGCTTTGCTTGAATCGATGGCGTAGCGCAGGTCGTGGCCGGGGCGGTCCTTGACGAAGGTTATGAGCTCTCTTCGGCCGCCAACGCTGTCGCCCTCGGCTTCGTCGACGAGGTCGCAGATGGTCTCCACCACTTCCAGGTTCGAGCGCTCGGCGTTCCCCCCGATGGCGTAGGTTTCACCGGGTTGACCGCGGCGCAAGGCTCCGACGATCGCTCGGGCGTGATCCTCGACGTACAACCAATCGCGGACGTTGTCGCCTGTGCCGTAGACCGGCAACGGCTGACCGGCCCGGGCTTTGATGATCATCAACGGGATCAGCTTCTCAGGAAAGTGAAACGGACCGTAGTTGTTGGAGCAGTTCGTGATGATGGTCGGGAGTCCGTACGTTTCGTGCCAGGCTCGAACGAAGTGATCCGACGCGGCCTTGGACGCCGAATAGGGTGAGCGCGGATCGTAGGCCGTTGTCTCGTCGAACGGTTTGGCGTCCATGGTCAGAGAGCCGAAGACTTCGTCAGTGGAGACATGAACGAAGCGGAACTGGTCGAGGATCGAGCGACGTTCGGCTTCCAGTCGGGCAGCCTGCAGGATTTCGAAGGTACCAACCACGTTGGTCCGTACAAACTCACCCGGCCCGTCGATCGAACGGTCGACATGGGATTCGGCTGCGAGGTGAACCACGGCGTCGGGCTCGAAGTCCTCCAGTGTTGTCCGCAGCGCCTCACCGTCGGCGATGTCGACGTTTGCCTGCCGGTAGTTGGCCAGATGGGACACCGCAGCCACTGCCCCTGTTGTGGCGGCGTAGGTGCCTCTGTCAATGTTGAGGACCTCCGGAGTGTCCTCGTCGATGTCCGAAAGCAGGTGGCGTAGTACTGCTGAGCCGATGAATCCCAGCCCGCCGGTTACAGCGACTCTCATTGACCATCACCGCCGATAATGGCCATCGCCTCATCGAACGAGACGCCTTCTCGATCTTTGTCGGACAACGTGGCCGAACCGGCTTCGACAGGCCAGTTGATGGCGAGCATGGGGTCATCCCAGGCCACGCACAGTTCTGACTGTGGGGCGTAGGGGCCGTCCACTTTGTAAAACACTTCTGTGTCCGGTTCCAGCGTGCAGAATCCGTGACCGAAACCGACTGGAATCCAAAGGGCCTGGTTGTCGCCGTCGCGTAGCTCTACCTGCTCGTAGTCTCCCAGCGTCGGCGAGTCCGGTCGTAGATCAACGACGACATCCTGTACCGCTCCTCGAAGCACACGCACCAGCTTTCCCTGTTCGAACGGAGCAAGCTGCAGGTGGAGTCCTCGCACTGTGCCCGGCTTGCTCGAAACGGAGTGATTGTCCTGGACGAAACGCTCGGGGAGTCCGAGCTCCATTGCCGCTTTGGTCTCGTATGGCACGGTGAAGCTTCCTCGTTCGTCGGTGAAGCTGTTGAAGCCCACGACGCACGCGCCACCACATAGTTGCCTAATGATGTGCAAAGCCGCCTCCCTCAGTTGCGGTCTGCCTGCCGAAGGCTCCAGCTTAGGGCAGATCGACTTCAACCACGCAGCCGTTCTCGACCGGCGCGCTGTCGTTGGAAAGGTCCGAAGGGCCCATCGTCAAATTCTCAACTTCGTGGCCCCGCATTCGATTGTGATGTCACGTAAGAGTGTTAAATGAGGAGTTTGAGTTCTGATGGGCGATGCACTGAGAAGTGTTCAACTGGCAATGGTTTCTTTGCTTGTCGCTGTGGCCGGAATTGTTGTTCCGGCCCAGGCCGCAGCGGGTCAGGCCAAGCAAGAGGTGGTAGGCGGCTGCATCCTGCCGCCTGTTGTTCAGGCTTGGGTCGACAACGGCCCTCAACTAGGCGAAGGCGGCTACGCCGTCGAATTCGCTGCCGATTCCAGCGGTGGAAACCATGCTTTCGTATTCGATGCCATCGACGGTGCCAATGGCGTCGCCTCGGTTTGGCGACTGCCCGGCGTCGGTGCCGATGCCGCATGGTACGCCGCGCCGAGCTCCCAGCTGGTGGCGGTCGGCGACTTCAACCGACGTCTTGGTCGTGCCGGAGCAGGCACCGCACTGCTGGTTACGTCGTCTGGAACAATGTGGCTCTCTGACGGGCGTGCCAATCAGGGCGACAATGTCTCAGAGGAGAAGAGCGATGCACTGGGGATGATTAGCGCAGTATTCGCTGACAACAGCCGAGCCACATCGAGCGAAATCGACCTTGACTTGGGCTACTCGGTCTTTCCCTACTTTGATCCCGCCGAAATGCTGGGCGAATACAAGCCGGGTTTGGGGCCACCTCCAGCAGGGGCCGAGCCGGGAGATCAGTCGACGCGACACATCAGTTGGTTTACCGGGCTGTTCTACAACAAGGCCGACTCGCCGGGCTCAGTAGCGGAATGTCGCTCCCCCGAGCAGCCCGAGGAACCTGTAGAACCAGTGATCATCGAGGGCCCACCGGGGCCCGCCGGGCCTGCCGGCCCGAAGGGTGATGCTGGGGCTCAGGGTCCGAAGGGTGACAAGGGTGATCCCGGTGATGCTGGTGCTCAGGGTCCGAAGGGTGACAAGGGTGATACCGGTGATGCTGGTGCTCAGGGTCCGAAGGGTGACAAGGGTGATACCGGTGATGCTGGTGCTCAGGGTCCGAAGGGTGACAAGGGTGATACCGGTGATGCTGGTGCTCAAGGTCCGAAGGGTGACAAGGGTGATACCGGTGACAAGGGTGATACCGGGGCTCAAGGTCCAAAGGGTGACAAGGGTGATACCGGGGCTCAAGGTCCGAAGGGTGACAAGGGTGATACCGGTGATGCTGGTGCTCAAGGTCCGAAGGGCGACAAGGGCGACACCGGTCCTCAGGGGCTCATTGGAGCCCAGGGGCCACCGGCTGTGTTGCCGCCCCCAATCGTTGAACGAGCCACCATCTCGCTGCCACCTGCTTGTACCCCCGATTTCCTCAGCGGAGTGGGATCACTCGGAGCAGCCACCGAACACCAGGTCTGGCGCTTGTTTGTGATGACACTCGGTCGCGAGCCGTCGACCAAGGCCCTCGACTTCTGGGTTGGCAAACGCGAGAGCGGCATCAGCCAGCTAAAGCTAGCCAACAACCTGATCCCCATGGAAGAGGCCCGACCCCTTCAGGAACTGGATGATCGGGAGTTTGTCACCTATATGTTCGAGCAGCTTTGCCGAGTGCCGAGCACTAAAGGAATCGACTACTGGGCCAACGTTCTGCGGTCCGGAACACCGCGCGGTGCGCTGGCCATGTATATGGCTGAGAGCAACGAGTTTCTGGAGCTGACTGGCACATCGCATCGGATCAACTTCGGTCTTCCCGCCCAGAGCAACCTTCAGTAGACGCGGTAGACCAAGATCCAATCCGAAACACGTAAACCACGGGCCCGATATGCTCGGGCCCGTGGTTCAATCTCAGACTGACGAGAGCGCCGAGCCGGCCGACGAACAGTCAGCTGGCCGCGCTATTCCATACCGCTTCGATCCTGATACCGATTCCGCCGCTCTGCGCGAGAAGTACGACGGCATCGAAGACGGCACCGAAACCGGGGTTCAGGCCACCATCGCGGGGCGGCTGATGTTGCGTCGGGTCCAGGGCAAGCTGGCGTTCGGGACCTTGCAGGACTCTGGTGGCCGTATTCAGCTGTTTGCTCCTTCGAAGGTCACCCCGGACTTCGAGGACTTCTGCGGCCTGTCTCTTGGCGACTGGATTGGTGTATCCGGCGAAGTTATGAAGACTCGCAAGGGGGAGCTGTCGGTCAAGGTCGAATCGTGGTCGCTGTTGGCTCCTACCAGGCGGCCGTTCCCCGACAAGTTTCACGGCCTCTCCGATCAGGACATGCGGTACCGGCAGCGCTACGTCGACTTGTGGGTAACGCCGGAGAGTCGGGACGTGTTCGTCACCCGATCCCGCATCATGTCGCTCACCCGTCGCTGGTTGGAGACCGAGCACAACTTCATTGAGGTCGAGACCCCCATCTTCCACCCCATTCCTGGTGGAGCGGCGGCCCGTCCGTTCGTTACGCACCACAATGCTCTCGATCAGGAGTTTTTCCTTCGAATCGCTCCCGAGCTGTACCTGAAGCGACTCGTTGCCGGCGGACTGGAACGGGTCTTCGAGATTGGGCGGGTGTTCCGCAACGAAGGCATTAGCACTAGACACAACCCTGAGTTCACCATGTTGGAGCTCTACCAGGCTTACGCCGACTACGGCGACATCATGGAGTTGGTCGAGAATCTGGTCGCTTACCTGGCCATGGAGATAACCGGGTCGACCCAACTGTCCTACGGCGGTCGTGAGATGGATCTCAGCGCACCGTGGCGACGGGCGTCAATGGTGGACCTGATCGAAGAGGCCACCGGTGAACGACTCGCTTTGACGATGGACCGATCGGCTCTTGAAGCCGTGGCCGAGCGCCATGGCGCCGAGGCGAAGGCGGACTACGGGCATGGCAAGCTGATTCTCGAAATCTATGAGAAGGCTGTGGAGCCCGAGCTGTGGGGTCCGATTTTCGTAACCGACTATCCGGTCGAAGTTTCGCCGTTGTCCCGCCAACATCGGGAAAACCCTGGCTTCACCGAACGGTTTGAGGCCGTGGTCGCTGGTCGAGAGTTGTGCAACGCCTTCACTGAGTTGATTGATCCAGACGACCAGCGGGATCGGTTCGAGGACCAGGTGCGCCAGCGGGAGGCCGGTGACGACGAAGCCATGGTGGTCGACGAAGACTATCTCCGGGCGCTCGAATACGGCCTACCTCCGACCGGTGGACTCGGAATCGGCATGGACCGACTGGTCATGTTGCTGTGCGACGTTCCCACCATTCGAGACGTTGTTCTGTTCCCGACGTTGCGACCCGAACAAACGGACTAGTCGCCAACAATTTGGTCGACGAGAGCCCTGACCCCGATCGGAAGAGGCGAGAGGTCCGGCCCCTTCCATCGCTGTCGGGCAGCGGTAGAGAATAGCTCATCCCTGCTCCAGAATTGGAGGGCGGCGGCACTCGAGCAGTGGGGAGCGGCGTTGAGGTCAGCCGGGGCCTTGGCACCGGCATTGGCCACTGCTGCGGTGAAGTAAACGGTAAGCGTTTCGTGATAACCCGAGGTGTCGGTATTCGCCGTTCCAACCCCGCAGTTGTGGGACTTGATTGCGTCGCGCGGAAAGTCGACGGTCTCGGTTGGTGTGCGTGTTTGCAGCGCCACCCAGCATGCGACCAAATGGGCTTCGTGCGTCCATTGCGATTTTGACAGACGGCCGTGAACGAAACGGTCGAACAACTCGACGTCGGTTAGGTCAATCGATTCGTGAACGGCCACCGGACCCAGGTTAGGTCGTGGGCTCGCTCAGGAGCCGCTGTCGAGAATGAACAGACCTTCGGAGCTTTCCGCATCGAGCTCGACGGCGGGAGCGGGAGGGTCGTAGAACCAGCCCTGCCCATAAACGATACCCAACTGGGCGAGGCATTGATGATCTTCGGCTGTTTCCACTCCTTGGGCGATGATGTTGAGATTCATGGAGGCAAGCATGTCGACCAGACCGGCCAGTAGGGCCTTTCCCCGATCATTTCGCCGACATTCGGCCAGCAGGCCGACATCGAGTTTGACCGTGGTCAGGGGAAGCTGGGCCAGCTGTGTCAACGAGGTAGCTTCCTTCCCGAAGTTGTCCAGAGCCAAGGTAAACCCTCTGGCGGCCAGGGCACGTACTGCCCTGGATGCCCCTTCCGGATGGTTGGTAAGGACCGCTTCGCTTAGCTCGATCATCACCCGTTCCGGTGCGAGGCCACTTGGCTTCAGCTGTTCCATCAGCTGGCTGACGGTCTTGGGAGCGAGCAGTTCTCCTGCCGACAGGTTTAGCGTCAGTCCGATCTCACTTGGCCAGCCGGCGGCTTGGTCGATGGCAAGGTGTCTGGCTTCGGCTGACATTTGCGAGAACAAACCACTCTCGATCGCCGTATCAATGAACTGGCTGGCGGCCACTATCTCGTTACCGGGTCTCACCCAACGAACAAGCACTTCGTGGGCCACCGGTTTCAGGTCGGCGAGACGAACAATGGGTTGGAACCACGGAACGAATTGACCTGTGCCCATGGCCTCACGGATCTGCCGCTGCATTGTGATTTTCTGGCGCTGAAGGTCGACGATGGCGGCGTTGGCCACGACATACCTCGAGCCGCCGCGGTCCTTGGCTTCGTAGGCTGCGGCATCGGCTTCGCGTAGTAGGTCGTCCAGGTCCGGCCGCGGAGTTCCAGAGCTGACGCCGATACTTGCGCCCACCGGTAGATGAAGAGCTTGCACGGTGACGGGCTCGTCGAAGACGGTGGCGATACGCTCCCCAACCTCGTTGGCCAGAAGCGGAGAGTCAGGGCTGAGTAGAACCACGAACTCATCGCCGCCCATCCGGCCGACCAGGGAGTCGATTGGTACCACGGCAGCCAGACGTTCTGCGATGACCTCCAACAAATGGTCCCCGGCTGCGTGCCCGAAGAAGTCGTTGACCATTTTGAACTTGTCCAGGTCAACGATCGCGGCGATCGAGAAATCCCGGCCCTCGTACAATTCGTCGGCCGATGAGGCAAGGCCAGAGCGGTTGAGGAGGCCGGTCAGGTGGTCGGTTGACGCCCTCTTTCGCAGCTCTTGCTGTTCTTCGTATTCCTCGGTGATGTCCAGCAAGACGCTAATGAACAGCTGAGTCTCTTCATCGCGGCGAACCATCCACGAGCCGAGAAACGAGCTTCCGTCGGCACGAATGGTTCGCACCTGGTAGGGCCCGGTGACCTGCCCCACTCTGGTTCCAAAGAAGGGATCGAGTTGAGTGTTGGCGTCCTCGATTACCACGGCGTCCGAGGTGGTTCGCTCCAACACGGCACGGAGGTCCATTTTGACCAAGTCACAGTAGAGGCCGTTGGCGTAGTAGGTGACGCCGTCCATGTCGAGAATGACCACTGGTACGGGGAGACGCTCGGCCGACGCAATCAAGTCGGTCAGGTCGAAGACGTTCGGCTGTTCAGCCGCTGTCATGATGCGCCTCTGGCAATGTTGCTGATTTGGCAGCCTGAACGTACTGCTCTCGGTCGCCCGGTACACATAGCCAATGGCATACCGTTACGGATCGGCTGATTGTTGCCGCTCCTTTAGGCTCCTGTCGGACTATTGGTCTTCAACGTCCAGGACCTCTCATCATCAGGGCAGATGATCACGCCGTTGATGTTGAACTCTCGTGCCTGGACGAAAGCCGACAGCGCTGCGGCCAGCAGGGAGTCTCCGTCGTCGGATCGAAGACTGGTGGCCACGCCTACGGTTTCGGCCCCTCGGACGTGCCACAGTCGGGCCAACTGTTCACCCTCGGCCGGGCTTTGGAGCGGGGCCAACGCCAGCACCGCCAGTGGCTCACCATCGACGTCGCCGGACGCTGGCTGGGGCTCGATGAGGGTGTGGAGTCGTGATGACTGTTGCTCGTGGCGTCGGTCGCCGGAGAAGACCATGTTTCCACTGCGTCCGACAACGAGGACGCAGACCGGGCCGCGCACGCAGCCCAAGAGACGATCAAGCTGTCCGATCGCATCAGCCAGCGCGCTCGGGTACTCCGATTCATGAGTTGCAGATTGCCGAATTGCAGATTGATGAGTTTCGAGAATTGCACTCGGGAGGTCGCCGATGCCGGCGGCAAAAGTCACGCCCAAACAGTCGACCAATCCCGGCGCCGACTTGAGCGCTTCGGCGGTCGATCCGTCTAGTGGGTGCCGTTCAGGGCATTGCGGGTTACCTGGACGACGTCAGGATCATCCGGTAGGCCGAAGACCCAGTCGGTGGTTCCGATAGTGATGACCTCGCCACCGGTGTTGAAGGGGCGAGCCACGGCGATGATCGCCGTGCCGTAGCGAGCTTTCGCCAACGAGTCAGCGTCGAGGCCCCCATGGATCCGCTTGGCGATGAACTCCAGATCCCCCTGGTCGCTCAGAGCGGAAATGGACTTTGGGTAGTCGCCGACCCCGCAGTTGGAGGCCGGACTGAACGCAATGATGTCCATGTCCTCGGGAGTGCTGTCACCTCCGGCCCGGATCGGCAGCTGGTAGTCGTCGAACTGGATCCGACAGCCAAGGGTCTCATAGCCGACTACCCCATCACGAGCCCCGAGTAGGTCGCCGTAACCCAAGTCCGTTCCGGCCAGCAACCAGTGGTCGTGGCGATAGACCGTGAAGGCGCCGGAACCCCGTCTCACGGCCTGCCCGAAACGGTTGTAGAGGCCCCAGGCTGAGCCGCCGCCAAGAAACGAGGCTTCCGGTCGCCCGACGACAGGGTCGGCAAACATGCCGGTCATCTCCGTGGGCCGACCTTCGGCGATGACTGGATCATTCTTGTGGGCGGTGTATTTGTGGCAGACCATGGTTGCGCTGGCCGTGTCCGACGACTTGGGTCCGGTTGGTTCAATGCGGACCTGCCAGAACATGGTGTTGCCTGAGAGGCTGACATAGCGCCCACCATTGGCCACGTGCGACTCGACTGCGTCGCGCTGGGCTGACGACCAGTATTCGTCGTGGCCGATGCCGAGAACTAGCTTGTAGCCGTCGGCTATCGACCGGTCGGCATCAAGGTCGCTGGAGACGGCATAGTCGAAGGTGTAGCCTTCGGCCTCGGCCCACTCCACGAATCGACGTTCGTACTGATACCAGCCCGATGATCCGATACTGGCGGCGTAGCCGTTGGCCAGCCGGTAGCGTTGGAACGCCTCACCATCCACGTCCGGCTCTTCGCCCCACCGGGTAGGTCGCGCTTTCCGGTCGTCACGCTCTGTCGACATACGCCAGAGCATTCCCCGACCCCAGGGACGGTGAAAGGCCACCTGGGTGGCACCGGTGTACAGGCTTTTGCCGCCCCAGGTGTTGTACGCGTTCCAGGTGTTGGTGGCCAGAACCAGCAGCGTGTTGGATCGGCGCTCTGACACTCCGGCGCGGACCACAAAGCCGGTGTAGGCCACATCGCGCCCGGCACGGGCACCTACGGCGGTGAGTGTGACCAGGTAGAAGCCTGAGCGCCATGATTCGTCGATCGGGACCTGAACGGCTTCAGGCCAATCGCACCCGTGGCTATAGGCGTCTTCAGGGGCCGGGTGGTAGGCGGCTTCCAAATCGGTGGCCGACCAGACCGGAGTTCGCTCCGCTCCCCAACGCTCGATAAGAACGTGGTATCGGGCCGCTCGGGATGAGACGTGGAGAGCGACTGTCTCACCTGGCGCGTAGCTGAGGGCACCGGGGTAGGCCTCGATGTCGTCGAAGAAGGTGATGTTGGGCTCGGCGGTCGGTGCCGTCATACTTTGGGTCACTTGGTGAAGTCGGCCAGGGTGGCTTTGGTCAGCTCCACGAGAGCTGCCGGACTGATGGGGAAGACGTGCCGGGGTGTTCCGGCTGCTCCCCACACCGTGTCGAACGTCATGAGATGTGGATCGATCCAGGCTCGGAGCTGTTGGTTATGGCCGAACGGGGGCACGCCTCCGATGGCGTATCCGGTGGTGTCGCGAACGTCGCCGATGTCGGCTCGTCCACACTTGGCGGCGCCGACAACACTGGCCAACGTGACCGCGTCGACCTGGTTTGATCCGGCCGTCAGAGCCAACACCAACTCGCCGTCAGCGTCGAAAATCATGGACTTGGCGATCTGGTCGACCTGGCACCCAACGGCGTTGGCGGCGTCGGCCGCCGTGCGGGCACCGTCATTGGGAAACTCGATGGGTTCGATGCCGACGCCACCGGCGGCTGCAAAGTCTTTAACCCGTTGTGCGCTGGGATGTAGTTCCATGATGGCCTTCAGGCTAATCGTCGTCTGAAACCACTGCGAACGATTCGAACATGATCGGACGGCGGCCCGTGAATCTGCAAGCATGGAAGCTATGGGCGAACCATCAACCGGCTTCGGCGGGTCGACGAACGACGATTTCCCAAACGGCCTCGAGCTTTTCGACCATGACGGCGATCGCTGGCGTCTTGGCGATCATCTGGGTCGTCCTGTGCTGGTCGTCCTTCATCGCCACTTGATGTGACTGCCATGCCAGGAGCACGTGCTCGCCGTGAGCGAACACCGGGAACGGTTTGGTGACACCCACATCGCCGTCATTAGCTTTGCCGAGCAAGAACAGTTGTCCGTCCACCGTCGAGCGATGCTGGAGCGCGACCAACAGGTCGCTGAGTGGCCTGACATGGCATGGTTGTCCGATCCTGAACGTCGTGTTTACCGTGCCTTCCAGTTGTCGAGAACGTCGGTTTGGCGGGTCTACAACCCGGGCACGCTCCGAATGTATGCCGGCCTGTTGCGGCGAGGACGGCGGATGCGCAAGCCGGTTGACGATACGCGCCAACTGGGAGGCGACGCCATTTTCGCCCCCAATGGTTCGTTGCACAAAGTCTTTCGCCCGGCTTCACCTGATGCCCGTCCATCAATGGACGAACTGGTCGATGCAGTCGAGGCGTCGCGCTTGGGGAAAGGCTGAGCGATGACTCGACTGGCCAATCGGATGACCAGAGGATTGATCGGGCTGACGTTCTTATTGGCCCTGACGTCGGCTTGCACCGATTCGGTTGCGCCCTCTGATGCAGCGGAGTCGGTCGAGGCGCCGACGACGTCGGTCGCTGTCGCAACCTCAACCGAGTTATCGACCACCGCGGATCCCGTGGCCAATGCCGCCGACGAGAGCGAAAGGTCGGACACCAGTCATGGACAAGATGAACCGGCCTGGGTGTTCGTACCGTCCGGATTGACGCCGGAACTGCGATCGGCCGCCGTTTCCACCGATGGGGTTCGTTCCTTGGCCCAGGTCGACGTTGCTGTCGTCAACTTAGTGAGCACCACGAACGCCGCCAATCGAACGGTCGACGAGGTGAGCGATGGATTTCGGATTCAGCTTGACGCCCGCGCTTACCGAGATAGCAGCGCGTTAGGTCGATTGCTTCCTCGGGCCGCCGAAGCACTTGCGGGCCTCGGTTCCGGTGATCTGTTGCTGAGCGAGTCATCCGCTGAGTTGAGGAGGCTCGATGTCGGTTCGCAGATCACGTTCGATTCGGGCTGGTCGGGGACGGTTGTCGAGATTGTGGCTGACGATGTGTTCGGACCGGTTGAGATTGTGTTCGCCGATCCCGGCGACTTTACCGAAGCCGGAGCGGGGTCGATTCGGCCGGCACTTTTGATCGACTATGACGGCGACGCCGCGGAGCTTGAGTCGCTTTTGCTGGAGGCCAACGGTGGGGTCGGAGTTCGGGTCTTCGGAGGCCAGTCAGACACCGGGCGCGATCTCCCCACTCCTGTCCTGTCGCCGCTGGAGGTCAAGCAACTATTTGGTGAGTTCTCCTTCAGGCCCTCGGTTGGCAGAAGCGTGAAGATCGAAGAAGCGTGGTTTGAGGAGAACATCGAACTGCGTCGGATCCCCATTATTGGCCGTGTCCGCTGCCATCGGGTCTTCAACGACGCCTTGGTCGAAGTCATGTCCGGCCTGGTTCGCGACGGCAAAGAGGACATGATCGATCCGTCGGCGTACCAGGGTTGTTGGACACCGCGGTTCATCGGGGGATCACAACGTCTGTCGCGTCACTCTTGGGGCATCGCCGCCGACATCAACTTCGGAAACGACCTCGACTACTCCCTGGGGTCGCCGGTACATCCAATCCTGCTCAATCGCATGGCCGACGCCGGCCTGGTTTCAGGTCACCGTTGGGTGAACGCCGATCCCGGCCACTTCGAATACGTGGGCCTACCCGAGGACCCCTAACGGATTTGTTCGACCGAGGTCAACAGGGCTGAGGCGGTGTCGGCCAAGGCATGGGCCGCTTTGTTGTCCGACACCTCAAGAATTTCCTTGCGGGCATCGGACACGAATCCGGCGGCTACTTCGAGGGACTGATCGATGCCAGGTCCTTGTCGGACGCACTCGATGGCAGCCAAACGGTCGGAATCGTCCAACCCATCGGCCAGAAGCTCCCGCAGCCGATCGCCGGGTTCCGCGGCCAGCGTGTAGATAACGGGGAGGGAGTAGACGCCTTCGAGCATGTCTTTGCCTGCCGGCTTGCCGAGCTGCTCATCGGTGGCGATGACGTCGAGAATGTCGTCGACCACCTGAAAGGCCATCCCGTAGAGGCGGCCGAATTCGGTTAGGCGGTCCTTAGTGTCGGTGTCGAAGCCCCCGACGATGGCCCCGATCCGAGTTGAGGCGGCGAAGAGTGACGCGGTCTTCCCGGCGATGGACGGGTAGTACTGATCCACCCGTCGCTCGACTTTGAACAGGGTCTGAAGCTCCGCTACCTGACCTTTGCAAAGCTCGGCAATGGTCGAGGCCAGCAGCCCGGCGACTTCGGTCCCGAGGCTGGCGGCGATTTCCGAGGCCTTGGCCAGCAAGAAATCACCCGCCAAGACGGCCCGTAGGTTTCCCCACCGTGCGTTGACGCTGGGAACGGTGCGCCGAATTTGGGCTTCGTCAATCACGTCGTCGTGGTAGAGCGAACCGACCTGGACCAGTTCGACGGCCACCCCGCCTCGGACTACGTCGTCGGGTACTGCGACGCCGTCGTCCACTCCGGTGGCGGCGGAAACAATGGTGAACATCGGGCGTTGACGTTTGCCGCCGGCTTTGATGAGATGCGACGCGATCTCAGTGAGATACGGGTCGCCATCGACCCGAACGGTGCTCAACAGAATGGATTCGATCCGGGCACTGTCATCTGCTGCCGTGGGCAATGTACGAAGGGGAGATCCTTCCACATGTCTACCGTACGGCGCGACGGGCTCGACTGGACGCATAAACGACCGATTAGAACTGCTTTCGACGTGACATTCGGCTGACGTTGGACCCGAGACGACATCTGATCCCGACTTCGTAGCTGGTTTGGAAATAGTTACGGGTCGATTGGGGTTGTCCCCGATGGCGGTGCGGATCAGTGCCGGCCTTGGCAACGCCTACATCCGCCTATTCATCTTGTATCCGTGGGCACAGGTGCTCTCGACTCTCTACCTGGCAGACTCAGGATTAGAGTGATAACGACCGACTATCTAGTATGAGGACGGGTCCCGGACCTAGACTCCCCCCAGCCCAGTAGACTTATCGCTTCGCCTTTGGCGGTGACTCGCTTCGTCGGCACCCGCCTTTTCGATCGCCAATTCCAAGCACCACAGCCTCCGACCCCACACCTGATCGCTGATCACCAAGCCCCCCAAACGGGAGAATCTCCATGTTCGAACGCTTTACAGACCGAGCTCGCCGAGTTGTTGTTCTGGCCCAGGAGGAAGCACGTCTCCTAAATCACAACTACATCGGCACCGAGCACATTCTGCTCGGGCTCATTCACGAGGGCGAGGGCGTCGCCGCCAAGGCACTTGAGGCGTTGTCGATTTCCCTGGAGGCCGTGCGCAACCAGGTTGAGGACATCATTGGGCAGGGCGGTTCGTCCCCCAGCGGGCACATCCCGTTCACCCCTCGGGCCAAGAAGGTGCTGGAGCTGTCGCTGCGTGAAGCGCTCCAGTTGGGCCACAACTACATCGGTACCGAGCACATTCTGCTCGGTCTTATCCGTGAGGGTGAGGGTGTCGCGGCGCAGGTGTTGGTGAAGTTGGGTGCCGATCTGTCCCGGGTTCGTCAGCAGGTCATTCAACTTCTGTCCGGCTACTCCGGCCCCTCGGGCTCAAGCGGTGCCACCGGCGAAGGTAAGACGTCGGCCACCAGCGGTGGAAGCGGATCAGACAGCCCGTCAGGCTCGCTCATCCTCGACCAGTTTGGCCGCAATCTGACCCAGCTGGCTCGCGAGAAAAAGCTCGACCCGGTCATCGGCCGAGCCCGTGAAGCCGAGCGGGTCATGCAGGTGTTGTCCCGGCGCACGAAGAACAACCCGGTTCTCATTGGTGAGCCCGGTGTTGGCAAGACCGCCATCGTCGAGGGCCTGGCCCAGCAGATCGCCGAGGACGAGGTTCCAGAAACTCTCCACGGCAAGCAGCTCTACACGCTGGACCTGGGTGCGCTTGTCGCCGGTTCTCGCTACCGCGGCGACTTCGAGGAACGCCTCAAAAAGGTCTTGAAGGAAATCAAGACCCGAGGCGACATCATTCTGTTCATCGATGAGCTCCACACCTTGGTGGGAGCCGGAGCAGCTGAAGGCGCTATCGACGCAGCCTCGATTCTCAAGCCGATGTTGGCCCGAGGCGAACTTCAAACCATCGGTGCCACCACCCTTGACGAGTATCGCAAGCACCTAGAGAAGGATGCTGCTCTTGAGCGCCGTTTCCAGCCCATCAAGGTTGAGGAGCCGACGGTTGAGCACACCATCGAGATTCTCAAAGGCCTTAGGGACCGTTACGAGAGTCACCATCGTGTGACCATCACCGACCAGGCTTTGGTGGCGTCGGCCAACCTGGCCGACCGCTACATCTCCGACCGCCACCTGCCGGACAAAGCAATCGACCTCATCGATGAGGCCGGTTCAAGGCTTCGGATCAAGCGCATGGCCACCCCGCCGGCATTCAAAGAGATCGAGAACGAGCTTTCCGAGGTCGTCAACCGCAAGAAGGAAGCGGTAGAGCAACAGGACTTCGAAGAAGCCGGTCGCCTTCGTGACTCAGAGAAGGAACTGCTGGGCAAGAAGGAAGAGATGGAGACCGAGATCAAGGCCTCCGGTGTCGACTTGTTCGACGAGGTCAACGAGGAATCCATCGCCGAAGTGCTGTCTATCTGGACCGGCATCCCTGTGTACAAACTCACCGAGGAGGAGACCGAAAAGCTCCTGCGCATGGAAGACGAGCTGCACAAGCGAGTCATCGGCCAAGAGGACGCCATTCACGCCGTCTCCCAGTCGATCCGTCGTACCAGGGCCGGCCTCAAGGACCCCAACCGTCCGTCCGGTTCGTTCATCTTCCTTGGCCCCACCGGTGTGGGCAAGACCGAGTTGGCCAAGACACTGTCGGAGTTCCTCTTCGGTGACGACAAGGCCCTGATCACCCTCGACATGTCGGAGTACATGGAGAAGCACACGGTCAGCCGCCTGGTCGGCTCACCTCCCGGTTACGTCGGCTACGAGGAAGGTGGCCAGCTGACCGAGTCGGTGCGCCGCAAGCCGTTCTCCGTGGTGCTGTTCGACGAGATCGAAAAGGCCCACCCCGACGTCTTTAACGCTCTGCTCCAGATTCTGGAGGAAGGCCGACTCACCGACTCGCAGGGCCGTTCGGTCGACTTCCGTAACACCGTGCTGATCATGACCTCCAACCTGGGAACCCAAGATCTGCGCAAGGCCACCCTCGGCTTCTCCAAGAACGACGAGGCTGTGACCTACGAGCGGATGAAGGAAAAGGTCAATGAGGCGCTCAAGGTTCACTTCCGACCCGAGTTCCTCAACCGCATCGATGAAACCATCGTGTTCCATGAGCTGAGCCGAGCCGAAGTGACCGAGATCGTCGACCTGATGATCAAGCGCACTGTTAACCAGCTCGAAGGCCAGGGAATCGGTATGGAGCTGACCGTCGAGGCCAAGCATCACTTGGCTGATGTCGGCTATGACCCCACCATGGGCGCTCGCCCGCTGCGTCGGGCCATTCAGCGTCAGATCGAAGACATCCTGTCCGAGAAGCTGCTGTACAAGGAGTTCCGGGCCGGGCAGATCATCGTTGTCGACGTCGAAACCGACGAGAACGGCAAGCGGGGTCTGAGCTTCACTGCCCACGAAGGCTTTGAGCCTCCATCCACGCCTGAGCTAGCAGAAGCTGGCGAAGAGACCTAGACGGCAGGCCAATCCGGCCGACCGAATTTGTGAATGACGGGCCTGTCGCTTCGGCGGCGGGCCCATTGTCGCGTCATACGCCAGTAGTGTTGACGGCGTGGATTTGGACCACGCCGCAATATCGCGCCTGAATCGTCGACTTGTTCGCCGCCCGGCAACGCTGGGTCTACTGTTGACAGCGCTGTTTACCTCGGCCTGTCAAGCCGACCTTGAAGTTGACGTGACGGTCGCCGACGATGGCTCCGGTGTGGTCGAAGCCTCTGTTGAGCTTGATGCCGAGGCGGCCGACGCTTTGCGCGATCTGGAGGAGAACGCCACCGGTATCCCGCTCGAAGATCTGGCCGAGTCCGGTTGGCAAACTGAACCTCCAACTGAGACCAGCACTGGCGGCATCGAGATTCGGGCCAGCAAACCGTTCGGCGACCCGCCGCAGATGACCGACATCTTGGAGGAGCTCGGAGGCGAGGACGGCATCTTCAAGGACTTCGTCTTGGCCCGTCAGCAGAGTTTCGGTCAGCTGGCGTACTCTCTCAACGGCCGTCTCGACGTGTCCGGGGGCTTCGACATCTTCTCAGATCAGCAGCTGGAGCAGGTACTGATCGGCCAGACACAGTCCTTGCAGACGCTGGCCGAGTTGTACGGCGCTGAAGAAGAAGACGTCAGCGTTCAGTTCACGGCCACCATGCCCGGCCAACTCCAAGAGGATCTGTCGACCGGGTCCAGGGCCCAAGGTGAAACGTCGGTGACGTCGTCGTGGCAGCGAACGCTTCTGGAGGGCGAGCTCTCTGTCGCCTTGGCCACCACTGAACGTTCGATCTTGGCACAGGTCCTTCGCGGTGTTTCGGTTGTCGCTGGAGTGTTGGCCGCCATCATTCTGCTGGCCCGCTTCCTGCGTTATCTGGGTAGCCGCCGTCGTCAGCGATCCCGGCCCAGAGTTCAAGGGCCGGTTGACGCCAGGGGCCGGGCTGTCAATCGGGCTGAGTCTGTCGACGCCTCGCAGGGCGATCTGAATCTCGGTGACGGCTCGCTGCGGCATCGTCCGGGCACATTCCAGGTGGTGGCCCTCGACGGCATGGGCGTCCTGTACCAAGAGGGCGACGACATCAACAGGCTTCTGATTCCGTTTGCCCGCAGCCGTGGGTCTACCGTGCCTGACGAGCAGATCAGTGCCAGAGCTCGCGAGATGAGTCTGGGTCGGATGACCACGGCGTCCTTCTGGCCCGCAATCGGCGTCTTCGGCGACGCAAACTACCTTGATCACGAATACCTTGCTTTGCATCAGCTGACACCTGGGGTGGTCAAGTATCTGCGTCGCCTGCGATCGCACGGAATCCGGGCCGCCTGTATTACCAACGACGCCGCCGAGTGGGCGAACAAGCTTCGGATCAGCCACAGTCTGGACAGCTTGATCGATCAGTGGGTGGTTAGCGGCTCGGTGGGGGTCCGTAAGCCTGAAGTGCCGCTCTTTGAAGTGTTGCGCCGAGTGACCGGCGTACCGGCCCACTTGATTCTCATAGTGGACGACAACCTCGATACTCTCGACGCTGCCCGGACGTACGGGTTCGGTACCGCCTGGTTCAATCCCGGTGGAACACGTGAGCAAGCGAGGGGTCATGAGTTGATGCGAAGCTTCGAAACCGGGGAGGATCACACCCCACGGGAGACCGCATCCGGTGTCCCTGGAGAGGCCTTCGGCAATTGACCGCGGCCGGCGAGTCCGGAGCCGGCCGTTTCGGACTACCTGTCCTGTTGGTATGGGTTATGACAGGGTCATCGTTTTACCTGTTCGCCGTTGCCGTTCTGACGGTGGATCTGCTGGATGAGTTTGGGCTGAGCCGAACCATGATTGGCTTGATCGGGGCGGTGAACACCATGGTCGGTGCTGTGACCGCACCGTGGTCGGGTCGGGTTACCGATCGGATCGGTCCTCGGTCGGCCGCCCTGGTGGTCATGGTTTTGAGCGGGGCAAGCATGGCGGTCATGGCGCTGGCGCCCAATGCCGCCATGCTGACGGTGGCGGCCGTGATCGGTGGTCTCCCGCAGGGGTGGGGAAACCCTGCCACTAACGCATTGATTGCCGAAAGGGTTCCGGTCGGCGCCAGAGGGACGGTTACCGGCATCAAGCAGTCAGGTGTCCAATTCGGGATCTTCCTCTCTGGTCTGACCTTGCCGACGCTGGCGCTGTGGATCGGCTGGCGCGGAGCAGTCTGGGTATACGCCATTTTCTTCTGGATTGGAATTGCCGTTGTGTTGGCCCTGCCTCGTGACTCCGAGGCGGTGCCGGTCGGTGACGGGCCGGCGAACGGCGGTCCAGGTGCCCCCGAATCGGCTGCTCGAGCTGAGTTCACGGAGACCGTCGATGTCGCTGACGATGCCGTGCCACCGTGGATCTGGCGTCTCACGCTTTATGCTCTGTTAGCTGGCACGGTTGGTGGCGCCAGCAGCCGTTTCTTCCCTCTGTGGGCCCACGAGGTGGTTGGTATGTCGGTTTCCGAGGCCGGTTTGCTGGTGGCTGCCGGTGGTTTGCTTGGAATCGTGGCCAGAATTGCCGCCGGCAAGGTGGCGGAGGCGCTGATTCCCCCGGCCCGCTTGTTGCGGATTCTTGCTCTTATCGGCGCCGTGTACTGCGTGACTCTGGTCTTAACCCCGACGGTCGGTGCATGGCTGCCGTGGCCTTCGACCATTCTTCAGGCCGTTGGCATTGGCGCCTGGAATGCGGTTGCCATGTTGGCCATCATTATGGTGGTTCCTCGCCAAGTGGCCGGCAGGGCGTCGGGCATTGTGATGCTCGGATTCCTCAGTGGGCTTAGTTTTGGTTCTCCAATGGCGGGGTTCGTTGTTGACCGGCTGGGAAGCTATCAGCCGGTGTGGATTGGTTGCATGGTGTTGGCTCTGGTGGCTTCTGTGTCGCTGGGCCGAAGTGAGCCACAGGTGACTCCTGTATCAGTCACAGCGCCCGTCTGAGCCTCGTTCGGTGTCACTGATTTCGGTGTCACAGCCCATAGGTACTGTTTGGGGGTATGGGAAAGAGGCGCCGGGTATTCAGCTGCACCGAATGTGGAGCGCAAGCTCACTCATGGACCGGTTGCTGTCCGCAGTGTGGCGCTTGGGCGACGCTGGAAGAACAGTCGTTGTTGGATTCGGCTCGGAGGCGTTCTCGGGATTCATGTCCTGACCCCCGATCTCTCGCCGCCATCGCCGAAATCGACTCGGATCTGGCACTACCAGTGCCGACCGGGGTGGCGGAGTTTGACCAGGTACTGGGCGGCGGTTTGACCGCAGGCTCGTCAACTCTGCTGGCCGGTGAGCCCGGCGTGGGAAAGTCAACCCTGACCCTTCAGCTGGCGGCGTCAACGGCCGCCTCGGGAGGTCTGGTCATCGTCGTGTCGGGGGAGGAGGCGCCGAGTCAGATAGCGGCCCGAGCTCGTCGGCTCGGCCCGCTGCCGGAGTCGTTGATGGTTCTAGATGAAACGTCGGTTGACTCCGTGGTCGCAGTCATAGCCGACCGTCGCCCGCAGTTGGTGATCGTCGATTCTGTTCAGACCATGCATCGACCCGAGGTCGATTCCGCCGCTGGATCGGTGAAGCAGGTCAAGGCTTCTGCCGCTGCGCTGATCGAAGCAGCAAAGGCGGCGTCTGTATCGCTGTTGATGATTGGTCATGTCACCAAAGATGGTTCGATCGCCGGCCCACGGGTGCTTGAGCATATGGTCGACACCGTCATCACCTTCGACGGTGACCGTTCAGGCAGTCTGCGGTTTCTCCGCACCGTCAAACACCGCTTCGGGCCAACTAGTGAACTTGGGATTTTCGAGATGTCGGCCGATGGTTTGCGCTCGGTTCCCGATCCGTCCGATCGCTTCCTGGCCGATCGCCAGCCGGGACTTTCGGGATCGGTTGTGCTGCCTTGTCTGTCCGGGCGTCGCCCTTTCTTGACCGAACTTCAGGCGTTGGCCGTCGGAGTCGGCAACGGTGGACATTCGACGGCCCAAGGTTTGGCGGCACGTCGGGTCGACATGCTGCGCGCTGTGTTGTCATGCCGCGCCGGTTATCGCCTTGATGGCGTGGATCTTTTCCTTTCGGTGGCCGGCGGGGTGTCGGTCACCGAACCGGCGGCCGATCTCGGGGTGGCGTTGGCTGTTGCTTCGGCTATGGACAACCGTCCCGTGGCGCCACAGGTCGTTGCTTGCGGTGAGATCGGCCTTGGGGGCGAGATTCGCTCGGTCCCCATGATCGAGGCCCGGCTCCAGGAGGCGTACCGCATGGGCTTCCGGGCCGCGGTGGTCCCGGAGTCGACAGTCAAGGGGCCAACCGGTTTGAGGCTGTTGAAGGCTAAAACCCTCCTGCACGCCCTCGAATTGGTTCCCGAAGAGGTTGAGGGCAGCGCCGCTGACTAGGTGGGGTTAACACGGTTTGAGCCGGCCTTGGGCGGACCTTGAGGAGGTAGGGCCGGTGGCACGAGGTGGCTATCGTCTAGCATTGAACCATGGAGCTGCGACCGGATGCCGCGCTGAATCGAGCTTTGGCTCTTCTCGCGCCCGGCTCTCCCTTCCGTGATGGACTGGATCGTGTTCTCCAGTCTGGCCGAGGTGGGCTGATCGTCATAGGCGATGGCGCCGACGTGTTAAACATCTGCTCCGGCGGGTTCCTGCTTGATGCGTCCTTCACGCCCCAACGGCTGGCGGAGCTCGCCAAGATGGACGGCGCCATCATCATGTCCAAGGACGTTTCCCGAATCGCCCGTGCCAATGTCCACCTGGTTCCGAATCCGAACGTGGCCACCTCCGAGACCGGAACCCGCCACCGAACGGCCGAGCGGGTGGCCAAAATGCTCAACACACCGGTCATTACCGTTTCGGAGTCTCGCAAGCAGATTCAGGTTTACATCGGGGATCACATGAGTCCGGTGCATTCATCCAGCCGTCTACTTGAACGATCGAATCAGGCTCTCCAAACTCTTGAGCGCTATCGGGCCAGACTCAGTCAGATCTCGCGCAAACTCATGGCCCTTGAGGCTGAGGATCTGGTAACCGTTCGTGACGTCGTCGAAATCATGCAGCGAATGGAGATGGTTCGCCGCATCGCCGACGAGATCGAGCACAACCTCATCGAACTGGGAACCGATGGTCGCCTCGTCCACCTGCAAATGGAAGAGATTCAGATCGGCTTCGAGGAAGAGCGCCGGCTACTGATGATGGATTATCTGCCCTTGTACAGCCATGGGGCGGTGGAGGAGGCTCTGGACGCTTTGGCCTATTTGGACGACGACGCATTGTTCGACGACGAGTTGCTAGCTAAGTCTCTCAACCTGTTGGAGGACTCCGACAGCGTCGATGCCCGATGTGAGTCTCGGGGGTTCCGGTTGCTGTCGAAGCTGCCGCAGATCAATGAGTACCAGGCTCACCGGGTCGTACAGCACTTCGGTTCGCTGCAACGCCTGTTAGGTGCTTCTACCGACGAGTTGGCCACTGTCGACGGCCTGGGCAGCTCTCAGGCTAAGGCGCTCCGTGACGGAGCGGCTAGGCTGGCTGGCGATTCGATTATCGATCAGCACTAGCCAGAGCGGCCGACGCCGACCGGTCAGGCAGGCGTCGTGCTCAACCGGTAGCACCAACCGGGTGGGAGACACTTGGAAGTAGAACTGTCGACAGGCATCCTGGCGGATCTTTACCCAACCATGTCGGCTGGTCGCGGTGTGGTGCTGGTAACCGACCTTGAGGGCAGGCGCCCACTATTCGATCGTTTGGCGGCAACGATCAGCCAAAGCTACCGATGGAATGTCATCGTGGTCGATCCGTTCGCTCGGCTGGAGGCCGAAGGCGAAGACGACGGCGCCCGAGATGAGCTGGTCAACCGGCTCACCGACAACGACGTGGTCGCCGACCTGGTGGAGGCGGCGAATCGACTTGAAGTGGAGCCGGTGGCCGTTGTCGGATTCTCGCTCGGGGGGATGTACGCCCTCAAGGCGGCGGCTTCTGTTCGCTTCGACCGAATTGTCAGCTTCTACGGCATGCCTCGGCTGCCGAGTAGGTGGCGGGGCCCGGAGCAACGAGAGCCGATCAGTCTGCTCGAACATGTGGAGGACCGGTCCAACATCTTGGCCGTGGTCGGCACCGACGACATGTACATTTCAGGCGCCGACGTTCAGGACTTGATCGACATGGGAGTCCAGGTTGTGCGCTACAGCGGCGCCCGTCACAGCTTCGTCCATGACCCCGGCGCTCCCGAACATCGGCCGCGTGACGCCGCCGACTCCTGGACCCACGTGGTGAAGCATCTAGCCACCCAACGGCCGGACGAGTAAACAAACTGGCGACGCCGTTGACTGTGGCCCCGCAGATTTGATTACCTGGAGCGGATTTCGAGCTGTTCGCGGTTGGTGATCTGGTAGCGGCGGTCCCGCTGAGCGATCCACCCGAGCTTAATGAACGAGGCAATGGCCTTGTTCACCCGTTCCCGGCTGGCACCAACCATGCCGGCCAGCTCTTCTTGGGTGATTGGCAACGTGAACTCGTCGGAATCTCCAGCGATCTCGAGAAGGCGTTTCGCCGTTCGACCGGTGACGTCGAGGAATACCGAGTCGGCCAGTACCTGGTCGACCTTGCGGAGCCGGGCGGCCAGTAGCTCCACGGCTCGCCAAAGCAGCCGGGGTCGCTCGGCGTACAGCTGCTTGATCGGGTCGTATGGCATGGCCAGAACTTCAGATGGTTCAAGGGCTCTGGCGTCGGTCGAACGGGGGCGTCCGTCGAACATTGGCATTTCGCCGAAAATGTCGCCTCGCTCCATGAGGGCGACTACCGATTCGCGGCTGTCGATTGAGCGGTTGACCATGGCTATTCGGCCGGAGACAACCACGAACAGCTCGGATGGTTCGGCCTCTTCTTTGAAGATGACGTCACCGCGCGCCAACTGGCGTCGGGCACCCTGTCCGGCCAGGGCGGCAAGCGTCTCATCGTCCAGGTCCCGGAACAGTGTGACCTGCCTCAACACGTCTGCATTGTCCATAGTTAGAAACTAGAGGATGAACGGCGCCTCGCGGTGTTTGGCCCGCCAACCGGCATGTGGTTCTCAGAGTCTGCGGTCACGTACGTGACCAAGCGAATCACGTACGTGAATCACGTTTTTGACCACAGCGTCACGTTCGTGATGGACTTCATCTAGGTACAACTACCTGCTTTAGGCACCATCAACCAACCCGAGTAGTCGCAGTATCCAGCGCATCCGGACTGCGACCACTTGGCTCGATCAGGGGGATCGGGAAGATGGACGAAGAGCGTCTCGAGTACCTCGGCCAGGTCGCCCTCTGGTACTACGAAGAAAATCTAGACCAACGTGAGATCGCCCGACGACTGGGTAAATCGCGTTCAATGGTGTCCCGGCTACTGACCGAGGCGCGTGGAGCCGGGCTGGTTGACGTGCGGGTGCGCTTTCCGCTGCGGACCGACGAGGCCGCTGGCCGGGACTTCGCCGAAGCGTTCGGGCTTGACAGCGCAGTAGTCCTGGCCAACAACTCACCGGATCACAGCCTGATGATGCGGCGGTTGGGACGCCTGGGCGCTCGATCTCTTCAGGCCCACTTACAGCCTGAAATCACTGTGGCCATCGGGTGGGGCGCCGCTCTTCAGGCGGTCGTGTGGGCCATGCCGGAAATCGAGATTCGAGACTCGATGGTCCTTCAGTTTCTTGGCTCGGTGTCGGGCAGCGAGCCGGGCCTGGATGGAGCACTGTTGGCTCGCACCCTGGCCTCCAAACTGGGTGGCGACTTTCAGGCGGTTCCAGCGCCACTGATTGTCGAGAACGCTGGTATCGCTCAGTCGCTCAAGGCCGACCGCGGGGTTCGACGCACGCTTGACGCCGCAGCCGGTGCCGACGTCTTTATCACCGGAATCGGAACGATCGAGTCTCCACTGTCGGGTCTGGCCCGGGCCGGCTACTTCTCCAAAGAAGACGTTGAGCGGATGCGCTCCATCGGTGTGGTCGGCGACGTGATGGGTTACCTGATCGATCTTGAGGGAAAGATTGTCAACGCTCCGGAGAACGAGCGGGTCATCGCCCTGGCCATCGATGAGCTACGGGAGAGCCGAACCGTCATTGGGGTAGCTGGCGGTGCGGTTAAGGCTCCCGCCATCACCGGTGCGCTTCGGACCGGAGTCTTCAACGAAATCGTGATTGATCTGGCGGCCGCCATCGCCGTCATGGACATTCATTCCGGTCGGCTCGACCCGGCCAGGTGGACCATTGACGATTGCAGGAACGCTCGCGTGCGAGCAGGAGGTATGTAGGTGTTTCGACCGGAGACATTGTTTATCGTGTTCGCCCTTGCTGGTGGCTGGCTACTTCAGCTGTGGATGTCCACCCAGCAGATGCGTGGCTTCCATCGCCACATCGCCGAGTTGCGAACGTTGGGTTCGCAGACGTCGATTGGCATGGCAGGCAACACTTACAAGCGTAAGACGTATGTGGCGATTGCCGTGGACCCCGATGGGGTGGTGCAGGGGGCCAAGCGACTGGCCGGCTTCACCGTGTTCGCCAAACCAAAGGTGATAGCGGCCGTCGTCGGCCTTCATCTTGATGAACTGGGCTCCGGCACCCCGCCTGCCGGAGTCGACGAAAAGACCTGGGACGCAATTGATCATGCGGCTGAGTTCATCCGAAAGAAGCTGGCCGGTTCGTCCGGTAAGGCTGCTGAGGATGACGTCGTCGATGGGGACACCGTTGACGTATCAGCCCGTGATTCCGAAACCGGCTATTCGGGGGGCGGAATGACCTGATCGGTTGCGTCCGAGCAATCCGAAGAGGGGCGACCTTCGGGGGATTCGGTGTATTGCTCACATTTGTTGATGAAAGGTGGAGCGCATGCTCGACGTTTTGGCCTCATGGGCCGAAGAATTCATTAGTTGGTTCCAGCGGGGAGGTGAAGTGTTCACCAGCCTGGTAGTGGGGATTGTTCCAACCCTGATTGTGCTGCTCACGGCGGTGAACGCGCTCATCGCCCTGATCGGAACCGATCGTATTAACAAGTTCGGCGAATGGGCCGGACGGGAAGGGTTTGCTTACACACCCTTCCGTTACTTGATTTGGCCGGTGTTGTCGGTGTTCTTCTTGACGAACCCGATGGCCTATACCAACGGTCAGTTCCTACCGGAGAAGTACAAGCCGGCGTTTTACGATTCGGCGGTGTCTTTTGTGCACCCGCCGCTCGGGATTCTGCCGCACGTAAATCCGGGTGAGCTGTTCGTGTGGTTGGGTATCGCCACCGGCTTGGAGACCTTGGGTCTCGGACTTTCCAATTTGGCCGTGAGGTATCTCATCACCGGCCTGATCGTTATCTACATCCGTGGCGTAGTCACGGAGTGGATCACCAAGATCATGTGGGATCGACGTACAGCCGAAGCTGAAGCGGCCACTGTGGCTGCCGCAGCGTGAGAGGGGACTTGAAATGACTGCAGTAATCACAAGCGTTGGGAAGGGCGTCGGCAACGTTGTCGGCGTGCTCTACCAAGCTGGCCGCGACGCGGTCGAGCAAGTCATCCGCAACATCCTCCCGTTCATGGCCTTTATCGCCTTCCTCATCGGTCTCATTCTTGAGACCGGAGTGGGGGAATGGATCGCTGACGGTCTGTCCGGCCTGGCCAGCGGCGTGCTCGGCCTGTTGATCCTGTCCATCATCATCGCCCTACCGATCCTGTCACCGCTTCTCGGGCCGGGGGCCGTGATCGCTCAGATCATCGGCACCCTGCTTGGCGTGCAGATTGGTGAGGGCAATGTAGATCCCAGCTTGGCGTTGGTGGCTCTGTGGGCCATCAACCCTCAAGTTGGGTGTGACTTCATCCCAGTCGGGTTGGCCTTGGGGGAGGCCGAACCCGAAACCGTTGAGGTGGGCGTGCCTGCTGTGTTGTTCAGTCGATTATTGACCGGCCCGCTGGCCGTGCTAATCGGCTGGCTGTTCAGCTTCGGGCTCTACGCCTAAGACTCTTTGTTGGTTGTCTGGCCGTCCACCAGAGGCGGCCGGACGACCAACATCTACCAAGCCCGATTCCATCGAGACAAGACAACCGACAAGCAATCAGACAAGCAATCCGACAAAAATGAAAGGGCGGGCCATGGGGCTCCTGGACCGATTCAAGAAGAAGGCGGAAGACGCAGCCGATATCGCCACCACCGCTAAAGAAGCCGCGACCGAGGCCACCAGCAGCGCTGCGAACGCGGCAACCGGGGCCGCAGGCACAGCGGCAGCTGCAGCCGAAAGCGCTGTCGATAGCGCCGCGGGCAGCGCCGATGATACGGCAAAAGAAGCCGCTACCGGCGAAGCCGACCCGGTTGAGAAACCGGCCGACGGCAACTACCGCAAAGTCATGGTCAATCCCGGCGGGCGGGGGTGGGGCAAGGGCCTCGTCATCGCTCCCGAACCAGGCAAGGACCTTATCTACTCGGTCACCGGCGGTGGGATTCACCCGGTGGCCCAACGCATCGCCGACCTCACTGGCGGCACGCCGTTCGACGGCTTCAAATCCAAAGCTGCCTTCGAAGAGATCGCCTGTGCCGTGATCGACTGCGGTGGCACGGCCCGAATCGGCGTCTACCCCATGAAAGGGGTGCTGACCGTCGACATTCACGGAGCCAGCCCGTCCGGCCCGCTCATGAGATTCATCAACGAGGAGAACTTCGTTTCCGGCACTGGTCTCGACAACATCGAAGTGATCGAATGATTGGCTCTTCACGGTGAATCGTCAGGCCAAGTACGAAGCCACTGTGTCCAGCGTGGGGGAGACGGCGGCGGTGTTCGCTGCCGAGGGGATTCTGGTCTTCTTCGGACCTGATGCTCCAGAAGAGCTGCATGAGTTCGCCATCATCACCGACCTTGGTCAACTGCAAGGCGAGGTGGAAGTCGGGGACGACCTCACCGTCGCCGACCATTTGTTTCCTATCGTCGGTGTCGGCGCTGTTGCCAACCAGAACCTCGCCAGCCTCGGTCACCTGGTAGTGAAGTTCAACGGCTTGGCCGAGACCGAACTACCCGGTGACGTGTCGGTGGGCTCTCAGCCTGCGCCGGTCATCGAGCCTGGCGTCCGGGTTGCCATTTTCGGCGCCATCGTCGAGGCAGACGCCGGTGCCAGCCACACGTAACCGCCACACCGGCACAACTACGCCATCATCGCCATAGAGAGGACGATTCGATGCTGCTTCCTCAACTCAAACAACGCCACGCCAGCGGCGACATCATCAAGGTTTCCCTGGTCGGCGCCGGCCAGATGGGCGAAGGTTTGGTAGCCCAGATGGAGGGGATGTTCGGCATGAGGGGATTCGTCGTCGCCGACGTCCAACCGGGTCGAGCCGAACACGCCTTGGTCTCCGCCGGGGTGCCACCCGACCGAATTGTGACCACCGATGATCTCGACCGGGCTTCGGCCGCGGTTGCCGATGGGTTTCGGGTGGCTACCGCCAATCCGATGTTGGCCTGGGAATGCCCGGTCGACATTGTGGTCGAAGCTACCGGCGTGCCCGAGGTTGGGGCCAAAGTCGCCTATGAGGCCATCCTGGCGTCCAAACACGTGCTCCAGATGAACGTTGAAACAGACGCCACGGTTGGATGGCTGCTGCGGCGCATGGCTCGTTCCGCCGGTTTGGTGTACACCCTTACCGCCGGCGACGAACCGGGGACCACTATGGAGCTGTTCGACTTCGCCGTAAGTCTTGGTTTTGAAGTCGTCTCCGCCGGAAAAGGCAAGAATAATCCGCTCGACGTCGACGCAACCCCCGACTCGGTGGCCGCTACCGCCGAAGCCCAACAGATGAACCCGAAGATGTTGTCCAGCTTCGTTGACGGCACCAAAACCATGGTGGAAATGACGTCGTTGGCCAACGCCATTTCCTTCATCCCCGATGTGCCGGGCATGCACGGTCCTGAGGTTACGCCGAAGACCATTGCCGATGTGTACATACCGTCGGTTGACGGTGGAGTGCTTTCGGCTCCAGGTCGGGTTGACTACGGGCGCGGTATTGCCCCCGGGGTATTCGTGGTGTTCACCACCGATCATCCCAAGCTGGCCCGGGACTTGAACTATCTGCGGCTCGGTGACGGCCCGTACTGGGCGCTGTACCGGCCCTATCACTTGACGTCGTTGGAGACGCCGATCTCGATAGCCCGGGCGGTCATCGGGGGTGAGACCACCTGCGCCACCGATAACGTCCCGACGGCCGAAACAGTGGCCGTGGCCAAGAAAGCTCTCCGGCCCGGTGAGGTGATTGACGGCCTGGGTGGCTACAGCACCTACGGTCGGATCGAGGTGGCGTCCTCGGCCGCCGCTGATGGGCTCCTGCCATTGGGGCTGGGGCCGGGGGCAACGGTGGTTCGTGATGTGCCTGCCGGGCAGCCACTCACCTATGCCGATGTCGAGGTCGACGAGTCGTCGACCATTGTGCATCTGCGTCGGCTACAGGATTTGCAGCTCAAGCAGTATTCAACTGTCGGGACTGCTCGTGGCGCCGAACCGACGTTGGCGGTTGCTGGGTGAGTCTCCTCGGCCGACTTATGAGCGGGTCGGTGGCCCGGGCGGCCAACATGCAGCCGAAACGACTTGACCGCGTTGTTAACGAGCATCTCTACGCCTCGCCTGCCGCCCGCGACGAGGTGTCCTCCATCGCCGAGGCGGCAGCCAGGATGGACCGGTTGGGGTTCGCCCCGGCCGGTTTGGGGGCGGTGGCTGTTCGACGGTCCACCGCCCGGGCCTCTGTTACCGCCCCCGGTTGCGACCTCGCGTCTGTGGACAATCGGCAGCTGGAGTCCGTCCCGATCGACCACGAGGGCCTTGGTGCAATGCCAGTGTTGGCCGGACTGGTTGTCGGCTACGAAGCGGCGGCTTGGGGCTACCCGCCGTACCTGTTGAACCTGGCGATCTCCGGGCGAGTGCCCGATCTGGCTAACGCCGATCTGGCCGCTGTTGCCGGATCCGTCGCCGTCGTCGCCTCACCAGGCGAGATCGAGGCGGGGGAGGAGCTGGTATGGGTTGTGCAAGGCGGAGGGGTCCTGGCGGTTGGTGACTCGCCGTCGGAGGCTGTGCGGCGGTTGGAGGCAGCCGAAGCATTGGCTCACCTTCAGAATCTCCGATCGAGCGCAAACGGCAAACCGGCAGCCGAACAAAATGAAGGAGACGACAATGATTGAAGGCACCGTGACGGTGCACCACGAGGTCGGCTTGCACGCTCGCCCGGCTGCGGCCTTCGTCAAGGCGGCTCAAAAGTTTGAGTCCGACATTTCTATTGTCAACGTGACGAGGGGAGGGGAGCCGGCCAACGCCAAGAGCATTGTGCAGATTTTCAAGATTGCTGTCGCCCAGGGCCACGACGTGCGGATCACCGCTGAGGGCGAGGATGCGCGGTTGGCTGTCGACACACTGGTGGCTCTAATCGAAGCCGACGCTGAGGGCCACAGCGTCTAGCTGAGGCCGTCTGCTCGATGGCTCTCTAGGGCTGTTGGTCGACTTCGGTCAGCGGTTGCCAGGTCCCGGCGTATTGTTCGGCCACGAACATGTCTTCCACGAAGGTGACCTTGATGTTGCGATGATCTCCCGGCACGACCCGCACTTCGAGATCTGTGAACCGTTCAACCGTCTCGGCGGTGTCGACTCCCTGGAAGCCGGTGGCGGCCGCCTGGTCGTAGGCCTCCAGTAGCGGTTGAGACTGGAATGTCTGTGGCGTTTGCACCCGGCGGAGTTCGTCGGTGGGTAAAGGCTGGATGAGATCGGAGGTGACCCGGTACAGATTTTCTCCCAGCGGCAGGCCGGGTATGGCACCGCCGGCGTGGCGGGCGATGTTGATGGTGGTTTCGAGCAGGTCGCGGCTCATGAACGGGCGAGCGCCATCGTGGATGGAGACAATGCCAACCTCGCCGGACTCGATGTCGTCTCGCAGATGGCACAGCCCGGCGTACTCCGAGCCTTGGCGGGTTGAGCCACCAAGGGTGACGTGCACCGGGTGGTTGAGGTTGAGGCGGTCGAGAAGTTCGGCGGCGTGTTCTTCGTCACCAAGCCGGATGACTAGCACGATCTGAGCCAACATCGGGCACCGATCGGCAGTGGCGAGGCAGTACTCCAAGATGTCTCTGCCGCCCAGTGGCAGGTAGACCTTGTTGAACTTGTTGACCCTGGCGTCTTGGGTGCCGGCACTGTCGGTGTTGGGACTGTCGCTGTTGGAACTGTCGGTTCCGGGGTCGTCGCTAGTGTGATTGTCGCTAGTGTGATTGTCGCCGTCATCGCTCATGGAGTTGGCCATTCGGCTCCCAGAGCCCCCGGCCAGAACGATCAGAGCGGCATCTGGTTGATGATTCATATGGCCTCGATCGGCGCCTTCACGAATGTTCCAAGCCTACAGCGGTCGTATACTTGGAAGCATATGGTTCGAGCTGTGTCGCGACCCGGGATGCTGGAAACGGTGACCCCTCAGGACTTGGAGTCTTCAGACCTCGATCTTGGTGCCGACGTGGTCGCCTTCCGGGTGAATCCGAGCGGTAGTGAGGATGGGCCGGGGACGCTGGTTCATGTTGAGACCCTGGTCCGCAAGCTGGCAGAGTTGCCGGCCAGAGTCGGCGTTGTTGTGTTTATCGACGGTTCCGAAGGCTCGATCGGCGATCTGGTCTCTCCCCATCAGCTGAAAGTGATGCTGTCGGAATACGCCAAGCGGAAAGTCCACGCACTGGTGCGTCATGTGATGGCCACTGAAGCGGTGAAACATGTGGACGGCGATGTTGTCACGACGGGTGTCGACCGGTCATCGTTGGTAGCGGTTCGCAGCCCGGAGATCATCGACCGCTCGGTTCTGGAGAGGGCGTTGGTGGCGGTCGGCGACCGAATGTGGGTCAGCCCTACTGCTCTGGTTGCTGCCGTTGGCGGCGTGGTCGCCCTCTTTGCTGGATCGTTGACCGGTTCCGATGGCGACGTCGACGACAACAACGTCTGACCCCTAGCCTTCCCACATGGCCGATATGCCCGAAGAACCGGGGACGTCCTCGTCCCGACCCGTTGACGATGTCGCTGTTCCGGTTTGGCGGGTTGGACAGGGTTTTGATGTGCACCGGTGGAGTCCCGACCCCGACCGTCATCTGGTTCTTGGCGGGGTGCGGTTCGCCGACAGCCCGGGTCTGGTTGGCCACAGCGACGCCGACGTCGTGACCCACGCCTGCATCGATGCCCTCTTGGGGGCCTGTGGGATGGGCGACATCGGCCAAATGTTTCCTGACAACGACCCTGCCCTGGCAGGTGCCGACAGCCTTGGACTGCTCCGTCACGCTATGGAGTTGATCGGTGCGGAGGGCTGGCGAGTGGCCAACATCGATTGCACGGTGGTGCTTGACGCCCCCAAGCTTGCCCCGCACCGCCCCACTATGGAAGCCTTGTTGAGCGAGATCGTTGGAGCCCCCGTTACGGTTAAGGGGAAGCGGACCGAGGGCGTTGCCGCCCTGGGAGAAGGCGTCCAGTGTTTTGCCGTCGCCGGAGTCATGCTGAGTCGTTGAGCGACCCGGCGGTGATGCCGGCCCGGTTCGTCCCCCGCAGCCACATTTCGACCACGGAGAGTCGCCAACTATGAGCCGGAGCGCAAAGAATTCTCGGAGGTCGTCGGCCGGGCGGCGGGGCCAACCCAAGGGGCGTGGCTCGTCGAACAATCGCGGTGGCGACGCTGCCCGTGGCGGACGTTCGCGAAACAACAACCGTGGAGACGGCCCCAGAGGTGGTGGTCAACGTCGTCGGCCCGATGGATTGGGCGGCGATCAGGTCGAGGGCCGTCAGGCTGTGCGAGAGCTTCTCCTGGCCGGTCGGAGACCGGTTCGGGAAGTGCTGATCGCCGATGAGTCTGACGGCGAGGGCCGTTCCGCAGCGTCGGAGATCCTCGACGACATCGAAATGCTGGCTCAGGACTTCGGCGTTGCCGTTCATCGGGTGACCCGAACGAAACTTCAATCGGAGGCTCGGACTGAGTCCAACCAGGGAGTGATTGCCAGGGCCGCGCAGCTGGAAGAGGCCGACTTCGACGCTCTAATCGCCGATCCGAATGCGTTTTTGTTGGTTCTTGACGGTCTTACTGATCCCGGCAACCTCGGGGCTATTCTTCGAACGGCTGAGTGTGCCGGAGTTACCGGCGTTGTCATTGGCCGCCATCGTGCGGTCCGCGTGACCCCGACCGTCACGAAAACGGCGGCAGGGGCGGTTGAGCATGTGCCGCTTGCTATGGTTGCTGGCGTACCGAACGCCATCTCGCAGTTGAACGAGGCCGGTGTGTCGACAGTTGGATTGGATGAGGCAGGCGACTACTCGTTGTTCGAATTGCCGCCGCCGTTGTGCACCCCGGTAGCCTTGGTTCTTGGAGCCGAAGGAAAGGGCTTGGGCCAGCTGAGCCGTAAACGGGTTGGCACACTCGCCGCCATACCCCTTTTGGGGCAGCTCAACAGCTTGAATGTGTCCACGGCTTGTGCCGTAGCATGTTTCGAGATGGTCCGAATCCGCCAAGAGACAGTCGATTGAGGCCGAAAAGCAGGTAGAGGCAGTGAGCAGCGAAGCAACCTACACAGCTTGGGACGACAACTCGTATCCCTGGCCTCCACCGGACGGCTGGTACCAGGCCGGTGACGGCAAGTGGTGGCCGGAGGGCTACGGACCTCAAGAAGAGGATTTACTTGACGGCGCTGCGTCGTCTGACGGCTCGGCGCCTGAAACTGCGCTTGATGCCACGGCGATGTCATCCGGCCCGGGAACGTCACAAGTTGGCTCTACACCGGACACATCAGCTGGCTACAGCTCCGCTTCTGCTGTTGAAGCCCCATCTGCGCGGACGTCGAGCAGCGAGATTTTCGAACGGATGCAGAGCGACGCGTCGCAGCGAAGCGGCCAGCCATGGTCCGCCTCCGAAGCAGTGACTGAGGCCCCCACGTTGACCGGCGATTCCGCCGGTTCGGTCTTGGACCGGGCCTCTGATTCGGCCAGCTCGGCTCTTGAGAGCGGCTCCAGCGGAATCGCCAACGCGGCCGACAGTGCGTCGAGCACTGTTTCCGAGACGACCGATGGGTTTGTCGAACGGCGAGCCTCCGGTTTTGCCGCCGGGGCCGGTGCTTCGGCCGCCGCTCTTGGTGCAGCCGCATATTCGGCTTCCAGAGGCTCTGAGACGCCGGAAGCTGACTTGGCGCCTCAGGTTGGCGGTCAGGACGTGGCTTCGGCCGAATACACCGATAGTTATTCAAGCGATCAAGGGGCGCCGGACTTCGCAGCTTCCGGCGACTTGTCCGAGCATGCGGCCCCAGCGGCCAGCGAGTACACGAGCGCCGATCAGGGCGCCGCCGACTACAGCGCCCCTGATTACAGCGCTCCAGACTACAGCTCGACCGACTACAGCGCGTCCAACGGCGGCGTCGTCGATCAGGTGGCCTCCGATTACGCCGACGCCCCGGTTGAGTCCCCGACGGTTGAGACTGCATCCGATTTGGGCCAGCCGATTCCCGGCCAGGAACTACCGCCGGACTACTCCGATGGTTTCAGCTCGTCTTACACCCAGGGTTCGTCGTATAGCGAACCGGGTTACACAGAACAGAGTTTGGAGGTCGGTCAGGCAGCAGTCTCCGCCGAAACAGCGTCGACCGACGAGCCGCCTTCGGCAGGCTTCGAGACTCCAGCGGCAAACGGCACAGAGCACCTCAATGTTGGAGCCGACGCCCATACGGTGATTGATCAGCCCATCGGCCAGCAGCCGGTGGCTGAAGCGGCCCCCGGTGGCTCGGCTCCGTGGGACGACCCTTCGGTTGACACAGCGGTGAATCCGATTGTCCGGGCTGACGACCCTAATGACGTTGCCCAGGGTATGGCGGCTCCTGCCAATGATGGTCGCATCGGTTCACCCGACGCAGGTCGTGACCCATTCGGTTCAGCCCCGGCTTCGGGAGCGGCATTCGATGATGGCCGGTTCGCATCGTACGACAACCGCGGGCAGGTGAATCAACGGCAGTCGCCTGGTCCGTTATTGGCTCCCCCGGTCCGAGATCAGCCCAAGGGCGGTCGAGGCCGCGGCCTGATGATGTCGCTGGTGGTCCTGGCAGCGTTGGCTCTAGCCGGCCTGGCAGGGTATTTCTTCTATCAGCAACAACAGGGCGATGACGGTGCGGCTGATGTGGCTGCCAGCGACAGCGGTGACGCTGCGCCCGGTTCGTTGACCAACCCTCACGATTCGTCTCGTGCGGTCCAGATCGAATACACAGCCGAGGATGTGGCCCAGGTTTGGACGATCCAGGCGACAGCGTCAGCTCAGACCGACTTGGGCAGCTCTACTGAGATTCAGGCCGACCTAACGTTGGCCAATGGCAATGTCGACGGCCAGGCTGCGTTGGCTGACCTGGTTGTGTCGATTGTTGACGCCGACGGTGAGGTTCTGGCTTCTGGCGCTAGCGACTGTACGAATACTCAGGCCATGTCCTGGGGTCAGTCCGTGGCCGGTGGCGCATCGGTAAGCGGACCTGTTTGCTGGGTGATTCCAACCGAGTCGGTTGACGGTGCCCTGCTCGGCATCGAGTCGACTAAAGCCCAGGGCCGAATCCACATCCGCCTTCCGGAGTAGTCGCTTCGCCAGTGCCGTTAGCCCCTGTCGGCAACTGAGATCATCAAGTTTTGTCTCAAGTGATGACTGCTGGTCGTCGTTCCACGGAGAGACATGAATGGGCGACGGGCCGACAAGGCCGAGAGTTTGACGAGCGCTGGGCCGATTGGCCCAGGCGACAGTGAGCAGACGCGCTCCGCCCGTCGAGAGAGCGTGCTGGCCCTTTTGCAGCAGACCATTGAGGACGTGTCGGCATCTGGCCGAGATCCGGACATTGGGTACGTCGTTCAGCGAGCTTCGGGTTTGTTCGGGCTGGTCACTAGTCGAAGCCAACAGGTTCGAGGGTGGATCTACGACTCGGTCTCTCGGCGAGATCGGGGCCCTCGATCCGGTCGGGTCTATCATGCCGTACTCGAAAACGGGCTGTTCGTGACCACGTCGGTCGGGTCAGGGCTGATTACTAAGGCGGAGTTCGAGCGGGGCCGCAAACTGGGCTCCAAGAGCTTCGGCTACGTGAACTTCGCCGCTGGGCACGTTCACTTCAACACCAGCAGTGAGGCCATCAAATTGCTGAACCAGATGCGTAGCGCCTTCGAGCTTCCGCCCGTCGAAGCCGACCGGTGGCGGTCTTAAGGCCCCACCCGCCTCGAGCTGATCAAGCTCACAGACCGGTTCGCAGGTGATCGGCCAGGCGTAGACTCAGCGCGATCAACGTCATTGTGGGGTTGTAGCAGCCGCTGGTGGGGAACACTGACGTCCCGGCAATGTGCAGATTGGCCACGCCATGGCACCGGTTGTTGCCGTCCACTACCCCGAGTTGGGGGTCGTGGTGCATTCGGGTGGTCCCCATGTGGTGGTGGGCGACCGGCATGGCTGCTTCGTAGCCGTTCCAGAGCGGCTTCACATAGGAGTCTGTGCCTTCGGGGCCTTTGATTCTTCTGATGTGAACTTGTCCGAGCCCCTGGCCTTCCAGCGCTTCGAGGGTCATCTGTTGCATCCGCAGGTACAGCTTGTGATCTTCGGGTCTAAGCGTTCGTGCGATTGTCGGTACGCGCATAGCGAATGCGCCCTGTCGTTCGCTAAGGCGTATCTGACTGCCGGAGTTGGGGTACTGCTCGGCCATGAAGCTGATGGCATGCAGCCCGGTTTGTGCTGCTGCAGTGTTGTGCTTGTGGCCTTCTTGGCGGGCGATCTGGTTCATGTCGTCGGGCAGCCAAGCGGGTTCCGCTGGAAAGAAGCTGAGCGAAAACCCGGCTAGCTGTTCAGCCTCCAGCAGTTCTCGTGTTGGTGTGATGTGCCATTTGGATACGACAGTCGGTCCGGCGTCGGTCGGATCGGCTGTTTGTACCATCTGATAGTTGTGAGATCGGCTGGCGAAGGCCGGTGTGGGGAGAATGATTCCGACTATCCCGTGCGGGCGTTCCATAAAAGTTTTGCCCAGGGCTGGCCATCGCCCGGCGTCAGAACCGGCTCCGCTTGTGGCGTCGTCGAGTTCCAACATCAGTCGGGTATTCTCGATTCCGCCGGTAGCCAAAACGAACTGGTTGGCACGGACGTCGACGATCGCCCCGTTGGCGGTGGCTGTGCGGGCGGCGACTATTGCCGTTCCGTCCCGGTTAGGGATCAGCTTGGTGACGGGGGCGTGGCCGATGAGGCGCACCGTCTGTGATGTCTTTGCCCGGTTGACCAGGTCGTTGATGTAGACATCGCGGTGGGAGAGATGGAACACCTTGGTCTGAAAGCCGGTGTCGTCTATCGGGAGCCGTTTGAAGTTGTCGGGGTCCCAGTGGTCCAGGTCGAAGACGTCGGTGCCGAGCTGCGCCAGTCGGCTGGCCTGTCGATAGTAAGGCTCAAGGTCATCCATTTGGATCGGCCAACCACTGTGTGGGATCCAGGCCCGCTGGGTGAAGTCGTGAGATTCGAGTGGGCGAAACATCGCCGCGCCCTTGGTCCAGCCGTCCCCGTCGGTACCCCACAGCGCGGCGGTGCCGCCGTAGCCCCGCCGACGTGTGGTGGCCACGTCGGGGTACGGCATTGCGTCAGGATCACGGTCGGCGCCAGGATCGCTGGCCGATTGGTCGCCCCCGGCGTCGAGCACGATGGCGTCGACACCGTGCTGGTCGAGAACTGACGCCAACGCCAGTCCGGCCGGTCCGGCTCCAACGACGCAGATGTCAGACGTTGGAGGTGGGTCTTCGGCATCCAAATTGGCAATCAACGTGAACTCTCAAAGCCCGGGCGGCGGCTATTCGGGCACAACCCACCCTACCGGAGTCGGTCTACCTTGGCTGGGTTGATAGTTGTGAGGTTGACGTCGTTCCGTGCTTGCGCAGGTTTAGCAGCTCGTTGATCAGTGATGCCGCCACCGAATTGCTGAGGATGGTGGCCGGTCCCTCGCCAGGGGCCATCACCAGGGATCGTCGTAGTTGTTCGAGTTCTTCTGAGGTCATCGAGCCATCATGGCCACTGCCAGTGACACCGAAGCGGTTGAGGGTGCGTCTCGCAGGCAGTCGTAGGTCGCACTGTTAGGGGGCAAACTCGCCCTGGCACCAAACACGGGAGTCACTCCAGTGACATTGAGCGAAACGGTTCGTTGCCCTGTGCTTGCCCCTCCGCTAATCCACCGAAAGCCCTGCCAGTCGTCCGTCGGGCCGTAGACATCGAACCCACATCGAGCGACTATGCCGCGGTGTTCGCGAAGAATCAGACGCTGTGATTCTTCTATTCGTTGGGCCTGTTCGTTGGGCCTGTTCGGTCTCGTCAACGCTGTTTTGGCTTCGGCCGGTCCAGTAGCGCAGCGGCCCAGAACTGCTGTAGCCGTGCCCGCAGCTCGGGCAGCTTCCGATCAAATCCCGCTCGATCATCGGTGTTCCACAAAGCGAGCACAGCGGTGGTCGGTGTGGCGCCATTCTGATCACGCTAACCGGTGAGGTCAACGTTCTGCTGGCAGTGCGAGTCCCCGGCTTAGCCGCCCTGGGCAGATTCCTGGGACAGCGCTGCCAACCAGGAAGTGGCGTTAGCGTAACTTTCTGACCGACAAGACCGTAGCCATTCGGCGGAAGGCTCCAACTCGCATGAATCGAGGGCGATATGACAAGCCAACTGCCAACTCCTGGTTGGTATCCCGACCCGGCTGACCCGAACGGATCTCGTTGGTGGGATGGACGGCAGTGGACGGAGCAGGTCCAATCCTCGCCCCTCCCGCCACCTCCGGGTCCTTCCGGTCCAGTTGTCGGTCGGTCGCTGGTGAACACCTCCGGCATGTCTTCTTCGCCGGGTGTCGGCCAGTCGTTGATTGATCGTTACTACGACCCAACCCCGAGGCCGTGGTGGAAGAAGAAGCGCTACACGATTCCTGCCGGTGCGTTCGCTCTGGTTCTGGTGGCCAACGCCCTCAGTGGCACCGACGACGGTTCGGAAATCGAGGTCGTCGCCCTGGCAGATGTCCCCACGTCAATTACCTCCGACATCAGTTCAACCTCGGTTCTCGCACCGTCCACCGCTTCGACTCTCAGCGTTCTAGCGGCGATGGTTGAGTCGACAACGACCGCCGCCCCGACGACTGTGGAGCCAACGACTACGACAGCGCCTGCTCCGACCACAGTTGCTCCAACGACGGTGGAGTCAACAACGACGGCCGCCCCGACGACTGTGGTGTCAACAACGACGGCCGCCCCGACGACTGCTGCTCCGACGACGGTGGTGTCAACAACGACTGCTGCTCCGGCCACAGCAGCGCCGACGACCACTACAACGACGGTAACCACTGTGCCCCCGACAACGCAGAGCGACTGCCATCCCAGCTACACCGGATGTGTACCCCGAGCAAGCGACGTTGATTGTGCCGGCGGAAGTGGTGACGGTCCCGCCTATGTAACCGGTCCCATTAGCGTGATAGGCCCAGACGTCTATGACCTGGATCGCGACGGCGACGGTGTGGCGTGCGAATAGGATAAGTCCTGCTGCAAGCCGCCAAGCTCTACCTTTTGGTTGACGCGGTTCTTGTCCGACCTTGAGGTCTGCGTTGCTGGAGTTGACCGGGCAAGTAATCAGATCAACGGCATCTACTAGGGGGGATGATTCGATGATATTTGTGACTCGAAATGTTCGTAGCCGTTTTCTTATTCTGGCTTTCGGATCGGCAACTTTCTTCACGTATAGCTTGGTTTCGCACCTTGGGATCAATGGGCATCTAGTCGACAACGGTGTAGTCGTTGCGGCTGATGCTGAGATATTTTCAGGTGCCGACTTCGACGACTGGGTCACGTATGCTGATCATGTTGCCATAGTGGAAGTCGTCGAAGAAGCGCGTATGGAGCCGGAGTCCGGACCGGAGGTCAGCCATGTTGGCAGGATGGTCACGATCGAGATTCAAGAGAGTCTGTGGAGCCGACAGGAGGAACCCCCAAGCGAGCTGTCTTTCATCACCAATGGTTGGATTGTCAAGGGTGAAGAAGAACGCGAGGTCTGGCCCTCCGAGGGTCTGCGCTTGGCCGTCGGAGCTAGGTACGTGATACCTTTGTTCGAGACTTCGAATGGCTGGGGTCTGCTCAACTCATCCTCTGTTATTCCACTTGAAAATGATCAGGTTCACACCAAATTTGCGCCATCAGGCGGAGCGGCAAAGGCCTCTATTGGGAACAGCACCGCTGACATTAGGCGGGATTTGGCCTCGGCGAAGCCCGATCCGTTATCTCGGAAAGTTGATCGAAATCTCGATGCAGTTGGAAGGGCCCGGGCAATTGCTGAAATCAAATCCGGGCCTGCGATCGGCCGATCAGCCTGGGGTAGTGTCGGAGCCAATGACAATCTTGCTGATGAAGCTCAGCCGTAGTGTCCTCGCGGTCATGCTTGCTTCAGTCGTTATCTTCGGCTGCGGGCTGGACAATGGACCGGCTGACAGTATTTCGATGGACGTTGGCGAGGCTGTGGAGGTCACGGTCGCTACTCACTGTGGTTTCGAAACCTTGGAGATCAACATCAACGGTTCTTCGTGGTCAACCGATGAGCTGGAGGAAGACGAGGCCGGAAACTTGGTCGAGCCGGCGTGGCCGGTAGCCGACGATGTTGTCCGTCTGGAGCTTGAACTCGTAGACGGGGAAACGTTGCTCGCGTCTGTCCCGGGCACTGAGGTTGTTCATACCTATAGGCCCGACTCCAATCCACCACCTTGTCTCTAGCGATCGGCGCCGGGTCGGTGTCTCTCCTGAGGAGGCACCGACCTTGTCGCGTAGCCCGAGCCGGGCGCAAGAGCTGTTCCGGGAACTTGACCGTGGTAATGTAGTGCGCCACCGGCGGCTCCCTCGGCTTACGGGCAGCCGCTGTCGGACTTCGGCCTAGAACACAACGGCACCAGTTAGCCCTTACCGTCCGCAGCCGCCACCCGCCCCAAGCACGGCCAACCCTGGACCCTCGCACCAACTATCGGGCCAGGACTCCGTCCCGATCTCCGGCGATGCCGGGCCACAATGCCAATTGCTCAGCAGCCTCCTAGCTGCTTGTCGTGGGGCTGAGCTGGTAGAAGATTCTGGTTTTTCCTGGTTTTCGGTGCGGGTGCGGGTGCGGGTGCGGGTGCGGGTGCGGGTGCGGGTGGGCGAAACCTGCTGAATCTAGCTGAGCCCGGAAGGAGGTTCGAACTCCTGACCTACGCTTTACAAGACAGCTGGGGCCAGTCTAGCGAATCTGAGATTGGCTGGAACAGTGCGGTTTCGGGTCCAGTGAGTCCAGCGAATCGGCCGGAATCTGACGAGTTAGCGCGAGTTTCCTGGGCGGATTCCTGGGTTGCATGGTTCAGTTTTGTTGCTGTGGGGCAGCCGGGCGTATCTGGCTGTCCGTATCGGCACCTTCAAGTGCAGGTAGTTTGTGAGAGTGTCCGCGTCTGAAGTAGTCGATGTATTCGCCCCTCTCTATATTGAGCGCTGCCGCATTAGGGACTTCCGAGGAATCGACTCTTGTGATCTCGAGTTCGAGCCAGGCCTCACCATCTTTGTTGGGCGTAATAACGCGGGCAAGTCTCGTGTCTTACGCGCAATTGGTGTTGGACTGGGTTTGCCTGCAGAAATGGATGACATGACCGTTGGTGGTTCGAAGCCAGCACAAATCGACCTGTTCGTCGCTCCAATACCACCAAGCGATAACCAGGGTGACGAACAGTTCGACCCATCCATAGTGCCAAGGATTGGCAGGGATATTCAGGTAACTCGCGAAGAGCCTCTCAGGGAGCGATTCGCATGGCGCACGACGATCCGGCGTTCAGCTGAGGGCCTCGGTGCCAGGTCGGATACGGGTATCCTCACATTCGATGCTCCTAAAGAAGAATGGGTCTTGCGGCCCAACCCTGCCCCGCTGAGCCGCGACCAACGGCAGCTGTTCGCTGTGGATCTAGTTGAGACTCGCCGTGATGTAGTCGAGGATCTCACTCGAAGGGGGTCAGCGATTCGACGTGTGCTCAACGATCTTGAAGTTGGCGAGAAGACACGTCAAGAGTTAGAGGCTGAGCTGAAGACCCTTGGACAACGGATAGTTGATGGAAGCGCATCTCTCGGGGCGATAAAGGACGCTCTGGGTGAACTCGATGGCCATGTAGGAGGTCTCGGGAAGCCGGCTCTGAATCCGCTGCCTATCCGTCTCGAAGAACTTGGTCATTCTGTTGCGGTCGACATGGACTCTGGGAATGGGGCTTTGCCTCTTCGTTTGCATGGTGCAGGCGCCCGTAGTCTTGCTTCACTCCAGATCCAAGGTGTCAATTATCGTCGCCGACTCGGCCGAGACGGGCCAAAGACCCGGCCTCATCCTGTGACACTCGTCGAAGAGCCCGAAGTTCACCTTCATCCTCAAGCCGAGTTTGAGTTAGGAAACATCTTGGAATCGCTTCCCGGTCAAGTGATCACTACTACTCACTCCTCTCATTTGGTGACTTCGGTTCAACCAAGATCGATTAGATTGCTTCGCCAACAGAAAGGTTCGACGGTCGTTGTCGACCTTGGCCCGGTAGGTACGAATGATCGCTCCGTGCATCGAGCGTTGAGGGAGAACACCCATGCGTCAGAGATGGAGAAGCTCAAGAGGCTGATCGAACGCCCATTCGGAGAGATGCTCTTTGCCAGCGCACTTGTCATGGGGGACGGCGCTACGGAGCGATCATTCTTGCCGGTCGTCTTGTCGCACGCCCTCGGGGCGAACTCACACGGAATATGCGTCATCGACCCGGGAAGCCTCAAGAGCGACTTGGCGCACGCGGCAATCAAGTTCGCCGATCTCGTGGACATCCCATGGTTCCTCTTTAGCGATAGTGACGGGCCGGGGCGTGAAGATGCAACGAAGTTGATTAATGATCACGCGAAAGGCGACGGTAACCACGTCGTTTGGATATCGGCAGCCAGCGCCGCTAGTAGCGCTGATGGTTCGGCAATCGAGAAAATGATGGTTGCGTTCGACGAGGAACTCTGTCGTGACGCTTGCATGCAAGTACGCCCGGATGCGGAACCGACATCACCGACACTAAAGTTGCTTAAGAGTGCAAAGGGATCTGTCGGGGGTGCGGTCGCCCGGCAACTTGTCGAAAGATATCCAGATTCGACCAAGTGGCCTGCTTGTCTAGGCGACCTAGTTGGTCGCCTTCGAAATGAACTTGTAGGTACATGAGATGAGCGACCCGACCCCCCAGCAACTAAGTGCCGAGCAGAAGTCAGCGGTAGAGAGCAGGGCATCAGCTTTGGTCGTCGCTGCTAGTGCTGGGAGCGGAAAGACCGAGGTTGTCGCCCGCCGTGTCGAGAGAATTCTGACAGATTCCCTTGATGAATCGTTCAAGGTTCTCGCCTTGTCTTACACGCTCAAGGCCGCCGACGAGATTTCTGAACGGATGCGGCGAAGGCTCGGCGGCCTGCAGAGTCGAGTCGATGCTAATACCATCCACGGGTTCGCTCATTCACTCTTGAGGCAATACGGGACCCGGATTGGCCTACCGGTTGAGCCAGAGGTCCTGACCCGTCAGGAAGACAAGGCAGAACTGTTAGCGCAATGGCTTCTAGGCGAGGGAAGCCAAATTCCCAGTGACTTTGGTGGAGTATTTGATCAGTTGGACGTTGCGCGTGCGAGGCTCAAGGATGCTCCTTATAAGGCCGAGTGGGGGGCGGCGCTATCGAGCTCGGGAGCGGTTGACTATGCAGAGATGCTCACTCGGGCCGAGGAACTCCTAAGTCTGAAGTCAGCCCGACGACAGTTAGCCCAGCTCTATGGTCATGTCATCGTCGACGAGGCTCAGAACCTAACTCCTGCGCAGTACTCGCTGCTCGTTGCGCTGGTCGGCGACCCGTTTGGTGATGGCACTACAGTCCCTCTGATGCTAGTAGGTGACGACAAGCAGTCGATCGTGGGGTTCGCGGGTGCCGACCCTGGTCTGATGAGTCGTTTCGAGCGAGAGTATGGAGCCGAACGCATAGAGCTAACCCAGAACTTCCGGTCGGCCCAAGCGATTGTCGAACTTGGAGAGACCGTGGCTATGTCTCTGAGCCCAGGCCAGACGCAAGTGGATGCGGTTACGACGTATGCGGCTGCCGGCTCTGTCGATGCGATCACAACGAGCGATGAGGAATCTGAGGGTCGTGCGATAGCCCGATGGGTTCAAAGCTTTCTTGAAGATGGGATCTCACCGACAGCCCTTGCGCCTGGTGAGGCAGCCACGGTGCGCCCAGAGGAGATAGCCGTACTTGCACGATCTGCAGCCGCTCTTCGCTCAACCGAGGGCGCGCTAAGAGGCGCTGGGATCTCGGTCGCTGTCGCTAGTTCCCCTGAAGACTGGCTGGCAACAACAGCAGCCAAGGTTGCCTACGAGTTCCTAGCGCTACGGAGCGCAGTGGACCACCAATCGACTTGGTGGCAGCTTCAGCGCCTCTTAAAGGTAGATTCGGCCGAGCTGAACTCAATCGCTGGGTTGTCCAGCACTCTTGAGAGCCATAGCGACCGGACCCTAGTGGCTATTGCGCCGACGACTAGGATCGAGGAACCGGCTGCCTTTGTGGCAAGTCTGGGTGAAGTCTCTATCACCGATGAGGTGGACCAAGCAGTACTTGCGGATTGGGAAGCCGACGTTGCGTTGCTGACTAGCGCCTGGTCCGCCTTTGAGCAGCGATCCGAAGCGGTCGAACGTACATGGGGCAACTTCCGGCTCTTCATTTCTCGCCAGCAGCGAGGCGATGACCTCGAACCAGGCGTCAGGCTTCTGACAGTTCACAAGGCGCAGGGGCGCGAGTATCGGGCGGTTGCACTTGTCGGTCTCAATGAGGGCCAGCTCCCGGATTTCAGAGCTCAAAGCCCCGAGGAGATCCAGTCCGAGCTCCGCGCCTTTTACGTTGCTGTCACCCGAGCCAGCAGAGTGCTGCTGTTGTCACGAGCCCAGTCGAGGAAGACCCGCTATGGGCCGAGGGTTGCCGAGCCTTCACAATTCCTAGACTTTCTTATGGCGAGAGATCACTAAAAGGACACAAGTCCTGGGAGCGAAGAAGGTGCTTGACTGTGGTTCTAGCCCACTGACTGATTCAGTTTCGCATATGAGACAGACTTGTCGTCGTGGGTCTTTTGCCGAGGCCAGTTCGTGTGTTGTAAGTCTCGAGCTTCCACAGCCGTAACTGTATTGATCAGAAGTTCTGGGTCCTTGCTAGCAAGTGCGAAGGATTCGGCCCACGAGCTTGGCTTGCCGTACCGGTCGACGCCTACGCTGACACCGTCAGTTACAGCAAGGACGCTATCGATCTCGGAGATCGTGAACCGTCTCGAAACTGCATGCTGCGATACTTGTCTTGAGGCTGAAACGCACCAGAACCCGCCCGGCTGGTTTCGTAGCGATTCGAAGCTGCGGATGTAGTGCTTCCATGCCTTGTCGTTTAGGTCAAACGGACCTGGGGGCCGCTTGAGCTTGCGGCCGACCGACGCAAGACGCTGATCTCGAATCTCATGCACTTGGCCGGAAAGGTCGAGGACGAATACCGGGCTATCGCACAGGACTAGCACATCTAAATAGCCGTTTACAGCCCGCACGATATTCACGGTTGTCGACGGCGATTTGCCGGGCTTCAGCTCGAACGTCGATAAAAGATCGTCGACGGCGTCGTCGAGAAGTCCCGGAAGACTTCTCGAAGGGTCGTTGGAGACTAGCGTTTGAAGACGACCACCTAACTCGTCAGCGATCCAGCCGCCGGATCTTTCGAGGGGTGTCCACTGGCTGGCCCCGTCGAGCACGATTGAGGCGTTCGGGGTGAGGAAGACTCGATCCTCTGATGGCTTGTTTGGGCTGCCTGCTTGTTGGGCTACCCGAAACGTCAGTGGAGAATCGGTTGACATGCTGGCTCGCTTGTCACGATCGTTTCGCCTTCGTGGTGGCTTCGGATGACCATCGAAAATTGCTTGCTGCCGACTTCGTCGTAGAGCCGCTTGATGTGATTTTGGAGGTAGTGAATGACACCGACTGATCCGATGGCGTGGACACCGGCGATGACAATCGCCGAGCGGTCGTCGTCAAACTTCAGCCGGCCGAGATACCCGATATCGACTGACTCCGGTTGTGCGTCGTCCATCGGCGACTCGAAACGAGTTCCAAGCTGGCGGTCTTGAAGGAGCCAGCGATCTTGCTCGGAGTCTTTGACCCAGGCCAGTGCCGGGTCAGATTCGTACAGCTCTTGCATCATCGTTGAGGATTTGGGACCGCAAATGGCGATGAGGTCGGCACCTGAAGGCCGCCAAGGTGAGTCGGGGAGAATGCCGGAGTGTTCGACGTGGAACGCAAGCCCGCTGAGGACATCGGTGAGTTGGTCCCGAGCTGCGAGGTCTTCGGCTGCGACCAACGGGTGATCACGATCGTCGATGTGCCTGAACGGTACGCCCAGCTCTATGGGGCCGACACCAAAAAACGCTCGCTCAATGACAGGGCCGGAAGTTCTGATTTGGCTGACCCGTCCTCTGGTGAGCCCAACCTGGCGGGCGATCTCGGCGTATGACGTGCCGGCTTCGGCTGCTTGCTCCATCGCTTCACGGCGAATACGGGAAAGTTCGACCTCTGCTTGTTGAAATCGGAGCATTAATTCTCCGGCAAGCGAGATCCGTCTAATCGGGTCCGCCTCAGTCCGTACCCGTTCAAGCAAGTCCGTAGGAAGGTTCGGAGTCGACACCGAAATAGTTTAGCCCTCCTTGACACGGTCGGTGACATGAGGAAGGATGGAGTCTGTATAGTCCCTCTAAGCAATTTCACGACCAGTGTGTATAGGGGGGCTAAGCAACAAGGTAGTGTGAAATGGTCAGCAACGGACAACAACCAGCAGCAGGAGCGACATCGGTCGGTCGTTGGATCCGCGTTGTTCTGGCGCTGGCTCTTGCCGTTTCGGTTGCCGCGAACGTTCTTGCCGCTGAGTCATCGGTAGTCGGTAGGGGAGTAGCGGCTTGGTTCCCGGTCGCCTTGCTCCTAGTGGTGGACGTGCTGAGTCGTGCGCCTCGTTCCTCCGGTTGGCTCGGATGGGTGGTCGCCGTGGCCACCGGGCTGGTTGCCGTTGCTGCGGCGGTGGCGTCGTTCTCTCATATGCGTGAGGTTGCGTTGGCTGCTGGTGAGTCTCCGTTGGTGGCGGTGTTGTTTCCGTTGACGGTGGATGGGTTGGCGGTGGTGTGTTCGGCGGCGTTGGTTGAGTTGGCTCGTCGTGGTCCTGGTGGTGGTCGAGGGGTGGTGAGTGTTGAGGGCCCGGATTCGGATGACTCCACGGTGTCGGGTTCGGGTTCTCAACGGTCGCTATCTCAGCCGGTGCCTGTTTCGGATGTTGCTGACACTGAGGTGTTGGTGGGTTCGGGTTGGGTGCCGGTGGCGGCTGCATCAAGTAATGGAGTTGTCCATCAGGTTGGTGGGCGTGACCCAGAAGGGAAGTGATTGTGATGCGTGAGGTTCCTGTTGATGCCGGGGCGTTCTTGGCGAACGTCGGTGGTGTTGTGGCTATTGAGCCGGTTGAGGATTTTGAGACGAAGAATCATGCGACGAATCGTGATGGTGTTCCGAAGTGGAAATTGCAGCTGCTGTACAAGCGGCCTGGTGTCCGCAAGCGGGATGTGATTGAGGTCGGGTTTGCCGCTCATGAGCATGCGTTGCCGGCTATGTCGGATGCTCAGAAGGGCCTGTTCTTCCGTGGTCTGCGGGCGATGTTGTGGGAGCAGGGTGGCCGTCACGGGTTGTCGTTGTCGTGCGACGAGTTCTCGTTTGGTCCGTGGCGTTCCGCCGGTCGTACTGAGACCGACGGTGGTGATGCGTTGGCGGATGCCGCGTAGGCGGCGGTGTGGTTCGACCAGGACAAGCCATGTCTGCCCGCTTGCGGGTGTTGGGGAGCGTTACCCCTTCTGGTCACAAATGATGAGCCCGTATTCCTGAGGAGGTCTGTGATGGGCACCAAACAACTACGACACCTACCAACCGAACCAGTGCCGGATGCCAGCGTGTTCGAGCTGGTCGATGCCCTGGTTGAGGTGGTCGACATTGGCCGGGATCTCGACCGTCTCCGAGCTGCCTTGGATGATGTGCTCGGTGTGCGGGCCTGGTTCGATGCCGAACTGCGGTTCAACGGCCTGGCCTCGTCCGGCTTGTGCTTGATCTGTGAAGACATTGTTGGTGAGGACTTCACGGCCGTTGGGGTGGCGTCGTCATGAATCCGCTGCATCGGTTTGTGTGGAACGTGTTGATGCGCCGCCGTCGCAATCTTCGCTTTGTCGCCGCTCGTCTACCGTGGCTGGCCCCGTCGGCGGTCCGTGCCCGATTCCTGGCTCACGTCCTGGTCGGCAACCTGCATCTCACGCTGGCCCTGGTGCTCGTCAGCCTCACGGCTCCCGCTCTTAATTGGGCGATGACCGCTGCCGTGTTCGCTGTGGTGGTTGGTGTTGGCGAGGTGTTCCTTCAACTTGGGTTTGTTGGCCTGGTTTCGGCTCGGGGCTTGTTGTGGTTGGTGGGTTGGCGTGAGGGTTGGTCGACCAGGGCGTATCTTCCGGCTGCGTGGGCTGATGGTGCGGCCAAGACTGCTGCTGTGCAGGCTGAGGTTGGCACGAACGCTGAACCAACGTCGTCGGCTCGGCTTCGTCCGATTGCTGATCACCCGAAGCTCTCCCTGATTCCGTTGGTGGAGTGGCCCACGGTTTCGTTCTGGATCGGCCCGCCTCCTGGCCGCACCTTCACCGCTCTCGACGAGATGGCCGACATTTTGGCTTCTCATTTGCCTCGATGCCATTCCGTGACAGTCGAGTATGTACGTGAGACCGATTCGGTCGGCCGGATCTCGTTCACCTACGCCGACGTGCTGACCGACCAGGGCGACACTTCGGAGTTGCTCGGCTCGGCCCCGCCGGCTGCCAGCCTTGAGCATTCGGATCGGCCGGCTCTTTCTCTCGTCGAAGGCCAGGGCGACGATCTGCACAACTCTGCTGATGTGGTTGCTCTCGGTGCGTTGCCCGGCGACGATCTACCGGAAAGCGCTTAACCCGGTGCTCTACCTTCTCGGCCTGCTCGTCGCCGTAATCGTCTGGCTCGGCCTGCTCGGGGTGATCTCCCGCCCAACCGACAGCACGCCATCGCCATCGCCCGGTAGCGGCGTATCACCGTGGTCGATCCGGCGGCTCGGCCCTTCACTGTTCACCGCTGGTGTTACCGCTACTGGTGGGCCGTTGTTGCATCGGTTCCCCGGTGATCACCGCCTGGTGGCCGGCGTTACCCGATCGGGCAAGTCGTGCACAGTTCACGCCATCGTCGCCGCCTTCGCCCCGATCGCTGATGCTGCGTTCGTCGGGATTGATCTGAAGCGAACCGAACTTGGCCTATGGGCTCCACGGTTCACGCAGAACGCTGTCGACCTGGACGACATCGACCAGGCAATCGTGAATGCGGTTCGGTTGATGAAAGTCCGGCAGCAGTTCCTCGAACTACAGGGCCTCACCAAATGGACCACCAACCTCGGGCCGTGGCTGTTCATCATCATTGACGAGTACGCCGAGCTGGTCGGGATCTCCACCGACGGGATCGATCGCACCGCTGAAGGTTCTGTGATCGACAAGGCCATGAAACGCTCTAAGGCGTTGGCCTCGATGCGTATCACTGACATCGCCTCACTGGCCCGGGTTGGCGCGGGCCTTGGAATCAAGCTGATCGTCTCGACCCAGTACCCGACCACTGAGGTCCTGGACTCCCAGATCCGTAACCAGTTGGACACCCGCATCCTGCATCGAGTCACCGGAGACGAACAGGTACGGGTCGGCATGGGAGCCGGCCGCTCCCAGGTGGTCGCCGCCAACAGCATTCCTGCCGACATGCCGGGCGGGCTCTGGATTGTCGGCTCCGAGGACTACAACGCTCCAACGATGGCCCGCTCCACCTACATCCCAGCTGACCGCATCCCCGGCATCGCTACACGTACGGCTCATCTGTCGTGGACGTGGGACCAGCTGCTCTCACTCCAAACCGTGGCCGACCGGAAAGGACAAACCTGATGAGCACCTGGCCCACCGGGACCGAACGACCAGTGAGGAACCGAACCCCTAAATCACTGAGCGCTTGGGTCGCCCGCTCCAGCTCGGTTTCGCCGGCCGAACAGGCCGGTGCATTGCCCTTCCACGACACCTCGTCTACAGCCGGCATCGATTGGACGTTCACACCAACAAGGCCCCCGACCCGCACATTTGCACCCGTCAACGCTGACAACCGTGAAGCCGATCCGCCTGGACGATCACCAGTCGTGGATCTCGACAACATCGACGGGGTCATTCATCTGACGTTGATTCGAGCAACGTGGAGTCTCGCCTTGAGCGGTGCAGCACTGTGGCTGGTCTGGGTTGTCGGCCGAGTCAGCGCCGTATCGAACGCTGTCGTGACTGCGACCCTGCTGTCAATTGTCGTCTGTGGTGGTCTGCTCATGATGGCCCACGGGCTCACGTCAAGGCGGAACCGATGAGCATCGACGCCGACCAACCGCCACCGACAGGACGAGACGACAAGACGCTTGAGCCGCTGGCGACGACCAGGACGAGAAGCGCCACAACAGCCAACGGCAACAGAGGCATTGAGCGGGCCGGGCGAGCCCGCAGGGCGAGTAGGCCCGGCCCCGGCGCCCCAAGCAGAGGGGCAAGGCCGGTCAAGCCAAGCGCAGCTTGGCGACCGGGCCGCTTCCGGCCACGCAGTGGCCGGCTGGGCTTGTTTTTGTGCCATATCCGCCCGCTGTCGGAGACAGACGGATTCCAGCGGTTTGGAAGTTCCCAGACCTTGCGTGTGGAACGTTGGGAGGTGTTGTGATGCCATCGGTGACGACTCTTGATCGTGTTCAGGTGTGGCCAGAAGTGGCTGACACCGAAGCGGTCGGGTTTGTCGGTAGGGAAGCGGTTGAGTTGGCGGCGTCGTACGTGCCCGCCATGACGTCGGAGCGTCACGCCAGCCTCTACCACCAGGGTGTCACCGAGCAGTCGGCACGAGTTCGGGCGTTGCGGATAGCGCCGGGGATGATTCAGGTCCGGGTGTTCGACCCGAGATCCAAAGACGCCCCGTTGAGTGAGGATTTGGAGGAGTGGGCGCAAGGCGACCTGTTCGACGATGAAGACGACGACGAGCACAAGGAGGGTCCGGTGCCGACTCGTGGCGTGATCACCGAAATGAGTAAGAAAGCGAAGCTGCGCCTGGTCCGCAAAGCCGCCTCGGTCGACTGGGCCGAATCGTTGACCGAACGCCGTGACGCTGATCCGTCGGTGCGGTACGTGATGGTGACGTTGACGTATCCGGGGGATTGGCGGCGCTGGTGCCCCAACCCGGAAACACTCACGAAGCATCGCCGGAACTTCGAGAAGCGAGCAGGACGGGCGACCGGGTACCCGCCAACGGGCTTGTGGAAGCGTGAGTTCCAAAGACGCAAAGCACCTCACATTCATTATTGGATGGCGGCACCGATGACCGTTGACGGTCAAGCGTTCAGCCAATGGCTGTCGCAAACGTGGTACGACGTGGTCGGCTCCGGTGATGAGCGCCACCTGCGAGCAGGCACCAGGGTTGATTGGAACAAGTCGCTCGACATGAGCGATACCGCCAGAGTCGCCGTGTATTTCGCTGGCTACTCGATCAACAAAGACAAGGGCTACCAGGACGACCCGCCCGACGACTGGCACACCAAAGACGGTTCTATCGGCCGATCCTGGGGAGCCGTAGGGTTGACCGATGCCATTGTTGAGCGGGAGATCACCGACCAGGTGATGACCGACATCCGCCGCTATGTCCGCAAGGCCTACAAAGCCAAACGGCGACCGGACAAGCGCCGCCGGATCAGGATCGACCCTGAGACAGGCGAGATTGTGTCTCGCCGGTACAAGACCCGCCGTCGGAAAGTCCGCTCCTACACGTCAGGCAAACGTGCCGGGTTCACCTACTTCTCCTCGGTCGCTCCGTTATTCACGATTCAGATCGCCCGAGCCCTGGCGCTCGACGATCAACCGCCGTGGCCAAAGGGCCAGCGGCGTCCACTCCCATAGAAAGGATGATGTGATGACCACCATTGATGAGCCGTTTGGTCGGCTGACGTATACGGTCCCGGAGGCTGCCGAGTTGCTTGGTGTGAGCCGGGCCAGTGCCTATAACTATGTGCGTAGCGGCGAGATCCCGTCGCTGACGCTCGGCGGGCGTATCGTGATTCCCCGCCGTGCGCTTGCCCAGCTGCTCGGATTGGATGATGGCCAAGCTGCGTAAAGCTACGGGTGTCCGTGAGGTGTCGCCTGGCGTCTTCGAGATCTACGCCTCGCTGGGCCGTGATCCGCTGACCGGCAAGTACCGCCAGGTCACCAAGCGGTTTCATGGTTCGTTCAAGGATGCGAAAGTTGAGCGGGCGGCGCTGGTCCTGGAGGTGAGCGCCGGTCGCCTCGTGGCCAAGCGTGTAACGGTTGATGATTTGGTGCCTGAGTGGCTGAAGGAACTTGAGCGCAAGGGTCGCTCGGTCACAACCATCGACGAGTATGAGCGCCGGTACTACCGGGACATTCAGACGGCTATCGGCAAGGTTGAAGTCTCGAAGGTCACGACGAAGATGCTGACCGATCTCTACGCGGCGCATCGGAACAGGGGAGCGGCCCCGAACTCGGTGCGGAAGATTCACACGGTGGTGTCATCCATGATGAGCCAGGCGTGCCGTTGGGGCCTGCGGAAGGACAACCCGGCAACATGGGCTGAAGCTCCGATGGCCAGAGTCCCCGAGGTAGTCGTCCCGACCCCCGAAGAAGTGCTGCGCCTTATAGAAGGTGCTCAGCAGTCAAGCCGTCCGGTCTACGCCAAAGTCATCTTCCTAGCCGCAACAACTGGTCTGAGACGTGGTGAGCTGTGCGCCCTGCGTAAGAGCAGCGTTGACTGGGAACAAGGAGCGCTCACCGTCGACCGGGCAATCAAAGCCCGTCGCAAGAGGCTCGAACCGGGCGAGTCTCGGAAGATCGAAGGCGGAACAAAGAGCAACCGTCCCCGGAAAGTTGCCATCGACCATCGGTCACTTGAGATCCTTAGGACGCAGCTCCAGACCATCACCGACCGGACAGAGACAGTGGGAGAGTCTCTGGTTCAGGACCCTTTCATCTTTACCGACAGCCTCGACGGCTCGGAGCCCTGGCACCCGGATGCGATTACGCGTTACTTCGGCCGACTCCGTAGCCGGCTGGATTTGAAGCATCTCACGTTAAAGAGTCTCAGAGCCTTCATGGATACTTACGGCCAAGATCTCGGATTCACTCTCACGCAAGTCTCGCTGAGAGCCGGTCACGATCCTGCTGTCGCAGCCCGCCACTATGTAGGCAAGGTCCATGAGACTGACCGGCGAATTGCCGAGTCGCTTGCCGCACTGCTGGATGCCAGCTGAGGGGATGCACCTATTCGCCGATATGGATCTGGATCTTGGGTTCCTGAAGACTCGATCCAGCAGAAACCATGATTAACGATCCGGGCCTTGACGAGAGTCCTTCGGTCAAAAAGAGCCTGATAATCTCAATCTGGTTTTCGTAGTCGGAGGATCGTAGATTGACCTCCGGGCTGCCATCGTCGGGATACAGAACCACATCTTCTCGGTCATTCTGTCCCAACCAGAGGCCGTCGGGTCCTCCATCTACACGGAACCACCCTCCAGGTCGGCGGTTGACGTTCTCCGAATCAGCGTTCGGAGCGATGTACGCAAGGGCGAGGACTTGGTCGTCGAGCGCTGGGTTGATGTCGATTGACGAAACGTCTTCATGAAGACGCTTCAGGACTACTTTCTCGTCATTTCTGTCGGCCCGAATCAGTCGAATCTGGCCGCAGTCGAGGTTTAGCCCCGTGTCTTCTTGACCCTCGATCGGCCAGGCATCGATGAGATGTATTGGCTTGCATGGAATCTTGTCGTCTTCTTCGAGAGTGTCGTCGAGAAGGTTTTTGAGTCCTGTCGACATCTCGTTCGGCTCTACGTCGACGTGGTCTTCGACGGACCCACGGGCGCTGAAGCTTGACTCGGTCGTGGACGGGATCGAACTGTCACCTGTAGAAGCTGCTGATGGCGCTGCTGCCTCCCCAGCCAAGTTGTCTCCTGCAGTGACTGTTGTTGGAAAGTCAGCCGTCACATCGGGTGTCTGTCTCGTGTTGTTGTCAAGGAGCTCAACTAGCAAGACGCCGAAGGCAATGAGCGTTGCGGCGGCAGCCAAGCCAGCTACGACTTGGACCCAGCTGACCTTGCTGTGGCCGACATTGACCGTCTGCGTGTTGACGTTGATGTTCTCGGCCGTGGGTTTGTCTGCATGGTCTTTGGGGTCGCCCGTACCGCTCATGAAACCTCCCTCTAACACCCTGTTGCGCGCCGCTGAAGAGCCGAATCTAGTATGCCGCTCTCGATCACTTGGTCTTCGATCGAGGCGTTGCCGATCCGTTTTCTGGTTTTTTCTTGGTTTTGGTGGTGTTAGAACGTTGGCGAGTCTGTCGAAACCCGCTGAATTTGGCTGAGCCCGGAAGGAGGTTCGAACTCCTGACCTACGCTTTACAAGAGCGTTGCTCTACCAGCTGAGCTATCCGGGCGGGACATCTAGAGTTTAGCGATTGCCAAAGTTGACGGCGCTCCATCCGCTACATTGTCTCCTGA
>CALKZY010000022.1 GCA_938002965.1 uncultured Acidimicrobiales bacterium | reverse complement strand
GTGGAGGTCCAGCGTGGTGAGGGAGGTGAGTTGGCCGATGCTGTCGGGCACCGTCGTCAACTGATTGCCGTCGAGGTCCAGCAGGGTGAGGGAGGTGAGTTGGCCGATGCTGTCGGGCACCGTCGTCAACTGATTGCCGTCGAGGTCCAGCAGGGTGAGGGAGGTGAGTTGGCCGATGCTGTCGGGCACCGTCGTCAACTCCAGCCTCGAAAGATCGAGAGGGCCGTCAGACCACTCAGCTATCCGTCGCTCGGCTTCAATCAAACCCTCCGACACTGCTCCTACCTCCATCACGGCCTCAAAAGGAGACCGCTACCTCACAGAAACTACGAATCCGACTACGACACGACTCGGACCTCTTCGCTCACAACGCTAGCCGACAACGTCTAACCGCCTTCAGACTGCACGAAATGAACACAAACACTCCCAACAGAACGAGGTGCAGACATTCGTAATGCGTAGGTCGCGAGTTCGACTCTCGCTTCGGGCTCCAACCCTGACCAGGACGAACGCCACGTTCTTGCCTCCAAATATCCCGTGCCTATCTTCTTGAACCAGGAAAAAGCCAGGAACTTCTGGCAAGAAGCAGTCGAAGCAACGGTGGGGGACAGCGAACTGGTAGTTACCTACGACTTGTCCGCTGTCCCCGTAGGAGGGGCCGATCTCGCCGTTCGCGTTGTCGGCCCCATCGAACGGACGGCAGGTGACACGCTTGTGCTGGGCAGCAGCGGTGAAGGCGAATCACTAGTGTTCGAATCTTCCTGTCGGTCTGAAAGGTTGTGTTGGTACAGTCCTCAAGAGGTGCGGGTTCCGATCTCGAATCCGATGGGCGAGAAGTCCGATCTGGCCGTCTTCCTGGACGTGCGGGCCACGGACCCGATCGACTCAAGTAGCTACATCGACTTCGAGGTAACCGCCACTGGCTGAGCCGACGGAGCCGGATGTAGCTGACGGCAGGCGAGGATGGCCGAGTGTCGACTCCCTAGGCCGACACCAGTTCATCCATGACAGTCAGCGAGGCGTAGAGACCGGCCGCCGACTGTTCCATGAACTCTTCCGGGTCTTCGGGCTGAGGCATGTTGACCTGCATGGTCATGAGGGTGAGGCTTTCGCCTGTGGGCTCGAAGGTCAGGGTCTGGTCGCTTGGCGGGCCCTCGGGGTTGCCGTCGCCCATGACAAACCACTCGTCTGCCTCGAGCCGGCTCGGTCGGTCGATCCCGGTGTAGACACCGTGCCATGCGATCGGTCCGTAGTCGGGAATGACCAGAACGTAGTGGTAGCGCCCACCCTGGGTCGGCTCCGATTCGCATACGGTCAATTCCGAGCCGGGGGGCGCCCCCGACGGAAACCAGATCCGGAGGTCGTCCGGGTCGGTGAAGGCCTTGAACACGCGCTCCGGTGCGGAGCCGAAAACTCGAACGCAGGTATAGGACGAGCCGTCTTCGCTTAGCGTAATTGCAGCGGAGTTCTTGCGCCCGTCCAGAGTGGTCAGATCTGATGGGGTGGTGGCGCGGTCGGTCATTGGGAGCCCTCCTCGGACGGTGAGTGGAATAGTGGGTTACGTGGTGAGTCAATGCTCGGGTCTTCTGACACGAGGTCGTCGAGTGCGTCGAACCGAGCCTGCCAGACGTCGTCGAACGAGCCGAACCAGTCATGGGCGGCTTGTAGACCGCGCCCGTCAAGCCGGTAGTGGCGGTATCGGCCGTTGGCCCGGACCGAAACCAGGGCCGCCCGGGTAAGTACCTTGAGATGCTTCGATACCTGGGGTTGGTTCAGCCCCGACGCGTCAACCAGCTGGGAAACGGTCGTTTCATGTTGGTTGTGGAGCAGCGTCAACAGGCGCCGCCTGGTTGGTTCCCCAACGACGTCCAGGACAACATCGGCATCGACCATGCCTACACCCTATATATTCCTCCAGCGGAATGCAACTCAGGCCCGGGCGCGGCGGATGAGGGTTTCCAAAGTTCGCCTGTGCAAGCTTGTTACAACCTGGTTACCGGGTGCCGGCGAACGAACCAGGAAACGACCTCGGCCGTCCAAGGTTGCATGGGAGAAAGAGCTGTGATGGTTCGAAACGATGGCATGAACGTCGATGGCATGAACGACGATGCCGAGTCGGCGCATAGGCGGTCAGCGGCGATCGCGCCCCTAGTGGACATCCGTTTTCTGTTGGCCTTGAACACGCTCATTGTCAATGATCAGATCCTCAAGGCGGTCTACGGCAACTGGTTGACCGGCAAGCTCAGCGACGTTGCCGGCCTGATCGTGATGCCGGTCGTGGTCGGTGTGCTCCTCGACCTCATGGGGGTTAGGCGCTGAGCCGCCGTGGCCTGCACCGCCGTCGGCGTTTGGTTCGCCGCCATGAAAGTTTCAGCACCGGTGGCGGAACGCACCGAGCTCCTGCTTGAGCTCATCACCACCCGACCGAGCACCATCATTGTTGACCCCACGGACTTGATCGGCTTGCTAGGACTTGCCCTCGCCTCGATGATTATGGCCAACCCCCGCCCGTTGCTAACCAACCGACAGGTCGGCTACCTCTCACTGGCGGTTGCCGGTATGGCCTGTGTGGCCAGCAGTGGACCCGAGTACTTCAACACCGACCTGGGAGTGGACCCGAAAACGGGCGAAGTGGTGGAGCGAGTGAACGACAGGTACAGCCCCGATTTTGAGAACGCGGACCAAGCCGACGTCGTCGGCTTCAACGAATTCGCCACCGAAGCATGCCTAGGCGTGGCCGACGGCGGAGACTGCTTCCGTATCGTCGACGGTCGTGTCGAACGCCAGGCGGACAACGGCGGATGGGAACTCGAATGGGTCGCCTTCGATCATCCGGTGGTTGCTCTCAATGCCCATGGCGGCTGGGGGCCGCCAATTGAGGCGCACGATATTGTCGCCTCGGAAGACGGCACGGTACACGTCGGCTTCTTCGACGGGTTTGGGCCGATCACCCGGTCGGCTGACGGCCAATGGAATCCACCGGTATCGATGTTTCGCCCATTGGGTTGGCTGTTCCTCATTTACGTTGGCTTGGTCGCCGCTGCCGTTGCCATGGCCACCAAGGTCAGGCATGTGGGGCTGATCACTTTTGTGCTTGCAGCGATGGCCACGGTGGCAATGGTCGGCTCATGGCTGACACTGATGGCCGGACTGGAAATGCTGGTGGTGTGGGCGTTAGCGGGTAGTGCCGTGGTCTCCGGACTTGTGGCTCTGGCCATGGCGTTATCGAGGAAGTCGACGTTCAACCTGCGTCGTCTTGCCGTGGCCGCCGTTGGTCTCATCGTTGGCTTGGCCCTGGCCTACAGCTGGAAGTATGTTCTGTCAGCGCCATCGTGGCTCTACGCAGTAGCCCCGGTGTCTGCGGTACTGGGTGTCGCCGCCGGGTTTCTTGTTCCCCACGCAACACCGCCCCCACCGGTCGGGGTCGTCCCGGATAACGCAGGAAAGCCCTGACTCTGCTCGGAGTCGATTGTCCGTACCTCACGTGACAAGCCCGAGCTGCCACCGAACCCTCTAGTGATCGTCAACCGCTGACTGAATTGCATCAACGGCCTCATTGAAGCGACTCATCGACAGTGAGTGGCCGACGTCGGGGAGAATCGTGGCATGGCCTTTCCCTATGTTCGTGTTTACACGTGCGGCCATCTTTCGGGCGTCAAACGCCGCGGACTTGGCGCCGGCTAGTACATGAACGGGAACGGTGACTGAGGCGAGTTCGTCATCGGTGAACACTGGCAGTGGTGGGATTTTCGGCGGATGACCACGTTGGCCTGTGAGATACAGCTGCATGGCCTGGCGGTCCAGCAATAGGGGTTGACCCAACAGCTGGGCCAACTTCCTGCGCACAGGGCCAGGGGCTAGGTGGGCGGCACCGGCTGCGAACGCCCATGCCATGAAGCGGGCCATCTGAAGATCGACTATGCCCACCGGGTCGAGGCCGACCACCGAGGCAACTCGTTCGGAACCTATGGCATGGGCCAACGCCACGTACCCACCGAGGGATTCGCCCACCAGGCAGGGGGCCTGCAAGCCAAGGCTGTCGATGGTCTCGCCCAGCCAGGTGGCGTAGTCCTCGGCGTCGGTGAATCCCACGTTCGGTTGGCTTCGGCCGACGTCGCCCATGATGTCGACGGCATAGAAGTCCAGCGAGGCCAACTTTTCGGCGTAGGGGATCCAGCGAATGGAGGTGTCTCCCATTCCGTGGATGCACAACACGGATGGGCCGGCACCTGGCCATCGATAGGTCCTTGTTAGTCCGAAACGTGTGTCGACGTCTATGGCCTCTGGCTGCGAGTTGGTGTCTCGAAGCCAGAGAGCGTCGTCGAGTCGGCGGTACTTTTGTTCGGCTTTCTGGCTGCGCCACTTCGCCAGGTAGCTGCGGCCCGTGGATTTGGCGGGTTTCGTTTTCATAATACGGTTGTACCATAAAAGGGGATGCCGAAGATAGTGGATCGTGACGCACGTCGCAGACAGATCACCGATGCGGTGTGTCGTATCGCGCTGCGCGGGGGTCTTGGCGCGGCAACCTTCCGACAAGTGGCAGCTGAAGCCGGCATGTCCGTTCGGTTGGTGCAGCACTACTTTGGGACTAAGGCCGAACTGTTGGACACGACACTGCAGCACGTGGGGGAGCGGTCGACGGCTCGGCTGATGCGCTGGATCGAGGACACCGATTATTCACCGCGAGCTGTGCTTGGAGCGTTTCTCAAGTCCTTCATTCCCGCCGACGACGAGAGCCGAGTCGCGGCGCTGATGTATCTGGCGCTTCACGCCGAGTCTGTCGTCGCCACGCTGGAAGGCAGAGCCCAGGCGTCCGATCGCACAACCGAAGCGCAGATGATGCATGACACCATCACCGAACAACTGGAGCGCGAACCCACCCGGAGCGGAGTTGACATCGCCCACGAGGCCGATCTGATCAGAGCGCTCCTACCAGGCCTGGGCCAATACGTCCTCGACGGGACGATCACCGCCGAACGGGCCTACGACGTGATCGAATATCATCTTGACCGCCTGTTTCCGAACCGGTGACAAGTCGTCAGGTGAGGTGAGCGGCCATGGCGTCAAGCCCGGCATCGAGTCCTCGGCGTCCGAAACCCAGCCGAAACCGATCCCTGACAGTCGGACCGACCTCCGAACGGTAGATGGTTGAGGGCAACAGCAGAACGCCCGAATCCTCAACCAGTGAACGGCAGAACTCCTCAACACCCTCGGAGCCGAGGTAGCGGGGAAAACCCATGCAGGAACCGTCCGGCCGGGTCCATTCGAATCGATCGTCAAAGCGGGCGAAGAAGGCATCCCACTTCGGTAGGTTCTCATCCACGATGGCACAGTTCCTGGCAATGATCTGCTGGCGGTTCTCCAACGCGATGATGGCGAGTCGTTCACTTGGTGCCGAGCTACAAATCGACAAGTAGTGCTTCAAACGCTCCATTCGTTCGAGAACCGCACGATCCTGCGAAGCGATCCAACCAACTCGAAGGCCGGGTAATCCGTAGGCCTTCGACGTCACGTTCAGCGACAGGCCGCGCTCGTAGACGTCGGCGATGAACGGCAAGTGCTCGGTGCCGGTCGGGCCAAGTCCGTTGAAGATCTCATCATGGAGGATGTAGATGCCGTGGTGTCGACACAAGTGGATTAGAGCGTCATAGCGGTCGTGGGGAAGGATGGCCCCGGTCGGGTTGTGTGGAAAGTTGATGGTGAGCAGCCGGGTGTTGCCCCGAACCGCATCGGCCACACGGTCGATGTCCAACGACCAGCCGTCGTTCGGATCGAGGGGGACACCGGTGGCTTCACATATGGCCACTGGAAGCGTCTCGTGACTCTGATAGTTGGGCGTGATCACGATGGCGTGGCTGTCGCTGTCGAGGATCACGTTGTTGGCAGCGAAAATTCCCTCGCTGGCTCCGGCGAATCCGAGCACGTGACTACCGTCAACGGCGGTGTGCGTTGCCGCGATCGCCTCCCTCAAGTCGGGGGCGCCCCAGGTTTCGGTGTATCCCAGCCAAAGATTGTCGAACTCGGCCCGTTGCTCGTCGGTGCCCAAGGCCAGCAGCTCGCTCATCGACATGGCTTCAGCATCGGAAGCAGTCAGGTGATGTTCGGCCTTAAACTCCCACGTCGAGAAGTGCGTTTCCAGCTTGAAGTCCGGTAAATGCATCCTCGGATTCTACGGGCCGGTTCCCCTGGCTTTGGAATCGGAGTCGTCGGTCAGGTTTGGCCGAGGTCGGCGAAACGCCAGCCGTTCGATGTTGGTTCCACCACGTGACAGTTGCGAGCAACCCGCCACAGCGCGAGCGGAACCGGTGTGGGGTCGTACCGGTACAGGTCCGGGAACGCCTCGGCGATGGCTCGAGTCGCCTCTCCGGCCAGATAGTGAGGAATCTTGGCGTCGAGGTGGTGAGCGACATGCGTCGAACCGATGTTGTGATGCAACAGATCGATCACTCGGCCGTACGGTCGGTCCACCGAGCAGAACGCCCCTCGCACGAACGACCAGTCCTCATCGGCATAGTGAGGGATGTCCTCATCGGTGTGCTGCAGCCAGGTGTAGGCGACGAGCCACATGTTGCACACCAGGTATGGCCCGACATACAAGGCGATCACCGGCCAAAGCGACCCGGTGGCGACAACCCAGGCTCCGAGCAAGGCAATGGTGGTCAGCACGCCGCCCGCCGACCATCTGACTTTTTGCGCCCAACGATTGGGGAAGAGGGCAGCAGAGAACGGTCGTGCCGGCCAGAAATGGTTGGTGGTGCCGCGCTCGGGTCCGCCAGTGGCGCCGACCAGCAGGTAAAGAGGCCACCCGGCGATCAGCCGCCCGGCCATAGTAAGAGCGCCATGGGTTCGTGGGCCGAGTCGAGCCTGGGTCGAGACCATCCGGTCGCCCTTCTTTGTGTCGATCCGGGCGGGCACGTGGGTCTCGCCCTCGGTCAAATGGTTGGTCTTGCCGTGATGGATGGCGTGGCTCCGCTGCCAACTGAAGTACGGCACCAGCAGGGCGCTGTGCAAGACAAAGCCGATCGTGTCCTGCAAGCGGGTTCCTTGGCAGAACGCTCGATGGCCACACTCATGGGCGATGACCCAAAGGCCGGTGGAGAATGTGCCGGCCACCAGGGCGTAAAGCACCCACATCGGAATCCACGTCCAATGCAGGGGCAGAAATCGCCAGGCCAGGAACGCCGTACCGAACGTGAGCACAAACGACATTGCTGCATACGGGGCGGAGCGGCTAAATCGTCGCTGAAAACAATGGGCGGGAATCGCTGCCTTGACCTCTGACGTGCTGGGAACGCCGGTCGGAACCTGAGGCAGGTCGACGTCAACTTGGTTGCTAGCCGTCGGTCGAACATCGGCCGCGGCGCGTAAACCTGAATCTGCCATTGACACCCTTTACGTGATCGTGGGGAAACGTGCGCCCACGTCAAAGGGGCGATGTTCCTAAGGGTACGGTCGGCAGTCCCCGTCACCTGTGCAGAGATAGCCCGAAACGGATCATAAATAGATTCTCTTGGCAGGCCGGTTACGTCAGAATCGGGTGGATTGGAGGGCCCGGGCGTCATGGCGACCTTTGCCTATCGGGATTGGTTCGTTGGGTGCAGAAACAGTTGGCGATTCATCATGTACAGTGTCCGGCTGGAGCGCGAGGCGTACGTGAGGTAATGGGCATGGCGGAGCTTGGAGACAATCGAGACGATGTTGGCGCGCCGGGGGCCGAACGACCCCCGATGGTCATTGGCTACGGTTCGTCCGGATCGGAGCAACCCTCGCTGCTGGAGCGGGCGAGGAGCCTGACCAGAGTTTCCATTACGGATCGTCTTTTGCGGACGCCCATTCACCGTGAGGTGTCGGTTCTGATCGCCGCCGGAGCCATCGCTCTCATTGGACTTGCCATTTTTCTGGCGCAGCAATCGGGTTCGGCCGGCGAGCCGTCCGGAAGCCTCAGCTCTGAAGCGGTTGCTGACGACGGCGGGCGATCCAACGGGTTCTTCGATCGGCTCTTGGGAGGCGACGAGGAACAGGAAGAAGACGAGGAACAGGAAGAACGGGAGCAGAACGCGGCAGTGGAAGACAACACTGTCGAAGAAGCCCTCGATGATGACGCAGACGTCGACACCAAAGACAGCGCTGCAGACACGACGGAAGAAGATACTGAGGACAGCACTGACGACGGCGCGGCGGAAGTTGCTGATGTCGACACCGCAATCGATACCGGCGATGGGTCCGAAGTTGTCGAACAGGGCGACAACTCGACTGAAGCCGAAGGGGGACAGGCCGGTCAGGAGACCAATGACGGCGGCGGTCAGCCCGGTGATGGGACCGAGCCGCCTGCCGCGCCGAGAACGACGGCGACCGCATCAGTGACCACCGCGAAACCATTGTCGGAAACAACGGCGCCGACGACACCGACGTCGACGGACACACAACCGATCACCCAGCCCTCAACGACCTTGGCCAGAACGGAACCAACCACTGCGCCGACGACGGTGGCAACAACCGCATTGCCGCCACCGCCGGTTGACGCCGGAATTCCTTACCGCAACCACGTTCTTCCCGGCAGAATCGAGGCTGAGTTCTTTGACAAGGGTGGACAGGGCGAGGGGTACAACGACCTGGATCCTGAAAACATGGGCGTCGACGTTTTCCGACTCAGGAATGGTGTGGACATCTACCAGACGGGGGCCGGTGACATGTACGTCCGTCGAACGCGTACCGGAGAGTGGCTGCAGTACACGGTGACCATCCCGGAAGGTGGGGACTTCTTCGCCGAGGCGTCGGTGTCGGCATTCAATAGCGACCCCGGAGCCTTGATCATGCGAATCGACGGGGACCGCTTTGCCCGGTTCGACGTCCGCCACACCGGCGGTCACGGAAACTGGGAACGACTGACATCCGACGTCGAGCCGCTCGAAGCGGGCGTCCACGTTATTCGACTCGAAGTCGTCGGTGGGGGCTACTTCGGCATTGACTGGTTTGCCCTTCGATCTGCGGGCTAGGCCGAAGCCACCGCTTCGAGGCCGACAGAAGGTCAAACAGCCGAGCGGTAGGGTGGTGGCCCATAGGAGCGCCCCAGAGGTGCTCGGCCCGACGTCTCAACGCGCCCTCTCGGCTAGCACTTTTGACCGACTAAAGTGACCCGGAATCACTCCAATGCCTGATTGAGTTTCCGGCCGGTTTCCGCCACTATTTCTTACACGGCCGAGTTCATGGTCCAACGAGGGAGTATCACATGTCATCTGCCCCATCTCCGGTCGCAGGCACCGGAACGAAGAAGCCGTTTCTACCTCCACGCTGGGTGATCAGTCTGGCCTGGCGGGTCCACCGTGGCCTGTACCGGGTTAGCGGTGGTCGGTTCGGCCTTCGCCGCCCGAACGCCAAGACTTACGGATTGATGTGGGTAACCACGATCGGCCGTCGGAGTGGCCGGCCCCGCCCGGTGATGTTGGGCTACTTCGACGACGGGCCGAACATGGTAACGATGGCCATGAACGGGTGGGGAGCGGCCGAGCCGGCATGGTGGCTGAATCTTCAGGCCTCGCCGGACGTCGTCGCAGACCTCGTCGGTGAGCAACGTTTGGTTACGGGCCGGATTGCTGAAGGTGAGGAACGTGAACGGCTTTGGACACGGTGGCAGGAGATCGACCGCGGCCTCGACGACTACGCTGCGCTTCGTCCCACCGAAACTGCTGTGGTGCTTCTCGAACCGAGGATTTCCTAGTCGTCGAGTTGTCGAGGTAGCCGCAAGACCGGCTCCAGCGCGCTGACATAGTCCACGACCCTGGCCCCGACCTCGAACGCCAGGTCGGGGTCCTCTAGATCAGCGTCCAGCCACGCTTCGGACACTCGTCGCCAGTTGTCGGCGCCATAGAACACGTCGACTTCGGCTTCAGCGCCGAGATCGTCTCGCCATTGGCTTTGATGGTTCTCGAGATGGTCGACCACGGCCTGGTTGATGTTTTTGTCACGGTGTTCGCTGTGAAATCCGATTTCGAGAGCGTGACCGTCAGCGCCGTCGACGTGTCGCCGAGCCAGCAGCTGGGCTTCGTAGTGTTCGCGGCCGGCTTTGTCGCCACCGAACCAAATTTTGACACCTCGCCGATGGGCCTTGGTTTTGACATCGCCCAGTTCGTCCGGGGTCATCGCGAGTATGAGGTCCGCGACCTGGTCGAATAGGGGAAGCTCCACCTTGCCGAGCCTAGACCGGGGCGAGGATCATTTCGCCGGCCGGTGCTGCTCTCCGTCGGTCGTTGCGCGCCGGCGTGACAGTCGAGGAGTCGACTAGCCCGCTTGGGCCGACCGTTCATGGGTATTTCCTCCCGACCCCTACCGGCGTCGTTGGTCACTAAAGCCGGTTTTGGTCAAGAGTCTTGGTCAAGCGGTCGTTTGTGTAGCCAGGATGTCAACCGAAATTCTTCGTCGTCCGTTCGACTCGGGCGGACACCCGTTTCTGTTCGCTCAGCAGGTCGAGCAGGTCCACAGTGACCGTAAGGATCGGGCGATCAGCGATATTCAACGAACCGTCACCGAACTGGGGACCTGTGGGCGTCCCCCCGATGTCGGCTATTGCACGACGGAGCGCAGAAGGTTCGGGCCCAGTGCTCAGCGGGCACGGCAGGTTCGTGGGTGGGTGCATCGAATTGAGCGAGTCCGTTGGCGTGACGGGGGTCGAAGCGAACGTCGGTATCACATTGTTCTGGAGTCCGGGCGCTTTGTGGTTTCGACTGTGGGTTCCGGGCTGATTTCCGACGACGAGTACGCAACGGGCAAGAGTGTCGGGTCCAAGAGCTTTGGCTATGTGGGCTTCAGCGGCGACCATATGCATTTCCGCACTGCCAGTCAGGCCGAGCAGTTTCTCGCCGAACTGCGAGCGGCTCTTGGTCTACCCGTTCTTGATCGCCCTCACTAAGGTTCCGATCGCTCCGCGAAGTCGAAGAAGAAAAGGCAAGGATCCACCACTTTCCTCACCATGACGGTATCGTGTCGTTTTGGTGACGGACCTACATGTGAGGGATCAAGGTCCCCTAAGCGACGCCCAGCGCCTGGAGTGTCTTGCCGACGAGTTCTCCGCGCCGCAGGATGCTTATGGACCAGAGGCTATGATCGACCGTCGCTCAGGCCTTGGCCGGCGGGTACGCCGCAAGGATCCCACCACCGGGTCGAATCCGGTTCAGGGTCCGCCGACCGGGTCGAATCCGGTTCAGGGTCCGCCCACAGCGACCGTCAACAACGTCTCTGCTCCGACCCATCGGGCCAAGAACGTCAGCGGTGGTCGGGCGGCGATCCGCGCCGGTCGGCTCCTCATGGCAGGAGCTTGTGCCGTCGTTTTGGCAACGCTGCTAACTCAGACGACCGCCGGGAACCAGCCGGGCACGGTCGAGGCCGGCCCAGATAGAGCCCCGCAAACAATGACTGCTGATGACCAAGACGGCATCGGCCGACGATTCATCGTCATCGACGGTCCGCAAAGTAGTGGCAGCGCCCTCCGAAATACGTTGACGGGCTTTATCGCTCGCTTTGGTCGGGGTGAACGGGCAACCACCGGCGCCGCCCCCGAACCCGAGGGTCCGTCCCTCGACTACCAGGCCAACCTCGAGATGATTCGAGGGGCAACGGTCCGCAACCGAAATCATGACGCCAGTCCGCACATCAATACTGCATCGGCGGATCTCAAGCCCGAAAATCACTACGGCCCACGGTCGGAGTACCTGAACAACCCCGGCGGCAACCCGGAGCAGGCCTTCCCAATTCCCGCCGGTGGGCAGTTTCGAGCTGCTTGCGAATTCTCACACTTCTCTTACGACGACCCGCTGCTGTTCCCAAACATGCCGGGCGCCGCTCACCTCCACATGTTCTTCGGTAACACCAACGTCAACGCCTTCTCCACCTACGACTCGTTGGTCAACAGCGGTTCGTCCACCTGCAATGGACAAGAATTGAATCGAACTGGCTACTGGGCGCCAGCTATGTTCGATGGGCAGGGCAACGTTCGTATCCCCGAACGCGTAGTGGTCTACTACAAGGGCGAGGGTAAGTCCCGCGGTGCCAGTCAGCCGTACCCCGAGGGCGCGGCGATGATCACCCACAACATCAACACGATGCCCGGAGACCAGGGTGGTTCGCCCGGCAAACTGACATTCACGTGCACCGACAACTTCTCCAGTCCCAGCGGCGAGGGCGGCAACACCATGCCAGCGTGCGATGGTGCCAAGTTCAAAAACCAGTATGGGGTCGATGACAATCCTCGTGTTGTGCTCGAGGTCAACATCAAGTTCCCCCAGTGCTGGAATGGCCAGGACCCGTCAAATTGGCGAAACTTCCATCCGCCTTCGGGCAACTGGTATGGCAGCAACTGCACCGGTGAGTACAACCAGAACTTTCCCAACCTCGAGTACTTCGTCAACTACGTCGTTGACGTCGGGGAGAACACCTCCGACTGGTTCCTCTCATCCGACGTAAACCCTGACACGCTGACGCTGGACGAAGCAGGCGGGGCGAGTGTCCACGCCGACTGGTGGGGTGGCTGGCACAAGCAGACCAATCAGACGTGGATCGACAACTGCGTCAATCGTGCCTCGGCAACCTCGAGTGGTTGTGGCTTCGGCTACCTCACCGATGGTGGACCGAACGGCGGGTCTCCATCCGACGGCCCGGCCCTGAAGATCCGTCCGCAGTATGACGGCCCTCACAAAGTTCCCGCTGAGCAACTCTTGCAGGAGCTTTGTCCCGCCGACGGCAAAACCTACAATACTCCCGCTGATGCCGCCTACTGCGCTCCAGGCACGGGACTGTAAGTCGGCAGTCGACTCGACTTGGCTGTGCCCGGGCTGGTTCAGCACCAGCTGCCCAGGACTACCGGTCAGGGTCAGAGGTCGTCGAAGTCGCCGCCCCGGCGGCGAACCGTTGTGCCCCTATGGTTGTTTCGCCGGACTTAAACGTGGCCCGTCCGAGCTGTGCTTCGTTGACCAAAGCATCGTCGAACGACAGGTTCCACTGCTCATAGACCGAACGTCGATCATTCAGCATGCAGATTTGCGGGAATCGGCATAGTTGCTCGGCGATGGCGATGGCCTCTCGACGAGCAGTGCCGCTGGCGACAACCCGGTTGGCCAGACCCATAATCTTGGCCTCTTCGGCTCCGACAGGTCTGCCGGTCAAGATCATGTCCAGTGCGTTCGACTGGCCGATCAGACGGGGTAGTCGAACGGTTCCGCCGTCAATCAACGGCACGCCCCACCGGCGACAGTAGACCCCGAAAACGGCGTCATCTTCGACGATTCGCATGTCGCACCACAGTGGGAGCTCGAGACCGCCGGCCACTGCATAGCCTGCGATCGCCCCGATGACCGGTTTGGACAGTCGAAGGTAGGTGGGCCCCATCGGGGCGGTGGCGTCGAGATGGTCGATCGGAGCCTCGGGCAGCGGGAACTGCTCAAACGTCCCGGCGCCCACGGACTTCAAGTCGGCACCGGCACAGAAGGTGCCGTTGGCACCGACGAGGACCGCTACTTTAGCCTCGGGATTGTCGTCGAACTCAACGAACGCGTCGGCCAAACGACGCGCCGTGGGGGAGTCGACGGCGTTTCGGGCATCAGGCCGGTTGATGGTGACCACGGTAATTTCACCGAGATGTTCGACCAGTATTGAGGCCGGTTTGTCTGGATTCTCCACGGGGTACCTCCGTTGGGCGAAGACTACTGTTTGGCCAAGGTAAGCACCTGATCGTCTACAGGTGCCAGGCGGGAACTGGTGGATGTAGGTGCCTCCGGTACCCTCAAAACATGCAGTTGGTGCGGCGGATACTCGAGGTCGGAGGCCTCCAGTCAGTGGCTTCGGGCTGTCTGTTTCGTCGATCCGGTGCTGATTCGTGCGTCCTGCCGGGTCTGATTTTTGTCGTTCTTGCTCTCGTTGCATCCGCCTGCGGAGCAGGTGACGGCGGGTCGGGTTCGTCCACGGTGACCGAGCCGGCTGGACCGACGGTCGAGGAGTCTGGTGACGTGAGTTTGACCTCGCCAGCCGAGTCTGCAGCCGTCGAAGCCGAGTTAGATGGTGAGGCCGAGTTAGAAGGTGAAGCCGAGGTAGATGGTGAAGCCGAGTTGTCTGAAACCGATGCGGTGGCCATCCATCTCGATATCTACGTTCACGCCGACAACGAAGAGTTCTCTGCGGCTATGGAGACTCTGAAGAGTCGGCTGGCGGAACGAAATGAAATGATCGCCCAGTGCATGGGTGACCGTGGCTTTGACTTTGTCGGCGATGACCCCGAGGTGGTGCACGGCTACTACGAAGGGTTTGACGTGGACCGAAACAGTGTCGAGTGGGCTGGCCGCTACGGGTTTGGCATCACCACTCTTATTTGGCCACAGGGATCGTTGAATGATCTGGAAGCGGGAGGTGTGGCTGTTGGCCATCCTGGCCGGGCTCCGAAAACGCCACCGCAGGTCGGTGAAGGTGAAACCGATCCGCTCTCCGCCTACCTGGAGACCTTGGACGATCCGCAGCGGTACTGGACGGCGCTCTATGGCGCCAACCCTGATCCCGCCACCGGCGCGTACGCTGACACGTCGTGTGCCGGTGTCGCCGCCGACCGGGTGCCGGACAGAGCTAAGGTGGCGGCCGAAGCGGTACTGGTCGACAGCTCCGCCGTCGCCACGGTGTTGACTCGATTAGCCGACCATGAACAAGTGGTAGATCGTCGCCAGGTCGGAGCGGCGTGCTTGGCCGATCAGGGTTTTGGGTTTGCCGACGAGCTTGATGCCCGAATTGCCGTGTGGGAGTTGCGTGGGGCTCTTCCCGAACAGCCGTGGGAGGCGACGGCCGAGGGGTCTGTTGGCGCCTACTCCGAGGACGGTCTCGATCTGTCGTCGGAGTACCTGGCGGCATTGGTTGATGCTCAGGCCACTGAGGTGTCGGCGGCACTCGCCGTCTGGGAGTGCGGCGTCGCCCAGGCCCAACTGAATCGACTAAAGATGTCGATCCTGCCCGACGTGCTGGCAGATGTGCCGGAGGAACCTTCGGGTTAGCGGCTGGGTTGGCACCTTTGCCGCTTACACGGCTAGCCCTTGTCGGCTGTACGTTTCCGGGCCCGGTGCTCGGCCGTGTGGGTGCGGCTTGAGCACCTCGGATCGGTGCAGAAGCGCTTTGATCGGTTGCGGGTTCCGTCATAGAAGACCGCGTCGCATCCGTCGGCACCGCACACACCGAAGCGGCTGGTGCCATCGTCGCACAGCTCCTGGGCCAGGGCCATGAGGGCATCGGCCAGTACCTGGTCGTCGAAGCGGGCGGTTGCGGGAGTCCAGTGGATGTGAGCCCCGACGCCGCCGTGGTCAACGATGGCCGGGGCGATGGTGAGCTCGGTCAACTGCTCGTTGACCAGCCTTGAAGCTTCTTCGGCGCGAATGGTCGGAAGTGTCCGGAACAGCGGCAGTAGGTCTCGTAGCCGTCGGTCCAGTCGGTGGACCGACGCTTCCGATGCATTATCGGCACGGCTGAAGCCCTGTTCGGCCAGCATATTCCTGAGTTCGCCCGCCGAAATCGGTTCCGCTTCGGTGTCGGCAACTCGGTTAAGTATGTCGACCATGGCTTCGAGCGTCAGGCGAATGTCGGAGTGGGTGGGGGAACTCAACTGCACTCGTTCAGTCTATCGTCGGCCCTTCTTGTCTGAAAGTGGCTATTGGTTGTTTGATGCTTACATGGTGGATATCCTGATCTGGCACGAGTAAGGATTAAAAGAAAGGTAGTGCCTTACGCAGGGCGAAGCTTTGCAAGGCTGGCACGGCCGTATGCAGCAAATTGGACCCGTCCGCCGAACGATTTCGACGGACGCTTGTTTGGTAGAGGTGTAACCGGTGTCGGTTTCAGTGTTGGGCTTGTTTCTGGTCATTGCCAACGTGTGTGGTGCAGGCATGATCGTTCCTCAAGTGGTCCGTCTGCGGCGTTCGGACGATATGGCGGGAGTCTCCGTCGGCTGGACCGGCGTAGGCCTCGGACTCAACGGATGGTGGGCGATCTACGGCGTTGCCCGAGAGCTGTGGGGTCTCCTACCGGTATCGGTTGTGGCATTGTTGCTGTATGGAGTAATGGCGGCGCAGATGATTACCATCGGTCGACGACGGGCGGTGACCGTCGGGCCCCGACTCGGCGCCGGGCTCATTGTCACAACGGCGCTGCCCGCACTAGCCCTCTGGTCCGGCGATTGGTCGTCGCTGGGACTGACTTTGGGCTTGGCCTACGCAGTCCAGTTTCTCCCGGCGCTGATAGCTGCGGTTGTTGCCACAACTCGGTCTGGGATTTCGAGCGGGACGTGGGCGATGGCGCTGATCGAAGCGTCGGTCTGGCTTGTCTACGGGCTACAGCTGGATGACCTTGCCCTGGTGGTCGGTGGCGCCGGTGGCGCGATAACCGCTGGGGCAATACTCATGTTGCTCTACCGTGGCGGTGGACGAGCGGAGCGGCTGACGGTTCGGCCAATGGCGGCTGCGACGTGAAGTCCCGTTCCGTAGGGTCGCCGGCCGCCGGCGATGACGGTTTGTCGGCGTCTCCCGGTCAGCGGCAACAAAATCTTCGTTTGATTCCCTATCATCAGGCGCTCACTCGTGCCGTTGTGTGGATGCCGATTTTCGTGTTGTTCACTCGACGAGAGTTCGGTCTCGAGGGCGCGCTGGCGTTGGGATCCATCTACTATTTTTCAGTTGTGGTCTTGGAGGTCCCGTCCGGTTGGATGAGCGACCGCTTCGGCCGAGTGGTTACGTTGCGCCTGGCCGCTGTCGGGTTCGTAGCCGCCCAGGGGGCCTATTTGGTCGCCGGGTCGAGCTTCGCTCTCGTTGCTATAGGTCAAATGCTGCTTGCGGTTGGCTTCGCCTCGCTGTCCGGCACCGATGTTGCCTTTCACTACGACTCCTTGGAAGCCGTTGGTCGGGCCGAGAGATTTGCCGAAGAACGGTCGCGGGTCGAAGCCATCGGCTATATAACCGCAGCTGCCAGTGCTCTTCTTGGCGGTTTTCTCGGTCTGGTCGATCTTCGTCTGGCTTTCGCTACGAGCTTGCTCTTCGCCGCCGCCCAGTTGGCCGTCACCTTCGTTCTGATCGAGCCCCCGCGCTCCGGGCATGCTGATCGTCCGGCCCGGCAAGTAATGCGGTGCCTCGCCTACTTGTCGGATCGGCGGTTGGGCTGGATCTTCTTCTACGGTGTGTTGATGGTGACGCTGGAACATGTGGCGTTCACCAACAGCCAACCTTGGTTGACCGAAGTCCTGGGGCAGGATGCATCGGAGGTTGGGATTACGCCTTTGGTGTCGGGGGTAACGTTGGCCGCTGTGGCGTTCGTTGGTGCCGGCGCCGCTCGATCCAGCGCAGCGCTGGCTGATCGACTGGGCAGTGTGTCCGCTCTTATTGCCCTAGGCGTGGTCTCTGCCGTGGCGGTCACTGCGATGGCGCTGTCGTTCCACCTTGTTGTCATCGGGTTTCTTCTGCTGCGGAGCGTCCAGGGAGCGGCGGCCCCGGTGATAATCGGGGCTGAAGTGGCGCCTCGGGTTGCCAAGGAGCATCGGGCCACGTTGTTAAGTCTCAACTCGTTGGCCGGTCGCTTTGGTTACAGTCTTTTGTTGGCCGGTGTCGGTCTTGCGGTAGCTGATCAGGCCGATCCGCGGTCTCAGGTGACTGAGTCGTTGGCTATCGTCAGCGTCGTTTCGTGGCTAATGATCGGCTCGCTGGTGCTGTCCGCCAGTGTTGCCAACGGACGGGCATCGGCGGTTCGGTCGTAGCCCCGGCGCTTGTTTGGCTTCAGTGCATTTCACAGTCCGTAGTGGTCGTACCGAATCGGTGTGGACGGTCCTGATAAGGTGACACCGGAACATAACCGCGGCGGCGTCCTCGATTCCGACAACGTGTACCTCTCGCTCGGTTCGCCAAACCCGAGTTGACGTTGTCACCGATGGACTAATCGCCCGCAATCACTGGAAATTTCAACATGAAAGAACGCCTACTTTCGTTCATGGATACGGTCTCGTTCAGCACGATGCTGGGGACACTGTGCGTCTCGTTGCTTGGTGTGGTTGTTTTGGTTCTTGCACTCAACCGTTTCGGCGACGAAAGTGTCACCGAGGCCGATGCCGATGTTGAGGGGGCCGCTCAAACCGTTGAGGTTTCCCCAACCGGGCCGACCACGACCGAGGCGCCCCCCGAACCTCCCGACCCGTTCTACGTTATTGGGTCCGACATTGTTGATCCGAATGGACAGGTGCATGTCCCAGTCGGCGCCAACGTCGCTATCAGTGTCGTTGACTTTCCCTATGTGTTCGAGGGTGGCAATGGCGGCGTTGCCGGCCGCATCGATGAAATTAAGGCTTGGGGTTGGAATACCGTGCGGGCTAATCTCGTCTGCGATGACGTTGATGGGGTCGGGCAAGATGACGTAATCGGTGGGATCGCCGACACCATCGAGGAGCTGACCGCGGCCGAACTAGTGGTGATTATCACCTGTCACGACGGAGGCGGAACCAACGTCACCATCAATGATGAGACCGAAGAGCGACTGCGGGAATTCTGGGACATCATCGTGGAGAACTACCGGGACAACCCGTACGTGTGGTTCAACTTTTTCAACGAGCCTTGGGAGTTGAGCGATGAGGACGCCCTTGCGCAGTGGCACCAGCTGCATGAGTTCTACGTAAACCGCTATCGCAACCAGGGGGTTGAGAATGTTGTCGTGGTTGACATCCCGGCGTTCGCCCAGGCAATCGACCTGCTGGCCGACGACCCGTTCGCCGACGATCTAATCGACCAATGCAACGTTGTCTTCGGGTGGCATGCGTGGGGTGATCTGGGCGGTGAGCAGGCCACCACTGACGGATATCGGGTGAAAGCGCTGGCGGCACGAGCCAAGGGAATGGCGATTGTGATCACTGAAGCGGGTGTTCCCGACCCGCTTGAGGCCGGCACCGCCGGTTTCCCGGCGTGGAACGTAAGTGGCTTCGACGCCGCCCTTGACTTGGCGTCAACAGAGGACTTCGGATTGTTGTGGTGGCATGGCACCGGAGATACCGACGACGAGTTGTTTTATCCGCTGACTGCGGATGCTACGGGCTTTTGGACTGCCGCTGACGGCTCCAACCTGAGCGAAGCCGGTCAGCGCTTCTGGGACTTCAGCCAGACCGCCCGCCCGGCGACACCTTTTGAAGGCTCGGTGGTTCGGAGCGACTGTCCGTCAGCTCTCGGCCAATAGCCCCAATCGGGGGACACGGTCGCCGGCATGTGCAACCGCCTGCCTATGCCCTATCGGTGGTCGCTCTTGTGCCGATAGAAATCAGATGGGCCGATGGGCTGACATAAGCGCCAGAACCAGCTACACCATGATGGGTGTTGCCTTTGGGCTGCTCTTCCCAGTGGCCGCCGTCCCGATGGAGACGATCCTGGCCGGCCAGCCGACCACCATGTCCAACATGGTGAACCAGATTCAGATCAATCCGCTGCTGTGGATTATCTCGTCGGCACCGATCGTCCTTGGGTGGTTCGCCCGGATGGCTGGAGAAAGCCAGGACGAGATTCGACTCCTGCTCGATCAACAGGACGTGGTGATTCAACAGCAGACAGCCGACCTGCGCAAGGCAGTGCAGCGGGCTCAGGCCGCCGATGCCGCCAAGAGCGACTTCCTGGCCAACATGAGCCACGAGATCCGGACGCCGATGAATGGCGTAATCGGTATGGCTGAACTGTTGCTGGCCACCGATCTCGACGATCAACAGCAGGACTTTGTTCGCACGATACGTACTAGCGGTGAGTCGCTTCTGGTGATTGTGAACGACATCCTCGATCTGTCCAAGATCGATGCTCGCAAGCTCGTGCTGGAGCGGGCACCCGTCGACCTTGATGATTGTTTCGTTTCTGCTCTGGAGCTGTTGGTCCCCCGGGCCACGGAGAAAGATCTTGAGCTCATCTACCACGAGTCGAACATGCCGGATCACCTGGTCCTCGGTGACGCCACCCGGATTCGCCAGGTTGTTCTCAACCTTGTTGGCAACGCCATCAAATTCACCGAACGGGGTCAGGTCGAAGTACGGGCACAATGCGTGGCCGACAAAGCCCAAGCTGGGTGGCTCGGCGTTCAGCTTCAGGTCACCGACACCGGGATCGGCATGTCCCGGCGAGACCTCAGCCGACTGTTCAAAGCGTTCAGCCAAGCCGATGAGTCGACGACCCGCCGCTTCGGCGGAACCGGGCTCGGCCTGACGATCAGCAAATCATTGGCCGAGCAAATGGAGGGCGACGTGTCCGCCACCAGCGCTGGCCACGGACACGGCTCGACCTTCACGTTCACCATGCGGCTTGAGGCCATGACCGAACCCAGTGAGCGGGCGAAGGCCGAACGCGACCTCCCGTTCGAGGGTCAACACATTTTGATTGTGGATGACAACGAGACCAACCGGCGAATTTTCGCCGGACACGCCGAACGTTGGGGTTTGAACATCACTGTCGCATCGTCAGGCCCAGAAGCTCTGTTTGAACTTCAGGCCCGCCCAAAGGTTGACCTTGCTCTGCTGGACATGAACATGCCGGAGATGGACGGGTCCGAGCTGGCCGAACGAATCCATGGGTTGTTCGACGAAGGTCTTGAGCGGTTCCCGCTAGTGCTCCTGTCGTCGGGCGCAGCGAACAGGGCAACCCGGGATCTCTTCGCCGCTTCGGCCCTAAAGCCGATCAGAAGTTGGCGACTTCGCCAAGTCGTTTCCGCGCTGCTCAATCAGAGTCAGCCTTCGCGCCGGGCGACTGACACAACGTCGTCGGTCGTCAACCAGGCGTCGGCAGGTTCCGGCGGCGCTGAACTAATCGGATTCCCTTCGGTTGGCGGGTCGGCCGGTGACGGCGGGCTCGAAGCTTTGGCCGTCCGCTGTCCCCTTCGGGTTCTCATCGCTGATGACAATCCGGTTAATCGGACGGTGATGAAAGCCATGATGGGCAAGCTTGGCTACGACCCGAGTTTCGCCTCCGACGGCGATGAGGCGGTAGTGGCTGTAGCCGCTGGTGACATTGATCTGGTTCTCATGGACCTGCACATGCCGAGGGTCGACGGGCTTGAGGCAACGGCCCAAATCCGAAGCTTGCCGTCAATCAACCAGCCGTGGATCATCGCGCTGACCGGAGACGCTGCCAGAGATGACCGCCAGCGATGCTTGGACGGCGGAATGAACGATCACGTTGAGAAGCCGGCGCGCCTAAGCACGTTGTCGGTGGCGTTGGAGAAGGCCTATCAGACCCGATCTGAGCAGACCCAAGCTGCATGGGATGCCTAGCTCTGTCTCAGGTTTTTGAATTCGGTATTTGCGCTCGCAGGGAAGTCATCCAGGTTTCGGCTTCGTCCCAGGCGCTGTTTGCCTCTTGGCGGGATTTGGTGGAGCCTTTCCCAGCGGCGGCGTAGCTACCGAGAAATTTCACGTCGGCGTAGCGGGCCCGAATGCCCTTGAGGCAGTCGGCGATCAACTCGTCGCTTATGTGTCCATCAAAGTCGACGATGAAACAGTAGTTCCCCAACGCCGTCTTGACCGGACGAGAAGCGAGATGAGACAAGTTGATGCTGCGGGCGGCGAACTGCTGAAGAATGGCAACGAGCGAGCCCGGCTTGTCTTCCTTTTGGGTTAGGACCACTGTGGTTTTGTCATGGCCAGACGGGCGGGGGACGCCGTCAGGGGCGACAAGAACGAATCTGGTTTGGTTTCCCGCTTGATCGGCGATGTCGGGAGCCAGGATCTCCAGGCCATATTGTTCGGCCGCTTGGGCAGGTCCAATGGCGGCCAATCCGGTCTCGTCAGCCGCTCGCTTGGCCGCCTCAGCGGTCGCCGTCGACGGGCGGATCGTTGCGTCGGGTAGCTCTTTGTTCAAGTACTTGCGGCACTGGGCGCTGGCTACTGGATGGGAGGCAACTGTGGTTATGTCGGCCAGGCTGGTTCCTCGGGCCGCCATCAGGTTGAGATGAATGTCGAGAACGACTTCTCGCTGGATGAGCAAATCGTGATCGAAGGCCAGCGCATCCAGTGTCACGTTGACTGTGCCCTCAATTGCGTTTTCGATGGCCACGAAGCCGAGGTCGACATCACCGGTTGAGGTGGCGTCGAGAATGTCGGTGAACTTCGCCATGGGAACCAGGTCGAGTTCGGCCAGGTCGGGTTGACTGAGTAGCGCCTGTTCGGTGAACGTGCCGGTGGGGCCGAGGTAGGCGATACGGCGAGAGCCTGAGGCTAGTGAGTGAGGTGAAGCCGACGCGTTGGTCACCCCTAAAGTTTAGTGTCCGGCCGGGAGTTAGCCGCTTGAATTCTCGTGGCCCGGCCCGGTGCCCGTGCGGGAGTGATCCTAGGCTGGGGTGATGTTGTACTTTCGGCAGTTGCTCAGCGGTCGAGATTTCGCCCAAGGCGATGACATCGCTACTCAGATGCGGAACTTCGCCTACCTCATTGGCGATCGTGACACGGGAGAAGCCGTTGTCGTCGATCCCGCCTATGCTCCGCTGGATTTCGTGGATATTGCCGCTGAAGACGGGATGACGATCACGGGGATTCTCGGGACTCACTATCACGCTGATCACGTCGGCGGCTCGATGATGGGCTATGCCCTGTCCGGTGTGGTGGAGCTGCTGGAAAAGGTCGACGTGCCGGTCCATCTGCAAGCCCCTGAGGTTGAGTACGTCACGAAGACAACGGGGCTCAACGCCGGTCAGATGGTCGCGCACGGTTCGGGCGACATTGTGACCGTCGGTTCTGTTGACATTGAGCTGATTCACACACCGGGTCACACTCCGGGCAGCCAATGTTTTCTTGTCGCCGACCGCCTCGTTTCCGGGGACACACTGTTCCTCGACGGCTGTGGTCGAACCGATCTGCCGGGTGGTGACCCGGAGCAACTGTATTACTCGTTGACCGACCGGCTGGCCAAGGTGCCGGATACAGCGACGCTGTACCCCGGCCACCTCTACTCCCCGGAGCCGTCGAAGTCGATGGGTGCCACTCGTTCGATGAACGTCGTCTACCGACCGAAATCGGTCGAACAGTGGCTGACGATGTTCTCGTAGCGCCTCTTGTGATGACGGGTGTTCTTGTCGTTGAGTGTGCTCAGCCGAGGACGCTGTTGGCACCCTCGGGGTCGACTGCTCGACGTCGACTAAACGTCGCCATGTCAATCTTCATGCCGGTGTAGCGTCCGGTAACCACCAGCGCTTCGGCGTCGTGATCGTGACCGGCCTCGACTGCGGTGATCAACTCGGCCATGAGGTGGCCGGCGATAGCAGCGTTCTTAAATTGGTTGCCGCTTGAGCCACAGGCCATGTAGTACCCGTCGATCATTGATCGGTCGTAAATCGGGGTCCAGTCGTCGCTGGCGTCGTACAGCGATACAAGACCCCGTTTCGAACGCGGAATGGCCAGGCTCGGGAACCGTCGGGATGCTCGCATCATGTTGAGCTGAAACTCGTCTTCTGAGAGGACGGTGTCGTAGTCGTCGGGGTCGACCCATTCCAGTTCGTCACAGTCCGGTTCGGTGCTGCTGACCAGGATGTTGTCGCCCTTCTCCGGGCGGTAGTACACCCCGATGTCGAGGTCGCCGCACATGAAGCCACCCTCTTCGTCATAGCCCTCGGGGGCCGGCCCGATGTAAACCTCGCGGCGCAGAGGACGGCTGGTTCGAACCATGTCGTCGGTTGCCCCGGCCAAGGTGTTGATGAGGCTCGAATGGGGTCCGGCTGCGTTTACCACCACCGGGGCTTCGATGGTCTGTCGTTGCCCGCTTCCATCCTCGATGACGATTCCTGCGACCTTGCGCCGATCTGTGCCCGCAGATCGTATCTCGACCACGGTGTTCTTGAACTGGAACGAGGCGCCAGCCGCCATAGCTGCGGTGGCCAGGTTCTGGGCCGCCAGCTGTGGGTCGGAAACAAAGCCGGCATCATTGCAGGTGATGGCGACGTCGAACGTGTCGTCGGGCTCGCTCCAGAACGGGTGGTCGACATCGTCGAGGCGGGCAGCAGGTCCGAACCGTCGGGTGTCGACTCCGTCCAACCACGTGGGTAGCGCTCCCGGGTTCGCCACCTCATGGGGTATGCCCAAGTTCTGGAAGTGCGTGAGGTACGGAGGCTCTGGCTCATCGGAATGGTGGAACATCACCATCGGTACGGTGGTGAACTCCACCAACGCATCATGTGTGGGAGACCCTTGGTCGACCTCCACCCCATCAGCGGAGACGGCCACATGCCGGGCCCAGTCCCGCCAGTAGTGGAGGCCCTCCCAGGACATGGCCACCGAGCTCTCTGTGCTGTAGGTGAACCGCACCACTGCGCTGGAGCTGCTGGTGGACCCATACCCGGCGGCCGGGAGCTTGTCGACACAAATCACATTCAAGCCCCGTCGGGCGAGCTCCAAAGCGATCGAAGAACCGATGACGCCGGCCCCGATGACGACGGCGTCGGCGGTCACCGTTCCTGTCACTGCTTTGCCTTCACTCCCGCGCATGCTCAACCTTCTTGTCTTTCATAGACGGCATGTTACGGGTCGCGGAGCAGGAACGGCGAACTGCCCCTAGGATCAATCAACGTCGCTGGTGCCAGTTGCTCGCGGCGATCTTACGGCCTGTCTCCGCGGCTGTCCCTGTGCCTTGTCCAGGCCCGTCGCCACCGTTGGTGTGGCTATGTTTCGGCATCGGCCGACCCCCATCTCCGTGACCCGCCTGGCGCCGGTCGCCATTCGATTGGAGTACCGATGTCTGTTGAACCGACAGATGCTCGCCTGTATGTTGCCCGCCCCCACGACCTGTCGAACCTGGCCGGCGACCTTGATGCTGTTCGGCAGTCGACCCTGGGTGCCCGGTCCCGCCTAGGGCGCCTGACATCAAACACCACAATGTGCAATGCCGACCCGGCGTTTAGACGCGGCGGATTTCAAAGCCGACACCGACGACTTGTTTACAGCCTTGACCGGTTCGCCGACCATGTGGGTGCAACGGCTGCCTTTGTCGCCCGGTCTGCGACTGATGCCCAGTCGGCAGATAGCGCCGATTCCGCCTTTGACCCTGGAAGGCACGTAACGGTTCATCACAAGGTCGCTTGGTGGGCCGGGCACACGGTTGCTCGGTCGTGGCAACGGACTGCTCGGGGAGCCATGGCGGTCGTTGCGTTGTCGGACGTTGTTTCGGCAGGCGTTCGAGGACTCAACCGAGGCCCGGCGCCGGCCGAGGCCGCAGGCCACCGGCCCGGTGACCCGGATGGCACATTCACTGTTCGAACGGTGGGGGCCTGGCCGGAGTCGACCGGGCGTGAATCGATGACCCGCGCGGTGGAGCTGACAGACGACGGTACAGCTATTGGACCAGATGAGTTCGCCGTTGTCGCCCACTCCAAGCAGGGGCCTACCAACGGACCCGGCCGGTACACAATCATTCTTCCTGGGGTGGTTGATCTCAGTCGACCACAGGCCGGTCTTGATCCGACCCACCGATCTGTCCGTGACCTCGACATGGCAGCCGCTCCCTCGGCGGCAGTGGGAGGAGTGGAGGACCCCTACGCATCCATGGTGGCCGAAGCGCTGGAACGAATCGACATCCCAGTTGGGGCCGAACTTGCACTCGTCGGCCACAGCTATGGAGCGGCGGCAGCTATGGTGCTGGCCCAAGACCCCGCCTTCAACCAACGTTACGACGTGAGCGCGGTTGTGGCCGCCGCCTACTACCTAGATGGGGAAGGCCCGCACTCGGCCACCACCAACGCCGTCCTCTTGGAGAACAAGAACGATTTGGTTGTGGCGGCCGAAGGCTTTGTGTTCAACCCGGCCGGTGGTCGATGGGCTGAAAGGTCCCAGGTGGTTCGCTTCAGCGGAGGTCAGTCCCGTCTCGGCCACGACCCCAGCCACTACGGCCGGTTCCTGGCCGTTAGCGACTCGGCACAGGTCGAGAAGTTGGCGGGCCGTTTTGAAGCTGACGGCTTCGATCAGCCCGGGACCTTGATGGCCGTCGACGTGTCCGTTCCCCAATCCGCCCGGATGTAAGTGGGCCGTCCGGGGAGCCGAATGAACCGAACGGGCATCGAGTGCTTGGCAATGATCGAAATCATCTGATAAGAACTGATGCCATGGCCAGTGACAGCACTACGGAAACATCCAGCGATCCTTTTGATCAGGCTTGTCAGGCGGTTTGCGCCCCAGGCACCATGTTCGAGATCGCCGAGCAGGAGGTGGACGGCCAACTGAGCAAGGTATTTGCGTTGGCCCCGCCAAGTATCAGATTCCTGTTCGAGATGGCGGCGGCCCGGACCGACGACTATGTCATCTTCGAGGACGACCGCTACACCATGCCCGAGGTGCTTGGTTTGGCCGGTCAGATCGGCCACGCTCTGGTCAACGACTTGGGAGTGGAGAAGGGTGACCGCGTGGCCATTGCCATGCGGAACAGTCCGCACTGGATTGCATCATTCATCGCCTCCACCTCTATAGGCGCAATCGCCGTTCCCATGAACGCCTGGTGGAAGGCCGATGAGCTTCTGTTCGCGCTTGAGGATTGTGGTGCCAAGGTGGTGCTGGCCGATCCGCCGCGGATCGAACGACTCTCCGGTTGTTCCGACTGGCAGGCCCCGCCGAGCATCGTCGCCGTTGACGATGCCGGATCGGGCGCTGGCGCGGACTGTGTTGCCACCACGTCGTTGACTGACCTGCTGTCCGATGACGCCACCATGCCCGAGGTGGAAATCGGCCCGGACGACGACATGACCATTCTCTACACGTCCGGAACGACCGGACGGCCAAAGGGAGCGGTCAGCACCCATCGGGCCGTGGTGAACGGCCTCATGGCATTCGCTGCCCGATCGGCGGTCAACGAATTGATTTCCACCGGTACCGTGCCTCAACCGGGCGAAGGTCCCACCCCGATTTTCATGCTCCCCGTTCCGTTGTTCCACGTGACCGGCCTGGTACCGGTGATGCTGGGTTCCATGGTGTCCGGCGCCCGCCTTGTGATGACGTATCGCTGGGACCCCGACCGAGCGCTGGAGTTGATTGAGCGAGAGGGCGTCACCCACTTCGTCGGGGTGCCGACCATGAGCTGGGACTTGCTGGAAGCTAAGACGTTCGCTGAACGTGATGTGTCCAGCCTGGTCTTCGTCGGAGGCGGTGGCTCTCCAATGCCACCCGAGCTGGTGAAACGGATCGAGAACAGCTTCCCGGTAGGCCGCCCTAGCCTCGGCTACGGCATGACTGAGACCAACGCCTATGGTCCATCTACGTCCGGTGACGATTTTGTGGCTCACCCAACGTCAACCGGACGCACCATCCCACTAGTCGACATGCGGGTTACTGATGCCGACGGCACTGTTGTCGGTCCGGGGGAGGAGGGTGAGCTGTGGTTCCGCGGGCCAAACCTGATTCGCGGCTACTGGAATCGCCCGGAGGATACAGCGGCGACCATCGTGGACGGCTGGCTCCGTTCCGGCGATGTCGGCTACATGGACGAGGCCGGTCGGGTCTATGTCAAGGACCGCATCAAGGACATGGTGCTGAGGGGCGGCGAAAACATCTACTGCGCTGAAGTGGAAGCCGTCATCTATGAGCACCCGGCGGTACACGAAGCCGCCGTGTTTGGTTTGCCCCACGAGCGCTTAGGCGAAGAAGTAGCGGCGGTTGTCATGGCCCGTGAAGGTGCTTCGGTCTCAGCTGAGGACCTTACGAAGTTCCTGGGTGAGCGACTGGCCTCGTTCAAGGTCCCATCGAGCATTCAGATTGTCGCCGAGTCCTTACCTCGCAACGCGTCAGGGAAGATTCTCAAACGCGAGCTACGAGACAGTGTTGTCGAGGCTGGGTAATCGAGGCTGGCTGAGCCAAAAGGCTGATATGGATGTTTACATCCACGTTCGGCGAAGGTGACTCTCGCATCGGACTGAAACCCGATGGTGACGGTTTAGTTGCCCGCTCGGTGGCCGGTCCGGACCACAGGCCTCGGCAGGTCGACTCGATGTCCGTTCGACAGCTGGGTTTGAGGAGCCACCGAGGGCTGACTTGATGATACGCAAGACGTTACGTATCCCCGAGAGGGGCTTGGCGGCGGTCGGTTGAGAGGTGGTATACGTGTTCAACAAGAGCTCCGTGGGCGACTGCTGCGTCAGGTTGCGGTGGTCGGAGAACGCCGTCTCGCCACCTCGTATAGTCAAAGCGGTGTGGTCAAAACTGTAGGCCAGCAGCACTATGGGCGCCGTCTGCAAAAGTCCCTAGGCGGATTGGGCTGTGATTGGGCAACGTCATCCAAAGAGGCCCCTCGTATCTCCAGTGATGGGTAAAGCTACCGACTTGATCGAATATGGGGCCCGGTCTCGCCTACCACCCGCCAGGAGGTCAAGACCGGGCCAACCACACCTGTTAAAGCGCAACCCCTGCGGCGCGTAGCCGCTGGGCTAACGCCCTCCACTCGAAACTGCAATGCGGTGGGAAGGCCCCGATAAGCGATGCATCGGGGGCTCCGACACCGGCCGGTCGACCGGCCGCCCAACCTCGTACCCGGTTCTCCAGGTCGGTCAGCTCCCGGATGGTTTCAGCCATCCACTGGGCATGGTCATCCAGCTGACGGGCCATGGACCGAAGTTCTGCTAGATAGTGGGTGATCTCGCTGCGTCGAACATCCATGTCACCTCGGGCCATGTCCGCTCGGCGGCCGATCCATTCGATGTCGTTGAGGTGGCGCCAGGCGTGTTGGAACGCCTGGTCAATGCGACCGGCTTCTCGCCGGTACTGGTCGGCCAGTCTGGCCACAGCCACTGGGTCACCGATTGGATTGCTCATGGTCGTCACCTACCTGACTAGCAGTCAACTCAGCTGTCGGCCATGGTGAGGGCCTGGCGACGGCGGGACACCTCGGCTCCCGCTTCACCCAGCGCCACATTCAGCTTGTCGAGAGCGGGCTTGAACTCAGCGTTCCACGCGGCCAGGAACCGCTGAGCAGAGGCGCCCTCCCAACCCGGGCCGACGGTGCCGGTAGTGATCCGATTGAGATCGGTCATCAGAGCCTGGACGTCGGCCGAAGCCTTAGCGAACTGTTGGGACATGGTGTCCATCTGGGCCATGTCGCCGGCGATCTTTGGTGCGCTCACTTCTTCATCTCCTGTTGTGTCGTTTCTACACCAGGGTTAACTCCCGAGAAGCGGCCATGTGACGCAAAAGCTCGAAAATTGTTTCCGAAAACGCCACCGGGCGCCACCCCGACAAGGAATGGCGCCCGGTAGAACCGTTTGATCTTGCCAGATCTAAAGGATCTGGGACAGGAACAGCTTGGTGCGGTCCTCCTGTGGGTTGGTGAAGAAGTGCTCGGGAGTACCGACTTCAACGACCTCACCGTCAGCCATAAACACCACCCGGTCAGCCACCTCACGGGCAAAGCCCATCTCGTGGGTGACGCAGATCATGGTCATACCTTCAGTGGCCAGGTCCTTCATGGTGTCCAGCACCTCTTTGATCATCTCCGGATCCAGAGCCGACGTGGGCTCGTCGAACAGCATGACCTTAGGGTTCATAGCCAGCGACCTGGCGATAGCCACACGCTGTTGCTGACCACCGGAGAGCTGACCCGGGAACTTACGGGCCTGGTCAGGGATCTTCACTCGTTCCAACAAGTCCATAGCTGTGGCTTCAGCCTCGGCCTTAGGGATTCGCCGAACCTGACGGGGAGCCAGCGTGATGTTGTCCAGCACGGTCAAGTGCGGGAACAGATTGAACCCCTGGAACACCATGCCGGTTTCTCGACGGATCTCCTGGATATTTCGCACGTCTTCTGACAGTTCGACGCCATCGACCACAATGCGGCCCCGGTCGTGCTTCTCCAGCCGGTTGATGCAGCGGATCAGCGTGGACTTGCCGGAACCGGAGGGTCCGATGACCACAACCACTTCCTGTTTACCCACCAGCATGTTGATCCGCTTGAGGGCTTGGAAGTCGCCGAAGAATTTGTCGATGTTGTCAACCTCGATCATGACCTCCCGGTCACCGATGTTGGTTGC
>CALKZY010000021.1 GCA_938002965.1 uncultured Acidimicrobiales bacterium | reverse complement strand
AAGACCAGGGTTTCGGCGATACCAAATCCTCGGAAGTCAGCCTGAGCATGAACCAACGAGCGAACCCGCAGGAACTCGGGCAAACCGAGGATGAACAGCAAGGACGTGTCCTTGAACAGTGAAATGAACTGACCAACCATGGCCGGGATCACCGCCCGCAGAGCCTGCGGCAACACAATGAGCCGCATGTTCTTAGCCGCCGACAAACCAAGAGCCTGACCGGCTTCTGTTTGTCCCGTGGCCACCGCTTGCAGGCCACCTCGCACAATCTCGGCCACATAGGCCGAGGAGAACAAGGTGATAGCGGCGATGGCACGGGTGATCAACGACAACGGATTGTCGGTGTTCAAAAAGAAGCCCAGGAAGAACTGAGCGGCCAACAAGAAGGTAATTAGTGGAGCTCCACGGAAAAACTCGATGTAGGCCACCGACATGAACCGAACAGCTGGCAGCGTCGATCGCCGTCCCATGGCCAACATGATGCCCAGTGGGAAGGCCAAGATGATGGCCGCCCCGGCCACGATCAAGTTGAGGTGAAGACCGCCCCACTCTTTCCAGTCAATGGCCGACAGCGTGATTTGCCCGAAGGCCAGCCACACCATCAACCCAGTGACGGCAACAAGACCCAGCCTGGTTCCATCAATACGGTCGCCTTGTGACACGTTGTACAGGGCGTACAAGCCGACAGCCAACGCGACGAGGGCGATGAAGCCGAACTGCGTAGCCAACAGATAGACGCCAACCAACGTGCCCAGACCGGCCACAATCCAAGCCAGGGGGGCCAGACGGGGAGCGAAGCTGAACAACAGCGGGACCAGCGCCAGCGTGGTGTACATCCACGCCCAGCCTCCGAAGCCAGACATCAGCTGGAAGCTTGTGGTGGCAGCCAGGCCGGCCAACGTCCACCCCAGCGGGCGGAGCGAAGCCGGGAGCCGTGAGGTCACCTGCCACGCCACCAACGCCAGGACAATGGCCGCCAGGGCCAACAGCCACGGAGCCGGGGTGCGGGAGAATACGGCCAAGATGACGATCAGGAACAGGGCGAGCGACCAGTAACTACTCAGGTACGTTCGCCAACTGGTCTCCGGCATTGGTTCACCGGTTTCCAACGACACTTCCTTGGCCCGAGCCTTCATCAAGCCGAGAGCCAGGCCGATGACCAACGCCACCAGAGCGGCTTGCCCGTATCCTCGCCAGATTTCCTCACGAGGGTATTGGCCGAACATGAACAGCTGAAGGTTGGTGCCTACCGGGTCCCAACGCCCAGTGACAAAGACAAACCGAAGGAATCGGTAGCCGAGATACAAGAAAATCGGGGTGAGAATGAGCGTGATAGCCGAGTTCAACGTTGAGTTGAACAGATTGGCTTTGGCCCACTCTCCCGGCGACTGATTCTTAATCGGCGGTTTGGACTCGTCGACGATCGGTACACCGACAATGTTGTTTGCTTGATGCGTTGCCATGGTTCTACCTCCCCACCAGCTGGAATCGTCGGTTAGCGATGTTTAACAACAGCGACCAGAACAACGAGAAGCCCCAGTAGATGATCATCAAGATCAACAAGAGCTGGACGGCTGGTTTACCGTTGCCGATGGCGGTCTTGATAAGCGCCGTCGACTCGGGGAAGGCCACGGCCGTTCCCAACGAGGTGTTCTTGGTCAGGTTCAAGAACTGGTTAATGGTGGGCGGAATGGCAATTCGCAGAGCCTGAGGTAGCACCACAAACCGGTACCGCTGGAAGCCCGACAAAGCCAGAGCGTTTGATGCTTCGGCTTGCCCTTTGGGGACCGCCAGGATTGACCCTCGGATGATCTCGGCCACGTGTGACGCGGTGTAGAGCCCAAGGGAAACCGTCAACGCTATGTACCCGGCGTTGGTGGCGAAGCCGTTCTCGATGACACGGCCCGATTCGGAAACCTGCGGCCATGACATACGCAGCGGCCCACCAGTAGCGATGAAGGCCACGACGCCCAATGCCAGGAAGGAAAGAAAGCTGAAGAGCATGCGACGGTGCGGCTGGCCGGTCTTGATGTTGACCTGCGTACGCCAGCGCCAAACAATCGCCGCTAGGGCCAGAGCGCCGAGCAACAGCAGCCAGAACAGCGTCACATTGCCGTTGGCCGATGCCAGTGATGGTATGCCCCAGCGGTCGTTAGACAAGATGGCAAAGTTGTTGTCGGTCCCCGGAACCTTCCACTGCCACGGAGGCGTGCTGGGGTTCATGGCCGGGAACGGGCCGAAGGTGAACACGGCGAACCCGAAGAAGATGATGAGCACCAGCGGAGGAATGTTTCGCAGAGACTCGACGTAGAGCGTCGACAGCTTCTGCACCAGCCAATTGCTGGAAAGTCGACCGATACCGATCAGGGTTCCAAGAACGACAGCCATGAAAATGCCGACTATCGCTGAGATGGCAGTGTTCTTAACCCCGACCCACAACATGTTGGGGAATAGCGGGCTTCGGTCATCGAAGCCTGGGTCGTCTCGAATACTGAAGTTGGTCGGTCCCCGGACGACGTCGAAACCAGTGTCGATGCCCTGGTCGCTCAGGTTGGTCAACAGGTTGCCTATCAGCCACCGCAGCAGCAGCACTACCGCCGCCACGGCCACTACCTGGCCAACCACCCTAAGGATGCGTTCATCCCGCCAAAAAGGTGGACGTTCCTGTTGTTTGGGGGGTCTAGGTGAACTGGACACCCCTGGATCTGTAACCGTGCTAGCCACGATCGGCGCTCCCTTTCCGCTCTCGCTACTCACGCCATTTCAAGTTCGGTATCCCGACAGCGTGGCAGCAACCAGCGTCGGGAACAAGCAAAAACACAAAGGGCCGGTGGGAATGCACCCACCGGCCCTTTAGTTCGTCACGTCTGTTTAGGTTCTACGAACCTGAATGTAGTGACTGTATGACTGGGCCTTACTCGTTAGCGGTAAGGCGGAACGTACATCAGACCACCGTCGGTCCACAGCGCGTTGGGCGAACCCGCAAGGCTGAGGCCGATGGGAGCGATGTTGCGCTCGTAAATCTCTTCGTAGTTACCGACCTGGCTGACGGCCTGAACGGCGAAGTCAGCGGGAAGGCCGATGCCGGGATCGAATCCGGCGTCACCAACGAAGTTCAAGATGTTGGGGTCGTCGCCGGAGTAGCTTCCGACGCTGCCCGAATCAAGACCGAACTCCCAAGCTTGAACGGTGGACATTACGGCCCAGTTCACAGCCTGTGCCCACTCGGTGTCACCGTCGGCGACAACCGGGCCCAGAGGCTCCTTGGAGAAGACCTCAGCCATGATGGCCTGCTCGTCTCCACCTTCGCCCTCGATGGAAGCCTTGAAGGCTGCCAGCTGAGAAGCGTCAGAGGTCCAAGCCTCGCACTGGCCCTCTTCGTAGGCCGGGCGGAGCTGATCGTTGGACTCAAACACAACCGGGTTGAACGGAATGCCACGAGCGCCGAAGACGGCGTTCAGGTTCAGCTCAGTGGTGGTGCCGGAGAGCACGCAGATGCTGGCGTCAGCCAGATCCTCAAGACCGGTAAAGCCGGTGCTGGCCGGAACCATCATGCCCTGGCCGTCGTAGAAGGTGGTGAACAGGAAGTTCGCGCCCTCTTGGCCGTCACGGGTGGCGGTCCAGGTGGTGTTACGAATGAGAAGGTCGATCTCGCCCGACTGCAACGCGGTGAAGCGAGCTTCAGCGGTCAGCGGAACGATCTCAACAGCGTCGGCGTCGCCAAGAACGGCGGCAGCCACAACGCGGCAGTAGTCAACGTCGAAGCCGCTGAACTCACCAGCGTCATCAACAATGCCGAAGCCCGGCAGGGTGTCGTTGCCGCCACAAATCAGATTGCCACGCTCCTGGACGGCGGCCAGACGGCCCTCGCCCTGAACGAGCTCGACATCTTCGCCGTCAGCGTCATCGCCACCGTCGGAGTCATCGCTACCTTCAGCTTCGTCGCCACTGGATTCTTCAGTTGCGTCGTCACCGCTGGCGTCGTCAGCGTCATCGCTTCCGCCACAGGCTGCAGCAAACAGCCCAAGAGCGAAGAGCAACGACAGCAATTTCAACAATCGCGTTGCTTTCATATAGGAATACCTCTCCCTAGGGGAACGCCACATCCTCGTGACGGTTAACGTTGTCTCGCACGTCCTGGGCATACTCGTCTGTGACACGCCCTGACCCGTGGCTCGCCACAGAAGTCTTTCCTGCGGCGAGTGCGTCAACTATAGCTCTTTTTGGGTGATATGGCCTGGGTCTGTAACCATCTAGTAGCGTCGTGTTCATGGCCGTTAACGAACCCGTGGATGCCGCTGAACCCGCTGAAGAAGGGGCCTCGGGGCCGATATCGCTCACCGTTTGGTCGGATTTCCTGTGACCTTGGTGTTACGTCGGGACCGTGCGTCTCGACGAGCTGGAGGAGCGGCTGGGGGATCGAATCTCCATAACGTGGAAGTCGTTCCTGCTCCGGACCGAGCCCAAAACCACCGATCGGGCCAAGTTCGCCGACTACACCCAGTCATGGTTGCGCCCGGGTGGGATGGAGCCGAACACCAACTTCACGCTGTGGTCCGACGAGTCGGACGACCCGCCAACGTCCTCGTTGCCGGCTCAGGTTGCGGCCAAAACCCTGGAGATTGTCGACCCCAATCGGGTTCCCGCCTACCACCGCGCGTTACTGAACGCGTACTTCACCGACAACCGTGATATCTCCAATTGGGACGTGCTACTCGACGTTGCCGCCGAAGTCGGCGTCGACAGAGTTGGCTTTGCCGCCGGTATCGAAGAACACAACACCGCTATGACCAAAGCCGTCATCGACGACCACAACTCAGCCATCGAGAACGGCGTAACTGCCGTGCCCACCGTGGTCATCAACGAGGTACTACCCATTCCTGGCGCACAAGACGTCGACTCCTACGAGCGCTGGATTGTCAAAGTCGAGCAGGCAATGGCCCAGTCGGAGTAGCGCTAGCCGTCGTCGAGAGGCAGCACATCGGTGACAGCGTGGCCTTCGGCGCTGTCATGCGCCAACATTAGCCAAGGCAAGAATTGGCCGAGTGGCTAGCGTCGAGTCATGAGTGTTGAGTGGGAGCAGGTCGTTGTCGCCACCCGAGATCCGGTTGCCTTGGGCCAGTGGTGGCGTGAGGCGCTTGGATGGGTGGTCGTCGACGACGACCAAGTGGTGTACGAGATCCAGCCGGCGCCAGGTCAGCTGCCGGGGATCTTATTCCTGGCGGCGGACGACGCCAAGCGGGAAAAGAATCGTCTCCACATTGATCTGCGTCCCGACGACCAGGCCGCCGAGGTGGAGCGGCTGATCGGGATGGGGGCTACTCGTGTGGATGTTGGCCAAGGTGACGTACCGTGGGTGGTCTTGGCTGACCCTGAGGGCAACGAGTTCTGTGTTCTAGCGGCCCGTCAGAACACGAAGTAGCGGTCGAAGGCCACGACACCAGTACCTAAGACCGGATCGGTCGGCGTTGAGCCTACGCGGCCTCCAGCCCAAGAGCAGTACGGCATTCGTCGACGCCGAACAACCGAATATCGTCTCGACGGTGGGCCTCCCACTGTTCTCTGAGCAGCCGCCAGCGCTGGCCCAACACTGGCTTGTCCTGGTGCGTGGCCCACGACATGCCGTTGGGCTTGTAGCCCAGGCGCCTCGAAACACCGTTGGACCCTTGATTCTCCACCCCAGCTTCGCTGTGGGCCTCGTTGGCGCCGAGACCGTCGAAGGCCAGGTGCAGAATGGCCTGCCGCATCTCGGTGCCTAATCCTTGTTGCCGAAAGTCGGAGGACACCCACGAGGTGCTCTCCACAGTTCCGAAAGCGTCGAAGCCGTTCCCGGTGATGTCTTGTGAGCCAACGGCTTCGTCGTTGACCATCACCACAAAGTACAGCCGCCAGGCGTCCGGTCGGAGGGTGCCTCTCCCTCGCCAGATCCCTCGCATCCACTGCTGGACCCTCAGGTCTGGATCCTCGATGTAGAACGGGCTGGGGTCATCCCAAGGCGCCGGATCGGCCGTGGCCTTTCCCCCTCGGACCAGCGGGGCCAACTGCTCCAGCAGTTCGTCGGTGGCACCTAGGAGTTCAAGCCGAGGCGTAACCACCCGTACGTTGAGCGGTGGGTAGGGGGACAAGCCGTCAGCCATGCAGCGCGATGATAGGCGCCATCAGACACCGCAGGGGCTGGATTGTTTCCGTAGGTCAGCCCGCCGCTAGGCCGGAATGGAGACGGTCAAGGTGTAAGAGACGTTTCCTCGTATCCCGCCGACCACTACTAGGTATTCGCCGGTGGCGGGCAGTGGAACAGCGGCTTGGAATTGCTCATCGGCGATTCTGTTGCCGGCCGGGTCGAACACGTCAAAGACACCGTTGTCCTCCACCGATGTGATGGTGACATCGAGTTGCTGACCGGCGGCTGCTTCCAGTCGATACACGTCGCGTTCGCCTCGGATGACGGCCCCTTCGATGGATGCCGACGTGCCGCCGGTCTCGAACTTCACTACCTGGTCAACTCGGACTGTGAGTCCTTCAAGCGGTGACGGACTCACAGGAGCTTCTGTGGTCTCGGTGGTGGATACTCCGGTGGTGGTTGGGGCTTCGACCGTTGTTTCGGTGGTGGTTGCTTCGGCTGTCGTTTCAGCTGTGGTTGCTGTCTCGACGGCGGCCACGGTGTCGGACCGTTCGGTCGGTGTACTGTCAGTCGCCGTGTTCTCGGTGGCGTCGTCCTCGCCATTTCCGCACGCAGCTGCGAGCAGCGCCATCGTCACCATCAGGGAAACGACGGAGGTTCGAGAGAGTAGGCGCCTGCAGTTCGACATGAGTCGAGACGGTACCGCATCAAGGTGCGGTTGGGGCGTCGGTTCGGCGAGCAACCATCTGACTAGGGCGTCGGGTCGATGAACAGCAGTGCCGGTTGTTCGAGTTGGCGACGGATGGCAGCGATGAACTGGGCGGCGTCCCAACCGTCGACCACCCGGTGATCAAACGACGAAGACAGGTTCATAATCTTGCGGGGAACGAACTCCCCATCGACCCAAACCGGGCGGGTCACGATCTTGTTGACACCAACGATGGCCACTTCCGGCTTGTTGATGACAGGAGTGGTGACAATGCCGCCGAGGGCGCCCAGGCTGGTGATGGTGATCGTCGAGCCGGACAGATCGGTGGCCAGCGCAGTGCCTGCCTTGGTGGCTGAGGTGACGTCGGCAATGGCTTGAGCGGCCGACCAGATGGTGTGAGCCTCGGCGTGGCGGACCACCGGCACAATCAACCCATTTTCGGTTTGAGTGGCGATGCCGACGTGGACCGCCTCAAAGGTCTTGAGCACATCTGGCTTGTCATCGGCCCCATCGTTGACACCGTCAAGCAGGTGAGCGTTCAGGTGGGGTAGCTCGCCAACGGCGTTGGCAATGGCTCGGGTCAGAAACGGCAGCAGAGTCAAGCGGGGAAGGTCGCTGCGATGCTGGTTTTCGTCGTTGAGTTGCTTGCGCAGTTCTTCCAGCGAGGTGACGTCCACTTCCTCCACGTAGGTGATGTGGGGAATAGTCGAGGTGGCGGCCACCATCTTTTGGGAGATCTTTCGCCGCAACCCGACCACGTTCTGTTCGGTAACCCCGGTCTTGGCCGTTCTCGACGTGGTTGCCGTGGCGGCGGTGCTCCCGTGGCGTGATGCCACGAAGCGGTCGAGGTCGTCATGGGTGATGCGTCCATTCGCACCGGTTACGTCAACCTGGGAGAGATCGACGCCCAGGTCTTTGGCTCGTCGTCGCAGCGCTGGAGTGGCCTTGGGTTTGGAGGGCTTCGGCGACCTGGCCGACCCTCCGAACCACTGGTCGTCCGAGCTCGCGCCAGCCTGGGCTCCGTTTGTCGGCGCCTCCTGAGCGGCTATCGGCTCATTCACCGGCTTGGACGGGGTGTTCTGGTCGGCCCGATCGTCGCCGGTGACATCATTGCTGGATACGCCATCGCCGGTGCGCAAGACAAATAATGGTGAGCCGACGGTTATGACGTCACCCACGCCGGCTGCCGCCTCTACGAGTTCACCGGCAAACGGGGCCGGAACCTCGACGGTTGCCTTGTCGGTCATGAGTTCGACGACCGGACCGTTGCGCTCCACCGATTGGCCGACGGTCGCAATCCAGGACACGATCTCCACTTCGGCCACGCCCTCGCCGACATCGGGAACGATGATGGTTTTCAGGCCGGTTTCTGTATCGGTGTCAGCGGTCGAATTCGGAGCCATCAGTAGCTCATCACTTCTTTGAACGCCTTCACCAAGCGATCAGGACCGGGGAAGTAGACCCATTCCAGGCCAACCGGATACGGGGTGTCGAACCCGGTGACTCGAGTGATCGGGGCTTCCAGATAATCAAAGCAGCGCTCCTGAACCTGGGCCGACAACTCGGCTCCGAACCCGCTGGTACGGGTGGCCTCATGGGCGATGACGCAACGTCCGGTCTTTCTTACCGATTCGGTAATGGTCTCGGTGTCGATGGGGAGCAGGGTACGCAGGTCGATGATTTCAGCATCGACTCCGGCTTCGTCGGCTGCTGTCTCGGCCACATGCACCAGGGTTCCATAGGCCAAGACGGTGACCGCTGATCCGGGCCTCCATATGTTGGCCTTTCCCAGCGGTGTTGAGAAATAGCCTTCCGGCAGTTCACCCATCCGGTGGCCGGTCCAAGGTTGGATCGGTCGATCATGGTGGCCGTCGAAAGGGCCGTTGTACAACCGCTTCGGTTCCAGGAATATCACCGGGTCCGGATCCTCGATGGAGGCGATGAGCAGACCTTTGGCATCAACCGGGTTTGACGGAATCACCGTCTTTAGGCCGGCAACGTGGGTGAAGAGGGCCTCGGGGCTCTGCGAGTGGGTTTGGCCGCCTCGGATGCCGCCGCCAACCGGCATGCGGATCACGAGGGGTGTGGTGAACTCACCGGCCGAGCGGGATCGCATGCGAGCCGCTTCGGAAACGATTTGGTCATAGCCGGGATACATGTAGTCGGCGAACTGGATCTCGGCCACAGGGCGCAATCCGTACGTTGCCATGCCGACCGCCGCGCCCACGATGCCGCTTTCAGAGATCGGGGTGTCGAAGGAACGGTGCGGGCCGAAGCGTTGCTGCAAACCTTCGGTGCAGCGAAACACGCCGCCGAAGTAGCCGGCGTCCTCACCGAACGAAACCACCCGTTTGTCGCGTTCCATCATCACGCCGAGAGCGTCTCGAATGGCTTCGATCATGGTGGCCATCAGCGATCACCTCCGGAGCTGAGATCTTCGCCGCAACTAGCCGCTTGTTCGATCAGGTGAGGGGGCGGTGTGGCGTAGACGTGTTTGAACATCTCCCGGGGCGGAGTGTTGATGCCATCTTTGATTGTCCCCATCGCTTCGGCTTCGGCCACTGCGGCGTCGACTTCGACCTTCGCTTCGTCGTTGAGCTGGTCCAGTTCGACCTGGGTGGTTTCGCCGCCGGCGATCAGATGATCGGCCAGGCGCTCGATGGGATCGCCGAGAGGCCAAGACTCCGCTGCGTGTTTAGGTCGATAGCGGCTGGGGTCGTCGGAACTTGAGTGTGAAGCCGCTCGGTAGGTGACCCACTCGATCAAGCTTGGCCCGTACCCGGCCCGGGCCCGTTCGGTAGCCCACTTGGTGGCGGCGTAGCCAGCCAGGAAGTCATTGCCATCGACCCGAAGAGTGGCAATGCCGTAGCCGATACCTCGTTGGGCGAACGGGGCGTTCATGCCACCGGCGATTCCTTGGAAGCTGGAGATGGCCCACTGATTGTTAACCACATTGAGAATGGTCGGTGGTTGGTAGACCGAGGCGAACACCATGGCCGAGTGGAAGTCGTTCTCGGCGGTGGCCCCTTCGCCGGTCCAGGCCACGGCTACGTTGCGCTTGTTTTCGATGGCCGAGGCCATGGCCCATCCGACGGCCTGAATCATCTGGGTGCCCAGATTGCCTGAGATGGAGAAGAACCCGGCCTCGACCACCGAATGCAAACCGGGGAGCTGAGCGCCTAGGAGTCGATCGCCCGAGTTGGATAGCACCTGGCAGGTCATCTCGACGAGTGAGTGACGGTTGGCCACCAGAAGACCAGCCTGCCGATAGGTGGGAAAGTGCATATCCCGGCCGGGTCCGTAGCCAGGGGTGGTGGCGTCGACGGCCATGGCGGCCGATACCGCTACCGCTTCCTCGCCTAGCGACCGAATGGCGAAAGCCGCTTTGCCTTGCCGTTGCAGCATGAGAAACTGTTCTTCTACCAGACGGGTAAGCATCATGTTCCGATAGCCGGCCAGCTTGGTCTCGGTTGACAGCGCCGGGTCCCACTGGCTGACGGTGCCCACCCGGGCCGACGGTGCATCGGTTGGGTTGTTGGCCATCACCCGAACCATTCCGGTGGCCAGCGGATAGGTGTCGAAGGCCGGAATGTCGATGCTCGGCCTTGGGGTCTCGTCAATGGCGGGAACGACGAGCGACGAGAAGTCCGGATCCTCGCCGGGGCGAGCGGCCGGCTCGGGAACGTGAAGGCGGAGTTCTGTCTGGTGAATGGTCATCCTTGCCATCTCCATCGCTCGGTGGGGACCGCTTGTGAGGCGGAAGCCCCATATTTCCCTGTCGACGGGCGAAGATACGAGACCATGGACTGATTATCCTCTGACGTTCGTTATCTGGTCAACAAGAGCGTATGTAATTCGGCAACTACTGATGACAGAAGCTAGAAGTTCGATAATGGCTCTACCATTTGTCAGGAAAGTGAACACTTGACGGGAGGAAAGAATGGACTTTGATGCCATTGACCAGACGCTGATCAGCGAGCTTCAAGCCAACGCTCGACAGACAAACCGGGCGCTGGCGTCGATAGTCGGTCTCGCTCCGTCAACGTCGCTGGGCCGAGTACGGGAACTGGAGCGCAAGGGTGTCTTCACCGGCTACCACGGCCACGTCGACTTGCAAGCGCTCGGTCGTGGCCTCCAGGCCCTGGTGTTTGTTCGGCTTCAACCGAAGAGCAACGAGATCATCGCAGCATTCACCGAACGCATGTGGGCGCTGCCGGAAACAATCGGAATCGATCTCATCACCGGGGCCGAAGACCTCATCATCCACCTGGCCGTGCCTGACGCCGAGACCTTACAGCAGGTCATCCTGAATCAGATCAGTAGCTTCCCCGAAGTGTTCGACGAGCGGTCATCGCTGTTGTTCGGTCGCCGCCGCAAAACGGTCATCGAGCCGATCGAGGGTCACTCCTCAGCCAGGTAGGTGGCGGGCTGGTGTCGGTGCCGATGGCTTCCTGCTCCGATTCGAGTTGATCGAGTCGCTTGACCACCGTGGCCGGAAAGCCGCCGGTGGCCACTGGGCCCCAACGTTCGATCTCGATGCTGATCAGGCACTTGCCTTGACGGTCCATGGCTGCCCGGTATTCGTCCCAGTCAGGATGCTCACCTGAAATCGAACGGAAGTAGTCAACCAGGCCGTCCATGGCGTCCGGCAGATCAACCACAGTGGCTTTGCCGTCAACTTGAACCCAGGCTCCACCGAAGTGGTCACTCAGGACGCACACACTCACATCGGGATTGCGGCGTAGGTTATGCACCTTGTCCCGCTGGGGGTACGTGGCGATGGCCAGCTTGTTGTACTGGTTCAACCCACCGGTTACCGGTGACAGTTGCGGCCGGCTGTCGGTTCGTTCGGTGGTGACGATCCACTGATGTCGGGGTCGAACGAACTCCAGAAGCTCATCGAACTCGACTGTCTTGGTGGTGGCAATAGTGCGAGCCATCCGTTCAGGCTACCGGCCGCTGCCCAGGCGACCTGGTTTGAAGTAGGCCGAGCCGGATGCGGTTACGACGTGGCGTCGAGTATCACTGACACCGCGTCGGTCAGGGTGCGGTCTCTTCGCAGCTCAACCCATTCGGCCAGCTGGCTTGTTGTCGGCGGTTCCAGGTCGAGGAGGTGAGCCAGCACAGCCCGCTCGGTTCGGTACTGGTAAATGCCCTGTGCTTCTTCACCTTCGCTGAAGTGGACCACGATGGTGCCTCGGTTGACGTCGCCTCGGCGCAGTCGGTCGAGCCAATATTGTTTGCCCGACTCCAAGGGTTCTCGGTCAAGTAGGTCGAGGTAGAGCTGGTCGAGGAAGTCTTCGAACGTTCCTGAGCCGTACCGGTTCTGGAACTCATTGGATTCGGCGAACCATTCGGCGATGGTCTCCAAGGTGTGTCCGTTGCCTCTACGTTGCGTCCAGTAGGTCAGTCCGCCGCCTTCAGGGCCACGACGGAAGAACGTTCGGTAGAGGCGGTCGACCTTGGCGGCCTCGGTGTTGTCTTCCAAGAGTGCGGCGATGGCGGCGGCGCGCCCGTTGTCAGCAAAGCTGTCAACCAGGTGGTCGGACTCGCCGGGGGCAGGCGGTCGACCGTTCGCCGTGTTGAACAGTTCGTAGGCGGCCAATTCGTCGGCGCCGCTGCTGGTCGGTGGCGGGTTGGCTGCGGCGGCGTCGGCATAGGGGGTCGGGTTGACGGCTGTTACACCACTACCCGAGGGTTGGTAGATCTCGAAGTGGAGATGCGGGGCTGTCCATTCGGCGTTTCCGCTGTCGCCCAGATAGCCGATGAATTCTCCGGCCTCGAAGCGAAGGCCTTTCTGGATTCGGTGTCCGCTCAGACTGTCGCAGATCTTGGCGGCGAACGCCTGACGGCAGCTGGCCTGCCCGTCGTCGGTGCCCGGGGTGTCGTTGTTGATGTGAATGTACTGGTACTCCCACCCCGCGTCGTCACGCAGCCGGACGATGTTGCCTCCGGCGTTGTCGAACTCACCCCAGGTGACCACCGAGTCGTTGGCGGCCACCAGTGGAATCATCCTGTCTCCCATGATGTCGACCCCGATGTGGGATCGACCACCGCTGCGGGGTGCGCCCCAGGTGTCGGTCCAAAAGACATCGTCGATGTACTCGGCATCGACGGGGAAGGTGATTCGGTAGGCGGCGGCGTCGGCTGCCGGCAGTCCGCCGCCGAAGGCGGCCAGCAGCAGAAGGGCCAGCAGCATCACGAAGGCGCAAAAAGGTCTTCTCGCAGATCCCAGTTGGGATCTGACGAGCGCTTGGCGAGGTGAGCGATCACCCGTGGGCGGCGCGACAGTGTCGGCGTTAACGGCAGTCATATGTCAAACGTCGGACGTACGTTGCAAAACCTTAACGTTGTAGTCCGTGCCTGAGTCTACACCGTTGTTATCGGATGCAACGGTCAGCCTCTTGAGCCGAGCTCTTGAGTTGGGGTCAGTCGGCTCGCCGGGCAAGTACCGCCACAAACACGGCGGCCCCGAGAATCGACAGAATTCCGATTGCCATCACGATGATCTGGCTGGTGGTGCTCTCGGTTGGTGATTCGTCGATGATGTCCGACGCCAGATTCAAGTCCCCGGGATTTACAGCCGCCGCATCGCCCGGCTCCAACGGCGGCCGCCGTTCACCAATGCCGTCCACTGCTTCGAGCCGGTCGATCGAGCACAAGTCGGTGCTGAGCTGACCTCGCCAGGTGTTGACGCCGACGGCGATAGTTGATCCCTCAGAAACCCAGTCCAGCCCACAGGCACCGCCGTCAACCGGCGTGGACAGAGAAATGGGGGAGGCAACCTCGCCGTGAAGAACCGAGGTGACCTCAAAGACCCAGCGGACCTCTTCCGACGACACCTGCTCGCTGCTTTCCGCTACTCCAATGAAGACGGCTTCGAAGCTCTCGATACCCTCCCAGTCTTCCTCGAATGCCTCGAAGGGGGCGCCGGCGCAACTGCAGGCAGCGGCCGGGGAAGCACCCCAGACCACGCTGAGTCCGACAACCAGCATCACCACCGGTAGGGCGGTCCATCGGGCGAAGCGCATGCAGGCAACACTACCCTGGCGGGGTGGATGATGAACCCCGAAGCGACGAAGCCCTTCCCGACTGGTCACCCGAGGACCAGTGGGCGCTGGCCGGCAACGTCCGGCTCCGCTGGGAACGCTACTCGCCGGATCTACCTGACGACGGCGGTGACCGTCAGCCCCTAGGCAACCTGCTGTTGATCAACGGCCTAGGCAGCCCGATGGTGGCCTGGCCGGTCGGGTTCGTGGCCGAGCTGAACGCTCGAGGGTTTGATGTCGTCCGATTCGACAACCGCGACGCCGGGCGGTCGTCGGCCACCGGGGGCGGCTACACCCTTTCGACCATGGCCAGCGACGCTATCACCGTGATGGATGCCGTCGGTTGGTCCAGTGCTCACGTACTTGGAATGAGCATGGGCGGCATGATCGTTCAACAGATGGCCATCGACCACTCCGATCGGTTGTTATCGGCCACATCGTTGATGTCGCACACCGGCAACTGGGATTACGGTCGGGCCAGCGATGAAGCCAGGGAAGCCCTAATGCTGCCCGCCCCCGAAGGACGGGAAGCCTGGATAGCTCAGGCGGTCGACACCGGCAAGGTCTGGGCCTCACCCCACCAATGGACAGCTGAGTCCTCGGCGGCTCGAGCGGCGGTGTTGTTTGACTACGGAGTGCAGCCCCGTCGGGTCGTCAATCAGTGGCAGGCCATCGTGGACTCCGGCGACAGGGAAGAGCACCTGGCCCGGTGCGAGACTCCAATGCTGGTCATGCACGGCACAGCTGACACGCTGATCACGCCTGAAGGAGGGGAGCGGACGGCCAAGGTGGCAGGCAACGCCCGCTACGTCGCCCTCGACGGTATGGGCCATGACCTGCCTCCGGCCTACTGGGAATCAATCGCCGGCCATGTCACCCAATTCGTTCAGGAACTCGTACAGGAATAGGAAGGTCCAAGACCATGGCCGACGCACAAACCGGACCGTTCACCGTTCACATTGTCGACGGCACCTATGAACTGTTCCGCCAGTTCTTCGCCCGACCCTCACATTCCAATGCTCACGGCGAAGAAGTGGGAGCGGCTCGAGCCGTGGTGCGGGGCATGCTGTCGATGCTGGAAGAGGGCGCCACCCATCTGGCGGTGGCTACCGATCATGTCATCGAATCGTTCCGCAACGAGATGTACGACGGATACAAGGACGGTTCCGGGCTTGATCCGATCATCCTCAGCCAGTTTCAACCCCTTGAAGACGGTCTGAGAGCAATTGGCGTCGCCACATACCCCATGGTTGAGTTCGAGGCCGACGACGGAATGGCGGCGTTGGCAGCGATGGCTGACGCCGATGAGCGGGTCGACAAGGTCTTGATCTGCACTCCGGACAAAGATCTGGCCCAATGCGTTCGGGCAGGTCGCGTACTGCAGTTCGACCGACGCAACAACAAGATCTTGGACGTCGACGATGTGATCGAGAAGTACGGGGTCCGCCCGGAATCCATTCCAGACTGGCTTGGCCTGGTCGGCGACTCGGCCGACGGTTTTCCAGGTCTGCCCGGTTGGGGGGCGAAGTCGTCCGCCGCGGTTCTCAAGCGCTACAACCACATCGAGGAAATACCGTTGGCGGCTGGCCAGTGGGATATCACGGTTCGAGGCGGAGCCAAGCTGGCCAAAACCCTGGCTGATCACTTGGAGGACGCCTTGTTGTTCCGCCGCCTGGCCACGTTGGAAGTTGACGCTCCGACCGCCACATCGATTGACGAGTTGCGGTGGACGGGTCCGGGCGAAGACGTCGCAGCCTTTGCCGAGCGGTTTGACGCGCCGGACCTGATCAAACGCACGGCTAAGCTAGCCACTGCCTAGCCGCTGGCAGGAGTTCACCTAGCCGCCGGCAGGAGTTCACAGCATGATTCGACAGTACCGAGTGAGCGACGCCGATGGGGTCTTAGGCCTCAACGAGTCCTGCGTTCCCGAAGTTGGCCCCATGGACCGGGAGAAACTGTCCTCCTTCGAAGAGTGGGCACCGTATTTCAAGGTGGTCGAAGTTGATGACGCCATCGTCGGTTTCCTGATTGGCCTCGATCAGAGCGCGCCGTACGGCAGTCCAAACTTCGGGTGGTTCACCGAGCGAGTCGACCGGTTCGCCTACATCGACCGGATTGCCGTAGCCGAGTCCCAACGTGGACAGGGCTGGGGGCCGGACCTCTACCACGATTTCGAGAAGTGGGCCCGCAAGCGCAACCTGTCGGCAATGACGGCTGAGGTCAACGTCGAGCCACCCAATCCGCGGTCCGCGAGGTTCCACCAACTCTTCGGCTTTGAGGAAATGCAAGAATTTGAGCCAACGGGATCGTCCGACTACCGAGTGGTCATGCTGCGCAAGCGCCTTGACTAGGTAGCAGTGGTGCTTGACTCAGGACCGGGTGAAGTCGCCGCCGACCGGGCCGTCAGCAGGCCATCGCATAGACTGTCCGCATGACCAGTAGAGCCGAAAACGAGTCGCAGGGCGAAGAGCCAAACGTCGCGGCTCCCGAAGGCGATGATCCCAAAGTCGACTGGCGAAAGTCGGCCGGAACAGTTGGGCTGCTGGTCGGCAACGCCATGATGGGTCTGGAAAAAGTCCTTTTCCCTGAGAAGCGAAAAGTCGATACAGAGCAGGTGACCGATATGCCGCTCGACAAAGACTCCCCAAAGCTGGACTACGGCGACTCTGGCCTCGACCCTTTGGGCCCCGACGACGAAGGCTACTGGCCGGTCTAAACCGGTTCCACGATGTTGGGTTCAATGTGGTCAAATCGGCGATGGTCGGTGGCTACGGCCGGTATTACGCTTGTTCTTCTTGCCGGCTGTGGTGTAATCGAATCCCTGGCCGAGGATGACGGCGCTGAAACACGGGTTGTCGCCGACGAGTCGCTGGCAATGATTATCGCCGACGTTGAGGCCTTCTGGGCCGAGCAAGCACTACTGGTCGACTTGGAGTACGAGTCGGTTGACCCCAACAGGATCTTCCTTCGATCCGAGTTGATGGACATCGGGCCCGCTGGATGCAGCTTCGATGGCGGCACCGACGACCTGACGGCCGGGTCGGTGGAAGGAAACGCCTACGTGATCACCTGCGACGAAGGTGAGACGATCGTGCTGGACGACATCGAGTACATTCCCGATCTGCGAGCCCAATATGGAGAAGTGGGTGTAGCCGTGTTGGTGGCCCACGAGTGGGGACACGTCGTACAAAACCAACTGGGCTTGGTCGGTCAGACATCGATACTGGCTGAGCAACAGGCCGACTGCTACTCAGGCGCGTTCATGGCCTGGGCCGAAGCCGCCGAGCGAGCTCCGTTTGATGATCCGGCAGCCCTGGATGATGCCGTTCTGTCAACGATCGAAACGGCTGATGAACTGACCGTTGGCGCTTCCGACTCCGAAGCTCACGGCAACGGCTTTGACCGGGTGCGGGCCACCCAGGAGGGCTACGACCGCGGCGTCGAGTTCTGTCGGTCGTATGACGACAGCCCCCCACCGGTCACCCAAATCGAGTTTGTTGGTGCCAACGCGTCGGACAACCTTGCGTTCGAAGCTGCTGATCGGCTTTTGTTGGCCGAAGTAGCCGCCCACTTCGCTGACGTGTTGACTGACCGGACGGACGACCGCCAAGACGCTAGTAAAGACACCGATCAACTCACTGCTCAAGATGTCGACGTCGTTAACCAGCTGGCCGAGGTGGTCGAACTTCCCGATGAAGGATTCCTTCGTGACCTGCACGAACTTATCGGCGACAACGCTGTGGGTGCCCAGTACTCGCTGGCCTACGGCCGGGCAGTCCAAGAACTGGTCGGCGATCCTACCGTTGGTGAGGGGCCTGCCCTGCAACGAGCCTGCCTGATGGGTTCGTGGCTGCACGAAGCCATCGAGCAAGGGCCGGACGCCCAGGCCGGAGCACTGGCGCCGGGCGACGTCGATGAGGCCATGTTGGTGTATCTCGTGTCGCCGGAACTTGATGACCGGCCGGGTCTTGTGTTCGAACTCTTAGCCAGTCTGCGGCTGGGAACCATCGAAGGTTTCCAAGCCTGCGGCCTTGGCCGCTAGCCGCTCAGATCAACACAGCTGGTCGGTTGCGCTACGAGCCTGGCTGCGACCCCAGTTGAAGTCAAGCCAATCGCCGTCGTCGCCATCGATGCGGTCGTAGATCCCATAGCGACAGATCGCCGCCGTTGACCCATCACGAACGGCAGGCTCGAACCGGTCCAGACCGTCAATGAGGATCGCTAAACCTTCGCCCTGGAACTGGTTCTGCTCGACGTGATAGATGAGGTTCGAACTCTGCCGCTCAAGATGGTTGTTGGCGATGAGCCGCTGCGGGTTGATGGCGTTCAGCCCTAACAGGATGGTTACGGCCACCACTGCGGTAGCAGCTGTCAGCCACGACTTCTCGGCCTTCCACCCCCACAAACGCAACACCAACAACAGCAACGAAATACCGATCCACAGGCAGACCACGAAGGCGTAAACCCGCCGTGGGGTCATGCCGTCATCGTCGATGTAGAAGAAGATGCGGGTCACCGCCACCGCCACGATCAACAGAGTGAGGGCCACAGTGGCATATCCGCCCACCCGGGCGAACAGCGAGGCTCGCTGGTCGGCGTTGGTCAAGACCCGAACCGTCATTACGATGACGACCGTGATCAAGGCCACCCAAATCAGCTGGAAGAATCCCTGACGGGCGAACTCTTTCGGCTCCAAACCGGCCCGGGTGAGGGCATCGTCGGCACCGCCGACCACGGTCAACAATTGGGCAACGGCGAAGACGCTGAACAGAGCGGTGATCGATCCGAGGATGATGGCCGTTTCGACCGAGCCGAGCGATCGACTCGACGGATTGACCTCTGATGGGTCGTCCTCCTTCGACGCCAAGCTGAGCAGGGCAATAAATGCCCAGGCTCCGAACGCCGCCAGAAGCAGGTGACCGAAGATGGTTCCGCCGCCAAGGTCGATGCTGGTAAAGAACGACTCAAAGACCACGTCGGCCGAAGCCAACAAGATTCCGAGAACAAGCACGATCGGGGCGGCGATCATCAGGCCTCGCACAGCCTCTTTGCTCACCGACGACTCGCTGGCGTCCCACTGTCGATAACGGGCCCCGGTCTCCTGGATGACGACAACCGGCGTGACTATTCCTTTTTCGAAGACGTTGAGGCCGTCGGCGATGACCCGGGCAGGACCAAAGTTCCACATGTCGCGACCCCGGCCAACAACGGCGGCGCCGATCAGTAGTGCCAACGCGGCGCCAAAGTTGAACAATGTCAGGAGCGTTTCGGTGCGGACGGCCAACAGAAGTCCGAAGACCATCGAACCGGCCAACATGGCCTGGGAAGCTTTAGACCGGATGAACCCTGAAACTAAGAGGCCGGCGGCGAGAGCAGCAATCAAGATGGCAAACGCCAGGTTGTTCCACGGCGGACGACGCAAGGCCATGTCCGCAGCCACACCGACGACGATGGTGGCCACCACCCAGGTCGGTTTGAGTGGCGTTGGTGTTCGTGGGGGTGCAATGTCGGGCATCTCCACCGCCGCCTGTGAGCCAGGTGGAGGCGGTCCAGGCTTGTCGGTCGCTACACCGGCACGCTTGGCTGGATCTTCGGTGTCACTGGCGTTTTCGGTCGTCATTCCCTCGTCCTCGCCGTCCATGGTGTCATCGTTGACACCTGTAGCCTTTTGCGGGTAGCCGTTAAGGCTTGCCGTGCACCCCAGCCGTAGAATAACACTAAAGGATCTGTGGTTACTGTCGGGCCTACTTCCGGCAACCTTCCCGGCGGCCTCTTTCTGACAATCAAGCATGTGGGTACTTTGAGCGCAACGACATCGAGACGGCGGAACTCTTGAACGACGGCGAAACCAACGGCCAAGTCGACGCCCAGGTCAGTGGTGACGATTTGCAGGCCAAACCCGTGGCCCTGTGGCGGGAGCTGCAGGTCGTGCCGGAGATGATGGCTTTCCCGGTGCTGGCAGGTCTTTCCGCCATTCGAGCCCCGAGAGGATCGTCTCGACCGGTGCTGGTATTGCCGGGATTTATCGGTAGCGACTATTCGACGGTGGCGCTCAGGGGCTATCTCTCGGCGTTGGGCCATCACCCCCATGGGTGGGGCATCGGGCGTAACGTCGGACCGGCTAACCACATTGTCACCGGGGTGGACTCGCTGCTGGTGAAGCTGGCCGATCGCTACGAGGGGACCATCGACATCGTGGGATGGAGTCTGGGTGGAGTGTTCGGACGGATGTTGGCTTTCAACCGACCTGAGCTGGTCAACCAGGTCATTTCCCTCGGTTCGCCGATCCGCCTGCAACGGGACCAAAGCAACGTGAACGGCTTGTTTGAGCTGATGGGCTCATGGTGGCGATTCTCGGCCTCACCCAAGAAGCTCGACATCGACAAGATCCCGGTGCCGTCGACGGCGGTGTGGACCCGCAGCGACGGCGTGGTGCCAGGACCGACTTGTCGCCAAACACCCGGCCCGACAGCAGAGACCATTGAGGTTCGAGGGTCCCACTGCGGGTTGATTTACAACAGCGCGGTCCTTCGACTGGTGGCCGATCGGCTGGCCCAACCCGAGGGGGAGTGGCGGCCGTTCGAGCCGTCTGCCGGTCGAGAGGGTCTCTACCCTTCGATTCAGAACCACCTCTCAATCGACAACGAACTTGGTACCTCACGTGGCGGCAAAGTGATCAGCATCGATGAGGCGTGATGCCGCAAGAGCTGACATGAACCTCTCGCCGTCGAAGCGCCTTCTGCGGCTGCTATGCGGCGTGACCTCGGCCGTTGTTCTGCTGTTGGCGTGTGGCGCATGGCTGGGAGGGGAAGCCGGGGCTCAGACCGACGACCTGGACCTACCCGGCGACCGGCTGCGGGTGGTTATGACCGAGTTGGAGCCGTTTGTCATCGCCGTGGCGAGAGCCGATCAACATGGTGCTGGCTGACCTGCAATCGTCAGGTGAGGTGGAGGCCGTCGTCAGCCGCCATCTGGCTAATCGGTAGGACCCCGGCTCGGGTTCCCAGTCTCCGCCCGTGCTGAGGTCACCCGCCGGTTACCTCAGCAGCGATCGAGCGGAGATCGTCGGCCCGGTTGGCATTGCCCGAGGTGGTTAGGTTTGTCCGTTCGGTTCGGCCCCAAAGCCACAGCAGGAGTTGGGCGCTTGAACCGGACACGACGGTGTGGGTTTGGTCGTCAATCAAGTCCGGTTCCGGGTTCACCAGGCGCACGGCTCGATCGTCGAGTTCGGTTCCTTCGGGAGACGTGCCCTTCACGTGGCAGATTTCGACCGTCCACTGTTTGGCATCCGAGTCGAGGGTGACCAGGCCGGGCGCAGCGGTGAACGTCGCCCAATTGGGCAGGGCGTCAGCGCCCAGCATCACTTGCATCAGCTCGTCGATCCCGTCGGCGGCCAGTTCCTCGTCCACCGAGGAACGGTTGTTCACCGTTAATTCGGCGTCCACTCGGTGGATAAGAGCTTCCTGCGCCTGGCGTCTGCGGACCCAGGCAACCGTGCCACCCGATGGTGACCAGCTCCAGCACGAGTCGGAGTCGGGCCGCTGGAGGCTGACTTGTAGTCGTTTAAGTCGGGCGGCGAGAAAGTCGACTAGTAGCGCGTCGTCAGGTCTCGTGGCTCTGTCGTAAGTCGAGGGATCTGCGCCCTCGTTGCTGAGGATGAAAGACCAGAAGTCTTGGACCTCGGCCAGATGCCAGACCAGGTCGGCAAGACGCCAGTCGGGGCATGACGGCACAGCCCGGTCGAGGACGCCGACGTCGGCGGCCACGGCGTTGGAGACAACGAGAAGGAAGCGTCGAGTGTTGCCATCGAGGTGGACGTCGAAGTCGAGCGAGTCGGTGGACATGTAGTCGAACGTAGTTCACTGAGCGAGGCCACGTCGGGAGTGCCTCGACGCGTTGAGAGAGACGCGCCGTGTTTGGCCGTCGGGTACCGCTAGCCGACGGTTGTGACCTCTGACAGTCGGTCACTTTCCGGCGATGTCCGCTGCGTCTCGCCGACCCGATCGGCGTTGGCCCGGATGGCATCGCAAATTTCGTCGTCACGACTGCGTGGTAGGTCATGGCCCATATCGGGGAACATGAGCAGTCGGGAGTGGGTTATGGCGGCAGCGGTCGCCGTGCCTCCCGACGGGACGACCAACTTGTCTTCCAGCCCATGAACCACCAACGTGGGGACCGCGACCCGGCCAAGATCCTCGGTGCGGTCGGGTGAAGCGGCGATAGCCGCGGTCTGGCGTTCCACACCCTCGGGCCGGAAGCTGCGGTTGACTCCAACACGATTTCGTTCCAGGTGGGTGGCCCGATCCCATGAGGAGCCTGCCCACAGCGAATACATTTCAGTGTTGTGCTCAGGGGCTTCGGTCCGACTGACCTTAGGTGCCCGCAGGATGCGCATCATCACCTTGGGGTTGATCCCCCCGTTTCGTCGATCGCCGGTGTTAGACATGATCGACGTAAGAGAGAGCACCCTGTCTGGGTGTTCGATGGTCATTGTTTGGGCGATCATGCCGCCCATGGACATCCCGACCACGTGGGCCTCTTCGATGTCCAGGGCATCCAGCAGACCAACGGCATCGGCTGCCATATCAGTCAATCGATAGCCGACCTCCAGGTCACGAGGGCGAACCAGATTGCCCAGCATTGCCCGTCGGTTCGGTGGCTCCCATGAGAACTCTGTGCTGAGTCCGATGTCGCGGTTGTCGAATTGGATGACGCGAAATCCTCGTGCCACCAGGGCATCGACAAATTCCGGTGGCCAGTCGATGAGCTGTCCACCCAAACCCATCACCAGTAGAAGCGGTTCACCGTGACCGTGATCCTCGTAGCAGATGGAGATTCCGTTGGCTTCGGCGAGAGGCATGTTCGCTCCTGAGATTTAGCTGCCAGCTGCCCGACTGGGGGCAACCCGCGGGGGCTCGTTCGGTTGCTTTGGGTAGACGGGGGGCCACGGAGCGTCCATCATCCCGTCGGCCAGATCGGCATCGTACATCGCCAGAAGGGGGGCGATGGAATTCGGAGCGTCATACATGGCGGCCCACGGATCTCCGTTTACTGCCAGCCTGGCTGGCACGACCTCCAGCGTCAGCTTGTCCGGCTCGATTGAGTCGAGTTCGTCCCAGTGGAATGGAGTCGATACTTGAGCGCCCACTCTGGCTCGTACGCTCCAAGCGGCGAAGACTGTCTTGTGTGGGGCGTTCTGGTTGAAGTCGATGAAGACCCGGTCGCCGCGCTCCTCCTTCCACCAGGCGGCGGTCAAGCGATCGGGGAAGCGGCGTTCCAACTCTCGGGCCAAGGCAACGGCGGCGGCTCGGACCTGGTAGCTGTCCCAGGTCGGTTCAAGTCGGGCGTAAACGTGTATGCCTCGGCTGCCCGTGGTCTTGGGGAAGCAGGTCACGTTCAGCTCGTCCAGGAGCTGACGAACCTGGGTGGCGGCAAATCGAATGTCGTCGAATTCAACACCGGGGGACGGGTCGAGATCAATGCGCAGCTCGTCGGTGACCGCTGGGTTTTCCGCCATGTACGGCCAAGTGTGGAAGCCCAGGCAAGCCATGTGGGCGGCCCAGGCGATGTGGCCGATGTCGGCCGCCACCATTGCGTTGGAGGTGGTGCCGTTGGGGGTTGAGACCACGGTGGTTTGAAGCCACTTCGGTGCGCCCTTGGGAACCCTCTTCTGAAAGAACGACTTTCCTGATGCGCCGTCGGGAAACCGCTGCATGAGAGTTGGTCGCCCGCCCATGGTGGCCAGCAGAGGCTCGGCCACGGCCTGGTAGTAGTCGATCAGATCCATCTTGGTTAGGCCGTTCTTTGAAAAGAACACCTTGTCTGGATTGGAGATCTTGAGATCGTGTCCGCCGATGGAGGCCACAATCGGTTCGCCGAAGTCGGCCATGTACAGAGTCTAGGTGCCTCGGCGGACCCGCTGACTACAGCGTCGCACTAGCGCTCGTCGGTCAATTCTTCAGCCGGGCCGGGGTGGGTATAAGGCACGTAGGGATCGGCGTCTCCGATTCGAATCAGCGACTGGCCCTGGCATTGGCGGATGCGCAGCCCGGTTGTTCCCTCGTCGATCATCACTGAGCCGGGGCCACGGTCGCCTGCCACCACATCCTCCAAGCGTCCGCCGCGGAAGGCAACAACCTTCTCCCAAAGACAACCGGGCGGAACTGACCACTCGCCCCGGACAAGATCGCTCGTCCAATAGTCGCCGTCGGTAATGGTGGTCAACGGTTCAAGGACCGGTGTCCACGGCATCCATTGGCCACACCCGACCGACGATGTGAAGGTGTTGGATTCCACACCGAGGATGCTCACCAGCACCCGACCGCCGTGAAGATGGTCTTCGCCGATCGTTGTGGTGATCTCATCGTTTCGTCCCACTCGTCGACCGTTGTAGTCCTCGGGGTCATAGGGGTCGGGCTCGTAGAGATAGTCGAAGGGAACGTCGCCGCTGCTAACTAGGCGGTAGCTGCAGTCTTTGGCGTCGAACGTCGTGGTGTACAGACCGGGGTCGAGACCGCCGGAGTGTGGGCCGCTGGGTTCGGGCAAGTCGACAGCGTCCGTCTCTTCGTTCTGGTTCTCGTCTGTGTCTGTGTCTGTGTCTGTGTCTTCGTTCGATTCGTCTTGGAACAGTGAGTCGTTTGGTCGGATCCGATGAGTACCTGCAGCGAAGCCTCCTTCGGTGAATGCCAGCTGAGCTGGTCCGGCCTTGCCCATCGTCGCCTGCGGTTTGGTGACCAGGTCGTCGGCAGCCTGAGCTTGCTCACCATCGGTGATGTCGACCAACTGCGCCACCCCGAGAACGAGAGTGAAAACCGTCAATCCGAGAAACACGACAAGTCCGACGAGGCGGTACGGCCAATCCATGCTGGGCCAGTCGGCTCATCGGTGGATCTTTCAAGGCGGCGGGCTCGAAGTTCGGTTGCGATTCGCTATCAATTCCTCGTCGACCGCCATTGTTTCTCGACCCATGGGTCGAACGGCGTGTCGAAGCTGGGTCCAACGGCCCACAACGGCTGTTACCGTCGGGTCGTGACCAACGATGAGGTCGGGGTTGGACCGCACCCGGAGCCGTGGCCGGACGATGATCGGCTGGACCGCGAGCTGTTGGCTGAAGGCGATCGGCGCAACGTGGTTGATCGCTATCGCTACTGGACGGTAGAGGCGGTCAAGGCGGATCTCGACACCAAGCGGCATTTGTTCCACGTCGCCATCGAAAACTGGCAGCACGACCTCAACATCGGCACTGTAGTTCGAACAGCCAATGCCTTTTTGGCGGCCGAGATTCACATCGTTGGCAAGCGTCGTTGGAACCGACGAGGGGCCATGGTCACCGACCGCTACCAACATGTTCGGCATCACCCCGACGGAGGAGCGCTAGCTCAGTGGGCGGCCGAGGCGGAGCTACCGTTGATTGGCATCGACAACCTTCCCGGTTCGATCCCCATCGACGCCCGACCGCTACCCGAGGCCTGCGTGTTGGTGTTCGGGCAGGAAGGTCCGGGCCTGTCCGAAGGGATCCGGCCTCAGTTGGATGAGTGTCGATCGATTCCGCAGTTCGGATCCACCCGCTCGATCAACGCAGGGGTGGCGGCCGGAATCGCCATGCACAGCTGGGTTCGAACTCACGTCGAGGCCGGCAGCGCAACATAGTCCGAAAAGCAGAAACCGAGCCGACGATCAACAGATCGTGGGCCCGGTCCCATTGAAGCTGGTTGACTACCGCTGTTAGTTCAGGATGCGGAACTCGATACGGCGATTCTGAGCTCGCGCTTCCTCGGTGTCGTCTGGGTCGACCTTCAGTCGACGCTCGCCGAACCCGACGGCCGTGATGTCGTTCTCGACGCCTCGCTCACGGAGAGCTCCGAGTACTGCGTCAGCCCGATCCTGACTAAGTGTCTGATTCGACTCGTCGCTTCCGGTGGAGTCGGTGTGACCACCGATCTCGATGGCGACGTCCGGGTTGTCGGTTAGGAGGCCGGCTGCCTCGTCGAGAACCTCGGCTGATGCGGCATCGATGATGGCGCTGCCAGAGGCGAACTGGATCGGCTCCAGGCTGTTGAGTGACGCCTCAAGCTCGCCAGACTCCTCAAGCACCAACTGATTGTCTACGTCGACCCCGTCGAGGCCGCTGAACGCTCCGGTGATCTGTCCGAACAGCACGTCGTCGGTCATTGAGCCGCTGACGGTTACCTTGACTGGCGGAGAGGTGTTCGGGTCGACGACCAGCTGGTTGTCGACCTGGGCCTCGGAGTACACGGCCACGGCTCGTTCGACGATGGCCGCTTCGGTGGCTTCATCCGGCACGGTGCCAGTCAAGACGACCGAAGCCTGGGCGGCGGCGACGTTCACTGCTGCCGACTCAGGAGCCTCGACTTGGGCCAGGGTCAGATTGTCGACGACGCTGTCCACCCCGGGTTGGCTGGCCAGGAAGGTCAGAACCTCTTGTCGGGCTTCGTCGTCGGCTACCTCGCCTGTGGCGGTAACAACATTCCCGTCGGCATTCAGGTCGATGCCGGCGAAACCGAGAGCACCCAGACCGGCCAACATGGCGGGAACGTCGGGGAGCACAACCTCGGGCTCAGTGGCCTCTTCCTGTTCAACAACTTCCTCAACGGCCGGAGCCGTGGCGGTGTCGTCGTCATTGCTTGGCGCTATAGACGGCCAAACGAGGGTGACGGCGAGAATGGCGATACCGACGGCGATGGCCAGGAGTGCTGGAAGCTCATCCTGGTCCTCGTCGGCCAGAGCCACACCGCGGCGCCGTTCGGCCGCCAGCCTGCGCTCTTCTTCTTCAGTCGTCAGATCTGCCATTGGCAGAGTCTGCCATCAAATCGGCCGATTCCGGCCGCTCATCGTCATTAGAAATATGTTTGTTGTCCACTGGGCCGGTGGCACCGGCCCGGCGAGCGGCGATTCGGCGCCATATGAAGTCCCGAGCATCACCTAGGAGGTTCTCAAGAAGCATCATTGCACCGACCACCGCGGCTAAAAGCAGCGCCAGCAGCATGAGTTGACGTATCAACGCTGGTCGGCTCGGCTGCTGTTCTGCCGTCAGTTCCTGGGCGAACGTCAGGACCGCTCGCCCAGGGTCGGTGACGGCCCGAGCTCGCTGCTGAGCCCGAATGTGGCCGCCGGAAAGCTCGTTGACGACGAAGGTCTCCAGCGGCTCGTCTTCGAGGAACACCAGGGCGGCGTCGGCATCGACCACTTCTTGAATGCGACGGGCGTAAGCGCTCCCGCTCGGTTGCGGGTCTATTGGGGCCACAGCAACAATGCGTAGGCCGTCGAAGCGGGCTTGTTGGATGGCCGAGGCCAGCGACTCTTCGTCGATGTCGGTTCGAGCGCGGGCAACGAAAACACCGTCGTCAGCAAGCTCTTCGGCCACATCCAACGGTGACTCCGCTTGAGCCGTCGGGGCCAGGCTGATTAAGCCCAACACGATTGTCGCCATGGCACCGAGTACTTTTCCCATCACGTCCAGTCTCGCACGTTGCTCGGGAAAATCCCTGCAGCCTCGGCTAGTCCAGTAGAAACCGGCGTTCCTTGTCGAGTTCGCTGTCGTCAACGGCGAAGAACGTGTCAAATGCTTCGGACTCGTCGACATGCTGATCCAATTTGAGATCCCCGTCTTGGCCGGTGATGTTGATCTCTTCGGAGAGCGATGGCTGTGCCACCTGATGATCGACCGAGCGCCCTTGCACATCAACAGCGGTTTGTCGCTGGGCTGCACGGAGAAGACGTTCTTCTTCTAAACGAAGCCGAAGTGTCTCGACCTCGCGTTCCAGCTGTCCGATTTCATTGATGATTCGGGTGCTGTCGCCTTGCATTTGTTCGCGGTGCCGTTTTAGCTCCTGCCAGGCTTTGTCTGTCGGGGTGCGGCCAAACGCCGTTCGCTTCTCTTCCACGAAACACAGTTCGGCCGAATCGGATGATTCGTTAGGCCTGGTTCTGCTCGTCCCGCTGACCGAAGGGTGCAGGTAGCGGCGATACTGGCGCCATGAAAGATTCTCTGCCAGATACACGGCTAGATTCACGGCCAGATTCGCAGGAAGTCCAGTTTCGAGGCAGTCTCGGTCACGAGCTGGCCGGCACGTTGGACATGCCTGCCGGTGCGCCAGTCGGCTTCGCTGTGTTCGCTCACTGTTTCACCTGCGGCAAGGATCTCTTCGCCGCTCGTCGGATTTCCTCGGCGTTGGCCGACCATGGCATTGCGGTCCTCCGCTTTGACTTCACCGGGCTGGGTGAGTCAGAGGGAACCTTCGGTCACACAGATTTCTCGTCTAATCTCGACGATCTGAGCTTGGCCGCCCAGTGGCTGGAGGTTAACCACCGAGCTCCCTCACTGGTACTAGGCCATTCGCTTGGGGGTGCGGCTGCGCTGGCGTCGGCACCTCATCTGAGTTCGGTGAACGCAGTGGTGACCATTGGAGCGCCGGCCGGGCCGAATCATGTTCGTCACCTTTTCTCTGACCGGCTGGTCGACATCGAACGAGCTGGCGCGGCCGAGGTGTCGATCGGGGGAAGGCCTTTTGCTATCAGTCAGGATTTCCTGGTCGACCTTGAAGCGAATCAGGCCGCCCTCGAACGAGGGGAGTTGCGGTCAGGTCAGGCGTTACTGATTCTGCATTCGCCCACTGATGAGATTGTCGGTTTCGACCAGGCGGAGGAAATCTACCGGCGGGCCGGTCACCCCAAGAGCCTCATGGCCATTGACGGCGCCAACCATCTGATGACCAACCAACGTGATGCGGTGTTCGTGGCTGAAACGATCGCCCATTGGGCTGACCGGTACGTGACCTGAGCTGGTCGAAGAGGCCCGCAATCGACCACATCGTCAGGTCCGTCTTTCCCGCCTGTGGCATACGAAAGTATGACACAAGGGCGCACCGATCTGGCGAGGGAGGATCGATGCGTTACAATTTCATCGACCTGGTTCCTTGGGCCTGGATGTTGAGCCAGACACAAGAGTCGTCGCCCAAGTAAGAAGTCGCTCCACCCTCCGGGTGGTCCGACTCGGAGCGCCAGGGGGTACGTGAACTGATGGTGGATCCAACTGGTGAAACTGCGGACCGGTGGTTGGAACTCTTCGAGGCGGTCGAAGGAACTGACGCCGAATCCGATGTCGGACGGCTGACGTTCGAGCGTGAGCTCGATGACGTCGAGACGACCGCGTCGTTCCTGGCCCATGATCCTGAGCTCGGGACCGATGTGGTGGTGCAGACGGTCAGCACCGGCGACGACACCGACTACAGCAGGTTTCTCTCCGAAGCCCGTCTTCTCCAGGAAGTCAACAATCTTCACGTCCGCCAGGTCATGTCAGTCGGCCTCGGCGTCGACAACCGTCCCTACGCTGTCATGGAGAACGTCGATCGCGGTTCACTGCGCCGCCGACTCGAGTCGGGGATCGAGCCCAACCGGGTTGACGTCGACCGTGTTGTTGAGTTTCTGGCCGAAGCAATGCAGGCTCTGCGGGAAAGCCCCCTGGCCGAGCACCATGTCGGTGTCGAAGACGTGGTGCTGCAATCGGTTCTCCCTGATTCGTTCGCCGAAGGGCGACTCTTCGCTGCCGACGAACGTTTCCTACTCGGCGAGCGCATCGCCAACGTCACCGACGTGACTCCCACCGACCCGGTCGATCTTGACCTTCGGGTTGACCGGCCTCCCTTCCGCCAAGTCGAACTCCCCTTCGATCTACGCGGAGCCAGCACCATAGTTGGCGAACTGGTCTGTGGCAGCGCCCCGGCCCCCGACACGTCATGGCTGGAACACCTACGCCATCAGAGCCGTTTTCCCGAACTGAATAGTGCCATCCTCAACGGACTATCCGACGTTGGCGAACAGCCGGAGTCGATTGAAGCCTGGCGTCTCGAGTTCCTGTCTGAGCGACGGCTAGCTGATGAAGACCGCAACGTGGCCGGGCTCGGAGCCTGGTTTGCCGATCTGAAGGCTCAGACCCGCCCGGCCCACTATGTACTTGCCGGGGTTATGGGTGCCATCATGGCCGGAGTTTTGGTGGCCGGTAGTGGGGTTGTCTCCGACGACGAAGACAAGGCCGAAGCAGCCCTCGACTCCGAGGTCGCCGGTCCCGAGATATCAGACACGTCTGAGGCAACGGCCACCACCGAGCCGGCCACGTCTGCTTCGACGACAAGCGAACCGGTTACCTCGCCCCCGACCACTGCCGAGCCGACAACCTCAAGCCTCAACGCTCGTGCCACCTTGGCCACCACTCGAACGACGTTACGGCGAACCACGACCACCCGTCGAACAACGACTTCCGCCGCGGACTCTAGTACGACCACCGACTCGGGTTCGTCCAGCTCGGGTTCTGGTGACGGGACTGGTTCAAGCTCGTCCGGCTCATCGTCGACAACTGAGGCGTCGACGACCTCGACCACCGAAGCGACGACCACCACAACTACCACCACCACAACTACCACCACCACGACCACTACTACGACGACGACCGAGGTGAGTCTGGCGTTGAGCGGCGTGGCCGTCGAGTCGGTAACGAGCAACAGCGCCCGCCTGACCTGGGATGCCGCTGACGGCGTCAGAGGCTACGAAGTCAGACTCAATGGAGACAGCGGCTCGCTCGACGTTCGGGGCCCGACGGACACATTTAAGGATTTCTCGGGGCTGGCCACCGGCCGGAACGTCCTTCTGGAAGTCCGTTCCGTTGGAGACGATCTCGACAAGGGCCCGTGGGTGGCCGTCGTTGCCGAACTTCTTGGCACCGACAGCTACGGCCCGAACGCAGACTCCAACCCTACGGTCACGGCCACGGCCGGTAGTACTCAAATCACCGTCAAATGGAACAACGTTGCTGGCAACGTTGGCTACGACGTGTACCTGGGGACGGCATGGAAGGCCGGGCCGGCCCCCAACGCCACGGAGTACACGTTGACTGGGCTTGAGCCGGATACCAATTACCTCATCGAGGTGGCCACCAAAACCGGAACCGGCGATCGGGATCGCAGCGAACGGGTGCCGATACTGGTGAAGACGACCTCATCCGGGTAGGCGACACTGCGCCTAGGAACGTCGTCCCAACATGCGGGCCACGATGTTTCGTTGCACATCGGCGGTTCCGCCGTATACCACGCCTCCGGCCACATTTCGGAGATCCTGCTCGACCCCGAACTCGGTTACGTATCCCTTGGCCCCGTAGGTTAGGAGTGCGTCCATGGCCGACGCCACCGCAGCTTCGGAGCTTTGAATCTTGGCCAGGGCTGCGGCCTCCATCGACGGTTGATCCAAGGCGAACAACGCAGCGGCCCGATAGAGCTGGAGGCGAGAGTTGTCGTGACGTAGTTTCATCTCAGCCAGCCGATGGGCCACCGCTTGGAAATCGCCAATCGGCTGACCGAACTGCTGGCGTTGGCGGCTGTAGGCCACTGTTTCATCCAGCTGGCGTTCCATGGCGCCGATCTGTGGCGCAAGAACGAATGCCCGCTCGATTTCCATGGACGCCGAGAAGATGGCGGCACCTGATCCCACCGATCCGAGTACTTGGTCGGCACCCACCTCGACGTTGTCGAAGGTGACGTCGGAAAACGGTGTGGTTCGCAACCCCATTTTGGGCCGGTTGGGACCGACGGTCAGGCCGGGAGTGTCGGCGTCGACCAGGAACGTGGTGACACCCCATTGACCCAGCGACGGGTCTTTGGTGGCGAACACCATGAACACGTCGGCGGCCGGAGCCATGGTGATGTAGGACTTGGTTCCGTTGATCCGAAAGCCGTCAGCTTCTGATTCACCGGCTGCTGTACTGCCGATGGGCTCGAACGTCGTGGACATGGCGAAGGTATCGGAGCCGGACTCGGCTTCGGTGATGCAGAAGGCCGCTTTCTTGGATCCGTCGACCAGGGCCGGAAGGTAGCGCTGTTTTTGTTCGTCGGAGCCGAACCGTTGCAGCATCGGCTGCATGGTCCAAGCCTGAGTGGTCATGGCAAAGACCAGACCGGCGTCTCGGCATCCGTAGCCTAGGCCCTCGAACATGAGAAGGGATGTGACCACATCGTGGCCGCGGCCCCCGTAAGCCTCATCGACCCAGGCTCCGAGAATGCCGTAGTCGGCCGCTCGTTGCCAGCCGTCGGTCCACAGTTGACAGTCGACGTCGCGTTGAATGAGATCGGGGTCATCCAGCTCGGCCGAAGCCCACTCGACAACCTTGCGTTTGGTGGGGTGGTCGAGATCGGTGAGAGCCGTCACCACCAGCTCATGAACGGAGTGTTCTGTCACATCCTGATTCTACGCTCAAGCCGGGTGGTTGGATTCCGGCTGATCGAATTCGGGGACTACGGGTCAAGGCGCTTAGGTCGGACGGTTGTAGCCTGAGTTGGGTCATGGCCCACTCGCACCGCTACCTGCTGTCACATTTGATTCCGGCAGCCGCCGAATCGTACGGCGATGATCTGGCCACCGTTTGCGCTGATGAGATCCTGACGTGGTCGGAGTTTGACCGCCGGGTTGGCCAGCTGGCCGCAGCTCTCATGGCAGTGGGTGTGGCCCGTGGCGATCGTGTCGGCGTGTTCGTGAATCGTTCGACCGAGTCAGCGGTTTCCATCCACGGGATCATGAGGGCTGGTGCCGCTTATGTGCCCATCGACCCGTTCGCTCCGGCCGAGACGGTGGCGACCATAATCAACGATTGTGAGATCGGTGTCGTGGTCACCCATCAGCCCCGTCTGGCAGCGTTCGACAAGGCTGCCGCCCTGGTGGGATCGAACGTAGCCCGATCGTTGGACCTGACCGCCGAGTCCGATGACTTGGCCGCACTCGACCCGGTCGACCCCGTACCTGGCGTGGCCGACGACCTGGCCTACGTGATGTACACCTCGGGCTCGACCGGCAGGCCCAAGGGCATCATGTTGACCCACCGGGCCGGTCTGGCCTATGCCGAGATGGCGGCCGACTACTTTGGGCTGACAGTCGACGACCGTATGGCCAACTTCTCGCCCCTGCACTTTGATATGTCGACGTTGGAATTGCTGGCCGGGCCGGTTGCCGGGGCCGCCGCTGTGCTGATTCCCGAGCCATACCTGCGGATGCCGGCCAGTCTGACCGAGTACCTGGAAGCCCAGCGGGTCACGACGATGTACACCGTGCCCTCGCTGTTCCAGATGATGATGAGTCGCGGCGCCTTCGACCAGCGAGACTTCTCACCGGTCCGTTGGGTGATTCCCGCCGGTGAGGCCTTTCCCCCCGGCCCGTTGCAGGAACTGATGAAACTGCTGCCCGATGCCCGCTTCGCCAACGTGTACGGTCCGGCAGAGGTGAACAGTTCCACCATCTGCGACTTCACCGATTTCTACCGTTCCGGTGGTGTCGGGCCGATCCCTATTGGCCCGGCTGCCCCCGATGCCGAAGTTCTGTTGGTTGATGACGACGAGCAGCCGGTCGTCGGTCCTGGCATTGGGCAACTGCTGGTTCGGACCTCACGGATGATGGTCGGCTACTGGAATCGCCCCGACCTGACCGAGAAGGCAACTGCGGTACGGCTTGGTCCCGACGGTCGGCGCCATCGGTGGCATCGAACCGGCGACGTGATTGAACGGATGGCTGACGGGGTGATGATCTTCCGGGGCCGCCGCGACAACCAGGTCAAGGTTCGAGGCAATCGGGTTGAGTTGGAGGTAGTCGAATCAGCGGTGGCCAGCCTGGCTGGGGTGGAGAATGCCGTGGTCGGTGTCGTCGGCGGTGACGATGGAGGTCACATTCTGGTCGCGGCCTTCACCGTCAGCGGGGGAGACGATGGTGTGGTGGATACGTCCGCTTGGCGAAAAGCTCTGTCATCCACGTTGGCCCCTTACGCCGTTCCCGGTCAGTTCGTTCAGGTCGGCCACTTTCCGCTGACACCCAGCGGCAAGATCGATCGCCGGGCGGCAAGGTCTGCGCTTAAGTCCGATTGATCGACGACAAACCGCGTTGGGGCGGCTAGCCGTTACGCCACCGTTCAGCCAGTCTTGGACTGGCAGTAGGCCAGCATCTTGTCAACCGTCTGAAAGTTGTCCAACGTGACATCGGTCGGGTCAACCCGTATGCCGGCCTCGTCTTCCAACCACTGGGTGATGCGCATCACGCCGAGAGAGTCCACGGCACCGGTCATCATCAAGTCTGTCCCGGCAAGGACCGTTTCGTCCGCCAGCGAAACTTCAGTGTTGATGAAGTCGAGAAGCTGGTTCTGCAGTTCGGGTGCGGTCATAGTCACGCTGAGGCTCTCTCCCGCTCGGAGTCGCCGACGGCGCCTGACTCGCCGGCCACCGGGACAAGATTGTTGTTATTGCGCTCCACCGTGAAGGCGGCGGCTGCGATAGCTGTGAACACTGCGGCATAGATCAATAGGCCGGGCCAAGCAAAGACGGGCTCCAGCAAACCATTGACACCCAGGTCGACTTCACCCAGGCGTTCCACCATCCAGGCAAGGCTGACTATGGCCATGAGAATCGATACCACTACGAAGAATGGTCGGTAGAAACGGGTGCGACGCAAGAGGTACAGGCCGGGAAACAACAGCAGGACAACGATGGCCTGACCGATCTCGATTCCCACGTTCCGGCCGAACAGCGACACCAGCTGGGTGCTGCGGGACACGTCGAGGCCTTCGACCAGCGAGGCGAAGCCCATGCCGTGGAAGAGTCCAAATAGAAACGAAATCAGCCACTCCCGGTTGGGGAAGATCGGCCGGATGTTATGAAGAGCGGCTGCGGCGATCGACAAAGCGATGATGAATTCGACAAACTTTGACGGTGGAAGCGGCAACACGTTGAGCCCGGCCAACGAGAACGTTATGGAATGGGCGATGGTGAACATCGTGACGATCTTCAGAACCCGCCACAACGATGACAAGAAGCCCGTCGTCGGGTGCCATGATCTCCCGGCGAACACTAGGACTGAGGGCAGCAGCAGAACCAGCACGAACAGTACGTGATCGGGGCCGGTCTGAATGTGGTTGACACCAAGCTTGCCGCTCGACCAGAAGTTGTTGAACCAGTCAGGCTCGCCCAAGTCCACATTGGTGGAGCGGGTGTCGGCGTCGAGCGTTTGCAACACATCCCAGCCGTTGTCGTAGACACCAGCGGCCCAGTCGTTGGCAATCAGAACTTCTGAGTAGCGGTCGCCGAGCTCGTCGACGAATGGTTCGAAGTCAAGGTCGAACTGACGAGGTACTTCGCTGCCGGTGGCCGCGGTGACGTCAGCCTCGAAGGGGATGACCAGGTAGTTCTCGGATTCTTCGATTGCGTCTTCAGCCGGGAAGAACAGCTCCACGTCGCCGAAGGTCAATGGCCAGGTCTCGCCGTCGGCCCCGATGTCGAAGTGCTCATCAAAGTAGGCATGGATCTCGTCTTGGCGGGCTTCGAGCTCCGGCAAGACGGATTCGCCGGCGTCTTCGGCGTCGTCTAGGGCGATGTTCAGAACCTCGGCTAGGTCCGGTATCGGTGCCTCGATCCGACCACTTACCGCCGATCGTGAAACGTCGACGTACAAGATGGTGTTCAAACCGGTGTGAGCTGCCGCTGGCCCCGCCGTGGCTACTAGTAGCACGAGCATCGAAAGTATCGTCGCTGCAGTCACTCGTACAGTTGGGCGCTTAAGGCTCGGAGCCGTCCCGTTCGTTGTCATCCGAATCTCCCGTGAAGTCCAGGTGCGCTGCGTGGAAAGACGCACGTTGTCGCTACAACGTGGTTGATGGCAGCACGCCGCTCGGTACTACGTGAAGCTTTCCGCCTTCGGATGCGAGACTCCCACACTTCTACGAATGTAGAAACCGTGGATTGACTCTCGTCGTGCCTTGGCAAGCTTCCCGGCATGTTCAGCGGGCGACGCGCATCCGGTGCACCGGACTCAACCGTAGCACCTAGACGTTAGAGTACGGTCAAGAAGTCGGGGCGTGGTACCGCTCCGATTGATGCACGTGAAATCCGGGCAACAGGGGCTTGAGTGGTAGACGGATTGCCAGTCGAAATAGAGCGGCGGCGTCGGGCGAGATCCCTATCGCCGATGCAGCGATCGTTGTGGACCTCACAACGAATGAGCCCCGAGGATCCAGTCCAGAACATGGCCTTGGTGTCCCAAATCGCCGGTCCAGTCGACGCCGCCCGGCTGGCCTGGGCGTTCGACCGGGTTATCGGCGCCAGCGATGTAATGCGGACCCGGCTGGTCAGACGTTCCGATCCTGCCGGTGGAGCAGCGACCGAGGCGGCCGAATTGGTGCCGTTCGACGGTGACGCCGGTGTTCTCAGCGAGCTCATCGAATGCAGCCACGATGAGCTGATGGCGCTTGCCCACGATCGGGTCGCAACACCGCTCGACATGTCGGTTCAGGGCTTCGACTCTGTCATCGCCTCCCACTCCGACGGCTCCTGTTCGTGGTATTTGAACGTCCACCACGTCTTGACCGACGCCACCTCGTCGGCTTTGTTCTTCGACGCCGTGGCCGACGCCTACCACGGACACGACATCGATGTGGCCTCCTATTACGACTGGGCTGATGGCTTGGCAGCGTCGTTCGAGTCCAAAGCCGCCCGCCGGGCCCAGGAGCACTGGCAAGCCCGACCCAAGGCAGCGGCGCTAGATGGTTTGTACCGGCCCGACCCCGGAAGCCGGACCGGTGGCACCTCGGCGTCCCGACGGAGGCTGCAACTGACGAGTCGTCTTATGGAGCAGTGTGCCCAGAGACTCGAGTCCGACTACCGGATGTTGAGTGAGGACCTGGGTTGGACGGTTCTTTTGACGTCGGCCACCGCCCTCTACATCCATCGGGTAACCGGATCGACAAGTTTTTCGCTTGGCCTGCCGGTTCACCACCGTGGCCGACCGGAAACCAAGGACCTAATCGGGCCGACCATGGAAGTCTTCCCGGTCGACATTGAGATCGATCCCGACGACACCCATCGAACTCTGCATCAGCGAGTTGGTCGATCGGTCATCAGTACATTGCAGCATGCCTTGCCGGGAACGGCGCCGGCCGCCGACTACCAGGGCGTCGTCAACGTCATTCCTCGGGCTGAGCAGGACATGTTCGGGCCCTACCGGACAACCACCGAATGGATTCATCCGGGCGCCATCGACGGCTCGCACTTGATGCGAGTCCAGATGACTCGTTATGCCGAGGGCGCCAACCTCGAGTTCGCCATAGACGTGAACGACCGGGTGGCCGACCAACAACAGCAGGAACGGGCGGCCCATCACTTCGAAACGGTGATCGACTTCATGGTCTCCCACCCCGACGCCACCGTTGGTGGATACGGGATTCTGGCCGACGATGAACAAAAGATCCTCGATGCCTGGGGTTACCGCGAGCCGGTGGCCCCCTACGGCATAGACCTGACTCAATTGGACAACACCGAGCGTCCCCCGATCACCGAGCAGTTGCTGTCGGCACTGGTGTCGAACGGTGACACGGTCATCGACCACAACGGCGCCACGGTGACCGGAGGTGAACTGGCCCGGTGGGTAACGTCGGTGGCCCATTGGCTGGTTGACGAAGGGGTCGATCCCGGTGACCGTGTAGGAGTCAACCTCCCCCGATCACCTGAAGCGGTTGTGGCCATTCTGGCCGTCATGTCGGCTGGCGCTTCGTTTGTGCCGCTTGACCCTGATCAGCCCGAAGTCCGCCGACTACGCCTGGTCGAACGGGCCGAGTGCCGGATGGTGCTTTCGTCGATCGAGCAGTTGGCCGAACTGGCCCCGTGGCGTACGTCAGTCCAACCGGCCATGGTCCCCCGACCCCGTCCTGTGGTCGAGCGTAGCCCCGACGATGAGGCGTATCTGCTGTTCACCTCCGGCTCAACCGGTGAGCCAAAGGGTGTTCCCATCAGCCACCGGGGTCTGGCGGGATACGTCGACTTCGCGGCGTCAACCTACGTTTTGACCGACGAGAAGGTCTGCGCCGCCCTCTTCAGCGCCCTGACCTTCGATCTCACCATCACAACCTTGTTTGTTCCGCTGCTGACCGGCGGAGGGCTGGTCATCATCGACCAGAACGGCTTGCCTGGCCTGACTACGATCGCCGGTAGAACCGAAATCAGCTGGCTGAAGGCCACACCATCACACCTTGAATTGCTGGTCCGACTGTTGCCCAAGGATCATCGCCTGCGGACATTGGTGGTCGGTGGCGAGGCGTTCGGAACAGCCCTGGCTGATGAGCTGTTGGCCTTCAACGCCAACGCTCGGATCTTCAACGAATACGGCCCAACCGAGGCGGTTGTCGGGTGCATGGACTATCTGGTCGAGCCCGACCTTTCGGCCCGTCAGGCCGCACTTGGATCCGACGCCGTCCCTATTGGTCGCCCCGCCCCTGGTGTCTCGCTTCGAATCGTTGACGAGCACCTGAGGCCCGTACCGGTCGGTTCACCCGGCGAGCTGTTGATCAGTCACTCTGGACTCAGCGTCGGCTATCTGGATGAAGGCATGGGCGATGGGGGACCGTTCATCCGGTTGGACGGCCAACGCTTCTACCGGTCAGGCGACCTGGTTCGTCTCCAAGACCACGAGAGGCTTGTCTACCTCGGCCGAATCGATGAACAAGTCAAAGTCGGCGGCATTCGCCTCGAACCAATCGAAGTAGAACAGGCTCTCGTTCGCCATCGCGATATCGAACGGTGCGCCGTCCGGGTCTGGTCACCTGGCGGTGAGGCCACAGACGTGGCGAAGCCGGACAACCACTGTGTTCGCTGCGGTCTGCCCGACAACGTGCCCGAAGCCGAGTTCGACGTCAACGGTGTCTGCTCCACCTGCCACGCCTACGACCGCGTCGCCCCGGTGGCCGATGGCTGGTTCAAAGACCCCGACGACCTGCGACGCGAGATCGAATGGGCGCAGGCCAACCGAACTGGCGAACACGACGTTCTGCACTTGTTGAGCGGAGGCAAGGATTCGACCTTCGCCCTCTACCAGCTGGTGGAGGCAGGTGCCCACCCCTACGTCCTCACCTTGGACAACGGCTTCATCTCCGAAGGGGCCAAGGACAATTGCCGGGCCAGTGTGGCCGACCTCGGCCTCGATCACGAGTTTGTGACCACCGAGGCCATGAACGCCATTTTCGCTGACTCGCTGGCCACGTACTCCAATGTCTGCAACGGCTGCTACAAGGCCATCTACACGCTGGCCACCACCCGAGCCGATCAACTCGGCATCCCGATGATCGTTACCGGCCTATCCCGAGGCCAGTTGTTCGAAACCCGCTTGATACCTCAGCAGTTCTCGCTCGACCGGTTCGACCCTGACGCCATTGACCGGGCGGTTATCGAGGCCCGCAAGGTCTATCATCGCACGCCCGACGCTGCTACCCGGCTGCTGGACACTGACGTGTTCAACGACGATGCGGTGTTCGACCGGATCCGCTACCTGGATTTCTACCGGTACATGGACGTCGAGCTGGCTGACATGTTGGACTTCCTGAACAACCGGGCACCGTGGGTTCGACCGGCTGACACCGGCCGCTCCACTAACTGCCTGGTCAACGCAGCTGGTATCCACACGCACCTCACCGAGCAGGGCTACCACAACTACGCCATTCCCTACGCCTGGGACGTACGACTCGGTCACAAGACTCGAGATGAAGCTATCGAAGAACTCGACGATGAACTCGACTTGGACGACGTCCAGTTGATGTTGTCCGAGATCGGTTATGAACCCCGGCGTCGAGAAATCCTTACGGCTTGGATTGAACGAGGAACAATCGAGGGATCTGACCCTGGGGCCAAGCCGGTCGATCCGGGGGAGCTTCGAGTGTTCCTGTCCGGGCTGCTGCCCGACTACGCCATCCCTTCGGCTTTCGTCGAGGTCGACACCCTGCCACTGACCACCAACGGCAAGCTGGACGTGGCGGCCCTGCCGCCACCCGAACGAGTCCACCGGCCGAGTGTCGGTATGTTCGTGGCCGCCGGATCGGACACCGAACGCTCGGTCGTCGATATCTGGGAACGTATTCTCGGAGTCGAGCCGATCAGCGTGGATGACGACTTCTTCGCTCTCGGAGGAGATTCGCTGGCTGCGTTGGAAATGATCGTGGCCATCGGGGATCGACTGGGCGTGAGCGCAGCCGAAGACCTGGCGTTCCGCCACACTACGCCACGTGAACTTGCTGCGGCGATCGATGCCTTAGCCACCGGCGGCACAAACACGCCCTCGGACGGGCCTCCGCCGCCAATGGGCATCAACGGTATTCCGGAGCTGTCCGACGGCGAGCGGGCCGTGTTGTTCGATCAAGGTCAGCGCCCCGCCGACGTGATGTACAACGTCGGGCGTTCCTATCGTCTGAACGCCCTTGACTTCGCCCTCAGTTCCGGATCGGATGGTTCGCCACCGAAACCAGTTCAGCCCGAACGACTTAGAGTCGCCCTTGAACAAGTGGTGGTTCGACACCAGTCTCTGAGTTGGACCTACGGGGCTCCCCGGCGGCAGCTCAGCGCTGACCAAGCTCTCGAATTCACCGTGGGCGAACGGGCCGAGGCGGACCAGGTTGAGGCGATGTTGGCGGCCGTGCACCGTGCCCCATTTGACCTGGTCAACGGCCCGTTGTTGCGATGCCACATCCAGCCGGAAGAGGACGGCTCAGCCCATGTCTTGCTCGTCATCCACCACGCGTCGGGCGACGCCGACAGCTTCGCCGTCATCTGGGACGAGGTCAACACCATCCTCGATGGTGGAGAGCCAGGCGAGTTGGTCACCGACTACGCCGGATTCTGCCAATGGCAGCGCGAGACGTTCAAATCCGATGACCATCAATATTGGCTCGATCAGGCAGCTGACGCGGCCAAGCGTGACCGTGAGCCCGGTCGGCTGGCTGCGGTAAACGGTCGATCCTCCGGAGACGGCTACCTGAAGCAGGTTGCCACTGTTTCCCCCGCGGAGTTGATGGCCAGCGACGGTGCGACACCCTTCGCTGTCGCCCTCGCCGGTATCTCCTCAGCCCTTACCGGCTATTGGAGCAACGACGTCGTCGAACTCGGCCTGATCACATCGGCCCGCAACGATCGAGCTGCCAATGGTCTTGTTGGCTACTTCCTCAACACTGTACCCCTCGTGCTGGAACCGGCCGAGGCCGAGTCGATGGGGCAACTGGCCCGTCAAACGTCGCAGCAGCTCGGGGGGATCTTGTCCCACCGGTCGTACCCGTTGGCTCAGATTCTGGCCGACCGGGCCGCCGCAGGCCTTGCAGCCTCCGCACCGACGGTTCTTGTTGCTTACGACGAGTTGTCCACCACCGAAATCCGAGGAATCGCAGCTACTCAGACCGTGTTGTCCAACGGGTCGGCTGTGGCCGATGCCACCATTTTCGTCGAACGTCGGGCCGATCAGATCGATCTGTCGTTGGAGTACCGGGGTTCGGTCTTCAGCCCGGAGTCGGCTCAAGCTCTTCTGGATTCGGTGGACCGGCTGATCGCCTCTGCGGCAACTGACCCGTCGGCGACGACCATGCCTGAAGACGACCAGGTTGATGGCGCTCAATTGTTGGTCGGAGACGACCCACAACTGCCGGACGAACCGCCACTCCCACTTTTTGCCGAACGACTGGCGCAACATCTGCGGGTCTCGGCCATCGACTCGGCTGCCGGCGAGTTCGCCGCCGTCCTCTGTGGCGATGATCGCCTGTCTTGGTTTGAGTTGAATCAGGCTTCGGCTGCATTGGCCTCTCGTCTTCACGAGGCCGGCGTGGGTCGAGGCGACAGGGTCGTGGTCTCGGTGCCGAGATCGCTGGAGCAGCTACTGGCGCTGGTTGCCGTCCTTCGAGTGGGCGCCGTTTACGTGCCGGTCGACCCGACCTACCCCGATCAGCGAATCTCGATGCTGGTCAAAGCGGCGTCCGCAGCGGCAGCGCTGGTCAGTCACGATGAAGCACTGGTCCCGGCGATCTTGTCGACCGTTGCCATGCCGGTTCTGGCCGTCTCCGCCCTCGACGCGTTGGACGGCGTTGATACCCAGCCTGAATCTCAATCCAGGTCGGCTTGGCAGGCTCCGCCCATGGCGCCCGACGATCCGGCCTACCTCATCTTCACCTCGGGATCTACCGGTGTTCCCAAACCGGTCGTCATAAGCCATGGTCAGATCTCGGCCAGCACCAACGCCCGATCCGTTTTCTATCGATCCGAGAGCCCACCGGAAACCGATAGCTCTGACGGGTCCGACACGAGCACCGAGAGTGCGTTGGTCGACGAAGCGTTTCGGTTCTTGATGGTGTCGAGCATTTCGTTCGACTCCAGCATCGTCGGCTTGTTCTGGACCTTGGCCGAGGGCGGAACCTTGATCCTTCCGACGGAGGAACAGGTCCACGATTTCGACGCTCTGGCCGAGCTGATGAGCGACTGCCGGGTCACTCACACCTTGATGGTGCCTACCTTGTACAGCGGTGTGTTGTCAGCGTTGCAGCGCTCTGGTGGGGCTCGAGCGCTGACACAGAGCCCGGCCTGGCCTGGACAGGTGATTGTCGCCGGAGAGTCCTGTCCGCCATCACTGGTAGCCGCTCACTACGAGGCCTTCCCGTTCAGTCGCATGGCCAACGAATACGGTCCGACCGAGGCATCGGTTTGGATCACGGCGCATCATGTCGCCCGCTTCGATGATCCGGTCCCCATTGGCCGACCGATTCCAGGATCCTGGGCCATCGTCGTCGGATCTGACGGCAAGCCGACACCGGCCGGTGTTGCCGGTGAACTGGTGGTCGGTGGCCCCGGTGTCGCCACCGACTACGGCGTTCCAATTGCTGATCTCGGTTCTTGGACGTCGACCCTGGAAAGCCGCAATCCGATCCTGGGCGGTCTGGCCTACCGGACCGGCGACCGAGTAGTGGTCCACGATGGCACCATCGACTTTCTCGGCCGGGTCGACAACCAACTGAACGTCAACGGTGTGCGAGTCGAACCGGAGGAAATCGAAGGAACGATCTTGGCCGACGCCACCTCGGCGTCACAGACCGAGGCTCCTTCGGTGTCCGCTGCCGTGGTTGTGGCCAGCCAACGAGTCACGGCGGCCGGAACGACTGTGACTGAACTGGTCGCCCACCTTGAAGTACCCGCCACCGAAGACGAGTTTGCAGAAGACGCACTGGTCGAACATGTCCGTCAGGCTGTTGCCTCGCAGCTACCCGACCGTGCGCGGCCGTCGCGCTACGTGATACACCGGGGGCTGCCCCGCAGCCCTAACGGAAAGATCGACCGGACCGCGGCGGCGTCTCTAGCTGTGCCCGATGCTGTTGTCGCCGCCGACGCTCCGGTCGACGCTGAAGTCGAACAGAAATTGGCTGTGTTGTTCGCCCGGGCACTTGGTCAGTCCGACTTTGATCCGGCCATGTCGTTCTTTGATGCCGGAGGTCATTCGCTTCTGGCCATCGACCTGGTCATGTCCATCGAGGAATCAACCGGGACGCAGGTACCGGTGGCGACGTTGTATCGCGCCCCCTCTCCTCGGGAGTTGGCCATTGCCGTTGCTGAAACGGCATCGGCGGTTGGTGAGAACCGTGCTCAGATTTCGGGACAAGTCGCACCTGGGCAGTCGTCCACCGGGCGACCTTCCGCTGCCGACACTGGACTGCTGATTCCCATTCAGCCCAACGGAGACAAGCCCCCCATTTTTGCCATCCACGTTCTCGGTGTCGACTGTGCCTTTTTCCGCCCGTTGTCGGCTGAGTTGGGCGACTCCCAACCGATGTACGGCTTGGGTCAGCCACGTGCGGAGTTGGACACCGAGGTCAGTTCGGATGTGGGAGAGATCGCCTCGGCTTACGTCCGACACATCGTTGAGACCGCGCCCGATGGGCCGCTGGTGCTGGCCGCTATCTCCCTCGGTGGCGTGGTGGCTTATGAAACGGCCCAGCAGCTCACGCAGGCCGGGCGCGAGGTTCAGCTGCTGGCCATGTTCGACTCCTTCGGGCCCGATGCTGAACTGGACCGGTCGTTGCGGGAAAAGATCCGCTATCACGCCGACTCATTTCGAGCCGAACCCCGCCAATACCTGGCCGGCCGGGTCGATCATGAGGGGCGGCGACTGCAGCGCTGGGCCGAGCTGGCTGAAATGAAAGCCCGCGATCGGCTGTCCCTTCCGTCGACTCATCGGGTGGACGTTCGCCGATACATCGAAGAGAACATCGGTAACCAGACCGCCTACGATTTCAGGCCATACGGCGGCACGGTGGTGGCCTACAAGGCGGCCGAGGAGCCGAACACCGATGTACAGGTGGCGGCTCACATGGGGTGGCGGCGAGTGGTTGAAGGTGATTTGGCCATTGAGGTGGCCGGTGGACACCATCACAACATGATGATGTCCCCTCACGTGGAGTCGTTGGCCCGTTCGCTCGTCAACCACCTCGATGGGACGTAGCCCAACTCACAACAACGCCGTCAGCTCATTGGATGAACCGCTCAAAGCTGAAATCGTAGTCCGATAGGCCTACTCGGAGAGCTGGACGGGGGCCGTAATGCCCACATAGGGTTTGACTTCGATTTTTGGTCGATCCGATTCGCTCATGTGCGACGTGTTGGCGTCGAGACAGTCTTGTATGCGAAGAATTCTCGTGCTTGTTGTGATCGTGGTTCTAACGGCGGGCGCCTGTACTGACAGAAGTGACCTCGCCGCCGCGGCCGAAGGCGATTTGGCGTTCGTCGATGAAACGACGGTCGATACGGCAAGCGGTGAGCCGGAGATTCAACCGGCAGACGATGTCCCCGACGAGAGTGATGTCGAGAGCGACATCGACAGCAATATCGACAGTGAGGTCGACGAAGACATACAAGATGCTCCGGATGAGCTAGAAGTTGATCCGCAGGGCGATGAAGCCGAGGACGTCTTCCGGCCAGATTTGACTGTTGTCCTGTCGGCGGTAACAGCTGATGGCGAGGGCGACGGCTTGGTTGTCGCCGCCGGTGAGGCGGTCACCTGGAGCTACCAGGTCACCAACACCGGTGACGTCGATCTCACCGAAGTTGACGTTGTCGACGAGGTTGAAGGTCTGGTGTGCACCATCAATTTGGCCATAGGTCAGACCGTCGACTGCGAAGCGACCAGTTCGGCTTCGGCCGGGGAGTTCACCAAGTCAGCGAGCGCCACCGTCACCGTCGACGGAACAACCGTGTCGGCCAGCGATCACTCCGGCTACGTGGGCTTGGACGACAGCCGTCAAGCTCTCGATCTGGAACTGGCTCAGATTACGGCCACCGGAGCCAAGTCGTTCAGCGGTGTGGCCAGCGCCACCAATGCTTCAACCGGCTCGGACCCCGTCTACCTCAGTGACTTCCTGGTCGCAGTCGAATCCAACGACGGCCTGGTCAACGTCTCCTGCACGGTGGAGACGATGCCCGCCGGCGAGCTACCTGAGTTCATCGTGTTCGACGACGAGATCCCACTCAATTTTGAATGCGAAGCGTCGAATGACCTGGACGGCGAGTACGTAATTGCAGTTAAAGCCGGCATCGGGGGCAGCGACGAAATTATCGAAGCGCAGGGCTCCCTCGACGCCTAGACGCTCAAGTTCCTGACAGTTCAGGTTCCAGCGCTTGGCTCGCTTCCGGCCAATCGGTGGCCTTGGCCGAGGAGCCGGGGCGCATCTCTTTGGGTCGCCACGGGGTGACCACTTTGTCTCGGACGGTCTCCAAAGCCAGGTAGTAGTACGGGAACGACACCAGAACTAGGAAGGTGCTGGACAACAACCCGAAGATGATGGTGAACCCGAGGGCTTCCCAGAACGGGTCGGAGAGCGCCAGTGGTAACACTCCGGCGACCGTGGTGAGCGTCGTTGCCACCAGCGGACGGAAACGACGACGAAGCGCCGTTTCGATGGCCTGCTTGCGGGTGGCACCAGCCCGGCGCTCCTGATTGGCGAAGTCGGTCAACAAGATGGTGTTGTTAACCGCTATACCGATGAGGCCGAGAAGGCCGAGCATCACGAAGAAGCTGATGACGTTGTTAGTCAGCAGTAACCCGCCAAACACACCGAAGAAGCTGAACGGGATGGCCAGGAACACCAGAAGCCACTGAGCGGTTGACCGGAACTGGATGATCAGCAGAATCAGCATGCCGATCAAGGCGATACCAAATGCCATCGGCATCGAGTTGAACGATTCCTGGTTGTCGCTTTCCAGCCCAAAGTCGAATCCAAGGGCGTCGCTTTCCAGCCCGAGGGCGGCCAACTCACTCGGCCCGTACTGATCCTCGAGGAACGTTTGGGTTTCACTGACCGTGGTTGTGGTGTCGGTGCCATCGAAGCGGGCCCGTACCTCAATGAGGCGGCGGCCGTCTTGACGGGAAACGACGTCGGTCAAGGCGATGTCAGTCTCCAACACGTTGAATGCCGTGCCGTTCGGACGTTCGATTGATGCGCCGTCCAGGGTCGCCGCAATGTCTGCGCCGGCCGCAGCCAGTACGTCGGCATCGTCGCCGAAAACCTGGACCTGGAACGGGAACAGGGCTTCAGGCGGCCCGGCCGAGATTTGATTGAAGACAACCCGGGCGCCGCTGATGGACTCGGCCAGGGGGTCGAGTTTCTCCTCCACCAATTGGGGCGCCGGTAAACGGCTCCCAAGTTCGGTCAGGTTCATTTGAACAAAGGCACTCCGTGCGTTGCCCTGGAAGGTGTAGACACTGACCACGTCCTCGCCGAGAATGTCGATGGCTTGCTGGTTGACATCGAGGGTCAGTGCCTTGGCATCCTCGATGGCGGTGCCGGGCGGGAAGGTGTACTCGACTGCGATGGCTTCGGCGTCCTTGGACGGCGGGAAGATGTTGAAACCGACCAGCGGGGCAAAGATAAACAAGCCGACACCGATCATGGCCAAACTCAACAGGAATCCCAGGATGCTGATGCTGAGACCCTTGCGGCCTTCAGTGGCCGGAAGAGACGAAACCCAGCGGGCGGCGGCTTCTTCGGCCCGGACCAGCGGTCCACCGCTGGGCGGCCCGGACAACACCAGGAAGCGGGCGGCGAAAGGGATGAAGATGAGCGACAGGATCAGTGACGTGACCAGGGCGATGATCACCGAGATGGGCAGGATCCGGATGAAGTCGCCAAGGATGCCGGTGATGGCCAACATCGGAGCAAACACTAGAACCGTGGTGATGGTTCCGGAAATGCTGGCGGCACCCACCCGCTTGATGGCATGGCCGATGACTTCGATGGGACTCTGCCCGCCGTCGCGGAAACTGTCTATGGCCTCGGTTATGACAATCGAGTCGTCGACGAACAACCCCAAAGCCAAGATCACACCGAACAGCGAGATGGTATTGATGGAGATACCGAACAAGTAGAACAGCAGGAATGAGACGGCCAGCACAGTGACCAGGAAGATGGCGGTGATGATTGATGCTCGCCACGAAATGAGCAGCAGGGCGATGATGGTGACCGCCACCAAACCAGTGATGACGTTGCTCTGGAGTGAGCCGACCTGCTGGCGGATCTGCGTAGCGAAGTCGATGGCCACAAACGAATCGAACTGGGTGTCCAGGAGGCCGTCGGACTCGATGTCCACCAGCACCTCGTCGACCGCATCTCGAATGGCGAGAGCGTCAACGTCTGGAGCGGCAACGACGCCAACGGTGACCATGGGCAGCAGCTCGAGGCCACCGTCGTCGGTGGGGGCGGTGAACTGGTTGAAATCAGACTCTTGGGTGACGGCTTCACCGGTAGCCGGGTTGATACCTCGGCTGATCAACTCGACAACTTCAGCTTCGGCTATGTCAGCCTGACTGTCGAAGGCGGAGAGAATCCCGGCGGCGGCAGTTTCGAGGTCTTCCGCCGAGGTTCCGGGAGGCCCCTGTACCCCGACTAGGAGGTCGAATCGCTCCAGGAACTTGGCGGCGTTGATGGCCTGAACGTCCCATTGGACCTCATCAGGGAGATTGACCGACTCGATCTGGGACCTGATCAGCTCAGCTCCGTCGGAGGACGTGGTGGTGTCGTCCAGGCTGACGATGGCCACAAAAGAGTTGTCGCGGGAGTTGGTGGTAACCGACTCGATCTCGGCCCGCTCAAGGAGAGCTTCGGAGATGGGTTGAGCCACCTCGTCGTCGATCAACTCCTGGTCGTCGACGAAGTAGCCGCCAGACGCGATAGCGACTGGTACCTCGACCGATGGGAAACCGTCGCGAGGCAGCAGTGACACGTAGGCGATGGCGCCAGCGGCCAGAGCAGCGATCCAGATGGGGAGGGTTATGTAGGACTTGGAGGCGAAGAATTGAACGATCCGGCGCAACATGGTTATGCGGTTCCTGTGTGGTGAATAATCACGGTATTTTGGCGAAGGTACGGGCGGAGTTGGAGTTCGAGCCCAACGTGAATCCCTCATGCGCCCTGAGTAATCTCGGGGCTTACCGGATCTCGAGGGCGGCGTTTCCGTCGCTTCGAGAGATGCGGTTTGCTGCAGTCCTCGGTGCGGTCTGCGTGATGACACGATAACCGGATGTCGGTCACCCACATGTCCACTGTGAAATCGGCCACCGCTGCAGCCCGGTCCTAGAATCGATCCGGGGGGGGGAGCCGGCCTGTGGAGTATCAATGCGTAGGGACCAACCATGGACAACTTGATTGATCTAGATCCGTCTTGGTACGAAGACTGGGACGATGAGTACGCCAACGCTCCGTACATCCCCGGTGCCAGTGACTACCCCGACCGGTGGGCGGGCGATGCCTCGACATTCCGGACGTCATTGGGTGACCGAGCGGAACTCGATGTGGCCTACGGCGCCCACCCCCGTGAACGATTTGACCTGTTCATGCCCGAAGGGTCTCCTGCTGGACTGGTTGTGTTTGTCCACGGTGGCTACTGGGTGAGGTTTGACAAATCGGATTGGTCTCACCTGGCCGCTGGTCCGATCGGGCGTGGGTGGGCGGTCGCCATGCCCAGCTATGTGCTGGCCCCCGAAGCAACCATCACAGAAATCGGCTTGCAGATGGCGGCGGCGGTACAGGCTCTGGCTCAACGGTTTAGCGGCCCGCTGGCGTTGACCGGTCATTCGGCCGGTGGGCACCTGGTCACAAGACTTGTCGCCGAAGAAGACTTGCTGCCATCTGAGACGGTGGAAAGAATCAAGGCGGTGGTCTCCATTAGCGGGGTCCATGATCTACGTCCGCTGATGCTGACCTCAATGAACACCACTCTGGGTCTTACCGACCGAGAAGCGCAGGCCGAAAGTCCGGCTCTGCGACAGCCGCTGGACGGTCCGACCGTCACGTGCCTGGTAGGCGGACGGGAGCGTCCGGAGTTCGTTCGACAATCGGAACTTCTTGCTGCGGCCTGGTCGTCTGACGATAGGCCTGTTGGGTGCGTCATCGAAGCGGACCGCCACCACTTCGACATCATCGAGCTGCTGGCTGACCCCGACAGTGCCCTTGTCAGAACCCTGGTGTCGCACGTCGAGTAGGTCTTGTGTTCTAACCCGCACCACATTTCCCAGGCACCTGGTCCCATGCACCTTTTCCCATACGCTGCGCAGGGACCGTTGAGTACAATCGGAGTTCCGCCGCCAAAGGAATCTCGATGCACCGCCGCCCACATCGTGTCCGATCTCTCGTCACCGCCTTCGCGCTCGCCGCGTTGGTGTCAGCTGGAATGTTGGCCACACCGGCCGCCTCTTCGGCGTCGCCGTCAACCCCGACCCAAACCCAGGGTGCTGAACCCAACGAATGCTTGACGGTCGATCCGTCGACCGAAGCACTGGAGACATCAGACGCTGCCTCCATCTACCGCCTGTACTGTGCGTTCTTCCTGCGTCCACCACAGCCAGACGGACTTCGCTACTGGCTTGGGGTGGCGCAGTCGAGACCCCTAACCTCCATTGCCTCCACCTTCGCCTCGGGCGCAGAGTTTCAGAACCGCTACGGCCCACTGGGTGAGTCCGACTTTGTTGACCTTGTTTTCGGCAATGTGATGGGCCGCCCATCGGCCGAAAAAGGACGCGTGTACTGGGCGGGCCGGTTGGATACCGGCATGAGTCGGGGAGCGATGATGTTGAACTTCTCAGACTCGGTTGAGTTCAAACGCCGCACTGATAGCGAGCGACCCGTCCAGGACCCTGTCGATCCGAGTCCGGCCGAAGAGGCGTACTACGCCAACTGTACGGCGGCCCGCCAGGCCGGTGCCGCTCCAATCCGACGCGGCGAGCCCGGTTACGGTTCACACCTGGATCGTGACGGTGACGGGATTGCCTGCGAGGTCTGACCGACGAATAAATAGACTGGGGGAATGAGTGACCTCAGTCTTCAAACTCTTCCGGACTTTGCCGGCCGTTCCGGGCCCTTGTTGGTCATCGTGGCCGACGGAGTCGGTGTGGCTCCGGCCGAGGACTACAACGCCGTACATCGGGCCCACACCCCGACGCTGGACGCTCTGGCTGAAGGTCCGCGGTACACCGAATTGGCCGCCCACGGCCTGGCTGTCGGCCTTCCAAGCGATGACGATATGGGCAACAGTGAGGTCGGCCACAACGCACTTGGGGCGGGACGAATCTTCGCTCAAGGCGCGAAGTTGGTTAACGCCGCCCTAGCCGACGAATCGATCTTCGAAACCGACGTGTGGCGCACAGCGGTTTCTTCGGTCGTTGGGTCGGATGCTGAGCGGCCCACGATGCACTTTCTCGGCCTCCACTCCGACGGCAACGTGCACTCTCACACCAGCCACCTCTACCAGCTCCTGCATCGAGCGGCAGCTGAAGGTGTGAAACGGGCACGGGTTCACATCCTGCACGACGGTCGGGATACACCGGCCCGCTCGGCCTTGGGATACATCGAGGCGACCGAGGCGGTACTGGCCGACATCAACGCCACGGTGGATGACGCCGATTACCGCATTGGGTCAGGCGGCGGTCGAATGAGCATCACCATGGACCGCTACGAGGCCGATTGGGAGATGGTGGAGAAGGGCTATCACTGCCACACCCACGGCGCCGGCCGCCCGTTCTCCTCGGCCGCTGAAGCAGTGGAAGCCATGTATGGCGAGTCGGAGGCCGGCGACCAGTATCTCGACGAGTTTGTAGTCGTGAACGAAGACGGAGAACCAGTAGGACCAATGACCGACGGAGACTCGGTTATCTTGTTCAATTTTCGCGGTGACCGGGCCATCGAGATTTCCCGGGCCTACGAGGAACCCTCTGAAGGCACCGGGGCATTCGACGCCTTCGACCGTGGCGACCACCCCGACGTGTACTACGCGGGAATGCTGCAGTACGACGGCGACACCAAAGTCCCCAAAAACTACCTGGTGCCGCCGCCGGCTATCGATCGCACCATGGGCGAGTTCCTCTGCCACGAAAACGTTCACAGCTTCGCAGTGAGCGAAACCCAGAAGTTCGGACACGTCACCTATTTCTGGAACGGCAACCGCTCCGGATACATCGACTCCGAACTCGAAACCTACGTTGAAATCCCATCGGACAACGTCGAGTTCAACAAGACACCTGGCATGAAGGTGCGTGAGATCACCGAAGAAACCATCCGGTTGCTGAAAACCGGGCGTTACCGGTTTGGACGCATCAACTTTCCCAACGGCGACATGGTCGGACATACCGGCGACCTGGAGGCCACCATCGAAGCGATGGAAGTAGTGGAAGAGTGCACCGCCCGGTTGATGACGGTCATCGAAGAACTGGGGGGAGTCTTGATTTACACCGCCGACCACGGCAACGCCGACGTGATGTACACCGACAAAGACGGTGTCCGCTCGCCGAAGACGTCGCACACGTTGAGCCCGGTCCCGTTTGCGATCTACGACCCGAGCCATGCCGGTGATTACCGGATCGACGCACCGGACGATGCTGGCCTCAGCCACGTGGCGGCTACCACTCTGAACCTGCTGGGGTTCGAGGCGCCCGAGGATTACCAGCCGAGCCTTATTGCGCTCACCTAAGGCCGGCGGTCTGGGTCGCTGAGACGAACGGCACGCCCGTCCGTGTATCAACCGTTGCCTTGGTCGCTCTGTCTTTGCAGGACAGATCGCATACAAGCGCAAGGGGCCTACATTGCGGACCGTACGAAGACTCTGGAACGTTGCTGTCGTCTGCGTGTTGTTGGCGACGCTGGTTATGGCAGCCCCGGCTCGCGCCGATGCCCAAGATGGGTCGATTCCTCCGTCCACCGAGTTCACTGTGGACAATCCGGACGACATCGCAGACGCCGTGCCCGGCGATGGGCGTTGCGAGATCCCCTCTGACGGTGGCGATAGCGACCGCGGTAAACAAGGGCCATCAACAACGGTGCCAAAAGGTGGCAAGGACACACAGTTCCAGACCATCCCCACGCTCTACCCGCCGATAGCGCCGCCTTCAGCGCCAGACGGTTCTGGTTTGTGCACGTTGCGAGCGGCGGTAGAGGAATCCAACGCAAACCCTGAGGTGAACCACCTGG
>CALKZY010000020.1 GCA_938002965.1 uncultured Acidimicrobiales bacterium | reverse complement strand
ATATAGAACAACCTGGCGCCACAGATCCGTGCGACGATGATCCAGACGAGTCGACAACCTCTACACAAGAATGCTCAACCACAACTTCTTCTACTTCACAACCATCCATGCCCCCTACGGACGCGGACCCATCAGATCCAGCGGGCCCCGCGCGAACGACTACGACGTGGACACCCCAGAAGCCTGCAACAACGCTGGACCGGCCACCAGCAAAGCCGACGACATCGATCGGTGAACAGACGTCCTCAGGCCGAGACATCGACGACGAATCCGACGCCACCGCTCAGTGCGACAAACGAGCCGAGACGGCCACCATCCACTACCAGCCTGAGCGAAAAATGGAGCTAAACGAGCCAGAGCGAATCAAGGCAGCAGCAACTCTTGAGGGATTTGAGGGAGAAGTAGCGATTCCAGGCGAATCCTCCCCAACAACACAATTGGCGGCGCAGCTAGGTTGTACGGTCAGGGCAAGATTGATCGGCCTTGATGCATTCAAAATCGAACCAGCCGACTGGTCCGAAGTCGGAAACTTCCTAGATACTGACATCGTCGAGTGGACCTGGGTAGTTGAAGCTTTGGAACCCGGACGACATCCGCTGACCTTGGAGATCCGCTCCGTAAAGCTCGACTCCAACGACAACGCAACCGACGTCGGCAATACAAGGGCTGTCGAGGTTGACATCGTCGTCGACGTTGATCCGCTAACGGAGCTCGTAGAAGGCTCAAGAGGATTCTTTGATCATCCGTTCTGGCCAGCCCTTACTGGTGCAGGTGTCCTCGGCACATTAGCCCTCTTTCCCACAGGACTGATGAGAGGGCGACGCAGTTCTGACGATGACGCCTTAGAGACGGCCGTGATCAGGAGCGGAGTCGCCACAGGCGAGAAAGAAACCGGCACCAACCCCCACTAGAACGACAAACCCTAAGATGGCGGCTGGAATCAACTACCACGCTGGTAACACTTGCAGCGGCGAATCAAGGTCGATCCTGGCCGCCAAGAGTCAAGATGGGTCCGCCGAAACCTCAGGAACCAAGCTGATTCAACACCTCCACGCCTCATCGCACACCTTCTTGAAAACCGTTGAGCCCTCACGGGTTCCGGGGGTTCGAATCCCCCTCTCTCCGCCAATTTGGGCGCCTTGTATTGGTAGTACCCCGGTAGTACCAATGGATTCATGCCAGTCAAGAAGCGAGCGTCGCAGTAACCGGTCACGCGTTTGAGGCCCGACTTCGCTCAGAATCCGGCGGGGACCTTGCTGTCGTGGTCGCAGACGGCTCGGCCCGACTTGAACGGTCAGGCAGCGGTGTTGATGGCTTCGCCTGCTCAGTCCAAGTCCCTACCGACGGTGGCGAAACGACTGCGGTATTCGACCAGGGCACGCTTGAAATCCTGACGACGAGCGGGCATACGATCTCTGCGCTCACCTTTGCCGGGTCGAATTGGGTCGTTGAAGCAAGCGGAATCGCGTCGGTATGAACCAGCGCGTCGACCGTCAACGTTTGATGCACTAGCCCCGCTCCGCCACCTACGCCCATGGGGTTGAGGTCGAGGCCAACGCTCGGATTCTGTTCGGTGCCGGACAAACCGGTGTGGCCCCCGATGGCTCAGTGCCGGACCAAATCGAGGATCAGGCCCGATTGGTCTGGTCGAACATGAAAGCCATTCTGGCCGAAGCAGCGATGGACATTGGCGACATCGTTCAGCTCAACATGTTGCTGATCGACCGCCATGATCGCGACGGGGCCATGGCGGTACGTGACGATGAGCTCGGGCTCCACCGGCCAGCCTCAACACTGATGTACATCTCGGGGTTGGCGAACCCTGCGTGGAAGATCGAAATCGACTTCATCGCGGTCCGGGAGTAGTCAAGGTTGTAAGGGTCAAAGCGGCTACATCCGCTGTGACAACTGCGACGTCCCGAAACTGTTGCCCGCCTGCGGTATTTGGTGGACGATAGTGTTACGTCTCAAGTGAGGACACCAATGCGGATCGAAACCGTGATCATTCCGGCGATGCGATGGGTACTTGACCGACCACGACTCACTGACGCCCTGTTCAGGCTCGACTCGTGGGGCAATCCGTTCAGCGATGAATTCGTCGAAGACCCGATGGTCATGGCAGATGAAATTCGCGCTGGTGGCCCGGTCCAGTGGAAACCCCTTTATCAGCAGTGGTTCATCAGCGGGTACGACGAGTCCCGCGAGGTGTTGACCTCGCCCCACACCGGCACCTCGAATCAGGTTGAGGTGCTCGAGGCCGTCTCACCGTTCTCGAAGATGTCGCCGCGGTCAAAGACGTTCCTGCGCAACGTCCTGTTGCTCACCGATCCGCCGCAGCACACACGACTGCGTGGTTTGGTTAACCGGGCGTTCACTCCCCGTCAGATCAGCCGTCTCGACGAGCGGATGAACAAGCTCGTCAGCGACCTGATTGCAGACTTCGACCCGCAACGCGTCGAGCTGATGGTTGAGTTCGCTTCGAAGTTTCCCTCTGTCGTCATCGCTGAGCTCTTCGGGCTTCCCGAGGAAGACCGGCCTTGGCTGCTTGGCGTGTCCAAGGTGGTCGCCCAGCTGCTCGATCCGTTCCGAGCTTTCGATCCGGCTGAGATGGACGCCGCCATCGACGACTTCCACCGGCGAATCATCGAGTTGGCCGACGAGAGGCGGCGTGAGCCGGCCGAGGATCTACTCACCGGCCTTGCCCTTGTCGAGGCTGACGACGGCGACCGGCTGAGCGAAGACGAGCTGGTCGCTGTTGCCGGCATCATTCTCGTGGCCGGTCACGAGACCACTGCCGGCATGATCGGCTTGTCGATGATCATGATGCACGACCACCCCGATCAGCTTGCCCTCGTCAAAGCCCAGCCGAACCTGTGGCCGAACGCCATCGAGGAACTACTGCGGTATGACACGTCGGTTCGCTCCATACCTCGGGCCGCGCTGGTCGACTTCGAACTCAGAGGGCACCACATCAAGAAGGGCCAGAACATTCTGGTGATGCCTCAGGCCTCCAACCGAGATCCTCGCCGTTTCGACGACTATGACCAGTTGCGCTTTGACCGCGAAGACCCGGCCCCGGTCTCGTTTGGCCAGGGAATCCACTACTGCCTCGGTGCAAACCTGGCCAAGGCCGAGCTGGGCGTTGCCCTGCCGGCGCTGGTCGACGCGCTCGGCGACTTCACCATCGACCGCTCCGAGATCGAATGGCGACACTCGATCACAATTCGCACACCCGACCGCCTGCCTATCACCCGCGGCTGAGCGGTCGCCTGCCGACAGATTTCTCGGCCCCCGGCTTTAGTGTCGTCGAGCGGTCTGGGGCTTATCGAGCGCTCGCGAGTCGCTCAGGCACGGCCATGCTCACTCTCAACTGAGGGACTGCGTGCCCTTGGGTTATGGCTAGGTGAGCTGCGTGGCATTTACGAGCAGAACTACGAGATCGTTGAACACGAACGCGTCGTCTACACCGAGACGTACGACGCGTGGCCCGAAGGGGCGACGACCGTCACGGCGACGTTCACCGAGTCGATGGGAACGACCACTATCAACGTGGAAATCGAGTACCTGACGCAGGAAGCACGCGACCTCGCCAAGCAACCTGGGTTCGAAGAAGGATTCGCCTCCTCCTACACCCACCTCGATGGGATCCTGATTGCCATGCAATGACCCGGCTCGTCGGCATGTCCCGGCTGCGCCGTCGTCGGCGTTGGCGAACCTCGACCTAGTTGGCGGCGGTGAGTTCCTTGTGTTGAGGTTGGCTGTCGTTCGGCCACTGGCGCGCTTGGACTAGGTCGATGACGTTGTCGGGTACACCTGCGGTAACCATTGCCGGCGCGGCCGTGGTGGGAGTCACGGCATGGGACAAGTCGTTTCGACGGCCAAAGGCCCACAGCGCAACCGGCGTCAGGGTGATGGCCAACGTCAGCGACATCCAGACATACAGGACGGGGAAGAGGTGGCCCTGAACCAACCCGGCCACCATGGTGATGGCGGCAAAGACTGCCCACCACAGATGCAGGCGGAACGTCCCCAGGGTGTCGCCACTGGCCAGACGACCCTTTGCCGTCACCTTGAATGTCAATGGCCGACCGGCCAATTGCAGTAGTCCGGCGCCCAGGTAGACGGGTGTGGTAACGAGGTTCAACAGCATCCCGGCCAAGCCGAGCGATTTGCGTTCGTGCTCCACCAGGTTGAACCGTCGCAGCCAGAAGAAGACGAACAAACTTAAGAAGTTGGTGGTGACGAACAGAGTGGACCAGACCGCCATGTTCAGGCGGATGGCGGTCACGCCGCCGATGAGATAGAAGGCGGAGACCATGTTTCCGGCCAGCCAGGTGAGCCCAACTGATGGGTAGTGATACTGCATGCTGGCGAACGAGACGCGCTGGGACCAGGACAGCTGGCGCCACATTTTCGGGGTTTTGCCAGTGAGGATTTCGAAGATGCCGTAGGCCCAACGCTTCTGCTGGGAGAAGAAATCGGTCCACGTGTTCGGACCTTCGCCGGCGGTGAGGATGTCTGGGGTGTACACCCCTTTCCAGTGATTTCCGGTTTCGGGGTTGATGGCGGTGGGGACCTGCATGGCGGTGAGGTGATCTTCGATGATGCAGTCCTGGTAGCCGCCGAGTTGATGCCAGGCTGCCGGCCGGAACGCATGGTTGGTGCCGATCAGCAGGGGTGCGTCCATGCCGTTGGCTCCCGGTTGGATGACGCCGTGGAACAGGTAGGCCAATTCGGCCGCGCCTTTGGCCACTACACCTTCTTCGGCGTTGCCGTACACCTGAGGGGCGACGACGAATGCCACGTCGGGGTCGGAGAAGTAGCCGGTTAGGCGTTGCAAAAAGTCACGAGACTCGAGCGGTCGGTGGTCGGGGTCCATCTGGGTGACGATGTCGTAGTCGTGTTCGAACATGTCCCGCCACGCGTTGTGATTTCCGTGTTTGGTTTTCGCTCGAAACTCTCCGCGTTTGCGATTCCACCGCTCGACCCCTTTGCGGGAGAAATGGTAAAAGCCGAGTCGTTCACAGTCTGCTTTGATGTCTGGATCGTCGCCTTCGTCCAAAATCCAGGCGTCGACTACGGTTCCTTCAGGGACAATCTGTTGTTGAAACATCAACATGGTATCTCGGGCCTGCTCCCACGGTTCTTTGCTGGGAACGATGGTGGTAAGCATGGCGATGCGCAGGCCCGCTTCGGGCTCCATCGGAACTGGAAGCTTGCCTCGCAGCGCGAAGTTCAACGTGGTGCAGGTTCCGATGAGTTGAATGATCTGAAGACCGACAATCAAGATGATGCCTGCGACGGCAATCATCGAGTAGATGAGGCCTCGTCCGGTGAGGTCCGGCACGTTGCCGGGCCAAGCCAGATAGGTGGTGAAGGCGACGCTGGATAGGACGAAGATGAAGGTCAGTAGGCGAACGTAGATTCGCTCTCGGCTTTTGAGAAGCGGTCGATAGTCGACCACCCCATTGTTGGGTTGTAGCGGACCGAGTAGTTCGCTCGCTCCCTTGTATTCATGGACACTCATGGTTATTCCTCTGCGCGAAATGCGGCGAGTCGGCGAGAGGCGACGCAGGTCAAAATAGGCCTGATTGATCAGACCTTGACCGCACTATGTCGCCCTGGTGGTAGGTGTAAACCGTTGCTATTGCGCGAATTTATCCACTTACGATCCTAGTTGACGTGGTTTCGCCAACAACTTCTCTGTGACGCAGCTAACAGTGTTATCGACAGCGTTCGTCTTTGCTTCTTGCCGAAACCTTGTCACTTTGTTTCATTGGCCCTGCCGGTTGTCCCCGAACATGAAGTTCATACCAACACCCCCTAAGGAGCAATCAAATGAAGAAGACACTCGCAACCATCGGAATCGCATCGGGACTGGCTTTCGCCGGACTGGGCGTCGCTCAGGTGGCGTCAGCTCAGACCACTGACGAGTCGACAGTCGAGAACGACACCACCGCTGAGGAGTCCGAGGCTCGAGACGGCGAAGGTCGCCGAGGAAATCGAGGCGTCAGCGAAGGCCGAGACGGTGAAGGCCGACGAGGTAAAGGCTGCGGTAAGAACTTCGAGGCGGTAGCTGAGATCCTTGGCATGGAAGCCGATGAGATCCGAGCCCAACTCGATGAAGGCATGAGCCTGGCCGACATCGCCGAAGCCAACGACGTTGACCCTGACGAACTGGTTGACGCCATGGTTGCCGCTGCCACCGAGCGAATCGACGAGAAGGTGGCCGAAGGCGACCTGACCGACGAGGAAGCGGCCGAGAAGCTGGCCGAGAAGTCCGAGCGTATCGAAGACAAGGTGTATGACACTGACGACGCCGAAGCCGCCGGCGAAGGCAGCTGAACCGCTGTCGGCGATCGGGACCCATTAATCCCCTAGGGCGTGCCAGCCCCCTCCAACACGGCACGCCCGAAGGGTCCCGCAAGCGGCGTCGTCAGGCGCTGCCGCCGCGGGCCACGAGCGCTTCCAGGTGACTTCATCACCTGGGAGCGCTCAGCCCGTTGTAGGGTCGAGCACAATAGGCTCGGCCTGGAACACACCGGCGCCGTGAGCGCCCGCAGGGAACACCATGACTTCCAATCCGACTTCGACAACAAACGAAAAAGCCGGCCCAACTGTTCTCGTGGCCGAAGACGATCCGGAGATCCGCAAGGCACTCGAACGGATTCTCAACTACGAGAAGTACACACCGCTCACGGTCAACGATGGAGCAGCCGCTCTCGAAGCGTTGGCCGAACACGAGCCCGACGCTCTCATTCTTGATGTGATGATGCCCTTCGTTGACGGCCTCTCGGTGTGTCGCAAACTGCGGGCCGACGGCAACCGGGTGCCGATACTGATGCTGACCGCCCGCCACGAAACATCGGACAAAGTTGCGGGTCTCGATGCCGGGGCCGACGACTACCTGGCCAAGCCGTTTGAGATGGAGGAGCTGCTGGCCCGGCTGCGGGCAATCATCCGTCGTTCCAGCGACTCCGACATCGCCGAGGTTTACCAGGCCGGGGCGCTCAAGCTTGACTTGCCCCGCCATCTGGTGACCGTTGACGACAAGGTCGTCGACCTGACTCGAACCGAGTTCTCCATCCTCCAGCTCCTGATGGCCAACGCCGACATTGTTCTGGAGCGAACGACCATGTACGACCGAATCTGGGGATACGACTTCGACGGCGACTCCCGATCGCTCGATGTCCACGTTGGCTACTTGCGGCGCAAACTCGAAGCCGCTGGCTTGCCTCGAGTCATTGAGACCATCCGCGGTGTTGGCTTTGTACTCCGGCCCGGGCTTGCTGACTCCAGCGACGCGGCGGCGGGCGAATAGGTTCTGTCATGAGTCTCGCCGTTCGCTTGGCCGCAGCCTTTGTCGGTCTTATCGCAGTAACCGCACTGGCGCTCGGTGCTGCCGGATTCGTCGCTGCCGAACGGGGTGTGAGTCGCCAGGTCGACAACTTCCTGGAGAATCGAGCTGACGCCATCATCCAGGGCGAGCGGGTAGGGCCCGATGGCGGAAACGGAAACGGAAACGGAAACGGCGACGATGACGATCGGCGCGACGGTCGAAGAGACAACAATCGCGGCAACAGAGGCTCGGTCGACGACGATTCCGTCGTCCAAACGCTGGCCGGTGATGGTTCAGTCGACAGCACTACCGGTGTCCTCCTGCCGGTCGACGACACCGATCGGCAGGTCGCTTCCGGGGATTCGAAGAGTAGGCGGCTGCGGACTGTCATGATCGACAACGGCGACAACTACCGAGTCTTAACCGCCGCACTGCCCACTGGGGGAGCAATCCAGGTGGCTCGTGAACTAAGCGAATCCAGCTCAGCCATCAACCTGATCCAATCTCAACTTCTGCCAATTGTCGCAGTGCTTGCACTGCTAGGAGCCGCCCTCGGGTTGGTTTTGGCCGGTCGAATTACTGGTCCACTGCGCTCGCTGGCAACCTCGGTCGACACGGTGGCCACCACCGGAAACCTCAACGTTGCCATTGATGTGGAGGGCAACGACGAAGTTGGTCGGTTGGCATCGGGGTTTCAAAATCTGCTTGGCAACCTGGCCGACAGCCGTGTCCGACAACAACAATTGGTGCAAGACGCCGCCCATGAATTGCGGACCCCGCTGACCAGTGTGAAGGCCAACATCGACCTGCTGGCACTCGCCCCCGACATGGACCCCGATGACCGGGCCCAGACGTTTGACAGTGTGCGCTCGGAGCTACGGGAGCTGGCCCATCTGGTCGACGAAATTGTCGACGTGGCCACTGACCGCTACACGCCGCAGGACCTGGTTGAGCTCAGCCTTGGTGACGTGGTTTCCGGCGCTGTCGAGCGGTTCCAACTCCGCACAGGTCGCACTGTCGAAACCAGCATCGCGCCCGGGGTTGTCGTCAATGGGCATCGGGAGAGCCTCGATCGGGCCTTGGCCAACTTGTTGTCCAACGCCGACAAATACAGCCCAGCGGATCAACCGATCGCTGTGACGCTAACAGCCGATCGCCAGCTACGTGTTGTCGACCGTGGCATTGGCATATCAGCCGAAGACCGACAGCGAGTATTTGACCGGTTCTACCGGGCCGACACTGCTCGGTCCGAGCCGGGGTCGGGACTGGGTCTGTCGATTGTCAAATCGATCGTCGATGCCCATGGTGGCTCGGTTGAGATCACCGACGGAGCCGACGGTGGCACGGCGGTGACCATCACGTTGAGGCCGTAGCACGCCTACGAGAAGCCGGGCGGCGGTGTCTGTGATTCCGGCGACTATGACTCGGGTGACAGGGTCCTAGTCAGACCCAACACCAGAGCCGAGCTGGCCACCCAGCCCAATAGGACCGTCAGATTGAGGCCCCACTCCAGCTCAGTGCCGTAGCGGAGATTCCGAGATGGGTACCAGGTCGATCGCTGCTGTAAGTCGACGAGGGGAATCACGGTGTCGACGGCATAGAAGGCCGGGCTGAAACAGCGGACCGTGCCGGATTGGCAGGGAGCATCGGCCGAGAAAACGACATTGTCTTCGTCGGACGCCACCAGGCGGTCACGGGCGAATCCGCTGTTCAAGATCGCTCCGGTTGCGGCCAAAAGCGCGACGATCAGCAGAGCGGCTCTGCTGGCCCGATAGCCGTAGCCGACGCCGACGTCCCACAATAGATCGGCAAGATTCTTCAATCGATTGCGCCAACCGCCTTGGCTTCTGCGTTCAGCTCGTAGAAACCTGTTGCGGGCGATCAGAACCTCTTCGGCATCAATCGTTCGGCCATGCCGCCGGTAGTAATCGGCAAGTTGCGAGTAGGTTCCGGCATCAGCTTCGTTCTGGTCGGCCAACCACTGAAGGCGCTGGGACCGCTCGCCCTCTGATGAGCCTGACGGTAAGGTGGCGGCGGATTTTGTCATCCTTTGATAGGTGAGGCCACTAATAATGTGCCCGGTTCCCCAGCGCGTCGGGTCGTCGACCAGGAGGTTGGTCGACGTGCCCTGGAAGTCGACCTCGCCGTCAACCTGCCAGTTGAGGAAAAGCCCACTGGCTACCGAGGCAGACCGGCAAGCAACAACCAGAGGCGAAGGGGCGTGCTCGGCTTGGCGGATGGTTGTTCCGTCCATGGCCAAGCGTCCACCGATCCGAGCGCGGTTTAGACGGATCAGCCCTACGGCTTCGAAGCTTCGACTGAGAAAGACCGAGCCGTCGACTTCTATCGAAGTCAGGGTCAGGGCCGAATCCTCAAGCGCTCCGGTGGAGTCGAAGTACGCTCCCGGTGCCCTCCAATCTCCAGCCACATGTGACAGCCGGAAGTCGACGTCGCCCCCGATGCTGCGTGCCCGATCCAACCACACATCGCCCTCGATCCGCGCGTTGCGAGCCTCGATGGATTCAGGACGGTTGGCCTCGATTTCGACATCTTCGAAGTGGACCGACCCGGCCACCTTGGCGTTTTCCAGCCGAATAGATCCGGCTGACCCATGAAACCGAAGGTCTGAGCCGAGCGTCGTGTTGCTCAGGTCTATCGAGTAGGAGTCGGGCAGCCAGCCGGTGTCGGGTTCTTCGACGATGGTGTCGGCTAAGTCGAGTTGGCTTTCGACGGTTGCGGTGGCGAGGTCTACCTTGCCTTGCACCGTCGTTCCTCCGTATATGCGAACGTCACCATCGAACCTGGCCCGTGTGGCATCGATGGCCACCCCGGACCGGGCTCCCCGGAACCGGTAGCGAGGATTGTCAGCACCGGTAGGCGCCTTGATCGAAGAGGCGTAGACGAGGAACTGGCCGTTAACGACACACCCGGAGGCGACGAGACCCCCATCGATAGTGCTGGGGACACCGCCGCGGCCCACCATGATCGACAGATTGCCGCCGATCCTGGCCTCCGAAATGTAGAGCGCAACGTACGGGTCGTGGATCTGAGTGCCGTAGATCTGAACCGACCCGCCGATGGTGGCGCCGGTCAGTTTGATTTCGCCGTTGGCCTTGACGTCGTCCACCAGGCTGACGCCGGCTGCGACCTCGACCCGGTCGGCATGGATCGACCGGGTCCAATTGTCGTCGGCCGTTCCAATAGTGGTCGAAGTGATGTCGATGCGTCCGGTGACCTTGGCATCGGTCAGCCAGATTGTCGCCGGACGTTGCGAGCCACTCCGATTGGCGGCAACGGTTACTTCGCATTCGGACAGAGTGAGGTTGCCATCGATGCGGGCGGCGGTGGCGTCCATACCCCCGAGCAGGCGACACCGGGTGAAGTCGAGTGACCGGCATCGAGCCGACGACAACCCGATGCTTTGCTCGAAAACTGTGTCGACGAAGCTCACACGTCGGTCGAGAGTCATGTCCGAAAGATCAACGGAGTCGGGAATCCGGCCGCCGGTGAACTGAAGAGCACCGCCAGGCTGGCGGCACCGCGAGCGAAGGTCATCACCGGTCACAACCTCATTACTCAGATCGACGGACACGTTTTGATCGTTGTCGTCGCTCATAGTTGACCATGCTAGTCGGCAGGCAGGGCCACGGCCGGAGCGACAAGAGCCCAGCACGCCCGCTCGACTACCGTTGTGTTTATGCAGCCCGTTCAGAGATTTGCTCCCGACACCGATCTTGACATCCTGCTCAAGGCCATGGCTGACGATGGCGCGTTTATTGCCGAGAACATGTTCGACGCGGCGACGATCGCCGCCATCCGGGAAGCCTCCGACCGATTCGCCGAAGAGGTGGCACCAGGCTCGGCCACCCAGGGGATGGGTGATGATGGCAAAGTCTTCGCGGGTGCCAACACGGTTCGCTTCTCCAGCCTCGCCCGACTAACTCCGGCCTTCTTCACCATGTTGGACAACGAACTGTTCCATCAGGTCGCTTCAGCCCTGCTGTTGCCGACTTGTGGCTCCTACTGGCTGAATACAGCTCAGGTGATGTACATCGGTCCGGGGGAGAAGGCCCAGGCGCTGCACCGCGATGCCGACAACTGGTGGGAGTATGTCACCGCCACCTGGCCTGACTCGGTTGAGATCACGATCAGCGCCATGATCGGGTTGGACCATGTGACCGAGGAATTGGGAGCGACCAGGGTGGTCCCCGCCAGCCACCGGACGGCCAAACTGAAACAGTACGACGATCTGGACACCATGCCGGCTGAGCTTGGTCCCGGTGACGCTCTGGTCTACTCCGGCTATGTGCAACACGGCGGAGGGGCAAACCTAACAACAGACCGCTGGCGTCGAGCCATGCACATGAGCGTGGTAGTCGGGTGGCTAGCGCCCGAGGAGGCAGCGGCCCTCGACTTTCAGCTGGGCGAATTGGATGACCAGTCCGAACGGGTGCAAAGAATGCTGGGCCACCGCTCATATGACCCTCGCCCTCACCGCGGTGGCGGTCTGTGGCTTCGACACGTCAAAGCCATCGAAGACAACTAAGCCGAACGAGGCCATCAGGTGCCTAGAGGGCGGCGATCAACTCGCCGATCCGATGGCGAAAAGCCGGCAGGGTCTCGGCTTCGAACCACGGATTCTTGGTTAACCAATGCCGGTTCCTGGGCGACGGATGAGGAAGCACGATCTGGGCAGGCAGGTAGGACGCCCAGTTGGCCACCGTCTCGGTCAAGGTCTTGGCCCGGTTCTCGACGTAGCGTTTTTGGGCGTAGGTTCCGATGATCACTTCCAGCCGATCGGAAGGCAGTTGGCCCAGTAGCGGCTCATGCCAAAGCGGCGCGCACTCCGGCCGCGGCGGTTTGTCGCCTGAGGGGGCCGAACCCGGGTAACAGAACCCCATAGGCACCAAGGCGACTGTGCCGGGATCGTAGAACTGGTCATCGGAGAGCCCGAGCCAGTCCCGCAGCGTCTTTCCACTGGGATCATCCCATGGGATGCCGCTTTCGTGCACCCGACGGCCCGGAGCTTGCCCGATGATGACAATGCGGGCCGACTCGGCCGCCTGCACTACAGGTCGCACTCCGTGGGGCAAGTGCTCGGCACACACGGTGCAGCTTGCGATGTCGGCCAGGAGTTTGGTAAGTGATGTGGTGCTCATGCAGGTGTCTCGTTACTCGTATTGCTCTGATTGAGCTGAGCTATCGCCGCATTGGAGGCCGATAACCGAGCTGAGTTTGCTCGCTGCCCGAAGCAACTGCCAAGGTAGGAGACGGCGCCCCGGCCCCAGCGGCTCGGGCGGTCCCCGAGGCATTGCCACAGGAGGTACACAGGTGCCAGTTGAACGATTCCCGATTGAAGCCGGACACATCATGATGTTCGCCCGAGCTATCGGCGACGTCAACCCAATCTACTACGACGCCGACCATGCGGCCGCAACTGAAGTCGGTGACATCATCGCACCGCCCACATTCGTGCAAGCCAGCGCTCAGTATGATCCGGACAACCGTCTTCGCCCCAAGATCGGTGAGCCGTGGATCGGCTCGGGTGCCAAGCCCACTGGGATCGACCCCGACGCCACCTCAGACGGTGGGTCCGGCGGCGGCATCGCAGCTGGACTACACGCTGAACAGCACTACGAGTACCACCGACACATCAACCCGGGTGACGTGTTGATCGCAACAGTCAAACCGGGTGAGAAGTGGGAGAAGCACTCCAAACGAGCCGGTCTGCTGTCATTCACCGAGACCGTCACCGAATACAGAGATCAAGACGGCGAACTGGTCATCACCGCCCGCTCCGTCGGCGTGCGGACCGAAAAGCCGGTCACCGGCTGAAGGCGGGGGAACGACACATGACATTGAAAGCAAGCGAACTCAACGTCGGCGACACTCGAAGCGAAGTCCTCGTCGAAGACCTTAAGCGAACCCAGCTGGTTATGTACGCCGGCGCCTCAGGCGACTACAACCCGCTGCACACCGACGACCTGTTCACCCGTGAAGTCGCCGGGTACCCAGGAGTGTTCGCCCACGGCATGTTGACGATGGGTATGACCGGACGGTTGCTGACCGATTGGGTGGGCGACGGCCGACTGACAAAATACGGTGTACGGTTCGTCAACCAGGTGTGGCCCGGCGACACGCTGACCAGCACCGCGGAACTCACCGAGCTTCGGACCGAGGACGGCCAGCACCTGGCCGATTTCACCGTGACTACGGTGAACCAGGACAACATGCCGGTGGTAACCGGCACCGCTACCGCCCGTCTTGATCCATAACTTCGGTCCGGAACACTCAATCGAAGACACGCAATCGGAAACATGCAAACGGAACACGGGACCGGGCCGAATTCGGCCATACGGCAAATCTGACAAGGGAGAAGACACGTGGGCCATCTTGATGGACGAGTAATCGTTGTGACCGGTGCCGGTCGAGGAGTGGGCAGAGAGCACGCATTGCTTATGGCCTCTGAAGGGGCCAGCGTTGTGGTCAACGACCTCGGTGGCGAACAGGACGGATCGGGTGCCAGCACCGGCCCAGCACAAGACGTGGTCAACGAAATCACCGCCGCCGGGGGCAAAGCCATCGCCAACGGCGACTCGGTAGCCGACTGGGAGGGGGCCAAGAACATCATTGACTCAGCGGTGGAAGCTTTCGGCGATCTACACGGCGTGGTCAACAACGCTGGCAATCTGCGGGACAAAATGCTAGTCAACATGTCCGAAGATGATTTCGACGCCGTCATCAACGTCCACTTGAAAGGCACCTGGCTGACCATGCGTCACGCCGCTGCGTATTGGCGTCAACGGTCCAAGAACGGTCACGAGGTCCGTGCCTCCATCGTGAACACTTCGTCAACCTCCGGCCTGCACTCAAACGTAGGACAGATCAACTACGGGGCTGCCAAGTCCGGCATCGCCACTATGACGGTTATCGCCGCTCAGGAACTGGGCCGCTACGGCGTAAGAGTCAACGCCATGGCTCCAGCCGCTCGAACCCGGATGACGCTTTCAACACCAGGGCTGAGCGATCGGATCGCCGCCCCAGAAGAAGACGGTGAGTTCGACCAGTGGGACCCGGCCAACATCTCACCGTTGGTGGCCTGGCTGTGCACCGAAGAGTGCAAGGCCACCGCCCAGGTCTATTGGGTACTGGGCAACAAGGTCGCCCGTTACCAGGAATGGACTAAGGCCGACATCGCCACCACCAACGGCCGTTGGGAAATCGACGATCTGGCCGAGGTCGCCGGAGCCTGGGAGACTGGTCACGTTCTGTCCCGCACTATGCGGGTCACCGGGACCGAGACAATTCAATAAACGCGGGCTGTCCGGCCCTTCGTTGGGGCAACTCGAACGAAGGTGACCGCGGCAACCAGTCAAGGGGACTGACAAGTGGCAAGTAAGCTACATCCACCATTTCGGGCTGACCACGTAGGCAGCCTGCTCCGGCCCGCCCGGGTACACGAGGCTCGAACTCAAGCAGCTGCCGGAGACATCGACGGCGATCAGCTGCGAGCCGTCGAAGACCTGGCCATCGCCAACGCCATCGATCGGCTGGAAGCAACCGGCATCCAAAGCACAACCGACGGTGAGTTCCGGCGCGGGTGGTTTCACCTTGACTTCCTCCAGCAGCTGGACGGTGTGGCCGTCACCGGCAACATCGCCTCAAGCTCCGACTCCGCCGACACCGTTCACATGACCCCACCGAAGTTGACGGTGGCAGGGCCGCTTCGCCACGTTCGAGAAATCCAGGTCGAGGACTACCGTTACGTGGCCTCGATTGCATCCCGGACACCCAAGGTCTGTATCCCCTCGCCGACGATGGTGCATTTCCGAGGTGGCCGGGCCGGTATTGACATCGCGACCTACCCCGACCTGGAAGTGTTTTTCTCCGACCTGGCCGCCTGTTACCGGGCTGAAATTGCAGCGTTGTATGAGGCTGGATGTCGCTACATACAGATGGACGACACCAACCTGGCCTACCTGTGTGACCCTGCTATGCGTCAAGGGGCGGTTGATCGTGGTGACGATCCCAACGAACTGCCGCACGCCTATGCCGAGCTGATCAACGCCGCTCTGGCCGACCGGCCCGACGACCTTACTGTTGCCGTCCACTTGTGCCGCGGAAACTATCGCTCGACATGGTTCGCCCAAGGCGGGTACGAACCAGTGGCCGAGGTGTTGTTCAACGAGCTCAACGTCGACGCCTATTTCCTTGAGTACGACGATGAACGCTCCGGGGATTTCGCCCCTCTACGGTTCGTGCCCGAGAACAAGACGGTGGTGTTGGGTCTGATGACCAGCAAGCGCCCCGACCTGGAAAGCTACGACGAGCTCGCTGGGCGCGTATCTGAAGCCGCCGCCTACGTCCCCCAAGACCAACTGTGCCTCAGCCCGCAGTGCGGTTTCGCCAGTACGGTCGAAGGCAACGAGCTGTCCGAAGATCAACAGTGGGCCAAGCTGAGCCACCTGGTCGAAGTAGCGGACCAGATCTGGGCTTAAAGCCGACAGTTATCTAGCCTTGCCGCACCGCTGATGCCACTTCGCCCCATCGGGCCAAGTGTCCCGGATCAGACCTCATCTGATCCTCACCCAGGTACATGACGACTCGGGCCGCTGTGTCGCGATAGCGGTCCAGCAGCCGATCGGCCATCTCATCCCATGGCGCTACCAGGGCGTAGTGGTCCAACATTTCGTCGGTGATCAGGGCGGCCATGGCGTCGAGGTCACCGGCTTTCATCTTTTCTCTGATACGACCGGTTGTGCCCTCAAACCCCAGGTCGTCGAACTGGAACGAGTAGTTGGGGGTGGAACCGTAGAAGGCGATCTGGCGCCGGGCGCGCTCGGTGTAGACGGCTCGCTCTTCTGGAGTGTCTCCCGGACAGGCAAACACCGGGATGATCAGATCGACTTCGTCGGTGCTGCGGCTAGCTGCCGCTGCTCCTTCGGCCAAGCCTGGCAGCAAGCGATTCTGTATATACGGCATCGAGTGAAGCGGATGAACGTGAACCCCGTCGGCCACCTCACCCGCCATCTTGGTCATCATCGGGCCCACGGCCGAGATATCGATGTACATCCGGTGATCGTGTTTCGGTGGAGCCCAGTCACGCGGCAACAGGCTGAGCTGATAGAACTCACCGTCATGCGCCAACTTCTCCTCACGATCGAAGGCGCGCCAGCAGGCTTTGACCGCCGCAATGTAGTCACGGAGGCGCGCGGTGGGTTTGGCGAACTCGGCTCCGTAGCGCCGCTCGATGTGGGCCCGAACCTGACTACCGAGACCTAGTCGGAATCGTCCGCCTGTGTTGTCAACCAGCTCGTAGGCGGTGGCGGCAGTCACCATCGGGCTTCGAGGAAAGGCCACGGCGATGCCGGTGGTGAAATACAGGCTTGGTGCCGCCATTGATGCCGCGGCGATCTGCATCCAGGGGACCTGGCTGGTCTCGGTGTAGAGCATGCCGGAGAAGCCCGCCCCCTCCAGCAGTCTCGCTAGTTCGGCGTTGTCGGCCCAGTTGCATCCGCCGGTCATCAAGTCGATATCCATGATCAGACAGTAGAGCAGCTGACGCTTGCCGGGTGAAGTCCCGCCTTGTGGTGTCGGGGCTACGGCTTTCAGGGGCCGAGCGCACAGCTGGAGGAAAGAGTCGTTCCGAGCCGGTCGAGGTCCGGCCCCGAACGGTGCTGCGCGCCCGGCCCACATCACCACGTAGACACCGCGGCACTGGTGATCCTGTCAGCTGGTTGGAAGAAACCGGACGAGTCACAACTACTGTCAGTGTCATGGCTGAACCGTTAACCGCTGAAGAACTCGACGCCCTACGAGCGCTTGACACCCCAACGGTGTGCAATGCCTTAGAGGTGGTGGCTCCTGAGCGTCAAGGGCGGGGCTACAGTGTGCAACCTTTCTTCTGTCCTCGGCCGGAACTGGCGCCCATCGTCGGCTATGCCCGAACTGCCACCATTCGGGCCATGCAGCCCTCCGGTCGCGACGCCTCTGGTGATACGGCGGCTCGAGTCGGCTACTACCGCTACGTGGACGAGGGTGACGGCCCGACCATCATGATCATCGAGGATCTCGATGCGGTGGCGGGCTACGGCGCATGGTGGGGTGAAGTCAACACCACCATCCATCAGGGGCTCGGTGTTGCCGGTGTCGTCACCAATGGTTCGATACGTGACCTCGATGATTGCGCACCGGGTTTCCAGATGCTGGCCGGTATGGCCGGTCCATCACACGCCTGGGTTCACGTAGTTGAACATGGCCAGCCGGTAACCGTTCACGGTATGACTGTTGAACACGGCGACTTGATTCACGCCGACCGCCACGGCGCCGTTGTCATCCCAGCTGATGTGGCGACGCAGGTTCCGCACGCCGCCGCCAAGATCGCTGCTGCTGAGGCGAGGATCATCGACGCCGCCCGTACAACGGGATTCAATGCCGAGATCCTGGCTGGCCTGCTTCAAGGCGGGGACGGCCACTAGCTTCAAGGCCGGGCGCCGAGGCGTGTTTCGGTAGTCGTCGCGCCCTACTCATTTGCCTGCCGAAGGACGCTACCGGTAGCGTCGGAACCATGGCATCTGCTACCGGCTTCACCTGGGCTCGAACGCGGTGGCTCCTGGGGTTGGTGCCTTTGACGTTGCCGGTAGCCGCCATCATGCTGGCCAATACGACCGGTTGGGGAGCCTGGTTGTATCTGGGGCCAGCCTTCGTCTTCGGGCTGGTGCCGGTACTCGACTGGTGATCGGCGCTGATGCTTCAAACCCCAGTGATGGCAGTCTACAAGACGGTGCCGATTCGTTTTTTCGCGTGCTCGTCCTGGTCTACGTTCCCTTGCAGCTACTCCTGCTCGCCTGGGCTGGCTGGTATGTGGGTTCAGCCAATCTGGCTTGGTGGGAGCTGCTTGGCTTTGGTCTGACCATCGGGGTGGTCGGAGGCACCGGTATCAACGCCGCTCACGAACTTGGTCACAAACAGCCAAACCGCGAACGTTGGGCCGCCCGACTGGCGCTGGGCGCCGTGGCCTATGGGCACTTCTACGTCGAACACAATCGGGGACATCATCGCAATGTGGCCACCCCGGAGGACCCGGCGTCCGCCCGATTTGGCGAGAACATCTTCAGGTTCCTGCCCAGAACGGTCATCGGGTCAGCCCGATCGGCGTGGCGGCTGGAACGCCGCCGACTGGCCGCGTTGAAGCAGCCGATGATGTCTCCGGCCAATGAGATCCTTCGAGCTGCGGCGATAACGTCCGCTATCTGGTCGGTGGCGATAGCGCTTGGGGGAATGGCTGCGGTAGGCCTACTGATCACCCAAGCAGCGATGGCCATCGTTCTGTTGGAGACGGTCAATTATGTTGAGCACTACGGGTTGCTTCGGATGAAGACCGACTCTGGACGGTATGAGCCGTGCGCCCCCGAGCACTCATGGAACAGCAACCAGACGGTCACCAACCTGCTGCTGTATCAGCTGCAGCGTCATGCCGACCACCACGCCAATCCGCAGACGCCGTATCAGGCACTGCGTCACGTTGACGAGGCACCGCAGCTGCCGGCTGGCTACGCGGCAATGATCCCTCTGGCCTGGGTGCCGCCGCTTTGGCGTCGGGTCATGGATGACCGAGTACTTGCCCATACCGGAGGTATGGACCGAACGAACGTCTAGTCGGTTGAGGTTGCATCTACTACTAAACGCATTGAACGATTCGTAGCTATTGGTTTGGCCATTGGCCGTGATGCGGGTAACATCGTCGCAGCGTGGGTGTCCGCCGTAACTCTCGTAGAGGAGAATTCACCTTGAAGCGTCTACTTTCCGCCGCCGTTTTGACTGCTGCTTTGACCATGGTTGGGGGCTATGCCGCCTTGGCTGCTCCGCCGGAGCACGCTCCGGCTCATGGCAAAGATTGTGGTTTCGGTGAGACTCATTCCACCAAAGCCAAAGCTGGCGGAATCGGTGGTGACGGCCATGTGCCTGGCAGCCACCAAGGGGCAAGTAACTGCCCCTAGCTAGCTGCTCGAGTCGGGCTCAGACGGTCTCAGTCGACAGACGATTGAGACCGTCTGCTACCCGTCCGTCGTCGACCCAGGCCCTAACCATGTCGTTGAACAGCATTGGCTTTTCGACGTTCAGCCACTTCGAAGGCACAGCTCCAATACTAGGCGCTGGCAGCACACCTTTCTGATTGGTCGGGATGAGTGTTAGGCACGGTGATTAGACCGACGCCGGAGGCGTTCCTACAATGAAGCCTCGATGTGCGGCATTGTGGGCATTTTCCTAAAAGACCAACGCTTGGCCCCGGAGCTTGGTGCTCTGCTGACTGACATGTTGATTACCATGAGCGACCGTGGTCCCGACAGTGCAGGCATTGCGGTGTATTCGGCCGTTGACTCTGCTGGCTCCGGTTCTGCTCCGGGCAAGGTCACTGTTCAATCCGATAACCCGACCGTTGACTTCGACGGCCTGGCTGGCGACCTCGGCGGGCTGTTGGGAACGGCGATCGACGTGTCGGTCAACGACACTCACGCTGTCCTGCGAGTCGACGCCGGCTACGTGAGTGGCCGGGACTCGTTGAAGCCTCTTCGGTCAGCCTTGGCCGAAGTCAGGCCCACTGTTCGGATCATGAGCTTCGGCGAAACTATCGAAATCTACAAAGAGGTCGGCCTGCCCGGTGAAGTGGCCGAGCGGTTCAACCTGGCGTCGATGTCAGGGTCGCACGGCATCGGCCATACCCGCATGGCTACCGAAAGCGCGGTGACCACAAACGGTGCTCACCCGTTCAACACCGGCCCCGATCAGTGCTTGGTTCACAACGGCTCGCTCTCTAATCACAACAGCCTGCGCCGAGAGCTGGCTCATCACGGGGTAACGGTGGAAACCGAGAACGACACCGAGGTGGCGGCCGCCTACCTGACCTACCGGATGGCCGAGGGCGACACTCTGGGCGAAGCGTTGCAGGCCTCGATCGACGACCTCGACGGGTTCTACACCTTTGTGGTCGGCACGGCTGACGGATTCGGCGTGCTGCGCGACCCCATTGCCTGCAAGCCTGCTGTGTTGGCTGAAACCGATCAGTATGTGGCCTTCGGTTCGGAGTACCGAGCCTTGGTCGGTCTGCCCAACATCGGTTCGGCTCGGGTGTGGGAGCCGGAACCGGCCACCGTCTACTTCTGGGATCGATCGGGGGTGGCGGAGTATGCCCACGCTTGATCTGGAAGCTCACGGCTTGCGCTCTGTCAACGCTGTCTTGCAGACTGCGGCTGCCGATTCAGTGGCCGACGGTGACTATGAGATCGTGAACCCTCTTGGCAGCCACGCCATCGCCGTTGGCCTGAACGGTCCGCTGTCGGTGACCGTGAAAGGCTCAACTGGCTACTACTGCGCTGGAATGAACAGCGAGGCCGACATCACCGTTGAAGGTTCGGTCGGTCCAGGCGTGGCCGAGAACATGATGTCCGGTTCGGTCACGGTGACCGGAGACGCCAGCCAGTACGCCGGAGCCACCGCCCACGGTGGCTTGCTAAACATCAAAGGTAATGCTTCGTCCCGATGCGGGATCTCCATGAAAGGGATCGACATCGTGGTCCACGGGGACATCGGCCACATGTCAGCTTTCATGGCCCAGGCCGGTCGCCTGGTGGTACTAGGCAACGCCGGTGACGCCCTCGGCGATTCGCTGTATGAGGCCCGCATCTACGTACGAGGGTCGGTGGCCTCACTGGGTGCTGATTGTGTGGCCAAAGAGATGCGCCCGGAACATGTTGAGGAGTTGACCGAGTTGTTGAAGCGAGCCGACGCTGACGCCGAGGCGGCCGACTTCACCCGCTACGGCTCAGCCCGCAACCTGTACCACTTCGATATCGACAACGCGGCGGCCTACTAAATGAGCGACCAGTCCGAGTCCCCGAAGACCAAGCCTCGCTACAGCGCCACGTTCACTCCGGAGGTCAACTCCGAGATTCGCCGGGCGGCGGCCACTGGCATCTACGACATTCGCGGCGCTGGCGCCAAACGCAAGCTGCCACACTTCGATGACCTGTTGTTCTTGGGTGCGTCGATGTCTCGCTACCCGCTGGAGGGATACCGCGAGCGCTGTGACACCGACGTCGTGTTGGGCGATCGTCACGCCTCTAAACCGATTCACCTCGACATCCCCATCACCATCGCCGGGATGAGCTTTGGCTCACTGTCGGGCCAAGCCAAAGAGGCATTGGGTCGCGGAGCGTCATCGGCCGGAACATCAACCACCACCGGTGACGGCGGCATGACCGACGAAGAACGAGAGCACTCCGACAAGCTGGTCTATCAGTACCTGCCGTCCCGCTACGGCATGAACCCCAACGATCTGCGCCGGGCCGAAGCCATCGAAGTTGTTGTCGGCCAAGGAGCCAAGCCCGGTGGCGGTGGCATGTTGTTGGGCCAAAAGATCTCTGACCGTGTGGCCGGGATGCGCACCCTGCCTGCTGGCATCGACCAGCGCTCGGCGTGTCGCCACCCGGATTGGACCGGGCCCGACGACCTGGAAATCAAGATCTTGGAGCTGCGGGAGATCACTGGCTGGCAGAAACCGATCTACGTGAAAGTCGGTGGCGCCCGCCCCTATTTCGATACCACCCTGGCTATCAAAGCCGGCGCTGACGTGGTGGTGTTGGACGGCATGCAGGGCGGCACGGCGGCAACTCAAGATGTGTTCATTGAACACGTCGGTCAACCAACGTTGGCCTGCATTCGCCCGGCGGTTCAAGCCCTGCAAGACCTGGGGGTGCACCGTAAAGTGCAGCTGATTCTTTCCGGCGGTATCCGATCCGGCGCTGATGTGGCCAAAGCAATGGCTCTGGGTGCTGACGCGGTAAGTATCGGCACCGCGGCCCTGATCGCCATTGGCGACAACGACCCCCGGTGGGAAGAGGACTACCAGGCGCTCGGCACCACCGCCGACGCTTACGACGACTGGCATGAAGGTAACGACCCGGCTGGTATCACCACTCAGAGGCCCGAGCTGGCTTCTCGTCTGGACCCGATTGAAGGCGGGCGTCGCCTACGCAACTTCCTCAAGGTGATGACGTTGGAAGCACAAACCATCGCCCGGGCCTGCGGCAAGAACCACATCCGCAACCTGGAACCCGAAGACCTTTGCGCCCTCACCATCGAAGCCGCCGCCATGGCCAAAGTGCCGTTGGCCGGCACCGACTGGGTGCCAGGGTTAAGCCCTGATGGTTGGTAAAGCGAAGTTGTCGTAGGTCACCTGGATTTCGAGTCTTCGAACCAAACTCAAAGCGAAGAAGTCGCTACGCGTTTGAACGCGCCGGTGCTCGTTCAAACACCAGGACATCATCGGCTATCTCGGCTTCGTCGATGAGATGCAGATCCCGGTGATAGCGCTGAGTGTTCAGCCACGGGTCCCGGTCACCCTGTCGAGGGAGCAGCGGCATGACTCGTTGCATGTAACCGGCGGAGAAGTCATCGATGTACGGGCGAGGTGTCATGTCGGCATCGGTCGGACGTAGGCGGGGCACCACAGCATCGGCCCCCACCTCGGACATGTGGTTGAGTAAACGGCAAACGAACTTGGTGATCATGTCCGACCGCAACGTCCACGAAGCGTTCACGTAGCCGAACACCGACGCCATGTTCGGCACATCGGAGTAAGCCAGCCCCTTGTAGGTCCAGGTCTGCGAGAAGTCGACCTGGTTGCCGTCGACGAAGAAGTCGGCCTCACCCAGCGTCACCAACTGCAGCCCAGTGGCGGTGACGATGATGTCGGCCTCGACGACGTCACCTGACGACATCTGAATGCCGTTGGGAACAAAGGCGTCGATGGTGTCGGTCACTACCGATGCCTCGCCGGAGTTCAACGCCTTGTACAGGTCGCCGTCGGGGATAAGGCACAGCCGTTGATCCCACGGGTTGTAACTCGGAGTGAAATGAGTGTCGACGTCAACGTCGGGCATGGCCTTACGGGTCCGCTTCATCAACATGTTGCGGGCCTTGTCCGGATTCTTCCGGGTCATCTTGTAGAACGCCGCGGTCATACGGATCGCCCGCCAGCGCATGAAGCGGGCAACGGTTTCACCGGCAAGAACCTTGCGTAGCAGCCTGGCCACCGGGTCACTGGAGGGCCGTGAAACCACGAAGGTTGGCGACCGCTGCACCATGGTTACATGGGCGGCGTCGCCGGCCAGCGCTGGAACCAATGTCATGGCCGTGGCGCCGGAACCGATGATGGCCACTCGCTTGTTTCGGTAGTCGAGGTCCTCGGGCCAGTCCTGAGGGTGAATGATTGGGCCGTCAAAGGTGTCCTCACCCTCGAAGTCCGGCCGGTAGCCGCCGGAGTAGCTGTAATAACCTGAACACATGAACAAGAAGTTGCAGGTGAACGTTTCAGTCGCGCTGGTTGCGCCGTTGGTCGACTCCTGCGCTGATTCGATTGTCGACTCGACTGTGAGAGTCCAGCGGCGATCGCTGCTCGACCACGACGCGGAGGTCATGCGCCGGTTGTATCGAATGCGCTCGGAGATGCCGTATTCGTCAGCCGTCTCTTGCAGGTATGTAAGGATCAGTGGGCCAGAGGAGATGGTGCTGTCATCGGTCCACGGTTTGAACTCGTAGCCCATGGTGTACATGTCGCTGTCCGAACGGATACCCGGATAGCGGAACAGGTCCCATGTCCCGCCAAGAGTCGGACGGGCTTCAAGAATGAGGTAGGAGCGATCAGGGCAGTTGGCCTGCAAGTGATAGCCGGCACCGATACCTGAAAGGCCAGCGCCAATGACGATCACGTCGGCGTGGCGGATATCGGTCGCGGCTACATCAGGTGCAACAGTCATTGGCATTGACAATACTGTCCCGGTGATGCCGGGCGAAAGCTGAGCACGTGCCGAGAGGTGACGGCTGCAGGTCGCTGAGCTCGACCCGCTGACAGCACTCAACTACCATCGGCGCCGGGAGACCGGCGGGATGTTCCGCCGGCAGAGCTGTCAGGGGGAGCCACGTGGCTACTGATCTTTCGAAGTTCGCCAAGGACAACGGCGTCAAGTACTTCATGGTGTCGTTCACCGACCTGTTTGGTGCCCAGCGGGCCAAGCTGGTGCCGGCCTCCGCCATTGCCGGCATGCAAACCGACGGAGCCGGATTTGCCGGGTTCGCCGCCTGGTTGGATATGAGTCCGGCCGACCCCGACATGTTGGCCGTGCCCGATGGTGACGCCGTCATCCAGCTGCCGTGGAAGCCCGAAGTGGCCTGGGTGCCCGCCAACCCGATGATGGAAGGCGAGGAGGTCGATCAGGCACCTCGCAACGTGCTGCGCAAGCTCATCGGTGAAGCCGAAGAAGCCGGTTTGCGGATCAAGACCGGGGTGGAAGCCGAGTTCTTCCTGCTCAACCCGGAAGGCACTGAGCTGTCCGATCCTCTCGATGTGGCTGAGAAGCCCTGCTACGACCAGTCAGCCGTGATGCGACGCTACGACGTCATCGCCGCCATCTGCGACAACATGTTGGACCTCGGATGGGGGCCGTATCAGAACGACCACGAGGACGCCAACGGTCAGTTCGAGATGAACTGGGAGTACGACGACGTGTTGGCCACCGCCGATAAACACTCGTTCTTCAAGTTCATGGTGAAGTCCATCGCCGAACAAAACGGGCTGCGGGCAACCTTCATGCCCAAACCGATGGAAGGTCTCACGGGCAACGGTTGCCACGCCCACATCTCGGCCTGGGACAAGTCGGGCAAGACCAACAAATTCGCTGATACGTCCGACGAGGGGAACCGTTCCGGTTCCTTGGGCTTGTCACCCCTGGCCCACCATTTCCTCGGCGGCATCATGGCCCACGCTGAAGCCATGACGGCGCTCACCAACCCGACCGTCAACTCCTACAAGCGTTTGAACGCTCCAGTTACCACGTCCGGGGCAACCTGGTCACCCAACACCGCCACATGGTCGGGAAACAACAGGACTCACATGGTTCGGGTGCCGGATCCTGGACGCTTCGAGTTGCGCTTGGCCGACGGGGCCACCAACCCGTATCTGCTTCAAGCGGTCATAATCGCTGCTGGATTGGACGGCGTGGCCAATCAGACCGACCCGGGCAAGCGACTCGACATCAACATGTACACCGAGTCCAACAAAGCCCGGGGGGCCAAGAAGCTGCCACTCAATCTGCTCGACGCCCTGCGGGCGTTCGACAAGGACAAGGTACTGAAGGCGGCTCTTGGCCAGGAGTTCGCCGGAGCCTACCTAAAGCTCAAGCACGACGAGTGGAACCGGTTCACCGCTCACTTCTCACAGTGGGAGCGGGAGAACACTCTGGACGTCTGAGTCTGAGTCTGAGTCTGAGTCTGAGTCTCCTTCCATCTTCGACTCGATGTGGTCGAATCCGGACAAAATGGGGGTTCTGGGCATCGGTCACACGATTATCGGAATAGTTGATCGGGTTAGTAGGGTTTAAGAGGTTGCAGTCTCAACTTTGGAGCCCCGTCCGATGGAACCCGGCAACACCCCGCTCGTTGAACTAACCAATCTGGCCCCGTCCGGGACGCGGCTGTTCGCCAAGCTCGAATGGCACAACCCGACCGGCTCGGTGAAAGACCGCCCGGCTTGGCGGATGTTCCACCAGGACCGTGCCCTCGGCAAGTTCAGCAAAGGCATGCCGCTCGTCGAAGCGACCTCGGGGAACACCGGTATTGGGTTGGCCCGGGTGGCCCTGCTCGAAGGCAACCCGATGAACATCTGCCTCCCGACCAGCGCGTCGGAGGAACGACGTCAACTGCTCAAGGCCTACGGTGCCAACCTCATCAATGTCGAAGGCGGCCCCAATGACGCCATCGCCTACGCCCGGCAGATGGTTGAAGACGGCGAAGGCCACATGTGCTATCAGTATGGCAACGAGGCCAACCCCGATTCTCACGAGTTCGGGACGTCCCTCGAGATCATCCGGGACTGGCCGCTGGAGGCTCCACCCGACCACTTCCTCTGCGCCTACGGGACCGGTGGCACCATTACCGGCAACAGCCGCGGCCTACGCAAGCACTGGTCGGATTTGGCGGTGCACTCGGTGGAGGAAGATTTGTCGGACACCATCGGCGGGATGCGCAACCAGCAGGATCCGTTCCAACCCCCGGTAGCCGATCTCGGGCTGGTCAAGGATCGCTACGTGATCAGCCGTGCCGAAGCCGAAGCCAAGGTGGCCGAAGTCATGAAGCTCGAAGGTCACTTCGTCGGCACCTCATCTGGTGCGGTGATCGAAGCGGCACAACGGGAACTGTCCACCAACGGCGGGTCCGCCGTAGTGTTGCTTCCTGATGCTGGCTGGAAGTACCTGTCCGGCAATCCCTGGCAGTAGCTGGAACTCGGCTGGTGAGAACGTCAGCCTGTAAGGCGTTTGGCGTCGTCGGCGATCGCTTCCAGTCGCTGACAGTACGCGGCCCAATCTTCCGCGCTGAGTTCGGGCATGTTGTCTGCGCCCTGGCGCATTCCGGCCGCGCCATCGATCGATTCCCGGACGATGTCCATCTGCCCTAGATGGCGGTAGATCTCGGTGGTGACATGAACCATGATGCGTTGCAGCGTCACCGGATTGCCCGCTTCTCCCCACCAGGGAACATGTCCCTCGTAGTCAAGGTCGAGCTCGTCAATGGTTGCCTGTGAGGATGTCCAGACACGCTTGAACAGCCCGATAATGTCCTCGCTGGTTTCATCCAGAGTGGCGTACATGTCGGCGTTGCCGAACGCGTCGGTGTCAGTGTCGGTGTCGGTGTCGGAACGCATGTCGGCAATGTTCGGTCGGCCGAACGTCTCACCGAAATAGCCGGCTTCGACCAAGGCCAGATGTTTGGTCAGTCCCAGCAGGTTTGTGCCCGTTTGTGTCATCGGTCGACGCAGTTCGTACTCGTCGAGACCCTCGAGTTTCCACAGGACGGCGTCGTGAGCCACATTGAAATAGCGAAGCTGGGAGCCCTTGGCCGTGTTCATGGTGGTGATGTCCATGCGGCCATTGTCCCACATCGTGGACCTGAATTAGCCTGAAGTTAGCGGATCCTGAGTGTCACCTTGGGTAAAAGTTCCTATACGGCGAACAATGTTGTAGAACCTGTTTACGGATGGCGCATCTTGGTCTATGTTGGCCCGCAACCCTTGGGGAACAGGGTTAACCGCCGCAAAACATAGGAGTACATATGACGGTCGTTTCGCCGACGGCGTCCAGTCAGTTTTTGGTACACGGAAGTCCAAATTGGGTGGACCTGGAGACGCCAGATGTCGCTCGCTCACGTGCCTTTTACCGCGATCTTTTCGGATGGCGATTTCGGGATCGGTTCAGCTTTCGAACCTCCGACATCACTCAGCCCGATTGGGATGAAGCTCAGGCCACCTCTATGGCCGTGTTGAGCGGTCAACCTTCAGCCGAGCTGCACGAACGAGACGCCCGGTTCCACGACATGAAGCTGCCGGCCAAGTGGGAACCGTTCGTGCACGTCGTCGACTTGGCGTCCACGCTGCGGCGGGTTGAGCTGGCGGGGGGCCAGGTCTTGTCGGGTCCGGCTGAACGGGGAAGTATGGCCATGGTGGCCACGATCGTTGATCCGTTCGATGCGGTGCTTTCGCTTTGGCAGCCGCGAGACTCTTCGGGGTCAACGAACTTGCACAGCGTCGGTTCACTGACGTGGCTTGACTTGGAAACACCTGACCTCGGTGGCGCAGGCCGTTTCTACCGTGCGGTCTTCGACTGGACTGTCACCGAGCAGCCGATGGGAATGCGATCTGACGGATCCTTCGACTCCTACCTGGTGTTCGGCACTGCCCTCGGTCCCGTTGGTGGAGCTGTTCGCTCGGCTATAAGCGACATTCCGGCCTCTTGGTGTCCGTCGTTCTCAGTGATCGATACCGACGTGATGGCTCACGCCGCCACCCGATTTGGCGCTGTGGTCATGAGCGAACCCTACGACCTGCCGGTTGGACGCCAAGCGGTAATTGTGGACCCCGAGGGTGCAGTGTTCTCGCTGCTCGGACCGGTCCGCCATATTAAACGGTGTCGCCTGTCGACCCTGATTTAGCTGATCTAGCCGGACTCTAGTTGAGGCCCGGCTGCCATAGGCCGGTCTGTTCACCGGCAACCGTCAGCCGTCATCGGTACGCTGGGATGTATGACTGATGGACCGAAGACAGCCGCCGGACCAGGTCACGAAAGCTCGGGCGACGCTGAACGGCGGATCGAGAACGACCGGCGCCAGGGAACTGAACGCCGGGACGACAACAGCGACATCTCTGTTGAGGAGTCGCATCCCGACTACATGGTGCATCATCACCGTGATGTTCACGGTGGAACCGCCCGGGCCGCGGTCTTCGGCGTTTCCGACGGTTTGGTGTCCAACGTCGCACTGATTCTGGGTGTCGCCGCGGCTGGAACCGATTCTTCCACTGTGCTGGTAGCCGGATTGTCGGGACTGCTGGCCGGCGCCGCCTCCATGGCCGCAGGCGAATACGTTTCGGTGACGGCCCAGAACGAGTTAGTGGAACGCGAAATCGAGATCGAGCGTCGTTCGCTGGCCGAGCGGCCGGAAGAAGAAGCCGAAGAGCTCAAGCAGATTTACATTCAACGCCGCGGCCTCGCAGAGGACAAGGCGGAGACGCTAGCCAAGGCAGTAATGGCCGACCCCGAGGTGGCGTTGGACATTCATGCCCGTGAAGAGCTTGGTATCGACCCCGAGTCTGGCGCCAACGCGGTGGGCGCGGCGGTCAGTTCTTTCGCCGCTTTTGTGGTCGGTGCGGTCGTGCCCCTGGTTCCGTGGTTTGTACTTGAAGGAACGTGGGCCCGAAACATCTCGGTCCTGGTCGGCCTCATAGGTGCGGCGGCGGTTGGTGCCACGCTGGCCTACTTCACTGAGCGGTCCATGGTTCGCACGGCATTGCGGCAGGTGCTGTGGGCAGCCGCCGCCTGTGTGCTTACTTGGGGTATCGGTAGCGTTCTCGGAGCGACAGTCGTCTAGGTTCACAGTCGTCTAGGTTCACAGTCGTTTAACAGAGTGAGGGTGTGATTCAAATGGTCAGTAGCAAAGCTGAGACAGTCGAGGACTATCTGGCAGAACTGCCCGACGACCGACGAGACGACATCGCCGAGGCGCGCGACGTCATTCTCGAGAATCTGCCTGATGGCTTCGTGGAGGCCATGAGTTGGGGGATGATCAGCTACGAGGTGCCGCTTGAGGCCTATCCAGACACCTACAACGGAAAGCCATTGATGTACGCCGCCTTGGCTTCGCAGAAGAATCACATGGCCGTGTACCTGACGAGTGTCTATGCCACCGAGGAGTCGGCGGCCGATTTTCGTGAGCGCTACAAGGCCACAGGCAAGAAGTTGGACATGGGAAAGTCGTGCGTGCGGTTTAAGACGATTGAGCAGCTACCCCTGGACCTCATCGGTGAGACGATTGCCGCAACGTCGGTTGATGACCTACTAGCCATTCACCAGTCGAGCCACGGCAAATGAAACTTCCCGAGGCCAGAGCCGACCTGATGGAAGTTGCGCTGGTCGAAGCAGCCAAGGCCTCCGAACACGGTGACGTCCCGGTGGGTGCCGTGGTGATCGGACCCGATGGAGCCATCTTGGCCCAGCGCCACAACGAGCGTGAGCTGACCGGCGATCCCAGCGCCCACGCCGAGGTGCTGGCGCTACGAGACGCAGCTGGTGTCATCGGCGGCTGGCACCTAGAGGGATGCGAGCTGTACGTCACGCTTGAGCCGTGTCTAATGTGCGCCGGGGCTGCGCTCAACGCCCGGCTGGCTCGCATCGTGTACGGAGCAGCTGACCCCGCAGCTGGAGCCTGCTACAGCTTGTACAACGTATGCGGTGATCCCCGGCTCAACCACGAGATCGATCTGCTGTCCGGTGTTGAAGCTGAACGCTGCGGCCAGCTACTGACCGACTTCTTCGCCGGCTTGCGTCGGTAGTGACGCCTCGCAGAACGGTCGGAACAGCGCTTCTGGGGTGCTAGCCTCGACTCCGGAAGGTTGCCAGAGCGGACGAATGGGGCGGCCTCGAAAGCCGTTGTGGCCTCCGGGTCACCAAGGGTTCGAATCCCTTACCTTCCGCGTCAATCGCCTTAGGGGCGATCTTGCCGAGTAAGCGAGCCAAGCGCTTGCTTGCTGGGGTGCGCGATGGGCTCGTCAGCGCTCACCATGTGCTCGCATCGGGCCACCTCTTCGCACGCGCATCGCCGCAACTGCTCCAGGGTTGAGATCATCATGTTGAGGTCGTCGCGCCGTTGTCGCAGATCCAGGAGATGCTGGTCGACTAGCTCAGGCCATCGGCCCCGTTGATCGTCCAACAGGGTCTTGATGTCGGCGAGGCTGAAACCGACGGCTTGGGCTCGACGGACGAATGTCACCCGGGAGACGGCGTCGGGCCCGAAGCGTCGCTTGCCTCCGACCCTCCGAACTGGGGTGATCAGCCCGAACTCGTCGTAGTACCGGACAACCGAGACCGAGACCCCACTGGCTTCCGCCACCTGTCCGATCGCCAACTCTGCCGTTGCGTTCATGATGCGGCGAGCCCGGCAAGTAGCTCGATGAACCCAATCGCATCCGGATTATCGGCGGTTATCTCCACGACAAACTCGTCGGCCTCAACCAACGTATTGATATCGAGGAACGCACAGCACGCTGCCTCCCGTTCAGCGAGATCGGCGATCCTGGCTGAGTGAGCGGCCGGAAATCTCATCCTCGCACCCGAGGGGATAGGCACAACATTGGTTGCCAGTTCTCGGAGACCAACCCACTCAAGCGCCTGAGCCTCGGCATCTTGAGCGTTCAACGTGCAGGAAATTGGTTCCTCGGATGTCGGCATGCACCGACCATAGAACCTCAAGTTGACCTAAGGTCAAGCGATTCGTCCACAACCGGTATGCACCCGTTAGCTTGTGGAGTAGTCCGACTGGGAGGACCGAGATTTCATGAGTGACACTGCAACTAACGCCAACACAGCCAGCACGCCGCTTGACCGGCGCAGCTTCTATATCAACGGTGAGTGGGTGGCACCGGCCACGGCCAACGACTTCGACGTCATCAACCCGTCAACCGAGGAAGTGTGCGCCGTCATCTCGCTCGGCGGTCAAGCCGACACCGACGCTGCGGTGGCCGCCGCCAAAGAAGCGTTCCCCGCTTGGGCCGCCACCCCGCACGCTGAACGCATCGCCAAGCTGGAACGGTTGCTTGAGATCTACGTGGCCCGCAACGACGAAATGGCCGACGCCATCTCGATCGAAATGGGGGCACCAGCGGCACTGTCCAAGGGGTCGCAGGCCACCGCCGGTTCGTGGCACATCGAGTCCACCATCAACGAGCTACGCAACTTCAGTTTCGAAGAGTCGCTCGGTGATCATGCCCCCGACAACGCCATCTTGTACGAACCGATCGGCGTGTGCGCGTTGATCACCCCGTGGAACTGGCCGATGAATCAGGTCACCCTCAAAGTGATCCCGGCTGTCGGCGTTGGCTGCACCATGGTGCTGAAACCCAGCGAAATCGCTCCGCTGTCCTCCGCCCTGTTCGCCGACATGATGCACGAAGCCGGGTTCCCGCCCGGCGTGTTCAACATGGTGCAAGGCGACGGCATCGGCGTCGGCACCCAACTCAGCGGCCACGCCGACGTTGACATGGTGTCGTTCACCGGGAGCACCCGGGCCGGGGTCGCCATCACCAAGAACGCGGCTGACTCGGTGAAACGGGTGGCACTCGAATTGGGCGGCAAAGGCGCCAACATTGTGTTCGCCGACGCCGACCCCAAAGCTGTCGTTCGGGGAGCCCGCCACTGTTTCAACAACACCGGCCAGTCCTGCAACGCTCCCACCCGAATGTTGGTGGAACGGTCCATCTACGACGACGCTGTGACCGCGGCAGCGGAAGCGGCCCAACAGACCCAGGTTGACGCTGCCGACAAAGACGGACGCCACATCGGACCGGTTGTCAGCGAACAACAGTGGGACAAGATCCAGGGGCTCATCAAGGCCGGTGAAGCCGAAGGAGCCCGGCTGGTGGCCGGTGGCTCGGGGCGACCTGACGGCCACGACGTCGGCTACTTCGTGAAACCGACCGTGTTCGCCGACGTCGACCCGTCGATGACCATCGCCAACGAGGAAATCTTCGGGCCGGTGCTGTCGATCATCCCGTTCGACACCGAAGAAGAAGCGGTCGCCATCGCCAACGACACGCCCTACGGGTTGACCAACTACGTGCAAACCGCCGACCAGGATCGAGCTCGACGCATCGCCCGTCAGCTCCGTTCCGGCATGGTCGAAATGAACGGACAACCCCGAGGCGCTGGAGCCCCGTTCGGAGGCTACCGCCAAAGCGGCAACGGTCGTGAAGGTGGTCGCTGGGGTGTTGAAGAGTTCCTTGAGGTGAAGTCCGTGTCCGGCTGGAACCCGACCGACTAATCAGTTGCCCTTTGAGGCACCTCGACCGAGCACATACATGGCAACCAACCCGGCCATGGCCTTGCCGAAACTGAGCGATTCGCCGGTCGACGACTCGGTCGCGCCTGGCGACGACGTGACGCCTCGGGCCGCCGTCGGCATCGTCGCGCTACGGGCCGACCCAACCGCCGACTGAGCCGGCGCCCCGGCGCCAGCCGGGTTGTCGCTTAGCAACGGGCCAACCTCGAGCGCTCCGTTGACCTCGGCACCGATGATCACTGAGAGCGCCGTCAGTTGTAAGAAGATCATCAAGGCTGCGATCGTGCCCAGAAGTCCGTAGGCGGCGGGCATGGCACCGACGTTCGACGAGTAAAAGCTGAAACCAATGGCGAAGACGACAAACAGCACCATGGCGACGACGGCCCCCGGGTTCTTCCACGGGGTGCGAGGCGAACGGTCCGGCCCGTAACGGTAGAGGATGGTGAGCGCCCCGCCGAACAGTGCGGCCAACACCGGGAGGCGAGCCAGGTTGATGACTGTTTCGGCCACACCGCCCAGCTCTACTCGATCCAAAATCTGCGGTAGAGCGCTAATGGAAAACGCCATCAACGCCAGGCCGACTATCGCCCCGGCCGTAAACAGATACGCCAGCCCTCGTACTTTCCAACCCGGTCGGCTGTCCAAGGTTTCGTACGCCAGGTTGATAGTGCCCATCAACTTTTGCACCGCGCCTGAAGCCGAGAACAGGGCGAATAGTAAGCCGAAGGCGAGGCCGCTGACCCGACCGACGAAACCGGCCACACCACCTCCCGAGCCTTCTGCCGATTCGGCGTCACCCTTGACGTCACCGACGATGCCTTCCAAGATGCCGACTATGAAACTCTGAGTGTCTTCGTCCAACGATCCGGCTGCATCGGTGACCTGCGTCTCGATTTCGGCCGGATCGGCCACCAGGGCATACACCGAGACCAAGGCAATCAGTGTCGGGATCAAGGCCAGCAACCCGTAAAAGGCAATGCCGGCGGCATTGACCATCACGTTGTGGAACTTGATTCGGGTCAGAATCTCCTTGATGTAACCCATGGTTGTGAACCTACCTGCTTAAACGGATCGATCTTCAAATCGGGCCGAGGCCGTCAGATTGGAGGCTGTGTCTGATTAGGAGCCCCGTCGTATTAGGGCCCTGGATCAAGAGCGGCGTTGGATTGCTCTGGGGCGAAAGGTTGGTTCGCGGCTACTGGAGGGAATCGGCCCAACCGAAAACCCGACGATCGTTCCCGGCCCACCGTCAGCCGGGTCTCGAATCCACGTTGTGCCCCCGTTTACCCGAGCCACCGACTCGACGATGGCCAATCCCAATCCGCTGCCGTCGACGGTTTGGCACGTGTTGCCACGGTAGAACCGGTCGAATACCCGTGTCCGTTCGGTGGCCGGGATGCCTGGCCCCCGGTCGCGAACCTCTATTTGTGTACCCCGTTGTTCTACCGAGATAGCGGAATTCGGCGGTGAGTATTTGTCAGCGTTCACCAGCAGGTTAGTGAGCGCACGCGTTACCTGGCGAGGCCTCGTCTGCACCAAACCAGGGGTAGTGGCCAGGTCGACAACGCGGCCGGAGGTGGTTCGGAACCGATCAACCTCGGTGGATACGACATTGGCCAGCTGCAGCGGTTGGCTCTGCTCCGCCGATGTCCCCTCGGCCGCCAACTCCAGAAGCTCAGCTACCAGGTCTCCGAGCAGGGATAGATCGGCAACGGCTCCCTCGATGAGGCGTTGGCGTTCTTGTTCGGGCAACTGCGGTTGTGTGTGCACAAACTCGATTTTCAGCCGCAGGCGGGTGAGCGGCGTGCGAAGCTCGTGGCTGGCGTCAGCGACCAGTCGGCGTTGCTGGTCCCGGCTTTGCCGCAAGTGGTCGAGCATCGAGTTGAAACTGTGGACCAGGGTTCCGAGCTCGTCGGTTCCCTCTCCTTCGAGGCGATCAGGCAGCTCCCCGCCGCTTCTCACGTTGGACACGGCGTTGGCCACCGCGGTGACCGGCGCGACCAGGTGTCGCCCCAGCATGAGCGCCACGGCGGCGGCCGTCAAGCCGGCAAGCAAACCTGCAGCAAGGGAAAGTAGCCTCGCCTGCTGAAGGCCTTTGAACGAGGTGGTCATGTCGATCGCCACCCGCAGAGCTCCCCCAGTCTCTGACTCCAGAGTTGTGTTGTAGACCCGGAGGTGGCGACCGTTGGACTCTATTGTTTCGTAGGTTTCGGCTTGGGTGCCGCTTGCGACGGCCAGGGCCTCCGAAGTCATCGGGATGGCCCCGGTGACGGCTTGACCATCGGGCGTAACCACCTGCACGGCGAACGGTGCAGGTGCTCTGCGAAGACGAGCTTCCCCTGGAGCGCCAGGGCCCTCGGTCCCCGGTGCTCCGCCGAGCCGCTGGCCGTCTAGTGACGGTGATCGGAGTGGTCTGTCGGCGCCGGCGCCGGGCCTGCGGTAGAAGTCGGCGGCTGCCAGTTGAAGATCCTGGTCAATGGCCGAGTTGATGCTTCGGGTCAGTATTGACCCGACCGTGGCGCTGAACACCATCACTAAGACCGTGGTCACCAGGCCGGTGGAGAGAGCGATTCGACGCTGCAGACTGCTGTCGCCCCAGAACCTTGACAGGCGGATCCCGGCGGTGGTCACGACCGTCGGCCTTTGGCATTCGGGCGGGCAACATAGCCGACGCCGCGTACGGTGTGCACTATTCGGCTGGCCCCGGTTGCTTCGAGTTTTCGCCGCAGGTTTGAGACGAGGACTTCGAGTGTGTTCGAGCCAAGTTGTTCGCTGTAACCCCAGACCCGCTCGTGGATGACGGTTCTGGTCATCACCTGGTCCACGTTTCGTGTGAGCAGGTCGAGAAGTTCGAATTCACGTTTGGTCAACGTGACTTCGGTGCCGGCGGCGGTCACCCGTCGAGCCTTCGATTCGACGGTCACATCGGCGATGACGCGAGGCAAAGGTTGAGTGGTGGCGGCAGAGATGCCGGATCGACGCAACATGACCCGCACACGGGCAAGTAGCTCTTCGAGGGCGAATGGTTTCGCCAGATAGTCGTCGGCCCCTGCATCAAGCCCGGCCACCCGATCGGGGATTTCGTGCAAAGCGGTTAGTAGAAGCACTTGCCGGTTGTCACCCCGCTGTCGGATCTCTCGGAGGAGATCGATGCCACTGTCGCCTTGGAGGTTGACGTCGAGGAGGATCAGGTCGGGGTCATCGGATTCGATGATCCGGCGGGCATCGCAAAGTCCTGAGGCCTGAAGAATCTCAAGGCCTTCAAAGGCCAGCACGATCGCTAAAGATTCGCGGAGGCCTTGATCGTCTTCGACCAATAAGACGTTGGTCGACGACTCGAGTTGTGGGCGGGCGGTTTTGGGCACGGCGGTGGATGCCATTTGATCCAGAGTTGTCTATTTGCAGCGACATGCCAAGCCTAACATCAACTTTCAGCAACACTTAAGGTGTTGCATAGGTCGGTGTTAGCTAGTCCGCCTAACGTCGTTCAAGAATCAGGAAGCTAGTGGCACAGCTGGCTTCTTGGCTGCAAATCATCGGACACCTGCGGTGGGCGGCACTCCAGCCCGCAGCGGCGTGTCCTCGTCGGGCGAGATTAATTCTCCGGCTGGTGGGATTTGCAACGACGACAGAGCGTCGGGGGTCGGGAGACCGCCGCACCCGGTCCCCGGCGCTTTGGCTCGTGGTCAGCGGACGTTGATGGGGTGTATCGTTCTGCGCCTGCTACCTTCAACAGCTACTTGCACGTACAACAAGTACGGCGAGGGGTAAAAGCTAGAGGTGGCAAAAATGAAGAGGCGGACCAGAAACATTGTCCTGCTTGGTGTGGGTGCAGTGTGCCTACTCGGATTCCTAGGACTTGGACTGTTGGTAGCCGGTGGGCGCGTTCTCGGTCGAGGCGGAGACTCCGCTCCGTTCGAGGCGACCATGGCTCAAATGTGCGAAGCGATCGAACCGGGGATGACCGAAGACGACATTCGTAACGTCGTGGCCGGCTTCGACAACGCCGGTGCAACCGGGTTCGGAACAACCAGTGTGCAACTCGATCAAATGACCGAAGACGTCGGGTTCCTCCGGGAGGACTGGCGCTGTATCTGCCACGTGCAGATGACCGACGGAACCGCCGATGGTGTAGGCGCGCCGTTCTGCCTCGAATAGGTCAGGCGCCCAGGGCGCTAGGCAACTGAGACGGAACGTCGACCACGACCACACCGGCCTCGGTCAACGCAGCGCGTTTAGAGTCATAGGTTCCCTTGTCGCCGACGATCAGGGCTCCAGCGTGACCCATCTTCTTGCCGACCGGGGCCGCCCTTCCAGCGATGAAGGCGGCAATCGACTTGGAGATCGAGGCGGCCACCTCCGCGGCCTCTTCCTCTTTGGAACCCCCGATCTCTCCGATGAGAACGATGGCCGTGGTGCCCGGGTGAGCGTCGAGTGCTTGGAGCGCTTCACCGGTCGAGGTCCCCGAAACCGGGTCACCGCCAACACCGATAAACACTGATTGGCCACGCCCGACCCTGGTGAGCTCCATGCACGCCAGCGTGCCGAGGCTGCCGCTGCGGGAAACCACACCCACGTTTCCGGGGGTAAAGATCCGATCGTTGAACGCCGGCATGAAACCGGCGAAGCCTTGGCCGACGGTAACAATGCCCGCAGTATTCGGTCCGACCAGCGCCGTCCCGGCATCGCGGGCGGCGGCCACCATCCGCATGGTGTCGTGAACGGGAATGAACTCGGTCAGGACGACAACTGTCTGAGCGCCGGAGTTGATGGCGTCCAACGTGAGCCGCAGCGCGGCGCCGGGCGGCACAAACATCACTGCCACATCAAGACCGGTTCGCTCCGCCGCCTCGGCAAAGCTGCCGACTACAGGCACGCCGAGGTGTTCGGTTCCCGCTTTGGAGGCGGAGATCCCGGCGACGACGTTCGTCCCGTAGGCCATCATGCGTTCCGACCAGAACGATCCTTGCGCCCCGGTCAATCCCGCCACCACTACTCGCTGGCCCTGTTGCAGGATCATGCTTGATCCTCCCCGGCAGCGGCAACCGCAGCCTTGATGGCGTCGTCCATGTAGTCGAACGGTTCGGCGTCGAGCTCTCGACGAACCATTTCACGTGCTTCGTCCATCCCGGTTCCGTGGATGGAGAAGAACACGGGAATGTCGGGTTGCAGCGTCTTCCACGCTTCGATGACGCCCCCGGTCATCACGTCGCATCGGGCGAACGCTCCGCAGAAGTTCACGACCAGGCTCCGCACTTTCGGGTTGGCCAACACCACCTCCAACGCCGGTACGGCCAGGGTGTAGGCGTCGCCCCCGATCTCCAAGAAGTTGGCCGGACGCCCGCCGTAGTGGGTGATTGCGTCCATCGTGGTCATCGTCAAGCCAGCCCCGTTGGCTAACACGCCGACACTGCCGTCGAGTTCGATGAAGCGAAGCCCGTGCTCGGCCGCCTTGGCTTCCAACCCGGTGGTCGGCGGAACCGAGGCGTTTCTGGCCAAGGCTTCCTGGCGACCGGCCGCCGAATCGTCGACGGTGAGTTTGCCGTCGAGGGCCACTACCGCGCCTCCGCCGGTGATCGCCAACGGGTTAATCTCCAACAGCTCAGCGTCGGCGTCGACGAAAGCGGCGAAGAGCCGAGCCGCCACTTGGGCAACCTCGGTCACCGGGTCGGGGCATCCGGCTTCGCCCAACACAGCAGTCAGCTCGGAGACGTCCGGCTCGGAGCCGATAGGCAGCGCCATGGTGGTCAGTGGCGTGTCGGATGCTTCAATGTCGACACCGCCATCGGGGGAGAACATGAGTAGCGGCCCACCGGTCGAGCCGTCAACGGCAATGGCCAGATACAGCTCGTGGGCGATGTCGACCTGATGTTCCACCAGGATCTGGTCGACGGTGTGAGCGCCAAGGGTGGTGCCCGCCATCTGGTTGATGGCCGACATCGGATCGGATGTCAGAACCACGCCGCCCGCCTGACCCCGACCTCCCGCCGGTACCTGGGCTTTGACCGCTACCGGTCGGCCCTCGAAGGTCGACATGGCCCGAGCCA
>CALKZY010000019.1 GCA_938002965.1 uncultured Acidimicrobiales bacterium | reverse complement strand
GGCTCAGTCGGCTACGGCCGCCCGCCTCGATCCCTATGGGGCGGGACTAGCAGGTACCGCCGGTGGATTAGGAGCGATGGCGGCTTCTTCTGCTACCTCGCCCAGCAGCAGCTCAAGTGGAGGCGGAGGAGGCGGCGGCGGAGGCGGCAGTTGGTAGCCCGTGAGACGCCACTAGATTTCCGCTGCCTTCAGTCGTATCAGCCGTATCAGCCGTATCAGCCGTATCAGCCGTATCAGCCGTATCAGCCGTATCAGCCGTATCAGCCGTATCAGCCGTATCAGCCGTATCAGCCGTATCAGCCGTATCAGCCGTATCAGCCGTCGAATTGATACTGGACGGCAGCTCTATCGGCCACCCGACCGGCGATATGTTGCTTGATCAGATCCTGGTGGGTCGGGTGGTCACGGTAGGTGATGTAGTCTTCGACCGTCTCGAAGTCGGCAACGACCACATAGTCGAAGTTGCCGTCGTTGATGGCCAGGTCGGGACCATGGCGATAGTCCTTGATCTGCTCAATCTCGCCAGGCAACGTCGACAAGGCTGCGCCTATGGACAACACCTCGGCTTCGTCGACCTCGTCGTTGAATCTGAACATGGCTACGTGCCGGTACATGGTCCTGGCCTCCCGACCGGCTACCAGCCTCCCCCGTCGTAGAGGGCACGCTCCCGGTCTTCGTCGATTTGCTTCAGTTGACGATAGTCCGCCAGCAGCTCCTGCTCGTCACCGGGAAGCATGGTTTCGTAGTCTCCAATATGGCCCGTGGGATGCTCAAACTCGTCGCGGCGAGCCACTTGGACATCATTGACCGTCCGACTGATGAATGTGCAGGCAACACAGCACAATCCGACAGCCACGAACAACACTATTCCGCCGATGATAACCATGGCCTGCTCCCTGGTAGCCCGGCGTCAATTGTGATCGCCGAGTCTGAGCTGTCACGATGATCCGAGGATCGGCGCCCCTAAACCAAGGCTGTAGCTGTTGGGCCGAACGGATGGGGGCGATCGACCCAGCCCGACACGGCTGTGGCGTGAGACCTAGGCGGCGAAGTCCACGGCGGTAGCGGCCAGCCGGGCCGCCCCGAAGCAACTGGCCTCGGTCACCGGCATCACGTGCAGCGCACGCTCACTTCGAGCCTGCTTGCGTTCGATCAACACGCTGTTGCGACTACCCCCTCCCGTAACCAGGTGCCGGACGCTGTCCACGCCGACCGCTTCGACCAAGCGTTCCAATGCCGTCTGGCCTGACTCGGCGATCTCTTCGATGACGGCGGTAATCGCGTCACTGAGGGGCCCTCCGTTTACCGCCTGATCCATGAACGCCTCCCAATCCATGCCTAGCTCTTTACGGACCGAATCGATTCGGCCACCACCGTTGGCCAAGCCGGTCATGGCGTAGGTTCGGCCAGGGGTGACGTGCGCCCCCTGCCCAATGCTAAGGCCCGACAGGTGTCCGTTGAGTTCCGGTTGGTCGGTGACCACGAACAGAGCCTCGGCTGTTCCGATCGAGTCCAGGACGTCTCCCGGTTCGGTCACACCGAGACCATGAGCGGCGGCGACGTGGTCATGGCCAGCCAGCACCACGGGGCACTCCGGCGCCAAGCCGGTCGAGCCGGTGACCTCATCATCACCAACTGTTCCAATGATGGTGCCGCTCGGGACGAGATCGGCAAGGGTCGAGCGGGCGATTCCTATGGCATCGAGCAGTTCGTCGGACCATTGGCGCTTTGCCAGGTCCAGAACCAGCGTCCTCGAGGCCAAACAGAAGTCGGTGGCCTGCTCACCGGTGAGCCGGAAGACGGCGTAGTCCGCCATGTTCAACCAACGCACAGTGCGAGCGAAAGCCTCAGGCTCGTGCTCTTTGATCCACAGCAGCTTCATCATCCCGAAGACTGGACGCACCGGGATGCCGGTGATGGCCGAGGTTCGCTCATCGCCCAGGTGTTCGGACCACCACTGGGCCTGGGGTTCGGTCCGGGGATCGAACCAGGCGATGATCGGATGGGTGGGGCGACCGTGGGCGTCAAGAGGCGCTCCGGCCTCGCCCATAGAGGTAACCCCGACACCGGCTACTCGCTGACCGTTAGCCGCTAGCTGGTCGACCACCGAACGGATGGCCGAGGCCGAGGCCTCCCACATCTCGTCGGCCAGAAACTCACCTCCGGCGTCAACCAGTACGTCATCGGCCCCGGAGTCGCGCTCTAAGTTTGGCCGAGCGATGGTGGACGAGCGCCGGGTCGGCGTCGGGATGATGGCCTTCGCCAGCTCATGTCCGAAGGTTGCACCCGCCCGAAATGAGTCGGGCGCGTAGGCCACAGCCTTAATGCCGGTCGTACCGACGTCGAGACCGAGGACAGCGAATCTACTTGAAGTCACAGGCTCGACACTACGAGAGGCCAGGCATGAATTCCAGGAGTGTGTAGTAGACGGCACTACCAGTCACTGGTGGGGAAAGCTACGGTAGTGGTTTCACACGGTGCAGCATCCCGTGGCGAGGAAGCGAAAAGGTGGCTGAGAGCCCATGCGATTTTTTGGACCGAACGAGGTAGCGGCCGCCCTTCCCTGGAAGGCTCTGATAGCCGCCGTTGAGGACGTGGTTGTCGACCCGCAGGCCTTCGCCCCTGAACGGACTGTGCACACCGTGCCGGCACCGGACGAGACAGCGACCGACGGGGCTCTCCTACTCAAGCCAGGATGGGTGATCGGCGACGTCATCGCTGTCAAAGTAGTGACGTTCTTCGCCGACAACGGCGCCTCCGGATTGGCCACAGTTAATGCCGGTGTAATGTTGTTCAGCGCCACTAATGGAGTGTTCCTCGGGGCCTGCGACGGCAATGAGCTGACCACCCGACGGACCGCAGCGGCATCGGCCGTAGCGGCGAAACGTCTCGCTCGAACCGACGCCCACCGACTCCTGGTGGTCGGCACCGGCGCCCTCTCCCCCATGGCCGTCCAAGCTCACTGCGCCGTTCGGAACTACGAGTTGGTCGAGGTGTGGGGACGGGATGAGGCGAAAGCACACGCCGTTGTTGACTGGCTAGGCGCCGACGCCGAGGCCAAGGCCAAGGCCTGTCCCATCGAAGTGGCCGACGACCTGGACTCGGCGGTGAGCGAAGCCGACGTGATCTGTTGTGTCACCGGCTCCACCCAGCCGCTGGTGAAAGGCCAGTTGCTCTCGCCCGGCGCCCATGTCGATCTCATTGGATCGTTCACTCCTCAGATGCGCGAAAGCGACGATGACGTGGCTAGGCGAGCCAATGTCTGGGTCGACACCCGCACAGACGGCACCCTGGCCGGTGACATCGCCCAGCCGTTGAAGGCTGGCATCTTGTCAATGGGCGAGATCAAGGGCGACCTGGCCGAATTAGTAGCGGGAACCGCTCCGGGGCGCACCGATCCGGCCGAGATCACGATGTTCAAATCGGCAGGAATCGCTTTGGAGGACGTTGCCGCCGCTCGCCTGGTGTTTGGGGTCTGATGTCAACGACGGAAGCCTCTAGTGGACCGGCCTTCTTCGACGTTGCCGTCATCGGTGGCGGTATCGCCGGGGTGTCGGCGGCCCGAGCTGTTGCCGACACTCACTCGGTAGTCATCCTCGAACAAGAAAACGAGTTGGCCCATCACAGCACGTCGCGCTCAGCCGCCATCTTTGTTGAGAACGAGGGTGGCCCGGTCTTCCATCGGTTGGCCACAGCGTCACGGCCGTTTCTGGAAGCTGAACACCCTGAACTGGACGCTCCGCTCCTCGACCCGCTGCCCGTGTTGAAGGTCGGCGGTGAGGCCGAACGCCCGGTCCTCGAAGCCGAGGCTGAACAGGCTGCCAGGATCACATCGCCGGTACGCCTGGTCGACGAAGACGAGTTGTACGAGCTGGCGCCGATGCTAAACCCCGAGTTCGTCTCCGTCGGAGTTTATGAACCAACGGCCGCATCACTGGATGTGATGGCCCTGCATCAGCTGTATTTGCGACGGGCGCGAAACCACGGCGCACAGGTTCGTCGGTCGGCTCGGGTCACCGCGCTGTCTCGGAACGACGACGACTGGACCATCGCCACTACCGCCGGTTCGGTCGGTGCCACCGTGGTGATCAACGCCGCCGGCGCTTGGGGCGATGTCGTTGGGTTTCTGGCCGGAGCACAGCCGGTGGGCTTGACTCCAAATCGGCGGACGGCGTTCACCAGCCCGATCTCCGCCGACCCATCAGATTGGCCGTTCGTGTACTCCCAGATCGCCGACCGAACCTGCTATTTCAAGCCCGAAGCGGGAGGCCAGCTTCTGTGCTCGCTCTCGGAGGAGAATCCGACCGAGCCGTGCGACGCCAAGCCGGAGGAGCTCGACGTAGCCCTGGCCATCGACAACATCAATCACCTCACAACGCTTGAGTTGCGGTCGGTCAACACGACCTGGACCGGACTCCGTACCTTCGCCCCCGATCGGAACCCGGTCTTCGGCTGGGACGACTCGGTCGAAGGGCTCCTGTGGATGGTGGGCCAGGGTGGCTGTGGCATTGTTTCCAGTGCCGCCGCTGGAGAGGTGGCGGCAGCCCTCATCAGAGGTCAGCGCTTACCGTCGTCGCTCACGCAACTGGGTCTGACTGAAGCCGATCTTGCTCCAAGGCGCTAAGACCAGCCAGAACTAGTACTGGGGACTAAACGTCGAACAACTACGCCCGATGCCAGAACCACCAGTCCACCCACGAAGGCGCTGGCTGGCAAGGCCAAAATCAGCACCAAACATCCGACCAGGCCAGCAACCGCCAAGCCGATTGGCCACCGCCGCTGGTCAGCACTAAGACTGATTGCTGCTGCGTTGGTGACCGCGTAATAGGTAAGGACCGCCACGCCAGATACGGCGATGGCACTCCGCAGGTCCAAGATGAGAACAACCCCGACGGCAACGACTGTCACCGCCAACTCGGCTCGAAGAGGCAGCGAACGTCCACCATCGATATGGGAAAACCAGCGAGGCAACTCACCGTTGCGAGCCATGGCCAGAACAACCCGGGATATTCCGGGAATCAAATTCAGCAGCACGCCGAGCGCAGCGATACCTGCTCCGACCCTGGCAATCAGAGATGACAGCGAACCGTCGCTGCTTCCATCGGCCAGCAAAACCTGACGCAGCGGAGCATCACCTGTGGCCATCGCCTCGATGTCAACCGCAGCAATGGCTGTCACCCCGACCACGACATACACCACTAGGACCAAGCCAAGAGCCAAGGGGATAGCTCGCGGAATTGTCTTGGCCGGTTCACGCACCTCTTCGCCCAACGTGGCGATCCTGGCGTAACCGGCAAAGGCGAAGAACATGAAGCCGGCAGCCCGAAGCACCCCCAAAGGATCGGTTTCAACCGGGGCCAGTCGCCCTAGATCAGTCGAGTCGTTGGTCCAACCTGTCACCACAACCACGGCCAGGGCCGCCAGCGACACTGCCAACAGCACTTTGGTCACCGCCACCGTCCGGCTCAAGCCGCCGATGTTCACCACAGCAATGCCCACGACCGCCAGCGCCGCCACCAATTGCTCCCGGCCAGGCCACATGTAGGCCCCAACCGTCAGCGCCATGGCGGCACGCGAGCATGTCTTGCCGACCACAAAGCCCCAACCGGCCAGATGTCCCCAACCCTCGCCGAGCTGACGGCGACCGTACACATAGGTGCCACCCGAAACCGGGTGGATAGCAGCCAACTGGGCCGACGAGGTGGCGTTGGCGAAGGCAACGGCGGCGGCGACAGCCAAGGCAATGAGCAGACCGTTGCCTGCCGCTTCGGCAGCAGGGGCCCAGGCTGCGAATACTCCTGCGCCGATCATGGATCCAGCGCCGATGACAACGGCGTCGGATACGCCCAGCTTGCGTTCCAACTGCCCCTGCGACATCGACACATCGTACCGGTGGGTACGCGATCAGAGCCCGACCTGCTGATTGACAGCAAGCCGGGCTCATCGTTCAGAGAGGCGAATATGTCCGCCGGTCAGCGGCCGATGGATTCGAGGATCGCTTGGCAGGACTCAATCGAGTCGATGTCCTCATCGGCGATGGCAAACGACTCAACACCGTCGCTTTCGTGAACATCGATGCCAGCATCGGCAAGGCACCCCTCGAACTCCTCGAACGCAGCGTCAAGCTCGACCATCTCGCCATCAGACATCTCGGCATGGAGCATTTCGACTTCGAAGCCGTCGCTGTCATCGCCAGCGATGGCCTCGCTGAAGATGACCTCACCACTTATGCTTCCCAGGATTGGATCGCATTCGGCAAAGGCATCGTCGAGAACTGCCCACTCCTCACCTTCGAGAATCTCACCTTCGAGCATTTCGTCTCCTTCGGTGACAATGAACGACTCAGCCTCGCCCGGGCCATCAACCTCAAAGACCGGCACACCGGCATCGGACAGGCACTGGCCGTAGGCGGCAAAGACTTCTTCGTCTTCAAGTGACAGTTCTTCGATAAACATCTCGGCGCTCAGATCATCGAGGATGGGCTCGCACGACTCGAAGGCAGCTTGGTGCTCATTGTCGAATTCCTCCCAGTCCTCTTCAAGCCACTCGGCCTCGAGCACCTCGTCAGCATTGACCTCGTACTCGGCGCCATCGTCAGCCTCGGACCACGTCTCGAAGACCGGTACACCAGCATCAGACAAGCACTGGTCGTAGGCTGCGAACAACTCGATATCGGCCTCACCGAGTTCGTCATCGAGATACACCTCGGCGTCGCCGTCGAGCAAGACAGCCTCACCGTCGGAAGACTCAACAACCAGCTCACCCTGGTCAGCTGCTCGGTTCTCAATCACTGCAGGCTTGTCAGCCGAGGCGGCGCCGCCCAAGGCGACAACCACACCACCAACTAGCAGGCCCGTTCCGGCTACCGCCCCCAGCATCCGCGGAAGCATCTTCTTGCCCGGTCCGGATGAATACGTCTGGTCATTCATGTTTTTCTCCGTCTCCTGTGTCTAATCAGTCGTGAATCAAGGGAGATTCGCCCGAACTTCTCGGGCTGACGAGAGTCATCATGACAAAGCCAACATGAGGAATCGATTGGACCACCCAAGGCACTCTCATGAAACTCTCATAGTCGATGTCGCACACTGCATTTGTGCGCGTTCTATTGGTTGAAGACGAGGACCGGCTGGCCCGGCTGGTACAAGAAGGCCTGCGGCAAGAAGACGGGATCGACGTCGACCTGGAGTGTGACGGCGTGTCGGGCCTGTGGCGGGCCACCGAAGGGGTCTATGACGCCATCGTGCTCGACATCATGTTGCCGGAGAAGAACGGCTACCAGGTCTGTCGAGAGCTGCGAGAAGCGGAGGACTGGACGCCCGTGCTCATGTTGACGGCCAAAGACGGCGAGTTCGACGAGGCTGAGGCACTCGACATGGGGGCCGATGACTACCTCCGCAAACCATTCTCATTGGTCGTATTGGCGGCCAGGCTACGAGCTCTTGTTCGACGCGGTGCTCCAGCCCGTCCCGCCGTGCTCTGCTGCGGATCGCTACGCTTGGATCCTGCTCTATCAGAGGTGACCAGGCACGGCCGAACCATCGACCTGTCGCGGCGAGAGTTCGCCCTGCTCGAAGCCTTGATACGGGCTGATGGCTGTGTGGTGTCCCGTCAGGAACTCCTGGACCGGGTCTGGGGAATGGACGACGAACCGGCCTCCAACGTGGTCGAGGTCTACATTCGCTACCTACGCCAGAAGATCGACGACCCCTTTGCCTCGGAGGGCTACCGGCCCATCATCACAACCGTAAGAGGTGCCGGGTATCGACTGGCAAACGATCTGGACTTCGGCCAGGACGACCAACGGTGAAGTTGCTCCGGTCGATCCGGTTTCGCATTACTGCGCTGGCCACCGCGCTAGTAGCCGTGACATTGGTCGTCGCCAGCCTGGCCATCCTCACACTCGTTCGCGCCGACCTGTTGTCCACCGCCGAAGAAACGCTTTCCGCCGCTCTAGAAGAACAGGCGCTGGATTTGGAACAGGCCTATGCCGACCTTGCCTTCGAAGCCGACTTCGACTCCTACGTCACGACGTTCGCCGGACCATCCGACTTCGAGGTAGCCGGACAAGAGGCCGAGCTAGGCAGCTTCCTTCAGGACGCTGACGGCATGGCCTACGGCGATGTTCTGCTTGAGGACGAAGCCTTCGCCACCCTCGTTCTCGACCCGACATCGGGAGAGGTCATCCAGTTGATCGACCCGGTTTCACAAGAACCCCTAGAGGACGCCGAGCTGGCCGGCGTCCTCGACGACGTTCAGTTCGGGGTGATCGATCCAGAGCTGTACTTCAACGACCCTGAACTTATGGCAGCCGAGTCCGGTGAACCGCTACTGGTAGGTGCCACGTCGCTCGACGCCATCGAGGCATCGGTGGATGCTCTCCAAGACGCATTGCTGTTGATCGTTCCCTTGCTCTTGACAACCTTCGCTGCGTTGGCTTGGTGGCTGGTGGGTCGGGCGCTAAAGCCGGTGGTGTCCATCACGGCCCGGGTCAACAAGATCTCATCAGCCAACCTGGAGCAGCGAGTTCCGGTGCCGTCTTCGGGCGATGAAGTGTCGGAGTTGGCAGTTGTCATGAACCGCATGTTGGCCCGGCTCCAGCGAGGAGATGAGCGCCAACGCCAGTTCTCTGCCGACGCCTCCCACGAGCTTCGCAGTCCTCTGGCCACGCTGCGGACGGCAGCCGAACTAATCCACCGTCATTCCGACCTGGAACGAGCCCGCGGCCTGGCATCGGACATCGTGGCCGAGAGTGACCGACTTGACGACTTGATAGGAGACCTCCTGGAGTTGGCACGACTCGACGAGGACAGCGGCCACGACAGCTGGGAGGATGTCGACTTGGTCGAGTTGGCGCAGGCGGAGGCGGCGCGGGCCGAACTCGACGGTCGAGCCACCGTCAAGGTTGTAAGTTCGGACATCGCTCCTTCAGTCCACGGATCGGCCAGACAGCTGCGCCGCCTAGTTGCCAACCTGGTCGACAACGCCTGCCGGCACGCCGACTCAGTGGTGGTGACTGTTGAGCACTGCCCGGAAGGCGACCCGGTTCTAGTCGTTGCCGATGACGGGCCCGGGGTCGCCCCCGAGCAGGCCGACAAGATCTTCGAACGGTTCAGCCGCCTCAGTGAAGCCCGTGACCGCCACTCCGGCGGAACCGGCCTCGGCCTGGCCCTGGTCAAAGCCATCTCCGAGCGCCACGGAGCCAACATCGAGGTTGGTCGATCCTCTGACGGCGGGGCCGAATTCACCGTACGATTCGGACCGAGTCCTACCGGTCGATAACACCAAACCCGTTGGCAGGCCACGAGCTACGGTTTCTGCCATGGCCCGACTTCCCCACCAGATCACGACTGAACGACTGACACTTAGATCTTGGTTGGGCGATGACGTGCCTGTCATTCGCGACGTGGTACTTCGAAGCCTGGATCACATAAAGCCGTGGATGGACTGGGCTGGCTTGGAGCCGTTTCCCGATGACGAACGTCGATTGCTGATCGAGTCATGGGAGCAGCATCGGCTGGCTGGAAACGACGCCGTATACGGCATCTTCCTCAACAACACCAACGGCGAACAAGGCGCGGCCATCGGCGGCACTGGGGTTCATCGCCGCATTGGGCCAGGCGGCGTCGAAATCGGCTATTGGCTGGCACCAGATGCCACCGGGCAGGGCTATATCACCGAGTCGACGCGGGCCCTCACCACAATGGCGCTTGCGCAACCGGGAATCGATCATGTCGAGATCCACCACGACCCCGACAATGTGGCTAGCGCCGCCGTGCCCCGACGCCTTGGTTTTCGCCTCATCGCCAACCGCCCATCACCCAAGACAGCGCCAGCTCACACCGGCAGCCAGGACATTTGGCAAGTCCGACGGCAACAGTGGGTCGCCTAATTCGTCGAGGGCCGAAACGTGAGGCCTTGCTGGCATCGCCGCTGAGTGGTCGGCCGTCGTAGGTCGATGCCAGAATGGGCCCATGACGATTACCGATGATGAACTGCGGGAACGGACAAAGGCACTGCTGACGGAGGTCGATCCTCACTCCACCGATCAGTTCACTTTCCGTAGCGCCCAGTTCGATGCCGGGCTTGCCATGGTCTACTTCCCCGAGGGCAAAGGTGGTCTGGGACTGGGGCGAGGCAAGCAGACCATCGTCGACGACCTGTTCCGCGAAGCGAAAGTTCCCTACCACGACCTGATGATTAACCCCATCGGCATTGGAATGGGGGCACCCGTTGTCTTGCAGTACGGCACCGAGGAGATGCACGAGAAGCATCTAAAGAAAATCTTCACTGGCGAGGACATCTGGTGTCAGCTGTTCTCCGAACCCACCCACGGGTCTGATGTGGCCGGGATTCCCAGTCGGGCCATGCGCGATGGCGACGAGTGGATCGTTAACGGCCAGAAGGTGTGGACCACACTGGCCCACACGTCGAATTACGGCATGCTTCTGACTCGGACAAACCCCGACGCCCCGAAACACAAGGGGCTCTCCTATTTCGTGATCGACATGCACGCCCCAGGCGTCGAAGTCCGGCCGCTGTTCCAGATCACCGGCGAAGCCGAATTCAACGAGGTCTTTATGACCGACGTTCGGATCAACGACGATCAGCGTCTGGGTGGTGAAGGCGAAGGCTGGATGGTAGCCATCACCACCCTTATGAATGAGCGCGTTGCCTTGGGTGGCGGCTCCTCAGGCCGAGGCGGCGGGCCCATCAGGTTCCTGACAAACCTTTGGAACAAGACCAAGGACGACCTCGATCCGGCCACCCGTAAGGTTATGGGCGACAAGGTGACCCGCCTTTGGGCCGAAGCCGAGGTGCTTCGCTGGACCAATCAACGCCTGAAAGTTGTGGCCAAGGCCAACCGCGAGGCCGGGCCCATTGGGTCGGTGGGCAAGTTGATGTCGGCCGAAATGAACCAGCGGATCTTCGAGATCTGCCTTGATCTCCAGGGGTCCAACGGCATGTTGCACGAGACCGGTTACCCAATGGTCCGCAGCGAGGAAGTCATGGGCGCCACCAACTACAGCGGTCAGTTCCTACGTTCCCGAGCCAACACCATCGAGGGCGGCACGTCGGAGATCATGCGCAACATTTTGGGCGAGCGAGTTCTCGGCCTACCGGGCGACGTTCGGGTGGACAAAGAGGTCCCCTGGAGCGAGATACCCAAGTAGTAGCGCCCTCACAAGGGGCGGCGACCGTGTACCAGCAATCGTGTACCGGCCGCCGCCCTTCGCTTCTAGATGCTGGCGATAGCTGCTAGGCAAATCATGGCGTAGGTCAGTATGACAATGACCGCCGTCGTGGTTTTGCCTTGAGCTTTGTCAACGATGAGCTCCAGGGCATAGAGCGCGGCGAACGGAGCAGCGCAAATGGCCAGAGCAATTAGTAGAAAAGCCCCCGGTGCAAGTTGGACTGCAGCGCCGATCTGGGCGAATTGAGCACTGCCAAGTGCAATCATGGGCTTCCCCTCCCTTCCCTTGGTTGCCTGAAGGGTCGGATGCATCTCCGACCCACTGTTACCGTAATCATTAAACGCAACAAACGCAATAGTCGCCTTAATAGCCATAAACGATCCCAATAGCAGGCTCTATCTGCATCTGCATTGTTTGTTGCGTTTAATGCATCCACATGCTTGAATTGATATATGGCATCCGAAGACACCGCTCGCATCAAGGACGCACTTGATGAACTTGCTGGCACAGGCCACTTCGCCATCATGGAAGACGTCGCCGGCCAAGAACTCGACGAACTGGTTGAGCTGGTAGCAGCCGCCGTAGGCCTTCTGCGAGACAACGCCAGGGTTCCCGTCGGCGCTTCGACTACGTCCGCCACCTCCGCTCAGGCTGTGGCACCAGCACCAAGGACCGATGATTGGGCGCTAGCCGATGGCCTCGATGCTGGTGCCGACGTCGCCGTGACCACTACCAAGGCGGCGGCACTGCTCGGCGTATCTCGACCGTTCCTCGTCAATCTGCTGGAGCGGGGCGAAATGCCTTTCCACAAGGTTGGAACGGCTCGCCGGGTTCAGCTCTCCGACATCAAGGTCTATCTGGCCGAACGGGATCGGGCCAAAGAAGCGTTCAGACAAGCGGCTTTGGCCAAGCATCAGCCGTAGGGCCCGATGGATTAGCCAACACTAGCGCCCCGTCCACGAACAGGTTCAATCTGTCCCTCGTCGGAATATCCGAGATTTCAATCTTGTTCTCAAGAGGTGGCCGCTAACAAGGGGACCCCCTCATATGTCAACACTTGACGTCTCGGCTTCCGAGGCGATTTCCGGTGAAGATCTGGTCGCGCAGTATCTTACGGTTCGAACAACCACTGAACGGCTGGCCGAGCCACTCTCGGCCGAAGACCAAGTCATACAGTCCATGGACGACACCAGCCCGACCAAATGGCACCGGGCTCACGTCACCTGGTTCTTCGAGACCTTCCTCCTGTCGCCCCACCTCGAGGGCTACGAAGCCGACCCCGTCTACGGGTACCTGTTCAACTCGTACTACGAGGCGGTCGGCGAGCGACACCCGCGACCGCACCGGGGTCTGATCTCCCGCCCATCGGTCGAAGAAATCACCGGGTACCGACATCAAGTCGACGAGGCCATGATTCAGCTATTGGAATCCGAGACGGCCGACGATCCAGCCTTCCAGGAACTCCTAGTCCTAGGCCTCAATCACGAGCAACAACATCAAGAGTTACTTTTGATGGACATCAAGCACGTGTTGTCCTCAACCGTTGTCAAGTCGCCGTATCGAGCTGAGAACGCACCAGCCGCACGATTTGAAACGACTGAAACGATCCCCCTCACCTGGAGCGACTTCAACGGTGGCATCGTCGCTATCGGTCACGACGGATCCGGCTTCTCCTTCGACAACGAAGGGCCCCGCCATGACACCCTCCTTCAGCCCTACAGGATGGCCAATCGCCTGGTGACAAACGGCGAGTGGCTGGAATTCATGGCCGACGGTGGTTACAAGCGGCCGGACTATTGGCTGTCCGACGGCTGGCATCACATCAACCGCACGGGATGGGAACACCCCATGTACTGGGAGCGAGCAGCCAGCGCCAACTCCGATAGCGACGACGTCGAATGGTCGCAGTTCACACTCGATGGCCCTGTCCCCCTTCGGTTGGACGAACCGGTCGTACACGTTTCCTACTACGAGGCCGACGCATTCGCCCGATGGACAGGAGGCCGCCTACCGACCGAATTCGAGTGGGAAGCCGCCTCGAACGGACACAGCACCACTGGGAATCTGCTGCCAACCGGAAACCTCCATCCAATGCCGGCCGAGCCGGAGCATGGCCTCCAGCAGCTGTTCGGTGACGTGTGGGAGTGGACCTCCAGTCCCTACACCGCCTACCCCGGATTCAAACCGGCACCGGGAGCCGTCGGTGAATACAACGGCAAGTTCATGATCGACCAACAGGTACTACGGGGCGGTTGCACGGTAACGCCAGGCGGCCACGTTCGAACCACATATCGAAACTTCTTCCCAGCACGGGCTCGATGGCACTTCGGCGGTGTCCGCTTGGCCTCCGACACCTGACGCCGACTGGAACACCATGACCGTGGACAAGCCCTCTGCTTCTTGGGACCCCGACAGTGCCCACCCGACCTCCGACCGGGTGGCAATCGACGTCCATCTCGGGCCCGGCGAGCTCGACAGAGCCCTGCGCCGAGACGTCGAAACCGGCCTGACATCGGAACCGAAAGAGCTCCCACCAAAGTGGTTCTACGACGAACAGGGCAGCGCGCTGTTCGACAAGATCACCCGCCTCGATGAGTACTACCAGACTGAGGCCGAGCGATCGATTCTGGCCAACAGGGCATCGGAACTGATCGCCACCGTTCAAGCCGACACGATTGTCGAGCTCGGTTCCGGCACATCAGATAAGACCAGAACCGTGCTTGACGAGGCCACCTCTACCGGAAGCCTCAAACGATTCATTCCGTTCGACGTTTCCGAGGAGTTCCTTCGCCACGCCGCCCACATGCTGGCCGCCCGCTACCCCCGACTCGAAGTACATGGTGTCGTCGGCGACTTTGACCGCCACTTGACCGAAATCCCGACCGGAGGGCGTCGCCTCATCATGTTGTTGGGCGGCACGATCGGCAACTACCCACCGGCTGAACGGCGTCGCTTCCTCTCCGAGATCGTTTCCGGCATGAGACCGGGCGATCATTTCCTGGTCGGCGTTGACGTGGTCAAAGACCCCGCCCGAATCGAGTTGGCCTACAACGACCCAGCCGGAGTCACCGAGGCATTCAACAAGAACGTGCTGGGTGTCATCAATCGCAACCTGCGAGCCAACTTCGATCTCGACGCCTTCAGCCACATCGCCTACTTCGACCCCGAACACGAGTGGATCGAAATTCTCCTTCAATCCGATCAAGATCAGCGCGTAACCGTGGCGGAACTCGACCTTGAGGTCGAGTTCTACACCGGTGAGCGCATGCGTACCGAGATCTCAGCGAAGTTTCGTCAGGATCGTTTCGAAAACGAGTTGATCGACGTCGGCCTCAAGCCGGTGGCCTGGTGGGCCGACGCCAACGGCGACTTCGCTGTCAGCCTGGCGGCTCGACCACTCGCCGAGCCAGCGACATAACCAAAACACATCGGGAGCAAACCGACCGGCGTCTGGCCTTGTGCCCCGTTTCGGTTGGCACAAACACCTGGCCACACATTGACCGCACCACATGGCCATCAACCAGAGACTGAACCAGTTCGGTTTCCCGAACGATGTGGGAAGGCCGCTGGTCAACCGACTGACCACCTTCAAGGTGATCGGCATCACCTACACCCTGGACTAGGAGAGCCGACACCGAGCCGACCTCGACTTGGGCATGGATGCACAAGTGATCGTGCCGGGGAGCAACCTGCCAGGAGGTGGGCGGCAAGCCGGGAAAACAAGCCATGATCCGAGTGGCCATGGCCACCGCTTCGGGGTCAAACGGCGAGTCCTGATGCATCGCCTCACCAACGGTCGACGCCGACGCCTCGGCAATGGTGACGACCAACTCGCCACGGGCTTGGCCCGCCTCGGCAACGACGGCCACGCTGATCGACCATTGGCAATAGGAGTCCGAGCTTTGCTTGCCCTCCCCAGCCTCAACCACCAGCCGGGCAACAAGGGCGCTTAAAGCAGCTTCGCTCCCAGTTTCACTCCAAGGCTGTCCATCGGTTGCGGCGTCGTCCGCCAAGGCGTTCCCTCTCGCCTGGCCGTCGGCACCGTGTACCGGAGCGGCTTTCCGTCTGGAGTGCCGAGCATCAACGGCAGTGCGTTACTCGGCCGATCAAACCTGAAGCCTACTTTGAGAGGGTGAATGGCGTCTATTTCTTGACGACGTGGAAACCCATACTGGGCCTGATGATGGCGTAGAGAATGCTGGCGCTCTCCATGAACGAGAACACCGGCAACATCACGATCTGGATGACATACCACTTCAACCGCTGAAGTTTGGACGTGATGCCGTGCTCGTCGAGGTTGGCATTTAGCCCCACCATGTAGAGCGTTGCGAAGCAGGCCACAGCAATGTTGGCCATGAATCGCATAGTCGGATGAGCCTGACCTCCGAGGAACAGGTTCAGGAGGGTATAGATCATCCCCATCGGGGCGACAGTCCACAGCAATGTGTTGATACCCAGCGAAATTCGATACTTCAACGAAACCGGCGCGAACAAGGCCACTTTGACCAGCCCCAGGTACCAGCGGCGACGCTGCTTCATGAAGTCGGACACGCTTTGGGTCGACTGCTCTTCCAGATAGCCCTCCACCCAGCGAGCCCGGCGACCGGCCTCCATGCACTTGAGTGCCCAGAACGCGTCCTCGGTGATCGAACCAACAGGTCCAAAGTCAAAGCCGACTTCCTTTTCGACGTCATTGCGACAGACGATGTACGAGCCATGTAGCCCGAACAGTGTCACGCCGATCTTATGTTGCAGATGGAACCTGGCAAAATCGTCCCCGGTCCGAACATTGTCGGCCAGAGTCAACAGCGGGTGGGTCTTCCAATCCCGATGGTAGAGGATAGCCCCCTGGCCAATCCTGAGCTGGCCTGAAGCCTCTTCCTCGGCCACTGTCCAGGCGATTCCCTTGATGCCCGAGCTTGTCGGCTGGGTCTCCTCATCAAGGTGAACGAGCCAGGCATCGTCCGGGACGGTCGAGTACTCCACGGCATACTGCAATGCTCGAGCCTTGTAGAGAGATCCGTTCGGCGTCCGGTACCCCTGAGGAACCTTAAGCTGTTCGACATCGGGGTACGGCGGGGCCTCAAAGACGTCTCCGTCAGTAACCACTTCGATCAAATAGGGGAAGAAGGGATTCTCCCGCATCTCGCTGCGGCATCGCTCGATGGTCGACATCAAGGCTTCTTCGTTCGTCCCTCGGGAGACGATTCGAAACACGACAAGATTGTTGATCTGGGGGCAGTAGTCGAGCCGGTCCGAGTGGCTGTACCAGAGCATCCCGACCAGTCCGGCAACACCGGGAATAAGCGACGTGACCCACAAGATGGCGCCCCATTGGAAGATCCGCTCGAACGTCGTTTCCACCGGAACCGCGTTTGGCCAGATCAGTGTCTGAACGACGTAGAGCACCAGTGTCACCAACTGCACCCAGAGCAGGACACGAATCCGATGAACAGTCAACCACGACGGCAGCCACTTCGACAGCCGAACCGACCGGTGAGGCTCGATGGGAACCCGGACAACGGGTCTAGTCCCGGTGAAGTCGCGCCAGGCATCGAGCCTGCGATCTGACTTGGTTGGAGCCGATCGGAGCCGAAGGTTTGGATCGGTCGGATGCGAACGATGAACCGGTCGAGGAACACTGGGCCGATTTTGGCTTGGCCAGCGGATATCCCCGGTGGGTGATGCCAGATCCTGCTGTCGGTCAATCACATCGTGCTGCGCCGTGCCGGAGCTTTGTATTGGCGCGACGCCCAACGACGGCGGGGCAACTATCGGCTCGATCCATCGTTCGTCGACCGGCATGTCGCTCACAAGCGGAGGCACGTCCCAGGCTGGCGCGAGATCGTCACCCGGATGACGCGAATACCTCGTCTCGTTGATGGTCATCCGTTGCTCCTCACGCCGATCGAACCATTGGCAATCAGGTCGACAAAGTCAAGGTTATGGATGGCCGCTCGTGTACATATAGGCAAACTTCAACAAGAATGCATTTAGATCACTCCAAGCCGAAGTGCGATACCACCTGCAGGTAAAATGTTGTCAAGGAATCGGCGACCAAAGAACCAGTCCACCTGGGCAAACGTCCTTCTGGCGGCGCTCCATCGACCCAGCGCTGGACAGGCCGTCGCCCTGATCGACACTACAGCCGAGGGGACCTTCGACCCTGACTATCTCAATGAATTGATCTAATAGTCGCTACGGAAAGCTCACTATTTGGCATATTTAGATCAGTTCGTCGTTCACACGACGGACAAGGTCCATCAGGCGAGCCAGATGGTCGAGGCGGGTGTTGTCGTCGGTGGTGGAGATTCCCACCCGCAATGTGTCGATGCCACATTGGCGGTGAAGGCGGAGCCGTTCGAGAACGTCAGCGTCTGTTCCCAGCAGATTCGTTCCGATCCCGATCTCGATGGGAACAGCAGCCGCTGCCTGTTCTCGATGTCCCTCCTGCCACAAGCGCTGGACTTCGGCGACTGGATCGGCGAAGCCCTGTCGGCCGAAGGCTTGGTTGTAGAAGTTGGTTGACGACGATCCCATGGCACCGATGGTGAAGGCGTATCCGTTGGCGTGACGCCGCCCTGCTTCTTGGGCATCGTCGCAGAACTCGAGTGTTACCGCAGTTGTCAGCTCAATTTCGGCCAGGGTTCGGCCGCTCTCGCTGGCACCCTGACGTATCGGGTCGAGGAAGACATCTGCGGTCTCGGGCATGAACGCCGTGCCAATCCAGCCATCGGCTTTGGCTCCGGTTAGACGAAGGTTTGCCAGCCCCATTGAGGCCACGTATATGGGGATATCCGCCCCGGCCACCGGAGACCGAAGTGAGCGGCCCTGACTGTCAGGAAGCGGCAGCTTGTGTACTATCCCGTCGTAGCTGAGACGGTCACCCGCTGCGATGGCGCGGACGATATCGATCGTCTCGCTTGTCCTGGTCACCGGCCGGTCGAATCGAACACCGTGCCAGCCCTCCATAACCTGAGGCCCACTGGTTCCAATACCAAGGATGAATCGTCCGCCGGACAACTGCTGCATGGCCAGCGACGACATAGCCAACATCGCAGGCGAACGGGTGCCGAGCTGGACGACTCCAGTGGCAAGGCGAACCTGGTCAGTCACCGCCGCAAGGTAGGCGACAGGAGTGAGGGCGTCATACATCCACGCCTCGGGGACCCATACCGAGTCGATTCCAAGTTCTTCTGCATGGCGAACAAAGTCGATGCCGACCTTGTCTAGCGACGGCACCTGAACACCGACTTTCAATCCCATATCAGCGGACTCCACTAGAACAGTAGGACCGGTTTGACCGCGTCGCCCGAAGTACTGGCCGCCTCGGCTTCGTTGATCTGCTCCAGCGGAAACGTAGTTATCAACTCGTCGTAGGGGAACCGACCCTGAGTGTTCAACTCAGCCAGATATGGAATGAACCGGGTCGGTACCGAATCGCCTTCCAGCACGCCTTGGATTGTGCGGCCGCTGACCATCGAACGGAAACCGAAGCTCACATCGGCCCCACCCACCCCAGCCATGCCCAGGGTGCCCACGAAGGTCAAGCCTTCATAGGCTGCTCTTACCACTGCTGCGTTTCCAGTGGTTTCGAAGGCGAAGTCGGCTCCCCCGCCGGTTACATCCAGAATGTTCTCGGCCAAGTCGCCCGGGTCGCCGGTGCTCAAGATTACGTCCGAGGCTCCGTAGCGGCGTGCGAGGTCCAGCCGCGACTGGTGGCGGTCAACCGCCACCACCTGACCGGCGCCGACCACCTGGGCGGCCATCACGGCCGACAACCCCAACGCTCCCGACCCGGTTATCACCAAGCTGGCGCCCTCGGGTACGGCCAGCGAATTCATTACTGCGCCCGCTCCGGTCTGGATGCCGCATCCGAGCGGCCCCAGCCTGGCCAACTCAAGCGAAGAGTCGACCTTGACTACTGACTTCTCGGCCACCACCGACAGCTCGGCGAACGACGACTGGCCAAAGAAGTGCGAGCCGACCGGCTTGCCATCTGCATCGGTGAAACAAGTAGAGCCGTCAGGCCGGGCCCCCGACATGTTGTAGTCCCGCAGTTTGTAGCAGTAGGACGGCCGGGTGGCGGCACATGACGGGCAGTCTCCGCACCAGGCGAAGCTCAACACCACGTGGTCACCAGGAGCGACGCTGTTCACGTCATCCCCGACGGCTTCAACCACACCCGCCCCCTCATGTCCATACACCTGCGGGCCGCCGTATTGTTCAGCCGGTATCTCTCGCGGCCGCAAATCCGTATGGCAGACACCGACCGCCACCATGCGGACAACCACCTCATCGGAGCGGGGCTCGTTGACCCGCAATTCTTCAATGGTGAAGGGTCCGTGTCCGGTTCGCAGAACTGCGGCCCTCGTCTTCATTGGTTGAGTTGCTCCTCTAAGCGATGCAACCACTCGTAGCAACTCATGACCTGGTGAACCGAGCTGTTCGGCTCCCGACCTTCGGTGATAGCGGCCACAAACTCTCGGTCTTGCAGTTCGATGCCGTTCATCGACACATCAACCTTGGACACATCTATCACCTCGTCGCGACCAGTGATCAGGTCGTCGTAGCGGGCGAGGTAGGTGCCGTTGTCGCCGATGTAGCGAAAGAACGTTCCAAACGGACCGTCGTTGTTGAACGACAGCGACAGTGTGAGCAACGCCCCGCTGGACGTCTTCATCTGAATGGACATGTCCATGGCGATACCGAGCTCGGGGTGATGCGGCCCTTCCAAGACGTTGGCGGCGACGATCTCCGAGCCGGTCTGATAGGCGAAGAGGTCGACAGTGTGGGCCGCGTGGTGCCACAACAAGTGGTCCGTCCACGATCTGGGCTCGCCCTTGGCGTTCGAGTTCGTTCTGCGGAAGAAGAACGTCTGCACATCCATTTGCTGGATGTTGAATTCGTTGGCCTGAATCTTGTTGTGGACCCATTGGTGAGACGGGTTGAACCGGCGAGTGTGGCCGACCATGCACACCAGACCTGTCTCGGCTTGTTTAGCGGCCACAGCTTCAGCATCGGCCAAGCTGTCAGCCAGGGGAATCTCGACTTCGACGTGCTTACCTGCGTCCATGCAGGCGATGGATTGGGCAGCGTGCATCTGGGTCGGTGTGGCTAGAACAACGGCGTCAACCTCGTCGTCGGTGAGGATGTCGTCCAGGTTGGTAGTCCATCTCTCAATGCCGTGCTCGGTGGCGTAGGCCTCGGTTCGCTCGGCTGTACGACCGAACACCGACACCACTTCGGCTCCGTCGATGTTCCGAATACCTTCGAGGTGTTTGGTGGCAAAAGCACCGGTACCGCCTAGAGCGAGCTTCACAGGAGTTCCTTCCGGTCACTGACTTGAGAAAGACTGACTGAATTTGGCTGACGCGACAACCCTAGCGGAGTGGACCAATACGGTTGAGGTGGTGAGACGTGATGATGGGCTTGTAAAAACGGTTGCCCGATGGCTGCTTGGAGCGATTCTGACCGGCGCAGGGGTCGCTCATCTAACCTCGCTTCGCCAGGAGTTTCAGGCTCAGGTTCCTTCGTGGTTCCCGCTCGATGCCGACCTCGTTGTGCTGGCCTCGGGAGCGGCTGAAATCGCGCTCGGGCTGGCATTGCTGTTGTCGCCGGCAAGCTTTCGGCCTCGGGCCGGGTGGCTGGCCGCCGCCTTCTTTGTCGCTATCTTTCCCGGCAACATCGCTCAGTTCGTTGAAGGCACAGACGCCTTCGGATTGGATACAGACCTCAAACGGTTCATCCGACTGTTCGGCCAACCAGTATTGATTGCCTGGGCTTTATGGTGCACCGGGGCGCTTTTGCATCGACAAACTGGAGCGGCCGATGTGACCGAGGTGCCCGGCGACTTCTAACGTTGCGGCATGGCTACCACGAGTAACAACACTGCCAGCGCGAAGAGTCTGAGCGACGTCCAGATCGACAAGCTTCTGAGCCGCGCTCGCCGAGAGGTAGACGAAGGCCTGCTGCCATCGGCTCAGATAGCGCTGGCGTTCAACGGTGAGATCGTGGCGGAGGAGGCCTTTGGCGACGCCTCGGTCGATACCCGTTATTGCATCTTCTCCGCTACCAAGCCGTTCGTAGCCTCGGTCGTCTGGACACTGATGGCCGATGGGATCGTTGATGTTTCCCGACCGGTTGTCGAGTACTTCGCCGAGTTTGCTGGCGACGGCCCGGATGCGGCAAGCAAAGCCCAAATCACGGTGGAGCAGGTGATGCTACACACCTCAGGTTTTCCGCACGCCCCACTGACACCGCCAGCCTGGGACTCGTCGGAAACCAGGATTCCGGCGATGGCCAACTGGAAGCTGAACTGGGAGCCCGGCACCCGCTTCGAGTACCACGCCACGTCAGCTCACTGGGTCCTGGCCGAGATCATCGACCGAGCCACCGGTTCGGACTACCGAGATGTGCTGGAGCAACGTATTACCGGCCCAGCTGGCCTACCCCGGATCCTTGGCATCGCCCCGGAGAGTCAGGCCGACATCGCCGACCTCGTCCTCACCGGAGAACAGGCCACGCCCGACGAGCTTGAGGCGGCCTTCGGGGTTCGTGAACTACCGGAAACCGAAGTGACCGACGCCGCCGTTTTGAGCTTCAACCGACCCGACGTGCGAGCAACCGGTGTACCGGGTGGCGGAGGGATGGCCCGAGCCAAAGATCTAGCGTTGTTCTACCAGGAGTTGCTCCACAATTCGAACGGCATTTGGGACCCGACCATCCTGGCCGATGCAACCGGCACGGTCCGCAACACCTTTGCCGACCCATTCGGTGTCCCCGCCAATCGAGCACTGGGCGTGATCGTGGCTGGCGACGACGGCCTGGCCAACATCCGCGGCCTCGGCCGCACTGTGTCGGCAACAGCGTTCGGGCACAACGGTGCCGGTGGGCAGCTCGCCTGGGCTGATCCGGCCACCGGCCTGTCGCTTGGTTACACCACCAATGGCTATGACCGCAACGAAGTCCGCCAACCCCGTCGAGGTACCGCCATCAGCAGCATCGCTGCCGAATGCGTCGCTTCCGATTGCATCGCCTAGACCTATGCTCCCGGTTCACTCAAGTTCGATTTGGCCTACGTCACCGTCGGCACGACGGTACACCACAGCGGCCCGATCATTTTCCGAGTTTCGGAAGAGGAAAAAATCGTGGTTGAGCAGATCCATCTGAAGGGCTGCTTCCTGCGGATCCAGCGGGGCCTCGTCGAACAACTTTGACTTGACGATCTTGTAGACCGGCTCCGGCTGCTGTTCATCCGGCAACAGCGAGTCGGGAAGCAAGTCCGGCTCCAGGGTTGGACGTTCGCGGCCGTGCTGACGCCGCTGAATTTTCGTCTTCAGCTTGCGGAGTTGACGCTCAAGTTTGTCGACGGCGAGATCAACGGCCGTGAAGCCATCGGGAGCCGACACTTTGCAACGAACATGGTGACCGTGCCCGCTTATCGTCACCTCACAGAACTCGCGGTTTTCTACCCGAGGGTTCTTGACCTCCCAGAAGTGGATCTCAGCCCGGTCCATTCCCGGAAGATATTTGTCGAGGCGCCCAATCTTGTCTTCAGCCTGGCGACGAAGCGAATTCGAAACCGTCGTATGGCGACCGCTTACGGAGATGTTCATTGGCTTGTCCTCTCGTTGGGCAGGAGCCGAACATAGCCGACCGAAGGTCGGACAACGTAAGTTTCAGACGAAGCGACTGTGGTCGCGACGACCGATCGGGCCTAGTCGACGAGAAATGCCGTCGGATCGTAGGCGGTAATCCGCTCTACTACTTCAGTCTCCGAGTCCGTGAGGGTCAGCAACTCGCCATAGCGGTGACCGGAGGCCATATGAGACAGCAACGGCCAGACGGGCCTTGTGGTAGTCCAGAACTCAGATCCGAAGAGGATCATGGGCGAGTACAAACCCTGCGTGCCGTAATGATTTTGAGCGGCGTCCTGGAAGATCTCCTGGGTCGTTCCGGCGCTACCGGGCGCAAAAACCACACCGTGTGATGCCAGGGCCAGCAGGCCGTCCTCTCGGACGCTGTTAGCGAAGTACTTGGCGATGTGACTGGCGAACACGGTGGGTGGCTCATGTCCATACAACCAGGTCGGCACACCTATGCTCATACACTGAGATTCGGCCCCAGTCGGGATAGGGAACTGCTCAAGCACCGCCCAGGCTCGATGAAGCCAATCACGGTCGGCGTATTCTTTGCCCGGCAAAGCACCAGACGGCCGGGGGCGAAGAACAGCTAACGCCTGCTCGAGGTCGTCGTCCGGTCGCGACGCCAAGAACGCTCCAAGGTGAGTAGCTTCCATGGCGCCGGGGCCCCCACCGCTGATCATGAGGAAGTTGCGCCGGGTCAACTCCCGAGAGATCCGAGCCACCGAGCCGTACATTGGCTCCGACCGTTCCATGCTGTGGCCGCCCATGATGGCCACCACTTTGCGGAGCGAGATAGCCCCTTCGTCGTCACCCGGTGCGTTGGCGTCGACCAAGGCGTCGTCCAACGCCTCGGTAATCGAATGGTCGTGAAGGCGGCGGGCAAGGCTGGTGTTGAACGCCCGAGGCGACGTGCCTTGTTCCAAATATTGGCGGTGGACACGCTGGTCATAGGACTTCGAGTAGCCGTCGGGGTCAGACGGATCGAACCCATCGAATAACTCACCGACCGTGTACAGCGAACTGCGGTGAACGGTGAAGTCGAAACCGGACAGGTCGGGGATGACTACTCCCCCGGTCATGACGATGTGTCCCGCTGCCAGCTCCGACAGCTCGCAGGCCAGAAAGATTGCGTCGGCGAACGTCGCCTCCGCTATCCGCTGCTCCTGGCTTCGTAGATCCAGGCTTTGTACCGCTACCGGAAACGGAGCGGAGCCGGATTCGACGTCCAGCCATCGCTCGAAGTCGGCGATTGTGTCGATCTGGCGCATGAGCGGCCATGATATCGACGGACTCTGCCTCCCTCAGTTCCATCTTTCCCAATTCTGGCTCTGCCGATTCTGGGGTTCATCGCTCTACGTCAGGCTCTTCGCCCGCTAAGACCGTGAGCTACGCTCGACCCAGGTTTGGACACGAGCGAAGGGATCGGACGGTATGAGTGGTGAACGGGTGGCGCTGGTAACCGGTGGAGCCAGCGGAATCGGCCGGGAGGTATGCCTGGCTTTGGCTGCCGCTGGCCGTCGGGTGGCCGTGGCCGACATCAACTCCTCCGGCGCTGACGAAACAGCGGCGCTGATCAGCGGTACCGAAGGCGAAGCTCTGGCAGTAGCGATGGACATCACCGATTCCGACTCGGTGATCCAAGGTTGTTTGGCGGTAGCCGATGAGCTCGGACCAATCGACATTTTGGTCAACGTCGCCGGATGGGACAAGTTCATGCGCTTTGTCGACACCGACGAAGAGTTCTGGGATCACATCATCGAGATCAACTACAAAGGCATGCTACGAACCACCCATGCCTGTGTGCCGACCATGATCGAACGAGGCTGGGGCCGCGTCATAAACATCGCCTCAGACGCCGGGCGAGTCGGGTCCTCGCTTGAGGCGGTTTACAGCGGAGCCAAAGGTGGCACCATCGCCTTCTCCAAGACGCTGGCCCGTGAGGTGGCCCGCAAAGGCATCACCGTCAACGTGGTCTGCCCGGGACCAACCGACACCCCGCTGCTAGGCGAGATCGTCGGAGCCAACGAAGACGGCGAGCGAGTCATCGGAGCGATGGCCAACGCCGTACCTATGAAACGAGTGGGCCAACCCGAAGAGGTTGCCCCGGCCGTCGTCTACTTCGCCTCCGAGGGGGCCTCATTCACCACTGGTCAGACACTGTCGGTTTCCGGCGGCCTGACCATGGCGGGCTGACGAAGACCAGGAGCCACACGTGATCGAACCGTTTGCCATCCACGCCACCGACGAGCAGTTGGACGACCTCCAACGCCGGCTGGCCGCCACCCGATTGCCCGACGCCGAACTGGTCGACGACTGGTCCCAGGGAACCCCTCTGGCCTACCTGTCCGAGGTGGTCCGGTACTGGTTGAACGACTACAACTGGCGATCTCGCGAAGCCGAACTCAACCGCTGGGAAGGTTTCCGAACTCCTATCTCCTACGACGACGGAGTGGATCCGGTCGACATCCATTTCATGCACGTGCGCTCACCGGAACCGAACGCCATGCCGTTACTCATGACCCATGGCTGGCCCGGTTCAATTGTTGAGTTTCAGAAGGTAATCGGCCCTCTCTCGGATCCTGCCGCTCACGGCGGCGACCCGGCCGACGCGTTCCACGTTGTGTGTCCAACGTTGCCGGGCTACGGGTTCTCCGGCAAACCCACCGAGACCGGATGGGGCGTGGCGAACATCGCTCGAGCCTGGGACCGGTTGATGGAGCAGTTGGGCTACGACTCCTACGTGGCCCAAGGCGGCGACTGGGGCTCAGCCGTCACCACCCAGATCGGGGTCCAGAACCGCGGGCGATGCGCAGCGATTCATATAAACATGCCGATCATCAACCCTGACCCTGACGCCATGGACGGTCTCACCGAGACCGAGAAGTCGGCGCTGGCCGGGTACGCCTTTTATCAAGACCACGACTCGGGCTACGCCAAGCAGCAGAGCACGAGGCCCCAATCGATTGGTTACGGACTAGCGGACTCCCCTGCTGGACAGGCCGCCTGGATAGTGGAGAAATACCATCGCTGGATGGACTGCGACGGCCACCCCGAAAACGTGGTCGAGCGCGACGAACTGCTCGACAACATCATGCTGTACTGGCTGACCAACTCGGCCACCTCCTCAGCTCGTCTGTACTGGGAGAGCTTCGGCACGAGGAACCGAGACCCGGTCGAGATTCCGGCAGGGATCAGCATGTTCCCCAAAGAGATCTTTCGCACTTCCGAGCGCTGGGCCCGCAAACGCTTTACCAACCTCATCCACTTCAACCAGCTACCCAAAGGCGGGCACTTCGCCGCATTCGAGCAGCCGGGCGTCTTCGTGGACGAGGTTCGGGCCTGCTTCCGACAGGTTAGGTGAGGACATTGAACACTACGAACAGCGCAATAAAACCCCTAGACGACGTAACCGTCGTCGAACTTGCCGGCTACGTGGCCGCCCCCAGCGCCGGCGCCATTCTGGCCGACCTCGGGGCCGACGTCATCCGCATCGAACCGTTGTCCGGTGACCCGTGGCGGGGACAGGCCCGGCGACCGAAGATCGATGACGAGCTCCGCGACTATGACTACCAGTTCGCCGTAAGTAACCGAGGTAAACGTTCAATCGCCCTCGACCTCTCATCAGAGGCCGGCATCGACATCGTCTACAAACTGGTGGCTGACGCCCAGGTCTTCATGTGCAACATGCTGGCGCCGCGGCAAGCCAAGATGGGCCTCGACCCCGACTCGTTGCATGCCTTCAACCCAACGCTGGTTCACGCCACCTTGACCGGTTACGGAACCACCGGCCCCGAAGCCTGGCGGCCGGGGTTCGACGTAACAGCCTTCTTCGCCCGCTCGGGTCTCATGGAGGCAGTACGAGAGGGCCCCGATGCCACTCCCCCAATGGCCCGACCCGGGCAGGGTGACCAGACAACCGGACTGGCATTCTTCGGTGCCATCCTGGCCGCTCTCCGCCAGGCCGAACGAACCGGTGAGGGCCAAGTGGTGGAAACGTCGCTGATGGAGACCGCCGCATGGACTCTGGGTTGTGACTATTCGATTACCGCCGTCGACGGGGCCTTCGTGCCGCTGCGCAGTCGCCACCAGGCCGTCATCGCCACTAACAATCGATTCCCCTGTGGTGACGGCAAATGGCTGGTGATCTCCATGCCCGGCGCGGCCAACTACGCCAAGTTGTGCCGGGCTATCGACCGCCACGACTTGATTGACGACGAACGTTATGTGACGCCACGGGACCGGCTGCGCAACATGGAGTCACTCATCACCGCGTTAGATGAGACGCTGTCGACCAAAACCAGAGACGAGTGGGGCGAGGTCTTCGATGCTGAAGGCGTGGTGTGGGGGCCCGTCCAGGCACTCGACGAAGTGGTTCGTGACCCGCAGGCCGAGGCCATCGGCTTGTTCTGCGAGATTCCGGGAACCGAAGTCGGAACAATACGCAGCGTCCGAGCACCCATGCGTTTCCACACCGCCGAGGTTGGACCGTCCGGGCCTCCACCCGGACTCGGCGAACATACCCAAGACATTCTTGATCAGCTCGGCCTCGAACCAGGTGAAATTTCGAAGCTGCGCCAAGCCAACGTAATTCGGGAGACGGAATGAAAATCGGCTACGCCATCCATTATCAGCAGGACTTTCATGAAGGCGCCCGTCAGGCGGTCGAACTCGAGAAAGCGGGCCTCGACATCATTTGGTGCTCCGAAGCCTACGGGGTAGACGCCATCAGTCGTATTGGTTACCTGGCAGCGGTGACCGAGCAAGTCGAGCTGGGAACCGGGATCATCAACGTGTACTCCCGTTCGGCCTCTGCGGTGGCCCAAACAGCAGCCGGATGTGATGCCATCAGCCGCGGCCGGTTCATCCTCGGGCTCGGAGCTAGCGGCCCTCAGGTCATCGAAGGCTTCCACGGGATCCCCTACACAAAACCGTTGTCGCGCACCCGTGACTACATCGAGATAACCCGCCAGGCGCTGCGACGGGAACGTATCGTGCACGACGGCCCGACGGTGCAGGTTCCGCTGCCGGAAGGTCAGGGCACCGGACTGGGCAAGCCCCTCAAGCTGATTCGACACGACTACCGGTCGGAGATTCCAATCTGGTGGGCCTCGCTCATGTCAAAGTCAGTTCGCGAAACCGCTCGACTGGCCAACGGTTGGATGCCTACCTCATTCCTACCGGAGCAGATCGACAGCATCTGGGGTGACGAGTTGACAGCTGGTTTGGCTGAGCGGGACGAATCACTCGGCCCTCTGGACATCTCAATCAGTACCGCTCTGGCTATCGGCGATCAGTACACGGGGGCTGAAGCCGACGCTGTCGTCGACACCCAGCGCGACAACGTGGCCCTGTACTGGGGCGGCATGGGCGCCCGGGACAAGAACTTCTACAACACCATCGCCCGGCTGATGGGGTACGAAGCCGAAGCCGAGAAGATCCAAGACCTCTACCTGGACGGACATAAGGACGAGGCGGCGGCAATGGTGCCGGGCGACTACCTCCGCAAGGCCGGTCTGGTCGGCCCCGAAGGCGAGGTCCGGGAACGGCTGGCGGCGTGGAAGCAGGCTGGCATAACTGTCGTCAACGTCAGTCCCCGTACCGACAACCCGGTCGCAGCGGTTGCCAAACTCCGAACACTTATCGAGGATCTATAGGCCGATCGGCCCACGGAGGTCCTGGCCTAAGTAAGACGACTCCCACCGTTGAGCTAGGGCTCCTTGCTCCCGCCGCCGCGCACGTTTACCCTTGTCCGCGTGGACCGGCGGTTTGCCATGGTGGGTGCGAGTGTTTTCCTGTGCTCGTGCGCGCTTACACAGCCATCCACCGCCGTTGAGAGCAGCGAGGCTGAAACCCTGTCGGCGGCCTCAGCCCCGACTGAGGACATCACGACCACAGAGATCTCCGTCTCGACGACGGAGCCTACCGACGATCAGCCAATCCTCTCGGTCGTCATTGATGAGAACGCCCAGCAGCCTTTGGCGGACGGCCAGCAGCCACAGGCTGACACTCAACCTCCGACGACCATCCCGGCAATCGACGGCGACGACAGCGATTCACAAGCCGGGGCCGAACAGCTGGAACCATCCCAGTCCTCGGCAACGACTGTCACCACTCCACCCGAAATCACAGCCGGGAAACCGGCCGAACCGGTGCCAACCAGTATACCTAAAGACCAGGAACCGGCTCGGCCCGACCCGACACCGACGTCTGATTCAACCACCACAACAGGCCAGTCTCTCGACCTTCTACCACCAAGGTTGCAACGAGACCTGGTTAACGAATTGAACGACCGACGAGACAACCTCGGCCTGGGACCGGTCGAGTTCAGCTCGGATCTGGCCGACGAAGCCGAACAGTGCGCTCTGCGAAGTCTCCGGACACGAGAGCTTGCTCACTGCGACCATGAAGTCCTATGGATGGGAGGCATCGGGACCTCCGCCGATCAGCTCCTTGACGCGTGGTTCAATAGCGAGCTTCACTTGCAGGCCCTCACCTACCCCACCTCAACCAGGGCCGGAGGCGCACTGGTGGTAGACCTCAACACCGGACTGGCAGTCGCCGCCCTGCGAATTAACTACTGACTACCAATCGCTGGTTGCTAGTGCCGAGTGACAGTTACTGAGTGACTCAGCTGACCGGTCTGATGATCCGTTCGATATCGGCGGCTGAAAGCTCGATGCCAAATCCTGGACTATCCGTTGGTCGAACAGCGCCCGCTTGTGGCAGGGCCATGCCCGGGGTAGCCCGATACGAGTCCATGAGCGATGCCCCTGGGCGGGCTCCGACATACATTTCGGCCCAGCGATTGGTGGCCAGGCCGTAGGCGAGGTGCTGACCGTAGGCGTCGTTGGCCCCGCAATGAAGTGCCAAGTCGACATCGGATCCGTCGACCAGCTCGGCAAGCGCCATTGTCGGCGTTACGCCTCCAACCCACAGCGCGTCGGGTTGAACCACATTCACCCACCCTTCGTCCAGGGCAAGTTCAAACATCTCCAACCCATACCACCGCTCACCTGAGGCCAGTTGCTGCTCGGTACCCTCCCGCACCCTACGGTAGGCCAGAACATCGTCGGGTCGAACGAAGTCCTCGATCCACTCCAACCCGAAGGGGGAGACAGCCTCGGCTACCGCCAGGGCATCAGCGGATTCGTTCACCATCCAGCAGTCGAGCATCAACGTCCGCTCGGCACCAACGACCTGCCGTGCCCGCTCCATCATCTCAATCAGCCGTCGTAGTGAGTCGTCGCGGTCCGGCCCCCACGGACACACCAACTTGAACGCTTCGAAGCCACGGGACAGGTGGTCGTCCACAGAGAGACCAGTGGCGTAGCACGGGACTGCCTGACGGTTGTTGTCACCGCCAATGAGACGCCAGACCGGTTCGCCTTGCAGACGGCCCCAGAGGTCCCACACAGCCAAGTCGATGGCCGACAGGGCATAGCCGGCCACGGCCCCTCGCCCGAGATACGCACCGGCAGCTCCAGACATCATGGCCCAAAGCCGCCGAAGGTCATCAACCGGTTCACCAACGAGCATCGGCCCGAGATAGTCATTGACGATCGGCATCACAGCCTCTCCAAGGCCGGTCAGGCCAACCCCAAACGTGCCATCGGCGGCGGTGACGACACATATGACCTCGGACCAGGGAGGGATAAACCGCTGCGCCCGGCCCACGAACGCCGGATCATCGGCCAACGGATTCATGTGGTCGACTTCGTCGTGCCAGTCAGCCACATCTTCGCCCGACCGCCCCAATGGACCCTGGTCGACGATCAAGGCCGCCCGCACCGATTCGATCCTCATGAACCGACTGTACTGACCTCATCGGGGCAAGTCAGGACGAGGGCTCTCGCCAACTGCGGCCGTCGATTAAGATCGAGCCACCAAAATCGGGCGGAGAATGGAGAGACTCGCTGCGATGACAACCCACCAGGCATCGTCAGAATTTGTCGTTCTCGACGGGGCAAGGTTCTACGATTTCGCTACCGACTGGAAGTCGGTTCGATCAGTACCGGATTGAACCACGCGGCCAAGGCCTCAACCTCCTCGAGTGGAAGTATGCCGGACACATACTGGTCCGGTCGAACAATGACCGCCGCTCCTGCCCGCCGGTCTATGCCTCGCTGATCGAAAATGTCAGGGCCGCGCTTCAGGTCAGGACAGAACGCTTTTTGGTAGTCGGTGACACCCAGCTCTCCTTTAGCCGGTAGGAGCAAGGGCGGAAGTTCCTCGACGGCCATGTCCCGGTGGTTGATCTGGAACACCGCCCGAACATCAATGACCGCGTCGAGGTCGACCGCCGTAGGAGTGAACCGCCGAATCGGGCTGTCCGGGTCGTCGATCAGGAAGCCACAGAGTTCAGCTACCGGACCGCCGGGACGTCCTCGATCTCCCGACGGGGCGAAAATGACGATGCGCCAGCGACCGTCGGCTTTGAGCATATGACCGAGTTGCATTGGTTTGGCGTCGGCCAGGCGAATAACCGGGGCAGAGTGAAAGCGCATGCCAACCGGCAGCCCCCGAGCCAGATCTTGATGGGCGGAGTCCCCGGTGATCATCGAGGCCTCGTAGCGCGTCTCAACCCCGGCGGTGTAGCGAGCCTGTTTCTGGAAGTACTGCTGGAACTGCTCGACCTCGTCCTCCGACGTCGGTTTGGCGCTGAACAGCTTGGCGATGACCTTATCGAAGTCGATCAATTCCTTGGCTTTGGCGTGGCGTTCCTCGGTATAGGTGTTCAACAACTCTGGTCGGGCCCGGCCTTCGACCACCGCCGCCAACTTCCAGCCGAGGTTGAAGGCGTCGGCCATACCGACATTCATTCCTTGACCGGCCTTCGGACTGTGGGTGTGGCAGGCATCACCGGGGATGAGTATTCGTGGTGCCCGGTTAGCGCGCTCGTCATCGGGTACATCATCGAAACTGGGGCAGAGGCGCTGCCCAATCTCGTAGGCCGACCACCACGCCACCTCTTTGATGTCCAAGGTGTAGGGCCTGAAGATCGCCGAGGCTTTGGCGATCAGCGTGTCCGGGGTGACCCCACGGTCGCCTGCTCGTTCGCCGTCGTCCAACTCATCCAGCTCGATGTACATCCGAACCATAAAGCCGCCTTCGCGAGGGATGATGAGAAGGCTCCCGTGGTCCGCTGACTGGATCGCCGACTTGAGTCGGATGTCGGGGAAGTCGGTAACCGCCAAGACATCCATGACCCCCCACAGCTGCCGAGCCGCCTCTCCGTCCAGCCTGTAGCCCAGAGCCCGACGTACGACACTGCGAGCTCCGTCGCAGCCAACGACATACCGGGCGCGAACCACTTCGGTCTGATCGTCGGGTGCCCAAGTGTCAGATGAGGGCAAACTCTCCAACACTTTCACAGTGGCCTCCACAGGAAAGTCGGGGTCAGCGGTTAGAGCAACATCGATCAGTTGGCGGCTGTAGTCGGGAAGGAGCCGATGACCTGAATGAGCCATGAGTTCCAGGTAAAAGTCGTGGATGCGGGCCTGACTCAAAATGACGTGAGGCATCTCCGACAGGTCATCCTCGACATCTTGGACCCGACCCCCACGCCTTGGCCGACCGCTATCGGGATCCGGCCGCCAAAAGGCCGTCTCGTTAACCCAGTAGGCCTCCTTGGCCTCTTTGTCGGCGAACCCGAACGCCTTGAACATCTCCATGGAACGGCAAGCAATACCGTCTGCTTGGCCCACCTGGAGCGGCCCAGGCTTCTGTTCGACAATCCGGGTGCTGATCGTGGGAAAGGCGGCGAGCTGGGCTGCCAGTGTCAATCCGGCAGGTCCACTCCCGACGATCAAGACGTCAATTTCATCCGGCGCTTGACGTTTCTGATTCGCCTCAGCGATGGCCGGATCGCCGGGCTTGAAGCCGTCTTGGTGGTACTGCATCGACCAACTTTCACACAACCAGACGCTCCATGCACACCAACGGGCAAGGCGAACAACGTTGCAATGTTGTGCCGTGAGTTGACCTAGGTCACACCAATGTGTTGCCATATGAAGCCACATGGCGAGTAACGACCTGTTATCGGTTCATCATCTACGTACGACGTTTGAGACTCCGGCGGGCCCGGTTAAAGCAGTCGATGACGTTTCGTTCTCCCTCAAGGCGGGAACGACTATGGGACTGGTCGGTGAATCCGGTTCCGGAAAGACGGTTCTGTCACGCTCAATCATGAGGCTGATAACCGCCGGCGGTTCCTCCACCACCGGGTCGATCACCTACAGGGGCGAAGATCTTCTCAGCAAGTCGCCGCAGGAGATGCAGGACATCTGGGGGGCCGAGATGGCCATGGTCTTCCAGGATCCCATGACCTCGCTCAACCCGGTGGTTCGCATCGGCAGGCAATTGACTGAACACGTTCAGCATCACCTGGGACAGTCAAAGGCCGATGCCGTCGACACTGCAGTGGCCTTGTTGCGAAGCGCCCAGATACCAGAACCCGAAGCCCGGCTGAAGGCTTACCCCCACGAACTGTCGGGAGGGATGCGACAGCGGGTCTGTATCGCCATTGCTTTGGCCTGCGGGCCAAACATGCTGTTCGCTGACGAACCGACAACCGCCCTGGACGTGACCGTCCAACACCAGATTCTCAACCTGCTGGCTGAACAGCAGCGGCAACGGAACATGACCATGATTCTGGTCACCCACGATCTCGGCGTCGTGGCCGGGCGAACCGATGAGATCGCCGTCATGTACGCCGGTCGCATCGTGGAGAAGGCTCCCACTGACACCTTGTTCGCCTCAATGCGTCACCCATACACCGAGGCGCTGCTTCGGGCCATCCCCAAGATCGACGATCCGAAGCAAACCAAGCTGAGCGCAATCATCGGACGGCCGCCCGATCTCATCAACCCTCCGACGGGCTGTTCATTCTCACCCCGCTGCCCGTACGTGCAACCCAAGTGTCGTGAGGAAGAACCACAACTCGTATCGGCCGGCTCGGACGGACACGAGTTTGCCTGCTGGTACCCGGTGGGGACCCCCGAAGGCGACCAAGCTTGGCAGAGCAATCTCGAAGGCGGGCTCGTTCAGACCCTGGCCGCGGCTGGCAAAGTAACAGCAACAGAGGAAGGCGTCGCGCTGATCGAGGCCGACGCCCTCTCGGGCCTGGCAACCACAACAGCAGAGGCGGCGTCATAGTGGCGGGTCAGAAGTAATGGCGGGTTCGGGCAAAGCACATCTTCGCGACGACGCCCTTCTACGAGTTGAGGACCTTACTGTCGAATTCCCGGTCGGACGGGACAAGACAGTCAAAGCCGTAAGCGGCATCAGTTTCGACATCATCAAAGGCGAAACGCTCGGGCTGGTTGGCGAGTCGGGTTGCGGCAAATCGACCACCGGTCGAGCCATCCTCCAGCTACCGACGCCGACATCAGGCAACGTGATATTGGACGGAACCGATCTCACCGCCCTCGACGGTCCCGAGATGCGCAGGCACCGAACGAAGCTGCAAATGATCTTCCAGGATCCAATCTCGTCGCTAAATCCGCGGCGGGCCGTGGGGGACGTCGTCGCCGAGCCACTACAAGTCTGGGGTCCCGACGACGCCGACGAGCAATGGAAGCTCGTCAGCGAACAGCTCGAAGCGGTCGGCATCGACCCCGACGTGGCCAGAGACAAATACCCGCACGAGTTCTCGGGTGGACAATGTCAGCGGATCTCGATAGCCCGAGCCCTGGTCATGGAACCGCAGCTAATCATCTGCGATGAACCAGTATCCGCTCTCGACGTCTCGGTTCAGGCTCAGATCCTGAACATGCTGAAGACGCTCAAGGACCGATATGGGCTGACCTTAGTGTTCATCGCTCACGATCTAGCTGTGGTCAAGAACATTAGTGACCGGGTTGCCGTCATGTACCTCGGGAAGATGTGCGAGGTCTCAGAATCCGACGAGTTGTACGCCAATCCGGCTCACCCCTACACCAAGCTGCTGCTTGGCTCGATTCCTGTTCCCGACCCGACTGCCGAGCTCGACACCACGCTGCAAGGCGAAGTCGAGTTGCCTTCACCGCTGGCACCACCGTCCGGTTGCCGGTTCCGCACACGGTGCCCACTGGCTGACGAGATATGTGAGCGGGAAGAACCGCAGATGCGAAAGGTGAGCGGCGACCACTACGTGGCCTGCCACCACCCACTGGTCGAGATAACCAACTCCAACCAACAACATGAAGAGACCGCGCCAACAAGCGGCGCTGAGCTGGTGTGAACACAGTCACAGACGTACAATCGCTGAACGCCCGAAATCCGGTCGGGCGGCTATCTGACATTCAATCAAACTGAAACAGATGCAACTGAGAAGGGGAGACAATTGAGCGAACGACTAAACGGACGGCTGGCGCGCTTGCTAGCCGTTCTGATGGCCTTTACGTTGCTCGTCGCAGCGTGCGGAGGGTCGGATGACGCCGACGACGCAGCAGCTGAAGACGAGACAGCGACCGAGGAAACCGAAGCCGAAGAGACCGAAGATGACGTCGCCGCAGCAGGCGAAGAAGCAGAAGGCGACGTCGACACCGAGATCGAAGAAGAAACGGCCGAACGAGTTTCCGGTGGCGAGATCGCTGTCGGTCTTGAGGCCGAGCTTCCCGGTATGCGTCCCTGGGAGGACACCTGCGCATCGGCTTGCTACAACATCTTTGTCACCATCTACGACAAGTTGATGGAGTCCACCGAAACCGGCGACTACGAACCGTGGCTCCTGGAGTCGATCGAATCCAACGAAGACTTCACTCAATGGGTGGGCACCCTCCGCAGCGGAGTCACCTTCCACAACGGTGTTGAATTGACCGCTCAGTCGCTGGTTGACATGTTCGCCATTCAGCAGACCGGGTCCCAATCCCAGTCTCAGATCGCAGCGTCAAACCTGGCAACAGTAGAAGCCACCGGAGACCTTGAGGTCACCTACGGCCTGAGCCAGCCGAACTCGGCCTTCCCCGCCTACCTGTCACGAGCTCAGCTCGGCATGGTGTTCGAGCCCGGGGCAGCAGCCGACGGCGACGCCTTCAACAGCGCACCGGTGGGTACCGGCCCGTTTGCCTTCGAAAGTCGAGACCTGGACAACGAAACCATCGTCGTTCGCAACGCCGACTACTGGGGCACCGACCAAAACGGCACCCAGTTGCCCTACCTGGACAAGATTTCCTTCCGTCCAATTCCCGATGAGGGAACCCGGTTGGACGCCACGTTGTCAGGTACCACACAGGTCGCCCACACCTTACGTCAGAACACCATCCGTGACGGCCGGGCCGAGCGCGATGGTGGAGCTGAGATCACACTGTTCGAGTTCCAGGGCAGCAACGTCGGTGGTGGCATGTTCAACGTGCTGGTGCCGCCGTTCGACGACATCCGTGTCCGCAAGGCACTCGTTCACTTGACGCCTCAGGACCAGGTCATCGAAGCGTTGGGCGGGACCGGCATTTCGCTGCCGGGCACCCAGTGGTACAGCCCTGACTCCCCCTGGTACTCCGAAGCAGCTGCGGCCGCTTGGCCACAGTTCGACTTCGAAGGCGGCAAGGCCCTGCTGGAAGAGTACGTCAACGACCCCGAGCGTTCGGACGGTAAGGCTGTCGGTGAGAAGATCGAGTACGAGCTCTCATGCCCGCCCGACCCGACCCTGATCGCCGCAATGCAGGTCGGCTTCGAGGTGGCAACGTCCACCGAATTGGTCGACATCAACCTGACCAACTACGACCAGCAGACTCACATCAACTACGCCCTGGGGGCTGACAACGGATTTGTCGGCAGCCACGGTGCTCACTGCTGGCGCTTCTCCGACGACAACGATCCGTCCACGACGATCAACCCCGCCTTCGCTCCACCCACTGCCGAGGTTGCTGAGGCCGCCGGTATTCCCGATGTCGTTTCACCGTTGAACTTCGCCAACTACTTTGACGGCGATGTTTTCCAGGCCGCCATCGGTGCCATCAGGACTGACGACTTCGACGAGCGCAAGGCTCTCTACGAAGCAATCAGCCTGAAGATCGCCGAGGATGTTCCGGTCTGGTGGTCGGGCCACACGGCCACGGCGCTAATCACCGACGCCTCGGTTGAAGGACTGGTGTCGTGGGAGCTGCCAAGCGGCACCCTCGGCCAAGGCATGCCCAACGCCGAAGGCCGCTGGCACCAGGTCTGGCTGGCCGGCTAACAGGTAGTAGGACGGCAACGGTTTGACCCGGAGGAGCGACCCATCATGACAAGGATCTCATGGCGAGAGTTTTAGGAACCCGGCTGCTACGGCTGGTGGCAACCCTATTCGCTGTTACGTTCCTGTCGTTCTTGATGACGTCGCTCCTCCCGGGTGACCCGGCGGTGGCTGTCCTCGGGGTCGAGGGAGTCCAGAACGAAGAGCTTCTCCTGGAGGTTCGCGAAGAACTCGGCTTGAACGATCCCATTCCGGTGCGCTACGTGAACTGGCTGGGGCGGGCGCTTACCGGCGATTTAGGCGAGTCCTACATAAACCGGGGCGTCCCCGTCGCTGAAACCATTCAACAGCGCATCCCGGTAACCGCCCAATTGGCGACGATGGCGATCGCCATCGCCATCTTGTTGGCCATCCCGCTAGGGGTTCTGGGCGCCTACAAGGAATCACGTTGGCCCGATACCTTCTCATCGGCCTTCGCTCAAGTGGCGCTGTCGGTTCCAAACTTCATCACCGGCATCTTCTTGATCTGGCTGTTTTCGGTCACGCTGAGATGGCTGCCGGCGTCCAACTGGACCCGACTCTCCGACGACGTCTGGGGGAACTTCAAGACGTCTATCATGCCGGCCACCGCGCTGGCCATGACTCAGATGGCCATTTTCTCTCGGCTAGTTCGGTCGGACATGATCGCCACTCTCCAGGAGAACTTCGTCCTGGCAGCCAAGGCCAAAGGCCTTACCGACCGATTCATCCTCTTGCGTCATGCACTACGACCGAGCTCACTCAGCTTGATGACCATCCTCGGCATCAACTTCGGCGCTCTTTTAGGCGGCACGGTGGTCATCGAAACCCTCTTTGCCATTCCCGGCCTGGGTTTCCGCCTTATCAATGCCATTAGCCAGCGTGACATCATGGTTATCCAAGGCATCACGGTGTTCATCGCCGTGGTGTACGTGGTTGTCAACACTGTGGTTGATCTGCTTTACGCCGTCGTCGACCCACGAATTCGTAGGAGCTGAAGGTGACCGACCCGACTCTCATCTCCCCCCTGGCCGACGTAGGCGTTGCCGGAACGGTGGCTCCAGTCGAAGGCCCGACCACACGGTCACGCTTCGGCTGGTTCACCGACATGCCGAAATTGGTGAAGTTGTCCACCATCTGGCTGTTACTAGTGGTGTTCGGTGCCATCTACGCCAAGTTGGACGAGAGCGTGTTCGGCGGGGCCCTGCCGCTCAAAGACCCAAACCTCCAGACCAACAACTTCGATGCCAACACCGGTGAATTCGGCACCGGGGAACCGCTGGAAGGACCGTCGGCCAGACACTGGTTGGGAACCGACGCCATCGCTCGTGATACGTTCTCTCGTCTGGTCCACGGAGCCTGGGTTAGCCTGATCGTGGCCGGTGTTTCGGCCGCCTTCGGTGTCATTATCGGCGGACTCATCGGATCGTTGGTCGGCTACATTCGGGGCAGGCTGGAAACTGTGGCCATGGCGGTCATCGACGTCATCTTGGCCTTCCCCGCCCTCGTACTTCTGCTGGCACTGGTGTCGGTGTTCGAGGTTCGCAGCCTCAGTCTGATCAGCTTCGTGATCGGTGTGTTGTCCATTCCGGCCTACACCAGAGTGGCCAGGGCCAACAGTCTGGCCATCTCCAATCGCGAGTTTGTCCTGGCAGCCGAAGCCATCGGAACCCGCCGACGTCAGATCCTGTTCCGCGAGATCATCCCTAACGTGCTGCCGACGCTGCTGGCCTATGCCATGGTGGCCGCAGCCTTCGTGGTGGTGGTCGAGGGTTCGCTGTCATTCCTGGGCCTGAGTGTTCAGCTACCCCAGTCCACGTGGGGCAACATGATCAACCAGGCCCGCCGAGACATCAAAGCCAACATTTCACAGGTGCTATGGCCCTCGTTGGCCCTGACGATCACTGTGTTGGCCCTGAACCAGGTGGGCGACTACTTCCAGCGTCGAAGCGCAGTCCGCCAAAGCTCTCTGTAGCTTCACTCCCCCGCCGGGTTCCAATTACTGAGTCAGCAAGCCCATGGCTTCCCAGTCGAGGGCGTGGCGACCGTGGCGGTTGAGCATCATGGTGAACAGCGCGTCGCCCCGTTCGGTTTGATCGGCCAACATCGTTGCACCGACTGCTATGGCAACCCCGTGCAGTGACGCCAAGGCGTAGTCTGTCAGGCACTGGTCTTCGGGATAGTTGATGCCACAAGCCGAGAGACGGTTGCGATAGTCGACCACCACCTCCCGTTCGATTTGGGCGCGATGCCCGGGATCCAGTGCCCCGCCAAGCAAATAGGCGACGTCGGTGACCCCACGCCCCATTCGCAGGGTCTGCCAGTCAACGATTACCAGCCGCCGAGTCGAGTCGACCGGCCCGTACATGAAATTATCGGGTCGGTAGTCGCCGTGGACCAGGGTCATCGGCGTTGACTGGCGCAACCCCCAGACGTCGGCGGCGTCGGCGAAACGCTCCATGAGGTCTGCTATTCCGTCGTCCAAACCGTGACCGAGGCGCTCAACTACCGATGGCAGGAAGGCCTGCAACATCATCTTGGTTCGAGCCGCTCGCCCCTCCCGGTCTCCGGTGAGCGTCGCAAACGGCGCCTCTGTGGGACGACCCCAAGCTCGGGCCTGAAGGGCCACGGCCTGCTCAATCGCACTGGTCAACTGTTCGCCGTCGGGTTCAGCGAACTGATCGCCAGGCTCGTACCCGACCATGTCTTCAAGCACAAAGGCGAAGTCGCTCGACGCTTGGTCGTAGAACAAACCGTGAACGCCAACCGAAGCGACATCCACCTCCGAGGCCACCGCCTGATAAAACACGTGCTCGGTCAAATACGGCCCGTGCTCAAACCCGTATTGTCGTGTTCCGTCATCGGTTGAAGGCACTTTGACCACGATCGACGATGGATCTCCTCCGTCGGGCCAGGCGACACCAAACCGAGCAGTGCGACTCATCTGCCCTGTCCCGAGAAAGGAGTCGAAGGTGACGGTTGGTAGCGCTTCGGTCTCGCGGTGAGCGGCCAACATAGCGGCAATCCATGCGCTATCAAGACCAATGGTCGCCCAGTCGGACACCGCCGTCAGTCCGCCCCGTCGAGCAGGTCGGTAAAGCCATACGGTTCATAGGGACCGATGATCAGGTGTTCCAGGACTCCGACCCCACTTCTTCCAGCGCTGTCGCCCACTTCGACAACGTGTTGCACGTGAATGTTGTCAGGAGCCAGCGGGTCCAGTTCATCGGGGTTGAAGCTCTCTCCGGCTACGGCCAGCTCACCTTTCCACATTCCCTGGGCCCAGTCCTGGTGGCCATAGCCCAGGCCTTTGAATTGAAACCGCAGCCGCGGTTCAACGGTGATGGTGCGGACATCCCCTCCAAGGCCGATCAGGTCAATCTCACCGCGCTGAACCCACCGGGTACCGGGCTGGTAGTCCAGTCGATGCGCGGCGGTGGACATGACTGTTGCCACCTGGTCCACGTCGTCGGGGATGTCAGCGGTCGATTGGTAAAGCGGGGCGGTCAGTCCCTCGCGAATCAAAGCCTCGCAATGCGGGCCGTCGAAGAAGACAGCATGGCTGACATGATCATCCCACTGCAAAGGAGCCCAAAGGAAGAAGACCGAGCCCAGCGGTTTGGGTGCCCCGATCTGAACCCGTTCGCCCACCGGACGGATTCCCCATGAGCGATCCTTCGTGGCCCTCCAGGTTTCCTCGTCGACGTCGACGTGACCTCCGGGGTAGTCGACCCTGCCGCTCCAGCGGCCGAACTGGGCGAACCGAGTGGCGTCGAGCATTACCTGTTGACCACGACGAAGTGTTTGCCGCCCTTCCTCAATGGCAGAGGTACGGGCCGAGAACGTCAGATCACAGGAGATGCCGCTGTCGTTGTCATCGATGATGAGTCGCGTCTGTCGGAGCGGCTCGGCGACCTCAAGTCGACAGGGTCCGATCGTCGTGTCAGTTCGGTCCCGGGGGGCCCGACGCGATGCGTAAAAACAGTGCTGGGGTCCATCGGCCACGCGAATACTGAAGTGGCAGTCCATGATGCCGCGGTGAGGATACACGGCCATTCCGAAACCGAAATAAGCCGAACCGTCGGACCGGTAGCCGTTGAACCACGTTCGATCGTAGAAGTTCGGATTCGACGTCGCCGGGTGGGCAATCGGCTCGGGAGTCTGATGAATTGGGTAGTCGTCAAACCGGTTGAGCACAGTCTCACAGTACTGCCACCCTCGCCCGCCAACCGAATCTCGCTCACCTCGAGGCCAGCTCTCCACTACTCTCGGGCAGATGGCCGAACTGCCTTTTCCTGCCGAACGCCGAGACGCCTTTGGGCACCATGCCACCGCCTATCGTGACGGTCGACCCGGCTACCCGGCAGAGGTGTTCGAGCACCTTCGCCAAACCTGCGGGCTAGGACCGGGCTGTCAGATCGCCGAGATCGGACCGGGCTCGGGGCAGGCAACCGAGGACCTCCTCAGCGCCGACGCCCACGTGACCGCCATCGAGTTGTCGCCGGACTTCGCCAAGATGTTGGACGCCCGGTACCGGGGTACCGAACAAGCCGAACGCCTTCGTGTCATTGCCGCCTCGTTTGAGGCCGCCGACTTGCCCGATGAGGCATTTGACGTGGTAGCGGCCGGGACCTCGTTTCATTGGATCGACCCCGATGTCGGGCTGCTCAAAGCGGGACGAATCCTGCGCCTCGGCGGTTGGCTGGCCCTGTGGTGGACGTCGTTCGGCGACCCGACCAGACCCGATCCGTTCCACGATGTACTGCAACCGATGCTGGAGCAACACGCCCCTCAGTTGGTGGATGACGGAAGTGCTGGCATCGACGTTCAGCCCTACGCCTTGGACTTGCCCGCCCGTTCGGCGGAACTTGAAACCACCGCCATGTTCGGCCCCGTGACACAGCACCTCATTCCTTGGACCGGCCGTCACACGGCCGCCGAGCTTCGGCGGTTGTTCGCTTCGTTCTCCCCGTGGATGGCGCTCCCCGACTCGACCCGCCATCGGATTTTGGATGAGGTCGAACATCTGGCCAACGCCAAGTTTGGCGGCGTGGTTGAACGTCCATACGTCACCGCTCTCTACTTGGCCCAACGGCAGCCGCTCGCCCACTAGGTCAACGCCTTGCACGTGCAGTGTCTCACGCGTTGTGCCACCCTCGTTCGGTGAGCGAGAATGCCGATAGCAGCTACAACCAACCCCCGATCGCAGTGGACAGGAGTGAGGGCTGGGCCGCCATCACTCTCACCAGACCACATCGCCGCAACGCCATTACTGGTCCCATGGCCGTGCAGTTGCGTGAGGCGGTCACCGAACTAGGTTCGGACCCCGACATCGCCTCCATTGTCCTTCGGGGCGCTGAGGGGGCGTTCTGTTCAGGCGTTGACCTCACCGAGTTGCAGCGTGAACCAGCACCAGACTGGGTTTCGACGTTTTCGCAGGAATGGCGGCTCACCAATATCGCCCTGTTCAAATGCCCATGTCCGATCGTGGTGGCGCTCGATCGCTACGGCATCAATGCCGGGGCCGCTCTGGCCCTGGCTGGAGACGTCATCGTCGCCGGCGAGTCGGCATTCCTCCAAGTCGGCGAGATCCGCCAGGGCGCCCCGATCCCGATGAACGCCGCTTGGCTTCGGCTAAAGGCCGGCGAGGCGATCGCCGGACGCCTGGCCTACCTGGGCGACCGAGTGGGCGCCGACGAACTGCTGAGACTGGGCTTGATTCACCAACTAGTAACCGACGGTGAAGTCAGCCCGACCGCCAACCGACTCGCCACCAACCTCGCCAGTCACCCCTCAGGATCTAGCCGGCGCATCAAAGCCAGCCTCCGCTCGAAGGTGAGCATCGACCCCGAGCAGTGGTTTCAGGCTGCCACAGGCTCCGCCCTTCTCACCGCACAGAAGCTTTCGCCCCAGCGCTGACGGCTCCGGATCCTACGCCGTCGCAGAGCACGTCCGTTGACCTCAAGACTCCAGCATTCCGTCTGGTTCGCGGCCAATGCCCAGTGTTACGCTTCGACGCCATGACGTCGGAGTCCAAACCAGGAACACCAAGTCTCGATGCGTTTCGTGATGAGGTCCGACGGTTCTTCGACCAAACCATGCCCAACGCCGTGGCCGGAACGTCAGAGGGCACCGTGGCCCGGGCCAAAGCCTGGCGGGTCGCCCTGTACGACCATGGCCTAGCCGCCCTCGACTACCCAACCGAGTTCGGTGGTCGCGGCCTGGACGCCGACTATGTCACCGCGTACCGCGAGGCAAGCGACGGTCGGGTGCCCCGCGAAGACATGATGTTTGGAATAGCGGTCGGCATGGCCATGCCGACCATCCGTGACCTCGGCAATCAACAACTCAAAGAACGCTTTCTCCGACCAGGCCTGCGGGGCGAAGACATGTGGTGTCAGCTGTACTCCGAGCCCGGCGCCGGATCCGATCTGGCGTCACTTCGAACAACTGCTGTGCTCGACGGGGACCAGTGGGTTGTTTCCGGGCAGAAAGTTTGGACATCTGGAGCAGAAAGGAGCAGTTACGCCATTCTGTTGGCTCGAACCGACCACGACCTCCCAAAGCACCGTGGCATCACCATGTTCATTCTTCCCATGGACCAAGAAGGTGTTGAGGTCCGCCCTTTGGTGCAAATGACCGGCAAAGCGGGGTTCAACGAAGTCTTCCTCGACGAAGCCACGATTCCCCGAGACTGGGTCATCGGTGACATCAACAATGGCTGGCGACCGGCGGTAGCTCTGCTCGGCCACGAGCGAGTACAAACGGGCACAGCTTCACTAGGCGGCGCGGTCGACCAGTTTTCCAAAGAGGGTCGGGCCCCCATTCCCTTCCAACAACTCCGGCAGTTGGCCGAACGAACGCAACGACAGAACGACTATTTAGTCCGACAGGAGCTCGCCCGCCTGTACAGCGGCCAACAGATCATGGGCTGGTTGGGAGCGGCCGCCACCCACCCCTCGGTCGGCAAGTTGTGGCGGACCCGCCAGGGACGGGCCGCAGCCGAGCTAGCCGGGCGAATGGCGCTCAACAGATCCGCGGCATGGGCAAGTGACCTCTCGGATCCGGCGTCGCGAGACGCCGACTTCTTCGGCTTCCAAATCCTCAACTGTCGGGGCATGAGTTTGGGCGGCGGAACCGACGAGATTCAGCGCAACATCTTGGGCGAGCGCGTCCTGGGTTTGCCTCCCGAGCCGGGTCCGGCTCGCGACACCCCGTTTCGAGATCTGGCCATCTAAACCGGACCCGGTTGACTTACCCTTGACGTATGTATCCGGGACGATGGGGAGTCGAAACGCCCGACCATCCAGCCGTCGTTGTGGACTCGACCGGCGAAACCATCTCCCACCACGAACTCGACGCCCGCAGCAACCAGTTGGCCCACCTTTTTCGTCGATCGGGCCTCAAGAGGGGTGACGGAGTCGCCCTATTGATGGAGAACAACATCGAGTGCTTCGAGGCGATGTGGGCCGCGCTTCGATCGGGTCTGTACCTGACAGCCATCAACTGGCATCTGGCCGTCGACGAGGCCGCCTACATCGTCGACGACTGTGAAGCCAAAGTCCTGATCACAACAGCGAAGCTCCTCGACACGGCCGATGCCATCGACGGTTCAGCAGTCCTCCGGCGCCTCTTGGTCGGCGGCGACAGTCACGCAGAATGGGAGGACTACAGAACCGCGGTCGACCAACACCCGACGACGCCGATCGATGACGAATCAGCCGGGCAGACCATGTTGTATTCTTCTGGCACCACCGGTCGACCAAAAGGTGTGCTCGCTCCACTGGCACAAACGGCCCCGTGGGAACTAGAGGCCGAAGCTCTGGCGGCAACGCAACCCAACCTTTGGGGCTACGACACCGAAACGGTCTACCTCTCACCCGCACCTCTTTATCACGCCGCGCCGCTCCGGGCCTGCCAGCGAGTACACGAGCGTGGCGGCACCACGGTCATTATGGATCGCTTCGACCCGGAAACGGCGCTGGCGGCAATCGAACGGCACGGCGTCACCCACAGCCAATGGGTGCCGACCATGTTCGTGCGAATGCTGAAGCTACCGGAGTCGACCCGGACGGCATACGACCTATCGAGCCATCGCATGGCCATTCACGCCGCCGCCCCTTGCCCACCCGATGTCAAACACCAGATGATGCAATGGTGGGGCCCCATCGTTTGGGAATATTACGCCGGAACCGAAGCCATCGGAATGACAACCATCGGACCCCACGAATGGCTGCAACACCCAGGCTCGGTGGGCAAGGCTGATCCCAGCGACGTGTTCATCCTGGCTGGCGATGGCACCGAGCTCCCCGCAGACGAAACCGGTCTGGTCCACTTCCGACCGACGAGGCAGTTCCAATACAAGGGCGACCCTGGCAAGACGGCTGAAGCAACCTCGCCCCAGGGCTACATCACCTACGGCGATGTCGGTTATGTCGACGCCGATGGATATCTCTTCCTGACCGACCGCCAGTCGTTCATGATCATCTCCGGCGGGGTCAACATCTATCCCAGGGAAGCCGAAGACGTGCTGGTCGGCCATCCTGCGGTGGCCGACGTCGGGGTCTTCGGTGTACCGAACGACGACCTCGGCGAGGAAGCAAAGGCCGCTGTTCAACTTCTGCCCGGCCACGAGCCGTCAATCGAGTTGGCCGACGAATTGCTGGCCTACTGCCGAGAGCGACTCTCGACCTACAAGTGTCCGAAGTCAGTCGATTTCGAGGGCGAGCTTCCCAGGCTGCCCACCGGCAAACTACGCAAAGCCGACCTCCGCCGCCGGTACCTGAAGGATTAAGCAGCTCAGGCTTTGTCGCCAGGCTCAGCCCACAGACGGATTCGACAATAGATCGGTTCGCACCCGACCCCGGGCCTGGCGGACGAGGAACGTCACCTCGGTGTGGGTTGTTGCCATTTGATCGGCCGCTTCGGCGTAGCTCAGGCCGCACACGTCGACCAGCCAAAGCGTTTGAGCCTCGTCAAACGGTAGAGCATCAGCTGATTGAGCAACCAACTGATTGAACGTTGCATCAGCGACGATTCGTCCGGCATCAAGCTCCAGCATCTGGGGTGCCGATGTTGCTGGACGGTCGGAAGATCGCCCGGGCCAGAACAGCTCGATCCACGTCATCTCAAGTGCGTGCAGCACTCCTGCAGTTGCTTCCAAGCACAAGTCGACGGCCATGGGGCCCACGGTAGGCCAACGAGGCGAAAGACGAGTTAACGGTGGCTCCTCACACCCCAATGCCATCCATTAACCTGGCCACCAATCGACGCAAGGGAAACAACATGCAGTTCAGCATCAAGACGTCACCGCAATACACGACATGGGAGGACATGCTGGCCGTATGGCAGACTGCGGATGACATCGAGGTGTTCACCGGAGCCTGGAATTTCGACCACTTCTACCCCATCAACGTCCCCGACACCACTGGACCGTGCATGGAGGCGTGGGTAACGCTTACCGCTTTGGCCCAAGCCACCACCAGGTTGCGCATTGGGACCATGGTCAACGGCATCGTCTACCGCCACCCCGCGGTGCTGGCCAAAATGGCGTCAACTCTGGACATCGTCTCCAACGGTCGACTCGAACTCGGGATCGGAGCCGGGTGGAATGAGGAGGAGTGCAACGCCTACGGCATCGAACTCGGCTCGTTGACCGAGCGCTTCGATCGTTTCGAAGAGGCCTGCGCTGTGCTGCAAGGGCTGCTGACCCAGGAGACCACTAGCTTCGATGGCAACTACTTCAACCTCACCGAAGCTCGGAATAACCCCAAGCCCCTACAGAAGCCTCATCCTCCCATCTGCATTGGAGGCCAAGGACCCAAACGAACACTGCCTCTCGTGGCTCGCTACGCCCAACACTGGAACTTCATGGGCCAGGGAACAGCCAAATTTCTTGAGAGAAAATCGCAGCTCGACGCCGAGTGCGCCCAGATCGGGCGGGACCCATCAGAGATTTGGATCTCAACCTCGGTTTGGGTTGGGACCGATCTAGCGCCTGGCGAGGTAGCCCAGCTGGCGGCCAAGCAGTTTGATAACGGTGTCAACGAAGTCCTGCTTTACCTGCCGCCGCCGCACGACCCGAATGTACTTGAGCCGCTAGCCCACGCCATAGCCGAGATCAGAAGCTGAGCGAACCGCCTACTCCTCGATACACATGTAATCCCAGGCGTACCGCTTGCTGTTGTAGCGATCGACCCACTGAGCGTTGTCGGGGGCGACGGCTTTGGTCATGTAGCAAGCCGGATCCAGCGGACCGAACTTGTAGCGGCCGTCCAGATCCGTTCCCCGTTCCTGAAACGTCTCTTTGGTGTCCGGATCCTGCAGCCGTACATGAACGTTGCTGACCGGCTGGCCGTTCTCAAGCACCTGCCCACTCACCACCCCGTCTTCGACGGTGTAATCGATATCGAGGACTCGAAGGCCGTCAGGTCCAGTTGTCGCCAATGACTTGTCATCGGCAACTTCAACCACGGTCAATGACTTGTCCTCGGCTACGTCAACCGTGGTCGTCGTGGCGGTGGTAGCCGGGTCGAGCTCTTGAGAGCTCAGATTGCTATCTGCCACAACTACGGCAACCGGCTGACTTTCGTCATCCGACTGACTCGCCGTACAGCCAACCAACGCAAACGTTGCCCCGACCAAGAAGCATAGGACGAACCCCGACGACCGGCCCCTGACATCGCATCGTTCGACTACTCCGCCGCTACTCATCACACCTACGATCCCTCGCTTCCGGTGCAACACCACACCGACCGCATCGTTCTACCTGCGAGCCTAGTCCCATGGCAGCTCCCGTTGGCGCCGCCTCCGGGTGCTGCCCTACAGTCAAGCTAAGTCGATCTGTCGATCCAACAACAAGTGGGGAAGAGTCGTGGGAACACGGTGGATTGTCGAGGGCAAGGTCAACGATCGCTGGCCGATCAATACGAGAAGCAACGTCGGCGAGGTCTTTCCTGATGTAGTGACACCGCTGTCTTACCACTACGGAATCCTGGCGGCTGAGAAAGCCTGGCGCGACACCTACGCCAAGTTGGGAATCAAAACACGAGGAGACTTCGACAGCGACGAGCCGGTCATCGTCGGTCTGTTCGCAGGCTACGCCTATCTCAACTTGTCGTATCTCCGGATCTCAGGGGTGAGAGCCCCCGGATCTTCAGCCGAGGCGATCGACAACGCCTTCTTCGCCGACCGGAATCCTCCGCCCTACCAACCGAGCGACGGTGACAAGAGCCTCGTCTCATCGCTGCGCATTCTCCGCTCCGTACTCTCGGCACTCAACACCGACTCGCCTCCACCGGTGGTGGCCGACAGTTACCGTCGAGTGGCTGACTTCGAAGCCGCCAGACCTTCCCTCGATGCTTCAGACGAAGAACTGCTGGCCTTCATGGATTCGTTCCCCAGCGCCTTTGAAGCGGTATACGGCAACCATATGGAGTCCTCGGGGCTAGCTGGAATCGTGGCCGGAATTCTGGCCGATGCGGCCACCGCAGCCGGCGAACCGGGGCTAGTCACCCACCTGATGGGTGCAGCCGGTGATGTCGTCTCAGCCCAGTACTCCCAGGCCCTGTACCAAGTCGCCCGAACCGTTCGATCCACTCCATCGTTGGCAGCAGCCTTCGACGCCGGTGTATCCGGCGTGCTCGGTCGGGTTGCCGACGACCCCGAGGCCACCGAGTTCCTCTCCCAGTTCGACGGCTTCATCTCCCAACATGGCCATCGTGGCCCCAACGATTGGGAGCTGTCGGCTCGAACGTGGGAGAACACCCCCGAGTTGGCCTTGGCCGCCATCGACTCCATGCGCCGAGCCGAGCACGACCTCGACCCGTCGATCCGGCTGGTCCGCAACACCGAACAACGCCAAGCGGCGATCGCCAAGATCAGACCCCAGCTCAAAGGCCTCGACGCCCGCAACTTCGACAAAGCGGTCGCGTCCATACCGTTCTGGGCCCAGGCTCGAGAAGCCACCCGGGATCGAGCCATACGCTTCGTCAACCCGCTCAAACAGGTCTTTCGAGAGCTCGTGCGACGCGCCGCCGAACGAGGGGGAGATCCGGAGCCGACGCATGTCGCCCTATTGACTCGGGAGGACCTACCCCGCTATCTGGCCAATCCGCCGTCGCTGATGGACACCATTACCGAGCGAGCCGCCCTCTACAAACGTTACAGCGCCATCGAGCCGCCTTTCTTCATCACCTCGCAGGACGACGTGCCGACGATCGAAGACATGGAAGCCAACCAGACGCCTCCTTCCGCTCCGGCTCTGTTAGGCGAGGTCTTAACCGGCCAAGCCGGGTCAAGCGGCGTGGCTATCGGCCAGGCCCGAGTGATCCTCGACCCATCCGAGGCCGACCAACTTCAACCTGGCGAGATCCTGGTCGCCCCGATCACCGACCCTGCGTGGACTCCCCTGTTCTTACCGGCAGCCGCCGTGGTGGTTAACGTCGGAGCGTTAATGAGTCACGCCGTGATTGTGGCCCGTGAACTCGGGATCCCGTGCGTGGTGTCGGTAGAGGGCGCCACCGAACGAATCAAGACTGGCACCGTCCTAGAGGTTGACGGCACAGCGGGAACTGTCACACTGGTCGAGTCATGAAAGCCAGAACCCGTTGACAGATACGGCGGACTCTCCGCTACAACCGGCCGACCTCATTGACGTTGGCCATCCGGCGGACGTCGCCGTTCGCTTCGGTGGCGACACCGTGACATGGGCGGCTCTGGAGCAACGGGCTCGACAGGTTGCCCAATGTTTAGACCGCGACGTCGGGCAAGGCGAGGCTTGGGCCGTGTTGTCCCACAACAGGCTCGAGTGGGCCGAGTGGGCCCTGGGCAATACCCGAGCGGGAACCCGGTTGGTTCCTTTGAACTGGCACTTGACCGCTTCAGAGCTGGCCGACCTTATCACCGACAGCGATGCCCGCCTGCTGGTAACCACCCCCGAGCTGGCCCAGCTGGCCAACGACGCAGTGGCGATGTCAGGGGACATACCGGTTGTCATCGTCGGCTCCGATGAGGCGACAGAGGCGGAGGCAACCACCAGCATCCAATCATACGAAGGCTGGCTGGACACGGTTCCGGGCGACGTCCTAACGGAGCGAGCATCGGGGTCGCCGATGCTCTTCACCGGTGGCACAACCGGCCGCTCAAAAGGGGTGAATCGGCCCGATCACAGTGGACCAACCAACGCATGGTCCTCGCGGTGGTCCGGGTGGGCAGAGCTGGTGGCAAAACCATCCACCGGGACAACTCTCATCACGACACCGCTGTATCACGCACTGGGTCTCGGAGTCTTCACCGCAACTCTTGGGCAGGGCCTCGACGTTGTTCTTCACCCTCGCTTCGACCCGGTGTCGACGCTTGCCGCCATTGAAGAACACCGGATTGTCGCCACCACGATGGTGCCTACCCAGTTCATCCGGCTACTCAAGCTCGACGACCACACCCGTCAAGGCTTCGACCTCTCATCCATTCGATGGGTTCTGCACTCGGCCGCCCCCTGCCCTGATTGGGTGAAGCGAGCCATGATCAACTGGTTCGGTCCGGTGATCTACGAGCTGTACGGGTCGTCGGAGGGCATAGGGCCGGCCATCTGTTCCAGTGAAGAGTGGTTGGCCCACCCTGGCACCGTCGGACGCCCAACCGCCCCAATCTCCTACACCATCGTCGACGACAACGGACACGACCTTCCGCCCGGTGAAATCGGCACCATCTACTGCAAACGAACCGATGGCGCACCGAAGTATCACAACAACCCCGAAGAAACCAGAGCCAATCAGTTATCCGATGGGCGGTTCACGGTGGGTGACCTCGGGTGGCTGGACGATGACGGTTTTCTGTACTTGGCCGACCGCCGGGTCGATCTGATCATTACCGGTGGTGCCAACGTCTACCCGGCGGAGATCGAAGCGGTGTTGGTTGAACACCCGGCGGTGGCCGACGTCGCCGTCTTCGGCATTCCCGACGATGAGTGGGGTCAAGCGGTCATGGCTGTCGTTGAACCTACGGCCTGCAACGACGCCGGAGCCGATGCGGGACAGCCCGAAGTGGACTTGGATGAAATTCGTGACTTTGCCCGAACCCGGCTGGCGTCCTACAAGCTCCCAAAGCACTTTGAAGTCGTAGATCAGCTACCTCGAGAGGCGCACGGCAAGCTCAAGAAACGTCTCTTACGAGATCCATACTGGGCCTGATCGGCTAGCGGCCTTTGAACGTAGGTGGCCGACGTTGCGACATGGCGGCGACACCCTCGTTCCAGTCCTCCGTCGCCCGAAGTCGATCCTGTTCGACCTTCTCGCGGTCGGTGGCCTCCCGCACCCGCTGAGCCAGGTCACCTCGCATCGTCTGACGAATCGATTCAACCGCCAGCGGAGCCGACAAGGCGATCTCGGCCGCCAGGCTGTGAGCAGTGGCCCGAAGCTCGGCAAGGGGCACCAAGCGATCGGCTAAACCCAGGGACAGAGCCTCATCGCCTTTCACCCCCCGACCGGTGTACAACAACTCCAACGCCTTCTGTTGGCCCACCAGTGGTGGCAATGTTGCCGACAATCCGAACCCGTGGTGGAATCCGAGGCGAGCGAAGTTGGCCGAGAACCTGGCCTCCGGTGCCGCCACCCGAAAGTCGGCGAAACAAGCCAGTCCCAACCCTCCGCCCACAGCTGCCCCTTGGACCGCGACGACAGCCGGAATCCGGGATGAGAACAGGTCGACGGCGGCGTCATAAAGGTGTCGAGGTGAACCATCGGCGTTGGTCGGCGAAGGGTTCGTCAAACTTCCTCTATCTGCAAAGTTGGCACCAGCGCAGAAGTGCTTTCCGTCCGAACACAACACAACGGCTCGAGCCTCAGGCTCGTCGTCCATCGCAGCCATTGTCTGAGCCAGAGATTCGATCAGGTCAAGATCAAAGAAGTTGTTCGGTGGCCGTCGAATCTCGGCAACCGCCACATGATCGCTACCGACTGTGACATGGACGTCGCCAAAGACACCGAACTCACTCATGGGCCGAAGCTTAACTCGCCGCCGGTCAAGCCAACAGTTCGAGAATCTCACCAGGCTCGGCGGCCAGAGCTGACGGACCGGCAGCCACCAGTTCGTCAAGTGAACCGTAACCCCAGGTCACTCCGATCGAGCCCAGTCCGTGTGCCTGAGCTCCGTTGATGTCCACGGCCCGATCGCCCACCATAACTGCCCGTCGTATTCCACCGAGCGGGGCGACCAATGCCATCGCATGGGCGATGACGTCGACTTTGTGGCGGCGGGTGCCATCCATGGTCGATCCAGCGACAACGTCGAAGTAGTGGGCGAGATCGAAGTGTTCGAGAATTCGTTCGGTGAACGGTTCCGGTTTTGAGGTCGCCACGCCGAGCAGCCAGCCTTCAGCCTTAAGGGCGCTCAAGACTCCATCAATTCCTTCGTAGACCTGATTCTGAAAGATGCCCTGGACGGCGAAGTATGAGCGGTAGCCGCCAATGGCCGCCTTGACCGCATCCGGATCAAGTCCGGCGGCGGCGAAAGTCTCTTGCAGCGGCGGTCCGATGAAGCGATCGAGTGGTTCATGATCATCGGGATCAAGACCAACAGCGGCAAAGCCCTGACGGAACGACTCGGCAATGCCTTCGGCCGGGTCGGTCAGCGTCCCATCCAGGTCGAACAGGGCAAGTGACCGCCCTCCTGCATCAGCTCCGGGGCCGGCGAATACTGGATTCTCGAACGCAGGATGATCGGTGGCAGCGCTGTTAGTCATTGTGGTCATGCTAGGGACTAGCGTGCGCCCGATGCCAGGGTTGCGAGGGGTCCGTCAACCCAGCTCAGAGCCGACTACTGAAGCGAAGCTGACGCACTCACCGGGACGGCCACCAAGATTGTGGGTGAGTCCCAACGTCTTGCCCTTCTCCACCGACAGGATCTGTCGATCCTCCGGCGCCTCCTTGCGGAGTTGGAGCCAACACTCGAACAACATCCGCAGCCCCGATGCTCCGATCGGATGACCGAAGCTCTTGAGGCCACCGTCTGGATTGACGGGTAGTTCACCGTCGAGATCAAAAGTGCCTTCCAGAACATCCTGCCAGCCCTCGCCGCGCTCAGAGAACTGGAGGTCCTCCATCAGCACCAGTTCGGTCGGGGTAAAGCAGTCGTGGACCTCGGCCATAGCGATCTGGTTGCGAGCATCGGTGATCCCTGCCTGCTCGTAGGCGTCGACAGCGCACCGGGACACCTCGTTGAACGTGGTGTAGTCGTAGTCGGGGTCAAGCGGCCCAGCGCCGGGACCGGACGTAAAGGCTAAGGCCTTGATGTAAAGCGGCTTGTCGGTGTACTTGTGGGCGTCTTCCGCCCGGCACAAGATGGCGGCGGCCGATCCGTCGCTCACACCCGAGCAATCGAAGATTCCGAGATCGCCGGCCACCTTGGGAGCATTGGAGATTTTCTCCTTGCTGACTTCCTTTTGGAACTGGGCTCGCGGATTGCGGGCACCGTTGAAGTGGTTTTTCCAGGCAATGCGGGTCATCACCTCTTTCATCGTCTCGCGGTCGACACCATACTTCTCGCCATAAGCCGGTGCCAGCAATGAGAACGAGGCTGGGGCAGTGACCGCAGTCTTCGTGCCGTCGTCGGCGGTGGCAGCCCCGACCAGGCCGGACATGCCATTGTCCTTCAATTTTTCGGCCCCGATGGCCATTACGACATCAAAGGCGCCGGAGGCTACGGCATAGGCGGCGTTGCGGAACGCCTCGGACCCGGAGGCACACATGTTCTCCACCCTGGTCACCGGCTTGTAGTCAATCTTCAGCGGCTTGGAGATGGTGAGTCCGGACGTGCCCGAACTCAACGTTCCAAACCAGAAGGCGTCAACGTCATCTTGGGTTATTCCAGCCGAATCGTAAGCCGTGTGAGCGGCCTCGATGATCATGTCATCGATGGACCGGTCGAAGTGTTCGCCGAACCGGGTGCACCCCATTCCGACAATGGCTACTTGATCTTTGATGCCTCGTGATCCCATTGTGCTTCTCCTTGTGAGATCTAATGCCGCTGCGCTGGCCGTTGGCCAGATCCTGACTAGCGGACAGGGGTTGCTTTCCAGAAGTAGTTGTGAACGCCGTTTGCGGTGAGCATGCGACGGAAGGTCATACGCACCCTCATACCAATTTCGACTTCGTCAGGGTCGGCATCAGCCAGCTGAGAGGTGAACCGGCCACCGCCGTCGAAGTCAACAACAACGGCGATCGTGGGCGGTGAAGGCGAGAAGGCCAGATGATCGATGGTGAAGGTGGTCACGGTGGCCTCAATGTCGGCCATAGGGACCATTTCCATTTCGTCGACCGCTCCGCCTTTTACCGACACGCGCTGCGGTGGCAGATGCACGGCCCCCGAGGAACGGTCACGGGAACCAACGAACCCGAACTTCCAGGCGACGTTGCGTTCAGCCGGAGGCCCGGCCGGTGAATCCGGATCGGGACGTCGCGGCGGTTCGCGATCAAGAAACCCGCGCCACGTAAGGAACTTGGCGTAGTCCAGATTGTCGTTGCCGCCAGCCACCTGCTCGGCCACCGGAGTGTCAGGCGTGTAATCGGCGATGGCATCGGTGGTTCGAAAGATGGTGACGTCGCAGCCGTCAGCCAGGCTGATCAGCATCAACAGCTGACCGGGGGCGGCTTGATCAAGTTCGTTGGCCAGCGCCACTAGCCCGTGGCCGCTTCCCGTGTTGCCGATGGCCGCTGTCAGATCGGAGGCAACCGGCACCTCACCCACTCCGGCTGCTCCAGCCGCACCGCGAACGGCTCTGGCGTGCAATCCGGTAATGATGACTTTGTCGATGTCGGCGGCCGAGAGCTCGGTGGACTTGAAGGCGTCGTTGGCCGCCTCAGTGACGAGGCGCTTGTAGACGGCCTCGCCGAAGCGCTCCTCCCAAACCCGAGAGTAATCCCAACCGGGCTGGCGCCACCGGTCGAGGAACTCGCCGGTGGCTGACGCCCCGCCGACCCATTCGGCGATGACCGGAGCATCGGATTCGGAACCGATCATGACGGCCACACCGGCATCGCCCAGCGATGCTTCATCGCTACTGCCCGGACGGCCGGTGCGAACATCGGCGGCGGTGACCAAAACGGGGCGGCGGTCATTGAGCGCAGCCATCAGGGCCGCTGTGGTCGATCTGACCGACCCAACCATGTCACCGGAGAACACGTCGGAGGGGTAGTTGAGGGCAGCGTGCACGGCGTTGGCGTTGGTCTTGTCCAAGTACGGGGGTGTCACCGAGGAGAAATACAGCGCAGCCGGTATCGGGGCTTCAAACGATCGCAAGGCAACCCGTGCCGCCTCGACCGCCATGGATGTGGCGTCTTCGTCGTAGGAGGCAACAGCCCTGGTTCCCTTTCCACCGCCCGAACTGAGCGCAGCCCCGATGGCCGACCGCTGAAGCCGGTAGTACGGCACGTGGGTTCCATAACCGAGGATGCCTCTTGGCAGCCGGGCGGTTGGTTCGGTCACGGCAAAGCTCCTTGCGAACGGTGGCCTACACCGGTCAATCACAAACTGGCATTCAAACTGAAACTGAAACTGAAACCGGCGGTAGAAATATCGTAGCGCGGGTTCGGTTTTCGGGCCATGTGAGCCAAACCGAGCCCTGGCCTGGCAAACTTGGTTTGTGGCTGCCAACTTGCCCACCGGGTCCCGGTGGAACAGACCGGCTTTTCAGAACCGAAGCCAAACCACGCAAGCACTCATTCTCGACGCGGCTGAACGCCTCTTCGCCGAGAAGGGCATTGCCAGGACCTCGGTTCAAGATGTCGCTTGCCAAGCCGGGCGTTCAATTGGGTCGCTCTACCATCACTTCGATACCAAGGAGATATTGGTTCACGCCGTAATCGACCGGCTACTGGCCGATATGACAACAGAGCTGGAGCGCTTCTTCCTCGACGATCGTTGGCCACGACGCACAGTGGCCGACATCGTTGCCGCCTATGTTCGCGGAATCATGGGATTCGACCGGGGCCGTCCCGGCTACAAGCGAATCGGCTGGGAAGCCTCCATCGCCGACAACGAAACCCGGATCCGCTATCGAGCCACCAGACAACGGGCTAATCAAGGACTCCGGGAATTGCTTCTGCAACACAGGGATCAGATCGGTCACTCTGATCCGGACCTGGCGGTCGGCCTGGTGGTCGATCAATTGACGGCCATGATGAGCACCCGTCTGGAAAGCTCGTTCACCCCCACCGAGTTGGGTGACATCTCCGACGCCGACTTTGTCGACGCTGCTCTCGATTCAGCCCTGACCTTTCTTCGCTACACCGAACCCATCGATTGACCGACTGGCCGTCCAGCTAGACCAGGACCAACAACCGGGCCCAACCGCCGTCGGCGACCGCAGGCACAACGTGATCGGCTTGGGCCGATGCGTCAACAAGTTCGATTGAACTCATGGGACGCTCAATCCGTCACTCGCCGTCAAGGCCAAGCGCTTTGACCGCAGCCGACATTGCCCATTTGTAGTCGGCCTTACCATTGGGGCCGCGAAAGACCTGGTCGACTCGCACCAGATTCTTGGGGAGTTTGTAGCCAGACAGCTGAGCCCGCAGCGAATCAATCAGTGCCCGATCATCTACCGTGGCCGGGTCACGATCGACGGAGTCCAATTGGACGACAGCCGTCACCGCGGCACCCCAGACCGGATCTGGCACGCCGACCACGACGGCATCGGCTACTTCGGGCTGCTGCTTCAGCGCCTCCTCGACTTCTTCGGGGAAGACCTTTTCGCCACCGGTGTTGATCGAGACCGACCCGCGACCCAGCAACGTCACAGTGTCGTCGGCTTCCAGGGTGGCCCAATCTCCGGGGATGGCCCAGCGGCGGCCCTCATAGTCTTTGTAGGTTTGCTCCGTCTTGACCGGATCGCCGTAGTAGCCCACCGGGATCGGACCCGAAACAGCCAACAGGCCGACCTCGCCTGAACCGGGTACGACTCGGTCGCCGGTCTCAGTGAACAACGCGGCGTTCGGTCCAAGTGTGAACGAGGCCGTTTCAGTGTCCTCGTCGCCAACCGACTGTCGGGCGGCGAACCCAACCCCTTCGCTTGCCCCCAACGAGTCGTTGAGGACAAGCGCCGTCCCCGACTTCAAAGCGTGAGCCAACAATCGGTCCTTGATCGGTTTGCTCCACATGACCCCGGAGGACGTCATCTGCTTCAACGATGAAAGCTGATAGGGCGCCCCTCGTGACTCGGCATCGTCCAGAGCCTCAATCATCGGCTTGCAGAAGACGTCGCCAACTAGCGAGATACCCGTGGCTTGAGTTGATTCGACCGACTCCCACAACTCGACTGGATCGAAACGCCGGTTGGTCAAGGTCACGACCCGCCCACCTCGGAACAGGGTGAACAACGCACTGATGCCTGAGGTGCCGTGCATCAGTGGGGCAGCCGCCAACAAACGAGGCAACGCATCGAGCGCTTGTAGGCGGTCGAGCATCGGCACCATTTCGGCCTGCGTTCGCGGCAACGGAATGCCAAACGGCTCCAGGGCTCGGTCAACCAACTGAACAAGGTGGCGGTGCGGCCACATGACCCCTTTGGGGTTTCCTGTCGTACCTCCGGTGTACAGAATCCAAAGATCGTCACCGCTGCGTTCGGTTCGTGGCGCCGGTTGCTGCGACGCAATGATGTCCTCGAAGCCGACAGCCCACGGTGGTGGCGAGTCGGGCGAATCCACGTCAACCCAGAGCCGAACATCTCCCAGGCCGGAGCGGATGGCATCCATACGTTCAGACATCCGATGGTCGAAGAAGACCACTTTGGCATCACTGTTGCCAATGAGATAGGCCAGCTCGCCTTCGACGTATCGATAGTTGACGTTGCAGGGGCCGGCACGAAGCTTGAACGCCGCGAACTGTGCTTCAAGGTATTCGTTGCCGTTGTACAAGGCCAAGGCGACGTTGTCGCCTGGCGAGACCCCGGCTTCGGCCATGGCTCCGGCCAGCCTGGCCGCCCGATCATCGAATTCGGACCAGGAGCAGGTCGAGGAACCGTGCTGCAGGGCGATGTCATCACCGATGTGATCGGCTACCGCCTCCCAGGCCGAGGCCAAGTTCAGATCAGGGGGTGAGAATGCCGGAGTCGGCTCTGTCATGATGTCACCTGTCATAGGGTTGCCGCCTCTGCCTGTCTCCAACGGGGAGCTATCACACCTCTAAGGATTACCAGGGCCACCGCGGCCGAGCCAGCGCTGGCCAAGAAGGCGGCCCGATAGCCAGAGACCATGACGATAAATCCGAATACAGGTCCGACCATGGCGTTGGCGATGTCAAAGAACGCGGTGTAGGTGGCCATGGCCGAACCCCGCTGGCGCTCCTCAATGCCGTCGATAGCCAGGACCATAAACGACGGTGACTGCATCGAAAGACCCAACGCCAGCAGTGCTGCACCCACCATCAGCCCCATCGGCGAGGCCCAAAGGGCAGTCAGGGTGGCAGCGAACACGGTCATCACCAGAGCCCCACTGCCAGCCCGGATAGGACCTATCACATCCGGCACCCGGCCAAAAAGGACGCGGGCCAAGATCATGGTGCCGGAGCTGACGATGAACACCGGGCCGACATTGGTCATGCCGACCTCGTCGGAGTACAGCGCGGCGAACATCAGGTACCCGTTGAAGGCGACCACACCGAACAACGTCACCACACCCGGGCCGATGGCGTTCGGGTGAATGAGCGGCGATGGCTCAGCATCGGGATCGCCTGGCCGGTAGCTCAGCGACCATGAGAGCCCAACTGACAGGGCGGTCAAAGCGCCGAACGTCAGCCACGCCGTGTCATAGCCCTCACGACCGATCAACCACTCCCCTACGAACGGCCCGGTGCCCATCCCGACATGGAACGAAATAAGGTTGAAAGCTGCCGCTTGACTTCGCCGCTCGTGCGACGCCAGTTCCATAGCCCGAACCGTGGTGCCGATGAAGAAGGCGGCTCCGCCGGCGCCTTGAACCAGCCGGGCGACAATGGCGCCCGAAATCGAATCGATGAAGACAAGAAGCACGAAGGCCAGCGCCGATACCGCTGCCCCGGCACCAATGAGCCGCCTGGAACCTCTTCGATCGGAAACCCGGCCAAGAATCGATCGGCTCAATAGGGCGCTGACAGCCACAGAGCCCATTACCAAACCCGAAGTCGCTTCGGTTCCACCAAGCTGATCAACCACAAACGGTGGCAAGAGGGCGTTCATCGCCCCCATGCCCAAGGCGAACGACACCGCTGTCGCCATCAAGGCCAGGAACTCACCGGACAACAACGGAGGCGGCTTGTCCGGGGCCGGTGGAAGACGAATACCGGTCAATCCGGTTGCCGCAAACGGTCGCATTCGCGGCAACAGTAACAGACCCGAGTTTTGGTTCTACAACCAGAGCCCCACGAGGGAGATAGCTTACCCGACGAAGCGGTCTGGGTCGACCGAACAGCCTGCTCTACCATTGTGCGATGGCTTCACAAGGCAACTACGAGCGGGGTTTGGTCGAGACCGGTGACGGCATCTGGGCTTGGATGCAACCGGATGGCGGTTGGGGATGGTCGAACGCCGGAATCATCGTCGATGGAGACGACGCACTCTTAGTCGACACACTGTTCGATTCGGTGTTGACGGCCGAGATGCTTCAGGCCATGACCGGCGCCACCGGCATCGCCCCCGAGGCCATAAACACCCTGGTCAATACTCATGCCAACGGGGACCACTGCCACGGAAACGGACTCGTCGTCAATGCTGAGATCATCGCCTCCGCCGCCACCTCGACGGAGATGGAAGAAACCGACCCCGCATTCCTGGCCGAAATCATGAGAGCCGCCCCCGACATGGGTGAGCTAGGCGACTACCTGCTCGACATCTTCAGTCCATTCGACTTTGAGCAGATCGACATTCGCAACCCGACCCGAACATTCGAAAGCCGTCTCGACCTCGTAGTTGGAGACAAACCGGTTGAGTTGATCAACGTGGGTCCGGCCCACACCGCCGGCGATGTCTTGGTCCACGTGCCTGATGACAGCACGGTCTTCACCGGCGACATCTTGTTCATTGACGGTACACCGCTGATCTGGGCCGGACCGGTGGACAATTGGATCGCTGCCTGCGACGAGATCCTTGAGATGGGGGCGGAAACCATCGTGCCCGGCCACGGGCCGCTCACCGATGCCGCCGGCGTTCAGCGGGTGAAAGAGTATCTGACCTACATCGACGACCAAGCCCGACTGCGATTCGCCGACGGTATGAACTGGCAGGACGCCGCCCACGACATCGACTTGGGCCCGTACTCGGACTGGCTCGATGCCGAACGCATCGCCGTAAACGTCAACACGTTGTACCGGCAGTACGGCAACCCCGAAGCAGAACATGCAGGCATAGTCGATATCTTCGGGGCGATGGCAACCGAGTGGAGACGACGAACCGTCGGTTGATCAACAAACCAGACCGATGCCGTCTGTAGAGGATTCAGAACCATGAACGTAAGCGAAGCTGTGAACGCCCGGAGTTCGATCCGTCGCTTCAAATCGACACCCGTCGACGACCATCTTGTCCGCACGCTGCTGGAGAAAGCGTCCCGTGCCCCGTCGGGTGGAAACGTGCAACCGTGGCGGGTAGCAGTTATCACCTCGGCAACAATGCCGTCGTTTCTCGAACATGTCCAAGCAGCGCCTAAACAGTCCGAGCCGGAATACGCCATCTACCCACCCAAGCTGAAGTCCCCGTACCGGGACTCGCGATTCAAGGTAGGCGAGGACATGTACGGCCTCCTAGGTATCGACCGCGAGGACCGTGCTGCCCGGCTGGGCAACATGGCCCGCAACTTCGAGTTCTTCGGTGCGCCAACGGGCTTCTTCTGCTTTGTCGACCGCGTAATGGGACCACCCCAATGGTCGGACCTCGGGATGTTCCTCCAAACATTCATGCTGCTGGCCACCGAAGCAGGACTCGACACTTGCCCGCAGGAGGCCTGGGCCATGCAGTCCAACGCCGTCCGAACATTCGTCGAAGCACCCGACGAGCTCATGCTCTTTTGTGGCATGGCCGTCGGCCACCGCGATCCAGCCGAACCGGTCAACTCCCTGGTGTCAGATCGCGAATCGCTGGAGACGTGGGCCTGGTTCGTGTAACGCGACCCCAGCTGGCAGCGGCAACAAATCCATTAGGCCGCCTACCCAGCTGCCGATAGACGTGCTGTGCGTCTCCGCTTATTCGCGTTGCTCATTTTGCCAACGCTGGCCGTCATCGCTTTGACGAGCCTTGTGGTTGTCGATCGCAATGAACACTACAGCGATGCCCTGAGCGCAATGAAGGTAGTTACCTTGGCCGAGCAGGTTGCGCGCCTCGACCAAGCGCTTGGCGACGAAGCGCTGGTGGCAGCTCAAATGGTCACCCCGCAACCAGGCGGCGGGAACAGCAGCGATAGCAGGAAGGCCGAACGTCTTCGCAACGCCGCCCGGCAGACCGATGCCGAGTTGGCAGAACTCAAGCAGATTCTGAATGAGGATCAATTCGATCTCGATCTGGCAATCGCTGCCGCCACCATTGAGGCTTCGGTAGGATTTCGACCTGACATCGTCTCCAGGCAGATCTCGCCCCTGCAGGTCAGCGACCGCTACACCACGATTCGCTCTGAACTGATCCGGGCACTCACAGTCCAGGCATCACTGCTGGACGACGCCGAGGGGCAACAAAGCCTGCTCGGCCTACTGGCCTTGATCGAAGCCCGGGGCGAGCACCTCAACGAACGCCTTGTGGTCGAACTGGCATTGACCTACCGCCAGTGGGCACCGGGGCAACACAGTCAAGCCATTGCCTCTCCGGCGCGCCATGACCAACAGCTCGAATTTGCCCTGATCAGGCTGAGTGGATCGCAACAGAGGGCTCGACCGGACATCGGTGAATTGATTCTTCCCAAGCCCCTCATTGATGTCCGACTGCAGATCCTTCTCAATGAGTTACCCGAGATCGACGCCCAGGAATGGCGGGAGATCAGCGACGTCTGGCTCGACCGGCTGACCAATCGCATAGACTTTGAGCAACAGCAGATTGAGATGGCGATGGCGGGGTCGGTGCAGACCGCCTCCGAGATCAGGCAAGCCACTGTGCTGCTGGTAGGAGGTGCCATTCTGGTTGCCCTGCTCCTGACGTTCTTCGTGGCTTACCGGCTCGTCCACCGCCTATCGATTCTGACTGACCAAGTACGCCAACTGGCCGACGGACGCCGCGCCTCGCCGACCTTTTCCCTAGTCGGAGGCAACGACGAGCTGGGCCATCTGGCCCAAGCGTTCGACGAGATGATCTCGCAGGTTGAAACCCGCGAGCACATTCAGATGGTCGAGGCCGCAACGCTCGATGCCATCGCCCAAGGTGCCGATCTGGACGACGTTCTGGATCACGTGATCGACCTCTTTGGGGTAGACACCAACGGGCAACCTCTCTACCGTTTCAGCACCGAAGTGCCAGCCAGCGTTGGCCTACCGGACATCGTGGCCATCGATCCTGAGAGCACCCGCCAACAGCCGTCATCAGCCGACCGACGAACAGCTCTTAGCCTCATCGAGACGGCTCGAAAGCGGTCCGAGGACAGCGATCAGCTGGCTTGGCAGGCCAACCATGATGACCTTACGGGTCTCCTCAACCGCGGTGCCATCGTCGACCGCCTGATGATCGCCGGTGACCTGCTGTCGAACGACGATCCCACCCAGTCACCCCGAAGGCAGACACCGAACCAACCGTTCGGACTCCTGCACATCGATCTCGACTTCTTCAAGCAGGTCAACGACACTCACGGCCACATGGCCGGCGACGAGTTGCTCACCACGCAAGCTCACCGCCTTCAACAAATAGCGTCCCAGGTGGGCGGAGCGGTCGGTCGCTTCGGAGGCGACGAGTTTCTCGCCCTCGTACCCGGGGTTGCATCCAGCAGAATTCTGGCTCAACTTGGCGAACGGATGGTCGCCGAGCTGTCAAAACCGATCGCCTACCTCGACGTCATCTTGACTCCGAGTGTCAGCATCGGTGCCGCGCTGTCCCGGCCCGGTTTAGACCCCAGGGCGTTGTTCAACGAGGCCGACCAGGCGCTCTACGAGGCCAAAGGTAACGGACGCGGCAGGGTCGAGGTTTCCAATCCCGAACTGCGAAACCGTGCCCTGGTGGCAGGCCAAGTTCGCGAGGCCGTTCGGACCGCCATTTCGGGAGACCAATTGGCACCGTGGTATCAACCAATTTGGTCGGAGGGCGGTCGACGCTTGGCAGGCTTTGAAGCACTCTCCCGTTGGCACCACCCGCACTGGGGTTTGGTGAAGCCCGGTCGGTTCCTGCCCATCGCCACCGACTTGAATCTCATGCCCGAATTGGACGCGACCATGTTCCGACAGGTCTGCAGAGACATCGCAGGCTGGTTGGACACCGGACACGTACCCGGTCAGGTTCACATCAACATGTCGACCGAATGGTTGGAACACGACGGATTGATCGAACAGGTCGGGCGAATCCTAGAAGAGACTCGATGCCCCACCAGTCTCATCGTATTTGAGGTGACGGAGACGGGCCTGATGACCGACCAGACATCCAACGTCGAGCGGCTACGCCGATTGCGCGAACTCGGGGTTCGCATCGCGGTGGACGATTTCGGCCAGGGCCACTCGTCGCTGGCCTATCTACGAGATCTGCCGCTCGACATTTTGAAAGTTGATCGACGTTTCGTCACCAAGGTCGAGTCCGACACCGATAACCAGGCCATCGTGAGTGCCGTGATCAGTCTGGCCGCATCCTTCGGGCTCAGCGTTGTGGTCGAAGGGCTCGAACGATCGGAAGAGTTGGCGTACCTGCAGGCAGCCGCAGCCGACTTCTACCAGGGCTTCTTGTTGGGTGAACCCTCCCCCAAAGCGGAGACCACCTCACTTCTGGGCCGCGATGCTCGCCGGCTGCCTCCAGGTACGAGTCCGAAACCGGCATCCAACCGTATGGAGTCGCCGATTCAGCGGCATGACACCTCGATGGCTGGAGCCCCGGCATGACGTTCTCATCTCGCAACCGCAGCCGCTGGTGGTCATTGACCGCCGCGGCTACTGCTACCGTGCTAACGACAGGTTGCGTGCGCGACACCGCTCCAATTCGCTCCGCAGCGGCCGAGGCCCAGCTGAGTGGAGCCCTAGCCTCACGTGACGGCGAGCCGTCGATCACGATCATCTCCCCGAGCGACGGTGAGGAGGTTCCGGCTACCTTCATCGTCGAGGTTGACGTCTCAAATGTTCTGCTCGCTCCCAAAGGACGCACTGTCGACGGCGAGGCCCACTTCCACGTTCTCGTCGACAACGGCTGTCTCGGTCCCGGTGTCGTCATCGGCGACGACGACGCCGTCCATGTCGGTACAGGGGCGGCAAAGGTCGAGCTCGAATTGAAACCCGGACCTCACGAACTTTGCGTGCAACTGGGAGACGGGTTCCACGTAGCCGTCGCCGTGGCCGACACAATAGACATCGTGGTGAAGGCGGACGACTAGTCCTCGCCGGACGAGTCGACACGACCCACCTGGCGATACGGCATGCCCCGATCGGCCGATGGCTCCTTGGGCAATCCAGCATCCGCTCGGCCACGATGTTCTTTTGAATTTCGTCGGTCCCACCGGCGATGGACTGGGCTGGCGTCGAAATCAACACTTCGGCGACGGCGTCATGAATTGGATCATCGCCTCCCGCGGCCAGCATGGCGTCGGCTCCCAACAACGAGCTGTGCATATCGTTGCATCGCCGGGCGACCTCGGACAACGCCAGCTTCCCAATAGAACCTTCAGGACCCGGCGGGTGACCGAGGTCTCGCATGACCCGGGCCCGCTCGGCGGTCAACGACGACGCTCGTTCAAAAGCCCAGACTCGCATCAACTGCTCTTGTTCGACCGGATCGTTGTCGGCCCCGGCAGCGACAGCCCGTTCGGTCAGAAGATCGAAGCGCCCCTTGCGCTGAGGGTACCACTCGTAGGTCTTGAGATAGAGCTCCGCCTCGGCTCGCGCTTGGTCGATGACCCGGCCGGCCACCCCAGGTTTGAAGTAGACATCGCGGGTCATTGTGAAGCTGCGCTCGTGGGCAAGGGTGGCTCGGGCTACCCGCCAGCCGTCGCCCACTCGACCGACAATGTTGGCGTGGGGAATGATGGCATCGGTCATGAAGACCTCGTTGAATGACTGACGATTGTTCATCTGCCGGATAGGGCGGGTCTCGACTCCCTGTTGATGCATGTCGAGTGCGAAGTAGGTGATGCCTGCATGTTTGGCCGCGTCCCAGTCGGTGCGGGCTACCAGAATGGCCATGTCAGCATGGTCTGCGCTGGTATTCCAGACTTTCTGTCCGTTGACCACCCAGTTGTCGCCGTCGCGCACCGCGGTTGCTTTCAAACCGGCCAGATCGGACCCGGCACCGGGCTCGCTGAACAGCTGACACCACTCCATCTCACCAGTCAGTGTGGGTTGAAGAAGCCGACCTTTAAGCTCGTCGGAACCGTGCTCGTACAACGTCGGTGCAGCCAGGCCTGCGCCCGGACCCAACGGCAAGGCCACCCCTCCTGAGCGGCGGATTGCCCGATGGGCCACGGCTTCGACCCAGGCTGGCAAACCCAACCCAAACCAATCTGGTGACCACGACGGAACAGCCCACCCGGAATCGACTAGGCGTTGACGCCAACTCAGCAGCGACAACGTGGGGTCCCATGCCTGCTCAAACCAGGCGAGCACTTCTCCAGTTACGTCGTCTTCGTTCATTGCTGGTTTCGCTACCCGAATCGGTCAAAGGGTGCTAGACGCTCACGACTTTCAAGCGCCCGATGTCGCTGGGGTTTGAGCTGCCTGCCAGGCACCGTACCCACCGAGAAGGTCCGAGATATCACCGAACCCGGCCAACGCCATTCGGCTGGCGGCAATTGATGACCTGTACCCTCCCGCACAGTACACAATCGTGGGCTTCGACGCATCAAGCGAGGCCAGCCTCTCGTTCAGGCGGGTAAGCGGGATTGTGATCGCCCCTGGGATGATGCCGCCCTCTGTTTCGCCAGGCTGTCGGATGTCCACCAGCTGTAGGTCGTCGACGTTACCGATGGCGCTTTGAAGCCCAGCGACGTCGACTCGCGAACTGCGCTTGACCTCTTCGGGGGCGTTGGCCAAAGCCTCGGTGGGGTTGGCCAAATGACCAACTACCGAGTCGAAACCAATGCGAGCTAAGCGATTCTTGGCCTCACGTTCCATATCCGAATCGGTGACAAGCACAATGGGTGCGCCGGGTTGGAGCACGCCACCGGCGAACTCGGCGTATCGGCCAGCCATTCCGATGTTGACCGAACCCACTAGGTGGCCTCCGGCGAACTCGACCGGGTCGCGGGTATCGAGCACCACGGCACCACGGCGCTGGTGGGCAATCACCTCTTCGAGCGACAAGCCAACCGGCGCCGCTTGCTCGTCCAGGAGCGGTCGTAGCTCACGGTTCAACATTGCGTCGAAGGCGAAGTAGGCCGGAGGGGCCGTCTGGCCTTCGGTAACCGCCTGAATGAACTCGTCTTTGCTCATAGGGGCGACCGCATAGTTGCCAACCCGTTGCTCGCCAATGGTGGATGACGTGTCGGTGGACAGGCTTTTGCCGCAGGCTGAGCCCGCTCCGTGCGCAGGGTAGACACGTGTCGCGTCGGGCAGGGTCATCAGCTGCTCATGAAGTGAGTCGTACAACATGGAGGCCAGCTCCTCGGAGGTGACGCCCTTGGACGAAAGAAGGTCCGGGCGTCCTACGTCGCCGATGAAGAGTGTGTCGCCGGTTAAGACACCGTACGGCGTTTCGTCGTCGGCGTTCTCGTAGATCACGACACTGATTGACTCCGGGGTGTGGCCCGGAGTGTGGCGGATCTCCAGCTCAACCTGCCCCAACGAAATTCGTTGGCCGTGGTCCAGTTTTTGTGACTCGAACTCTGTTTCGGCTTTCGACCCGTAGGCGATCTCGGCCCCTGTAGCAGCCGCCAATTCAAGGTGGCCAGAAAGAAAGTCGGCGTGAAAGTGGGTCTCGATGACCTTCTCGATCGACATGTTGTGCTCGGCCGCCGACTCGATGTACGGGGCGATATCTCTGCGGGGGTCAACCACGACCGCTCGACCGGTCGACTCGTCGCCGATGAAGTAGGAGGCCTGGGAAAGGCAGTCGAGATAGTGCTGCTCGAAGATCATGGGAATCCCTTCCGGGTAAGCGAAGGCTTTCAGCCTGTTTAGCCGATAATATCCGAATGACCGTACAATTGGCAAGCTTCTCTTCTTTCCGCCTAAAAGTCGCCACAGTTCTGTCACCAGGCCGATTGCTGTTCTCCTCCGACGTGACTGCTACAGTACCCTCGTCATGTCGGAGGAGAACAGCGTTAGCGGCCCCGAGCGAGGCACATCGTGGACATCTCCGCTACGACGACTGGTTGCAGGCCACTTCGTGGCCGCCTCAGCCGAATGGGCCGTCTACATCGCTGCCTTCGTCTACGCCTTCGAACAAGGAGGAGCGACCGGCACCGGCGTGGCTTCGCTCGTTCTTCTAACGTCGACCATCGGCGCTTCGCCGATCGCCGGCTTGGCCATAGCACGGCTGCCGGCCAATCAAGCCCGACTGCTGGCGTTGTCTCTCAAAGCATCCGGCTGTCTGCTGGCGGGGGTGGCCATCGCCATGGAGCTACCACTGGCGCTCATGCTGGCCGGATCGGTCATGGCCCTTTCTTCCTTCACCCTGCTCCGACCAAGCCAGGCGGTGTTGATCCCCACGCTGGCCGACCGGCCCCAGCAACTGTCAACCACCAACCTTTGGCTGGGACACAGCGATTCCGCCGCAGCTCTGACCGGACCCGGCTTGTCGACGATTCTCATGTACTTCGGCGGCCCGGCGGTCGTCTTCATAGGCTTCGGCTTGCTGCTCGTCGGAACGATAGGGCTACACCTCATCGACCACAAAAGAGGCGCCCCCGCTTCTGGGCCCTCCGGACAGATTCCAGCGTCACCATGGTCAACGTTTGGTGCGGCGGTGCGCCAGCTCAAGGAACGAAAAGGATCACTTACCCTGATCGCTCTGATTGGGTTCCAGTTCGGGGTCGTCGGCTCCCTCGACATCTTGTTCGTCGTGATTGCCCTTGAAACCTTGGGGATGGACAACACCGCCCCCGGCCTGATGTCCACTTTCTTTGGGGTCGGCGCATTGGGAGCAGTGCTCCTCAGCGCTCATGCCCACCGAACCGGCAAACTGGCTACTGCTCTGAGCTCCGGGCTGGCGGCGGCTGGAGCGGCCGTACTCCTCATCACCTTGGCATTGTCGATTGCTGACGGGACGATTGCCCCGATGCTGATCGGGCTTCCGGCCCTGGGTGCGGCCAGGTTCCTGGTTGTGGTTGTCGCCCGAGCCCTACTTCAACGATCGGCTGACAATGACTCCATCGGCGCCGTCTTCGCCCTCATGGAACTCGGCTCAGGGGTCGGGATACTGACCGGCTCGATCGTGGCCCAGCTGATGTTGTTCCTATCGGGGCCCCCTACTTGCTCTTCAGGTCATCGGAGCCGGCTACATCATTCTCCTCGTCGCCACCCGTCGATCAGTGAAGGAGGCGGAGCTAACCGCCACGGTGCCTTTGGTCGAAATGGACTTGCTTCGACGGGTGCCGGCCTTCGGCCCTCTACCCCCCATGGCACTGGAAACAGTGGCCCGCCAGTCCACCATGATGGAGGTGGCGGCCGAGACCGTCGTCATTCAACAGGGAGAAGCAGGCGACCAGTTCTACGCAGTTATGTCGGGTGAATTCGACGTCACAATGTCTGGCCAGCACATGAGAACCGCGGCCAAAGGCGACTCGTTCGGCGAAGTCGCACTTCTGGCCAATGTCAACCGCACCGCCACCATCACCGCTACCCAGCCCGGCACTCTGTTGGCCATCGGACAAGAACCGTTCCTGAGGGCCATTGCCGGCCACGACCCGGCGGCACAAGCAGCCTGGACGACAGTGACGTCGATGGAGTTCGGAGACCAGCAGATCAACGGCCTCAACGAGTAAGCGACAGCTTGACCTACCGCAGTCCTGGTCTTCGGTGATCGGTCACGGTTTCGTATGGGAGCCGTCGGGCGGAACGGTCTATGTTGTGGAGTGCACTCCCGATCCGAACAGCAGGAGTTGAGCCGAGCCATGACCCGAAGAATCGATACCGAGACCGACCATGTCAATGCCGAGGTCGATGGCGACGGCGTCCTAGTCATAACCCTGGACCGCCCAGAACGACGTAACGCCATGCTGCCGGAGATGTGGAGCGGACTCAGCGCGGCTCTAGCCGAGGGTGAACGAGCTGACGACGTCGGGTGTGTTGTACTGACGGGCGCCGGCGGCGCCTTCTGTGCCGGCGGCGACGTAAGACGCATGGCCGATGGGTCCAGCGCTCCCCCACCCGAGGTCTCCTATGAGCAGGTGGTAGCCAACCAACAACTCAGCACCCGCGCCACCAGCGCGGTGATGTTCACCATGGCCAAGCCGTCGCTCGCCGTTCTCACCGGCCCGGCGGCGGGAGCCGGCATGGGCTTGGCGTTGTCCTGCGACCTCAGAATCGCAGTCGACACCGCCATCATGACGACTGCTTTCACCAAGGTTGGTTTGTCAGGCGACTACGGCATCAACTGGTTTCTGACTCGCTTAGTCGGGCCGGCGAAAGCCAAAGAACTCATGTATCTGTCCGAAAAGCTGACTATGGCAGAGGCCCTCGAACTCGGGCTGATCAACTGGTCCGTGTCATCTGAAGACTTCGAGGAGACTTGGTTACGTTTAGCCCGTCGCCTGGCCAATGGCCCCCGACTGGCCAACGCTGCGGTAAAAGAGAACATCAACCGAGCCGTCGACGGTGAGCTGTTCGACTGTCTGGACAGCGAAGTGGTCAACCTTCGCCGGTCGGCCGCCACCGAAGATCATGTTGAAGGGCGCACGGCCTTTGCTGAACGCAGGGTGCCGGTATTCAAAGGACGGTAGCGAGCAGTGATAGGTTGGCTGTGAGTGCCACCAGCACGTGGTTGGCGTACGTTCAGTGAAGGCAGCGGCAATGGCTCAAATCTCGGAATACCGAAGCTTCGACACAATGGTCGAGTACTTCTATCACTGGGAGTCGACCCGACCCGACGACGTTTGGCTCAAACAGCCGGTCGGTGACGACTTCATCACCTACACCTTCTTTGAGGCCGGCTACCAGGCCCGCTCCATCGTTACCGCCCTGCGTTCCATGGGACTTACGGCTGGAGACCACGTCGGCATCCTGTCGAAGAACTGCGCCCACTGGTTCATGGCCGACCTGGTCTGTCACATGGGCGGATTCGTTTCGGTGCCGTACTATCCGACGTTGCCGGCCGATCAGCTTCAGGACGTCATCAACATCAGCGACATCAAAGCGTTGTTCGTAGGCAAGCTCGACAAATGGGGTGACCGCGCCGAGGCAATCCCCGATGACATGCCGATGATTCGCTTTCCCCGCTACACCCACTCAGCTGCAGTCACAGAGGGCCTCGGTTGGGACTCGTTGGTGGCTGAACATGAGGCTCTGGAAGGGAACCCGACACCGGACCCCGACAGCACCTGGTCGATCCTCTACACGTCGGGCACAACCGGCAAACCCAAAGGGGCGATGCACTACCACCGCTCCCCGGCGGCAATTCTCAAAGACGAAATGGAGACGGGCTTTCTCGGCTTCTACCGGTATCCGGACCACAAAGTCATCTCGTACCTGCCTCTCAATCACATAGCGGCTCGCATCACCGATGTCACCTTCAGCCTCGCAACCGGAGGCGTCGTCTACTTTGCCGAGAATCTCGACACGTTCCCGGCAAATCTCGAGGCGGCCCAGCCCACCATCTTCTTCGCTGTTCCCCGTATCTGGACTCGTTACCACCAAGCCATTACTCAAAAGATCCCAGAGAAGCGTCTTCGGCAGCTGCTCCGAATCCCTGGCGTATCGAAGGTCGTCAAGACCAAGCTGAAGACAGCCATGGGCATGCGCGACGCCGTCATCTACGGCACTGGAGCGGCAATAACACCGGCACACATCAAGGAGTTCTTCGCCCTTTTCGACGCTCACCTGATCGAGGGATATGGGGCCACGGAGACCTGTGGTGCGATCTGTTCCGGCCCGAATCCGGATTCGCCGATGGACAGCGTCGGCGTGGCCTACCCAGGGTGCGAGATCGCCATCGAGCCCGAAACCGGCGAGATCCTCATGAAGACGCCGTACCTGATGGCCGGTTACTACAAAGAGCCTGAGTTGACCGCCGAGGTAGTACGAGACGGCTGGTATCACAGTGGTGACAAGGGAACCAAGGACTCCAGCGGCTACGTGCGGGTCATCGGTCGGGTCAAGGACACGTTCAAGACCGCCAAGGGTGAGTTCGTCACACCAAACCCCATGGAAGAAGTCCTGAGCACCAACGACCACGTCGAAGTTGTGGCTGTCGTCGGTATGGGAATCCCCCAGCCGATCGCCATGATCAATTTGTCCGAGACCGGCCAGGCAGCTGACCGCGAGGCGGTGGCAGTCTCGCTAGCCGAAACCTTGGACCAGCTCAACGCCGAACAACTCGGCCACCTGAAGGTTTCGACCATCATCGTCGACACGGTTGTCTGGTCGGAGGACAACGATCTGTTGACTCCGACCTTGAAGACGAAGCGTCACAACGTCGATGCCAAGTACATGCCCCGGTATCAGGACTGGCATGACGATGCCCAGCGCATCATTTGGATCTAGCTAATCGGTCCCCCCCCAAGAGATTCTCCCGGCGCGCCTCCAGGATCTCGGTTCTGCCGCTACCCCCGCCTAGTGCAACACGGGCGCTCGCACGAGCGATGAGTAGAGAATCGATGAGCCGAGATAGCAGCGATGGTGCGGCGGCCGACTCGGCGCCGCCGGCCACGGCCAGGATTGGCCTGGTTGTCGCGGCCGCCACATGCGCCAGCGTAGTTGTGTCCCACATATTCGGCCGCTTCAGCTACTCGGTGCTGCTGCCCGCCATCCAGGACGACCTGATCGGCTCGTTCACCGGCGCCGGGTTTCTCGGGGCGTCCTATTTTGCCGGATACATGCTGGGTGTCATCGGCGTCACAGCGATCTCTGCTCGGGTCGAGCCGCTGACGTTGTTGCAGGCCGGGCTGGCCCTCAGCGCCGTTGCTCTCGGCGCAATGGCCGCCGCTCCCAACCTGTTGACTCTGGCGGCCGGGGTGTTCACGGCCGGTCTCGCCGGAGCCGGTATCTGGGTCCCGGCACCGACCATCGCCACCTCTCGAATGACGGATCAGCATCGCGGTCTGGTGATGGGGGCGCTGACCGCGTCCATGGGCCTTGGCCTGCTGTTGGTCAGCCAGGGAACAACGCTGTATCGAAGGGTCGTTGACGATGAAGGAGCGTGGCGGCTGATCTTCGGGGTCGAAGCGCTGATCGCCGTTCTCGTTTTCGCCGCCGCCGCCCTGGTTGCCCGGCGACTCAGAGCCCACCGACTACCGACGTCATCAGTTACACCGACGCCAGCGGCGGCGCCGGCTGCACGAGCCCCGATCATCGACCTTTCCGGTCTCCGCAGAATCCCAAGCTGGGCGCTTCTACTAGTCACTTATGGTGTTTTTGCCTTGCTCGCTGGCTCGTGGGTCGCCTTCCTCGGCGTGGCCATGGAAGAAGACGCTGGCTACACCCGAACGCACGTCAACAATCTTTTCTCGGCCTTTGCCGTTGCCGCCGTTCCTGGCCCACTGATACTCGGTCGCCTGTCGGATCGAATCGGTCGAGACATCACGATGGTCATCGCCTGTTCCATGTCGGCAGTGGCCTCCGGACTGTTGACGGTGGGTTCCGAGCCGTGGACGGCCATTGCCGTCGTGCTGTTCGGCGTTGGTTCATTTAGTGTTCCGCCGTTGACTGCGGCCGCAGTGCGTGACCATCTTGAGGGCCGCGCTTTTGCCACTGCCTTCGGAGCAATGACGATCATCTACGCATTGGTGTCGATGGTGTCAGCCCAGTCAGCGGGAATTATCGCCGATGCCGTTGGCGGTTTCGACCTTGTCTACTGGTTGCTGGCCGCCGCGGCCGCGAGTTGCGCCGGGGCGGCGGCTGCACGCTATCGGTGGTGTCGGTCATCGGGGAACACCTAGGAAGCCCGGCCCGAGTTGACGCCCGAACATCACCGCCCCGGCGTCTTTGTACGTTTCCTCCCCCATGAAGGCATGTTGGGTCGGTAGGTGAGCGTCGCGCTAGCACCTCGACAGCTGATTGGCGTTTTCAGCCGACGCCATCCCCGACACGGCGTAGGCGGCATCGACCACCGCAGCGCACTCCCGGGTGACATGGGCGCACGACAGTCGTAACTGGCGGCGGATCTCGGTGTCAAGATCCTCACCTCTCAGCAACTTCCCCCAGGCGAGGTCGATCGGGTCGTAGAAGAACAGCCGGGCAGCTCGGAGTCGGGCGTCGGCTTTGGCCATCTCGATTTGCACGTACTCGCGGTCCCCTATACCGGGAGCCCCGGTGGTAGTGCCGGCGGCGTCAGCTGACGCCGCTTCGGTCACCAGACGAAGTGCCTCGTTGGCGATGCCCAGCGAGGTGACAGCCAGCACCTGAGCGGCGATCGTAATCGTCGGGTAGCGGAAGAACGGACCCTCGGGGGTCAGCCCTCCTCCCCGAACAAACGTCCAGTTCGGATCCACCACGACATTGTCGACCACGATGTCAAAGGTCCCGGTCCCCGACATGCCGTGCACGTCCCAGGTATCACGGTCTATCTGGACGGCCGATGCGGGCATGACCGCCATGCGAGGCAGCGCACCATCGAAGTCGGGAACAATCCCCACCCCGATGCGGTCAGCGGACATGCAACCGCTGGCCCACCGCCATCGCCCGTTGAGAACATACTTGCCGTCGACCACCTTGGCTTCTTGAAGCGGGAACATGGCTCCAGCGAAGATGGCGTCGGGGTCCCGCTGAGCGGAAAGGTCAATGGGCGGTCTAACTATCAGTTTCTCCAAAGTCGTCGCCCTGTTCAACCACCAAGCTCCCAGCGGCCAGGTGTGCCGCGCTCGGGCATGTGGCACAGTGATCACATGACCGCTGCCCTCATCTTGGACTTCGACGGCGTCTGCACAAAATCCTCGGGCGAGTTGATTGCCTCCCAGATCCACGGTCGGGATTCAGGCGACGCCTCGACGTCGAGACAACTGTCGGAAGTTATCCGGCCTGAAGCCGTGCATGCCATGGCCACGGCCCAAGCCATTGGACTGACCACCGTCATTCTCAGCAATGAACTTGAACGAGCCTGGTTGGTAGGCCTGGAACTGACCGATGTCACCGATCACACGATCATTGGATCCGACAACGGGATCTTCAAACCGGACCGGCGAGCGTTTCAACGGTGCCTGCTGGTCACCGGTTGCCGAGCGAATCAGACACTCCTGGTTGACGACAACTTGGACAACATCGCCGTAGCAGATTCCCTCGGCATGCGGACAGTTCACTTCGATACCCAATCGGCGGCTAGTCGGGCCAACTGTTGGACCGACGTACACCACACAATCGACAACCTTCGGGTTAGATCCACGAACTCACAGGAGCCACCCAATGGCCAGTAACGGCGATGAGCCAACCAAGTTCAACCCACAACTACTGGCCGATGAGTTATACCGAGCAGCCAAACAAGCACAACCGGTGCACTTGTTGACCAAGCGATTCCCCGATCTTGACTGGGATGGAGCTCGACAGGTGGCACGGGCCACCGATGCGCTGCGCAGCTCAGCGGGTGAGATCCAGGTTGGTTGGAAGCTGGGCTGGACCTCGGCAGCGATGCGGCGGGCTCTAGGCGTGAACCGACCGAACTGGGGCACGCTATGGCAATCGCAGATCCTGCAGCAACCACAGCATCTCGATCTGACGGCGTTCATTCATCCCAAGGTGGAACCGGAGCTGGTGTGGCGGTGTCCGTCCGACATCAGTGGAGTCGACGTGACCGCCGACGACATCGCCGAACTCGGTGGTCACTGGGCTTTGGGGCTAGAAGTGGTAGACCCTCGCTTCCCATCGTTCTCATTCGACGCCCTTGATAACACTGCCGACAACTCGTCCAGTGCCGCCGTCGCCGTCGGGCAATTCGTGTCAGCGGAGGAACTGCGAGTCGGGAGTAGCGGCGGGCCTACCGAGTTGTCAGTGAGCTTCACCGATGACTACGAGACTCGCAACGGTGTCGGCTCAAATGCCATGGATTCCCCGTTGGAAGCGGTGGCCTGGTTTGTTCGAGCAATGGCAGTCGAAGGCTTGACGTTGGGGGCCGATCAGATCGTCTTCACCGGCGGACTGACCGCCCCATTCGACGTGGCGGCCAAAGCGACATACCGACTCACTGGTTCACCACTTCCAGCTGTGTCCTTCAGCGTCGATTGACGTTCAAACTCCAAGGCGGGCGGCCACCTCGGACCACGCCTCGGCGGCGGCGGCAATGTCAAACCACATAGCGTCGATACCGGCAACCTTTGCGCCCTCGACGTTGATCGGTTGATCGTCGACGAAAAGAATGCGATCGGGTTCAGCGCCCACCGAGGAGACGGCGGCGGCGTAGCCCTTGGGGTCGGGCTTGAGGTGGCCGGTGTCGGACAGATCCACCACTTGATCACACAGTGCCAGGAACTCAACCTGAGCCACCCACTCGTCGCCATGAAAGGCTTTCATATCATTCGTCAGCACGGACACGCCGTAGCCGGCCTGTCGAGCGGCGGTAACCACTGCGGTGGCCTCCGGTCGGATGAGGTCCGGGCCCGGTGGATCGTACAGCAACGTCATGTACTCCGAGCGAGAGAGACTCCGGCCTGCCATCCGGCCAACGTCGGCGGCCCGCATCGTCCAGTAGTCGCGTTCGGTAACGCCGTCGCCGTCGATCATTCGACGCCAAAGCTCGTCGGTTGACGGGTTGAGCGGGCCAAGCCATGTCAACGACCCGGATGGCATCCCAAGCAGCCGCTCGGCCTTTGCGTGAAGCTCGACCGGGTTGAGCAGACAGACTCCTCCGAAGTCCAGAAGTAACACGTCATAGTCGGCGTCGCCCGAACGAGGTTGGGCTACTGGCTTTTCTGGGTTCGACACGGGGTCAGACTATCGGCGCTGTTCTCGACGCTCCAGCCGACGGTGGGCGCTACCGGGAGCGGCCCCGCCAACCCATCTGTAACGACACCGTCTTGGCCAGCGACTTGACTACCTCGGTGTAGGTCGAGCGATTGGCGTCCATCCGATCGTCTGGACCGGCCAGACTCAGTGACGCCACCGCATAGCCACTTTGGTCACGGATTGGGGCGGCCACCGAAACAACACCGGGCTCCGACTCTTGCCTGTTCTCGGCGTAGCCTCGTCGCCGGATGACGCCAAGTTCAGATCGCAGGGTCTCCATATCGGTGATGGTGTGCTCGGTCCGAGCCTTCAGACTCCAACCCTTCAACAGCTTGTCGCGTTGATGAGCGGGGATGAAGGCCAGCAGGGCCTTACCCGAGCTGGTGCAGTGGGCGTCGGCTCTTCGGCCAAGTTCGGTGAACACCCGCAACGTGTTGGGACTGTCCAGCCGCTCGACGTAGACCACCTGACGGCCGTCGAGGACACCTACTTGCACCGTCTCGCCTGTTCGGCTTCGTAGTTCGGTCATGGAAACCAGGACGGCCTCATGCAGGCTTCTTTGTGTCGGCATGGCCGCCGCTAGGTCGAAGACCGAGAGGCCGAGACGATATCGACCCGTTCGAGGGTCCTGTTCCAGGATCGCTTCATCGGCCAATGTCGAGAGCAGCCGGTGGGCGGTGGAGGTCGACAGATCAAGACGCTCGGCGAGATCGGCGACCCCCCACGTTGGGCTGGCCGCCGAAAACGACTTGAGAACTCTGGCCGCATTGGCCACCGACGAAAGCCGATTGCGGGACGGCGACGGTGCTCCTGCATCCATGCCAAACCAAGGTAGACCCCAATGCATGGTCCCGCTATGCGGGATGGCAATTCACCGTTCCGATCCCGCTATGCGGGATGGCAATTCACACTGTCAGAACCAATGGCATATCGTCTGGTCATGGGGATTCTACGGCTCAGTCATGTTGACATCATGGTCACCGACTTGGAGCTGGCCGCCGCCTATTACACCCAGGTGATGGGCCTCGACATCAGCGAGCGGACAAAAGACCGCATCTTCTTCAAATGCTGGGACGAACGGGACCACCACTGTCTGGCCGTCCGGCTCGACACCAGGGTGGGACTCGACCGGTTCGCATTCAAAGTCGAACACGCCGACGACCTCTCTCACTTCGAGTCTCGGATTGAGGCGGCTGGCCACCCGGTGGAGCGCGTGGCCGATGGCGAAGAGGTCGGACAGGGCGAGTCGATTCGGTTCGAACTTCCCTCCGGTCAGGAGATGGAACTCGTAGCTGACGTCCACAAGGTTGGCGGGCGCATGCCACTCAAAAACCCGCCGCCAATGGTCCCAGACCTAGTGGGAATAGCGCCACCGCGTATCGACCATGTGTTGATGCACGCCGAAGAGGTTCCCGTGATCGCTCGCTTCTTCACCGAGGTGCTGGACTTCCGATTGACCGAGCAGCTGCTGAACGGTTCAGGGCATCAGGTCATCGCCTTTCTCGAACGGTCGGCCAAGCCTCACGACATTGCCTTTGTCCAGGGGCCGAACGGTGCCCTCCACCACTTCTCGTTCTGGCTGGATGATTGGGATCACGTTCGCCGAGCGGCCGACATTTTGGCCTACAACGGCGTGACCATCGACGTCGGCCCAACCCGTCACGGACTTACCAGGGGTAACACCATCTACTTCTTCGACCCGATGGGAACCCGAAATGAAGTATTTACCGGCGGCTATCGACCCGACCCCGACTTCCCAACCATCACCTGGACCCAAGAGGAAGAAGGCCGAGCCGTGTTCTACTACGAGGGTGTGCTGAACCAGCGGTTCGCCACCGTCCACACATAAGGCGACTCATCATGACCTCACCAGGAATTCTTCGCCTTTCCCACGCCGAGATTCGAGTCCCGGATCTGCAGCTGGCCACCGCCTACTACGCCGAAGTCGTCGGCCTCGTTGTCACCCGCACTGAAGCCGATCGCACATTCCTGAAGGGGTGGGACGAACACCAGCATCACTCACTGATTCTCACTAAGGAACCCACCTACGGGCTCAACAGCCTGGCCTTCAAGGTCATGGCGTCGGCTGAGCTGGATCGGCTCGAGCAGCGGGTTCAACAAACAGGTCTCGCTACCGAGCGCTTCGCACCCGGAGCTCTCAACCCGGCATCGGGGACCGTGGTGCGGTTCACTGCGCCGAGTGGTCACGTCATCGACCTGGAACACGGTCAGGCGCAGGTCGGCAACGGGTTGACGTTGATCAACCCACCGCCGGCACCCGACAACCTGATTGGTATGCACCCACCGCGAATCGACCACATCTTCTTGCTGTGCGAAGACGTTGATGGCATTACCGAGTTCTTCACCGACATTCTGGAGTTTCGACTCACCGAGCAGATCATGGCCGACGACGGTCACCAGCTCACCACGTTCCTGGAACGGACCCACAGCCCGCACGACATTGCCTTCCTCACCGGACCCGACGGCGGATTCCATCACCTCGCCTACTGGGTCGACGAATGGAACGACCTTCGTCACGGAGCCGACACCTGCGCCTATCACGGCGTGGAAATCGATGCCGGACCAACCCGTCATGGAGCTACGCGCGGTTGCGGCCTTTACTTCTTTGACCCGGCGGGCAACCGCAACGAGATCTACACCGGCGGCTACTGGTTTGACCCTGACGACGAGCCGACCACGTGGACCGAATCGGAAATGGGCCGAGCAGTCTTCACCTACAAAGGCCAGGTCGACCCGAGTTTCATGACCGTGCACTCGTAGTCGACCTGACCTCTTGCCACTGGTTGGCGCCTAGGGGACGGCCACGATCGTCGTCGGCTCATCGAAGACCTGGACGTTGGCGTCTCCCAGCAGCTGCAACCCGTTGGCGCCATCCCAGCCGTCGTTAGCGAACCGTATGGCCTGCAGATAGTTGGCCGGAGAATCCGGGTCCGCCAGCCGCAGACCAAGTTGGTACTGCCCGGCATTCAAAACTTCGGGCACAATGACCACATCGGACTCGGACACGGTTGTGCCCGGCGTCCACCGACTTGGATCGACCGCGTCCAAGGGAACCGATGCAATTTCCCGATCGTTCTGTAGGAACACCAACTCCACTGCCCGTGACCGATAGAGCCTGGCGAACCCCTCATTTTCGATATCGAGCGCTATCTCCAGCCGACTGCCTCGGGTCAACGACCCGGACAATTGCACTCGCTCGAGGTCGAATCGGTAGCCCAGCCGACGCTGGACATCATCCCAGCAACCACCTTGGCGCCAGCGGGCAGGCCACACCGACTGGGCGTTTACCGACGAGTCGATTCCGGCTGACTCTTCGGGGTCGATCCGGTTGTTGAGATAGGTGAACCGGTAGTCCTGAAGCGCCTGCTGGCCTTTGATGCAATAGCTGGCCGGGTTGTCATACTCCGGGGTGTACTGGTCGACGTCATTGGCCGTGGTTGAGCCATAGGGTTGACCATCGGCGTCGACCGCGTATCGGTAGACGTTTTCGTTTGACACGTTGGCACCAACGTCGGCCAAACCGCAGGGCTCACCACCGATCGGAACGAAGGCCGTGTCTCCCGGACTCTCACCCGCGCCTTGCAGATAACCCCTGGCATCGTCGGGCCCCAGATTTACGCCGAGATCATAGGTACCTCGGTGGGCTTTGTCCCACAGGAAACAGTCGTTGTAGTGGCCGACGCGCTGGGGGGAGATCAGGTTGGCGTCGGCCTTAAATCGGGGGCGCCTGACTCCGACAAACATGTCCGGTAGCTCTTCGAGCCACGTGTTGAGCAGCGGTTCGGAGACATTGTCGGCTACGGCCTGGGCGCCGTCGAGTTGATCGACCTCGGGAAACGTCCCCGAAGTGTTCCACTCGCCCCAGGCGCCGATCATGCCGGCCTCCACGTAGGCCACCGCCGACCGGTTCGCCCGAATGACGGCGGAAAGTTGGCGAACGTGATCTTGAATACGACCCATCAAGGGTTCATCTGGGCCGTCGATTCCATCTTTGTAGCGCGCTCGGAAGATGACTTTGAAGCCATTGCGGTCGACGGTCTTCAACGTCGAATCAAGGGCGTTCAACACGGCATCGGACAACATGGCGTTGTCCACTTCGGTCTCCAGCTCAACCAGCAGGATGAACAGAGAACGGCCTTGGCTTCGCTCGTCGATGAGGGTCTCGATCGCCGATTCCCGCGACCACTGGTAGGAACCGAGCTCCGGTTTGAAGAGAAGCTGGCTGTACAGATACAGCCCACGCTCAGGGTTGGCGAACACGGTGTTGTCATCGGTGGGCCGGAACGGCGACATGTCGACTTCGAGGACTCCGCCCACTCCACTCTCACCGCCGAGTGTTGCCAACTCCACGACCTGCCGGTTCGGGTTGTCTTGTTCCACCACAAATTTGATCGGCGAGGCCGCTTCGATTCCGGGAAGCTGGAACGTCCACTGGACATTGTCGACGAGCGCTTGATCATCAGTCGGCCCCTCCACGGGACCAAGGCTGGTCCACTGCCAACTTGTCGGCTCCTGTCCTTCGTGGCGGTGAAGTCGACCGTTTTCTATCAAGTGATCGAAGCCCTCACCATAGCCGGTTGCCGGATTCAGGTCGGAGTCGATCAGAACGATCTTGCGGTCGAACGGGCCGGTTGAGTTGAAGGAGACAGTCACGCTGTCAGCCGCGGCGTTGTAGGTCGCAGCGGCAGACGTGATGGTCAAATCAGCCGGATTGGAAACCAGCGCGGTTCCCCGTTGCTCAGCCAAGACCTCAGAGGTATCGTCGCTGCCGGTGGCGACGACACGCACCAGGTAGTCCATGGCCGATTCGCGGGACGCCGTGGACGTCACCGGTTGCAGGGACCACCGAACGACGTCGGCTGAGGCGGATGCGCCGGTCGACCCTTCAACCATCGCCGGGTTGGGTGACCAAATCCAGTCCGGCTGACCGTCGACCCCGGCATAGTCGAACACGTTTCCGTTCTCGACCAGCAGGTCGTAACCGTCCAAATAGCCGGTCAGCGAGGACTGATCCACGTCGACGAACACCTGCCTGAAGTCGGACTCACCGCTGCTTGCAAGCTCGATCGTCATCACCGAGTCCTCAACCGAATACCGCACGCTGTGGCTTTCGATGGACGGGCTGGCCTGTCCGCTGGCCGGTCCAACAATAGGTATTGTCAACAGAACCGAGCCCAAGGCAGCCCCGAGGATCGCCAACGACAGTCTTATCGGACCTATCCGGCTCACCATTCGACGACGGGGGGTTCTGTCGTCTTGCTTCGTTGCCGAGGGTGCCATATCCGCCTCCAGGTGGAATTGAGTTGGCTCACATTACGACGCAGAAGATGACGCAAAGATGACGTGCAGAAACTCATCTGTCGACGGCAAGGCGCAATCCCGCTATGCGGGATTGAAATTCACGCGGCGACCCCACGTCGCCTAACGTCCAGAGATGGGGAACAGCTCGTGAGCAACGGATCTAGCAGTACGTCAGACGGCAGTCCGGCCAATAGCGCCCCCACACCGGCGACGGTTTCCCCAGCTGCTTCCACCGATAGGTATGCCGCCCCGCTCTACTTGGCCCGCTACCGCCAACGCCAAGCTGTCAGGGACGACTCCGATAAGACTCCCGGCACCATCGACGGTGGCGACAACGGGGCGGGCGACAGCGCCAACAGCCCCATGTACCTCAAACGCTTCCGTAGTCGCCAAGGCGACAATGAGGCGGGCAACCCCACGGTGGCCGACTCGGTACCTCTGTGGAAACGGGCCGACCTACCAACCCAGCAGGCGCTAACCGAGGACAATCGCAACAAGGAGATCCTGGCTCCACCGGGCACAGGACGAGCGCTGCACAACGATGTCTTTCTGATTCGCCACGGCGAAACCCAGGGTTACTCCACTGATTCCGGGCTCACTCCGCAGGGCACTTGGCAAGCTCACAGCTTCGGTCGGACCATGGCCCGGCGACTCCGCAGCGGCGAGACGGTTGTCTTCCGCCATGCAGCAACGGCCAGAGCCACCGAAACAGCCGAACAGATCCATCGCGGTCTATTGGACGGACTCGTCCAATACGAAAAAGACGTCACCATCGTCGAACCAGCAGTGGCCGAAGAGTTCCGCAACTTCCAGTTCGTGGCCCCCGACGGCTTGAAGGACGTCACCGCCGCCTTCCGCCAGTATCAGTCATTGCTAGAGGGCTACGAACGGTCGGCGGCCAGAGATCGTCCCCAGTGGGTTGTCGAGATGGATCGCTTCTGGCGAACCCAGCAAGGCGGTGGCGACCCGATACAACACTGGCTGACCATTCCTCTTATGCACTTCGAGCCACCGGCCATGTGCGTGCGCCGCTTCTGGGCCGGCATCAACCGCCTCTCGACTGAATATCCGGGAGCCCGCCTGATGATCGCAACCCATTCAGGGTGTATTCGAGCTTTCGCCGTGAACGCTCTGGGCTATGACCCCGGCGAGCCTTACAACCTCGAACATGTCCGGGTGAAGATGCTGGCAGCTGAAGACGGCGCCGCCACCGTCAACGGGCGCGACGCAACCGTTGCCTACCGAAACCGGGTACAAGAGATTAAGGTTCCGGTCATCGACCAACTGCCGACCTGGCAGGTCGACGATGAGTGGCCTGGCTTCGCCCCAACCCCAAACGAACCGGCTGGAGGCGAGGCGTGAGAGGAGCGACGAGATGTGTGAGGCCTGTCCGATCATCGACTGGGCTGAAGAGTTGCCCACAATCCGGTCGTTCACCGCGGCCAGAGTGGATGCTGACATGACCGACCACATTGTCTGGTACGACCGCTACACCTCTGACCTGAAACCGTTCGTCGGCGGCAAGAACGCCAGCCTGGGTGAGATGATGCAGGCCGAGCTTCCGGTCCCCCCCGGCTTCGCTGTTACCACCTTGGCCTATGAACAACTGTGGAGCAGCAAAGCGTTGGTGGATGACATCAACGGTCTGTTGCGGTCCATCGACCACGACGACCCGGCCGCCAACCGGAAGGTGTCCGAGGAGATTCGAAGTCGAATCGAACAGGTTCCGGTAGCCGAGGCTGTGGCCGCCGACATCACACGGGCCTATCGTGCGTTGTCCGATCATTGCGGCGTCGAGGATGTGCCGGTAGCGGTCCGGTCATCGGCCACGGCGGAGGATCTCCCCGACGCCTCGTTCGCCGGTCAACAGGACACCTATCTCTGGATCACCGGCGCCGAAGCGGTGGTCGATCATGTGCGCCAGTGCTGGTCGTCGCTGTTCACTGACCGAGCCATCGCCTATCGCCACACCATGGGCTACCTGCATCACAAGATCGCCATGTCAGTCGGTGTGCAGAAAATGGTCGACCCGGTCTGCTCCGGCGTGGCCTTCACCTTAAACCCGACCAACGGCGACCGATCGCAGGTAGCGATCGACTCATCGTGGGGCCTGGGCGAAGCCGTCGTGTCGGGCGAGGTCACTCCAGATAACTTCCTGGTCGACAAGGTCCTCCGGGAAGTAATGAAGCGGGAGATTTCCGACAAGGGCGTCGAGTACCGCCTGACCGACTCGGGCACCGTAGAGAAAACCGAAATCACCGGTGACCGTCGCACCCAACCCTCGGTCACCGACGAGCAGTTGGTGGCGGTGGCCATACTGGCCCGACGGGCCGAGAAACACTACAACTGCCCTCAGGATGTGGAGTGGGCGCTCGACCGACATTTGCCCGACGGCGAGAACGTGGTGATGCTGCAAAGCAGGCCGGAGACAGTGTGGTCCCGCAAGGAGACCAAGAAGGTCAGTTCCGGGGGTTACGACGCCATGAGCTCGATCGTGGCCACACTCGTCTCGCCACTCCACAACAAAGACGACAACAGCGAGCCCGACGCAGGGTAGATCACAAACAACGACATTTGATTTAGAGATAACAGAAGGGGACAGCATGAGTAACCGTTTTCCGAGCCCGTTTGAACTCGACGGTCCGGCCGATGTCGAGGGATGGGAGGAGTTGTACACCTACTCCATCACGTTCAGCGAGCATCGCAAGGATTACGAGGACGGCCGGTTCTGGTTCTGGGATTCCATGCATTGGGGCCAGGCACTGACGCCGTGGGACGCGGCGTTCTTCGAGGTGGCGATCGCTTCTCTGAGCCAGATGAACTCTCGGCATTATCGGATCCCGCCGGCCGACGGCGTGGACTTCCGCATTCTGAACGGCTACGCCTACCTGTCACCGGTTGGGGTTGACCCCTCCAAGATCGAAGCCCGAGTACCGCAGTTCATGGAACGAGCTGGCCACTACTTCGGCAACTGGGACAATCTGTACGAATCATGGCTGGGCAAGGTTAAAGAAACCATTGGCCAGATAGACGCCATCAACTTCGACCCGCTCCCCGAGATGGAAGAGCTGTCGGTTATCACCGAAGGTGCCGGCGTCGGCTCCGGCTACCAAATGCTCGGCGAGTACGCCAAGTTCCGGGATCTGGTGCTGCGAGCCTGGAACTATCACTTCGAGTTCTTGAACCTCGGTTACGCCGCCTACCTCGACTTCTTCGGCTTCTGCAAGGAGGCCTTTCCCTCCATCCCCGACCTGGGCATTGCCAAGATGGTCGCCGGCGTCGAGGTTGACCTCTTCCGGCCGAACGAGGAGCTGAAGAACCTCGCCCGAAAGGCCATTGACCTCGGCATCGCTCGCAACTTCGATAACCCCAACAGCGTGGAACTGACCTCACCCGAGGGTCTCGAATGGGCGGCCGCCTGGGATGCCGTCAAGGAGCCGTGGTTCAACTTCACCTCCGGCAACGGTTTCTATCACTTCGACAAGACCTGGATCGAATATCCCGAAATTCCGTACGCCTTTATCAAGGACTACATCGCCAAGATCGAGGCTGGCGAGGACATCAGCCGACCTATCGAAGCCATCCAGACCGAACGGGACCGCATTGTTGGCGAATATCGAGATCTGCTCGGCTCCGATGAAGACCGCGAAGCGTTCGACGGCAAACTCGGGCTGGCCCGGGTCGTCTTTCCTTACGTGGAGAATCACAACTTCTACATCGAGCATTGGACCATGTCGGTCGTATGGCGCAAGCTCAAACAGCTGGGCGCCACCCTGGCCAAAGACGGCCTGCTGGCCGCCGACGACGACCTCCTGTTCATCCGACCCGACGAAGTCCACAGCGTGCTGTGGGACTACTACGCAAACTGGGCGGTCAACTCCCCCACTGCGTCGGCCCAGCACTGGGCGCCGATCATCAAGAAGCGTCGAGCCATCCACGCCAAACTCTCGGACTGGCAACCACCGAAGGCATTGGGCGAACCGCCTGAGGTCATCACCGAACCGTTCACCATCATGTTGTGGGGCATCACATCAGACTCGGTGGCCAACTGGCTCAAGACAGGTGACGGCGACGGCGACAGCAACCAGCTCTCCGGCATGGCGGCCTCACCCGGATTAGTTGAAGGTGTAGCCCGCGTCGTGTTCTCTCCCGAAGAGGTCGGAGACCTCCAAGACGGTGAGATTCTGGTGGCACCCATCACCGCCCCCAGTTGGGCACCCGTATTCCCAAAGATTCAAGCTTGTGTAACCGACATCGGCGGCATGATGAGCCACGCCGCCATCGTCTGTCGTGAATACGGCGTCCCGGCCGTGACAGGAACCGGTTTCGCCACCGATCAGATCGCCACTGGTGATCGGATTCAGGTGGATGGCAACGCCGGAACGGTTACCAAACTGTAGATAAAGGCTGACCGGCGGGGCTCTCGGTGGTGGGCCTCGCCGGTTTGTTCAAACCACCGGACCGACACCCCCATTCGCACATTCCCCAACCGAGGAGCGGCTCTCCGATGATGACACAAGAGGAAAACAACGAACTGACCCAGGTTGGGCCCGGCACCCCGATGGGGGCTGTGCTCCGCCACTACTGGTACCCGGTAGCCCTGGTCAGCGAGCTTGACGAATTCCCGGTTAAGCAAGCCCGGTTGCTAGGTGAGAACTGGGCTGTGTTCAAGACTGGTGACGGCGGCTATGGCATCGTCGATGAACGCTGTCCTCACCGTGGGGCATCGATGGTGTACGGCATCGTTGAAGGCGACGGTCTGCGCTGTGGCTATCACGGCTGGAAGTTCGACACCGACGGTACCTGTGTCGACATTTTGGCCGAGCCCGACTCGTCTCCGGTGTTCCGAGCCGACTGCGGCATTCGGGCTGGTAAGGCTCAGGAGCTGGGTGGTCTGGTGTGGGCCTATCTAGGTGACGGACCCGCCCCCGAGCTTCCCCGTTATGAGGCCTACGTCATGGACGGTGTGCGAGACATCGGGCACTGTGTCATTCCTTGCAACTGGTTGCAGATTATGGAGAACGCCGTCGACCCGTACCACGTCGAAGCCCTGCACGGAAACTACTTCGAGTTCATCGCCGAGCAAACCGGCATGGCCATGCCAGGCTCGTTCGGCGGCAACAAACACGAGAAGGTGGCATTCGACCCGTTTGAGCACGGCATCATCAAGCGTCGCCTGCTAGTCGGCCAAGACGAGGAATCCGACGACTGGAAGATCGGCCACCCGCTGGTGTTCCCCTACAAGATGTGGGTCGGCGGCAACGGCGTCTTCCAAATGCAGATCCGGGTGCCCGTTGATGACACCCACACCAACATGATGTTCTACACCGTGCACGCTCCCGAGGGTGCTGAGATCCCCGACGACCCACCGTGTGTCGACTATCCAATCGAGTGGATTCGCGACGACGGAACCTACATCGTCGACTACATCGAAGGCCAAGACATCATGGCCTGGGTGACCCAGGGCGACGTCGCTGACCGCACCACCGAGAAGTTGACCAAGAGCGACGTTGGCGTGGTGGCCTGTCGTCGCATGTATCGCGATGCCGTGGCTGCCGTTGCCGCCGGTAAGGATCCGGTGGCCGTGGTTCGTGAACCACACGACGTGATCAAGCTGCCGTTGGAGCGCTCAAAGTTCGGCCGGGGAGCCGAATTCGCCACCGAGTGGATTGACAACGGCTCCATGCGCTACTCCCCGATCGCCGAAGAAATGAAGAAACTACATACCGATGCCGAAGCTCGACGCCAACAGTTGGCGGCCGAGGCGGAAGGATAGACGTGTCGATTGATCACGCACACTGGGCGCAGTATCTCCTCGCCGCTGCTGATGGCCGCAGCGAAGTTCAGGCCATAACGAAGCAGGTTGACGAGCTCGGGGTCGACGATGCTTACGCCATCCAAGCGGCGCTACTGGAGCTGCAACTGGGGCGGGGTGATGTGCTGGCCGGAGCCAAACTAGGTTTGACATCGGCGGCCAAGCAGGAACAGATGGGGGTCAGTGAACCGGTGTACGGCTGGGTCCCGCAGGCATCGGTGCTAACCGGGGTCGAAGTTCCGATCAGCGAGCTGATCCATCCCCGATGCGAACCCGAGCTGGTCTTTATTCTGGCCGAGGACCTCGCCGGTCCAGGGGTGACGGCTGAAGATGCGCTGGATGCCGTCGAGAAAGTCGTGGGCGGAATCGAAGTCATCGACTCCCGCTACGAGGCCTTTTCGTTCACCTTGACCGATGTCATCGCCGACAATACGTCCGCCGCCCGAGTAGCCATAGGATCCGACGGCGTTGGGCCCAGAGAGGTTGACTCAAAGACGATCGCCTGCGGCTTCGAAATCGACGGCGAACAGGTGGGCTCAGCCACCGGCGAAGCGCTGCTGGGCGATCCTGCCGGATGCCTGGCCATGTTGGCTAACCACCTCGGCAAGCACGGCCAAAAGCTTCAAGCCGGTTGGCTGGTTATGGCCGGAGCGCCGACTGACGCCAAACCGTTGGACATCGGGACGACGGCAACAGCCAGTTATAGCCATTTGGGCTCAGTCACCGTTCAAGGTGTCTGACGCAATCTAGCCTGTCCAGCACCGTCGTCTCGGAGGAACAACTCATGCCCCTGGTAAATGTTCATATGGCCGAAGGCCGAAGCCCCGAACAGAAGAAGGCGTTGATGGACGCCATAACTGATGCCATGGCCACCCACATCGGGGCGCCACGGACGGCAGTTCGGGTATGGATCAACGAGTTCCCGAGTACCGATTTTATGGCTGGCGGCGAACTGCTGGCTGACAAGCAGCGTCGGCTGGCGGCCGAAGCCGACGAATCGAGCACCACGTGACCAGTCAGGACAACATTCAGGCTGCCGCCAAGGCTCTACGTACCGCGGCCGAGACGGGAGTGGCTTGCGGCCCTATCCGAGACATCGTCGGCACCGAGACTGACATCGAGGTTGGCTACGCCGTCCAGGACCTGAACACCAAAACCGACATTGAGGCTGGACGGAGGGTGTCAGGCCGGAAGATCGGCATCACCTCCAAAGCCGTGATGGAGCAAGTCGGCGTCGACCAACCGGACTTCGGCACCCTGTTCGTGGACATGGAGTACGGCGACGGGGTGCCAATCGAACCCGGTCGACTCCTGCAACCGCGAATCGAAGGCGAGGTTGCCCTAGTCCTGGAGCACGACCTCGATCACGGCGAACACAGCTTCAACGACATTGTCCGAGCCACCGCCTACGCCCTGCCGTCAATCGAAATCGTCGACAGCAGGATCGCAGGCTGGAACATCCGTATCGTGGACACCGTGGCCGACAACGCCAGCTGCGGCCTGTACGTTCTAGGCGGACGCCCGGTCTCGTTGGCCGATGTCGACCTGCGCACCATCCCCATGCGACTGGACATCGACGGAGAACTAGCAGCCGAAGGCGAAGGCGCAGCCTGCCTGGGGCACCCTCTGAACGCGGCGCGCTGGCTGGCCGATCAAATGAGTCTCCGGGGCACCCCGCTTCGGGCGGGCGACGTTGTCATGACCGGCGCCCTGGGTCCCATGAAGCCGATCACGACCGGACAAACGGTCGCTCTCGACTTCGGGCCACTCGGCACCGTCACCACCTACCTCGAATCGGCTGACTAGTACAGCAGACATCGTCGGGCCGGGAACTAAGATGGCCGACATGCCGAGAGGATCTAGCTACCAGGGGCCTCCGGAGTCGCTGAGCAGTTATCTGGCTGTTGTTGACGCATCGGGAAACGGCGCGGCCAAGGGAGCCAAGAGTCCTTACACGTCTCGCAACGGCCACATGTTCAGCTTCCTGGACGCCGACGGCGCTATGGCTCTGCGCATGTCACCGGAAATGGAAGCAGAGTTTCGAATCGTCTACAACAGCGGTGACGTTATTCAGTACAACCGCAAGATGGACGGCTACTCGTCTGTGCCCGAGAAACTGCTTCACGACCCTGAGATCTTGGTCGAGTGGTACGACCGTTCCTGGGACTGGATCGGCACCCTAAAACCCTAGCCAACCAAGAAACCCTAGAGGCGACGGCTATCGCCCGAGCACTCGATCAAAGGCGGCCACCAGCGTTGACGGACCGGCGACGGTGGTCCACCGTCCACCGACCATGTCAGCCAGTTCGATGGCCGCCGCATCGTCGCCTTCGGGGGCGATAACAACCAGTTCATCCAACATCTTGGCCGCCGCCCCAACGTCTCCCGGTTCTGTGGCTCGACAGTCCGACAGGATCACAGCGACCCGACGCTGAGCCGACGCGTACTGCAGTTGCCATGCGGCCGCTCGCAGCGCTGCCGCGATGTCGGTGGTCCCGTGCCCCCGGAGGGACAGCGTTCGTTCAATAACGTTCTCGGCCGATCGTGTTTCCCACATTGCTTTGGGGGCAATCACCGTACGCCCGAACGACAGCACGGCGTACTCTTTCGGTTGTCGGGCCGCTACCGCAGCGGCGGCCAATCCGGCGGTAGCCAGCGGTTGGCCGTGCATGGATCCACTGCGGTCGACCAGCAAACACCAGGCAACCGAGGGTCGAGCCCACGACCGGATCCGTAGCTCTTCGGGGTCAACGAGCTCTCCGGACGCTCGGGCCTCCACGATGGACCCCAGACTGGCATCGATGTCGAGGTCACCTACGCCGTCGACATAGCGGGTGGTGACGAGTCGACCGACCCCCTTACCGTCTGGACGCTCATGGTTATTGAGATCGAGGAAGAGACGGGCGGCTAGCCGACGGGCCAGGCGACGCAGCTCGGGGTCAGTCGCCCCCGTCAGCTCGGCCAACATGCCAAGGGCCTCATCGGGGTTCTCTTCCATCTGCTCAGCTAGGGCTTCCTCGTTGAGGAAGCCCACCTCCGGTGAAACCTCGGCGAACCCTTCCATCGACGAGAGCGAGCGACGAGGGGTAGATCGACGCTGAGCCTCGCCAATGGCGGCGTCGGCCTCATCGCCGGTCGCAGCCGGTGGAGGCGAACTTAGCTCGTCGGAACCCCCGGAGGGGTTGTCTCTTTTCCCGGTTCAGGGGAGGCGTCGTTGTTGATCTCCGGTTGCGGATCGAAGATCGTTGACCACAGCTCGGTGACGATCGACTCTGCGGTTCGATCGCTCCCCTCTCGCACTCGGATACGACCCGACAGGGCAAATAGCGCGGCGTCAAGCGTAACGTCGGACGCTCTTGGGCTGCTGTCTCGGACCTCGGCCAATGAGACGGCAAGCGAGCAGAAGTCGATCGCTCCTCGTACCGAAGATCCAATCCGAATGTCAGCGTGATCCCGGGTACGTCGAACGAGTTCGACAGCTTTGGTTATGAACGCAGCGTCCTCCATTCCCCCGTACCGGGCCGTGATCTCTTGCTCTTCGACGTCGCTCTGGTAGTCGACCGAGAGCCGACACAACCGATCGTAGATGGCAGCCGAAATACGGGCCGTACCGACAGCATCGAACGGATTCATGGCCGCCACCAATCGGAAACCGGGTTCAGCTTTGATCGTCCCCAAGCGTGGAACAGCGATCTCGCGCTCACTCATCACTGACACGAGCACGTTCAACGTCTCCTCTGGGACGCGGTTGAGCTCCTCTATATAGAGAAGAGATCCCCCTCGCAGGGCGCTGGCCAACGGACCGTCAACAAAGACTTCAGCCGCGTACCCCTCGGCCAGAACGCGCGCCGGGTCAAAGTGGCCTACCAATCTGGCCGGGGTCAACTCAGCGTTGCCCTCGACCAGCTCAAACCCGATTCCGAGTTCCTCGGCCAGGGCACGCAGCAGAGTGCTCTTGCCGGTTCCCGGCGGACCTTCTAGCAACACATGGCGACCGGCGGTCAGCGCAGCAACGACGAGTTCGATCTCGCGTTGCCGGCCGACCACCAGGCCATTGAGTTTCTTGACGAGGTCGTGCGGCGCTATCTGCACCGGGAACTCATCATTGTGGAAGTCATCAGTCGTAGAGGATGACGCCGCGAATGTTCTCGCCGTCACGCATCGCCTGGTATCCCTCGTTGATCTCATCAAGCGTGTAGGTCTTGGTGATCATGTCGTCGAGGTTGAGTTGCCCAGCTAGGTACAACTCGAAGAGGCGGGGAATGTCCTTGCGGATGTTGGCCGAGCCGAACAGCGAGCCGACAACCTGCTTTTCGAACATGGTCAACATGATGGCCGGAATCTCAATGGTGCCTTCTGCAGTGGAGTGCAGGTTGGTCACCACGATCTTCGCCCTCTTGCCACCGAGGTTGAATGCCTGGCCAAGAGTGCCACCGTCTCCGGTGCCCATGGTCATGATGACTTTGTCGTACCCACGGTCCCATGTGACGTCTCCGAGGGCGGCCTGAGCTTCCTCGATGGAGGCGAAGGCGTGGGTGGCGCCGAACTCCATGGCCTTTTCGCGTTTGAACTCGACGGGATCAATGGCGGCTACCACTCTGGCGCCGGCCATCTTCGCCCCCTGCACCGCAGCCGAGCCGAGGCCGCCAACTCCTACCACGGCCACGTACTCACCGGGCTGTACATCGGCGGTGTACACCGCTGAACCCCAGCCGGTCACAACGCCGCAGCCCAGTAGACATGCCTTGTCCAGTGGCCAGTCTTTGTCGATTTTGATGACTGAGGCCTCGTTGACAACCGTGTGCTCGGCAAAGGTGCCGAGCAGACACATCAAGCCGAGATCTTCTCCATCAGCGGAGTGGTGGCGATAGGTGTCGTCGGCCATCTGCGTTCCCTGAGGGAACGTAGCAAGGCCGGTATCACAAAGATTTGAGTGGCCGCCGGCGCAGCTGTTGCAGCGTCCACAAGCCGGGATGAAACCGAAGACCACGTGGTCGCCCGCCTCCAACCAGTCGACTCCCGCGCCGACTTCCTGAACCACGCCCGAGCCTTCGTGCCCACCGATCATCGGAGCAGGCGGAACCAGACCGGCGATGTGCCCGTCCATGGCATGTTCGTCGGAATGGCACATTCCTGAGGCTGCCATCTTCACCAGCACTTCACCTGGACCAGGAGGATCAAGCTCGATCTCCTCGACGCTCCATGGCTGATTCATTTCTCGAAGTACTGCGGCACGTGTCTTCACGTGTTCCCCTTTTAGTCGCTTACCGGACAACGCCAAGAAGACGTCTCAGTGTGAGAGTATAGTTCGGCCATCGGCGGGGTTCTAAAGCGGGCGCCGGATCGGCGCAGCTAGCCCCTAGCTTCCTCCCGACGACTACCTATGCGGTGGCTCAGAGTTCAAACTGGTGGGAGGGAATCTGCGATACCCAAGGAGGGGGATGGCTAAGAACTACAGCCTACGAACCAGTCGGACTGAGGATCTGGGATTCGTAGCGTGCACGGTGTGGCTCATTATCGGTCTCGGTCTCGACGGTTGGGCCCACCGCACCCGCCCCGAGCTTGAGTCGTTCTTCACTCCTTGGCATGCCGTGTTCTACGCCGGCTTCACCGCCGCGGCCGCCTGGCTGACGCTTCTGGTCTACCGCCGGGCGCCATCAGCCTCGTCGCTGGCCGGGGCGATACCCCCTGGCTACGAACTCTCAGTCGTGGGACTGGGCGTATTCGCTCTCGGCGGGATCGGCGACGCCATCTGGCACACAATCTTTGGCGTCGAATCCAGTATCGACGCACTGCTTTCACCCACACATCTTCTGATGCTTGTCGGCGGAACGATGGCGGCCTCCGCCCCGATTCGAGCCGCCTGGCGGGATCCTTCCGAACCGACCTCGCCTGCGTTCGGTCAATTTGTGGCTCCCACGGTGTCGACCGCTGTGGTGGCCAGCGCCTTCGCCTTCTTCTTCCTTTATGCCAACGGCTTCAACAACTGGCCAATGCAGTACGAATACGTCCCGTTCGAGAGTGAAGTTCTCGCCGCCTACGGAGTGCTGGCGACCCAGGTGTCAACGGTGATCATGATCGGGGCGGTGCTAATTCTGCTTCGACGGTGGGATCCTCCATTCGGGACGTTCAGCGTCGTGTTCGGGACAATTGGTCTATTCATGGCCGGCCTCGACGGCTTCGCCCACGGGTGGCAAGTTGTCGCGCCACTGGCCGGTGGGATAGTCGCTGATGTCATTCTGCGCGCCACACCTGGCCGAAATCGCAGGTGGCGGGCGGCGGCGATCGGACTGATCACGCCACTGATGACCTGGACGGTCGCCACCATTGCCTTGCAGGTGGCTTGGGGGATCTTATGGCCGCCGGAACTCTGGGCTGGTCAAATCATCTTGGCCATGCTGGTCGGCTACATGCTGAGCCTGCTGGTGTTCCCTCCTCCAACTTACGAGACGGCACCGAACGACAGCTCTGGCGGCTAAACGACAGCGCCCGACGAACTCTGAACGAATTTTGCTCAGGGTTCGTCGGGCGACAACAACTGTCGATTTTGGCTGGCTGTTAGTTCAGCTCGACCGAGAACGAGACGCCCGGCTGAAGGTCATAACCACCGGTTAGTTCCACCACGACGACCGTGTCCGAGTCGATTCGCAGATTCAAGTTGGGGTTGTCGCTGGTGAAGCCCTGAATGTTGTGTGGCTCAGAGAAAGTCAGGTAGTACCTGTCGACCTTGCCGTCTGGGAAGAGACCGAACACGTTGGTCCAGAACGGGTCGTCCGCAGCTGCGACCACGTCAAAGCTGATGCTGTTTTCGGTGAGGTCGATGTTGTAGAGACCGTTGATATCGCCGGCCGGTGTGCCCTCTTGGCCGAGAGCCGTTGGGAACTCAGAGTCGACGTTTGACAACGTGGCGAACTCGTCGAAGGCATCATCAGGCTGACCGAACAGGCTGGCATAGGTGGCCTCGGCCTCACCCGGGTCCTGCAACGTATTGCGCAAGGTGATATCGGCTCCTTCGGCCAGAGGTCCACCAGTGTCGCCACCGCCACCGACCGGTCCGCCTTGGAAGTTGAGGAAGGCCGTGCCGATGATGACCTCGTCCTTCACGACCCAACGGCCCTTCTCGCGCTCAGCGGTGAACGAGTAGTCGTTCCAGGCAATGTCTACCGAATCATCGGGCAGGAAGTGATTGGCCTGGATGTAGGCGAATACTTCGGCCTGGTTGCCGTGACGGGTCACATCGAGATTTAGAATCTGGTGCTGAGTGGCCAGGTAGCCAGCGGCTTGGAAGAAATCGTCCGCGAAGCGGGCTCGCATGTCGGCTCGGCTGGAGAACTCCTGGATCGGGCAGCCCTCTCCTGGGCAGACTATCGATGGGCCGCCTTCGAAGAATACGAACTCGAAGGTGTAGTCGTCAGCCAGGCAGTCATCGAACTTCTCGATGCCACCATCGAGGTTGCCACGGCCGACCTGGTCGATGCTGAAGGCAAAGCAGTTGGCCAGATCTTCCGGTTGGTTGCCGTCCTTGCCGCTGGCGTCGGCCTGACCGCCGGTGAGGGTCATAACTCCGATGGCCACGAGTATTGTGAGCAACGCCGACACACCTGCGAGTGTCCGTCCTCTCAACGATTTCTTGACTTCCGACATCTAAAGATCTCCGGTCCATTCGAAAACATTACGTAGCTTACGCTACGTACAGTAGCGCAAGCTCGGAGCGGTTGATGTCGGACTGCTACTCCTGTGTCACCGTTAGACAGTGGATTGTCCCGTCTCAACCCAAACAGAGTCGACTGACTGACTGACTGACTGACTGACGGACTGACGGACTGACGGACTGACGGACTGACGGACTGACGGTGCCTACGGCCGGTAGAGCAGATACACGTTGGTGGCACCGCCGCCCCAGTCGCTGGCAAACACGATGAAACGCCCACTTGGACTCATCGAGATCGTCGGATTGCTAAAAGCCGAGCTGGACGAAGACCGATGGTGAGCGAGACGGACAGCCGTCGAAGTCGCCATGTCGACAGCCACAACCTCGCCGTCAAGCAGGGTCTCGACACCTTCGGCGGTGCCCCCGGCGATGGCCAGGGCCAAACTCGGTTGACTGACCTGTCCGGTTTCGCCCCGATGAGTTCCAGCCGGCGGGTACGGGTAGCCAGCGTCAGGGCCGACGACGGCAACCGCCTCGACCTCGGGCTCAGTCAGCGACACTGCTACGGCGTTGCCCACCACCTCACTGTCATAGACTGGCCCAACCGCCAGTTCAGCCTCGCCGACCCGAACAACCGCAGCCACGTTCTCCGGTTCAAGATTAGGAACCGTTCGGACCAAGTTCAGTTCGGCGTCAACTAGGTCAACCCTGTCAACCCTCTCAATGAGATAGCCGTCGTCAGTCTCAATCGGGTAAGGGCCTTGCGAAGCACCGTCGACGGTCTGCCTTTGTACCGTTCCGGTCTGGCGGTTGTAAGCCATGAGCTCAGTGGCATCACCATTCAGACAACGTAGACCCCACCGATTGTCATCGGCACTTTGCGGTACTGGGGCTACGCCGGAGTCGACTTGCTCACAGCCCTCGAACGACATCAACGTGCTCGACTCCCCGCTCACCACGTCGTAGGAAACCAGCGCTACACCGTCGACGTAGTAGAGCACGTCGGGGTCAACCCGACTCCAATACACCTGCTCGATGTCGGCAGCATTCAGATCGAGCTTGGACTCCAACTCGACGGCACCCGACGGATCAAACCGGTACAACTCGTGGCCGATGTCATCACCACCGGTTCGATACAACAGAAGGTAGGTCTCGTCGACGTTCCAGGCCGACGGCGTCGTTGCCACCGGGACCAGAGCCTCGTTCGCCCCAACATCGGTCAGTCTGACCAACGTGGAACCGAAGGCAGGGTCGATGACGAACCGGCCGACATCCGGATTGTCCATCTCATTGCGACGAACAGGTTCGGCGCCCAGGTTGACATTGGAAAGAACCTGGGGGGCCGGTCGAGCATTAGCCTCTTCCGGCTGCCCGGCGCGTTCCTCGACAACCGATTCGTCAACCGTGGCCACCTCAACCGGTTGGGGTTGAACCTGTCGGCTCAAACCCCAGGCGGCAGACCCGACCATGACAGCAGCGACGAAACCCGCAACCGTGACCGAGCGACGCCTAGACGGCTTGAACTCGCCCGGCGGAACGTCTGGTAGGTGGTAGGCAAGATCGCCGGCCGCTCCGTGAAGCTGGGCATCCAATGAAGGGCTGAATTCTTCGTTCATCCGAACCCCCGAAAGTCTGAAAGTTGGGTTGCCAAGGTGGCTCGGCCTCGCTTGAGATGCGTCTTCACAGTTTCCTGGGAGCAGTCGAGAACCTCGGCGATAGCCGACACCGGCAAGTCGTCCCAGTAGCGCAACGCGATGGACTGGGCTTGACGAGCTGGAAGGCGGCGTACGGCTTCCCAAACCTCGAGGGTTCGCTCTGTCGGTTCAATCTCGACCTGAGGCCGTCCACCCAACCTGGTCAACGCTTTGGCCTCGGAAGCCAACCGGCGGTAGCGACTTGTGCTCTTGTTCACCAGCACCCGTCGGACCCAGGCCCCCGGGCGTTCGTAGTGGCTGATCTTGCTCCACCGGCGGTGGGCCTCGGTGAACGCAACTTGAGTCAGATCCTGAGCGACTCCACTGTCACCGGTAAGGACAAAGGCCAGGCCGACGACACCTCTGTATTCCGCCCGGTAGAACTCCTCGAATGACAGCCGAGCCTGTACTACACCATCGAGGAGATCCTCGTGGTCGTTGGTGGGCGACGGCACCGCCAGAACAGTAGCAGTGCCTGAACGGTGGCGCCTCTTCGACAACGGCGGGCCGTTGCTCGCACTGTCGCATTGCAGCGACGCTTCGTCCAACCGCAGTTCAGACTCAACGTACGTCGTCGTCTCCAACCTCTCTACTGGCTTGTTTCTTCCATCCGAAAGACACCGTCTCTCGAGGCAGACAGTTGTCCTGCGGTAGTTACACGTGTCGCCACGCGCTTCGGGGGGACAAAGATCCAAGAAAAAGTGTTTCATCGCATTTTTGATGATTTCTGGAAGATTTTGTCCCCCCGAAGCGGTCAGTGGGGCGTGTAACTCGTGAAGTCGAACAGCCGCCGAAGGGAAATCCACCATGAGCGTTGCCAGAGATGTCGGTCATCTAGCCAAACGGAACCACGCTGCAATTCTGGGACTGGCCATAGCCGCCATTGCCCTGCTGTGTGTTGGGCCGGCCGATGCCAGGCAAGCGCCGACAACCGTCGGCCCTCAAGCCGACCAGCTCCAAGACAACCGACTGTCGATGGCGAAACCACCTGATGGTGGCGTCGATCGTCCGAAGCGACCCAAGCGACAACCCCCTCGCTCCACCGACCTGATACTCGGCCAGGATGACACCCGCCCATCGTCTCGGTGGACGAAACCACCATTGCTGGCCACTCAAGACGATCCCGCCTATGGCCTTGCCGTCACCCGAATGACCTCGGCCGACGGCACCCGGTTCAACCGCAACACCTACAGCAGGCGCCAGAACGAGAACATCGACGGCACCCTGTTCATGACCTATCACGGGTCAGCCCGCTACCACGTCTACGACGTCGCCTCCGGTCAACTGGTCAGCAGCCTCGGCATTCACCCAGGGGCCGATCCGCAATGGCATCCGTTCCAACCCCACTACATCCGACATCTGTCCGGCGACGCCGCCGAATCTGGCAGCCTTCAACTGTGGCAGACCAACGTGATCACCGGCTCCACATCAGTCCGAGCGGACTTGTCCCAGCCCCTGGAAGCGGTTCTACCCGGTGCGTTCTATCTCAGTGACGGCGCCGAAGGATCACCCAGCGCCGATGGCGCCGTCTACGCATGGAACGTCTTCGACCAGGACGACCGATTCCTCGGATCCATCACCTATGACATCGACGCCCAGGAACTCATTGGGGTACGGACCAACTTCAGCTCGGAGCTGGCTAGCGGTCCGGGAGCAATCTCGGTCTCGCCCAGCGGCCGGTGGGTGGTGGCCCAGTTCAACGATGTCACGCTGCAATACCCGACCGACTTCTCGTCTGAACAATTCGTGTTGCCCGGTGGCGAACACTCCGATATCGCCGTTGGCCGAGACGGTCACGACCACTATGTCTACGTCGACTACACCACCTCCGAGAATGCCGGCTGGGTGGTTTCCTACGATCTCGACGCTCAAACGTACACCCGGCTGTTCGACCTGTATGACGGCAACACCACCTCGGTTCACTTCTCCGGCAAGGCCTACGACAACCCTGGGTGGGTTGTGGTCTCCACGTACAACTGCAAGGTCGACTACGCCTGGACGTGCGACAAGGTCTTCCTGGTCGACATACACAGTGGCGTGATCGTCAAACTGGCCCACACCTACAACTGTGGCAACAACTACTGGACCGAAGCCCACGCGGTGGCATCGCGCGATCTGAGTCGAGTCTATTTCAATAGCGACGCCGGGTCATGCGGAATCGATGCCGAGGTTTACCGCATCAACGTCCCAGCCCTCGATTCAGTCACCCAGCCGCTCCAATCCCAAACCGCCGCCAACGGAGGTAACTAGCATGCCGAACGTCACCTGGACGTCACCCAACGGAGGATCGGTCACCACCGACTCGTCTCGATCCGGCGCCTACCGGCTGACGAGCGCCGGTTCAGGTTCCTATAGTGAATTCGTCGCCTCAGACGTGCCGGACATCGGAGACTTCGCCCTCGATGTTCACCTGCCGGCCAGAGGCGACTACTTCGGGATCTACCTCGACGTTTCCACCAGTGCGGGCCAGCGAGAGTTCAAGTTCGAACCGAACGGCAGCACGACCCGGTTCCGGTTCGGCTACCGCTACTCGGTAGGTCTCGACAGCGACATTCGAGGAGGCGACTGGACGGCGTTGAATCCCGACCTGAGCGCCATTGCATCGAGCCTCGAACCGGGCGTGACCATTCAATCGGTTGACCGGTACTTCATTCGGCTGCGAGGCACCATGTCGGTTGCCTCCGGCGGAGGGGACGGCGGCGGAGGGAGCGGCACCGACGACATTAGTCGGGCCGACGCCGTCCGTTTCCTGAATCAGACAACGTTTGGAGCCAGCGAGGAAACAATCGCCGAGCTGCAGGACATCGGATCGTACGAAGAGTGGATCGACCGTCAACTCGACATGACGATGACCAGCACCTTCGACAACCTGGTCCCGTTCGGCAGCTCCAGCAACGACACCTACCGCCACCGGGTCTGGTGGGATCACGCCATGCGGGCGCCCGACCAGCTTCGGCAGCGACTGGCCTTCGCCTACAGCCAGCTCTTCGTCGTATCTGACAACGACTACACGCTTAGCAACTCGCAATGGGCGGTGGCCCACTATTACGACATGTTGGGAGCGGGGGCCACCGGCAACTACCGCGATCTGCTGGAACAGGTGACTCTGCATCCGGTGATGGGCATCTACCTCTCAATGATGCGCAACGAGAGGGCCGACGAGGCCAGGCGGGTTCGCCCCGACGAGAACTATGCCCGAGAAGTTCTGCAACTGTTCTCGATAGGACTTCACGAGCTGAACAACGACGGCTCCAGGAAGCTGGCCAGCGGCCAGCCAATCCCCACCTATGACCAGGTGGTGGTCGAGAACTTCGCTCGGGTCTTCACCGGCTGGAACTTCGCCAACCAGACCTGGACCGACAACAACATCGCCCGCGAATCCAAACGGACACCGATGGTGCCCAACGAGGAGTATCACGATCGGGGGGCAAAGACGTTGCTGGGAGGGACGACGCTTCCCGCCGGGCAGGACGCCCGCACCGATATGGAGGGTGCGTTGGACAACATCGTGGCCCATGCCAACGTCGGTCCGTTCATCGCCCGTTTCCTGATCCAGCGGTTCGTCACCAGCAACCCGTCTGGTGCCTATGTAGGTCGGGTAGCTGATGTGTTCAACAACAGCGGGGGAACCCGTGGCGACCTGAGGGCCGTCATCAAACAGGTGCTGCTCGACGACGAGGCCCGCCGTGGCCACGAAACAATGGCGAGCCAGTTCGGCAAGTTCAAAGAACCGTTGCTGCGACTCTTCCAGCTGTGGCGAGCCTTCGATGCGGTGCCCGGTCCCAGCGCGGCGCCGGACCTCTTTCGTTTCTACTCCAAGCCACCGTCGCAGATTCGCGTGATTACCGGTCAGGCGCCGCTGAGTTCGCCGTCGGTGTTCAACTTCTATCTGCCTGACAACCCGCTTCGCCCCGATTCGGATCTGGTTGCCCCCGAGCAACAGATATTGACCGAGGTCAATGTGGCGGCTGTCAACGACACGATCTTCTCCGCCGTTCACGACTTTCACAACTACCGCACCAACACCAACGCTGCTGACGTAACCCGAATCAACGTCGACCGGGCGTTGGACCTGGTCAGCGATCCCGGCTCCCTTGTCGACTACGTCGACCTGATGGTCAACGCCGGATCAACGCCGGCAAACCTCAAGGCGGAAGTCGCTACCCAGGTAGCCACCTTCCCCGACACCGAGGAGGGGCGCCTAATGGCCACCCTCGACGCCATCTACTGCATCGCCGGGTCCCCGTTCGCCCTCGTCCAAAGGTAAGCACCATGAGCACTCCAAACGAACACCAAAGCCGTACCTCAGACACTGACATCTCCCCCACAAACGTCTCCGCCTCCGAACCAAAGACGGGGGTCTCCCCTCAGGCCGGTAGCGGTCTCAGCCGACGCCGCTTTCTTCAAGGCGCCGGGCTGGCCGCCGTTTCCGTCTCGATGACGTCACTGCCCAGCTTCCTCCTCGACCCGGCCGCAGCCCAAACTGGACCACGAACCCTGGTCTGCCTGTTCTTGGCCGGCGGCGCCGATTCGTTTGCCATGTACCTGCCTCGAGACCATGCGCAAGCGGGTAGCACCTACGCCGATCTTCAGCGGGTTCGAGGGCAGTTTGTGCCATCAGCCGGGTCGCTGCTTCCCATCGGTGACGGCTCGTTCGGATTGCATCCCGGTCTTAGCAATCTGGCTGGCCTGGCCAACAACGACCGTCTGGCCGTCGTCCGCAACGTCGGGCCGCTTGTGCAGCCCACTACCCCGGCTGACGTGGCCGCCGGTCGGGCGCTCCCCCAAGACTTGTTCGCTCACGACGCTCAACAGAAGCAGTGGCAAACCGCTCGGCCCGTCAACTCGGCCGACCAGGGCTGGGGCGACTCGATCACCGCTGCCATCCAGTCCGGTTCGGCATTGTCTCCGTCTTTCTCGATCAATGGCAACAGTCGCTGGGCCAGTGGATCGCTAGCCGACTACACCGGTCTATCGCCGAACACGTCGGTCAAACCGCTGATTGGCTACGACTGGTCGCGGCGACGTTGGATTCAATCGTTTGAACAGGTCGAGTCGATCATGGCCAATTCGTTGACGGCGGCCGAAGGTTCACAGAACGTCTTCGATCAAGCGGCGGCCAGTCTGGTCAACCGCTCAACGATTGCCTCCCGGGAACTGGAGCAGGCACTCAGCGAACGGCTCGGCGACATTGATATGGGCGACGTCCAGGGCACCCCGTTGGGGGCGCAACTGAGACGAGTGGCGGTGCTGATTCACAATCGCCAGATGTTGGGCATGAGCCGACAGGTCTTCTTCGTCCGCCTAGGGGGATGGGACACCCATCGGTTGCAGCTCGAACAGCTGCCGGTTCTCGTGAACCAGTTCGATCGGGCCGTCGGCTCGTTCTACCGGGCAATGGACGACCTCGGTCTGTCCGATTCGGTGACGACGTTCACCGCATCAGACTTTGGTCGAACACTAACCATCAACGGTGACGGAACCGACCACGGCTGGGGCGGCAACGCCTTTGTCATGGGAGGAGCGGTTCGAGCCGGCGACTACGGCACGCTCCCAAGTTTCGCCGTAGACAACAACCCCGACGACATCCCCGACCGCAACGGCAACTTCTCGGGACGAATCGTGCCTACCACCTCGGTCAGCCAATATGGGGCAACCTTGGCCCGCTGGATGGGCATGTCGGACTCCGGACTGAACAATGCCTTCCCGGAACTATCGAACTTCGCCGAGTCGGATTTGGGGTTCCTGTAACACCACCGTTGTCGGTGACCGGTTGGGCCGACCCCTAGTCCACTGACCAAATCGCTCGATTTACGACGTTCTCCAGTCTCTCCTGACCACCGGAGACCGGCGACGGATCAAGATCACTGCCGACAGCTAGATCAGCCAACGATCCAAGGTCCAGCTCGCCAGACATAATTTGGCGGCCCATCTCGCCGCTCCACCCTAGGTAGCGCTCATCCTTGACGTTCTCAAGGGTGCGGTCTTCCACTAGTGATGACGCAATGACTAGAGCACGGGCCAGCGTGTCGATGCCACCGACATGTGCGTGAAACAGGTCAGCTCGGGCCATGCTCTGGCGTCGCAACTTTGTGTCGAACAAGAAGCCCCCAGTGGCGAAGCCGCCACCCCACAAGATCTCGTACAAAGCGGGAACGAGCTCGTCGACAGAGTTGGGAAACTGATCGGTATCCCAGCCGTTTTGTGGATCACCTCGATTGGCGTCGACGCTGCCGAGGATGCCGTTGTCCACCGCATAGGCGACCTCATGATGGAAGGAGTGGCCGCCGAGAGTGGCGTGGTTGACCTCGATATTCACCTTGTATTCGTCGAGTAGGTCGTAGCGATCAAGAAAGCCGTGCACAGTCGCACAGTCGTAGTCGTACTGGTGCTTCGTCGGTTCCTGAGGTTTCGGCTCCAGCAGAAGAGTGCCTTCGAATCCGATGTGGTGCTTGTACTCAGCCACCATGGTCAGGAATCGGGCCAACTGATCGGCTTCCTGTCGCATTCGAGTATTGAGAAGTGTCTCGTAACCTTCGCGCCCGCCCCACAGAACATAGTTGTGGCCGCCCAGTCGGGCAGTGGCATCTAGCATGTGTCGCACCTGAGCGGCAGCGTGGGTGAAGACCTCCGGGTCAGGATTTGTGGCTGCACCGGCCGCGTATCGGGGGTGAGAGAAGAGGTTCGCCGTCCCCCACAGGAGCTGCACCCCGGACGACTCCATCTTGGATGCGGCCCGTTCGACCAGCGTGTTCAAATTCGAGCGGGACTCCGCCAGCGTCGAGCCCTCGGGCGCCATGTCGACATCATGAAACGAAAAGAACCGAACTCCCAGCTTCTCGATGAACTCGAAGGCGGCGTCCTGCTTGGCCATTGCGGCCTCCATCGGATCAGCGGACGCATCCAGCCAGGGGCGGTCGAACGTTCCATGACCGAAGATGTCCGAACCGAGCCAGCTGAAACTGTGCCAGTAGCAGACGCCGATTCGGAGATGATCCTCCATGCGCTTGCCCGCAACGATTCGGTCCGGGTCATAGTACCGATAGGCCAACTCCTCGTCGCTGCCTGAGCCGGCGAAGGGAATCGGGCCCTCTTGATCTTCAAAAAATGACACGCAATCAGCTCCTATATGCCTGTCGACCGACGCCCTGCACGGGAATACTCTGACTGGCCAGCACTTCTTGCTGAAGAGAGTGCATGTCGGCCGCTGCCTGATCGATGTGGCGGGTGAAAGCGATCGAGCCTTGAAGGATGGGCTTCAAAAGCTCCTTGTCCTGCACTCGGGCCGCCGGGTATTCGTGCTCGACGATGAGCGGGCAGGCAGTGAAGTCCATATCCAAGATCTCTCGAGCGGCCAACTGGTGATCGAGCCAGTCCACGGTCCGATTCTGGAGATACGCCAGCGGATCATGTTTAGCCGTACCAGGCAGCTCGTGTTCACACAGCACCGTTTGAATCTTCCAGGCATTGGCCATGTCGGCGGGGTTCTCTGAAATCTTGCCGTCAACCCAATCTCCACGCTCGATGGTCTGCCCGCCGTAGCCCCAACCGGAGACACCCTTAGCATCGACGACTTGGCCTTTGACGTGCATGCCGCCGATGAGGAACTCATATCCAGCATCCTTTAGGTACTGGAACATCGAGCGGGTGTCCTGGCCCATCAGAATCGAGTGCGAAGGGTCATAGTGAATCCGAAACTGGTCGCCTACACCGTGACGTTCACAGATGCGGTGCAGAGCGATCCACGTGGCCGGGGTGTAGCCGATGTTGTTGTGAAAGTTGTCGCCGGGCGTCCATCCAGGCATCGGACACTGCTCAACCCGATACTCCAGGCCCCGGTCTTTGGCCGCTTTGAGCAGAGGAACAAAGCTCTCCTCGAAGTCGACCAGATTCTCATCCATGCCAAGCGACTGATTGCGGCCGACGAACCCGCAAACGGCGGGAACACCGAGCATGGCGGCGGTGTCCATCACTCCGATCATGAAATCGTGCTTCTTCCGGCGGATGGCCGGATCCTCGTGGAGGAGATCGTCGAAGTAGGCGATGTCGGCGATAGAAACTCCGGTCGAATCGATGGCTGCTTGCACCCGAGCGGCCCGAGCATCGTTGAACGGTTCGCGAAGATCAAGCGTGTTGGCAACAGGATCCAGCATGGCTTCGGCCGGAACGTCGGCCTGGCTTGGGTGCAGGGCTGCCGACAACTCAATACTGTCAGCATCAAGTTCGGAGGCGAACTCCAACCACTCCTCGATCGCCAGGTCGGGGTCCGGGTCGCGGCGTTCACGGGGCGTGAGTTCCTGGAGTGCGGCGGTTAAAACGCCAACTTCCATGTAGGTGGGCTCAAAGGGTCTTGGGTTAGTCATCTGTTCTCCTTGTCGATCAGTTGGATTCGTGGTCGGAGGTTCGTTCGGTCTAGACGGGGTCAATGGGAATCGGAGCCCGACGACGAGCTGCCTCGATAGCCGCATCAAGTACTCGTTGGGTTCGCAGAGCGTCGGCGAAGTCCGGCATCGGTACGACCGGCGACGCCCCGGCGATCATGGCGATGATGTCGGCTGCCTGGTTGACGAACGAGTGCTCGTATCCCAGGCCATGGCTGTCGGGCCACCAGGCCTCAACGAACGGATGCTCGGCCCCTCGGGTGACGTCAATGGTCCGCCATCCAGCAGTCGGTCCGTCCCCGGGGTTGTAGTAGTCGAGTTCATTCATGCGCTCGAAGTCGAACCGCAAGGCTCCCTTCTCGCCATGGATCTCGAAACGGTTGGCGTTGTGATAGCCGGTTGCCACTCGACTGGCTTCAAACGAGGCGATACCACCACCGCTGAGTCGCGCGAGGAAGGCCACTGCATCATCAACGGTGCTGGTACCCATACGACCGCTGGTCGACGATCCGGCACCGGCAATCTCGCCGCCGGACCCGCCGTCAAGCACCTGTCGTTCAGTGATAAAGGTTTCTTCAACCGCCCCTTCGATAGCTGTTATCTCCTCACCGGTTACAAACCTGATGGCGTCGACAATGTGGGCGTTGAGATCACCATGGGCTCCTGAACCGGCCACGTCTCCGTCGAACCGCCACAGCAGCGGGGTGTCAGGTCCACCCCAACTCTGGAGATAGGCGGCCCGGGCGTGGTAGATCGTTCCCAGGGCTCCTTGGCGTACAAGTTTGTGAGCCATGGCAACCGCTGGCACCCGCCGGTAGTTGAACCACACAAACGTCTTGCCTTCACTTGTGGATGCCGCCTCGACCATTGCTTCGGCGGCAGCCAAGGTGTTAGCCAACGGCTTCTCGCAGGCCACATGCTTTCCCGCTTCGAGGGCGGCAATGGCCTGTTCGGCGTGAACGTTGTTTGGGGTCCCGATGTCCACCAGGTGTACGCGGTCATCGGTCACGGCTTGGCGCCAGTCCGAGGTGTGTTCCCGCCAGCCCCACCGTCTGGCGAAGGCCGCAAGCTCTTGTTCATTGCGGCCGACCACGGTGTGCATGGTGGGATGCAGGTCAAGGTCGAAAAACTTGGCGACCGACAGCCAGGCGTTGGAGTGGGCGCGACCCATGAACTTCGTACCCAAAAGTGCGATGTTCAGTTCGTCAGACATCATCTTTTCCTTATCTGTTCCGGTGTCTCTGTCTTGCGGTTCTGTCTCGGGGGAATCTGTGTCTCGGAGTTCTGTGTCTCAGTCGAATCGCCTGGACTCTCGGTCATTCAGACGCCGAGATACTGCCGTTGGGTCTGCGAGTCGCTCTTGAGCTCGCCAGCCGAGGTCTCAAGTTCGATCCGGCCCGAGACCATCACCAACTGCCGCTCGGCTATCTGGAGAGCCGCCGCTAGGTTCTGTTCGACCACCAACACTGCGGTCCCGTCGGCCACGAGCTGATGCACGGCGTCGATCAGTACGGCCACGATTGTGGGTGCCAGCCCTTCGGACGGCTCGTCCATTACGACGATGTCGGCGTTCAACAACAGCGCCCGGCCGACGGCCAACATCTGCTGTTCTCCACCTGAAAGTTCGGCACCGCCATTGCCCTTCCGTTCAGCCAGGCGGGGGAAAAGCTCATAGACCCGCTCCGACGTCCAGGGCTTCCCTCTCGTTCCCTTGGCCAGCATGGCCAAGTGCTCGTCAACAGTGAGCGACGGGAAGAGCCGTCTGCCCTGGGGAACAAGTGCTAAGCCGCGGCGAGCGATCTTCTCCGGGGCCAAGCCTCCGAGTTCTCGGTCGCCGAGCGTGATACCCCCATCGGTCACCGGAAGCATCCCGGCCAAGACATGGCATAGTGTGCTCTTGCCCGCGCCGTTGCGCCCGACAATGCACACCGCTTCGACTCCGACGCTGAAAGAGATACCATCCAGAACGGCCGACTGACCGTAGCCGGCGGTCACGTTCGAGACGGTAAGTAGATTAGACATGACTACCCTCCGACGAGTTGCTATCCGCCGGCCCGAGGTAGAGCTCCTGAACCACAGGGTTATGGCGAATCTCTTTCGGATTGCCGGTGGCGGCCACCGATCCGTTGGACAGCATGACAACCCGATCGACCACGGTCAGGGCGACTTCCATGTCGTGTTCGATCACTAGCAGCGACAGCGTTCGACTCAAGTCGAGCAACAATTCGGTCAGGCGCTCCCGCTCACCGCGGGACAAACCCGAGGCCGGCTCATCGAGCATCATCAGTTGAGGGTCGGCGGCGAGCGCCATGCCGATCTCGAGTTGTCGTTGCTGCCCGTGGGACAACTCACCGACCAGTCGATCCCTCAAGCCGTCGAGTGACACTTGAGAGGCAACGTCGGCGGCCCGGTCTCTGAACTCGCGGTCCCGACGGCTAGGCAACAGCGAAAAGTGGCGGCGCCCGCTGCTCCCCAGTTGGGCCAGGTACAGGTTGTCGGTAACCGTGAGGCCTTGCATCAGCCGTGTTCTCTGGTAGGTGCGGGCTACACCAAGCCCCGGCCTGACTCGGGACGGAGCATTCGTACAGTCGACTCCAGCGATGGTGACGGTGCCAGTGGTCGGCCGAACGTCGCCAGCGATAACGTTGAACAACGTCGTCTTGCCAGCTCCGTTCGGACCGAGGACCGCTACCCGCTCACCGCGTTCGACGTGAAGAGCGACATCATCAACTGCAAGCAGACCTCCGAACCGGACCGACACCCCACGTAGCGAGAGCATGGGCGATTTGCTGCCTGAGGAGACGGCAGTCTCGCCGTCGGTCGGTTCAGAGGTCACAAGCACTCGCTAGCCCTGAGGAACGCCATCTACCACGGGAATCAAATTCCCGTGCCAGGGCAGATCTCGAGGTTCGCAGGCTGTGTTGTCGCGCTCGGGCGGAGCAGTATCGGCCGAGTAGGTGCCGCCGAAGGTTTGATCGACACTAGGAACGATCGCCACGGTCTCCTGGACGATCTCACCTGAACTTTCGTCCAATACCAGCTGTGCTATGAAGGTGTTGACGATCCCTTGGCGGTTGTCATCCAGCGACACGTCGCCATAGGGACCGTTGACCGTCATCGAGCTCAACTCGGCCCGGAGGGCAGCATGGTTGTCACTCAAGTCGCCACCTACGGCATCAAGTGCCTGAACGAAGGCCAGCGTTCCGATGTAGTAGCCGTAGGCAAATCCAAATCCGAGCGTCGTAGACGGGCTGGCTGGCTCACCGCCGGTAAGGGCACCCGTCAGAGACTCCCAAGCAGCGTCGGCCGAATCTAGATAATCGGCGATGGCGGGAGTTGTGATATCACCCGGCAAAGAGGCGAAGCCACCAACGTAGGCCCCGGCGATATCGGTGCCCAATACCGAGGCGATGCCCGGATTGAAGAACAGATTGCCGGCATGCTGGCTGCCGTTCAGGTCGCCTTTGCCGTCGACAAAGGCTTCCAAAGCTGCATTGGTACCGGTTCCACCAACAACCCAGAAGTAGCCGTCGACTTCATCGGGGTCTGGAAGTTGTTGCACAAACGAGCTGTAATCCGTCGTGCCCAACGGCGGGTAGACATAGCTGACGATCTCACCACCGGCGGCACAAAAGTCAGCGACAAAGCCGGCCGAAGAAGTCCAACCAAAGCCGTAGTCGTCTGCGATGACCGCCGCTGTTTTCCAGCCTGCTTCGTTGACGACGATGTCGCCGATACCAGCGTTCCACTGAGCACCGTCGCCGTTGAAACGGAAGAAGTTCGGGGCGTCAACGTGAAGGGTTGCGTCCTGCGCACCGGCGATGCCGTTCACGAACGTAACCTCAGGGTGGTCGAGCGCATAGTTGGCAATGGCGATTCCCTCATCACCGGAGAGAGGACCAATCACGACGTTGGCGCCTTGTTGTTCCACCAGCGTGCGGATCTCCTGAAGGGCTCTGTCGGCGGTATCGTCCCCGCATCCGATCCCAACCAGTTCAATGTCGACTCCGGCGATCGATGCCCCACCAAAGCCGTCGAGAGCGGTGGTGGCTGAGACGCTCGAAGCCCCGGCTTCGTTGATCAGGGCTAGAAGCGTTCCGGCGACAACATCCTCATGGAAGCCACCAAAGGGACCTTCGCACTCCCCCATGATGCCGAGCCGAATTGATTCGTCACCGTCGTCTTCAGCGCCGGCCGCTGCCTCCGATTCATCGTCCTCCGGGTCGGCGTCTTCAGCAGCATCCGCCGATTCAGCCGAATCACTGCTGGAGTCGCTACTAGATTCGCTACCCGAGTCACTGTCGCCGCAGGCTGCGGCCAGCAATGTAAAGGCAGCGAGCAGACCCAGCAGGGTCCTCCAGCGCCAGTGTTGTGCACTTCTCATTTTTCTTCCCCTTGCGTTGGTTTGTTGTTGACTTGTAAGTCGCCGAGCTGTCGGCTCTGCGAGCCGGCGATGTTCAGAACCGGCAGTAGTCGGCGGGCTCGTAGAAGTAGTCCGGTGGCACCGTCAGGGGAGCCGACCATGATGGCCAGAAGGATGATCCCGATGACCGTGTTGAAACGCTCCTCGGCCAGAACTCGCTCGGCTATGACACCCCCCACGCTGTCCAGCCCCGGTATGTCTCGCAGGTAGACATTGGCGCAGAGGTAGATCAGAGCACCGAGCCAGGCCCCCTCTAGGTGGAGGGTCCCTCCAATAACGGCGATAATCAGCAGATCGAGGGTGGGTCCGATCCCGATGGATGTCGGATCAATTTGGCCGTTCCACCAGATGTTCAAGAGACCGGCGACCCCGGCAATGAACCCGGCAATGGTAAAGGCCATCACCCGCAGATGGGCGACATTGAACCCAAGCGAGGTCATGCGAACCGGGTCGTCTCGAATCCCTTGGACGGCGATCCCGAACGGTGACTTCGCCAGATAGCGCAGCAGCGCATAGGTTGCTGCCGACAGCAACAACGCAGCGTAGTACAGCCGACGCGGACGGTCGACGAACAGGCTAGGGGGATCGATGCCCGTCATACCGCCAAAGCCTGAGAAGGTCGTCACTTGGCCGAAAAAGAAGAACCCGATCACGGCAAACGTGAGCGTTAACATCAGGTATTGGATGTTGGCGGTGCGGGCGGCCAACAGGCCAAGCACCGCGGCCAAAGCCGTGCAGATCGCCACCGCAACCAAAGCGCTCGGCCAGGCCGGAAAGCCGAGCCGAAGACCTCGCCCGCTAACCCCGACCATGTTGCCAACGACAAAGCCGGCCACCCCGAACAGCAGCCACTGGGCCAGCGATACCATTCCGCCGTAGGCCGACAGGAACACCAGCGACGATGCCACCATGCCCAGCATCAACACCCGGGTCAGAACGAAGTCGACAAAGAAGTCCGACCCAAACCACGGCACGACACACAGGAGTAGGCCGACGACGGCGACCACCACATCACGTTCAGAAGGCCTCCTCATACCGCCGCCTTGCCGTAGAGTCCGTAAGGGCGAGCGACCAGAACAACCGCCAGCAACACAAAGGTCACAATGACCGAGTAGAAGGTGTAGCTCTGGGGCAGGTAGGCCGGGGCGAAAGCTACAACCAGTCCGTAGAGCACCGAGCCGGCCAACGCTCCCCGAAGCGATCCGAGTCCGCCGACGATTACAACGATGAGGGAGTTCAGCAGCCACTGCCCATCTGCACCTGGCGCTGCTCCGCTGAAGGAGGCTCCGAGGCCGCCACCCACTCCTGCCAGGAACGATCCAACGAAGAATGTGGTGGCAAAGACCAAGTTGACGTTGATGCCTAACGCCCGAACCATCTGCCGGTCATCGACGCCGGCCCGGATGATCATTCCCATTCGGGTACGGTTGAGCCAAAGCCATAACAGGGCACCGGCAATCACTGCTGTGGCCAACATGAAGAAGCGACTTGTGGCGTACCGCTGGCCAAGGAACTCGAAACGGTGGACCACAGCGCCCGGCCATTCCATCGTGGTGGCGAGACCACCGAATTCGGCCAGCATTTGGTCGGCCAGAATCACGGAGATGCCGATAGTTATGATGGCTTGGCGCAGATCCTGACCTTGATTCCATCGCAGAAAGATCTGCTGCATCACAACCCCGATGGCAGCAGCCGCGACAGCCCCGACCAGCACCGGTAGCAGCCAGTCAACAAGACCGACTTCGTCGGGCTCAATGTTCCGTTCCTTGCCGACCATCTGTTGCTGGAGTTCCAGTGCCAGATAGCCGGACAACAGAAAGATCGAGCCGTGGGCCATATTCACCGTTCGCATCAGCCCGAAGATCAAGGTGAAGCCGGACGACACCATGAAGAGGAGACCGGCAAACGTCAAACCGTCGGACAGGGTGGCGAGAAACGCACCCGGCTCGGCGACAGCCGAACCGGCTGACGTGTCAGCTGTCCAACCCCGATCAGCCAGTACCAGCACCCATAGCGCGGCAGCGATAGCGCCCACCAGGCCGACGCCGCGCGTCCAGTCGAGGGTGATCTTCCTAGTCACAAGACGGATGCTAAGTAGCTCTCTAGAACAGGGCTAGGGCCATAAGGGCGAGACGGAGTGACGCATGGGGACTAGTTCCAACGCGTCATGTCCACGGATCGACAATCGCCTCGCGGCGCGCCACAATTGTCTGATGGAGCTGCTCGGCGAATCACAGGACGCTCCAAGTCTCGCGTCCAAGCCAGCGTCGTCCATGTACTCCGCACTCGTCCGAGGTGAACTCTCCGGCACGGACGCCTTGTCTGCCAGTCAGCAGATGCTCCAGATGCTTATGGAGTCCATGGCAACTGCCGTCTTCTGGAAGGATCTGGAGTCGTCGTATCTCGGCTGCAATCGGGTCTTTGCCCGCTTCGCCGGAGTTGAACCTGAGGTGTTGGTCGGCATGTCGGACCGCGACATGCCCTGGGCTGATCATCACGACTTCCCGGCCGCCTGGTTCACCGACTGGGACCGAAAGGTCATCGAGACCGGCAAACCCCATCTCGGCATTATCGAACAACTGCGAAGCGCCAGCGGTGAGTATCGATGGCTTCGAACAAACAAGGTTCCCCTCAGAGATCTAGATGGAGAGATCTTCGGGATCCTCGGAACGTTTGAAGATGTCACCGAGCACCGTAGAGCCGAGGACGAACTCCAACGAACCATGTCGGAACTCGACGACCGGGTACGCCGACGCACTCAAGAACTCCTGCAATCGAATCAGAGTCTGCGTCGCGAGGTTGAAGACCGAGTGCGACTGCAAGCCGAGGAACGACAACAGCGGGCCTATGCCGAAGCTCTTCGCGACACAGCGGCGGCGATGGCCAAAAGCCTCGACGTCGCCGGGGTCACCGCCGAGACGGTCGTCGGCGTCCAACGCCTCGTTTCCAATGACTTGACAGCTTTAGTACTACTAGAGGACTCCGGGCCGACGTTGGCCGGGCATCAGGTCGGATTCGGCTACGACGAGGCCGACATGACGAGTCCGTTGACCGAACTTTCTATCTATCCCCTCCTTGTTGGCGAGGGAAACGTGACCGTGTTGGACCGACCGGAGCGAAGCTTCGGTCCAGCGGGCTCGGTGGTCGCCGTGCCGCTCCGGACGGTCGACCGAGTCATCGGATTTCTGGTGGTCGAGAGTGCCACTCCGGGCTTCTTCACTAGCGCCCACGCAGAACGTCTCGGGGCGGTAGCCGACCTGGCCGGCGCATCGATCTCTAATGCTCGCTTGGTGGCCCGAGTCTCGGAAATTGCGACAACTGAGGAGCGCCAGCGGGTAGCGCGAGAATTGCACGACGCAGTCAACCAATCGCTCTGGGCCGCTGCCCTGACAGCGGAATCTCTTGTCGCCGACCTTGCCGACCAGGCCCAGCTAAAGGACCGAGCGTCCAGGCTCGGGGCTCTGACTCGGGGTGCTCTGGCCGAGATGCGCACACTGCTACTTGAGCTGCAACCCTCAGGGCTGACCGACATACCGTTGGCGGAACTGATCGCTCACCTCCTCGGAGCGGTCGAGGCAAGACGCACGTTCGACGTGTCAGTTGACCTCCAGTCCGTATCTCTTCCTGGAGAGATTCACTTGACCTTCTATCGAATCGCTCAGGAGGCCATCTCAAACTCGGTCCGCCATTCGAACGCAACCTCGCTTGATATACGTCTAACCCAGCAGCCACAACCAGCGCTGGTAGTGGAGGACAACGGCTCAGGTTTCGACCCTGACCTCTCGTCACCAGGACATCTGGGAATTCAGAACATGCGGGAGCGGGCCAACGCTGCTGGCATTGACTTCTCGCTTGAGACAGCTGTCGGCAAAGGCACGACAGTACGGATTCGATACTCGCCGTGAGTGCCGCCACCTCGCCCCGCACTCTCGACGTGATGGTCGTAGACGATCACGACCTCCTGCGAGAAGGAGTAGCCGCTGCTCTTTCGGGCTTCCAGGACGTCCGAGTCATTGTTGGTGCATCCTCCGGCGAACAGGCTCTACCTATCGTTGCCAAACACCAGCCGCACGTGGTCCTCGTCGACTTGGTTATGCCCGGAATGGGAGGGATCGAAACGATTCGCAGACTACGAAGCTTAGATGAGGAGCTCGGTATAGTCGCCCTCTCAAGCTTCTCCGAGGGGGACCAAATTCGAGCGGCTATTGACGCGGGAGCCAACGGATATCTCACCAAGTCGGTCGACGCCGAATCACTGGCCCGAGCAGTTCGCTCCACCGCCGCCGGCCAAGGTGTCTTCTCTCCTGAGGCGACAGCAGCGCTAGCGACGGCAAGATCCAGATCGGACGAGTCGACATGGAAGCTCACCGAACGGGAGGCCGAAATTGCCGGATACGTCGCTCAAGGCTCGACGAACGCAGAAATCGCCCATCGCCTCGGGCTAAGCCTGTTTACGGTCAAGAATCACGTAAGCCACATCCTGGCGAAAGTCGGTGCCCAGACCAGAACCGAAGCGGCGGCAGCCATTATCCGCTCTCGGGAACCCCTACTAGCAGTCCTTCCAGCACGTGAAGTGCGACGAAGACTACGACCGCTTCGTGACTCAACTTGCCGGGACCCTCGGCGACCTGGAAACTAGATGACCTCAGCTGACAAGGCCAACCGCCGCAAGGTGCTCCCCTACCAAATCGTTTTGGTGGTGGTCGGGGCGTCGATCGGTGGCATCATCGCCGTGCTGGGCGAGCTGCGAGAAGAGCTCGGGTTCAGCGAAACCGAGGTCGGCATTCTGGTGGCGGCCGGGTTCTTAGCCTCGTTCGTGGCCCAAGTTGGGTTCTCCCGATTCTCCGACCGCGGGTACGGGCGAGAGATGGCCACCATTGGCACCATTATCAGTGCCGTCGCTTTGTTCATGATGGTGGTGGCCGACTCCATTTTGGTTTGGAGTCTCAGCCGGGCTGCCGTTGGTTTCGCCGGCGGGCTGATCGTCCCCGGTGTTCGTCGGGCCGTAACGGTGCTCGATCCTGACCGGGTCGGCGAGAACCTGGGTCGTCTAGTGGTCGGCGAGGTGCTGGGCTTCGTCCTGGGCCCAGCGATCGCTGCTGGGTTTGTCGCCGTCAGCGGCATCCGGGCTCCGTTCCTCGTGTTCGCCATCGGCACCGCGCTGTTCATTCCCTTTGTCATGCGGCTACCGGCGGACAGCGGCTCGAAAGACGCCGACGCCGGAAAGACCTCGCTCGACCTGCTCCGCAACCGACGGCTGCAGGGTGCCTTGATCCTGGTCTTTGGCTACTTCATGCTCATCGGCGCGTTCGAATCGGTATTACCGATCATGTTCAAAGACCGCGGCGGTGGGGCGGTCTTCACTGGCATTGCTTTCACCGCCTTCGCCATTCCCATGGCGCTGGTTAGCCCTCGGGCCGGACGGTTCGCCGACCGGGTTGGTGCCGCCAAGGTGGCCACCACCGGGATCGCCGTGGTCGGCCTGAGCGCCATGAGCTACGGCTTCCTCCCCGGATTGATTTTGTTGACGATCGTGATGGGTCTGGCCGGTATCGCCGATGGCTACGGCTTCACCGCCAGTCAGGTGGCCGTCTCGCGAGCCGTGCCCGAGCACCGCCAAGCCGGGGCCCTCGGTTTGATGGGGGCTTCAGAGGTGCTTGGCGCCGGCCTGGCGGCGATACCCGCGGCTGCCCTCTACGGGCGATTCGGAGCTGAGGTGGTTTGGCCGATCATTGGCGGCTCCACACTACTTGTGGTCCTCATCGGGCACCTGCGACTTCGAGGAACCGAACCGGTTGGAACCGGGGGAACCGACCTGGCCTGGACCCCGATTGACCGCCACCCCGAACCACGACCGTAGGTTGCCGGGAGCAGCGGCAATGCCGTTAGGCAGAATCGGTTTCGGCCCTCATCAACTTCATCGGGTCGCCCATGTCGTGGTAGCCGAGGTAGCCACCGCCAATAGATGACGCATCATAGAAGGCGTAACCCGACAGTTCATTGGTGTAGCTGACTTAGGGCATCGGTGTATTTGAGATTCCGGTGCTGCTGGCGCGCACCGGCACCATGGACGTCAGCGCCCGCCCGAAGTGGTCGACGAGGGACCGACGTGGGTTGTGATCGACGGCAACCGTTCCTCCGGCAAGTGGGCGGTGACCATGGCCATGGAGGCCGCTATCGACAAAGCCCGCGAGCACGCCATGGCCATCGGCTTTGTCCGGGACTTCAACGACGCCGGAGCGTTCGGCACCTACGTTCGCATGGCGGCCCGCGAAAACATGATGGCTATCGCCACCAACAACAGCCTGCCGTTGGTGTCACCGTGGGGAGGGATGGAGAACGTGCTCTCAGGGGCACCGTTCGCCGCCGCCACCCCTGGCGGCGAACATCCTCCAATTGTCACCGACATCCAAGCCGTCGAGGTGCATGATGGCGATCTGACGGTGTTCGGCACCCCACGAATGTACGCCTTCAACCTGTCCACCGAGATGCTGGCCGGGGTTAGTAGGGGGCACCTGAGCATTCGAAGGCCGCATCAGCACCCCGACGGTTCCCGGTGAAACGTTGCAGTTGATCCAGCCAATCGTCGTCGTCGGGGTTGATGATGGCGTGCACCCCCATTTGCCGACACAGGTCCATGCGGTATTCGTGGCGTCCGAGCACGATCACGGTGGCGTTTCGGTACAGGGCGTTGGCCACCGCTCCCAGTCCGATGAAGCCCACTCCGCCAACAATCACCACATCACCGGCCGTAACCCCGATCTCGGTCGCCACGGTGAACGACGGCCCCAGTGTGCAGTTCCCGGCCGCCGCGTGTTTTCAAACGACGCGTCATCGGCTAGCAACGTGACCATGTGTTCTGGGGCCAGCCGGTAGCGGGCCATGGCAAACCCACCGGACTCGCTGTTGTTGACTTTTTCGATTCCAAGCAGCCCGGCGGTCACATCTTGAGGGGCCATTACATCGTCGAAGCCCTCATAGGGGATGCCAAGACAGTGAGTTGGCGAAAGGCCTTGGGTGCAGACAAAACATTCTTGGCAGCTGTTGCCCTGGAACACGATCACCCGATCCCCGGGTTTGAAGCGAGAGCCAGAAGCGGTCTCGACGACCGTGCCGACGCCCTCCGGCGACTCGCTCGCGTGTCGAGCGAGTCGTAGCTGCCCAACGGGTCCCAGATTCACCTGAGGCCGCTGGGCGAATGGCCGTAGGTCATGAAATGCTCCTTAGGTGGTGACTAGTGAACGGATCGGTGCGGCAGGCTCGCCAGAAACTCTTCTGACGGAGGGCATTCGGAGCTGACGTCGACGACCGTTCCGGCCGGGTCTCTGAGCAACATTCGCCTTTGTCCGTAGAACAGGTCGGTCGGTGCTTCGAGAACGTCGCAGCCCAGTGAAACAGCCGTCTCATAGGTCGCATCCACGTCGTCGACGACGACGGTGAGGCTTACCCCGGCTCCCTGTGCTTTTGAAGCAAAGGCGGACACAATCTCGTGAGATGCATCGATGATCCCAAGCTCGACCCCAGGAGCGCTCTCGGCCCTGAGGTGGACAAACCAGTCGCTAACAAACTCGGTTTGCCATCCGAGCAGATCGACATACCAAGCCTTTGTTTTTGGCAGATCTGTCGCGATGACGTTGGCGAATCCTCTACGTATCATTTGCTATCTCCTTTTGGGGGCTCTTCCTTATGAACGAGACCAACGACGGTCCTCAACAAATCCGAAGTCGTTGAGCTCAAACCTGCGCTCCTCGCCCGTCACTGGATCGAACTCTCGCCGTTCAGATTGCTGGTGGAAGGCGGTGCCGTAGAGATGGAGGTGTATCAGCGGTATGTCGCCGACCGCGTGAATCGAATGGATTCCGGTTGGGGGCATCGAAACTGGATGCCCCGGTTTACAGACTTTCTCGCCGGTTTGGACCGGCACACCACCAGTAGCAGCCGAGTAGAAGCGGTGTTGCTCGGCGCCCGCATGACCGCCCATGAGCCGCCATGGTCGTGCGGCCGATAGTCCATACCGGTCACGCTGGTACACACGTAAAGCGCGTACGTTCCGTTTTCGTGTTCGTGGACCAAGTAGGTTCGGTCGGTCTCATCGCCGGCCGGCAGGGCGAAGTCAGCGACAGGGAATAGATCGGCCCGCTGCGAGAGCTCGCCCAGAAGTCGTTCGGCCTCGACAAGATGCTTGAGATCTGGCTCGAGCACAGCTTCTATCGACTTCACCGCTGTTTCTATCGCTTCTTTGCGTTCGTCATAAACGCTCATTCGATGCTCCTGATAGTCGTTGCTCGGAGTTCCTGTTTCTTAAACCGTATTGACTCGGACCAATACTGAAAAACAAATCTTTCGTATCGTTGCCATACGACTTTCGAATGACAACCTGTTACTCTCAGGCCATGACCCTCACCCCAGGGCCCGATAGCGAGCTGCTTCGAAGCTTCGTTGCCGTAGCAACCCACCGGAATGTGACCCGGGCAGCGAAGACGATCAATCGGACCCAATCGTCGGTGAGCATCCACATCAAACGTCTCGAGAGCGAGCTCTCTCAAAACCTGTTCGACCGGCTTCCTCGTGGGATGGCCCTCACCGAAGAAGGCAGGTCGCTGCTGCCCGTGGCCCAGCGCGCACTGGCAGAAGTCGATTCGATCGTAGATCTATTCAAAGACCCGCTGACCGGCACCCTCCGCCTAGGAATTCCCGACGACTACAGCCGAATCGTGCTTCAACGAGCGCTGTTCTCGTTCTCGCGCCAGAACGGTGGAGTCCAAGTCCAGGTCACGTGTGGGTGCACCGAGTCGTACCCAGAACTCATCGAAACAAACCAGCTAGATCTAGCTGTGCACTCAGCCCGACCCTCGGACACCGATCCAATCCTGTTCAGCGAACCAATGGTCTGGGCTGCACACCGCGACTTTGATCTGAAGGTAGATGAGCCGATTCCGCTCGCAGTGCTCGACCGAACCTGCTGGTGGAAGAACGTGCCAACCAATGCTCTGGTTGAGGCCGGACTCGACTGGACCGTCATGTTCTCGAGCGAGAGCCACGACGGTGTTCGAGCTGCCATCCAGTCTCGAATGGCGGTCGGCGTTCTACCAGAAAGCGGGCTCCCCGAAGATGTGTTGGCCATAGACCGACTACCAAACCTTCCAGCCTCGGATCTCTCAATCCTCTCGGCAAAGAACGGCCCGGATCAGCTTGTCGACACCATGACCGAGGCACTCCGAGCAGCCTTTCGATCACTGCACAACTAGCGGCTGGCAGCCTTCGAAGCGCTCATGGCGGCTATGAATGAGAGCGGCCGCGTCCCGACACTTCGGCTCGCTCCCAGCGCCGTCGCCACTGCGCTCGTTCTGTAGACGCGTCGATCAAATGAAGTTTGGCCTAGCCAGTATCGTAGTCGGCGAAGTCGATCGATGGTTCGGAGTACCACGTGACAATGGCAACCGAAAAACCTTCTACCGACAACGACGGCGGAATTCGGGTGGTGAACGAGGTGGAGAGCTTGCAGAGGATCGCAGCCGACCTTCAGGCCGACCCCCGCCTCGATGAGACAGGTCGACAAGTGGTCATAGGCGAACTGGACGACTGGATGTTCACTCGACCGATCCGGGCTGGCCTCAAGGCTGCCATGGGTTTCGAGAGAGTTCAGCCAAGCGCTTGATCCCGGCTCAGCAATATCCGGCGAGCGATCGTACCGCCCTAGTCATGCTGCCGAAGAGCAAGCGGCCTACCGAGGCAGCCGGGCCCCGCTTGCCGCTTGCTTCAGCGCCTCGCGAGCCAGTCTGATTCCTCGTACACCGGCCGCCCTGGTCCGCTCATCGATAACCCACTCCGGTTTCTTTCGTATCAGCATGAAGAGGGGACCTACTGGAATGCCCCCTGCATTTTGTGCCGCGTAGTGTTGGAGTCCTGATCGCCCCGTTGGGGCAAGGACAACATCATCATGACCAAACGACGGAAACGGCATTCGCCTGAAGAGATCGTTCGAAAGCTTCAAACCGCGGATCGTATGACTGCCGAAGGAGCGTCGGGCGAAGAGATCGCCCGCAAGCTCGGCATCTCGACAGCGACGCTTTACAACTGGCGAAGCCGCTACGGGAACATGGACCTCAACGAGGCGAGAGAACTCAAAGCGCTGCGCGAGGAGAACGACAAGCTGAAACGGCTCGTGGCCGACAAGGAACTTGAGAACTTGGCGCTGAAGGAGATCGCGAAGGGAAATTGGTAGACCCGACCTGTCGTCGTCGCGCTGTGCTTATGCTCCAAGATCGTTTGGAGCTGAGCGAGCGCGAGGCATGTCGGGTGACGGGCCAAGCCCGCAGCACCCAACGACGCACACCTCGCTGTGAGCGGCCTGATGAACCGGACCGTTGGTTGCGGGACTGGTTGAACACGTGGGCCAATCTTGAGGGCAACGCCCGCAAGGGTTATCGGCGGGCATGGGCTGACCTCCGCCACGAGGGCCACGAGATCAACAAGAAACGAGTGCACCGCGTCTGGCGGGAAGAAGGGTTACAAGTCGCTCGGCGTCGCCGTCGTAAACGGGTCGGGGAATCGACCGGGCCGATCATCGACCCAGACGCACCCAACGTCGTGTGGGCCATCGATTTTCAACACGACAGTCTTCACGACGGCAGAAAGTTCAAGATCGCATCCATGGTTGATGAACACACCCGAGAATCGCTGCTCGACATCACGGCATGGTCGATCACCGGTGGTGATGTCGTCGAAGCCCTTAAGGGCATCATCGCTACTCGTGGTGTCCCGGTTGCGATTCGTTGCGATAACGGGCCCGAACTCATCTCCGATGCGCTCCAAACTTTCTGCGAGGACCAGATCCGTATTCGTTATATCCCGCCCGGCGAACCATGGCGTAACGCGTTCATCGAGTCGTTCAACGGCCGCGTCCGAGAGGAATGTTTGAACATGAACCAATGGCTCACCCTGCTCCACGCCCAGATCGGAATTAGCGATTTCAAGGCCGGCTACAACAAGCGCCATCGACACTCATCGCTCGACTACCAAACACCAAACGAGTACGCTCAAAGCTGCTCACACACCCACCGACTCCAATAGCCGCGTGATGTGTACCCCGTTTTGTGTGCTGGTTTGGTTGGAATTCAGGCGGCTTGGGGTTTGCGTTGACGGCGTTCGAACTCGACCGGTGATAGGTAGCCGAGCGCTGAATGCCGTCGGGTTTCATTGTAGAAACTCGATTCAGTCGGCCATCGCCGAGGCGAGCTCGATCTGAGTTTTCCACTTCTTCGTGTTCAGGATCTCGGTTTGCATTCGCCCCCAGAGCGATTCGACCACAGCGTTATCGAACGCATCACCAATCGTTCCAAGCGAGTGTGTCAGCCCGGCCTGTCGGATCTGTTGGCTGAACGCCCATGCGGTGTATTGTTCAGATTCAACCGGTCGTTGCAACACTTTCGAGCGCTTGGTTCGATTCTAGGTGTCGTTCAAAGACTTCTGTTGGGGTTCGCCAGTTGAGGATCTTGCGAGGTCTGGTGTTGATGGTGTGGGCGACTGCTT
>CALKZY010000018.1 GCA_938002965.1 uncultured Acidimicrobiales bacterium | reverse complement strand
GAGTGTCTTGTTCACGATGACCTGCAGCCCCGTAACGTGGTCGTTGACGATACCCGTTTGGGCTTAATCGACTGGGAGCAGCTGCGACCTGGTCGACGAATCGAAGATGTCGCACAGCTGTGTTGGTCGTTCTCCGGGAATTTGGTTGGAACCGACGTTGCAGCTCTGGGTCGCCGGTGGCGGCAGGTCTTGAACGTCTACGGCTTAGACGACGGAGCTGAGCTGGTGCCTCTTTCTATAGCCAAGATCGATCGTTGTATTAGTGACATTCTTGAAGGAACGGCGAAGGGATCGATACGCCATGCCGTCCTGCATGACAGGGGGGGCATCCCACGTCTCCATGTGGGCCGAGCCGTCGAAGGTTTCGATCTCCTCACTGAGCGTGAGGTTGTACAGAGCCAGGTCCTGGGCGAAACGAAGCTTGTGCATGCCGTTGACAACCATCGCAGTGTTGTGCATATTGGTCGGCCCGGAACGATTGGCGTGGCTGAACACGTAGAGCCCAATGACTGACGCTGATCGACTGGCGATCACCGGTGCCTTGGACCGGGTTGGTCTGTCTGAATTGGCGACTCGACAAATCGGCGAGCTCTCTGGTGGACAGCAACAACGAATGTTGGTGGCAAGGGCTCTCGCCCAGGAAGCGTCAACTCTGCTGCTCGACGAGCCCTTCGTCGGCATCGACGCCGCCACCATGACAATGCTTTCCGACTTGTTGGTCACACTGGCGGCCGACGGGGCCTGCGTTGTACTCGTCAACCACGACCTGGCCGTCACCTCCAAGATGTGCGACAACGCTGTTCTGTTGAACCAGCGGGTGATCGCTCAGGGTCAGCCGTCCCAAGTCATGACCTCGCCGTGGCTCGATGAGACGTACGCCGCCAACCTTCTGGATCTGGAGGTCTGGTCGTGATCGATTTCCTACTTGACCCCCTCATCCAATACGGATTTATGCGCATCGGTCTGGTGGCCGCAGTAACTGTGGGGCTGACCTCGGCTGTTTTATCGTGTCTCCTAGTCGTTCGCCATCAGGCCCTGCTCGGCGACGCTATCAGCCATGCTGTTCTACTCGGAGTTGCTGTCGGCTACTTGTTCGCCCAAACGACCGGCATTTTTTGGGGTGCCTTAGTCGTCGCGGTGCTGTCCGGGATGGCCATCACCTATATCGAGCGTCATTCGCCAGTGAAACTGGACGCCGTGATGGGCATCATATTCACCGGCACCTTTGCCCTCGGTCTCGCCATCATCTCGATAACCAAACCGCCGGGGATTGATCTGTTTCACATCCTGTTCGGCAACGTTCTCGGGGTCTCAGGTGATGATCTGCTGTTGACAGTTGCCAGCTCCGCATCGGTGCTCGTCATCGTGGTGACCCGCTTCCGGGCTTTTCATCTTTGGAGCTTTGATCCCCTGTTGGCCAAAGCCTTGGGAATGCGGGTCGGCCTCTTGGAGTACCTGCTCATCGGCATGCTGTCGGTGACCATCGTTGCGGCACTGCAGGCGGTTGGATTGATCCTGGTTATCGCCATGCTCATCACGCCTGGAGCGACCGCGCAGCTACTGACGACCAGATTGCGCAATATGATGCTGGTGGCGGCACTAGTCGGGACGATATCAGCCGTCTGCGGGCTCTACCTGTCGTTCTATATCGATGTCGCCTCGGGTCCCTCGATTGTTCTGGTGACCACAGCGACCTTTCTCGCCGCGTTGCTATTCGCTCCTCGACGGGGTGTCGTCGCCCGGGCGGTTCAGCGTCGACGTCTTGTTCTAAGGGTGTTGACCGAGGATCTGCTGAAGAAGCTTTACGACGCCGACGACCCGCAGGCGGTCACACCGATGGACGAAATTGATGATTGGCTCCGCTCCCGGTCGATCACACGCCGTTACCTTCGATTCATTGTTCCCCGGAGTCTGGTGACCATGGAATCCAGTGGTGCTCAGCTCACCGCCGACGGCTACGAGGACGCGGTACGTATGGTCCGCACCCATCGCCTCATCGAACGGTACATCCACGACGCCGATGGCATCCCGATTCCGGAGCTCCACGACATCGCCGAACGGATGGAGCACGAGATAGACCCAGTCGGGCTACGCGACATCGACCGTTTGCTCGGGGCCCCGACCGTTGACCCGCACGGCCACCCGATCCCGACCGCCAGCGGTCAGTTGCATCAGATCGCCGGGCACCCATTATCGGAACAACCACCCGGAGTTGTTGGGCGAGTGGCGATGGTCGGTGACGATCGAAACGATCTGATGGAACGCATGGTTGACTGCGGCATCCTGCCCGACCAGGCAATCACCATCATCCGCCCGGAGGGAGAGGGCTTTATCATTCGCGTCGGCCAGGACGATTTGTTGCATGTGGCCATGGAGATCGCCGACCGAGTCTACGTGATCCCCGACTCCAACCCGTTTGTCCTCTAGCAACATCGTCGAGATTCACGAATCTGGCTTCCATGTCGCATTGCGACTTCCACGGTTTGCAGTGCCGCCGTTTGACTATCGTCGTTTCCGAGACTGGGCCTAGCGGCCGAGAAGTGCCCCTGGGTTCGTGACGAGAATTGCTTCTTTCTCCAGGTCGTTGAGCTCGGGGAGACCGCGTATCCACCTGACGGGATCCGCCAATTCCATTGGTGCTGGATGATCGGTTCCTAGCACCACGCGGTCATGGCCGACGCGATCAATGAGGAACCGCAACAACGGTCCGCTGTAGGTGATGCAGTCATAGTGGAACCGATCAAGATAGTCCGACGGGGCGTTCTGCAGGTCGTAGAGTTCGCTTGGCGCCCGATCGAACCGAGGCGTAAGCGGCTCATCTGCATCAGCTCGATCCAACGCACCACATGCCTTGTCCATGCGTACTGAGCCGAAACACGTATACCCGCCACCATGGGCTAGGAGAGGTTTGAGGTCGGGGCAGTAGTCCATAACCCCACCAAAGACGAGCGCAGCGAACGTCATGGCGCGCTCAGTCGGGTAGCCAATGGAATTTCCGAGCTTGTAGCGGTCGATACGCTCGTTGACGACCGTCGGACCACCCTGATGGAAAAAGACGATGGCACCCATCTCCTCAGCTGCTTTGAAGAATGGGAGGAATTGTGGCTCGTCATAGGTGTGCCCGGCAACCGAGTCGCTAACCATCACGCCACTCAAGCCAAGTTCGTTGATCATCCGATCGAGCTCGGCGATCGCTGACGGAACATCCTGCATGGGTGCGGTGCCCATGCCAGCAAATCGTTCGGGATAGTCCGCCACCATCTCGGCCATCTCGTTGTTGCACTCCCTGGCGATCTGTTTCGTGATCTCAAGGTCGTTGGCGTATTGGTAGAACCCGACGTTTGGAGTTACCACTTGCATGTCCACGCCGGCGGCATCCATCGCCGCCAGCCGAACGTCCACACAAGCGGCAAAGTTTCCCAAATTCAGCTGCCCCTGTTCGGATGGCAAGCCGTACCAAGAACCCTCTTTTTCAACGGCTCGTTTGAAGCGTTCAGGCGTGACATGGGCATGCATATCGATTATGGGCATACTCCCAAACCTTAAACGCCGAGCCGTTGTGCCGCCTCCTAGGGCCGACTTGAAACCAAGGTCGCTCAGGTGAGCATCAGGTTGTTCCGAGATTGTCGATGATGAACGAATCGATGGCGTCGATTGCCTGGTTGAGGTGGATGAAGCCGTCAGGGCCGGTGTAGTAGTGCGTTGCGCCCTGCACGATATGGAGTCGCTTGTTGTCGTGGCCGATCCCGTCGAATAGTCGTTTTGTGTGGCTCGGAGTGCAGGCGTCGTCGGCCGTGTTGCCCACGACGAGAGCGGGAACCGAGATGAGCGTCCCAGCGGCCTCGGCATCGCACCGGGCATCGTCGAAGCTCCACTGGCTCAACCAGCTTCGCAGCGTGCAAAAGCGGGCGAGCCCCACCGGCCCATCGTTTACCACCTTGGGGTCTCCCAGGTAGCAGACGCCAGGGACCCGATCACTGGGTTCGATGGTTGGGTCGAGCCAGCGTGGATCGGCCATCGTGCCGTGGACGGTGAATCCGAACTCACGGTGAGGAGTGTCGGACGCCCGGATCTGGGCCAGCTTGTCCTGGACCCACGCGGTAATGCGCCGGTTGCGGGCGACTTGTGCCTCTGCGTACATCGCCAGGAAATCGGGGGAGTACGGGGGCTGATTCGGATTGACAGGGTCGTAGAGATTGAGCGCCGGGTCGCGAACGTCAGGTTGCGACTCGTCGTGAATTGAAGGGTCGATCCACTCGGTGAAGATCTGATGCCGGCTCACATGAGCAGCGAGCATCATGATCGCATCTGCGGCCGGCATGCGGGCTGGATCGACCATGTACGGATCGCCAGCCGCGGTATCAGAGATCCCCTCCTCGGCCTCGGCCAAAGCTTGGTACCACATCGACAGCGATCCGCCGCCTGACCATCCGGCCAGCACGATCTTGCCGTACCCGAGTCGCTCTTTGGCGTCGCTGATCGCTTCGCCAAGGTCACACGCCACCTTCTCCATGACCAAGGCAAAGTCGGAGCCTCGGTATCGTGAGTTCGCCCACAGCACGTGATGCCCGGCCCGAGCGAGGCCCCGTACCATCGGCAGGTACATGCCACCGCCTACCGGATGCATGAAAACGATTAACGTGTCCGAAGGTTTCGTGGCCGGACGGATCAGGTGACAGTCGAGACCGACTGTGGCCCCGCCACCGCCGTACACGTCGCTGTAGGTCGAGTTCTCCTCGAAACCGACTGCGTACACAATTCGTTCGCAGCCCTTGGGCGTACCGGGGTGAGTTGTGGGCTGGTTGCTCATCGGTCCTCTCGGGAGCGGTGACTGCCGACTGTATGCAATCAGTCCCCGCCAATCAAACTGCCTGCCCCCAGGAAGCTAGGCTATTGGTAGCCCAGGAGCCCGGAGGCGATATGGACAGTGACCAATCGAGCCAATCAGGTGCTCTGAGCCACGTGTTCATAGCATCCGACGAGTTCAGCCAGGTCAGCGGAGCGTTACGCCTTGTCGGTCTGGAGACGCTTATGGGCGATCCCGATGACCCCGCGAACTACGTCCGATTCGGAGGCAATGGCGGTTTCCATGCCGGCCTTGAATCAACTGAGGAGTCGGGGAACGCTCCGATGATCCAGCTAAACATCCGGGTCGCTGACATCGAAGCAGCCCAGAAAGCCCTTGCCGATGCAGGCCATGACATCGCTGAGCCCAGGGAAGAGCCGTGGGGGGCCAAGCACACTCACTTCACTATCGGCGCGCTCCACTTCGCTCTAACCCAAGACTGAGTCGACACCCCTGCGCAGCCATTGGGTCACTGGGTGAGAACCGGTTAGGGCTCGATGACGACCTTGCCCAGCGACTTGCGGTCCATCATCGACCGCAGGGCCTCGCCCGTCTGCTCCAAACCGTAGCGCCCCGAGATGTGCGGCGACAGCTTGCCGGATGCGGTCAGATCGACAAGTTCATTGGCGATGGACGTGGCAAGGTCGGGCTCGCGAGCTGTCATTGCACCGTAGAAGACACCGACGATCTGGCAGCTCTTCAACAGCGTGAGGTTGAGCGGAATCGCCGGAATGCCAGCTGGGAAACCGACGACTAGGAACCGTCCGCCCCAACCGATGGCTCGTAGCGCCTGCTCTGCCAGATCACCACCGACACAGTCATAGATGACGTCGCAGCCCTTGCCACCGGTCAGTTCTTTGGCCCGCTCCTTCAGGTTCTCAGTGGAGTAGTTGATGGTTTCGTCGGCTCCGCGTTGTCGGCAGAGGTCGAGCTTCTCCTCGCTTGATGCCGCAGCGATGACTCTGGCACCCATCAGCTTTCCCAACTCAACCGCCGAAAGGCCGACATGTCCGCCTGCCCCGGTAATCAGCAGCGTTTCCCCTTCGGCCAGCTGACCTCGGTACTTCAGTCCGTACAACGTCGTGCCGTAGGCGTAGTTCAACCCGGTTGACTGGGCGAACTCCACCGAGTCGGGAAGTACCCGGGCCGCCGCGGCCTTAATGACTGCGAACTCTGCGAAACCGCCGATGGTGCCTAAGCCTCCGACTATCCGGTCGCCGACACGCAGCTCGGTCACGCCTTCCCCAAGTTCGGTCACCACGCCCGCTACTTCACCACCAGGGGTGAAAGGAGGTTCGGCCTTGAACTGGTACTTGTTCTCCAACATCAAGGTGTCGGGGAAGGTGGCCGCTGCGGCCTTCACTTCAACGAGGACTTCACCCGACCCTGGAGTCGGGTCATCGACCTCTTCGACCGTCAGGTCTTCCGGCGGACCGAATGAGTGGCAGATAACAGCTTTCATGATTCCCCTTGTTGCGAACTGACCAGCCCGAATGGAAGATCCGGGCCAAGCAAAAAGGGATTCTAGGCCAGCTGTTGAGACCCTGTTGTATCCAGGTCCGCCAACGCGGCACGCAGCTCAGAGCGATAGCGGCTGATCGAGCTCATCTTGATGTCTTCAAAACCGCGGACATCCTGGGCCAGAGTCAGGATCCGAATGGCTCGGTCAGCATCGAAGACCCCGCAGTCCAGGGCCCCGGCGACAGTCGCTATGACCGCAGGGAAGTCGTCGGCGAGCTGTCGTTCGATTCGGCGGAGCTCAGCTTTGCCGAACGGGTCGAGGGCCGAACCTCGAAGACGCTTACCGGCGGCAAGGCTTCGTAGGAGAGGAGCGAACCGACCAGAGATTCTGAGCTTTCGATCGAGTCCCAGAGCCCGAAGCATAGGTGGGTGAAGATGCCATGCCATTGCGATCTTGGAGATTGGTTCGCCACCGCCGACGCCAACTGCCTCGGCTAGACCATCAGGTGCGATCATCAGTCGGGCGACCTCGTACTCGTCTTTGTAGGCCATCAGATGGTGGAGTGATCGGGCGCCCGCCTCGATCAATTCGACGTTTGCTGACACCGCAATCAACGGCTCCAGTGCGCTAAGGAACCGTGACGCGTAGCCTTCGTGCTGGTATGCCACCAGGTCTGCGGCCAGCAGCTTAATCAACGGTTGTGAATCCGAGTGACCGAGAGCGGCTATGGCGGTATCCAGCGATTTGGGTAGCGCAGGGACCTTGACGGCGTTTGTCGCTTGCAAGCTACGAGCTAGGTGGTCGTCAAAGGCGTCCCGGTCGTGCACGGCTAGCCGCCCCCAGGTAAGCGCGGCGAGATTGGCATCGACGGCCACAGCATTCAAGGTGATGGCCTCGGTGATCTGCTCAAGCGGAACGGGGATCAAACCGGCCTGAACGGCTGCCCCGAAGACCAACATGTTGGCCGTTTCTGGTACGCCGGTGAGTGCCGCCGCTGCTTGAGCCGCGTCACCAATCGTCTGAGCGGGGTGACCGGTTTGTCGTTCAAGGTTGGCCACTAGCTCGGTGACTTCGGTGGTCTCCGAAGAGGGGTCGGCTACTTGTCGGCCAGTGGGCGTAACCGTTGTGGAGGCGATCACGATACCACCGGGCCTGAGCGCGGTGGCGTTTGGTCCGGCCGCCACCAGCAGGTCGAAGGCCAACATTACATCGGCAAGGCCATCGCCAATGAGGTTGGTGCGACGGTTGCCCGGTCGGGACAGCGTGATGTCGCTGACAACAGGGCCCGCCTTTTGCGATAAGCCCGTCTGATCGACTCCATCGACCTCCAAACCAGACATGAGACCGGCGACCGAGAGGACTTGAGCGATGGTGACCACACCAGTTCCCCCGATGCCAACCATTCTGATGGCAACCGACGCTCCAGGGCCCGAAGTGTCAAGGTGCATCGGCGTCGGTATCGGCAGATCAGTTTGTGGCATCGCCGCCTGAGTAGTTGATTCACCTCCGTCGTTGACTTCTACGGTCATGAAAGCAGGACAATCACCGCCAAGGCAGGACAAGTCGATATTGCACGACGCCTGATCAATGGTTGTCTTGCGGCCCAGTGGCGTGTCAAGCGGCTGCACACTCAGACAGTTGCTGACGTCACCGCAGTTGCCGCACCCTTCGCAGATCCGATGGTTGATAACCACCCTAGTCTTTGGGGTTTGAACCTTGCCCCGACGCCTAGCCCGCCGGATCTCGGCGGCGCACTCCTGGTCATGGATGACAACGGTGACCCCCGGAATCCGGGCCAGCCGCTGTTGAATGTCGACGATCTCAGTCCGCGAGCTGACCTTCACCGTGCCGGGCAGATCGGCAGCGCGATACCTGGCCGGGTCATCGGTAGTGATGGCAATCTGTGCCACCCCCTGAAGCAATAAGATCTTGGCCAACTCAACTACACCGACCTGAAACGTCGCTTGTTGCCCTCCGGTCATGGCCACCGTGTCGTTGTAGAGCAACTTGAAAGTGACATTGGCCCCGGCCCCGATGGCGGCCTGCACGGCAAGCTGGGCTGAGTGGAAGTAGGTGCCGTCTCCAAGATTCTGGGTGAAGTGGGCGGTGTCGACGAACGGAGCCATTCCCAGCCACTGGGCACCCTCGTTGCCCATGGCCGTGATGCCGGCGCTCTCGCCGACTCGGTCCTCATCCATGAGGAGCGTCATGCCATGGCATCCTGTTCCCATACCCACCAGAGAGCCCTCCGGTACCTTCGTTCCCCAGTTGTGGGGGCAACCGGAACAAAAGAACGGAGTTCGACTGGCAACCAACGGAATCAGTTCACGAGGCCGTGGAGGCGGAGGTGTCAGACGGTCGCCCAACCGAGAGGACAAGCGTCGACGGAGCACCGGCGCGATGGTGTCAGCGTCTAGGAGCCCGTGGGACGGAAGTAGACGGTTTCCTTCCTCATCGGCCTTGCCAACGATGAGCGGGCGATGTGTGGTCGAGTACAGCGCGTCTCGGATGAGGCTCTCCAGCGTCGGGTTCTTCTCCTCAACCACCATGATCTCCTGAAGGTCTCGGGCGAACGTGGCCACGACCTCGTGGTCAAAGGGAACCGGCAGACGGAGTTGGAGAAGCCGAATCCCGGCATCGGAAACCTCCGCCATCGACCTCAATCCCAACCTCCGGAACGACTCCACTACTTGGCTGTAGGTGTAGCCGGTGGCCACGATGCCCAACCAGGCGTCCGAAGGGTTGGACGGAAGCCGGTTGAGCTGATTCAGCACGCCGTACTGGCGGGCCAGTTCCAAGCGGACTTCATGAAACTCCTGTTCCACCTCGAGCATTCGTTTGCCCAGAAACTGGGCGGAGGGCCGGGGCCGCCAGGTGACACCTTCGATCTCGTGGGTGGGCAGGATGGGGGACAAGTGGTTGGGCGACAGTTGCACACTGCCACTCCCGTCAGCAATGGGGGTGACAATTTTCAGGGCCGACCAGAGCCCGGTGGCCCGGGACATTGCGATGCCATGCAGTCCGAGTTCCAGGCACTCGGCGATCGTGGCCGGATAGAGGATAGGCATGTGAAGATCTACTAGTGCGGCATCCGAGGATGACGGCATCGTCGAGGACTTTGACTCGGGGTCGTCTCCGACGACGGCAAGGGCGCCACCGTACGAACTCGTCCCGCAGAAGACGGCGTGCCGAAGCGCATCAGTGGCTCGGTGGAGGCCGGGAGCCTTGCCGTACCAGATGCCGACGACACCGTCGTAGCGGCAGTCGTGGCGGGCTGCAGCCAGCTGGGTCCCCATGACAGCGGTGGCCGCCAGCTCTTCGTTGACGGCTGGCTGGTGGACGATCCTGGCGGCATCAGTTGCGGATTCTGCTCCGGCGGCTTCGTCGGTAATAGCGATAGCTCGACGCATCTCGCCGTCCAAGCCAGCCAACGGTGATCCTGGGTAACCGGAGACGAATGCTGCGGTGTTCAACCCCTGGCTGCTATCGGCCCGCAGTTGTTCGATAGGAATCCGAGTAAGGGCCTGGATCCCGGTCAGGTGGACGCGCCCCGACGGTCGGAGATAGCGATCTTCCAGCCGGTATGCAGTAGTAGCCATCCAACCAAGTTCTCTCGGTTGAGATCAAATGTCTAGGCTTTGATGTTAAGACTAGATGATCATATTCCTAAGTGGCTAGAATCGAGACTATATGTCAGAACAGGTCGACCTGGATGAAATAGACCGGACGATTGTTGAACACCTTATGAGCGACGGTCGGCTGAGTGTGCCTGCCCTCGCTGACCGAGTTGGTGTGAGCAGGGCCACGGCATATTCTCGGTTCGGTCGGTTGGTCGACGACGGCGTGATCAGAGGGTTCCATGCTTCGGTCGACCACAAGGCGATCGGTCTCGGAGTGACAGCTTTACTGTTGGTCTCAAGTGAGCAATCAGCGTGGTCGGGGTTGACTGGAGAGTTGAGCTCGACGATCGGGGTGGAGTGGGTCGGGTTGTGCGCCGGACAGTTCGACTTCGCTGTCCTTGTTCGCGCCGCCGACCTTGACGAACTGCGGGACGTCGTCCTCAACGAAGTGCTGCGAGTGCCAGGAGTAAACAACGTCCAAACATCGGTAGTGCTCGACGAACACCGGCCCGAATCGCCGAGCCACCCCTGACAGCTCTCACTTCGGGGACTCCTCAGGCAGGATCAATTGCCCCAGATACGTTTCGAGGTCGTGGCGACCGGTGGAACGCAACCGCAGGTAGCGACCCTCATCAGCGGGTCGGATATGTTCCAGCATCCAAACGGAGTCACTCATCTCGTAAATCACCGCTCGCCTGAAAACCTGCGGGTTGGGGCGTGAGCTGTCGGCCATCACTCGAATATCGGTTCGTCGGGCAGCCGCGGCATGAAGAAACCGGAGTGCGCTCTTCATCGACTCCTCATCGGGGAACTGGTAGAGCTGCTCCGGCATGTCATGGTCACCTGACCCTGCCCTCTCCACCAGCCAACCCGCCATGTCGCTGTGAGTCCACTCCGTAGTGTCGACGGTGCCGTCCTCGGCCAGAACCCCTACGAGGTACTGTGCACCGTCGGCTGTGTTGAACTCACCGTGAAACGAGAACTGCTCGGCTGGGTGACCTGGTTCAGGTTGTTCAGCGGTCTGAACCGTCACGGCACCCCCCCATTGCGACCGAACGAGTGAACACATCGACCGTTCCCCGAAGCAATGGCGGACGCCGGTCCTGAGGGCCGCCGGTTCCGTGGGGCAAAAGCTCGCCCTCTGCCGGTTCTAGCTTGGTCATGGTCCGCTCAGCGGCTACGTATGAGGTCATGGTCTCGGTACCTTCTTCCGGTTGGTCGAAGCTGACAGGTCGAATGCCGTACAGCTCTTGTAAACGTTCCGATGTGGTCTCGCCGCGCCAGGCGCCCTCGGCACTCAAGGCCACGGCTGCAGCCAGGCTTTCTGGTTGGTTGTAGGCGAGTAACCAATAATCGGTTTCGAGGCCCTTGCGGGTTTGTTGGATCAACAGAGCGGTCGTGGCGTGCCGCTCGACGGTCGACTGCCCTTGACCGATGGGCATCTTGTTGAAGGCGAAGAACGACTGAACTGTCATGATGGCGCCGCCCTCGATGATCCAGGTCTGCCCAATCTCGCTGGCCGGTAGGAAGCGGTCAGCGGCGAGGCGGAGAACTCTTCCAGTGGGCCACCAACGCAAACCTCGATGTCGCAGCCAGATCCCACTTTCGTCGACGGTGACAAGCGACATGTTCCTACCAGTCATCAGCCCAAGCACCCCAAGCGCTGACATCGGAACTGCCAGGGCGATCATCATGATCCACCGGAACCCCACGAGGCCCAAGGCTGCGGCCAGGGGAAACCAAATCGCCATAGTGGCGATCACCGCGAAGAGATAATTGTCAGCTGCCCAAGGCGATGCCTGAACCCAGGGAAGCTGTTCCGGTATGTCTTTGCGCTTTCGCCAAAGTCTGTATCGCTGACCAATGGGAGCGCCAGACCAGTCAGCAGTCTCCGGGAGCTGTTCGTCGCCGTGATCTGCGGCGACTTCATTGACCTGGGACTCGGTCACCGGACGACATCCTCGGCAAAGTCGACAGCCGACATGAAACCACCCCAAATCTCTTCGCGATACTCCACCACATAGGTAGCACCAACTACGGACAGCCCGACGACTTGCATCCCCGGAATCATCGTTGCCGTGCCGCCGGCCGCACGAATGGCATAGATTGCGCCTTTCTCCTTGTCACCGTCGAGGAAGCTCTCGACTGCGGTCGTTGTGTCAAGGGCGACACTTATGGTGCCAACACCGTATGTCCCGGCAGCTTTGGCCACGGGAAGAACCTTTGATGCTGAAGCCGCAGTGCTGAGACGAGAGAGCGTGACCGAGGTTCGAGCGCCAGCCAGAGTTATCTCGTCAGCCCAAGGTGAGACCTGGGCGGCGCGCTTCAGTGCATCTCCGGCGATGGTGGCGGGCCGTTGACTGTGCTGGAGAATGACAGGCGCTAGCCCCGATGCCTCCTCAGCGACCTGTCGGACGGCCTGGTAAGTAGCGACTGGTCGACCACCCTTTGATCCAAGTGCGGCAACGGTGGGCGAAACCCTGGGTGCGTCGTCGGCCATGCTCGCCAACGTGTAGAGGTTGAGCCACATTGATCCGGCATCGCTCAGTCCTGAGGATCCGAACCCGACCCCCGGTCGGAGGAGGTGACCGGGGGTCGGGTCGGCATTTGCTGCTGCGCCGCCGTCGTCAGCAGCAATGATCCGGGTCAGAGTGAGCTGGACATGATCACTCAAAGCCCGGACTACTTGGGAGGCTTGTGTCAAATCGTCGGTGGTATGGCGACTGCTGGCGATGAAGCCTCTGGCCGAAAAGCTTCGATCGGCGTCATTGAAGACGGTGCTGCGCTCGGCACGGTCCAGTCGTTTGGCGGACAGCTGGATTACCTCCGACGCTTCAGCCAGCAGTCGGACCGATTGCTCTAGTTGGCGGGGAAGAACGGCAACGTCGGTCATGCCTTGTTAACCCCGCTCGACAGCCCGCGTGACGGAACTGCGCAAGAAAAGTTCCGGCCGCCGTCTGGAGTCAGTTATCGACGGGCGGTCAGTCGAAAATCAGCAGTTGTTGGCCGTCGATGCCAACAGCGAGAGCGGTAGCGGCACCGTTTCGACGTACACCTAGGTTCGTGGTCATGCGACCAGAAAGCTCGGCGGTGGCTACGACAACCGAATTCGCCAGACCATGTCCGTCGTCTTGGCCAGGGCGAAGCGCCGTCAGCCGATTTCGTTGGGCTGAGGGCACGACGATTTCCTGCCGACCGTCGCCATCAACATCGACGGCCGCACCGAGGTCCAGATTCCGGGACCCAATGGCGTGAGTGGTGAAGGCCGGTTCGCTGGACGACACAAGCTTCAGGGTTGCTCGGTCGGTGTCGAGCGCGAACCATTGGACTGTCCCATCGATGTGCGGAGTGCGAACGTCGACCACGGCGAACGAGCCGCCCGGCCCCACTGGGCCAGCAGCTAGTTGATTTCGCCAGCGATTGCCGGATCCGATCGGCTCGGATTCGGCGACCACGTTACCTGCTGAGTCGAAGGTGACCAGACGTGCCCCGTCGTCGGCGTTGCTCACGGTCACGAGTACTAAGAGGTCGCCGGTCGGTGAGACCTCGGCGTCAACTAGTAGCGGAGCCAGGCCTTCGATCACATCAGGCGGATCGACTTCGATCAGGATTCGGTCGTCGGCACAACGGTCGATGAGTTCGACCCCGCCGGCCTCCAACTTGTCGCCAAGTACCCCGTGGCCGTACCGACCGGTCGGACCAACCAAAGCAGCCGCCCAGCGCCCGCTTTCGACAACCCGGGTGTCGGGGAGCGGATCGTTGAACGCTTCACGCTCCTGGCCAAGATGGGCCAGACTAAGCGACTCACCGGGCACCACCACCGGGGGTCCCTCATCATGGGTGGCGGTCAGCGGGCTGAGTCGACCATCGGGAGCCACCGCGACGGCCGCTCCTGACTCGAGAACCACGATCCAATCCGGCACGATGTTGCCTGCGTTCTCCGATGGCCCAGACAAAACCCACTGCGGGTTCTCCGGCAGATCGATAACCGTGGGTTGATCGAAACCGATCACGGAAGCACCAGGGACCAGTCGGTTTCCGCTGACCTGAAGGTCCGGCCGGAGTCCAAGATCCATGCTGGCGAGGGTTGCCGATCCAGCTCCACTATCGCGGCCGGGGGACTCAACGTCGCAAGTAGATGGCTCATCCAACGCCGACTCAGACGCGCTGGAGTCGCTCGCGACCGAAGCATCGTCTTCAGCCTCGGCCTGTACAGCGGTGCTGCTGGAGGGTGTTGATTCGGCTGAGCCGCATGATGCGAGAGCCCATAGCGCCGCCAGCAACACCAACACGGTCGGCAATGCAGCCGCCGGTTCGGGCTGCCATCGCATCAGCGCCCACCGGCCAGTCGGCTACGAGGTCTTCTCACGGCTCCAGAGAATATGGTCGAAGACGATCGTATAGCATCTGCGATTGCTCAAGCACCGGCTCCAAGCCTGGACGTAGGGCGACGTCCTTTGCCTGCCATGGGGCCCAGCCAGTGGAACTGTGCACCTTGGCATACCAATACTTCGCCCAGATGCCGTCCTCGGGCTTGGGGCCCGTCTCCCAGTGAAGCATGCCGACATCAAACGGCAGACCGAGTCGTTCGCACAGCTGTCCGAGGACCGCCTCTGGGTCAGCCAGGAGATGCCTGGAGTCAACCACCACCGGCGTGCGGCCCCCGGCCAACGTGGAATCGAGGATCTCCACCAACTCGACAAAGCCGGTGTCGTCGATGGTGATTTCGTCGAGATTCTCCTGGAGGGATGTCAACATTTCATGGGGGTCACGGGTGAGGAGAACATTGTCGGCTCGGGCGATGAACGATCTGTCGAGATCAAGCAGATGCTTGGCCATCTGTTTGAAGAACACGACCGGCGTCGGGTACGGGCCCTCAAGAACGCGGCCGATCACCGTCGGCCCGTCGGTTTCCTGGGATGCGATCACCTCATCGAAGCCCGGGTGGTCGCGTCCAGTCTTGGCGAGGTAAAAGGCATAAAGCGGCTCATCGACGACCGTGGTGTCGTTGCGCTGACGCCAGGCATACATCATCGCCGTCGAGACGTTTCGCGGGCTCGACCACATGTGGATTCGTTGGACCGTCTCCATGCTGGGTCTAGTCGGCGGTTGCCCGGATGGACTTGCGTTGAGCGACATCGTCGGCGACGGCCTGGTGGTACCAGGTCGAAAGCGAAGCGGTCACAGAGCCCGGAAGCGGTTGGTCACCAATCGTCCGGCCATCAACCTCGCGCACCGGTGTGAGTCCGGCGAACGTGCCGGTGGCGAACGCCTCGTCGGCGGAGTAGACGTCCGTCAGCGAGAAGGGCTGAGCCCGGGTTGTAAGACCGTGATCGGTTGCCACCTGCAACACCACCTCCCGGGTGATGCCGTTCAAATTGTATTGCCCGGTCGAGGTCCAGACCTCGCCGTCACGAACGATGAAGAAGTTGGTCGCGTTGCAGGTGGCCACGGCCCCCATCGGATCCAGCATGAGAGCTTCGTCAGCTCCGGCATTTACCGCCTGAATGAGTGCGATCACTTCGTGAAGTTTCGAGTGACAATTGAGCTTTTGATCAAGAGTGTCGGGGGGCGGCCGTCGGATCGTGGTGGTGTACAACGACAGTCCATTGGCCGAGACCGCTGGGTTCGGTCGCTTGTGTTCGGCAATGATGACCATGTTGACACCGCCGATGACGTTCGACGGGTGTTGTGAGGGCGTCTTCTTGTCGCCTCTGGTGATCATGAGCCGCAGGTGAACGTCGTCGGTCATGTTGTTGCGAGCGACGACCGACTGCAGTACTTCAGTCAGGAAGTCCCGGTCGCCGATTTCCATGGCGGTGGCGGCGGCCGCTGCTTCTAGGCGATCGAGGTGCCGATCGAGAAAGGCAAACTCGCCATGGTGGAGCCGGATTCCCTCCCAGATGCCGTCACCCACCAGAAAACCGCTGTCGAAGACCGAGATCTTGGCTTCGTCGCGCTGAAAGAACTCTCCGTTTATGTAGATCTGGACGTCGGCATTGCGAGGATCGGGCACCGCCGAATGCGTGCTGATGTCTGAGTTCAGAGTCAACGTGGACCTTTCGTCCGCTCCGGGCCATCGTCCGGTGACGGATCGGAGGTCTATGGTTCGACGCCGATGGTAACAGGGGTACCAAGGGGCAAGAAGGTCGACAGGGCTTCAATCACTGCATTATCCACTCGGACACAGCCATGACTGACGTTGCTTCCCAACGCCCAGGGTTCGTTCGTTCCGTGAATACCGATGACGCCCTCACCACCGTTGAATGACGTCAAGGTTTCGCTGTATCCGGAGAGTCCGTAAGCGAATGGTCCATAGATGCCGTTGGGATCGCTCGTCTTCAACAAGTCGGTGAGAAAGAACGAGCCTTGCGGAGTCGGCGTATCCCCGTCACCTATTCCGACCGGTGCCTTCATGTAGACAGCCCCGTGCCGCTTGACGGTCAGCTCGAAGTCGTCGACGTCGACTTCGATCGAGAAGGGATTGATCGACGTCTCGACGTCGTTGAGGGACACCCACGCCGTCGTCCCATTCGGCCGGACGGGCATTAGAACCTGCACCCAACCCGTGTCGAGCTGGGGAGAGTCTGGGGGAGTGATGGCCTGGAGCACGAGGGGAGTGCCGTGACGAGTTGGGTTTGTCAGCTGCGCCACCGTAGTCGTTGAGCCTGGGCTGTCATAGGTCATCAAGACGGCGCTCTTGGCGTGAACAACCAGCGTTCCCCGGCCAAGTACGCCTGGTGCCTCGACAGCGGGCTCCGCTCCGACCCCCCGGCCTGGAGGCTTGATTGAGTCGGCATCGACGAGAGACTGCTGACTGGCTATCTCGAGGTCGAGCTCGGTTGATTCGGCTGTGTCGGCCAACTTCGGCATCTCGGGATTTGACTTGGCAGCAGCCACTGCTTGACCAATGGCAAGGAGGCCCCCAATACCAAAAACCCACGCCACTGCGATGGCTCGCAAGGTGGCGCGGGTCTGGTTGGACATATCGAAGGTTTTGCTAGCCGGTGAAGTCGGGGTCGGACTCCGTTGCCTCAGCGGCTGGCGTCTCGTCGTCTTCGTCGGCATCTGCAGTGTCATCTGCAGTGTCATCTGCGGTGTCGTCGTCGTCATCAGCTGCATCGGCGGCTGCTACGACAAGCTGATTGTCGACGTCGATTCCTAGCTCGGAAAGGGCGTCAGCGGCTGCGACAGCTTCGTCTTCGGACGCAACTTCGCCGGTCAAGATGGCGGTGGCGCCATCAAAGGCGGCTTCGGCCCCGACGATTCCAGTTGCAGCCAAAGCGGCCAACACCTGTTCCTCGGTGACGGCTTCGTCAGCTGGCTCTTCTTCGACGGGTTCTTCCTCGGCAGGCTCTTCCTCGACCGGCTCTTCTTCAGCGTCGGTCTCGTCTTCCTCAGTCTCTGCCTCGGCCCCGGCGACACTGTCGTCACCCTCCTCAGCGGTTGGCGCCGCTACATCTTCACTGGAAGTCTCTGAGTCATCGCCGCATTGAGAGGCGATGAGAGCGAGCAGCAGGAGAGCGGCGACAATGCCGATGATCCACCACAGGACACGTCCAATGCCCCCAGGAATGTCGTCTTCTTCATTGTCAACGATGGCAGTTGTGGTCGCCGCAGAGGTTGACGCGATCGGGCCGCGGGTCACCAGGCTGGACTTTGTCACCTTCGACGAAGACGATGCAAGTCTCTCGGGGCCGTCGGTAAGTTCGTTGGTCTCCCGTGCTGCTTCGAGAATGCTGTCGTCGTCGTCATCATCATCATCGCCGCCACTAAGGGCGCCTGCGGCCAAGGCGCCGGCGCCGGCTACACCGGCAACGGCAGCAGAGCCAGCTTTGCCCAGCTTGCTAGCAGCGCTACGACCGGCGACGGCTTCGGCGCCATCGCCTACCGCGTCGGCAGCATCATCAGCCAAGTCGTCGGCCTTGTCTCCGAGGTCTTCGCCATCAGAGTCTGTGAGGTCGAGATCCTCGCCGCTGTCGGCATCAATCGAATCATGGTCGATGTCACCCTCAACGTCTCCGTTATCAGTATCACCCGCGGCTGAGTCATCAGAGTCTGAGTCATCGGAATCGTCACTGTCGTCAGAGTTGGCGACGGTTGCTCCGACGGCGGCAGCACCGGCCGCTGCTCCGCCACCAAGTTTGCCTAGAGCGCCCTTGGCCGCGTCGACCACGTTGCCGGTAACATCGGCAACTTTGTCGGCTGCTGCTTCAGCGATGCCATCGGCATCGTCGGAGCCCTTCGGGTCGGGCACGTCGACGTCGTCGATGTGGGAGTCCACGTCGTCGGCCACCGAGTCGAGTTGCTCGTCAGCATCCGAAGCTGAAGACTTTGCCTTCTCTCGAAGCTCTCTGGCCCGATCTGCAGCTCGCTGGATTCCGTTCTTTTCGCCGTTGGTGGCGTTTTCACCCATGATCTCGTCACCAGATCCTTTGTCGCTCATCGAACAGTCTCCCGTTCATGTTGGTTGCTCCCCGAGCCAAGTTCCATGTCCTGGACCCCGCTTGCGAGCCTAGGGCGATGCGGCGCCCGGTGCTCCATAAGGAGGCTTTTTCATGCAGTAGACATGAAGAATTACCAGTGTTGGTCTTTCAGGCTCAGCGTCTATTCAGCTTAAGAACTGTTGGTTGTCGAATCAAGCACACTGCTTCTTTAGCGGACGGTCGCCGATCGTGTCGCGACCTTTGGTCTATGGTCGAAGTCGTCTACGGGGTGACAAAACACAATCGGTGTTTGTCGCCGCGACTGGCCTCATTGAAAGGGAGTAGTTGATATGGCCTCAATCGAAAGCATCGAAGGGATCGGACCGGCGAACGGCAAGAAATTGCGGAAAGCTGGAATCCGGTCCACTGACGGCCTCCTGAAGGCCGGTGGAGCGAAGCCGGGTCGAAAGGAGCTGGCTTCAACGACGGGTATCGCCGAGTCACAGATATTGGAATGGGTGAACCGTGCCGATCTCATGCGGATCAAGGGCGTCTCGACCCAATACAGCGATCTTCTGGAAGCCGCTGGAGTCGACACCGTCAAGGAACTACGTAACCGCAAGCCTGAGAATCTGGCTGCGAAAATGAAGGAGGTGAACGACGCCGCCGTGGCCAAAGGCCGCAGCATCGTCCGCCGCCCGCCTTCGGTTTCAGAGGTCCAGCGCTGGGTGGCTCACGCCAAAGAGCTCAAGCCTGCGGTAAGTCACTGAACGTCGTGCTGTTGGTAATGCCAGTGGAACGGTGACGAACTCATTGCTACTGGCATTGCCGGCAGTCGAGGCCGTCTATAAGGAATGTCTATCGAGGTAGTCCTTATGTAGAGACGTTTCCCGGTCGATAGATCGAACGTGGAACGTAGCGCGACCCAATCAGACAACGCCGGATCCGCCGTAGGTGTACCGAGCCTGCTTCGTTATCGGCGTGTTGGCCTACGCATGAACTGCGGTCCGTGCGAGGTCGCGTGGACCGGAACGATTGACTCCCGGTGCTGGTACTGCGAGGGCCCGGGAACTCCAGGGCCACCGCCTTCTATCTATCCGGCTGTCGACTAGCTGCCCGCCGGGCGGCTGTAGCTGCGGTCGCCCACTCAATCTCGTCCACCACGAAGCCTGCATGGTCGGCAGGATACGATACGCCCATGGACCTGACCGCAGAGGAACTTCGGGTGCTCTGTGTGCTCGTTGAGAAGTCGTTCACCACGCCGGAGCAATATCCGCTCACCACGAATGCTTTGGTGACAGGCTGCAACCAGCGAACCAGCCGTGACCCGGTTGTGGCTTACTCGACTTCTGAGGTGGACGGCGTCATGCAGAGTCTGCGTACTACTGGGTGGGCTCGCACGGTGCGGATGACCGGCAGTCGGACAAACAAGCACAAGCACGTAGTGGCTGAGAAGCTGCCGATCAACGACAGCCAACTTGCCCTGCTGGCGGTCCTCGGCCTTCGGGGCCCTCAGTCTCCAGGGGAGTTGAAGACCAGGACAGAGCGATACGTCGGTTTCGAGTCCTTCGGTGAAGTCGTCGACGAGCTCGAGTCGATGGCTGTCATGGAGATACCGCTGGTTCGAAACATTGGAACGAGACCAGGCCAGAGTCAGGACCGTTGGGTGCAATTAGTCGGCCCGACGGCCGATGAACTGTCTGACGGGCAATCTGGACCGCCCCGACAGGTTGATGCATCAGATCACGTATCCGTCGACGTTGCACCTGAGGCCACGAGCGCTCAGTCTCACACCGCATTGGATCGACCGATACTTGACGGGGGACCGTCGGAGGAACCCACGGTTACCTCCTTGTCACAGGCGGTCGATCGACTCGAGCGAAGGGTTGCCGAACTTGAGGATGCTTTGGCCAAGCTGCGTAGGCAGCCAGATCCCGCCGACTAGGTCGGTGGTTCGGAGGGGTCGGTTGTTGGGGTCTTTGCCGAAAGTTTTCCGGTCCCGAGCACGGGCTTTGGCTTCGGCAATCTATGCTTCTAGGCACCGCTAGGGGCGCTGGGGCGTCGGGTGGGTAAAGATGCCTATCCAACTGCCCCTTCGCTTGTTGATTTTGATGATTCAGCTGCTTCTTTCCCAACGTCTATCTAACTTGTTTCGCCGCAATGACGGCGGTCGCCATCGCCTTGCGGTAACCCTGGTTTTGAGTCTTGCGGCCGCGTTGATGCTGATCGGGTGTTCGTCGACCAATGCTGACGAAGCACCGCGAGACGACGAAGGCTCGCTGGTCGGAGTTGGCGAGGTGGGCATTAATCGCCTACGACTCGGAGACTGCTTCGATCAGGGGTCTGATGTGGTGTCGTCGACATCGGTTGAAGCCGTTCAGGCCGTTCCTTGCGATGAGGCGCACGACCAAGAGGTCTTCTATCTCGGTGCGCTGCCGGAAGACGACTACCCCGGTGATCAAGTGACGGCAGACCTTGTCGCCGAACAATGCATCGCCGTGTTCGAGACCTACGTCGGTAGCAGCTATGCCGAGTCGGAATTGGACATCGCCTACATCTATCCCTCTCAGGACAGCTGGGGAGACGGCGACCGCGGCTACGTGTGCTCGCTGTTCGACGTGACGCTTGAGTCGCTCGAAGGATCGATGCGCGGCGCGGCCCGCTGACGGTTCCACGTCGGTGAGCGCCGTGGTTGGTACCATCGTTGTGGTTGCCGGGGGAGCCCGGCCCGAACCCACCGCCGTGCAACTCTTCCTTAGTTCCCTTCCCCCTGTCCGCCACATCGTTGGCGTCGATTCCGGTATTGACCACGCTCGCGCCCTGGGTCTGAGCGTCGATTCTGCTGTCGGTGACATGGATTCGGTTTCCGATCAGGGGCGCCAATGGATTGAGCAGAACTTGGTGGCAATCGATGAGCACCCAGCCGAGAAGGACAAAACCGACCTTGAACTTGGCATCGACAAGGCCGCTGCCGTGGCTCGGACCGGTTCGGACGAAGGCGAGACGCTCCTGGCGTTCCTCGCAATCTCCGGTGATCGCACCGATCATGTGTTGGCCAACCTCCAGGTAATCGCCGGGCACAGAACGAAGTCGTTTGCCGTCCGTGCGCTTCTGGATGATTCAGTGATGTCGGTTGTTGGCGGGACGCGGACCGAATCAAGCGTTGAGTTGTCGGGTCGCCCCGGAGATCGTGTTTCGATTCATCCAATGGGAGGCTCGGCGAGAGCCATTTTCACTTCAGGGTTGGTCTACCCCCTGAACGATGAGTGCCTATCGGCAGGCACTGCTCGTGGCGTCAGCAACGTGTTTGCCGACGCAACCGCCACGGTGTCAGTTGGATCCGGCACGGCGATCGTCCTACAGGAACTGGTTCACGATCGGCCTGGCGGCCATGATCGGACCTTGGACGGCGGAGAGTTGGATGCCCACGGTTGAGCGCCTCGGTCTTTCACCGTTCCTCCCGTTCGACGTTCGGAAAACCCGACGGCGGCGGCTGGGTCGCACCATCTGATTCCGGTTACGGAGCCATTGGTTCACCTCCGCCCTCAGAGCGTGAACGACGCAATGGTCGCAGCTGGGCGCAACGAGGTATTCTTGCCGTCAACGTGGGACTCGTCGGGGCATGTCTTGTTCTCGCCTTTCTGCTGAATTACAGCTACCAGCGGACGGCATCGATCAATCGCGTCGCCCTCGATCGAAACCTGACGGCGATCCCAGACGGTGTCGAACCCGGCCAACGAGTCCTCAACGTCTTGCTTGTTGGATCTGATTCGTCGGCCGGATTGGATCCCGACGACCCGGTTCAGACGGGGCGGGAAGGCGAGCGCTTTGGTGACGTCATTATCGTGGCGCATGTCGACGAACGTTCCGGTGATGTCGCTCTTCTCTCCTTCCCCCGTGACTTGTGGGTTCCGATCGCCGGGACCTCCGCCAGCGATCGGATCAATCGGGCATTTGTCGTTGGGGGGCCCGGTTCGCTCATCGATACGCTGGAGGACGAGTTCGGGTTGCCGATCCACCACTACGTCAATGTCGATTTCGCTGGATTCCAGGGCTTGGTCGACGCGGTGGGGGCGGTAACGGTTCCATTCGAATCGCCGGCACGAGACTGGAACGTGGCCGCCAAGCCGGTTCCAAGAAGCCAAACCGGCTTCTTCGTAGGTGAGGCAGGCTGTCACGCCCTTGATGGTCAAACGGCGTTGGCGTACGTGCGATCCCGCTATTACCAGACCCGAGACGAATCCGGTGACTGGACGACCGATCCAACCTCCGACTTCGGACGGATCAGACGACAGCAGGACTTCCTGCGTCGGTTGGCTCAGGCCGCCATCGACAAAGGGGCCAGGAATCCTTTTGTGCTCAATGATCTGCTTGATGCTGCGCTCTCGAACGTAGCGATTGACAATGAGCTGACGCCGCAGTTGCTGCTGGACCTCGGTCTTGCCTTTCGCTCGTTCAACCCGGAGGACCTTGAGAGTTTCTCCATTCCCGTGGTGGATGCCGAGATCGATGGCAACCAGGTATTACGAGAAGTGAAAAGCCAATCGACGCCCATCTTGTCGCTGTTTCAAGGGGCAACGTTCGACGACCCGTCGACGGTGTCGGTCACGGTCGTTACTCCCGAGCGACCGCACGCCGAAACAGCAGAGGCCGCTGAATCGATCACCGCCGCGCTGGACGACGCCGGTTTCAGCGTGGTGAACGACCGTCGAGCTACCGTGGCCAACGGCAAGCGAATCGTCCACGGCCCTAACGGTGCATCATCTTCAACGCAGGTAGTCATGGCCCTGGAGCAGGTGGTTACGCCCTTCGACAGTAAGCCGTTCGTCGTGAAAGGTGGGGCCGAGCGCCTACATCCTCGCTCGGTCGAAGTAGTCATTAATCTTGAAGACAGCGCATTGGCCGGCGAGCAAAGCAACCCAGCCACTAGTGCCACTGGAACGGCGTCTGCTTCCGGGAACAACTCAAACAGTGGAAATGTGGTCGCTGGGTCGGGTGATTCGCCTCAGTCGGAGGCCGCCGGACCCGAATCATCTATAGCAACTCCTAAAGGCCCGAATGAGCCGGTCCAAAGCGCAGCCACTGTAGAATCGGATGAGTCCAACGGGCAGGCCCTGAGTTGCTGAGAATGAACAGGCCGGCAGGTGCTCGATGGTCCAGCAACCTTGAACAAGTAGAAATGGGCGATACGAGCCTAAAGGTTGCAGCCATAGCCGAGGAGGAGAAATGGCGTCAATAGCAATAATTGGAACCGGGTATGTGGGCCTGACAACCGGGGCATGCTTCTCCCATCTTGGTCACGATGTCATCTGTGCTGACGTCGATGCCGAGAAGATCGCACGGCTCCAGGCCGGTGAAGTCCCGATCGTTGAGAAGGGTCTCGACCGTCTGGTCGACGAAGGAATTCGATCAGGTAAGTTGCGCTTCGTTGTTGGTGCGGCCAACGCATCCAAGGAGTGTGAGTTTCACTACCTGTGTGTGCCGACTCCGCAGGGAGCCGATGGAGCCGCCGACCTCAGCTATCTTGAGGCCGCGGCAGCCGAGATCGCATCGGTGTTGCCCAACAAGAGTGTGGTGGTCAACAAGTCCACCGTGCCGGTTGGCTCCACTCGAGTAGTAGCCAGGGTTCTTGGCCGGTCCGACGTGGCCGTCGTGTCGAACCCAGAGTTTCTCCGAGAGGGAACGGCTGTTTCGGATTTCCTTCAGCCCGACAGGGTTGTCATCGGCTCTCGAGATCAGGAGGCGGCCATTCGAGTCGCAGCCCTTTACTCGCGGATCGCTGCTCCCATCATGGTCACCGATCCAGTTTCGGCCGAGACCATTAAGTACGCATCAAACGCCTTCCTGGCCTCGAAGCTCTCATTTGTCAATGCCATCGCCACGCTGTGTGAGAAGGTAGGTGCTGACGTCAACGACGTTGTGTTGGGCATGGGCTACGACACCCGAATCGGACGCGAGTTTCTTCGCCCCGGTCCTGGCTGGGGCGGCAGTTGCTTCCCCAAAGACACCAAGGCCTTGGCTCGCATCGCCGAAGACGCAGGCTATGACTTCCACTTCCTCGATGAGGTACTCCGCGTCAATCAAGACCAGTTCGATAGGACAGCACAGAAACTTATCGACTCAGTCGATCCGGCCCTGAGCGGCAGTCACGTAGCCGTACTCGGACTTACCTTTAAGGCCGGCACCGACGATCTCCGAGACTCACCATCCATCGAGGTGTTGAAACGTGTGGTTGCCGCCGGTATCCCGGTGACGGCCTACGATCCAGCTGTTCTGCCTCGTGAAAACCGACTGGCCGAGATGTACCCAGAACTCAAGATTGAGCTTGCGTCGGATCCCTACGCTGCCGCCGATGGCGCCGCATCTCTGGCGATCCTGACCGAGTGGGACGAGTTTGCCTGGTTGGACTTCGATAAGCTTGCCGAGGTTATGAGAGGCAGAAACATCGTAGACGCACGGAATTTGCTCGATCCGACTATTCCTCGTCGACGCGGTTTCACGTATCGAGGTGTCGGCAGGTAAATGGCCAAAGTTGTTGTCAGCGGTGGAGCGGGTTTTCTCGGCTCACATGTAGTCGACGAACTCCTCGCTCGAGGCGACGAGGTTGTGTGCGTTGACAACCTGGTTACTGGGCGAGTCGAGAATATCTCCCACCTTGATGGCAACGCTGCCTTCAAATTTTTGGAGCACGACGTCTGCGACCCATTGGTGATCGAAGACGATGTCGATGCCGTAATGCATCTGGCCTCTCCGGCCTCTCCCATCGACTTTGGCCGAATCCCGGTCGAGATCCTACGGGTCGGTTCGCTTGGGACCGAAAACATGTTGTCGCTGGCCCAAAACAACGACGCTCGATTCTTCCTGGCCTCCACCAGCGAGGTCTACGGCGACCCGCTTGTTCACCCGCAGCCCGAGAGCTACTGGGGCAATGTGAATTCGATTGGGCACAGGAGCATGTACGACGAGGCTAAGCGCTTCGCTGAAGCCATGACGATGGCCTACCACCGCAATTACGGTGTCGACGTACGGATCGTACGCATCTTCAACACCTACGGCCCTCGAATGAGGCCCGAAGATGGTCGAGTCGTCTCCAACTTCATAACTCAAGCTCTAAAGGGTGAGCCGCTCACCGTGTATGGCGACGGTTCGCAAACCAGGAGCTTCTGCTACGTCGACGATCAGGTCGCTGGCCATTTGGCCCTGCTCGACGGCGATCACATGGGTCCGATCAACATCGGAAACGATGGCGAATTTTCGATGCTCGAGCTAGCTGAAGTTGTTATCAAAGCAACTAATAGCAGCAGTGAAGTCTCCTTTATGCCGCTGCCTCAAGATGACCCGGCCCGTAGGCGCCCCGACCTCACCGAGGCGCAGTCCAAGCTGTCGTGGAAGCCGACCATCACCCTCAGCGAGGGCGTGGCGAAGACGGCGACCTACTTTGATTCCGTATTGGGTCTATAGGCCATCTGCGGCCACAAGCTGACCGGCTGGACAATCGAGCGGTCTGGGCACATGTTGCTTTGACCTGGCAGCGTGCCTCGGCGTTGCCTGGAACGCGATAGATTCGTTCCTACATGCCGCATGTCTTGACCCTGGTCGAGCAGTTCTGGCACAGAGTTCCCGGCGGAACGGCGAAAGCCACAGAGAAGACTCTTTACGCCCTTGCTGCCGAGAACGAAGTTTCCGTCACCGGACTAGCCGCCCGACACCGCGGCGTGGCCGGAGACCGCGACCGCATCCCGTCTTCGTGCTCAGTTGTTGGTCATTGGCTGCCCCGCCCGGCGCTGTATGAGACGTGGATGCGCAGCGATTTATTGTCGGTAGATCGCTACATGACTGGTGACGATTCGCTGCTTTGGGCGTCGAGCCTGATTGTGCCTCCCACGTCACGGCCGGTGGTGGCAACAGTCAACGACCTTGATTTTCTGACGTACCCTCAATTCCTGACTAGGCGCGGTCGCTCGTTCTTTCCTCGAATGTGGCGGCGGGCAGTTGAACGATCCGATCACTTCGTGGTTCCCTCTCGTGTGGTCGCCGACGATTGTGTGGCCAACGGGATCGACCTCCAGCGTTTGTCGGTTGTTCCGTACGGAGTCGACGTCCCTGTTTGTCGGCTGGATCAGGTTGATGTGGTGCTGGAAGGCCTCGACCTCCCCGATCGGTTTGTTCTTTTGGTGGCGCCACTGGGCCTGCGTAAGAACCCTGTTCGTCTGGCCGATGCACTCTCGGTCACAAAGTGCGATGTTGTCGCCGTTGGCGGTATCGACACCTCGCCGGAGGCGACGCGGGCATTTGCCGGTCTGGGGGCTCGGTTGCGGTCGCTCGGGCTGGTCAACGAAATGGTGCTTAGCGCTCTCTATCGACGGTGCTCGGCACTGGTCTACCCGTCGGTGGCGGAGGGATTTGGGCTTCCGGTCTTGGAGGCTATGGCTCATTCGACACCGGTTGTCACCTCGGCGGGAACGGCGACCGAGGAAGTTGCTGGGGGAGCGGCCCTGCTAGTTGACCCACACAGCACTACGGCCATCACCGAAGCTGTCATGGCCGTGCTGTCCGACGACAGTCTCGCTGCTGACCTGAGGTCCCGGGGCGAGCGGCGAGCCGCTGAGATGACGTGGGAACGGACCGCACATGACTACACCCGAGTGTTCAAGCGAGTCCTGGGATCGCGAGGTTGAAGGCGTCGGTGGACATGACAAACAAAAGCCGTGTAGCGACAATTGGCATCAACTTGACGTGGCTTGACCCTGGCGTCGTCGGCGGATCGGAAGAGTACTCGATTCGACTGATACGAAGCCTCACCGATCGCGACGACAGCGATCTACGTTTTGTTCTCTACTGCCGCCAGGCGACGATTGAGCGCTATCCGGATCTCGTCGACCGCTTCGCCGTTGAAACTATGCCGGTGCGCCAGCCGGGCAAATTGGCCAGAGTGGCGATGGAGAACACCTGGATGGCAGGGCCCAGCCGGTCCCATGCCCTAATGCACCACATGGGTGGGGTCGTACCGTGGATTCGAACCCGACCAGACATCGTCACCGTCTATGACTTGCAGCCATTGGAGCAGCCGGAGAACTTTGGCTTGGTCAAACGAAAGTGGCTGGGAGCCTCGGTTCCCGCGTCAGTGAGGGCCGCCAGGCTGATTGTCAGCCCGTCGCACTTCACCCGTGATCGACTGATCGCAACACTTGGCGTACCACCAGAGAAGATTCGCGTTGTGCCCTTCGGCTTCGATCCACCGGACGTCATCGATGTCGACGAGCCTCCAGAGATCGGTCTCGGTCGCTATGTGCTGTATCCGGCGATTACCTACGGGCACAAGCGCCATCGGGATCTCGTGGCCGCTTTGCCCCTGCTTCCCGACGGCTGCCGGGACCTCAAGATGGTATTCACCGGACGGCCCGGACCTGAGACGTTGAGTCTTCGGCGACAGGCACAGGATCTCGGGGTTGCCGATCGGGTCGTGTTTACCGGTCGAGTATCCGAGGCCTATCTGACGCAGCTGTACCGAAAAGCCATCGCGCTGGCGTTTCCGTCTTCGTATGAGGGGTTCGGCAATCCTTGCATCGAGGCTATGAACGTAGGTTGTCCGATTGTGGCCAGTGATGCTGGCTCCCTGCCCGAAGTAGCGGGGGCAGCGGCAATCCGGGTTCCGGTCGGCGATATCGACCAATGGGCGAAGGCCGTGACCAAGCTGGCATCGTCGGAACAGGAACGCCAACGGTTGATTGCCAACGGCTACCGCCAGTTGGGGAGCTTCGCCCCTGGGAGGGCTACCGACCGCCTGCTGGAGGTCTATCGGGAAGCGCTAGGGTAATCAGCCAGCCGCCGCTCCTGTTGAATCCGCCGTGTGAAAATCCTCGTTTTCTGTCCTCATTTCACCCCTGACCTCCATGCCGCCACCGGCGAGGTTATGTCGCGTCTCGTACACCACCTGGCGCTCCAGGGCCATCAACTAACGGTTGTGACCTCCCTGCCCTGGTACCGGGGCCATGATGTCGCTGAGGAGTGGAGGGGCCGTCCCTGGCAGGTGGAGCGAACGGAATGGGGGCGGGTGGTTCGGTGCTGGCCGTTCCCGACTCGCAAAACGAATATCAAGAGCCGGGCTGTGGGTTTCGCCGCGCACACCTGCCTCGCTGCCTCCCTTGGCCTGACACAGCCCCGCCACGATGTGGTGCTGGCCATGACACCCCCTCTGTTCCTGGCTGAGGCCGCATGGCTGGCGGCCTCTCGCATGGGTGTCCCTTTTGTGCTGAATACCCAGGACATCTTCCCTGATGTCGCCGTCGAGTTGGGGGCGATAACGAATCGACGAGTTATTGATGTTCTACGCCGCTACGAACGAACCGTCTACCGTCGAGCGGACGCCATCACCGTCCTGTCACAAGATCAGCAGCTCAATGTCGCGAGCAAGCTGCGCCCCGATCACAGAGGCAGACACGACGACCGCAACAAGATCCACGTCATCAAGAATTTCGTCGACATCGAGCGCATTCAACCGGTGGCTCGCGACAACCGATACCGGCGGCAGCTCGGCTTGTCAGAGAAGACGGTTGTCATGTATTCAGGCAACGTGGGCTTCTCTCAGTCGTTTGATCTGGTTCGCTTGGCCGCCGAGGCCAATGCGGCACGTCCCGACCTGCATTTCGTCATCAATGGCGAAGGTGCTGCTCGCCCGGAGGTCGACCGATGGGCAGCGGGGTTGAGTAACGTATCGGTGGTCGACTTCGGACCCCGTGAGCAGGTTCCGATGATTCTGGGGGCGGCTGATCTGCACCTGGTTCTGCTCAAGGCTGGTCTGGCTGCCAGCAGCACGCCATCCAAGGTCTACGGCATTCTGGCCGCAGGGCGGCCTGTGCTGGCCTCAGTCGACACCGACAGCGAGGTGGCGTCAATCATCAGCGACGCCGCGTGTGGGGCCGCTGTTCCTCCTGATGATCCCGCTGAGTTCATCGCCGCCTTGGATCATCTGGTTTCCGACAGCCACGAACTTGAACAAATGGGCAAGCGTTCCCGCTCGTTCGCCGAGGGACTCCAGCAACCCCGAGATCAGGCTGTGGCCTACGAGCAGTTGTTCAACCGTTTGACGGTCGCTCGCTGAAACCCAGCTCTTTCGGTGAAACTCCGAAAGTTGAGAGACAACCGGTCGATATGAGTGTTGTAGCCGTCCAGCTAACATGGAGCAACAGCTATGAGCTCATCGCAGGATCAAGTAGTCAGCGTAATCGTCAGCGGCTTTTTCAGCCCGCTTCACATCGGTCATCTCGACATGATTGATGCGGCGGCGAGCGCCGGTGATCGACTCATCGTGATCGTCAACAACAACCATCAGCAGATCGCCAAAAAGGGCCAGCTGATTCTTGACGAAAAGGACAGACTCCGGATCGTGAGTGCCTTAGGGGTAGTTGACGAGGCATTCATCGCCGTTGATGATGATCGAACGGTGAGCGAATCACTCCGGGCGATCGCAGAGAAGTACCCGGATCATCGTCTGATCTTCGCCAACGGCGGGGATCGCAAAGACGGGGCTGTTGTGCCGGAGTCGGCAGTGTGTCGCGAGTTCGACATCCAGATGGTGTTCGACATGGGAGGCAACGAGAAGGCCGACTCAAGCACCCGGATCAATATGGCTCTGGGTCTTGAGACCGAGGCCTCGGCGCTGCCGTCAGCATCCAGCTAGCCCGCCCAGACAGGTGGCTAAAGGCTGTAGGCCCTTACCCAGTCGACCTCAGCTCGACCATTCTCGGCCGAGCGGTCAAAGTCGACCTCAGCGTCGATGCGCCAGGCATCGACACCATCAGGATCGTGTAGCAACTGGGTCACCCGTCCACTGGCATGGTCGTAAGTAAAGAAGGCGGCGCCTCGTGCCTCGGCGTCGATGCGAATTTCGTCGAATTCCTCCCAATAGTCGACCATCTCGTCTTGGTGGGCGCCCTCGGGTAATTGATGGTGCCGTTTGTTAGCCAGGGCCTCTACCCATCGGAACATTTCGTTGCGTACCATCACCGTGAATGCCCGGACGTTCTTGGTGATGTCGGTGTCATCAGCCCCAAAGCCGGCCACCTCTTCGTGGCCTTGGTCGTCGCCTCGTGAGGACATGAGGCTCTCCCACTCGTCGATAAGGCTGGAGTCGACTTGGCGAACCACCGCTTCCAGCCATTCGGTCAGGTCGAGGACCTCGTCGGACTTGGCCGACTCCGGAACGTTCTGAACCAGCGCCTTGTACACATCTGACAGGTAACGAAGGACAACTCCTTCTGAACGCTTCAACCCGTAGTGGTTGATGTACTCGCGAAATGTCATCGCCCGTTCGGCCATGTCCCGCACGATCGACTTCAGCCTGACGTTGTCACCGGCAACCCAAGGGTGTGAACCGCGGAAGTTGTCGAAGCTGCCGTAGAGGCGCTCAGCCTCAGGTCTCGGGGCTTCAACTTCGCCCAGGCGTTCCATTCGCTCGTCGTATTCGACACCGTCGGCTTTCATCTCGGCCATCAAGTCATCTTTGGCCTGGCGGACCTGGGCGGCCATAATCACCCCCGGAGACTCAAGGGTGGCCTCGACGGTTGAGAGGATGGAAAAGGCGTATCCCGGCTCTTCAGGGTCGAGTTCATCGATGGCCTGTAGAGCCCACAGCGACAGAGGATGGTGAAGAGCGAAGTCGTCCTGAAGATCGAAGTTGACTCTGACCAACCGACCCAGATCGTCAGGTTCCTCCAGGTGCTCAAGTAGCTCGGCTTCGTCGAGCGAGCGGTAGATGGAGATGGCCCGCCGAATATGGCGACGCTTGCGGGCTCTTGTCTCGTGGTTCGTGGTGAGGAGGGTTTTTGCGGCCGCACAGCCATCGCCTGGTCGGTCGAGCAGGGTCAACAGCATCTGGTGGCTGACCTGAAAAGATGAGATGAGCGGTTCGGGTTGACCGTTGATCATTTTGTCGAAGGTGCCGTCACTCCAGTGGGCGTACCCTCGGTCCGGCGGCTTTTTCTTGACGGTCTTTCGTTTCTTGCCGCCTTCGGCTGCCTTCTCCTCGGCTCGAAGATTTTCAACGACGTGCGGCGGGGCCTGAGCCCACACGAAACCGACATCGTCGAAACCCTTTCGCCCCGCCCTGCCAGCGATCTGCTTGAATTCGCGATTGGAAAGAATGCGGGTGTTGCTGCCATCGAACTTGCAGAGCTGAGTGAACAGCACTGACCGGATGGGGACGTTGACCCCAACGCCAAGAGTGTCGGTACCGCAGATGATCTTCAGGAGTCCGTCCTGCGCCAACCGCTCCACCAGGAGGCGGTATTTCGGGAGCAGACCCGCATGGTGGACACCGACACCACCTGAGAGGAAGCGTTTCAGTTCCTTGCCAACCGGCGTGTCGAATCGAAACGACTCAATGACGCTTTTGACATGCTCCTTTTCGGTCTTGGACAGCGGGTCGAGCGAGAGATACCCCTGGGCTGCCTCGCTGGCCTCCCGCTGACTGAAATGCACCAGATAGATGGGAGCCCGGTCACTCTCCAGCAGGTCGGTTATGGACTGATGAAGAGTGGTGCGCCGGTACTCAAACTCAAGCGGTACCGGGCGCTGCTCGGAGGAAACGGTCACCGACGGTCTACCGGTTCTCGATGTCAGCTCTCGCTCGAAGAAATCAGTTGGTCCCAGCGTGGCCGACATCAAGAGAAATTGGGCGTTGGGCATTTCCAGGAGCGGGATCTGCCAAGCCCAGCCTCGTTGAGGGTCAGCGTAGTAGTGGAACTCGTCGGCGATCACGACGTCAACGTCGGTTTCCCGGCCGTCCCGCAGGGCCCTGTTAGCCAGGATCTCCGCCGTGCAACAGACAATAGGGGCGTCAGGGTTGGCGCTAACATCGCCGGTGATCATCCCAACTCGCTCAGCTCCGAATTCGCGTCGCAACGAGAAGAACTTCTCCGACACCAGCGCTTTGATTGGTGCGGTGTAGAAGCTTCGACGGTCGGCGGCCAGCGCGGCGTAATGGGCGGCGGTGGCCACCATGGACTTGCCCGACCCAGTGGGGGTGGCCAGGATCACGTTGTTTCCGGCCAGAAGTTCCAAGATTGCTTCTTCCTGGGCCGGATACAGGTCCAATCCAAGTTCGGCGGTGTAGTCGACGAAGCCGTCCAGCAGTGCGTCAGGGTCCGGGGCTGGGGGTAGGTGGGCTATCAGTGGCGGGAGCTCCGCTGCTGTATCGGTCATCGGAACAAGTCCTCGGACGGTGAGCGAACCACATCGTCCACAACCGAACCGGCTCCGAACCAATGGTCGGGACCACCTCTAACGATCGCCACCGCAGTACCGGTGGACTTGCCTCGGACGAGCTCGGCGGCGCCGGCCAATTGGTCCACGATGCACACCTCGGTGACATGAAGCTCTTTACCGAGGGCATCGGTGGAACCCCTTAGGTCGAGCACGGGGACGAGTCCGGCGCTACCGAGGGCAATGTCCGTTAGTCCTCGTCGCCACGGTCGTCCGAACGTGTCGGCCACGATTACTCCTACATCGGTCCCTAGCTGGCCGCCGATGGCGTCCCGAAGTCGTCGAGCCGAGCGGTCCGAGTCTTCCGGAAGTAACGCGGCGATATCGGGAGCGACGTTCGAGCGGTCGATCCCGGCGTTGGCGCAAACGAAGCCGTGTTTGGTCTCCGTGATGATCAGATCACCTCGGCGGCGAAGAATCCTGGACGCCTCCTCGATAACAAGGGGCTTGTGAGCTAACGGATCGTCTGGGTCGACAGTGACAAGTTGCCCTTCGGCCTTCGAGATTACTTTCTGGCTCACAACCAGAACGTCGTGGTGGACAAGCCCGTGCGTATCGAGACAGGCTTCCATGACCATGGACACCAGATCGTCACCCGGTTCAACTTCGGGGAGTCCGGGAACGGGCAGTATGGACAGTTCGCCGAGGGGAGCAAGTGGGTCCGGGCCGGTAGAGCCCGACTCCACCTGATGGTTTGGCTGGTCGCGTTCGGAGCTCATCGATGTCAAACATAGTTGGCCGGACACAGGTTCCAGCCTTTGTCGGGTTCCCGGGCTCTAGGCCAGGGCGGCTGAAATCGTGATTCGAGCCAGAGCGGCGGCGACGTCTGGATCGCTCATGATGGTGTTAGTGACAGTGGGTGCCAGCCCGACTTCGTCGACTTCATCAGCCATATGACCGTCAGCGTCATCGATGACCAGGTAATCGGCCAATCCCAAGTACCAGCGAGCGACACCCAGCACCGACGATTCGAAGCCTAGTTCCTGCAGCATCCGGTCCGCCGGGCCTTTTAGCGCCCTTCCTCCAATGATGGGGGAAACGGCCACGGTGGCCGATGTCCGGTTGGCCAACGCGGCGCGGACGCCGGGAACGGCAAGGACGGGGTCGATGGATACAACCGGGTTCGATGGGGCGATCACGACGACGTCGGCATCGGCCAGTGCCTTCTGAACACCTGGTGCCGGGACAGCTTCGTCGGCGCCGACGAAGCGCACCGCAGTGAGCGCAACGTCATGCTGTCGCCCGACGAAGTACTCCTGGAATCCGATTTCGCCTTCGTCAACGGTTGTCACTCTGGTTTCGATGCGATCGTTGGTGACAGGCAGGAGTGATAGTCGGAGATTCCAGGCGTCGGCGATTTCCGCCGTGACCTGGGCTAGCGACGCGCCCTCCTGGAGTCTGCCCGTTCGATAGAGGTGGGTTCCGAGATCGGAGTCGCCAAGGTTGAACCAGTCAGCTCCGCCGTAGCGAGACACCATTGCCATTGCCTGCCATGTCTCGCCCTCAAGGCCCCAACCCCGGGTCGAACTTACGGCGTCGGCGAGGGTGTAGACGATTGTGTCGATGTCAGGGGAGATGTGTAGCCCGTGGAGAACGACGTCGTCGGCCACGTTGACGATGGCGGTGATGTTCTCGGCCGGGACAACGTCGAGTAGGCCCGAAAGGAATCGCGCTGCTCCAACGCCACCGCAGAGTACGGATACCGAGCGGTTGGAAAGATCGAGGTCACTGGGGATTGAGCGCTTCACCCACCGCAGTTTAGGAGCAGAGGCTCGATGGACACCCGGTTGAGCCGGCCGACAGTGCTAGACGGCGACGTTTCTAGATGGCGACGTTAAATGTCGTACGCCTGGCGGCCGATCAGTTCCAGGTCGGCTTCGACCATCATGGTCACCAATTCCTCAAAGGTTGTTTTCGGTTTCCAGCCAAGATCTGTTTGAGCTTTGGAGGCGTCGCCAACCAGAAGATCGACTTCGGCCGGCCGCCGGAAACGCTCGTCCTGGACGACCCAGTCCTGCCAGTTGAGGTCGACCAGGTTGAACGCCATCTCGCAGAATTCCTGCACTGAGTGGGTCTCCCCGGTCGCAACGACGTAGTCGCTGGGTTGGTCCTGCTGAAGCATCAGGTACATCGCTTCCACGTAGTCACCGGCGAAACCCCAATCCCGCTGTGGGTCGAGGTCGCCCAACCGTAGTTCCTTAGCCAGGCCGTACTTGATACGAGCGACGTGGTTTGTGATCTTTCGAGTCACAAACTCCAGGCCGCGGCGCGGGCTCTCGTGATTGAACAGGATTCCGCTGGTGGCGTGCAGGTCGTAGCTCTCCCGATAGTTGACCGTGATCCAATGGCCGTACACCTTGGCCACGCCGTATGGGCTTCGAGGATGAAAGGGCGTCTGTTCGGTCTGGGGAACCTCACGAACCTTTCCGAACATCTCAGAAGACGATGCCTGGTAGAAGCGAATTCCGGTGTCAGTCTGGCGGAGAGCGTTCAACAGGCGGGTGACGCCGAGCGCTGTGGTTTCGCCTGTTAACACTGCTTGTTGCCAGGAGGTCTCAACGAATGACTGGGCGGCCAGGTTGTAGACCTCGTCGGGCCTGTGCTGGTCTAGCAGGTGCCGCAGAGACGACTCGTCGAGTAGATCGCCATGAACGATTTCGATGTCGTCTTGTATGTGGGCGATCCGTTCAAAGTTGACGGTGCTGGAGCGGCGGATCATACCCACGACGTGATAGCCCTTGTTCAACAAGAACTCGGCTAGGTAGGAACCGTCTTGGCCGGTTAGGCCGGTAACTAGTGCTTTTTTCACAACGAACTTCTCATTCTTCGGCGGATGGCATTGGGCTTCGTCGGACCCGGTCCGACGGGCTCAATGAATTAGATGATGAATAGTTGAGGGGAATAGCTGAGGATTCGAGGCCGTGCATACAAGACCTGCGAAGACAGTGCGTAGGTTACCGCATCCTTGGTGATGGCTCGTTGCGTCAACCGGCTGTCGTCCGGCCTGGGGCCTGCCCTCTGCGGCGACGGGCGTCTTGCAAGATGTCGGTCAGGGTTTCGTCCAATGTGGTTGTGGGCTTCCAACCGGTTGTGGCATGCAACTTCATAAAACTCCCCTGCAGGACCGGAAGGTCTACTGGTCGAACAAGGCTGTGATCGATTCGACCCTCAACTGGGACGGTTGTCGCCTGGCTGAGAATCTCAAACAGTCTGGAGATCGGGACGGCGTTGCCCGAACAAATGTTGTAGATCTCGCCCGGTTCCCCGTCGATCCCCAGCATTCGGTAGGCCCGTACTACGTCACGGACGTCGGTGAAGTCTCGTTCCGGTGTCAGATCGCCGTGCTTGATTTCACCTCCGCCACCAAGTTCCGCTTCCGCCATCTGAAGGGCCAACGACGCAGCAATAAACCTGCCTGATTGACCCGGTCCAAGATGATTGAACGGGCGGGCGATGACAGTTCGAACTCCGTAACCTTCCCAGTAGGCCTTGGCGGCCGTTTCGGCTGCCAATTTGCTAGCCCCATAGGGTGACCGGGGACTAGTCGAGTTGAACTCCGAAATGGGTAGCTGTGAGCGGTCGACCAAGCCGTAGACATCGGCGCTGCTTGCCAGAACGACCGTGACATCTCCAGCGGCCCTGGCCGCCTCAAGAATGGCGACCGTGCCTAGCGCATTGATCTGGTAGGTGGTGACGGGGTTCGACCAAGAGGCCCCGACGTCGCTCCAGCCGGCAAGGTGAAAAATTACGTCGGGTTGCAACGAAGTAATGAGGTCGCTCCAACCATCATGGTCTCGAAGGTCAGGCCCGTTTTGTTGCCCGACAGGGGTAACCACGTCGTCACGTTCTTTGAGATGTCGAACCAGGTGGGGTCCGACGAAACCGGATGCTCCGGTGACGACACACCTCACAGTGGCATCCCCGCTGTGGCCCCGACCGGCAGGCGATAGCCGACTGAGTATGGCGGACGACTGAATCGAGGGGCCGTCAAGAAGTGAATTCGGCGGATGTCATGGTGCGACACTGGTGCCGAAGTGTACTGCCCACGAGGTCACGTGACGTGGGCATTTGGATCGACCAAGGCAGGATCGAACCTTGGTCGCCACCCTGCGCATGTTGACCCGAAAGTGGGAGTAGCATTCGGGATTGACGTGAGCGAGAGACGAACCTCACACATGGCTGCACTGGAGGCGCCGTGACGGCGGTTGCCGAGACTGATCTGCAAACTCCATCCACAGGCAGCGACGTTCCTGCTGTGGTTGCGGTCGTAGTGGCCCACAACCCTGGTGACCACTTCGAACAATGCCTTGAGTCGCTCAAGAACCAGGATTACGAGAACCTCTCGGTCCTGGTCATAGACGCGGGCAGTGACGAGCCGATCGCTGAACGGGTGGCTGAGGCCCTACCGGTGGCCTATCTGCACCGTTTGGCCGGTGACCCGGGTTTCAGCGTCGCCGCCAACCAAGCTTTAGAGCTGGTATCAGGTTCACCATTCCTGCTGTTCTGCCACGACGACGTCGTGATGTCACCCGATTGCCTCTCGATTCTGGTCAGCGAGCTGTACCGGGGCAACGCTGGCATTGCCGGCCCCAAGTTGGTTCGCTGGAATGACTCCCGACGGTTGGCCCAATTGGGTATGGGCAGTGACCGGTTCGGCGTGATGGTTGATCAGGTCGAACAAGGCGAGTTCGACCAGGATCAGTACGACTCGGTGCGGCAGGTCTTCGTGGCTCCGGGCGGTGTGCAACTCGTCCGCTCCGATCTCTTCACCGCACTAGGCGGATTCGACCCGACCATCAAGATGTTGGGTGAAGACCTCGACTTCTGCTGGCGGGCACACATCGCCGGAGCCCGAGTTCTTGTGGTGCCCGATGCCCGGGCTCGTCATCTTGAGGCGTTCTCCCAGAACGCCGATCCCCATGAACGACGCCAGCTCATCAACCGCCATCGACTGAGGACTGTGCTGGCCACCGCCGATCGACGAGCCATGTTCACCTCGGTTCCGTTGGCCTTTACGTTGTTGATTCTGGAGGGCCTGGCCGCCATGTTGGCTGGCCGCCGCTCTCAAGCTCGCGACATTCTGTCGGCGATTCCCTGGAACCTTTCCCGCCTGGACGATGTTCGTCGGCGTCGCAGCCTTGTGCGGCGAACGCGGTCGATCAGCAACAAAGACGTTTCCGGCTTGCAGGCCAAGGGTTCGGCTCGATTGGCCAACTTCTCCCGCGGTCAATTTTCGGCACGACAGGACCGATTCTCCGGCATGGTCGGCTCGGTTCGATCGTCGTTCGCAGGGGCCGATGCCGGCAATGTCCGAGATGCCACAGTCATTACCGTCTTCACTCTCTTGTTGGTTGTCTTTGGAAGCCGCCACCTGTTGACCAGAGGGGTGGCCCCTGTAGGCCAGATTCCCACTGTGCCCGGCGGCTGGGATCTGTTGGGGGAGTGGTTAAGCGGTTGGCGAACCAATGGCACTGGAGGCCCTGGCAACGCCCCATCAGCGTTCCTATTCTTGGCCTCCGGTCGTTTCGTGTTCTTCTGGGCCGCTGGTCTCTTCCAGACGCTGGTGGCCCTGGCGCCGGTGCTCCTCGCCCCGATCGCCATGTACCGCTCACTCCGACCGCTAGGAAGTGCTAGAGCCGCGGCGGCAGCCGCCCTGATCTATGCCTGCTGTCCGCTGGTCACCTCTGCGTTCTCCACCGGTCAATGGGAGGCATTGGTGGTCTTCGCCGCCGCCCCTTATCTGATCGGCGGCATGCTCAAGCTTCACGGGGTCAGTCCGTTCGGCTTTCAGAGTGGCGAGCCGGGCCCGACAGTGGTCGATCGTTCTGTTCCCGTTCGGCTCATTCGCTTTGCCCTGCTTGTCGCTGTCGTCGCCTCGTTTGCGCCATCGGTGGTGCCGATAGCGGTTGTAACGGCATTGTTGATGATTCCGGCGTCGTTGCTATTGGCCAATGGCCGGCCCATCGAGGCGTTGGCTGCGGCTGGCCTGGCCATCGTTGGCCCCGTGGCCTTGCACGGGCCGTGGAGCTTCGATGTTCTCCAGGACGTGTCCTGGGGCTGGCTGATGGGTCCGCAGCCGTTGTCTGACGGCTCGGCTTCGATGCTTGACCTAATTCGCTTCGCCCCCGGATCGCTCGCCCCACAGCTGTTGATGTTCGGCTTTGCCGCCCTGGCCATCTTGGGTTTGATGGTTTCGAGAGCTGAAGTCTTCCATGTGAGTGCTCACGGTTGGTTCTTGGCGTCGAGCACCTGGATCTTGAGCTGGGCCGATCGCCGCGGGTGGATTCCCGTAGAACTCCCTTCGGCTGAGGCATTCCTCGCTATTGGTGCGGCCGGACTGTGCTTCGCCATGGCAGCCGGAATACTGTCTCTCGAACGCGACCTGTTGGCCAAGGATCGTGAAGCCTTTACCTCCCGGATGCGTACCGCAACTCTGGCCGTTGGGTCTGTGGCGGCAGCCGCGGTGCTGCTCAGCGGTTTGGTGAGCGCTTTGGACGGTGGCTGGGGCGCACCTCAGTCGAGCTTTGCCTCCTCGGTCGAGTTCCTCACCCGCCAGCGGGCGCTTGACGGTGATCAGATCGCTCCCGGACGCGTCGTCTGGATCGGCAATGCCGATGTTCTGCCGGCCGGCGTGGCCAGATCCCAAGGCGGGTTTGAGTACACGGTCACCGAGAACGCGCTTACTGATTTCTCGGGTCGGTGGCACCCGAGCGCGCCGGGCTCGACCGCTGGTATCGGGCGCCAGATTGACCTGGCAACCTCGGGACAAGTCGTCCGCCTTGGACGGCTTCTTGCTCCCTACGGTGTCGATTTTGTGGTCGTGGCTCAACAGCTCGCCCCTGCACCCTATGACGGACCAGTTGTTCCACCCGATGCTGGCCTGCTGCGGGCCCTGTCCCAGCAACTTGATCTTGAGCGGGTTCCCGGCGTGCCCGATTTGATCGTGTTCAGAAACCGATCATCCAGCGGTGTGGCGCCGTTCCTATCATCGGTCGAGCAGGCTCAGGCCACTACGGCGGCTGAACAGCTTGATGTAGACCTGACGACTGGGTCTGCAGCCGTGGAGACCGTCGGGCCGGGGCAGTGGACGGTTGACGTACCGGCCGACACCAACGTGCTGGTGTCAATTCACAATTCGAGCATCGAGGCTTCGGGTTCGGGGACTGAGATAATTTCCGGGTTCGACCGACTGGTTGTCATACCTTCTGGTCAGGCTGGAGAAGTTACGCTTACGTTTGGTTCTCGCCTGGTCCGCCGCCTGGCCATCATCGGGCAGTTCTTGCTGGCAGCTGTCGGCGTCATCGTCGGCCAAACCAGACGCGAGGTTCTTCAATGATCCGCTGGCCGCTGTCATTCGTCTTAGTAGGAGCTGTCGCCGCCGGTGTGGTCTACGACCAGGTGTCTCAACCAACCGGTGTAGTCGAAGCTTCCGTGGTTGAAACCGATTTGGTCGTAACCCCGGCCATGACCGACCCGCCAAGCTTGAACGGCGCGTGGTATTGCCCGATGGGGTCCAGCGCCGCCGGCGGCTTCGCTGATCATGAGATTGTGGTTGCGAACCTTGCGTCTGTGCCGGCCGTCGCCAATGTGACCGTCCTCACTGATGAAGGCCAGGGCGCTGGTCGGCGAGTGGAACTGGGTCCGCTGGCCACTGTGACAGTTCCTCTTTCCGACAGCCAGCAATCCGATGTCGCTGGTGCGGTGGTGGAAATAACCTCCGGCGATGGCGCAGTGGCTCACAAATTGACGACAGCTAATGGGTCAACAGAAGGGCCTTGCGCCACTTCGGTGTCCAATAACTGGTACTTCGCCGGCGGGCGAACAGAGGTCGATTCCACCCAGTATCTGGCGCTGATGAATCCGTTCCCCGAAACAGCTGTGTTCAACGTGGAGTTTCGAACGTTGGCCCGAAGCCGCCAGCCGTTGCCGCTACAAGGCGCCTTCGTGCCGCCCCGATCGGTGCGCATCATCGACGTTGGGGAGCACATTACGAACGAAACCAACGTTGCCACGATTATCACCGCCCAGCGTGGGCGTCTGGTGGCTGAGCGCCTTCAGGTTCTTGATGGGGCATTGGGTGTCGAGGGAGCGGCGGTTCAACTGGGCGTTCCGACACCGGCCACCGGCTGGGTTCTGCCGTCTGGGCGAGTCCATAGCGACGGTGAGGATGTTTTGACAATCTTCAATCCCGCTGAATCGGCAGAGCCGACCATTGAGATTGATCCGGAATCCGGTGAGCGGATCTTCGTCTCCGATCAGTCGGATGCCACTGCAATAGTTCAGATTGAGATGTGGCCGAACAATCCCGACGACATTGCCCTTTACGGTGTGGTCACCGCCACCAGAGAGGTACGTCCCGGGAACTTTGAGACCGTGGACATCGCTGCTCAGGCCGAGCGTTTCGGTTTTCCTTTGCCCTATGAGCTCGGGGTTAACGTATCGGTCGACAACCAGCTTCCGGTCGTCGTAGAGCGCTGGAAGACGGCGACGGATCTGCTCGATCGGACCTCGGCTGCGCTTGAATCGGCTGCCGAGGAAGCAGCGGAAGAGGAAAACGCCGAGGGCGAGGACGGTGAGGGGACCGAACCGGCCGATGGCGAAGCCCTTGACGGTGAGGAGGATCCGGTTGACGGTGACCCGGCCGATGACTCCGCCACCGATCCGGCCGGCCAGCCAATACCGGTGCTCGGGCTCGACAACGAACCGATTCCCCAACCGATTCCCAACGTTGGGCTTTCGACAACGCGAGGAGTGGAGCGCCTATCCACCCGCTGGGTCGTTCCGTGGGTGGCTATCAGCGGAGACTCAACAACAGTGGCCATAGTGAGCGATCAGCAGGCTGAGGTTGAAATCACGCTTGTTGCCGGTGGAACCGAGCTTGGCCCGCTGACTGCCAGCGTCCCCTCCGATGGCCGTGCCGTCGTTCCCCTCATCTTTGATGGAGTGAGCGGAGCAGCAGTGGAGATTGTGTCCGATGTCCCGGTGGCGGTTGAGACGTCAACCATTGTCCGCGGTCAAGGGATGAACACCGTTCCGGCGGTTCCTGTTCTGGCTGAAGTGCGATAGCGGGCGATGGAACGAATCGTCATCCTGGTGGCGCTTGGCGTTCTCGCCGTGGTCGTGGCTTCGTTGTTGCAGCGCCGTCGGCCCGACCCGCCGTCGGCCCCGAGCTACCGAGCACCGCGTCAGCTTGATCGGGCGGATTTCGATTCGCCCGGCGAGCCTGTGCTGGTGGCGGTTTTCAGCTCTCGTACATGTGACACGTGTCCCGGAGTTTGGGCAGACGTTAGTGCTCGGGCGCAAGCCGGTCGAGCACTACAGGAGATAGCGGTTCAAGACGACGACAGCCTTCACCGTCGATACAAAATCGATGGCGTGCCGACAACAGTGGTGGCTGATGGTGAGGGCATCGTCCATGCGGCCTTCTTCGGGCCGTTTGCGTCGGGCGAGCTTGATGAGGCTCTTCAAGCGATCGAAGCCTGACCTTAGCCGGTGATGTGAGACCCGAAGCGAGACAGCGAAGAGGCCGACCCCCATTGTGGCGGGCCGACCTCTATTCGAGCTCTTACTCTTCGGGTTTGGACTGATTGATCAGCCTTCGAAGCTGGTCGTCGAGGCAGCCTCAGTGAAACCGGCTTCGGAGAACCCACCGTCTTGTTTGTTGGCTACGTCGATTAGTCGGTTGACTTCGGCACCGCTGAGCGTCTCGTGCTCCAGCAAGTTTCGGGCAACGAGATTGAGGGCGTTTCGATTCTCGGTCAAGAGGGCACGACAGCGAACTTCCTGTTCGGTGAGTACCTGTTGAGTTTCCTCGTCGATGAGCTGAGCCATATTCTCGGAGTATTCTTTCCCCTGCATCATGTCATCACCGAGGAACACGGGGCCGCTAGCACCGAACGCCATCGGGCCGATTCGGTCTGACATGCCCCACTCCGAAACCATCTTACGAGCCAAGCCGGTTGCCTTCTGTAGGTCGTCGCCAGCGCCGGACGAAACAACGCCGAACACGATGTCCTCAGCGTTGCGACCGCCCAGCATCATCACGATCATGTTCTGAGCGTGTGACCGGCGGAGCGAGTGTCGATCCTCCTCGGGAAGGGTCATGGTGACACCCAGTGCCATTCCGGTGGGGATGATGGTCACTTTGTGGAGCGGGTCGTAGTCGGGGAGGAGGACGGCGCAGAGGGCATGACCGGCCTCGTGGTAAGCGGTCATCTCTCGTTCGCTGTCGGACATAACGAGCGAGTCACGCTTGACGCCCATGATCACGCGATCACGTGCCATGTCGAAGTGGTGGGCGTGAATCTTTGCTTCGCCGTTTCGTACGGCGAAGAGGGCGGCTTCGTTGACCAGGTTGGCCAGGTCAGCACCACTCATGCCGGGGGTTCCCCTGGCGATGACGTCAACTTGGACGTCATCGTCGATTTTTTTGTGCTTGATATGCACGCCGAGGATCTTCTTGCGATCTTCGAGCTCGGGGAGGGGGACGACAACCTGACGGTCAAAGCGACCTGGACGCAACAACGCCGGGTCGAGAATGTCGGGCCGATTGGTGGCGGCCATCATGACGATGCCCTCCGTGGCCTCGAAACCGTCCATTTCGGACAACATCTGGTTGAGCGTTTGCTCCCGTTCATCGTGCCCTCCGCCCAAGCCGGCTCCGCGCTTGCGGCCGATGGAGTCGATTTCGTCGATGAAAATGATGGCTCGACCCATTTTTCGGGCCTCATTGAACAGGTCACGCACTCGGCTTGCGCCGACGCCGACGAACATTTCCATGAAGTCAGAACCGGTGACGGACAGGAATGGTACGCCGGCTTCACCGGCCACGGCTCGAGCAATCAGCGTTTTGCCTGTACCCGGAGGGCCTACCAGGAGAACACCTTTGGGGATTCGAGCACCGATTTCGGCGAACTTTCCCGGGTTCTTCAGGAAGTCGACAACTTCGGTGATTTCCTGTTTCACCGAGTCATACCCGGCTACGTCGGCGAAGGTAGTACCTGGACGCTCCGATGAGTACGTCTTGGCCTTGCTACGGCCAATGGACATGATTCCGCCCATCTGGGACTGCTGGCGACGGGCCAGCCACCAGAAGAATGCCAGGATCAGCATGAAGGGCAGGAATAGCGGAATCATGCTGAGGAAGAAGTTGGTGGTCGGTGTTTCGGGTTTGTAGTTGACGCCCCGAGCGTCGAAGAGCTCCCGGTCTTGTTCGGAGAACTCCCGGAAGCCGGTACTGGTAAAGGCCTCTCCGTTCTCCCGTACACCAGAAATCTCGTAGGTGTTGTTGTCGAAGGTGAACTCGCTGATGTCACCGTTTTCGACCTGGGCCAGGAAATCCGTGTAGCCAATTTCTTCGGCGTTGCCGCGATCCATGGTCGAAGCCAGGAAGAGCAGTGAGATCAGGAGACCCACTACTATCCAGGCCGACCAGCGGGGCAGACTGGACTCCGGTCGGCCGGGGACACGCGACCCACCTTTAGGCGGTGTCGGTGGGGTGGGGGAGTCGTTGGAACTCATGTATCAAGCCTAATTGAATCAACCGTTGATGCCGAGCCAGGCCCAACGGACAAGAACAGGGGACGTAGACCATAACCCCGACCGCATCGTGTGTTATGCCTGGTCGTGAACTTTGGCACAGAATACTTTCGGCCGTATGTCGTCGTCGCTGAGTGGCCTCGGCGAAGCCGATTGAAACTCGACGATCCGCGACATGTTGGCCCGACGGGGATTTGCCCCCTTTTCACCGCTTGCACATGCGGCTATAGTCAGCCCCCGGCGGCAAGTCTTAGTCCCTTCATTTCGATGGGGCAGATGCTGGTCCGCGGCCTCGACGCTCATGCGCTTGGCCGCGGCCAGTATGGGTTTCGTTTTCTCCACAGGTGTGCATCGGGTCTCCACACCAATCGTCTCAGTAGGCTGAGACGCAATGAGCGGAGCGGCCAACACAGAGGTAAAGGTTGGTGCCCGGTGGGGCACAGCGGAAGCTCTGATCGGCTGGTTCGCGGCTCAACTCGTGGCAGTTCTCTGGGCCGGGTTGCTGGCCGGTTTAAGGCCGGGACTGGCGACGGATCAGGTTCGGCAGTCGCTTTGGTGGTTCTTGGCTGGTGGCGTTGGCCTTTGGGCGGCCTATGGCGCTGTTGCTGTTTGGTTGGCTGTTCGTGATGGAGGCCAGATTGGGAGTCTGCTGGGGTCGAGACCGACGCCGGTCCAAATCGGATTCGGTCTGGTTTGCGGCGTTGCCTGCCAGCTTCTGTTGATTCCGATGGTGTATCAGCTGATCGGAGATCGACTGGGCGGCGATCCCGAGGCTGCCGCACGCGAACTGATTTCTCTAGTATCGGGACCGGCAGCGGTTATCGGTCTGGTGGTGGCGGTTGTGTTCATCGCTCCAGTGGCCGAGGAGTTCATGTACCGAGGCGTATTGCTACGAGGCCTGGAGACCACTGTGGGTTCCGCCGGTGCCATCGGTCTCAGCTCCGTGGTCTTTGCTGCGGCTCACGGCGAGCTGATTCTCCTTCCGGGCTTGACGGCCTTCGCCGTTGTGCTGGGTCTCCTGGCCCATCGGTTTGAAGGCTTGGCCGTGCCGATATGTGCCCACATGTCTTTCAACGCCACAACCGTCGTCCTTTTGCTGACCTGACAGTACGGGCAGCAGGCCGGTGCGCAGAGCTGGGCCACTTGGCTCAACCTTGACGGGAGCGCCGACCCGTCGCTCATTATCGAACGTTGACCTCCGACTGGATCTGCACGGCACGGAGGACGAATCGTGGACAGAATCGAAGATCACACCAGCACTGAAGATCGATACTCGCGGGAGCGGGGTAACACAGACTACGGAGACTCACCGGAAATCTGGCGTTCCGGTCGTGAGCCATCGGCGTCGGCAACCCTCGGGGATGTTGCCAGCACCACCGGTGAATCTCTTGATAGTGAGCTCGAGTATCCCGCTCACCCGGTGGTCGGTGAGGATGACGGTGAGCTGTTGTTCGAGTCGTCGGACCCTGGCCAACAGCGCGAGCCCGTTGTGGAACCGGACCCTGTCGGCGACGCAGCTAGTGACGATTTGGCGATCAGCGATCGTTCGTTTGTCGAGCGGCGGTCACAGCCGTGGCTCAGCGATGGTCAGACTGATGCTGATGTTGCCGAGTTCACCGAGGCTCCGGCGAACAGCCCGTGGCCGACCCTAGACATCTCTGCTCCGGCTGTCTCCGACACGAGCGTGCAAGTCGAATCCGGCAACGACTCAGAGTCGGGATTCGGGGCGCTTGCTGACGCTGAAACCCCTCTGGACCTCAATGTCAGTGGCTACGTTGAAGAATCGAGTGCATCAAGCACCGCGCATCTCGACGGCTCAGCTCAGAGCGCCGACGAAGTTACCGGGACCGATGGCGAGACGGTCGACGGCCGACGAAGCTGTCGTATCTGCACAGCTCCCGTTTCGCAGATCAACATTAAGGTCGACGGAAACGTTCTTATCCTCGAATCGTGCGACGAATGCGACTCCCGCCGGTGGCGTCTGGACGGCCAACCCATTGATCTGAAGAAGGCCCTCGACGAGGTGGGCGAACACGCGGGCCGACGTCAGTAGTTCACAAGGACAACAGACGGTTAAGCCGACGCCCTTCGCGCCCGAAACTTCGGTATCGTCGCTTGGTGGTCGACAATACGCGCGACGACGTCTCCTTGGACGCCCCTAGGGCATCCGGTGTGGTTGAGACGGGGTTGAAACTTACTTCCGAGCGCAGGCTTGGTCGAACAGGTCTGTTTATAGCCGCGCTTTTAAGCGGGTTTGTTTTCGCCATTTTGAATTGGCCAAACGCTGACAGCCTGGCCGATCTTGCCGACCCGCTACTGTTCGCAAATACGACACCGGCCGGTGGCGACATGGGTGCCCACGTTTGGGGTCCGGCGTTTCTCCGTGACCATCTTCTGCCCCAGGGACGCTTGACCGGTTGGACGCCTGACTGGTACGCCGGGTTCCCGGCTTATCAGTTCTATATGGTCGTTCCTTCGCTGGCCATCATTGCGCTCAACCTCGGCCTGCCGTGGTTCATTGGTCTGCCGGTGGCAGCGCTTGCCCTGGTGGCCTTGGCTCGCAGCAATCGTTTGAAGCACTGGTCTGGTTCCCGCCGCCGGATGGCGCTGATCGCGGCTGCTGCTGTGTTAGTTCCGCTAGTGGTAGCCCTGCCCTATGGGGTTGCCTTCAAACTGATCTCGGTAACCGGCCTTGTGTTCTTTCCCGTCGCTGGCTGGTTCATGGCCAAGGCGGCCGGCTCACCGGAACCGGCCCCGGCGATGGTGTCTCTAGCCGCCTTTGTCTTCCTGTTCGATACGAACTTCACTATCTACGGCGGCAACATCACATCGACATTGGCCGGTGAATTCGCCTTCTCAATGAGCCTGTGCTTGGTGTTGTTTGCCATCGGACTTGTCGTCCGGGGCTTGGACACCAACCGCTATCGGGCCGCTGCGACGGTTGTTGTGGCGTTGGCAGCTCTATGCCACATCATCCCGGTGTTCTTCATGATGCCGGCTTTGATGCTGGCCGTGCTGTCGGACGGAAAGCGGTCCCCCCGCAGTTGGGTAGCGGCGGGAACGGTGGCGCTCGCCCTGATTCCGTTTGCTGACCAGGCTACAAATCTGGTCAGGGTGCTGATTGGTTTGGCCGTCGTCACAGTTTTCCTGGCAGGACTCTATGCCGATGACACCGTCCGGGCTCGCTCGCTTTGGCTTCTGGTTGTCGGGCCCGCTTCGATTCTGCTCACCGCTTTCTGGCTGTTACCGTTCTACCTGCGAGACGACTACTTCAACGACATGGGGTGGGAGCGTTTGGACAATGTCGGCCCTCCGCTTCTGACCGTGCCCATAAAGATTGCACTGCCCGTCGCCGCAATTGGTGCTCTCGTTTCTTATGTCACCCGGGACCGGATCGGCATGATCTTCACCGGTACCGGTTTGGTCTTTGCCGCCGCCGTTGCCAACCTAGGGGAGGGGGCGCTGTGGAACGCCCGCCTGTTGCCCTTCTACTATTTGTCGGTCTATGTGTTGGCCGCCATTGGTGTCTCCATGGTGCTGCGGTTCGCCGGCGCCTGGTTGAGCAACAACCTGGAGCGTCCGAACTCTGACCTGTTGGCCGCCGGTAGTTGGGTGGCGGCAGCCGCGGTCCTTATCGCTGTGGCTATGCCGCTGAGACTGATGCCCTTCGGGCGGATCGACGAGAACGGTAGCTATCGATGGCTGGCGTTCACCAACACGGCTGGGAGCGCAGTGCCCGGCTGGACCGAGTGGAACTACTCGGGATATGAGCGGAAGAAGTCCTACGGCGAATATCACCAGGTGGTCTCAGATATGGCTGCGGTCGGGGCCGACAACGGGTGTGGTCGAGCCATGTGGGAGTACAGCTCGGACCTAGATCGCTACGGCACCCCGATGGCACTCATGTTGCTTCCCCACTGGACCGATGGCTGCATTGGCTCAATGGAGGGCCTGTACTTCGAGTCGTCGGCCACAACGCCGTTCCACTTTCTCAACCAGAGCACGCTGTCCGATGCTCCGTCTCGAGCTCAGCGTGATCTGCCGTATCGCGACTTCGATATCAATCTCGGCATCGCCCAGCTGCAGTTAATGGGCGTTAAGTATTACATGGCTATGTCCGACACCGCCATTGCCGCCGCCGATGCCCATCCGGAGTTGACTCGGATCACCGAGTCCCAGCCGTTTGTGATATTTGAGGTTGACGGCTCCCAGCTGGTTCAGGGTCTGGAATACGAACCCGTTGTTGTGTCCGGACGGTCTGAAGAGCAGGTGTCGAACATCGAGACTGTCAGCAGATTCGACGTTGAGTGGGTCGGTCAGGCGGTCGAGCACTACAACGATGTGCCCGGCTTCCTTTCGCTGCCTGCTGAGGACGGTCCGGATAGCTGGATGCGGGCCGAGTCGTTGGTGCGCACCGATGGCGACCAGATTGGTGCTGCGGTTGTCGATGAAGTGACATCAACGACGTCGTCAATAAAGTTTATTGTTGACGAGGTGGGAAAGCCGGTCCTGGTCAAGGCGTCCTACTTCCCTAACTGGGACGTTGACGGCGCCGATGGACCGTGGCGCGCGGGTCCGAATCTCATGGTGGTGGTCCCGACCGAGTCTGAGGTTGAACTCAACTTTGGTCGCACCGCCATTGACTGGTTGGGCAACCTCGTCACCATCTTGGGCTTGGCCGTTCTGTTCGGTCTGTACCGCTTCGATCGTCGACTAGATCTCGCTCCAATCGGCGATGCCCGAGCCACATCGGAGGCAGCCCGTTTGGTTGACTCGCCCGAGCCAGCGGCGATGGCCTCGGAGGACCACGACGAACCTGATGGCGGCTTTGGAACCGAGCTTGACGCTGACCTTGGGCTCGACGTCGAGACCGACCTGGTTGCTGTGCCTGCGATCGACGACGATGCAGATCTGAAGTTAGACGACGGCGAACTAGACGAACTCACGGTAGATGGCGCTGCGGCAACGAACGGTCGCCACCGATCGATTGCCGTGTCAGGGGAACCTGAATCCGGCCAGGCTGACCAGCCTGACCCTGGAGGGCTTGCCGTGGTTGCTCCTGAAGCAACCGAGGTTGCGGTCGCCTCGGAAGTCCTCGACGAGGATGTTGAGCCCGAGTAGGGCGGAGCAGTATGCGTAGCCGGTTGCGCCTGTTCGCCGCAGTCGGTGTGCTGGCCACGCTGATCGACATCGGCGGCTACCTGGTACTACGGCAGGTTTCGCCGTGGTGGTTGGCCAATGCATTGGCGCTCACGGTGGCGGCCTGCGCCTCATACATTTTGAATCGGGACCTGACGTTCCGCCGGAGTCCAGATGCTCGTTGGGTCAGCAATCCCATCGTGTTCGCCAGCACGGCCGTTGTGGCCGGAGCAGTTGATCTTTCGCTAGTCGGGTTACTTGAAAGCTTGGCCTTTGCCCCCCTGCTGTCAAAGGCCGCGGCCGTCGCGCCCGCTGCCGCCGTCCGATGGTTTGTGTACCGGTGGGTGCTGTTTAGCGAAGTTCGCCGCAATCTTGCGCAGCGAGTGAATCGGCCCCACGCTAGCGGGGCGGTTCGGGTCAGCGTGGTGGTGCCGGCCTATAACGAAGAGGGTCTCATCGTGGCGTCGATAGGTGAGCTTGAGGAGTTCCTGGCCACCGAGTTCGGTGGAGACCATGAAATCGTCGTGGTCGACGATGGGTCTCCGGACAACACAGCGCTACTGGCTGAGCGAGCGGGAGCGACAGTCGTCCGAATGCCGGAAAACCGAGGGAAGGGAGCGGCGGTTCGTGCCGGCGTCCTGGCTGCGCAAGGGCGTTCGGTGGTGTTCACCGATGCCGATTTGTCGTATCCACCCCAGCTGGTGGCCGAAGTTGTCGCTCAGCTGGAGGACGGGTGGGACATCGTTGTTGGGAGCCGCCGTCATGAGGACACCAACACCTTGGTGAAGGCCCGCCGCCTCCGCCAGCTCGGCGGTCGCTTAGTCAATCACTTGACTCATCTTGTTCTTTTAGGACACTTTCGTGACACCCAGTGTGGGATCAAGGGATTTCAAGGCGACATCGGGAAAGCCGTGTTCCAGCGCACTCGCATCGACGGCTTCGCTTTTGATGTCGAGCTGTTTCTCATTGCCGAGCAGGACCAACTGTCACTTAACGAGATACCGGTGATGGTTGAGAATCGGGGCACCTCATCGGTGAATGTCACCTCAGATTTTCTCCAGTTGTTCTCTGATTTGGTGAGAATCCGCCGATGGGTCGGTAGCGGCGAGTATCGGCCAACCGCCGAGCATCTCCGTCTTTACCAGCGTCGCGCTCGGTCCGACCGTTCCGACCTGGATTGAGAACCGACTCATCTGGTCGATGACCTAGCGCCCTAGGATCATAGTTGGCAGTCCGTGGTCGAAGATTCGGTGCCTGACGGCACTGATCGGCGGCACCGGGACAACCTGATGGGCACCAAACCACCAAGCTTCACGGAAGGCCCATCAGTGAGTTCTGATTCGATCGACGCCACTCAAACCACACAACACCCACTCGATCCATCACCAATAGCCGCCGATGGCGCTGGCCGGAGATCAACCGACCAGCGATCGGCGGGCGGCAACGGAGACTCTATGTCCGATACTCTCGACCCCGTTCAACTCGACGCCATCGTCAAGGCCTATGACGTCCGGGGAATCTACCCGGATCAGATTAACGCCGACGTTTGTCGTGGACTGGGCACCGGATTCGCCTGCTTCATTAAGGCGGCCGAACCTGAAACAACTGCGGTTGTCATCGCCCGCGACATGCGCCCATCAGGCCCTGAGCTTGTCGACGCGTTCGCTGACGGCGTGATGAGTCAGGGCCTCGATGTCGTTGATGTTGGCTTGGGATCGACTGACCTTCTCTACTATGCGTCCGGTTCGATGAATCTGCCGGGGGCGATGTTCACAGCCTCGCACAACCCGGCCGAGTACAACGGCATCAAGATGTGTCGCAGCGGCGCTGCTCCGATTGGTGAAGATTCCGGGCTGGTGGACATCAAACGAGTAGCGGCTGAGGGAGCAGCGGCGGCCGACCGACGCGGATCTCAGTCATCGCAGGACGTGTTGGGCGCGTTCGCCGATCATGTGCGCTCGTTCATTAACACGGACGGGCTGCGACCGCTCAAGGTCGTGGCCGACACCGCAAATGGTATGGGCGGACTAGTCGTACCCGAGGTCTTTTCACAGCTGCCATTCGAACTTGAAGTGATGTATCCGGAGCTCGACGGCACCTTCCCTAACCACGAGGCCAACCCGATTGACGTAAAGAACCTGGTTGACCTTCAGGCCAAGGTACTTGAGACCGGTGCCGACATCGGCTTAGCGTTCGATGGTGACGCCGACCGGGTCTTTCTTGTCGACGAGAAGGCACAGCCGGTCTCGGGTTCGTTGACCACCGCACTTTTGGCCAAGTCGATCTTGGCCGAGAACCCCGGCGCCAAAGTTATCTACAACCTCATTTGTTCCAAGGTCGTGGCGGAGGTGGTGACCGAGTCCGGAGGGCAGCCACTGCGATCTCGCGTCGGCCACTCGTTCATCAAACAGCTGATGGCTTCCGAGGGTGCGGTCTTCGGTGGCGAGCATTCGGCTCACTACTACTTCGCCGACAACTGGCGGGCCGATTCAGGGCTTATTGCGTCAGTGATGATTCTCGAACAGCTGGGCCGCTTCGACGGACCACTTTCGGAGCTCCTCGCTCCGCTTGATCGCTACGCTGCGTCGGGGGAAATCAACACAAGGGTTTCCGACGCCGCCGCGGTTATTGACCACGTCGCCGCTCACTACGAAGCTCACTCTGACACCGCCAGCTCTGACCGCCTCGACGGCCTCACAGTCGACCAAGGCTCGTGGTGGTTCAACCTTCGTCCCTCGAATACCGAGCCGCTGCTTCGGCTGAATCTTGAGGCGGCTGATGATGAGGCCGTCGCCGCCCGAGTGGCTGAAGTTCAGGCCGTGATGGCCGAATTCGGATAGCTGGCCAGCTACCGCCGAGGGAATCGCCCGTGTTCAAGATCAAAGGTCAGGTCCAGAGCGCAGACTGGGGGGATCCTGATGCCATTCCCCGTATTGTCGGCTACGAACCGACGGGTGAGCCGCAGGCCGAGTATTGGCTTGGAGCTCACCCCAAGGCACCAAGCGAGGTCGTCGGCTGCGCTAAGTCGCTGGTTGTCCCAGAACGGTCACTGGACGAGTTGATTGCCGCCGAACCGGTGGGGTCGCTGGGGGCTGGCGCGGCCGAGCAGTTCGGAGGACTCCCGTTCCTGCTCAAGATACTGGCCGCCCAAAAGCCCCTTTCGATTCAGGCGCACCCCAGCCTGGACCAGGCAAGGAGCGGCTTTGCCAGGGAGAACAGTGCCGGGTTGAACCTCTCGGCCGGCAACCGCAGCTACAAAGACGCAAACCACAAGCCTGAGATGATCTGTGCGCTGACCCCGTTTGAGGCCAAGTGTGGTCTGCGGCCCGTAGCCGAGATCTTGCCGCTACTGGCGTTGTTCAACGACGAGCGGGTGGTCCAATGGCGACAAGTCCTGGAGCAATCGGCCGAGGCGGGGGATGCCGTGGCGTTGAAGGAGACAGTCGAGTGGCTGTTGACGCTCGCCCCGGACCGGGCAGCGGAACTTGTCTCGGCGTTGGTTGAGGAGACGAAGCAGCTGATTGACGACGCCGGTGCCGATGCCGGGCGGTTCTTCACCGAGCTCACTTGGACCCTTCAAATAGCGGAGTCGTTCCCCGGTGACATTGGAATCGCTGTTGCCCTCCTGCTGAATCATCTGACCCTGCAGCCCGGCGAGGCGATGTATTTGGGGTCGGGCAACCTTCATGCCTACCTTTCAGGAGTGGGCATCGAACTTATGGCCAATAGTGACAACGTCTTGCGAGGTGGTCTGACCTCGAAACACATCGACGTCGAGGAACTACTGTCTGTGGTGTGCTACGAGCCGATGCGACCTCCGGTACAGAGGCCAAGCTCCCAGAATCACCGGTTCGAGACCCCGGTCCCTGAGTTCTCGTTGACTAGAATCGTGGGCCCGGGATTTCGCCCCGCAGATGGCCCACCGGATCAGCCACTGACTATCAATGTCGAGATGGACGGTCCGGAAATCGTATTGGTGACCGACGGTTCAGCCAAACTGGCAGCGACATCCGATAGCGAAGACACTGCAGTCCCCGGGGCGGCGAACATGGCAGTAGGAGCCGGCGAGGCGACGTTCGTCCCGGCTGCCCATGGCTCCTATCAGGTGGTGCTCGACAGCCCTCGCACCGTTGTTTGGCGGGCCACCACCGGTTCGGCCCGATAACCTGACTGCTGACTGGAGCCGCTTCAGCGGCTCGACGAAAGCTTTTGCCAGTGGCCGGCGCCTCTAGCGAAGAACGAAGGAGATAGCCATGGCTCTCGATCCTATGTTGCTCGATATTTTGGCTTGTCCTGAGGACAAGGGCCCGCTGCTGTACTTCGAGGACGACGGGTTTCTCTACAACCCCCGTCTGCACCGTCGGTATCGCATCGACGACGGTATTCCCGTGATGCTGATCGACGAAGCCCAGACGCTTGATGAGACCGAGCACAAAGCAGTGCTCGACAAGGCCGAGGCTGCGGGCATAAAGCCCAACTTCTCGTCCAACGCCTAGGGCCGAACATCGGCGCAATTCAGCGGTAGCTCGAATAGGGTGCTCTTTGAACTGAGGTTGCATCAAGGAGATCGCATGTCCAACCCGCAGACGCGCCCGACCACCGTCGCCGATGGCGATTTCAAGGTCGCCGATTTGAATCTGGCCGGTCAAGGCCGCAAGCAAATCGAGTTGGCCGAACATGAAATGCCCGGGCTGATGGCTCTGCGGGCCGAGTTCTACGACGAGCAGCCTTTGAAGGGTGCGCGCATCACCGGAAGTCTGCATATGACCGTGCAGACCGCCGTTCTGATCGAAACCTTGACCGCCCTGGGAGCGAAGGTCCGCTGGGCGAGCTGCAACATCTTCTCGACTCAAGACGAAGCTGCTGCTGCGGTAGCCGTCGGCCCTGAAGGAACAACCGATCACCCGACCGGTGTGCCGGTCTTTGCTTGGAAGGGTGAGACCCTCGAGGAGTACTGGTGGTGCACCGAGCAGGCGCTGCGCTGGCCCGACGCCATCAAGGCCCCAAATCTCATCTTGGATGACGGCGGTGACGCCACCATGTTGGTCCACAAGGGTGCCGAATACGAGGCAGTCGGCGTCGTCCCGGACCCGAGCGACGACGATCCCGAAGAGTGGCTCGTTGTCCTTGAACTGTTGAAGCGTCTTCAGATCGAGGACCCGAAGCTGTTTACCGACATGGCCGGGAAGGTGCGAGGCGTCTCAGAGGAGACGACAACCGGTGTCCATCGTCTCTACGAGATGAAAGAGGCCGGAACGTTGCAGTTCCCGGGCATCAACGTCAACGACGCGGTGACCAAGTCCAAGTTTGACAACAAGTACGGAACTCGTCACTCGCTCATCGACGGCATCAATCGTGGCACCGATGTCATGATCGGTGGCAAGGTGTGCGTGGTGTTGGGCTACGGCGACGTGGGCAAGGGCTGCGCCGAGTCACTCCGTGGTCAAGGCGCCAGGGTGGTTGTCACTGAGGTTGACCCAATTTGTGCGTTGCAGGCTGTCATGGACGGCTACGAGGTCACGACCATTGAGCGGGTGCTCGATACCGCAGACATCTTCATCACGGCGACGGGAAACAAAGACATCCTTTCGTCGGAGATGATGGGGGAGATGAAGCAGGGAGCCATCGTCGGCAATATCGGTCACTTCGACAATGAGATCGACATGGCTGGTCTGCTTCGTCAGAGCGACATTCAGCGCATCAACATCAAGCCTCAGGTTGATGAGTTCCGTTTCCCGGACGGCAAGAGCATCATCGTGCTGAGCGAAGGACGACTGCTCAACTTGGGCAACGCCACCGGGCACCCAAGCTTTGTAATGTCGGCCAGCTTCACCAACCAGGTCTTGGCTCAGATTGAACTCCACAAGAACGCCGAGTCTTACGGCACGGACGTGGTGACACTTCCGAAGGTTCTCGATGAGAAGGTAGCGCGACTCCATCTCGACGCCCTGGGTGTGAAACTGACCAGGCTGTCGCAAGAGCAGGCCGACTACATCGGCGTACCCGTTGACGGTCCGTACAAGCCGGACCATTATCGCTACTGACAGCTCCCATTGGGAGCTCGGCGACGCCGAGCTTGGTGTCAGAGGCCATCGCTACTGTCGTAGTTGTGTTCACAAAACAATGTCCTGGCTGTCGGACGGTTCGCGGCTCGCTATGCCAGAGCTGTCGGATTCGTCTCGTCGGTGACTCGCAGGTCTTCATCGGCTTCGATGCCGGGCCGGTCTCGGGGACGGCCCTGGCGTACTACGACGACTTTGCCCAGCGGGTAATACTGGCGGCCAAGAACGGTGGCCGGACCGACGTATTGCGAGACCTTGGCATTCTGCTGACTGACATCCTGTTTACCCCCAGCCGATCTGGGGAACATCCAGCCGTGGTGTCGTGGATTCCGGCCAGTCGAAGCGGGCGAAGGGCGCGGGGCTACGACCCTGGTCGGCTCCTGGCCCGTTCGGTGGGAAGAGAACTGAACCATATGCACCTTGAGGTGGGCGTCGATTTACCGGTCAAGGTGCGTCCCCTGTTCACTCGTGGCGGCGGCTGTCGCCAAACCGGACGTTCCCGCAGGCAGCGACTGGACGGCCCCGATCTCCGATGGCTCGGATCCGATCCGATCGCACGTCTGATCTTGGTCGACGATGTGGTGACAACGGGTTCGTCGATGCGCTCGGCCGTGTCGCTTGCCGTCAGGCACGGAGCGGTGAGTGTGGACGCGGTGGCGTTGGCCTCGGTTCGCTAGCCGGTCATCCCATGTCCATTGGCTATTGCTCCAGCGGTCGCCGCCGACAGTAATTGTTGACGCGGCAGCGCGGACACGCTCTTCCAGTAGACTTTTAGACGCGATGAAACTATTCGACAAAATTCTTAAAGCAGGCGACGGTAAACGTCTGAAGGCGACGCAAAGCATCGTCGAACCTGTCAACGCTTTGGAGTCGGAGATGCAGCGGCTCGACGACGGTGCCCTGCAGGCAAAAACCACCGATTTCAAAAACCGCCTCGACAACGGCGCCAGCCTCGACGATCTACTGGTGGAGGCTTTTGCCGTCATCCGTGAGACCGCCTGGCGACGGATGGGTCAGCGTCACTACGACGTTCAGCTAATGGGCGGTGCGGCCCTGCACTGGGGTTCAGTGGCCGAAATGAAGACCGGCGAGGGTAAGACGCTGGTTTCGACTCTGGCCGTCTACCTCAATGCTCTGGCTGGTCAAGGCGTTCACCTAGTCACCGTCAACGAATACCTTGCCACCCGTGACGCTGAACTGATGTCGCAGATCTACGATTGGCACGGTTTGACCACCGGCCTTGTGGTTCCCGGCAACAACAATCAGGCCTTCAAGCGGGAGCAGTACGGCTGCGACATCACTTATGGGACCAACAACGAATTCGGGTTCGACTATCTGCGGGACAATATGGTGCGCACGCCGGCCAACCGCACTCAGCGCAAGCACAGCTACGCCATCATCGACGAGATTGACTCGATCCTCATCGATGAGGCCCGAACGCCGTTGATCATTTCCGGCAAGGTGCGGGGCGCCGCCGACATCTACTATCAGTTCTCCGATATCGCCAAGAGACTTCGACGTGACGAGGACTACGAAGTCGACGAGGAAAAGCGCCTGGTAGCGGTTACCGAGGCTGGAATCAGTCGAGTAGAGGACATGCTTGACATCGAGAACCTCTACGCCGGTGTTCAAGGTGATTTGGTTCATCAGCTGAACTCGGCGCTCAAGGCTAAGGAACTCTTCCAGCGGGACAAGGACTACCTGGTGACCGACGGGGAGGTTCGAATCGTCGACGAATTCACTGGTCGCGTTCTCGACGGTCGCCGCTGGTCAGATGGTCTGCATCAGGCTGTCGAAGCCAAGGAAAGCGTCAAGATTAAGGACGAGCAGCAAACGCTGGCCACTGTGACTCTCCAGAATTACTTCCGGCTGTACGACAAGCTGGCGGGCATGACCGGCACCGCTCAAGGCGACGCCGTCGAGCTGGAAACCACCTACGGGTTGAGTGTGGTGCAGATCCCAACCAATAAGCCACTGGTTCGCCTCGATCAGCCCGATCTGATCTACAAGACCGAAGACGGCAAGTTCGGGGCGGTCATCGACGACATCGAGCAACGAGTCTCGGCCGGTCAGCCGGTGCTTGTGGGTACGGCTTCGGTGGAAAAGTCCGAAAAGTTGAGTCGGATGATGACTCAGCGTGGTGTGAACCACGAAGTACTCAACGCCAAGGCTCACTTTCGTGAGGCTGACATCGTGGCTCAGGCGGGCCAGCCCGGAGCGGTAACCGTGGCCACCAACATGGCCGGTCGTGGCGTAGACATCATGCTCGGCGGCAATCCCGAAAAGCTGGCCGAAGCCGACATGAACGCTGAAGGTCTCGAACCGGGAGACGAAGAGGCCAACGCCTACTTCGAGAAACGGCTGGCTCATTGGAAGCCGGTGTGTGAACGTGGGGGCGATGAGGTGCGCGATGCCGGTGGCCTGTACGTGCTGGCTACCGAACGGCACGAAGCCCGCCGAATCGACGACCAGCTGCGAGGCCGCTCGGGTCGCCAGGGTGACCCGGGTGAAAGTCGATTCTACCTGTCGCTGGAAGACGATCTCATGAGGATCTTCGCCACCGGTGCCATGAACTGGGTGATGGACCGGGCATTGCCCGACGATGTCCCCATCGAATCGAACATGGTGACCAAGTCGGTCGAGCGAGCCCAGAACACCGTCGAGCAACGCAACGCCGAGACCCGCAAGAACGTGCTGAAGTATGACGAGGTCTACAACCAGCAGCGAAAGGTGATCTACCAGCGTCGAGATCAGATCCTGGACGAAGGTGACCTTCGAGAAGATTCACTTGGAGCTATTGAAGACGTTGCCGAATCACTGGTCGCCACCCACTGCTACTCCGAGCTCGACGACAGCTGGGACCTCGACTCGATGGTGACCGAGCTGCAAACCTTTTGGGATACCGACTACGACAGCAAGTCACTGTTCGAGGCTCGCACCATCGATCAGCTTCGCCAGCGAGTTAGCGACGAAGGAAGCGAACGCTACCTAGCCAGGGAAGCCGAGCTTGGCGAGACTGTCATGCGCCAGGTCGAACGCCAGGTGATGCTCCAGCTGATCGACCAACGCTGGCGTGATCATCTGACGGAGATGGCTCACCTGCGGGAAGGTATCAACCTGCGAGCCATGGGCCAACGCGACCCGTTGACCGAGTGGCAAAGCGAAGGCTTTGATCTCTTCAGAGACATGATGCACTCGCTCAATGTTGACTACATCCGTTACATCATGCACGTCGAGGTCGTCCAGCCCAAGCCGGCTGAGAGCGATGCACCGGCTACGGATGGGCCGGCCGCCGAAGCGCCGTCGGACAACGGGGCGGAGCCAAGCGCTCAACAGGCACAGGTTGCACAGGCGCCCACCGGCAAGAGGCTTGAAACGACCGATGTCGTCGCCTCGAAGGAGGGGTCCGACCAGGCCGAGCCTGAGGCGGCGGGAGCCGACGCGGCCAAGCCTTTCGTCAAAGACGATTGGGACAAGACACCGCGCAACGCCCCTTGTCCTTGTGGCAGCGGCAAGAAGTTCAAGCACTGTCACGGCTGACAGCCACAGACGTTGCTAGCGTCGAACTACGATGGCCGATCTAACCGAGGAACTCAAGGCGCTCCGGCATGAGCTGGACGAGGCTCACACCTATCTGCGGATAGAGGAGCTTCGGGCCAGGCTGCCACAGTTGGAGACCGAAATGGGACGCCCAGACCTGTGGGACGACCCTGAACGGGCGCGGGTGGTCCAAACCGAGTTCACAGCCGTTAAGGACGACTTGGACCTGTTTGACCGGCTCTCAGGCGAGATCGACGATGGGGCAACCATGATCGACCTGGCTCGGGAGGAGTCGGATCAGGACCTTGAGGTCGAGGCCGGTGAGCTTATGGGCCGATTGGCTGACGAGTTCTCGGCCCTACAGTTGCGAGCGCTGTTCACCGGAACCTACGACGAGGGCGACGCGGTATGCGAGGTCCACTCGGGTGCGGGCGGAACCGACTCCCAGGACTGGGCTGAGATGCTGCTGGCCATGTACCGCAAATGGGCCCAGAATCGCGGTTTCGAATTTGAGTTGACCGACAGCCAAGCCGGTCAGGAAGCGGGAATCACCTCGGCCCAGTTTGTTATCCGTGGCCGCCACGCTTACGGCTGGCTCCAAGCGGAGCGGGGAGTGCACCGCCTGGTTCGTATTTCACCGTTTGACTCCAACGCTCGGCGTCATACTGCCTTTGCCTCCTTTGGGGTGGTTCCCTACATAGAGGACGCCGCCGACCAGGTGGACATCGACGAGAAGGATCTTCGGGTCGATGTGTTCCGGTCATCCGGTGCGGGTGGCCAGCACGTGAATACAACTGACTCGGCCGTCAGAATCACCCACCTACCGACCGGCATCGTGGTTTCCTGCCAGAATGAACGAAGCCAGCATCAGAATAAGGATCGCTGCATGCAGATGCTGGCGATGAAGCTTGTCGACCTTGAGCACCAGAAACGCCAGGCCAAGCTTGCCGAGGAGGCAGGCGAATCAAAAAAGGTCGAGTGGGGCAGTCAGATTCGCAGCTATGTCCTTCAGCCATATCAACAGGTCAAGGACGAGCGAAGCGGTTTTACCTCGGGCAATCCGGAGGGTGTTCTCGGCGGCGAAGTCGCCCAGTTCATGGAAGCCTGGCTGAGATGGCGCCGAGCGGGCGGCGACAAGAACTAAGCTGGAGAGGTTGGTGCTTGAAGTGCGACCACCAGGTCGGGGTACCGATGGCAATGAACCTCCCGGTCGGCCGGACATGGGCCCCACGGCAAAGGAAGCGGCAGCTGCATGATCAAACTCGAAGGCGTCTCGAAGGCCTATCCCCAACAGGATCGCCCTGCATTGCTCGATGCCTACGTGGACATCACAAAGGGCGAGTTCGTCTTTCTCGTTGGCCCCTCAGGATCGGGCAAGTCGACATTTCTCCGCCTTCTAAATAAACAGGAAGAGCCCGACACCGGCCGAATCTTCGTGGCAGGCAAGGACATTGGACAGATGTCCGGCTGGAAGGTGCCGATGCTGCGTCGCAACATCGGATCGATCTTCCAGGACTTCAAACTGCTTCCGACCAAGACGGTGGCCGAGAACGTGGCGTTTGCCCTTGAGGTCATCGGCCGCCCCCGAGGGGTCATCAAGACTCAGGTGCCGGCCATCTGCGAACTGGTGGGACTTGGCGACAAGATGGTCAAGTATCCGGATCAACTGTCGGGCGGCGAGCAACAACGTGTGTCCATCGCTAGAGCGTTCGTGAATCGCCCGTTGATCCTGCTGGCCGATGAGCCCACGGGAAACCTGGACCCCCAAACATCAATCGGCATCATGAGGTTGCTGGACCGTATCAACAAGACCGGAACCACCGTCGTTATGGCCAGCCATGACCGCGGCATCGTAGACACGATGCGCAAGCGAGTCATCGAGCTTTCCCACGGATCAATCGTCCGTGACCAGGCCCGCGGCGTCTACGAGTAACGACATCGGAGGCGGCCGCTACCGGCGATCGAGACCCTTATGGCAATTCGCATAGACTACCTATTCAAAGAAACCGGGCAAAATCTTGTCCGCAACCCGTCGCTAAGTCTCGCCACCATTCTCACGGTCGCGGTATCGCTGTCTCTGATGGGCGTCGCCCTTCTGGTCCAGCGCGGCGTCGATCGGATCAACACCTCGTTCAAGAACGAGGTTGAGTTCGTGGTGTGGCTGGACATCGACATTCAGAACGAGCAAATCCAGGCGGTCCAGAACTTCCTTGATTCGACTCCCTTCGTCGACTCGTCCGACTACATAGACCGAGAAGCAACCTATGAGGAGTTCCAGAACTTCTTCGCCGAGGAGCCCGAGTTGCTCCAACTGGTCGAGCCGGACAGCCTTCCGACTTCGTTCCAGGTCAAGCCCAGTGATGCCAGCGTTGAGCTGATACGAGAGCTAGGGACCGAAATCGAGACCATCGCTGGGGTCAGCGACGTCGAGTTCGCCAGTGACAATATTCGAGCTATCAGCACGTTTTCGCAGGGCTCGTCGACGGTGATGCTGGTGGCAGCTATTTTTGCTGCTGGCGCGGCTGCTCTGTTGATGTACAACTCGATTCGAACCGCTGTTTTTGCTCGAAGACGTGAGATCGAGGTTATGCGCCTTGTTGGTGCCACCAAGTGGTTTATCCGTATCCCGTTCATGCTCGAAGGCCTGCTTCAGGGCTTAATGGGCGCGTTCTTGTCGATATTCACGGTGTTTGCCGTGAATCGACTCACCGACCGATTCTTCAAAGAGCTGGACAGTTACGTCTTCCGGGACTTCGCCGTGCCCAACCTCCAGGTCCTGAGTATCGGCGTCATCCTCCTTTTGATCGGCGCGGTTATCGGCGCTATTGGCGCTGGCGTAGCCGTCACCCGATATCTCGACGCCTAGTCGCGTACCGTCCGGGCGGCTCACCCGATTGGTTGAAACCCGGCTCCTACGGCCCGGCTCGCTATCGTGCCTGGAATGACAACCTTCATCGTGATAGTGGCGATCGTGATCGTGATCCTCGTTGTCCTGGCCATTCAGGATGTTGTCCAGGTGCGCCACGCCATAAGACGGAACTACCCGATTGTCGGACGGCTTCGGTACCTCTTGGAGAAGCTGGGTCCGGAGCTTCGGCAATACATTGTCACGGACAACGATGAGGAGCGTCCGTTCTCGCGAGATCAGCGCCGCTGGATCTATTCCACGGCGAAGAAGGAGAACCAGTACTTCGGGTTTGGCACGGACAACAAGATGGATCGGCCCCAATATCCGATCGTCCGACAAGCCGCCTTTCCGTATCGCCCGCCGGTCAACGGTGACGTTTCGTCAGATGAGCAGCGCGATGATACTTACGTTCCGTGCGGGAAGATCGTAGGGGAATGGCGGGGCCGGGAGTCGGCCTTTCGGCCTTCGTCTGCTATCAATATTTCGGCCATGAGTTTCGGCTCGCTGTCGGGTCCGGCAATCGAGGCGCTCAACAGAGGGGCCGACATCGCTGGCTGCCTACACAACACCGGTGAGGGTGGCGTCAGCAAGCATCATCGTCACGGTGGAGACCTGATCTTTCAACTTGGTACCGGCTATTTCGGGGCACGTCGGCCCGACGGTGGTTTCGACCTCGACAAAGCCGTTGATCTTGTCGGACGAACCCCGGCAGTCAAGGCCATCGAGGTCAAACTCAGCCAGGGGGCGAAACCCGGACTTGGAGGGCGCCTCCCGGCGGCGAAAGTCACTCCGGAGATTGCTGAAGCCCGGGGTGTTGAGGTCGGTGTCACTGTTGCCAGCCCCGCCCATCACAGCGCGTTTAGCGATGTCCGGTCGATGATCGCGTTTGTTGAAACGCTGTCTGATGCCTGCGGCGTGCCGGTAGGCATCAAGTCGGCAGTAGGAGACCGGCGATTCTGGACCGAGCTGGCTGAAGAGATGAGCCAAAGCGGCCGAGGGCCCGATTTCATCGCCATCGACGGCGGCGAAGGAGGGACAGGAGCAGCACCGCTGGCATTTTCCGACCACGTGTCTTTGCCCTATCGAGTGGCGATGGCCGAGGTCTACCGGTCGTTCGCCCAACGAAATATGCACGAGCGAGTGGTATGGGTCGGCGCTGGCAAGCTCGGCTTCCCGGTTGAAGGCCTGCTGGCCATGACCCTTGGTGCCGACATGTTGGCCGTAGGCCGCGAGGTGATGCTGGCCGCCGGATGCATTCAGGCTCAAGTTTGTCACACCGGACACTGCCCGACGGGGGTCGCCACCCATAGCCGGTGGCTAACCAGGGGCCTCGACCCGACCGACAAGTCTGTGCGGGTGGCCAACTACGTTATGAATCTTCGTCGTGAGCTGCTTCACTTGGCTCACGCCTGCGGTCAAGCCCATCCGGCACTGGTCGATGGCGAAGCGATCGACCTGCTTCTCAGTGGAAATCGGTTGACTTCGGTCTGGGACCATTACGGGTATGAGACCGAAGGTAGGGGTCTACCGCTCGAACGGCGAGAGCAACTGGTAAAGCTGGTGGAACGGAGCACGAGCAAATGAGTGAATCAGTCGAGACCAAAAAGACCAAGCTGGGAGACTTTGGAGCCATCGAGTACGTAGTTGACTCGTCGGTTGCCATCATCACGCTGAACCGGCCGGACAGCCTCAACGCCTTCAATGGTCAGATGATGGAAGAGTTACTGACCGCAATGGACATGGCTGACGGAGACGACGACGTCAGAGCCGTGGTTTTTACCGGCGCTGGAAGAGCCTTTTGTGCTGGGGCCGATCTGGCGCGGGGCGGGAATACGTTTCACCGTCCCGATGAAGTGACCGAAAGCGCTCCGGTTCGCCGTGATGGCGGAGGTCGGGTATCTCTTCGGATCTTTGACATGTCGAAGCCGACGATCGGCGCCATCAACGGTCCGGCCGTTGGCGTTGGAATTACCATGACGTTGCCGATGGACGTTCGTTTCGCCGTGGCCGACGCCAAGATCGGATTTGTCTTCGCCAGTCGCGGGATAGCTCCAGAGGCATGCTCGTCATGGTTCCTGCCCCGCATTGTCGGCATCTCGAAGGCTGCCGAATGGTGTTACACCGGTCGAGTGTTTGACGGGGCGGAGGCGGCCGAAGCCGGTCTGGTGCGATTGGTGCCTGACGGCAACGTAGTGGGGGAGGCGCTGGCGCTAGCACGCCAAATTGCTGACAACGCCGCCCCAGTATCGGTGGCTGTGACTCGCCGCATGCTATGGCGCGGTTTGACCTTCAACCATCCGATGGAGGCGCACAGGGCCGATTCACGTGCCGTGCAGTATCTCGGAGCAACAGCTGACGCTCGTGAGGGGGTCCAGAGTTTCTTGGAGAAGCGTTCCCCAGAGTGGAGTCTGCGACCCTCGGCCAACACCCCGGACATCATGCCCTGGCAGACCGAACCGGAGTTTGAGTAGCCCCGCCGAGCCGGCGGGCGCATTAATGCCGTCGGCCGCTAGCGCCGACTACCTTCAAGCGATCCGACACGAACTTCGTCGCCCAGGATGGCGCATCCATATCTGCGATCGCCGGTGTCCCAGCTCGTTGCGTTGGGATACCAAATCGGAAAGCGTTGGAATTCAGAGTCTCGAGGTGGGATGCCGATGAAGTTGATGAATCGGGTTTCGCACCTTTCCTGGGCCAGTCGCTTAACCTCAGCTTCGCCCGGATAGCTCTGCCCGCCGAGCAACGTGCCGAGATCGAGCTTCTGTCCGACATGGGGCTCAGAGCACTCGACAGGCCGTATCCGGCCATCTAGTAACAGGTCTTTGGAAGTAAGTTCGGGCGTCAGATTGAAGCAGCGCTCAGGTTCAAGATTGAAGAAGCTGGGATAGTCCGTCGGTACATACGGCCCTTCGATCGGCTCGTCGTCGAGGACAGCGCAAAGTACGCCCCGGTCTCCTCGCTCCCACGCAACATCGGACGGCCGCCAGAATCGGTAACTGAAGCCGGTGGCTACTTCGCCGAAATGGCCTTCGAACTCGGCAGCGCATGCCGAGATGCTGGCATCGGTCAGATCAGCTTCGTTGGGAAGGCTGGCACCAGCCGGGAACGGAAGTCGACCACGGCCGAAGAAGATGCCGTTGAATTCCTCGTTGCAATCTGCGAGATCAACTAGGTCGTTGCTTCGCAGAACACGGGGATCGGCGAGGTCCGAGACGAAGCAGTCGCCTTCTTTGAGCCTGGAGATGACCACCTGCTCGTCACGCGCGAAGTCTTGCCAAGAACCCTCGACTGATTGTCCAAGTTCAACTTCAGCCGACGAAGTGGTGACGAAGCACGATGCGCTGTAGTCGCCTGATTCCCACTCTTCTTCGGCGGGCATCACGAAATCACCGGTCAACGTGGTGTCCAAGACATCGGACCCCAAAAAGTCGGCACTTGCCTCGTCGCACTCGGTGTCGAACCAGACTGCCATCACCCGCTCACCAGGGAAGCCTTTGCCGGCGTCAGGGTGTTCGACCTGACCTGTGATCTGGACATCGTGTGCGGCAGTGCATTCGGCCTGCCGATACATCTGCGTATCTTCTGGGCCGACAGCCACGTCTGCGCAGTCACCAACCGACAGAGCGAGGCCGCTGACAACCTGGGTTTGCCCGGCGTCGCGGGAGCCAAGGATGATGTTGGCCAACACCAACAGTGTTATCAGCGCGCAAACGAATCCCCCTACATAGGGGATCGTGTTCGAATCGGTTCTCGCCAACACCGGCGCTTGCGCCATCAACTTGAGTGTACCTGGCTGTCTTTGGGTATAACTGCCCAAAATCGAACGGCTGGAGGCACCCAACCGATTTCGACCGATCAAACAAGGACGTTGAAGTCCCGCCTGACCGGTCGATCAATAAATTGTGGAGCTGGGGGGAATCGAACCCCCGTCCGCTGAGGAGTTACCGAATCCGCTACGACCATTCCCGCGATCAGGCTCTACGGCTGCCTGGCTGCCGGGTCAACTGAACCGTTGTCGGCTCGAACCGATCAGTCTTTCCCGATGGTCAGCGGTCTTTCCCTGCCGTCAGTGGTCTCTCCCACCGTCCACCACCGCTTCTGTTGCCGGGCTGCGATGATCTGGCCCCGCGTGGCCTTACGGCTCGCAATGTTCCTCTTGCTAACTAGTAAAAACTAGGCAGCAAGAGCGAAGTCATCCTGATTGGCGCTTCTGAAAAACCCCGTTTAACGAGTCTGAGCAACTCGGGTCGCAAATACGACTTCTCGTCTCAACGTCGAAACCGATCAGCCCCGAGGTCAAGGTCTTCTGTGAAGATCTCGATTTCAAGTAACACACCCCGATCGCTAGGCTACCGCCGATGCTCATTACGGCACCGGCAGTGACTGTCAGATCGACGCTACGTCAGTGTAACGACAAATCGGAGTGGGTTATTTCCAAGGACTGTTTCAATGGGCTAGCGCCGACTGCGCCTGGCGAGTTCTCGCCGGGCTTCGCGGTCGGCGTCTCGCTTGGCGATGGCCTGTCGCTTGTCGACCGTCCTACGCCCTCGCCCAAGGCCCAGTTCGACCTTCGCTCGGTTGCCCTTGAAATAGAGGGCCATGGGAACAACGGCTAGGTGGTCTTGCTCGGTCTTGGAGAACAAACGATCAAGTTCGGCTCGGTGCAACAACAACTTGCGCTTGCGGGCGGGCTCCACCCGTTGATGGGTCGAGGCCCGAACGTAGGGAGCGACGTGTAGACCGATCAGCCACAGCTCCCCGTTCTCGAACCGAGCGTAGGTGTCGCTGATCTGAACCTTGGACTCGCGCAGCGACTTCACCTCGCTGCCTCTCAGCACGATGCCTGCTTCGAAGGTCTCGGAGATCTCGTAGTTTCGTCGGGCCTGCCTGTTGGTGGCGACCATTTTGACGGCCATCGGTTCAGCCTAGCGACGACCGAGCGCTGCTGGTTTGGCTAACGCAACTGCTGATCTGCCGAGGACTCGGCTACCGCAAGTGGGTTTCCGACCGAAGCTTGACCGCCGTCGGCAAGTAGAACCGAACGTGGGTCGGCCTCCCAGCGCTGTTGCAGGAGGCGGCGGAACCGCCGTCGTCCAAACCAACCCAGACAGCTTTGCTGGATATCACGCTCGGACTCCATCGACACGATTCGGTCTCGAAGGAAACCAAGGTGGCCTTGCTGCTGATCCAAGTATTGGCGCAGTTCGTTGCTGGCAGCTTGAGCTGTGACTCGTTCGTGGCGCTCGACTTCTAGCTCCCTGCGGAGTGCACTCAGCTCGGAGGCAACCCGTTCTGCTTGATCGCGTTCCGCAGCGAGGTCGTGTTCCAGTTCCTTCATCTGTCGCCACAGTGTCTCGGACTGAACCCACGCTGCGGTGGCCTGAGTCTTGGCCAGAAGGACAGCATTCTCCTCGGCACGGTCGCTCTCGGGGCGACGTCGGTCCAGCTGCTCGGTGTCGAGCGCTTCCACTGTTGCTGCCGAATTCGTCGAGGATTGGGCGAGGGTCAGTCCGGTTGGACCCCCATCGCTTGTCATTGGCTCAATCGTCAGCGTGGAACTCGGCTCATGTCGTACGGTCGCGGATAAATCGAGCAGCTGGCTATCGCTGTTCACGGTGGCTGTGCCGAGCCCAATCGGACCCGGATCTTCCTGAGGTTGCGGCGGCATGAGGGATGTGCTGAGAAAGGCCGTTGCGGCGTCGGCTGTACTCACGCAAGGAGTCTAGACCTGATCAAGAGTCAAACCAAGAACCCTCCGAGATCGAGGCCGAGCGGCGTTGGTCAGAGACCGTTTTGGCCGGGACCGTTCCGGTCCCGGCTCTTCCGGTCATCACCCCAGACCTTTGGGAGGCGGCGCATCTCCCGTTCCCAGAACAGTAGAGGATCAATTGGCGTCGCAATAGGGGTGCCGGATCTTTGACCCAACTTCGAGAGCCGTTTGGACCACCGCGTGATTGTTCCAAACGGGTCAAAGACGCGCCTGACGCGCCGACCGCGATGGTATGCATGGAACTGTGAGTGTCGATGCTCGCCAGCCCATCGGTATGTTCGACAGTGGTTTCGGAGGCCTGACCGTGGCGCGTGCGACTATCGACCTGCTGCCGCATGAGGACTTGGTCTACCTGGGAGACACGGCTCGATACCCCTATGGTCCGCGACCGCAACCTCAGGTACGTGAGTATGCGCTGGAGATCGCCGACCATCTCGTGGTCGATCGAGGCGTCAAAATGCTCGTTGTTGCCTGCAATACGGCGACCGCGGCAGCACTACCGGACCTCCGCGCCCGATTCCCGGTGCCGGTCATCGGTGTTATCGATCCCGGCATTCGTGCGTTGCTGAAAGCTTCCACAACGGGTCGAATCGGAGTGGTCGGGACGATAGGGACGATGGCGTCGAGGGCCTACGACAAAGCTCTGGCTGAGATTGAGCCCACGGCGGAGATGATGAGCTGCGCCTGCCCTGGCTTTGTTGAGTTCGTCGAACGTGGAGTGACTTCTGGCAACGAAGTCCGGTTGCTGGCCGATCGCCTGTTGGCCCCGGTAGTCAATGCAGGTCTCGATGCTTTGTTGCTCGGCTGCACCCATTATCCGTACTTGGCCCGCACGATCTCCGATGTCGTTGGCCGGTCGGTGGTCTTGGTGTCGTCGGCCGATGAAACGGCATTTGCCTTGGCTGGTCTCATGAGCCGGCTGGGTCTCCAGCATCCGGATCGGCCGAGAGTGGGTCGTCAAATGTTCATCTCGTCGGGCGACGTAGCGGCCTTCACCGACCTCGGGAGTCGCCTCCTCGGTCCTGAGCTTGTTGGGGCCGAGCGGTGGATGCCCTCCCAATAGCCTTGATCTGATACGACCGAGAAGCCTGTAGGTCTCCGCTTTTCCGGGTCAAGCGAGTCGGGCGCCGGTAGGTTCAAGCAGGTGAATTTCTACCGAAGCAGAGGATGGGCCCATGAGGCATGATGGAAGGGCCGTTGACGAGTTGAGGCCGATGAGTTTCGAGCGGGACTTCACCGAAATGGCTGACGGCTCGGTGTTGGTGAGCTTCGGGCGAACCCGGGTTCTGTGCACCGCATCGATCGACTCCGACGTGCCACGCTGGATGCGCGACAGCGGCACCGGATGGGTCACGGCCGAATACAACATGCTCCCGGGCTCAAGCACCGACCGCATTAGGCGTCGGGTATCGGGACGCGACCAGGAGATCCAGCGCTTGATTGGCCGCAGCCTTCGAGCGGTGTGCGACATGGGTGTGCTTGGCGAGCGATCTGTGACCGTTGATTGCGACGTGCTCCAAGCCGACGGTGGCACCAGGACCGCCTCAATTTGTGGCGGGTATGTGGCTCTGCATGATGCGTTGACCCGTCACGTGGTCAGCGGGGCTATTGCCAAACATCCACTAACCGATTTCTGTGGAGCGGTCAGCGTTGGCATCATCGACGGCGAGTGCCGACTTGACCTTCCCTACGTTGAAGACGCGGCAGCCGAAGTTGATATGAACGTCGTCATGACCGGTAGCGGCGACTTCATCGAAGTCCAGGGGACAGCCGAGGGGGCCGTCTTCGGGCGCGATCACCTCAACAACCTGCTCGATCTTGCCACCGGTGGAATCGCTTCGATCGTGGAAGCACAGCGCCAGGCAGTTTCCACACCGCCCGCCGCTCGGCCTGCGTCCGCCTAAGAGCGGCCATCTCGACGTGTCGGAGTCCATCACCGAGCTCGTTCTCGCCACCGGCAACCCAAACAAGGTGGCCGAGCTGGCGCAATTGCTCGGGGGCCGGTGGTCCATAAAGCGTCGGCCCGAAGATCTGGCCGAGACGATTGAGGACGGCGCAACTCTCTACGAGAACGCAGCCAAGAAAGCCCGAGAAGTCCATATGGCAACCGGTTCCGCCTGTTTGGCTGACGATACTGGCTTGTTCGTCGCCGCCTTAGGTGGCCGACCGGGCGTCTTCTCGGCTCGGTATGCCGGACCGAATGCGGACTCAGCTGACAATGTGCGGCTGCTTTTGAGCGAGCTGTCCGGTGCCGACGACCGCACGGCCTATTTCGAAACAGTGTTGGTCCTGTTGGATGCCCGTGGCCACGAAACGGTCGTCAACGGCCGATGTGAAGGTGTCATCGCCGAGGTGTCAACTGGACGGGCGGGATTCGGCTACGACCCTGTTTTCGTGCCGTTCGATGGCGACGGACGGTCCTTTGCCGAGATGACGGCCGATGAGAAGAACACGTTCAGCCATCGAGGGCGAGCGCTCCGGACACTACGGCAAGAACTGGTCTAAGGCTGTGGCCACGAGCTGGCCACATCACTCGATTCAGTGCGGACGGGGGGAGTCGAACCCCCATACCCCTAAGGGCGCCAGGACCTAAACCTGGTGCGTCTGCCAATTCCGCCACGTCCGCGTGACAAGATGCCACGGTAGCCGATTCTGTGGCGGTAGCCTGACGGTTATGACAAGTCCCCTTGGGTTGCCCACCGCCGAGACCCCGAGTTCCGCCTTCGGTTTTGATATCTATCAACAACTGCTAAAACAGCGGATCGTTTTTCTGGGTCAACAAGTCGACGACACCATCGCCAACGCCCTTGCCGCTCAAATCCTCTACCTTGCCGGTCAGGATGAAGAGAAGGACATTTGGTTGTACATCAACTCGCCCGGCGGCTCGGTCACGGCGGGCATGGCGATCTACGACACCATGCAGTTTGTGAAGCCGAATGTCGCCACCGTTTGCCTTGGGTTGGGTGCCTCCATGGGTCAGTTCCTTCTGACCGCAGGTTCCCCCGGTAAGCGCTACGCCCTTCCTCACGCCCGCATCTTGATGCATCAGCCGAGCGCTGGCGTTCAGGGCCAAGCGGCTGACATTGCCATTCAGGCCGAGAACCTGATCAACATCAAGCGGGAGATGGCGCAGCTAATCGCCGATCACTCCGGACAGTCAGTCGACACCATCATCGAAGATTCGGACAGGGACAAGTGGTTCACGGCCGATGAGGCCAAGGAATACGGCCTGTTGGACCATGTCATCACACGATCAGGCGAACTCGGTAACAGCTGACAATCCATCCGGCTCCTTCACCTTGAAGGTGGACCGGATCGCCACCGGAGGTAGCTCTCTCGGTGCTGGGCCCGACGGACGAACGGTTTTCGTGCCCGACGCTATCCCGGGTGAAGAGGTCGAGGTCGACGTGGCGAAGGCCCATAAGCGTCGGATCGACGCCCGCCTTTTGGATGTCGTTTCGGCTTCGCCAGATCGAGTCGTCCCGCCGTGTCGGACCTACCACGATGGTTGCGGTGGATGCGACTGGCTGCACATAGCTGAGGAACGCCAAAGCGCACTTCGAGTGGACGTTGTCAAAGACTGCCTGAGGCGCCTGGCCAGGCTGCCTGATGTGGCTGTAGTCAACGGTCCGAAGCTGGCAGCCTCGGCATATCGCACGACGGTTCGGGCCGCCGTTGTCGACGGTCGGGCCGGCTTCAGGAGCCGTCGTTCTCATGACATTGTCGCCGTCGATGCTTGCACGATAAGCCACCCGCTGATCGAGCAACTGTTGGCGGAGGGTTACTACGGGAACGCTGATGAGGTCACCATCAGGGTCGGCGACCGAACCGGCGAATCGATGGTCGTGATTTCGCCCCGGGTCGCCGACTCGGTTTCCGTGCCGGACCTCAGCGGCGGCAACCCGACGGTAGTCGTAGGCGCCGAAGAGTTGGCGGAAGGCCGACGGCCACATATTCATGAGACTCTGGAGGGAATCCGACTTCAGGTTTCGGCCGGTTCATTCTTTCAATGCCGACCCGATGGTGCCGAAGCGTTGGCCTCGGCCGTATCGGACATCATCGCCCCGTTCGAGGGTGTCTTGCTTGACGCCTACGCCGGAGTCGGGTTGTTTGGGGCACTGTGTGGACTCGGCCGTTCGGTGCTGGCTGTCGAGTCAAACGAGTCGGCTGCCGCCGATGCCCGTTGGAATCTGCGCATGCACGGTACTGTCTTCGCCGAGCGGTTCGAAGACTGGCAACCACAGCCGGTTGGGGTCGCTGTGGCCGATCCGGCTCGCATTGGCCTTCAAGCCGCCGGGGTCGCTGCCTTGGTGGCCTGTGACCCGGCTGCGATTGCCTTGGTGAGCTGCGATCCGGCTTCGCTGGCCCGAGATGCGGCCCTGTTGACCGCAGCGGGGTACGAGCTGACCAAGGTCACGGTCTTCGATCTATTTGGTCACACCTCGCACGTTGAGACGGTTTCGTCGTTCCTGAAGCGGTAGCGGTTTCGAGCGAGTCTCATGGCGAGCTATCCGGTCGCATGAACGTCTCACGCCAGTCATCGTCGGGCCACGTCGTCTCTGACTGAACCGTTGTACGAGCGGAAATTGCGGAATCGACGAGGTCCATGGCCAACGCTACATTGTCGAATTGGCCCTCGGTGTCGTATGGCGGCCCGCATGGGTTGCCGAGTGGCATGTCAGTGAAGACAAAGCGTGGGACCCCGATTTCTTCAACAATGTCGCGGGCGCTGCCGAGGATCACCGTCGAGATGCCGTCGGCCTCCAGCTGCCGGGCGACCAGACTCACGGTCTGGTGGCAAACCGGTCAAATGGGGACCAGGAGGGCTACGTCAACGTCATCTTCGGCACACCAGGCGGAGACCATGTCGGCGAAGGAGTTGGTACGTCGGTGGCTGTAAACGGTAGGTACCCCGAAGATGCGGTCATTGACCCGCCCGATAGATCCGCCACTTGCCATCCGCTGTAGGGCGGCCAAAGGAAGAAAGGTCTCGCGGTCGTCGGTATGGGTCGCCGACTTGTGCCAGAAGAGGTCGCTGGTCGACAGCGGGGGGACTTCTTCGGCGCTGACGGCGAATGGCTGGAACCGAGTCTGTCTCGCAGCCTTGTCTTCTTGGCCTGCTGTGTCGTCCGTCGATCCGTGCAGCTTGGCAGTTGTCACGAGGGCGATGTTGGCCTCAGCCAGCGGTTTGGAAAGAGGTGAGAACGGTGCTGTACGGTGCTTGGCCCATCGATAAGGAACATCGAAGCCCTTGGCCGCGTAGTACTGGCGTGACCTATCGATGTAGCTGATTGTGGTTCGGAAACCCGGATCGCTGTATCCATCGCTGTGAATGGGCATCCTCGAACCGTACCCGTCCAGATGATTCGGCCTCAATTCACCGTTCCAAGGGTTCTCCGGCGAACGTTTCGCAGAATAGGGAATCGCCATCTGGGCCGGGTGAATTGGGGGAGCAGGTTTGCCGCCCGAGCTCAGGTGGACCGAATGATCCACCCAGCGAAGCCAAATCTAGGCGGGTTGGCTTCGCCGCGGAGGGCCGCAGCAGTATTTCGGCGCCGCTACTATGGTTACAGTTGTCGTAAATTGCGGCGACAATCGAAAGGGTTTGCGGCCAGGTAGTGATCAACGGACCACGACAACGATTTGTCCAGCTTCCTGCGAGTGACTTGAATCGACCGGTGGGTCGGTTCCGCTCAGTTTGCGTTTGTAGGCAAACAGCGCAAACATCGTCGACGCGGTCACTTCCGATTTGTACACCGAAACCCAAAGGCTTGGAGGAAACTCATGTGGCGGGGACGCGAGGACAATAGTCGCAGACCTGGGATCGGCCAGCCGGGCGCAGCCGCTCAGCCGATGCCCCCCAGGTCCAGCACCGGTACGACAGGCTGGGGCACGAATGATCGTCGCGCCCCAGCACCAGAGGACATCCGCAATGACATTCGTTCGGCCAAGATCCGACGGATAGGGTCTGCGGTGTCGAATCAGGGGGTTACCGACTCAGGCGCGTCCGCTCCTAAGTCGGCCGACGGCGCGGATGTCGATCTTTGGCAGTGGGGTTCGGAGGCCGGATCGAAGGCGCCGGCCAAGCCAGGCCCTTCCACACCGTCGGCTCCCGATGGCAATGGCTCGTCGCTGTCGCCTCAGCCCGGTCGAAACCTCGGCGTCTTCGGAGGTAATGCTCCGAACCCGGCGTCGAACGGTGATCCCGGCGGCCCGACCAACGGCCAAATCGCCAACGGAGCGGCACCCAGGCCCGACCTGGCTACGGTTGGTCCCATGGCCAGCTCACAAGGCCCTCAACCCAACCCAGGTCGACCGCCGCACCCGAACGCTAATCCAATGCCGTCGTTAGCCTCTGGCGCAACCGACGTGGGTCGTCCCCGACGTGAGCTTCGAACCGAGGCCCCGCCCCATCGATGGGGCGAGTCGGATCCTGGGTGGGACCGGATGGCCCCATCCCAGCCGGGTGGAGCCGAACCCAGAGGTCAAGTGCCCTCGTTCGACAATCCATCGGAACCCCCTCGTCGACCTCGACTTGAACTGGCCCCGGCGGTTCAGCAGGACCGCTCACGAACCGGTATGTTCGCTTTGCTCGGGCTCGCTGCGTTGGTCAGTCTCGCGGCATTCTGGTTCTTCTTCCTGCGATCCGATGATCCGGCGGATGAATTCGAGGCCACGGCCGAAGACGCAACCACCGAGCCGGTCGATGAATCTGTTCCCGACCCGACCGGTGAAACGGTTGAAGAGGCGACGACCGCCCCGGTTGATCCGGCCGCTCCACTGGCGCTCGAAGGAGCACCGACGCTGTCGCTGGACGGTGCCGACGGTGGGCCGTTGGCTACAGAGGTGGCCTACACGATTAACCTGTCGCCGGTTCCCGTCGACTCGCAGTACATCGTGATCGTCGATGGTCAAGAGCAGCCGGGCCCGATCGACTTTGTCCCTGACCTGGTATTGCCCGAAGGCCGCCACTCGATTGTTATTCGCGTGCTTCACAATGGTCAAACAGCCGATTCAAATGGCGTCGAAGTCTATGTCGAGCCGCCGGCCCCGCTGATCGGTTGGCGAGCCAACCTGTCATCGGTGGACATCCTAAACGAGGGATGGACTGAAGCCGTTCGGCAGTTTGACGACTATCGAGGGGCCGGTCACGAGCAATTGGTTCTGACCCCCAGCGATCCTTACCCGGAGCTCCTGCCCGGCTACTGGAACATCTATGTCGGGGGATTCCCGGACCGCTCCGCCGCCGCGACCTATTGCGAAGAGTTCGGCCTGGAAGTTCCTGTTGATTGCTTCCCGTCCGAGTTCACCGGTTCAGGTGCCGCCCCGGCTGAAACCTCCGAGGATCCGGCAGCCGAAGAAGATCCGGCAGCTGAGGATTCGGCGGAGAGCACCGACACCGACGGTTAAGTCGGCTCGGATCGCTCAAGTTCGACAGCGGGTCTCAGCCTCTTCGGGGGCTGATGACCCGACGTCTTGGAACATCATTTCCTTTTGACGCCGCTTGGCCCTACAGGTGTGGCAAACTGGCGGCTTCCATGACTCAGCATTCTCGACTTCGACTGCGGTTATGGCAGCGAAAAGCTCTAGATCTGTTCCTAGCGTCGGCCAAGGCCGACTTCTTGGCGGTGGCAACCCCGGGTGCAGGTAAGACGACGTTCGCCCTTGCCGCAGCCAGACTTTCCATGCCCAATTTGCCCGGCCCTTTGGTCGTTGTGGTGCCAACTCGGCATCTCAAAGAACAGTGGGCCGATGCCGCTCTACGGTTCGGCTTCCAGTTGGTTGTCGACTGGCAACCCGGAGACCGCCCACCGGCTGACTCTCACGGCGTCGTGACCACCTACCAGCAGGTGGGCTCCTCGGCCGCTTCGTTCTTCACGCTTAGCCAAGGTGGGTTCGTCATTCTGGATGAGATCCATCATGCCGGTGAGGAACGTTCCTGGGGTGACGGGGTTCGTGACGCCTTTGAAGGAGCGTCGCGCCGACTGGCGCTGTCCGGTACTCCGTTTCGTTCCGACACTCGATCCATCCCCTTCGTCACCTATGACGATGACGAAGCCGTGCCCGACATCGAGTACGGCTATGGACAAGCGTTGGCCGACCGCAGAGTGGTTCGCCCCGTCTTCTTTCCTCGGTTCGGCGGACACATGGAGTGGATGGCCCCCAGCGGCGACATCCTGTCAGCCACGTTTGACGATCCGCTGGCACGCACTCAGGCAAATCAACGGTTGCGAGCAGCTCTCAGCATGGAAGGGCAATGGCTGCCTTCGGTGCTCGAATCAGCTCACCAGCAGTTGACCTCCATCCGCCAGCATCATCCCGGTGCCGGTGGTCTGGTCATTGCCAGCGATCAAGATCACGCACGCGACATAGCCGACTACCTCAAGCAACGCTTCAATGTCGCTGTCGAACTGGCCACGTCCGATGACCCGGCTGCATCGGAAAAGATCGCAAAATTTGCCGCTGGTGACGATCCGTGGGTCGTCGCAGTTCGGATGATCTCCGAGGGAGTAGACATTCCACGGCTCCGACTGGCGGTTTATGCCACCACGACGACTACTGAACTGTTCTTCAGGCAGGCGGTTGGCCGCGTAGTCCGGTTTATCCCCGGAGGCGGCACGCAGCGGGCCTACATGTTCGTTCCCGATGATGCCCGTCTTCGCTCCTACGCAGTAGCCATCGCTGATTCTCGGCGTCACTCCCTGAGAAAGTCTGATCGCGAGACTCCCGAACGCGATGCCGAGCGGGAAACGGATCAGATGTCGTTGTTTGCCGTGTTGTCGGCGACGGCGACTGACGGACCGTCCGAGGATGATGTTCTGGCGCTAACCGATCTGCCCGGGCCGGATCCGGCCAACGAACTCGAAGGGCAGGACTTCGAGGAGCTGACACTCGATCTTGGACTGATTCCTCTTCCGGCCGGAGGCCCGGCTGTTGCGCCCACCGCAGGTGGACCATCGGCCAGGCACGAGCGGGATCGTCTACGACGGGTTAACACTAACCTGGCCAAGGAACTGGCTGAGCTGACCGGACGAACCCACGCCACGGTCAACGACGAACTCAACCGGCGCGCCGGCATCGCCAAGGTGTCGGAGGCTACGATCATCCAGCTCGGACGACGTAGTCGCGCCGCGGAGGAGTGGATACGAGTTGAGCAGCGGCGGCGTCGCACCGCGCAGCTGAGATAATTGCGAAGTGTCGCACCGCCCGCTAGACACGTAGCTGTAGGCAAAGGGCGGGCTGGATAGGAGCGAGCAGACGATGGCTAGCGGTGATCAACGAGCAGAGACGCCCGCCGGCCTAAGTGGCACCGGCTTGACACTGGGCTTGATCTCAGCCCGATGGAACGAAACGATCGTCGGTCGACTCCGCGGTGGTGCGGAGCGGGCAATCGAGCAGCTCTCCATAACCCGTGTCGAACGCTCCGAGGTTCCTGGGAGTTTCGAGCTGCCACTGGCTGCCTCCGTTATCGCCCGTTCGGGCCGCGTTGATGCGGTTGTCTGCCTGGGTGCCGTTATCCGAGGTGAGACCACCCACTACGAGTTGGTGGCAGGAGAGTGCGCCAGAGGAATCCAGCAAGTGCAGCTGGAAACCCTGGTTCCGGTCCTGTTTGGCGTTCTGACGGTTGAAGACACTGGTCAAGCTCTAGCCCGTAGCGAAGAGGCCGGCGGTCACAACATCGGCGAGGAAGCGGTCTACGGGGCCGTCGAGATGGCTCGACTTCGTCAAACCTGGCTGCCGTTCACCGACGGTGTGAGATCAGGCACGTAGATCAAGGCTGCCGAACGCTCAGCCCCGCTTCTTTGCCCGTCGGTCGTACTTGCGCCTCGAAACCGGCCCCATCGAACCAAGCGCCGTGGCAGCGTCTCGTTCGGCTTTGATGCTTCTGTCGGTGGCGGTCTGCCTGGCCCGCTGTTCCGATTCGGCGATAGCCGTCTCCCTGGCTACTCGCTGATGAAGTTCGGCCACTTTGGCTTCCGATTGGAGCCGGGTATTGCGCTCTTCGCGCAGCCGCTCGGCCAGTATCTCCCGTTCCTTGCGCTCTTCAGACAGCTGCATTGAAACGTGACGGTGGCTTGCGGTCAGCGAGGTCAGAGCCCGCTCGGTTTCTTTAACCCGGGCCTGAGCCGTTGCCTTGTCCTCATGGGCGCCTAGCAGGCGGGTAAGAAGATCTTCATTGAGAACTTCAGAAAGGGCGGGGATCAGCGACATGTCCGGCTCGGCGCGTTTCACCTTCAGCGCCTCGGGCGGAAGCGGTGGTTGCAGATCCGTTTGGCGTCGTAGGGGAGTGAGGCTCATCGGCGACGGCGGCGGGATGTGTTCGTCGGTCTGGGTCGGCGCCGCCTGGTGTGTTCTGATGTCGACGTCGGCCGAACGATCAGTCAGCGTCGTTGTGGCCGCGGTTTGTGCCTCTGGCTGCATTCCGGTATCTGATGCTTGAGATGCTGTCATCTGTTCTCCGTGTGCGTCTGTTGTAGCCAACGAAACCGTTGCTGGGTGCGTGTCGGCGTTGAGGTTGATTTCGTTCACGTGCCATCCGTGTCGTGTCGCCACGGCCTCGATCTTGTCGGCCGGTATCACCCATCGTTTCCCCGACGGACCGTTTTCTTTCATCGCTTCTGGTAGCGCGCCGACTCGGACCAGTCTTTTGATCTGGCCTACATCGACTCCGTACCTCTCCCCGAGTTCTCGTAGTGTAAGAACCTGTCGCATCGAACCTCCGGCGCGTGGGTGCCGGCTGGTCGGACCAGGCCGGCGGCTTCCTGTCTCGCTGAGGAAGAAAATACGATCGCTGAGGTGTCCGATGGTGGATTCCTGATTGTTGCCTCAACAATCAGAGGCCCAAAAACCGCTAAAAGTAGCTTGGTACACATCTGTGACAGTTGTGTAACAGGCCGAATTTCGGCGGGACCGAGCGACCGGATATGAGCAGAGCGAACGTCCTGCTGGGTGTTGCTAGCTGGCGGAGTCGCCCAGTTGGACGGCCGCCTCTTGCACGGCGGCCACGATCGAGTCGTAGCCGGTACAGCGGCACAGGTTTCCGGACAAGCCGATTCGAATATCGTCTTCGGTCGGCTGCGGGTTGCTGTCGAGGAGGGCTCGGGCAGACATCAACATCCCCGGCGTGCAAAATCCGCATTGCACCCCGCCAGCGTCCAACAGAAGCTGTTGCAGCGGATGGAGGCCAGCGGCTTCGGCCAAACCTTCGACGGTTGAGACCGTCCGATTCTGTGCTTGAGCGGCCAGGAAACTACAGGAATTGACCGGCCGACCGTCTAGGAGAACCATGCAGGCCCCGCACTCGCAATCGTCACACCCTTCCTTGGTTCCGGTGAGTCCTATGTTATTGCGAAGGACCGAGAGAAGCGAGGCACCAACATCGGCTACGACCGGGTAGTCGATGTCGTTCACTGAGAGGCTGTAGTTAAGCGGTGTGGTCTGGCCACCCGATGTGCCTCCTTGCGTTGTCTCGCTCATGATCGTTCGGTCCTTCCTACACCTTCGGCTCGATTGACCGGAACCGGAATGTGTTCGCCGCCGGCCCTTCGGGCTGCGGCATCGACTGCTCTTCGAGCCATTACGCCCACAGCGTGGGCCCGGTACTCGGCGCCGGCTCGGAGATCGGAAATGGGCTTCGCCTGGGAGGATGCCAATGAGGCAACGGCGTCCAGGACCTCGTCGCTCATCGGTTGGTCGAGGACCGTGTCCAGGTTCTCCACGGCCATGATCGTTGGAGCTACGGCGGTGAGAGCCACCGCAACGTGTTGAAGTTCTCCGGCTTCGTTGAGCTCGACACTGGCCGCTGCACCAACCACGGCAATTTCCATGGCCCTGCGGTACTCCAGGCGTATGTAGGCACTTCCCGACCGGGGAGGTCGTCGAGGAAGAACACACGCAGTGCAGAGCTCGTCGTTGGATGCCGATGTGGTGCCGGGGCCAACCCAAAGGTTGGCTGGGGGGACGAGCCGAGCCCCTGCTTGAGATTTGAGTTCTACCAAGGCGCCGAACACCACCAGCGGGGCGCCGGTGTCCATGGCGGGTGAGCCGTTCATAACGTTGCCACCCAGGGTTCCGACGTTACGAGTGGCAGGGGACCCGACCAGGGCAGCGGCATCGGCCAAGGCTGTATAGTCGCCCACGATGAGATTGTCGGTCATCAGTCGGGCGTGAGTAACAGCAGCGCCTATAGCAACGGTTTCTTCCGTTGAGGTGATAGTGGCCAGCTCGGCTATTCGGTCGATTGCTACCAAGCTCGGTGGAAGCGGGTCTTTGCCCTGGCGTGCGCCGACGACAAGGTCGGTGCCACCCGCCACCGGTTTGGCCCCGGCCGCCAGGGCGGCCAGGGCAGCGTCGACGTTGTCGGCCATGAGGAACGGTCCGGCTGTCATTGATCGCTACCTCCGGTGGTGGCTGAGTTCTCGTCGCTGGATGCGACCTGCATCTCGGTCCAGACTCGTTCAGCCGTCATCGGCATCTGTCGTATTGAACGACCCGTCAGTTTGGCCAGAGCGTTGTTGACTGCGGCTGCTGTGGCCACGTTCGGTGCCTCGGCCAAGCCTTTGGCTCCGCCTGGTCCTTCGCCCGGGTAAGCCTGGATGAACTCAACGTCGATCGTCGGGCCGTCGGCCGCTGTTTGGAGCTTGTACTCGAGAAGCATGGGGTTTCGCTGATTGCCCTGATCGTCGTAGACGGTGCCTTCGGTGAGTGCCTGTCCGATGCCCATCATGATTCCGCCGTGGACCTGCCCCAGGGCACCCGTTGGGTTGAGGATGACTCCCGAGTCGTGGGCGGCCGCAACATCGGTAACGCGGGCGACCCCGGTATCGCGATCCAGCCTCACCTTGACCACATGGCAGGAGAACTGGGGCGATAGCCAGGCGGCCACTCCCTGATCGCCGACACAGGTGGCGGTACTGGTGGGTTGGGTGACTTCGGCCGATGATCCGTGTCCGAGTAGTAAAGCGCCTCCGGCGGCTTCTGCTGCCAGCTCAGCGATGGGAACCGAGGCGGCTGGCGTGCCAGCCACAGATGCTTGGCCGTCGGCCAGCACGATGTCGGCTTCCGCCGCTTCCAATCGCTCGGCGGCAAGGATCTTTAGTTGGTCGGCAATTTGGACGGCGGCGGCCAAGACTGCTCGACCGTTGTTGAACAGTGTTTGAGAGCCGGTGGCGCCCATATCGTAGGGCGCTGCGCTGGTGTCTTGATAGACGAGTTCGAAGTCCTCTGGCTCGAGACCGACTTCATCGGCTGCTAGCTGTCGAAGTGTCATTACCGCTCCAGTACCGCACTCTTGGGCACCGGTGATGATCTGGCCCTTGCCGTCGCTGTCGATCTTCACATAGGCACCCGACGGGGAAGAGAAACTCGGCCACCAACCAATTGCCACTCCGCAGGCTTCGTCAACGCCGACGTCGGCGGCTGGGTTGAGCATCGAAGTGGCCTGGTCGATGCAGTCCTGTAGGCCGATTGCTTCGTAGACCTGTCCGGTCGCCCCGGTCGCCCCGGAATCGAGAGCATTGAGACGGCGGAACTCAACCGGATCCATGCCGATTTCTTTGGCCAGTTCGTCGGTGTGGGACTCGACCGCCCAGCACCCCTGAGGAGCGGTCGGCGCCCGTACTGAACCGGCAGGCTGGCGGTTGGTGTAAGCCAGATGAGCTTCGATCTCAAGATTGGGTATTTGATACGGGCCCGTGGCTTGCATGGCCGCCAACTGGGGGAAGAATGCTTTGTCGGCCAGGTAGGCGCCACTGTCAAGCACCAGTCGACCTGTTCTGGCTGTGATCCGGCCCTCAGCGTCAAGGCCGCTGGTGAGTTCGACGACCATGCCTTCACGACGGCGATCAGGAGCCAGGAACTCCTCTGCTCGGGAGAAGACCAGTTTGACGGGGCGTTTGGCGGCCCGAGCCAAGGCAGCTACGTGGGCCTCAAAGTGAAAGCCGCACTTGCCGCCGAAGCCGCCACCAAGGTGCGGCACCACGACTCGAACCCGATTGGTCGGAAGGCCCAGGGTTTCGCAGATGCCGGCCCGAGCGTCGAAGGGAACCTGGGTTGAGGTCCAAACCGTGAGCTTGTCGCCTTCCCACTGAGCCACAATTGCTCGTGGTTCGATGGGCACCGCATGGCAGCCGTCGGCTACGTATCGGCTGGATACCACCGTTTCGGCCGACGCCATGGCCGAGGCAGCGTCCCCGCGGGAGAGAGACGAGAACGAGGCGGTATTTCCGGATCGTACGACGCCTTCGTCGGCGGCGTACTCAGCCCAGTCGGGATGGACCAGCGGTGAGCTGTCGAGTAGTGCTTTTTCCGGGTCGGTTACCGGCTCCAGCGGCTGAAGGTCCATCTCGATGGCAGAGATCGCCGCTTTGGCAGCTTCAGGTGTGGTGGCGGCCACAGCGGCTACGATTTCGCCTTCGAACCGTACGGTGTCGCGGGCGAAGAGCCGGCGATCGGCCACCCCCGGGCTGTAGCGGACATCGGGGACGTCAGCGTCGCTGAGTACGGCCAAGACACCTGGTACACGGCGTGCCGGATCGAGATTCAGTCGTTGAATTCGCGCACTTGAAGCACCAGCGTAAAGAAACTTGGCGTAGAGCATTCCGGTCAGCTGTAAGTCCGCTGTGTAGCGACCTGAGCCGGTGACCTTGTCCGGCCCGTCGGCCCGAACGAAGCGTCGACTGCTCTGTGACGTCGCTGATTCTGAACCCACTGATCCTGAATCCACCGACCCTGAACTGGGAGCGCCTCCGTTGCCCTGGTCGTTGACCGGCTTTGTGTCAACCGTGTCTGTCACCGCGACTCCTCTCGTGGGTGTGCCGGTGTTCGGCCCGATCCGATGTCATGCAAGCTTGCCAAAATCCTGGTCGGTCCGGTACACCGAGGTACCGGCCGGTTGCTGTGTCTGCTACCGCTTGCGCTGCTTTTGTTGGTTCTGCTGCTGTTTCTGCTGACGCTTCTGGATGTTGGCCCACTCGTCGCGGAGGCCCACGGTGCGGTGAAACACGCGGGGGTCATCCAAATCGACGGCGAAGTAGCCAAGCCGCTCGAACTGGACAACCTGTCCGGGTTGAACCTGGGCCAATGACCGCTCAAGCCGGACATCGGCCAGCGTTTCCCTTGAGTTTGGGTTTACGCTGTCGAGCGGATCTGCGCCACCCTCTCCAGGGTGAGCGTGACTGAATAGACGATCGTAAAGATTGACGGTGCCGCCGACCGCGTATTGGGCTGAAACCCAGTGGATGGTGGCTTTCACTTTGCGGCCGTCGGGGGTCGATCCGCCTTCACTCTCGGGGTCGTACGTGCAGTAGACGGTGGCCGGATTGCCGTCGGAATCGGTGTCTGCATCGTGAGCAGTGATGTAGAAGCCGGCGCGCAGTCGAACTTCGCGGCCGGGGGAGAGGCGGTAGTACTTGGAGGGCGGCTCGAGTTTGAAGTCGTCTTGTTCGATCCACAGCTCGGGCCCGAATGCGACTGTCCTGGTACCGGCTGTTTCGTCTTCGGGATTGTTGATGGCGGTGAGCAGACGTTCGTCACCCTCCGGCCAGTTGGTGATAATCACCTTCAACGGTCGAAGGACGGCCATTCGACGCAGCGCCGTTCTGTTCAGTTCGGTTCGTACAAAGGACTCAAGCAACTCGATTTCGGTGGTCGAGTTGGTGCGGGCGATACCGACCTTGTCCACGAAGTCTCGTATGGCCACCGGTGGGTAGCCCCGTCGGCGGAGTCCTCGCAACGTCGGCATCCGAGGATCGTCCCAACCGTCCACGATGCCCTGGTCCACCAGGCGGGCGAAGACCCGCTTGGACATGGGGGTGTAGGTGAGCCCGAGCCGGGCGTATTCGGTTTGCTCAGGTTGCTCGGCGGGAAGCTCAAGGTTGCTGAGATACCAGTCGTACAGCGCTCGGTTGTCGGTGAACTCCAGTGTGCACAGCGAGTGTGTAACCCCTTCGATGGCATCGGATTGGCCATGCGCCCAGTCGTAGGTGGGGTAGATGATCCAGGTGTCACCGGTTCGATGGTGCGCCATGCGCTTGATCCGGTACATGATTGGATCGCGCAGCTGCATGTTTTCGCTCTGCATGTCGATTTTGGCCCGCAGCACCTTTTCGCCATCGCCGTAGCGGCCGTCACGCATGTCGCGGAACAGCTGGAGGTTCTCTTCGGGTGTTCGGCCTCGATGCGGGCTTTCGATGCCGGGTTTCCCGAAACCGCCCCGTTGGGCGGAAATGGTCTCGGCATCCTGATCGTCGACGTAGGCGAGACCCCTTTCGATCAGGCTCTCGGCCCAGTGGTAGAGCTGTTCGAAGTAGTCCGAAGCGTAGAGTGCCGGAGCTGAGGGCTCGTAGCCCAACCAAGCCAGGTCCTCCTCGATGCCGTCGATGAACTCCTGGTCCTCGCCGTCAGGGTTGGTGTCATCGAAACGAAGGTTGCAGGTGCCGCCGAACTCCGAGGCGATGGAGAAGTTCAGGTTGATGGCCTTGGCGTGCCCGATGTGAAGGTAGCCGTTGGGTTCAGGAGGAAATCGGGTTTGGACACGCTGTGAGAATCGACCTGACTCATTGTCGGCAACTACTTTTTGCCGGATGAAGTCGGTTGACGTCGACTCGCCGGAAGACCGGTCGTCGACACCGTCTTTGGGGGCGTCAACTGGGTTTTCTGTGCTCACCCAGTGCACCGTATCGGCAGAACGTCACCGATGGATCGTCGGCTGGAGCAGTTGAGATTGAGCCGATTGTGGGCTACCACAAGCGACAGACAACTAACACAAGATCTAGCAGGAATCGAGAGCACCAAGATGAGCACAGTCAAATTGCTGGCATACGACGAGATGTCAGATGAGGCCCGATCGGTGATCGACGACATTCGATCGACTCGAAACATCGATGAGGTCAACAACTTTTGGAAGGCCTTGGCCAACGACCCGGCTACGTTGCGTCGGATTTGGGAGAGCCTGAAGTTGGTTATGGGTCCTGGTCATCTCGATCCCTTGGCTAAGGAGATGATCTACGTCGCCGTTTCGGCCGCCAATGGATGTGACTACTGTCTTCACTCGCACACCGCTGCGGCCCGGGCCAAGGGAATGAGTACCGAGCAACACAGCGAGCTTTTGGCCGTGGTGGCCATGGCTCACCAAACCAATGCGTTGGCCACTTCGATGGCGGTACCCGTGGACACACAGCTCCTGGTGAATCGAGAAACCTCAACTAGTAGTCCCGACTAGTCTGAGCCAATGATCGACATCTTTGCTCTTAGCGATGAGGCCACTGAGATCGTTGCCGCCCAGGAACCTGTTTTGGCCACTTATGTCGGTGTGAGGGGTCACGATGGGCGGTGGCCCGACATGTCACCCGACGGTGTGGTCGACACCCGTAAGATGTGGAGCGACCTCAGGGCCCGAGCCCAGCAGTGCCCGGCTACCGATGCCCGCTCGGACTTGGCCAAAGCAGTGTTGATCGACGAGTGCGACCTGGAGATTGGCTCCATTGATGCTGGTCGTCCTTTCTACGACCTGAACAACATCGCAAGTTCACACCAGGGCCTTCGATTCGTCTACGGGTCGATGGACATGACCTCGGCTGAAGGTTGGACTGACATCTGTTCTCGTCTGGCTTCAACCGGTGAGGCCCTGGACGGCTACCGTCGCACGCTTGAGGAAGGACGGCACCAATCCAAGACCGTGGCCCGTCGGCAAGTAGAGGCAGTGCTGGAGCAGGGACGTTCACTCGGGTCCGATCACTCGGTTCTGGATCAGCTTGTCGGAAAGCTGGACGAAGCCAACCTTGGTGACGCTGCACTAGTCAGTCGATTGCGTGACGGGGTTGCGCACGCCAAGGTGGCTTTCAATGACCTTGGTGCCTACCTGACCGAAACCTACCTTCCCGCCGCCAGGCACGATGATGGTGTAGGTCGAGAGCGGTACACCGCTGAAGCAGAAGCACACCTCGGATGTTCCCTCGACATGGACGAGACATACCGTTGGGGATGGGACGAAGTCGAACGGCTGTGGTCGGATCTGAACGATGCTTGCGCAGAAATCGACAGCACCGTGCCCGTCGCCAAAGTCATAGGTCGCTTGAAGACAGGTGCCGAGTACGCCGCCCGCGACGAAGGGCATTTCGTCGAGTTGATGACGGAGCGGCAACTGCAGGCATTGGAGAATCTCGAAGGCGTGCACTTCGATGTCCCAGGTGAGATTCGCGCTATCGCCGTTCAGGTGGAGCCGGCAGGAGGGGCTAGCGCCGCTCACTACGTCCCACCGTCAGAAGACTTTTCCAGGACCGGTTCGGTTTGGTACCCAGTGGAGGGAAACAGCCACTTTCCCTTGTTCGACGAAGTTACCACCGCTTATCACGAAGGCTTCCCCGGACACCACCTCCAGGTCGGTGTTCAGATGACTCAGGGCGACGACCTCTCGCGTTTCCACAAGTCGATGGTCTGGCACCCTGGTTCCGGCGAAGGATGGGCGTTGTACGCCGAACGATTTATGAACGAAATCGGCTACCTGGAGCGCCCAGAATACCGAGTGGGCCTGTTGTCCAGCCAGCTGTTGAGATCGTGTCGGATTGCCATCGACATCGGGGCGCACTGCGGCTTGCCTGTTCCTGGAGACGTCAGCTTTCACCCCGGCAGCCAATGGAGCTTTGAGCTGGCCAACGAGCTATTAGTGGAGCGAGCCTTGCTGAGCACAGCAGCAGCCGACTCCGAAGTGACTCGGTACTTCGGTTGGCCCGGTCAGGCGATCAGCTACAAGGTGGGTGAGCAGGCCATTTTGGATATGAGAACCGAGCATTCATCGCGGCCGGGCTTCGAGCTGAAGTCGTTCCATTCGCACCTATTGGCGGTTGGCTCGGTCGGACTCGATCTCCTGCGACGGCAAATGGCCGACGTGACGTACTAGTTCTCAGCGGGTATCGGATTTCGAGACGATGTTGGGCGGCCCTGCAGCAGCCGCGGCCAAATGCTCGGTTAGGTCCCGAAGCTGGCTGTGAGCGTTCAGACCGCTGGTGCTGGGCATCAGATATAGAGGGCGACCAGCCAAACCTTCACCCTGCCAGCCGGCACAGGCTTTACGATTTCGGGTACTGCGCCATCCGGCCAGGCCGACGAAACAAATGCGTTGCGGTTGTAGCCACGAGATCAATCGTTCGACTCGCTCGACACCCGCTTGATACTCCGCCGCGGTGAGTTCGCTGGCCTTTTTGTGGTTCGCTTGGCTAGATCGGTCATCCCGATGCCGTGTTGACGCAGGGCGTTGTCGGCATCAAAGGGCCTGGACACAAGTCCTGCCTGGACGGCGGCCGGCCAGAATCTGTTGCCCGGGCGTCCGAACCCGACGCCGCGATCAGCCGATGTGGGGCTGGGGTTGAGGCCGCAGACCAGTAGTTGCATGTCGGCTGAGACGGTGTCTGGCAGGGTCCAACGACGAACGGCCCTGATGACCGATGGGCTACTCTCGGCCCGACGCTCGAGGGCCTCATCGTCTGGCGAATCGACGATGTCGAAGCCGCCCCCGACGATGACATCGCCCAGTCTCAGCCGACCGCTGGTGTCGGTTGCCAGGGTGATTCGCACAACCTGGTCGGCGGCCGTTCGACGGTGAAGATCAACTAGCTGCATCGGCCAATCAACCTCGGGGCCTTCCAGATGACCTGTGCCGGGGTGATGGCCTGGGACCGGGTCGGTTGGGCCGTTAGGTAAAGCGTGCTCGCCGGGTGCCATACTCGATGATTGTGACAACAGGCGATTCGGCAAACAACCCTCAACCCGGCACGGTGAACCCGGCCACGCTTCCAGGCCCCATGGCCGGGATCCGTGTTCTCGAGGTGGCCGGCTGGATGGCGGCACCCAGCGCGGCGGCCATTATGGCCGACATGGGAGCCGACGTCATCAAGATCGAACCCGTCGGTGGTGACTACATGCGAGGGGCAATGCGACCGCCTCGAGTTGCCGAGGATCACCCGGCAGCCGGATTCGACGCCGCCTTTACCGCCGACAACAGGGGCAAACGGTCGGTGGCGGTCAACATGAAGGACCCTCAGGGTGCAGATTTGATCCGGCGCCTGGCTGAGCGATCCGACGTCTTTGTTTGCAATCTTCTGCCTGAGCGTCAGCGTCGATTTGGTATCGACCCATCTTCGCTGGTGGCGGTCAATCCCAAACTGGTTCACGCCACGCTGATCGGATACGGCTCCGAGGGTGTCGAAGCCGATCGGCCCGGCTACGACGTAACGGCCTTCTGGGGAAGAAGCGGTTTGGCCGCGTTGGCTGCTGAACCGGAAACAGGTCAGCCAAGAGTCATGCCCAACGCCTTGGGCGATCACATGACCGGGTTGGCGCTGTTGGCCGCGGTCCTAGCCGCGCTCAGAGTGGTTGAGCAGACCGGTGAACATCAGGTGGTCGAGACCAGCCTTCTTGGTACCGCCCTGTGGGGGGCATCCACCGACTTGTCCACGACGCTGGTCGACGGATATCAGCCGAGCCGTCGCCCTCGATCCCGGCAGCTGAGCCCGCTGGGCAGCGCCTACCCCTGCGCTGAGGACAAATGGATCGTGGTGACCATGCCGGGAACCTACCCGACAGCTTGGCAGGATCTTTGCACGGCATTCGATCTGGCCGGCTTGGCCGCCGATCCAAGATTCGAGTCAGGCAAAGCCCGATTTCAGAACATGGCGGAGCTGTTGGACATAATGGACCACCAGACTCGCTCACGCACGGTTGGTGAATGGGGTAAGCGCCTTGACGCCGTGGGTATTCCATGGTCGGCGGTGCAGTCCACGGTCGATGTTGCCGACGATCCGCAGGTCGTGGCCAACGACTTTGTCGTTGACGTGCCGACGGCTAGTGGAGACCTATCCGTCGAGAACATGCGAACCGTCGCCTCGCCGATCAAAATGAAGGGCGTTCACATTGCTCCACAAGGTCCGGCGCCGGCGGTGGGAGCTGACACCGAGGCGGTCCTCACCGAAGTACTTGAGTTGACTGCGGCTGATCTGGCCGACCTTGAGGCGGCAGGTGCGATCAGCCGACCAGAGGCCTAGCCCGAGCGATCCACTAAGGATCGGATGGAGGGAATGAAGCGGGGGGTTCGGGCTGCGTACGCTGCGTACCCCAGATAGCGATCCTTCAGCCGACCTTCCTCCCACGCTGCCTTTGCGTTGAAGAAAATGATGATTGCGACGGCAATGGCGGCGGTAACAAGACTTGCCGACCGGAGGGTGATAGCAACAACGACGACCAAGAGTCCGCTGTAGATGGGGTGGCGGGCCCAACGGTACAACCCATCGGTCTTCAGCTGTCCGACTGTTCGCGGAACAGGTGTTGGGGTCAATGACCAGCCCAAGCGAAGCGCGGCCGCTGCCATGATTACGAACCCTCCAACGAAAAGGGCCCACGACACGAGGCGGAGCCAGCCTGGTATCGGCCAATGATCGTCTTGGCCGGTCAAGATCAGTGCTGCGATCAACACGAATTGAGCAACGACGAACCCCCAGCCGACTAGCTGGGTGCGAGTACTGCTCTCGTTGGATTCGTTCATGAACCTGCCCGGTGTAGTTCCCGCCGGTGGGCGGGCCACGTCGATGTTGAATCGTAGACCGCGAGGCGCAGCTAAATGCGATACTTTAGGTGAAAGTCCGAACATTTCAGTTCGGGTCACGACTCGGATCTGAACGGAGAGCACGCTGACCGCCAAACCGCTTGACCGCACAAGCCCGATGCCGTTGTGGGCTCAGCTTGAGGCTGAGTTACGTCGTCGTCTTGACACTGGGGAGTTCGACTCCTCGTTCCCCACTGATCTCCAGTTGACCGAGACCTACGAGGTCAGCAGGCATACGGTTCGCGAGGCCGTACGCCACCTCAACAAGACCGGCCTGTTGAAACGCGAGCGGGGCAAGGGCACGGTAGTCAATCGTTCGGAGTTTGAGCAGTCTCTAGGCACGCTCTACACACTCTTCCAAGCAGTCGAGTCCCAGGGAGTGGAGCAGAACAGCAAAGTGCTTGCTCTTGAAGTTGTTACCGATCCGGCGGTCGCCGCTCATCTGGAGAGCGATGAGGAAACTGAGTTTGTCTTCCTGGAACGGCTTCGTCTCGCCGGTGACGGCCCGCTAGCTGTCGATCGGGTATGGCTACCGTTCGATTTGGCCGAGCCGCTACTGCAGGCCGACTTTAGCCACACGGCGTTGTACTTCGAGTTGGATTCTGCCGGAGCGCCGGTACCCAATCAGGGCTGGGAGCGGTTGACACCGATTGTGCCAACAGCGGGCGACCGAGATCTGCTGGGTCTGGCCAAAAGCGACGCCGCCTTCTACCTCGAACGACTCGGCAGTTTCAACGACACGAAGATCGAGTGGCGTACCACCGTCCTTCGAGGTGATCGACTCCGATTCGTCTCCGACTGGTCGAAGGGTCGGTCACTCGACTTGAAACTGCGTCCGACCGACTAATTCAGCCAGAGCATTCCTGCTTTGATCGGGCTGTCCAAACATCCTGCTCTTATCATGCGGTGATGCGGCAAGTTACGCCCAGAGAGGCAATGTTGCTCTCGGCTGAGAGCAACACCAATCTCGGCCACACCTCGGTGTACGCCGTGGTCGATGGGGCCGGCAAAGCCGGCTTTGGGTTTGACGAGCTTCTGATCGGCCTCGAAGCCCGTCTGGCGCAGGTTCCGGAGCTCACCTACCGGGTCCGAGAGGTTCCGCTGCGTTTGGACCGGCCGTGGTGGGAACCCGACCCCGACTTCGATCTTGGGTACCACGTCCGACACATAGGTGTTCCGGCCTCAGGCCGAGGCGATGTGGCCATTAAGGAGTTGGCTTTGCTGGCTCGCCTGCATGAGCGGCCGATCAATCGAAACCGCCCGCTCTGGGAGTTGTATCTCATCGACCGTCCCGACGGTCGAAGTGGATTGTTTGCCAAGGTTCATCATGCCCTCGTGGATGGCGTGACCGGGCTTGATCTTGTCGACCCTCTGACTCCGTCGTCGGCGCCGAATGGATCGAGTCCGGATGAACCCGGTGAGGTGGTACCGTCGCCGAGGGCGACGCCCGACGTCCTCTCCGACGGGGAGCTTCTTCGACGAGCAGCGCTATCTCAAGCGGTTTCGCCTTACAACTGGGGCCGGTTGGGCGTCTCGTTGGCTCGAAACATCCCCGTGGTCGGATCGCAGATACTGCCGACCCTGGCTGCCCAGTGGGCAAGCCCTAGCGGGGATGTCGAAGTCGAGAGTGGAGAACACGTCGTGCCGCGACTGTCATTCAACCGCAGCCTCGGCCCCAATCGTCGTGTCGCTGTGGGAACGTTGGCGGTCGACGACATTCGCAAGGTCCGCCAACGCCTGTCTGTCCGCTTCAACGACGTGCTGTTGGCCACCGTGGGGGGTGGTCTCCGTCGTTGGCTAGCCGAACGGGGAGAGTTGCCCGATGAGTCTGTTGTGGCGCTGGCCCCGATCCTGGTTGACGCAACCGATCAGCCTCTAGGAACCGCATTGGTCAGCCTCCAGACCGATGCCGCTGACCCGGTTGGGCGAGTTCACCACGTTCATGAAACCATGGCCGCGCTGGCCGAACAGATGGGTGCTCAGTCGGTTGACACGATTCGTAAGCTATATCAGGCCTCGCCGTCGGTGGCGGCTATGGCCGCCCGACTGGTTGCCCGTACTAGCGCCGCTTCGAGGTTTCACCCGCCCTTCAACGTGGTTGTGGTCAGTGTTCCCGGATCCACCTCGCCGTTGAGCATTTTGGGTGCACCGGTTGATCATCGTTGGGCGCTGCCTTCGTTAGTCGACGGTTGCGGTCTTGCCATTTGCATCTTGTCCCGCGACGCCAGTGTAGATGTCAGCGTGGTCGCCGATCGGGACCTGGTGCCGGACGTGAACGAGTTGGCCGAGGCCATCGTGCACGAGCTTGATTCTCTCGTCCGTGCCACGTAAATGGAACTCGACCAAGTTTGCCAAGGTGATCTCGCATAGGCAGCGCGCCAGTTGTTAGGTTTGTGGTGTAAACCACGGCGTCTTTGCCACAGCACCGTCAACCCGGAAACCACCCAATTGCGACCGATTCGATCAGCCATAGACGTGAGTTCCGAGGCATTCCACGGCAACGAGAAGGCTTATCGCGACCTCGTGTCGACACTCAACGAGCGTATGCAGTGGGCGGTTGATGGCGGGCCGGGCCGCCAGCGGAGCATCGACCGACACCTCGGTCGAGGCAAGGTCATGGTCCGGCAGCGAATCGACATGGTTATCGACGTTGGTAGTCCCTTTGTCGAGTTCTCTACGTTGAGTGGTTGGGAGCAGTACGACAACTCCGTGCCCGGCGCCGGGATCGTAACCGGAATCGGCCTTGTCCACGGAGTTCCTTACGTATTCATCGCCAATGACGCCACCGTCAAAGGCGGATCCTTGGTACCGATGGCGATCAAGAAGCATGTGCGCGCCCAAGACATCGCTGCTGAAAACGGTCTCGGCGTTATCTACCTGGTTGACTCGGGCGGTGCATTTCTCCCGCTACAAGACGAGATCTTCCCGGACAAAGACCACTTTGGTGGATCGTTCTATCGGCAGGCCCGCTTGTCAGCACAGGGCCTCCCGCAGCTGTCAGTTGTTCTAGGCGGTTGCACCGCCGGAGGCGCCTACGTGCCTGCCTTGAGCGATGAGGTCATCATGGTGGAGGGAATAGGACGGATCTTTCTGGGCGGTCCCCCTATTGTCAAAGCTGCGCTGGGCGAAATCGTCAGTCCGGACGAGCTCGGTGGAGCTGAAGTTCACACCACGGTTTCAGGGGTCAGCGACTACCGGGTAGCTACTGAGAAGGAGGCGTATGGCCTCCTCCGAGACCTCTGTGAGGCGACAAACCAACGCAAGATCATCGATCGGCAACCTTGGGCCGACTGGATCGAACCTGTCGCGCCGGCTTACGCCGCCGAGGAACTGTACGGAATCGTGTCGGCCGACGATCGGATTCCCTTTGATGCCCTGGAGATCATCGCTCGACTGGTCGATGGTTCGCGATTCCGTTCGTTCAAGCCGGAGTGGGGCTCGTCGATCGTCTGTGGCTTCTCTCGTATCTGGGGCCACCTGACAGGGATCATCGCCAACAACGGCATCATCTTTCCCGAGTCGGCGCTGAAAGCGACGCACTTCATCGAGCTCTGCGAGCAGCGTCGAATTCCCTTGATCTTTCTTCAGAACACGTCCGGCTACATGGTCGGTTCGGACTCCGAGGCAGCCGGAATAGCCAAGCACGGTGCCAAGATGGTGGCTGCGGTAGCCAACGCCACTGTTCCGAAGTACACCGTCTTGATCGGCGGATCGTATGGAGCCGGAAACTACGGCATGTGTGGTCGGGGTTTCAACCCTCGTTTCCTTTACGCCTGGCCGAACTCTCGCATTGCCACCATGGCCGCGGCAACAGCCGAGACGGTTCTGACCGATATCCGGCTCGGTGGCCTCAAAGGGGCCGAAACTACTGAGGATGAGATCGCTGCTATCAAGGCGGAGATCAGACAGCAATACGAGACACAATCCGACCCGTACCATGCCACATCAAGGCTCTGGGATGACGGTCTGATCGACCCGGTTCAGACCCGAGATCTTCTGGGTATGTCGTTAGCCCTGGCCGCTCGCCAAGACGCCCCCGAACCCGGTAACGGGCTCGTCTACCGGATGTGAGGCCCGCTATGCCCGAATCCGACTCGGCATCCAAAATTGGACTGTCGGACATGAAGCTTTTGGTCGCCAACAGGGGAGAGATCGCCCGTCGTGTTCTACGCACGGCGCAGCGTCTTGGAGTACCCACTGTCGCTGTCTACGCCGATCCTGACGCTCATGCCCCATTCGTTTCCGAAGCTACTGAGGCAACCCGACTTGGCCCGGCCGACTTGGCCCAGTCTTATCTGTCCGTCGAGGCCGTTCTCACGGCTGCCCGCCGTACCGGGTCCACGGCCATCCACCCGGGCTACGGTTTTCTGTCGGAAAACGCCGACTTTGCCCGCGCCGTCGTTGACGCCGGGTTGATCTGGGTGGGACCGAAACCGGAGGCCATTGACGTGATGGGCTTGAAGACCGACGCTCGTCGCCTGGCTGACGAACACGGTGTTCCCATCATCCCCGGCTTCGACAGTTCACAAGACGATGGTGACCTGGCGGCTGCGGCGGCCACCATCGGCTTTCCGGTTCTCATCAAGGCTGCGGCCGGTGGGGGCGGAAGAGGTATTCGCGTCGCCAATCAGCCTGAGCACTTTGATGCCGCCCTTCACGAGGCCCGCTCGGAGGCTGAGCGCTCGTTTGGCAATGGCGACGTCATTGTCGAGCGATACATCACCCGACCGCGTCATGTCGAGGTGCAGCTGATAGGTGATCGTCATGGTTTCGTTGTGGATCTGGGTACCCGGGAGTGCTCGGTCCAGCGGAGATATCAGAAGCTGATCGAGGAGGCTCCGGCCCCTAACCTGACGGACGAGACCCGTCACGGTCTGCGGGATCGGGCCTGCCGCCTGGCCGAGGCAATCGGCTACGACTCGGCCGGAACGGTCGAGTTCATCGTCGATGACAATACTGGTGAATTCTTCTTTCTTGAGATGAACACCCGCCTGCAGGTCGAACACCCCGTTACCGAATACATCACCGGCCTGGATCTGGTTGAGCTGCAACTGCGCAGCGCTGCCGGCGAGCCCTTGGCGGACTATCTGAGCGATATCAACCTGGTTGGTCATGCCTTTGAAGTACGGATCGCAGCCGAGGATCCAGCCGAAGGTTTCACTCCGCAGACTGGAACGGTTAGCCACTTGCGCGTGCCAGCCGGTGTTCGCTGGGACTCCGCAGTAGAAGCGGGAACCGTCATCAGTCCGCACTACGACTCGATGATCGCCAAGTTGATCGTCGGCTCCTCTGATAGAACTTCGGCTCTGGCACTTCTCCAATCGGCACTGGATGATCTGATCGTCGGCGGAGTGGCGACCAACACCGGGTTCCACCGGTGGTTGATTGACCAACCGGAGTTTCGCCAAGGTCGGATAACAACCCGGTTCCTAGACGACAATCCGCCCCCAGCACCTAGAGTTTCACTTGAAGCTGCGGGTGAGCTGGCGGCGTCGATGTGGATCGCCGACCAACGGATGGCGTTGGAAGCCGACGTTTGGAGCCAGTCGACGGACTTTCGGGTAACTCCCACTGGCTCTACACAGCAGTTGTTTCTTCGCCACCACAGCGGTGAGGTTGTCCAGGTCGACATTGGTGCGGTGGGAGATTCTTCGCTGACCACCGTCAGCCTTTCCGCTGACGGAGTCGCCATCAACGTCAGCGGGTCGAATCACTCTTACCAGGTTGTAAGTCGATCCGAAATGTGGTCATCAGCGGGGATGCTGGCCGAGGCTGACGCGTCGGCCGTTGTCGCGCCATTCCCGGCCCTTGTGGCCGAATTGCCGGTGGTCGCCGGAGACCGAGTACAGGCAGGCGAGACGGTAGCGGTGATTGAAGCAATGAAGATGCTCCACTCGCTCCCGGCGCCAGGCTCGGGAGTCATCGCCGAGGTGGCTGTTGCCGTGGGCGACCAGGTGGACTCCGGCCAGCTTCTCATTCAGTTCGCCGAGTTGGGCAACAACGAAGACAATGAGTCCGCACCGTGATCAAGCAATCAAAACGACCCGAGGTTACACCGTGAGTACATCGACTGTTCCGGCTACAGGGCGAGCCAACATGAACGCCTACTTCACCGACGAGCTTCAGGCCATCTACGATCAGACCGTTGAGTTCGCAGCCAATGAGGTCAAGCCAGTAGGGGAGCAGTGGGAGGAAGATGGCAAGGTCCCCCGCGACGTGCTGAAGCAGATGGGGGCGTTGGGCATGTTCGGACTTAGGGTGCCTACGGAGCTGGGTGGCCTCGGAATGGGAATGTTGGCGTCGGCCGCATTCTCCGAGGCGCTCGGCTCGTCGACCTTCGCCGGCTTCGATGTGACGGTTCTGGTCCACACCGACATGGCCGGACCGCACCTCATCAACTCAGGCAGCCCCGAACAACTTGAACGGTACGTTCCCAAAATGCTGACTGGAGAGGCCATACTCTCGATCGGTGTCTCGGAGCCGGATGCCGGGTCTGACGTGGCCGGAATCCGGACGTCGGCGGTACGAGATGGTGATGGTTGGCGCATCAACGGCACCAAGACGTTCATCACCAACGCCGTCTACGGCGACATGACCATCGTGGCTGCCAAGACAGATCCTGATAACAAGTATGGCATCACCATGTTTCTGGTCCCGGCTGATACCGACGGATTCTCGGTGGCGAAGAAGCTGGACAAGCACGGCTGGCGTTGCTCAGATACCGCAGAACTCGTGTTAGAGGATGTCTGGGTTCCCGACACTCAGGTTCTCGGAACGGTCCACCGGGGCTTCTACGAGACCATGCGAAACTTCCAAAACGAGCGGATGGTGTTGGTCGGAATGGGCGTTGGCGCAGCCCAAGCCGCCATCGACATGACCAACGACTACACCCAGAACCGGTCGGCGTTCGGCGGCACGCTCTATGATTTGGGCGCCATTCGCCAGCGAATGGCTATGAACCAGGCGAAGGTTGACGCTGTAAGGGCGTCCATGTACCACGCCGCCTGGTTGGGTGATCAAGGGCTCGACAACGTCAAGGAGATGTCGGGAGTGAAGGCTTTCGGCTGTGAAGTTGTTAACCAGGTCATGTATGACTGCATCCAGTTCCACGGTGGCTTGGGGTATATGCGTGAGTCCGCCATCGAACGGATGTATCGAGACGCCCGAATCCTTCCTATCGGGGGCGGTGCCACCGAGGTCATGCTTGAGGAAGTTGCCAAACGCTCTTACTGACGGGGTTGGCTGGAAGTCCGGCGACTAGCTCGGTGTGAGTGCTAGCGAGAAGCTGAGATCGCGGCTGGCGGTGGAGAAGTTGTGCACTTCGACCGCAATGACGTTGACTCCCTCAATGAGATTTTTACCGGAGATCATCACCTCGATGGGTATTCGCTCGGCGTCACCGCTGGCCCAGACTGTGGGTCGGCTCTTCGAGGTGATCGGACCCTCGGGCATCTGATGTCGATAGACCTCTTCACCGTTGAGGTAGACGACCGCGCCATCGTCGGCCAGTAGCGACATGTCAAGTGTTGGGTAGAAGTCCGGAACGTTGACGTCGAACTTCTTTGTGAAGTAGTAAGCATCCATGTCCGGCTCGAGCACGGTTGTCTCGTCGCCTTCGCCGTATCCGAATTGCGCTCGGAACTCTTCGCCCCGCAGGCCAGCCTTCCAGTCTATTGGTGCGCCGGTTTCGCTGGCGTAGGCGTACTTCCAGCGGGAGGTAAGAGTCATAAACGGCGCTGTCTGCCGTACGGGCTCGGGCTCGGGCTCGGGTTCTGGCTCGGGCTCGGGTTCTGGCTCGGGCTCGGGTTCTGGCTCGGGTTCTGGCTCGGGCTCGGGTTCTGGCTCGGGCTCGGGTTCTGGCTCGGGTTGTGGTTCTGGCTCGGGTTGTGGTTCTGGCTCGGGTTGTGGCTCGGGTTCGGGTTGTGGCTCGGGTTCGGGTTTGGGTTGTGGTTCGGGTTCGGGTTGTGGTTCGGGTTCGGGTTCGGGTTCTGGCTCGGGTTCGGGCTGAGGCGCCGGTTCTTCACCAGCAGGCATTCCTGCTGCGTTCATCTCGACGTCGAAACCAAGGTCGGAGTTACCAGACCAGAAGTTGTGGACTTCAATGGCAAGTACGTTTGTGCCTTGAGCTAGCGCATCGGGCGGCAGCTCGAAGGATTGAAAGCCTTCCTCAAGCTCGCTCTTGAAGTTGTTGGCGACGGTCGTGTATGAGATAACCCCATCGGGCATGTTTTCGCGAAGTACCTCTACTCCGTTTAGGTAGACCACGGATCCGTCGTCAGACTTGAGATCGAGCACAAGTCGCTCGGGTGGCGAGCCTTCGAAGTTGAAAGTCTTTCGGAAGTAGTAGGTGACGTGACCGGGCTCGACCAACGTCGTTTCGTCGCCGTCGCCGAAGCCAAGTTCACCTCGACCCTCGGCCCATGTCCCATCGTCGAAGTTCGGGAGCTTCCACTCGGGAGAGATCGAGTCGCCGTTGTCGTCGAACTTCCATGTGGAGCGAGGCTCGATCAGCTGCCAATCTACAACGTTGTCTTCCACTGGCTCTTCGTCGGGGCAGAACTTGCCGAATCCACCTAGCCATCGGCTGAGTCCGCTGTCCACGCCACCGACGTGGAAGTCACCGCCAAGGTAGAGACAGCCGTTGGTGTCGCTTCCGACAGCCCATGTACCGTCTTGCGGGCTGTTGATGTCAGGCATGAAGTCCTCGACGAGCTCTCCGCTGGCCGCATCGTAGGCCATCGCCAGACGGTGCGGAGTTCGCTGACCGGTGAACGACGAATAGTGGGAGACTTTGCCGTCTCTGATGGAGAACGTGCAGTGGCAGCCGGCGATGACAACGTCGCCCACTCGCTCGGCCACCTGGTAGGCGCCTCCGGCGAAGCCGCTGCCGTAGCTGAAGCCATCATTGCCGACGCCGGTGTGGTGATAGCCAATCATTTCATGATTGTCGGCTCGAAGGACCTGGGCGATGTGTTGTTCGCCGATGGCGAAGACCGTTCCCGACCCGTATGCGACGTCGAACATTTCCGGCTGAGAACGGGGGTAGTTTCTCGGCAGCTGGAGTTTGCCCGGGCTGGATCCGCCGTTGGCGGCATTAACGGTATGAAAGTATCCGGAATTCAATTCGTTGTTGACCGCACTGAAATAGCCGGCCAATACCACCTCGTTGCGGGATTCATTGACGTCCATGCCCCATACTCCGGAGCCCGTCACCATCGGCAACCAGACAGGGTCCAGCGTTCCCGCACCGTCGAGAAAGCGGCCAGCCTTGAAGGCCCGCTGGCGTGTTCCGCCGGCGCCGTTCATGTGGGAGAAGTTGCCGGCGACGTAGATGTGGTGGCCAACCACGTCTATCTCGCGGACCATTGCCCGGAACTCAGACCAAGGACGTTCGACCGAACCGGGGAAACCGGTAATCTCGCCGGAGGTCGGGTCGAGGGCTACCAGACCCTCGCGACCGATGCCATTGACCGATTCAAATTCACCGCCCACCAAGAGGTCGCCGGTAGGGGATACGTCTAGAGCGTAGACGGCCCTATCGAATGTTGGCCTCCACGTGTCGATCCAGTCTCCGGTGTCGACGTCAAAGGCGGCGACGTACGACTGCGGGATGGGCTCGGAGTCTTTTCGCTCCTGGACATTGAGGAAAGCCCCACCCACGAACATTCGGTCGCCTATCTGGGCGAAGTCCCAGACCAGGACGTCGAGCGACTGGGTTTGTGTTTGATCCGGTGTTTGACCTGAGACACCCCACATCCGCTCGGGAACCATGTTTAGCCTCGAAACGTCGACGTCAGCTGCCTCAGCGGCCTCTGCGGGGGAGGTTCCGACAACAATCGAAGCCGTGAGAACCACGGCGACAAGTACGGCGGAGAGTCTTTCGAGTTTGCGATTCATTCGCCCAGATCCTTGATCGTCCTGCTAGCCACGGTCGCCGGTGGGCAGCAGCCGTGGAGTGCCGAGGAATGTGGGAGTTCCTCAACCGACTACCCGGATCGGCACGAAGGAAGACCGACCTGAGTAGACCTTGAATGGAATCTGCAGGATCGGAGGCTAGTTGTGATTCTCCTGGCCCACCAGATTTGGTGCCGGCGGCCTAGGCCGTTTACCGTCGCAACGTGATTCGTCTCAACAAACCCGCACCGACGCAGATTCATGGGAGTCAGACTCGCCGTGGCTATCTCACCGTTGCCGACGCATGACCTCTTATGGGGTGCGGTCGATGGTTGCCCCGCTGAAGTCAGTGGCGTTGAGACGGCCCGGAGCGATCTTAGACGCCGATCCAGACCTATGGCACTATGCGGGCCCAATCGACGGCCCGGCATTGGCCGAGCAATTCCAACGATTCGCTGAGCTGCTGGAGCAGGCCGGGGTCGATGTGCGCTGGATGCCAGAAGAACCCGACAACCTGGCTGACTCGATCTTCACCTACGACCCGTCGTTCGTAGTCGGCGACGGTGCGGTTCTGCTGCGGCCGGGCAAGTCGCTGCGCGGTCCAGAAGTCTCGTTGCACGAGCGGTTTTATCAATCGGCCGACATTCCCATTTTGGGACGAATCGCTGAACCGGGATATGTCGAGGGTGGCGACCTCATGTGGCTAGACGATAAGACTCTGGCCGTTGGCCGGGGGTTTCGAACCAACCAGACCGGCATCGAACAGCTTGAGCACATCGTGGGCCAGAGCGGTATTTCGCTGGAGGTCTTCGATCTTCCCTTCCACCTCGGACCGGATGTGTGTCTTCATTTGCTCTCAATTGTCAATCCGCTGGATGAGAAGCTGGCGCTTGTTCACCTACCGCTGCTGCCGGTGTCTCTGCACCAATCGTTACTTCGGCGCGGATATGAGCTCATCGACGTCCCCGCCGATGAGTTCCACTCCAGCATGGGTCTCAGTTTGAACGTCCTGGCCGTCGGCCCCAAGGATGTCCTGTCAATCGCCGGATTTCCGAAGACCCGTCAGGCCATGAAGTCTGCCGGATGTCGAGTGACGGAGTTTGCGGCCGATCAACTCTGCTTGCCGTGTGAGGGGGGACCAACGTGCCTAACCCGACCATTGCTGCGAATCTAGCGGGCCTACAGTCCAGCCAGGTAGTAAAGGTGAGCAGGGTCGCCCGAGTCGTACATCGTCACGTCAGCGAATCCAGCGCCGGTCAGGAGCTCGGTCATTCGATCGGGATGTAGCCCGAGGGTGCCCAGTCCGAGCCCGTCAGGCTCCGACAACGCTGACTGAAGGCATGATGAGACCGAGAAGCCGTAGAACATTGCCAACAGTGGATTCCGACTGTCAGACTCGAAGTCCCCGCTCGACCGCATCTCCTTAATGAAGACTGTTCCGGCATCGCCGAGAGCGGCATACGCAGCCGTCAGTGCCAGGTCTGGGCGTGGCATGTCGTGCAAGCAGTCGAAAGCGAACACCAAATCAAATTGACCGATTGGGAGATCGGACGCGAACGCTTCGGTGAAACTGACATTCGTCAATCCTCGCTCGGCTGCAGCGGCGCGGCCGATGCCGATGGCGGTCCCGGATGGATCAAATCCGGCGAACGTCGAATTGGGGAATCGGCCCGCTAGTTCGATCAGGCCAACGCCTGCACCACAACCAATCTCGGCTATACGCACACCGTCGGAGACTCTCGACTCGAGGCCAACCTCGGCTAGAACGCCTTCAAGCTCAAGTCGTTGCCTGGGTCCTGAGGTGCGAGCCTGCCCTAGAGCGGCGGATTCGCCCTGTTCCTCATAGGTGATCCCACGGCCTGTTCGGAACGAGTCGGCCAGTGCAGCGAGGGTTTTTGTGTCCCAACCACCCTCGAAGGCGCCCCCGGCGAATTCCAACGATCCCTGCTCGTCAGCCAACACGGCGGCTTGGATATCAGTGAAGCGATAGCGGTCGGCGCCGTGGCGGTCAACCAGCCCCGCTGCTGCCTGGCTAAGCAGCCATTCGGAAAGCAGGCGGTGATTCAGCCCGGTCTCGGACGCCAAGTCGCTGCTGGAGAAGGTGTCTTGCTTACTCAAGGAGAACATGGATTGGTAGAGACCCAGCCGGTCGCCGAGGTGGATCATCAGGGAGACAACCTCGCCCATCTTGTACTGCCAGACCTTGAGTGCGAATAGTTTCCTGGCATCCACGTCTGTTCCAGCAGTCATTTTGCTCCTTTTGTCGTCCGGCATGCAGGCTCTGGCGGCCTGTCGCATCCGCCGTCAGCGAGCGTATCCCGGGTCGTTGTAGGAGTCACATCTCGCCACGGCGTTCTGGCGCACTGCAAGATCGCTTGGAGCCGACAATCCGACGGAACCGGCAATCGTGGGACTTGGGCTGACCAATGGTCCGACGAGTAACCTTGCAACTGTGACAACTCTGGCGAACTACTCACTGTCCGACCGGTATGCCCTAAACGACGGAACAGTATTCCTAAGCGGTGTTCAAGCGCTGGCGCGTTTTCCGATCGCTCAGCTTCGCGCCGACCGAGCAGCAGGCTTAAACACGGCGGCTTTCGTTTCCGGGTACCAAGGATCGCCCCTCGGGAGCTTTGATCAAGAGGTCGCCCGGGCACTTACCGTCGTCACCGATCTTCCAATTACCTTCCAGCCTGCTGTCAATGAAGAGTTGGCCGCCACCGCGGTTATGGGAAGTCAGCTGGCGCCAACCATGAAACGGCCGAGCTACGACGGTGTTGTCGGGGTTTGGTACGGAAAGGCTCCTGGCATCGACCGGGCCAGTGACGCCCTTCGCCACGCCACCTTCGCCGGTACCGGTTCACTCAGCGGAGCAGTTGCCCTCGTCGGCGACGACCCGGAGTGCAAGAGTTCGACACTTCCATCATCGTCGGACATGACAATGATGAACCTGAAAATGCCGGCCTTGTATCCCGGTGATGTTCAAGAAGTCCTCAACCTCACCCGACACGCGGTGACGCTTTCACGGTTCACCGGTGGTTGGTCAGCGGTCAAAATTGTCACCGCCGTCGCCGACGGAACGGGCACGGTAGAGCTGAGCCCAACCGGAACGATGGTTGTGCCCGAGCTGAGCGCTGCAGACCCCAGACAACCTGGAACCGTTGTTCGCCCCAACGGAAATCTGATCGCTCCGTTCACAAATCAGATGGAACAGGAGCTTATCGAAGTACGTCTTCCGCTGGCCCGCCGGTACAGCGAGGCAAACAATCTGAACGAAGTCGTAGTCGACGCTCCGAACGCCTGGTGTGGCATTGTTGCCCCTGGCTACACCTATCGGGAAACGCTTGAGGCTCTAAGGAGACTCGGCCTGGGAGAGCCGGAAGACCTGGCTTCGGCCGGGATTCGACTGATGCGCTTGTCGATGCCGTTCCCACTGGCCGCCGAGCCTATACGGCGCTTCGCCAAAGGCTTGTCGCAGGTCGTCGTGCTGGAAGAGAAGGGGCCGGCCCTCGAGTGGATGATCAAAGACCTTCTCTACTCGTCTGCCGACAGGCCGATGATCTTCGGCTCCGGAGACGGGACCGACCCGGGTTTGGTGCCCCGGCATGGATTTTTGACCGCCGACAAGATTGCTCCGGTGCTTCGCCATCACTTGGCTGAGCGCCTGAGCGATCGGCTCACCCCGGAGGAGACCAAACGAGAACGAGTACTCATTCCGTTGAGCACTCAGAGAACGCCGTACTTCTGCTCCGGGTGCCCCCACAACTGGGGCACGAAGGCTCCCGAAGGTGTGATGATCGGCGCCGGGATCGGGTGCAGCGGTATCGCCACCTTGATGGATGAGGAGAAGGTAGGTGACGTTACCGGCATCACCTGCATGGGGTCGGAAGGCGCCCAATGGATAGGAATGCAGTCATTCGTCGAAGACGATCACTTCATCCAAAATCTGGGTGATGGAACGTTCTTTCACTCCGGACAGTTGGCCGTACAGGCTGCGGTTGCCGCTGGCGTGTCGATGACCTACAAGTTGCTCTACAACGGGACCGTAGCCATGACCGGTGGCCAAGATCCCGAAGGACAGTTGGGAGTGGCGGATATCGCCCGCCTCGCTCTCACCCACGGTGTGACCGAGGTGGTGGTGACCACCGATGACCCGGAGCAGTACCGAGATGTTGATCTTCCGAGCAACGCCAGCGGTTCGCCCACAAGGGTCTGGAAACGAACCAGAATCGTTGAGGCCCAGGAGTACTTGGCTACTCAACCCGGCGTGACCCTTCTCATCCACGACCAAGCCTGTGCCGCTCAGGCTAGGCGGTTACGCAAACGAGGATTGGCCGTCAAACCAACGTCGCGGGTGGTGATCAACCATCGGGTCTGTGAAGCGTGCGGGGACTGCGGTGAGGTCAGCAATTGCCTGTCCGTACACACCATGTCGACCGCTCTTGGGCCCAAGACGACAATCGATCAGACGTCGTGCAACCTCGACTTCTCGTGTCTTGAAGGGGACTGTCCCAGTTTCATGACGGTGGAGCCGCAGGAGTCCTCGTCGACCGGAAAACCCACGGATCGACGAGCGGCTCTACAGCACCTCATTGGGAACGACGATGACCACGGCAATAACCCGTTGGAGACGCCGCATGCGGTCGAGGTTGATCTTGTCAATGTCCGCATGGCCGGAATCGGCGGCACAGGGGTGGTGACGGCTTCTCAGATCCTGGGAACGGCGGCCATGTTCGACGGCTGGGTCGTGCGCGGCCTGGATCAGACCGGTCTGTCTCAGAAGGCTGGCCCTGTGGTCAGCGATCTGCGCCTGTCAGCCCATGAGGCATCCGACTCAAACCTGATTGGAGCCGGAGAGGCTGACGTAATCGTAGGATTCGACATGTTGGTTGCTGTATCTGACAAGACCCTGGCATCAGCTTCGTCGGGCCGGACGACAGTCATTGCTTCGGCTACACCAACGCCAACCGGTGAGATGGTGGGCAAGCCCGATGTCGAATACCCGACCCAAGGCGAGATGAGAGAGCGGATCGAAACCTGCTCGATTGTTGATGAGAACAGGTACGTCGACGCTGCCGGCATGACTCGGGCGGTTTTCGGCGACGCGGCCACGGCCAATGTGTTCCTGCTCGGAGTGGCCGTTCAGTCTGGGCGCCTACCGGTTTCTCCTGCATCTATGGAGCGTGCAATCGCTCTCAATGGTGTAGCGGTGGAAGCCAACACCGAGTCCTTTCGACTGGGCAGGGCATGGTATGGCGATCCTGATGAGATCGAGGCAGTAGCGGGTCTAGCTGGTGCAGCGGTCGCATCCGATCAGGGTTTGGCCAAGGGAGACATTACTGTTGCTCCGGTTCCGCAGCGGCTTGACCGCATAATCGAAGACTTGGCCCTGCCAACCGAAGAAACCGAGCGAGTGCGACTTCTGGCCGGTGATCTGGTTGAGTACCAGAACATCAAGTATGCAGAACGCTACCTCGATGTTCTTGGGCGGGTGGTCGACGCTGAGCGTTCTGTCGACGCCGACTCAAGCTCACTCAGCCTGGCTACTGCGTCCGGCTTGCACAAGCTGATGGCCTACAAAGATGAGTATGAGGTGGCCAGGCTGTTGATTGGGCCCGAGGGAGCTGCATCAGCAGCAGCGGTGGGTGGTCCCAACGCCAAGGTCGTCTGGCGACTCCACCCGCCGATGCTTCGAGCGCTGGGAATGACGGACAAGATTCGTCTCAACGCTCGCTGGGCCGGTCCGGTCATGAAGACTCTGGCGAGAGGAAAGCTTCTGAGAGGAACCCCGCTTGACCCCTTTGGCTATGCTCGCCTGCGCCGACTAGAGCGGGCCGTGGTTGGTCGATACATCACCATCTTGGACAAGCTGATCACCAATCTCCAACCGGAGAGCATCGACTGGGCGACATCCGTGGCGGAAGCGGCAATGGACGTCCGAGGCTACGAGGATCTGAAACTAGAACGACTCGAGATCCTCGAAGCCAAATTGGATGCGGCCGAGGCCCGATTGGGTGGTTGAACACGGGCAGAATGCCATGAAAACCCAGAAGGGCGTGGCCGTGCCGCCGCGCATCGGCCACGCCCCGATCTTTGAGGCTCAGTTAGAGTAACCCGAACGGTTCAAATTCTCCCAGTCACCGTCCGTACCGCCAAATTGCTGGGGAGCTGTGTCAGCTTACCTCTGTCGTGGGGGCTGGGAAACAATCATTCCGTATCGGTTTGGTAACAGGATGTAGTCGAAACGCCTTTGCCGGTGTCGCAAGCTGGTCTGGCTAGGGATTTCGGCCCCGGCGCCGTCGGTTTCCGTTCTCCTCGTCAACGTCAGGTGGAATCGTGACGGTGACCGTCACCGCTGATGATCGGCTAGGGGCGGCCTCTGTCGTCGCTGGTGTATCATCCTCGTCGTCAGGCTTCGCCTTCTTGTCGTCGGCAGGCTTTGCCGTTGTGCCGGTGGTGGAGGACGGTGCCGCTGAGGTAGTGGTGCGGCGCCTGGGCGGGGCAGTAGTCGTCGTGGTATTTGTCTGAGGAGGTTCGGTGATGAATACCACATCGTTGTTGAGATTGGCCATCACCACAGGCTCGGTTGTCGGCGGCGGTGCACCTTCAACGGCCGCTGTTTGACCATCCTGGTAGCTTCGGAAAGCGAGAACAATCGCTACCGCTCCAATTGCCCCTACAGCGAGTGCGGTTAATGTCGACGCGATCGATCGGCGGTTTGCGAACCAGAAGTTCTCGACTCGCACCGCGACGTTTTGCATCCGGTCAGGGGAGGCGGTTTGAGTCCTAGCCCCGGCAGTGGGAGATGCAATAAAGGGAACGTTGTCGTCGTGGCGATCCTCGGTCTCGTCAGACGAACCTTCATGTGACGATTCAAGCTCATCGGAGGCCGCTGCCAACGATTCGGCAGGGGCGTCAATGGACGGCACGTCAAAAGGGTTGTCGGTCGTATCCGCGATCAGTTCGTCGAGCTCGGCCAGGGCTTCGTCGGCGCTTATCCCAGCGATTTCGGTCCCGCCATCGTTCGCCTTCTCGGCCGCATCCGTAATCTCGTTGAGAATCGACGCGTCGATTGGGGCGGTGACCGAGGCCATCTCGAACAGGTCGGCTAAGGGACCCGTCTGCTCACCTGGGCTCGTCGGGTGAACCGTCGTCGGGTCCTCAGTGGCGGGCGGCAGCCGAGGTGGCGTAGGAGCACCTCTGGACTGGCGAAGATGCTGCGCCAGTTCCTGTTCGTCAAAGTGCGTTGTGACGGTTAGTTCCGTGTACTCGGCTGCGAGGATCTCCTCGGTGGTGCCTCGCAGGCTGTAGGCAAAGTCAGCCCCGGTGGCATGGCGGGCCCCGGGGTCGGAGCTCAACGACTTAGTGATGACGACCCTGATTGGCTCCGGACACTTGTGCCCCAGGTTGCTTATGTACTCATCGAGTGATTCGCCGAACGCCGGTGTTCGACCGATAAGAAGAGTGGCCAAGATGAGGGCCAACGAGTAGGTGTCACTGGGAGTGTCGGGCGGGTGTCCGTCGACAACCTCAGGAGCCTCGAATCGGAACGTTCCATCATCGAAGCGGCGGCTGGCCAACCCGTAGATGGCAACCAGTGCTTCGTTCTCATCCGACAGAAGAATTGAGGACGGCCGCAAGAAGCCGAGGGCAACGCCCTCGGCGTGAAGGTTTCCAACCGATAGTGAGGCGCCGGCTATCCAACGAACGGCATCGGCCCAGGGGGTGGGGTCACCGTCGTCCAATAGATCGGCGAGACTGCCTCGTTCGAACAGGGGAGAGACAACGTAAGTCTGACCGTCGGCAGTAGGGCCGTGGTCATCGATTCGAACCCAGCCGACTGTGGTGCCAACAATGCGACTGATTCTGCGAGCCACCTTGGCCCGCTGGCCGGGCAAGTGAGGCTCGTACTCGTCGCCGACGATCTTTGCGACGAAAACGTCCTCCGACGGCATGCGGCGAACTTCATACACGGGGTTTCGAAGCTCATCGAGCAGGCGTACCACCTCGTAGCCCGGGATATCAAATCTTGTGGTGGTCGCCACGCTTGGAACCTTCCGCCTGCCGGATTCCACAACACTGGTGTCGAAGCACGCCTGCTTCTACATGAGCTACTACCTGCAGCCAGCCGAATCACGCAACAGCAACATTATTCTACCCGAAATGCCGGGGCCAGACGCGTCGGGACGCCACCCGAGGTGCAGGCGGCGTCACCAGAACGAATGGCTCCCCGTAGAGCGCTCGAATAAGCCCGCTCGGAGGGAGTCTGAGCTACGATGCGCTAGCGAGACGGAGGCTGAGCAGTAGACTTCTGGCCGAGGCCAACCGGTCTAGCGAAGATCGATATTGGAGTCGGTTGAAACGGGCCGACCACCGAGGTAGTGGGTTACCGAATCGTCCGAGTTGGTCATGAGATAACGGAACCCGTCTTGCTGACGATCTGCCAGATCGCCCAGCGGGATGTCAACCGGGCCCCATGTCTGCGGATCCACCTTAATGGCAATCCCGGAACCGAGCTGGCGATCGGGATCGGCGAGGTCCGAGCGATCGTCCTGCCAGATGACCTTTACAGCCTTGACTCGGGCTTGAAGCTTCTCGCCGGTCCGAAGGTAGATCCAGCCGCCTCGTCGGAGGTAGTGAGGGAATACCCGTGTCGGCAGCTCTGGGAGTCCGATCGCCTTGTCAACGTCTTGGACGGGCATTGACATGTCGAGGTCGCCAGCTAGAGGCGAGATCTTGTCATTGGCCGAACTCGGGTTCTTCGTGGCACGTGGAGTGCTTGGTGGTCGAGGGATCACTTTCTTCGGCATTGCCAGACATTCAAGACATGCTGCCGGGACTTCGTCGTGTTCACAGAATTCGACGTCGGCCGTGGTTGATCCCATAGAGTGACTCACCTTCTACCCAGTTCCCAATAAGCACTGCAAAAATATCGCTGCAAAAACGACTGTACTGGCAGGTTTGAGGCGCTGTACAGGACCTAAACGGAAACGCAAACAAAGTGAGCTTGATGCATCATGGATGAGCCAGCATCGAGCGGGTGATTGTGCCTACGGCTGGGTGATCACGGGCGTCGGGAGCGGGTACGTTGCGCTTTCGCCCAGCTCGTTCAGTGCCGTTACCGAAATGTCATACGACGTGTCGGCATCGAGGCCCGCTATCCGAATCGGCTGGCCGGGACATGGAAGGCCGTCTTCAACGACCGGTCCGAGCGGAGCCCCGGGCTCACCCGGTTCCGGTGTCACCATGTAGCCAACCCGGTAAGCGGACACACACTGGTTGCCCGTGATCTCGAGCGTTATGGCACCGCTGGTTACCCGAAGAACTGTCACCGTGATGGCGAACTCCTCCACCGGCTGTTCAACGACGACAATGCGTACGGCGCTGGACAGTACGGTGACTGCGTCCGGGCCCTCACTGACCGAGCCGATGCGGTATGACCGCTCACCCAGCGGGACATCGTCATCGGAGTAGGGCGAGCTATCGACGTTGGCCACAGGCTCACCGTCGCGATACACGACATAGGACTCAGGAGCCGGCCCAGAAGTGGGTGCGGTCCAAGTCAACTGAACCGAGGTGCCGTCCATCTGGGCGTCGACGCCCTCCGGCGCCTGCAGCTCACCCTGTGGCTCAGACGTAGACGTGGTGGTCGTCTCTTCGGTGGTCGTCGTGTTGTCTTCGGACGTAGTTGTCGTCTCTTCGACCGTGGTCTCGGTAGTTTCCGTTGAACTCGACTGTTCCACCTCAGTTGTTGCCGTGGTGGTAGGTTCGACAGTAGTGGCCGTTGTTGACGTAGAGTCTTCGTCGGCAGTCCCGGACTCGTTTCCGAATCCGCTTCCGATCAGGGTATTTACCGAAGGTTCGACCGCAGGAACAGCCTCGGTTGTCGTCGTGACAGATGGAGCCGCTGGGACAGCGGACTCGCTGGTAGCCAGATCATCTGACGCCGGTCGGTTCAGTGCCCACGCCACCAGCATTCCCATGCCAAGCAGGGCAATTAGCCCGACCAACGCCGGTCCGAACCTGAAGCGGTCGAAATCGACGAGGGGTGTGCGTTGAACCGGCTCGCGATAAGCCACGGCATGAGGTGCAACTTCTGCTTCACTCTGCAGAAGGCTTCGGCCGGGCGTTGGGGCCGTTTCGAACACCGGAGCCGGCTCGTCGTAGGGTTGGACCGTAGCTGGACCCGGTTCCATCGTGCGGGCCGATGCGACAACCGGGCCGCTGGCGGCGAACACCTGGGTACTCGCCCCGGCATGGACTGGGGCAGGAGCTGCCGCGGCGTGCGTGTTGGCCGCCGTATTCTGCCCGGCCTCGAGTGCTTGCTTTAGAGCGGCTGAGAAATCCGAGGCGCTGGCGAAGCGGTCCTGGGGCCTTTTCTCCATCGCTTTGTACACCACTTCGCATATCTGTTGAGGTGCGAGATGGTTTATCTGCGCGGTCGGATTGTTCACTACGCGGCCGATGACAGCCATCAGATTTGAATCGTCGCCCGGAGCCAGGAACGGCGGATGGCCAACAAGCAGCGCCCAGAGGGTGGCGCCGAGGCCGTAGACGTCGGCGGCAGGCGTTGCTTTGCCGTCCAGGAAGGTCTCGGGGGCGCTATACGCCGGGGTAAAAGCCGTGCCGGTCGTACGGGCGGTGTGCGTCGACGAGGTCAGCTTGGCGATACCAAAGTCAGCAATACGAGGAGCACCGCTTGGGGTCAGCAGGATGTTAGCCGGCTTGATGTCCAGGTGGACGATTCCGGCTCCATGAGCGACTGAGATGGTTTCTGCCGCCACATCGACATAGCGAACAGCGATCTGCCACGGGACAGGCCCCGCATCTATCTGATCTTGAAGCGATCCATCGGGGTAGTAGGGCATGACCAGGTACGGTTCACCCGTACCGGTGACACCGGTGCTGTAGACCGGAACGATTCCCTCGTGGCTGGAGAGACGTCCCATGGCTTTGCGTTCGCGATCGAACCGCCGGGCGACACTCGGGTCCTGGCTGGCGTTGATGACCTTGACAGCCACAACTCGGTCCAATGCTGTCTGGCGGGCGCGATAAACACGCGATGATCCGCCAGTCCCAATCTGGACGACATCTTCCAGGCCCTCGATAGCGAGGCCAGAAACGTTCAGAATCTCTCCTTTACGGGACACATGGTCCTACGCCTCCGAACCATAGTAGTCGGAAGAATGTCCGAGGTTGCATCGTCTGCGACCAGAAGGGTCGGAAGGCCACCACAAGTGAGCATTGGGGGCAGATCTCTCGTCCCGGCCATCAGGGAGATCTTCCCGACAGCATGGAACGTTGGGCCCTACTCCTCGGTCGCCAACACTTCGTCCAGCCAGCCGTCAAACGCCTCGCTGGTGATGCTGCGAGACACATTGGGCTCTGTCCGTTCGCCGGCGAACACGACGGCCACTACCTTCCCGTCGTGGACAACCGGGCTACCCGAGGCTCCCTCTCCGCTGACGAACGACGCAATGAGGACACCTCGATTGACGTCGCCATCAGGGTCACAGGTCACGCCCTCCGGGGCGTCGACCGGGATGAAGTTTTCGAATTCAGGATTGGAACAGCCCGGCCAAATGGTGAAGCTCGCGGCTTCTCCACGACTGGTTGAAACCGGTGACAGTCGCAGTTGTCCGCTGTCGTCGGTACTGGCCACAGCCAGACGACCGGGGAAACCGGTGCTGAAGATGGCGTCACCCAGCGTTACGTCGCCGGATGAGCCGATGTCGAGGGTTGGCACGTCGAGAGATTCGATCTCCGATCCAATGTCGACGGTGCCGCTCTCGTTGACTTGAGCGCTGTTGGTGACTCTCAGGACCGCCAGGTCCAGGAACGGGTGGCTCTCAACCAACTGAGCGATGTAGCGAATTTGCGCTGGCTCATCGGATTCTTCCGACACCGCCACGACCAGCTGGTCGGCCAGAGCGGCAACGTGCTGGTTTGTCAAGATCAACGAGTCAGAAACAAAGAAGCCCGATCCTCGCCCGTTTCCGGCCAGAAGCATGACGGTTGACTGCTTGGCGTCGTCAAGAGTTGCCGCCTCGTCGGCCCCGCCACGGAACATCAACCAGGCGAGAAAGCTGACGAGTAGAAGGGCAACACCGGCAATGGCGGCCACGGCGATGGCGGCGACGTTGCGCGGGGCCTTGTGTTCGCCGGAGGTTACGACCCGCAGTGGCGTTCCTCCAACTCGATCGCCAAGCTCGACAACAAAGGCACCTTCGGCCTTGTAGGGGCCCGACAAGGCGCGCCCGTCGACGTAGCTCCCCTTCGATGAGATGTCCTCGAACCACCAGCGGCCACTCTGATGCACAACCCGAAGGTGCTTTCGTGACACCAGGGTGTGATGCTCATCGACCACAACCGTGCAGCTTGGATCTCGACCGATCGTGATCTCTACGCCGGGCAAGAACAGGTAGTCCTCGCCGTCAACATGCAGCCGCAGAGTGGACGATTCGACAAAGGTCTCTGCCGGGTTGGGGAGATCGCCGTCGTCGGACATGCCATCAGGTGGGGGCGGAAACGCCAGGCCTCCGGAACCGCTCAGGTCTACAGACGGGTTGGGGCCGCGCAGATCCAGCTCCGGTTCAGGGGTCGAGGGCAGCGGATCAACGAGCTGGGACCCGTCGGCCGGGCCGTCCATTACCACAGTTCCGTCCACAGGGGCTAGGCCGTCCACAGAGGCCGGGCCGTCGACCATGGAGGGGCCATCCAACTCGCTGTGGGCTGAAGGTGCGGGGGCGAGCCCACCACCGACGTGGGCTGGGGGGTCGGCCAGGTTTGGTTGCGGAAATTCGGGAGCCCCGGCAAGGTTCGAATTTGCCCCCGCGGGGGAGTCGGCAAGACTCGATTGAGCCATGGCAGGAGAATCGACAGGAAGCGCTGACGGCTGATCCGAGGCCGAGACAATGTCGACCCGATCGGCCTCGTCAACAACCGACTCGTCCGGGATCACCAGCATGCCGTCGCTGCTTCGGGGGCGAGGCGGCGGACTGTAATCCACAACGGTCTTGGGTCCGTACGCCGACTCGTCAATAGGCGGCGGGGCATCAGCCGAAACCAACCTAAAGTAGATTTCGGTGCCGTCTCCGCTGCCGAGTCGAACTGCGCCGTCGGAGCCGATGACCCAGGTGCGCGAGAGCTTTACGCCTATCGGATCGAAGGTGCCATGAGTCGACACGTCCTCGACGTCCCAACGCTCTCCGGTCCATGTCAAGACTAAATGGCGGCGCGAAACAATCCCGTCGGGAATCATGATCGACGAAGCCGATGAACGACCGATCACCACGGGTGAACTGTCCATATCAAAACGGACGGTATTCCCCAGCCAGGTAATCTCGATGTCACGTGAGTTCACGAGAGACCTATTCCTCGCAACTCTGCAAGCACCCTCAAAACCACCTGTGAGCCTCCCGAAACCTAGCGCGGCCTAGCTATTGCAACTAGCTAAGTGTAAAAGGTAACCGTTGTCGGGACGTTAGGCGACATTGTTCATGCTTGTGGGTCCGACCCGGTGGTTTGCCCCGATGGCGCGGACGCGACCGAACAGCAGGCTTTCACCGTCTCCGACATGGGTCAGCGACGCCGCTAGAGATCTCCCGTTAGTTGTAGGTGTGTATTCCCAAAATCTGCGACGGGTGCACTCGAACGACCTGACGCTCAATGGCGATGGACACTCCCTTGGCCCCAACGGCGAGAACCGTTCCACGAATCGAGCCGGTCGAAGTGTCGACCTGCGTCTGACGTCCCAACATCCTTGTAGGGTCGGTCATGCTCTGCATTTTGATTATCTCCTATGTCGCGCAACGTTGAGCGACTTATGAAGGCCATTCTAGACCACCGTCGGCCACTCTGTCAGGCAAATTGAGACATTTGACCCAGGCCGGGCTTCCCGTCTGATTCGGCTAGCTCACAGTGGGAACACGGCCGACGATGCGATCGACGGACACCATGATGACAACGCGATCGGAACGTTGCTTCGGCGGTCGGTAGCGCTCGGTGTACATGACAACCGCCGTATCGACGTCGTGTGAATCATTGCTGAGATGGGCTGAGCCGTAGAGCGTCAACCAGCGTCCGCCGTCCACCTGGCAGATGGAAACCGGTGTGCCCGGTGCGATGTCTACCAGCCGAGCTTTGACCGAATCCGACCAGGTAATGACGCGGGCCATGGCTTCGGAGGGGTCGAAGGTCACTCCCACCGGTGTCAACTGGGGGGACCGGTCACTCCGGTTTATGGCCAATGTGGCCAGATGACGTTCGGACAGAAACGCCAGAGCCTCCTCGGGAAGGTTGTGGGGGTCGTAGATCACGTAGCGAACTCTAGTGCCGGGCACGGATTGAAGTGACAGGGAGCGGCGGGGGCGTCTACCGTGACCGATCGTGACCACCTCATGGCAGTTCGATTCTGAAACGGCACCCTCACCGTCAGCCCAGCCCGGACGCTGGAACTGTCACCTGGTCAGCGCCTGGAACATCGGAATGACTCCGAACGGCGGATACGCGCTTTCGCCTGTTGTGCGTGCCATGCGGCAGTTGGCCGGCTCCCACGACGTTCCGCTCTCAGTTACCACCCACTACCTCCGTCCCACTAGTGCCGATAGCCCCGCCGTGATCGACATCGAGCCCATCAAACAGGGCCGGCGCCTCTCGGTATACCGCTCCGGCCTGGCTCAAGGCTCGGTCGACGAACCCGAGGCGCTGAGTGATCGACTGACATGTGTGGCCTCGTTCGGTTCGCTCAATTCAGACCCCGGCGGACCGCAAATAGATGAGGTGCGTCCTGACCCGATTCCGCCGCCCGACTCATGCCTTGATCGCTCTGATCTTCCTCAAGGCGTTGATCTTCCCATCATGTCCCGACTCGATATCCGACTTGATCCGGCGACGGCAGCGACTGCGGCTTCGGTCAGCGACGACAACCGGCCGGCGGTAATGCGGGGTTGGATTCGATTCGCCGACGGTAGGCCAAGTGATGTTGTCGCCCTGCCACTATTCGCCGATGCATTTCCGCCGTCGATCTTCTCACGGCTGGGACGCATCGGCTGGGTGCCAACCCTGGAACTCACCGTTCATGTTCGGGCCGATCCGGCGCCGGGCTGGATTCAGGCCTCGTTTACCACCGCCGACTTGCGCGACAACCTGCTCATCGAAGACGGCACGCTGTGGGATGAGAACGGCAAGCTGGTTGCTCGCAGTAGGCAGCTTGCGATGTTGCTGTAGGCGCCGTCGTCGACGGCGCCCAGGGCTGCTTGCCTAGGCGTCGAGCGCTGGAGTGCCTTGGAACGCAGTGGGGTCACCGGGCTGAGGGACGAGCGGCTTCGTCCAAGCCAAGAGCTTGGACACACCGTGGGCGATGTACCCCCAACGCTGGGGATCCCACCCGTTTGCCGCCTCGATATAGCCGTCCTGGCGGATGTAGATCAGAGAGGGGAGCCGTTCAAGTCCGAGCGACTTGACCAGCTCGCGCTGCGGGTCGGGAAACACCAGGTACGAATCAGCCCATTCACCGAGGAACTGACGACAGCCATCGGCATCGGTCGTGGCGAGCCAGCCGATGCGGACATCGGCCGGTCGGTAGTGGTCGATAAGTCGACCTGCGGTCTCGAGTATCCAGGAACTCTCGTGCGTGTAGGGATCGATGGCTACCAGTAGAAACGGGTAGCTCGTCAGCCAGTCGCGTAGCGGATACGACGATCCATTCAACGCTGTGAACTCGAGGTCAGCGGATGCTAGGGCCACGGCCGGGCAGACTAGCGCGGTATCCATCCACTTACGAAGCCACGGTGGAACAAGTCTCCAAAAAGTTATTGTTGGCTAGCGTGTGGGTATGCATCCCATGGAGCAGCTTCGATACGTGGCCCGAGCTACCGGAGCGGACTCATCGTTGCTGGTTGAGGAAGCCGCTCAGGCGCTGGCTATGTTCGCCCGGTATCCACAAGCGCTCCTGGTCGCCTGCAAACAACTTCTCAGCCGCCAACCAATGGTGGGGGGACTGTGGTGGTTGTGCAGTCGAATGCTGACAGCGACCGACCCGTTGGCCGAGGCACGAGCTGTTGTCACCGACAGCCGCACCGATCAGACGGCTTCGACCCTGCTCAAGGCTTTGCGGGACCACGAGGGTGAGGAAGCTGATGGGGAATGGCCACGTGTTCTTGTCGCTGGGTGGCCGGATTCCGCTGTGAACGCTCTGGCCGAGTCACTGGCCTCAGTGCTCGTTGTTGAGGTTGACGGTGTCGGTCACGGAGTGGTTCGACGACTGGAGCGTTCTGGTGTCGATGCCGAAGTGGTACCAGCTGAGCGAGTCGTAGGGGCCGTCTCCGCATCGGATGTTGTCGTCGTTGAAGCCGCCGCAGCGTCAGACTCCTTTTTGTCATCGGCAGTTGTCGAGGTTGGGAGTCTTCTATTAGTTGCCGCCGCCAGGGCGCAGGGAAAGCCCGTGTGGCTTGTCTGTCCGCCTTCCAGAGTGGTGCCGGAGTCGCTGTGGCCTGATGTAGAAGCAGGCCATGACCGCTGGTTGGGGCCCGAGTGGATGGCTCCTACCGAGCTGTTGCCGCTGGCCTCGGTTGATGTGGCGATCTGCGGCGACGAGTTGGTCGAAGACATCGGCCAAAGCCTTGGCTCTGGGCTGGTCGGCGGTTGGTCCGCCGCCCCGGAGTTGGTCGGCGTGGTTCGGCCCACAGCGACCTAAAGCCGGCGACTGCACCGGCAGAATGTCGATGTGTCACCATTCACCTGGACGATCAAGTGAGTGGGACGAACCGACTACGGGCATCGACTAGGATCGCTCCCATGGGTATCCCAAGCCGCGGGGCTGCTTGCAGCGATTCTGCTCCGACAACGTTGATTAATCTCTCTACCGTGAAACCGTCGGGGGCCGTGTATGGATCCTCCATGGAGACGGCCAGTCCGGGTTGGTACTACGACCCTGCTGATGAGGCTCTTTACCGCTTCTGGAACGGCACATCATGGACTGAGCACAGCTCAGATCTGTTTTCGAGCTCTCCTCCCTCGGACAACTGAGGCCCAACGCACCAGCCGCGTGTAAGGATCGCCGACCTCGGCGGAGCCTTGAGCTAGGCTGCGCCTCGTGGGACATCTAGTCGAGTTCGCAAGTAACGGAACATCCGCCCCCGGCTACCTCGCTACACCACCGAATGGTCTGGGACCTGGCTTGGTCGTGATCCAGGAGTGGTGGGGTCTGAACGATCACATCAAGGATGTGGCCGAACGGTTCGCCTCTAAGGGCTTCATTGCGCTGGCCCCGGATCTCTACCACGGTCGAGTGATGGAAGAGCCGGACGAGGCTGGCAAGGAAATGATGGCGCTCAACCTGGGTAAGGCTGCGCAGGACCTTTCGGGTGCCGTCGACCTGGTACGAGATCGGTCAGGTCATGACAAGGTCGGAGTCACCGGATTTTGCATGGGCGGAGGATTGACGTTGACTCTGGCCACCCAGCGTCCCGACGCAGTAGCCGTCGCCGTGCCGTTCTACGGCGTCATTCCCTGGGAGAACGCTCAGCCTGAATGGTCAAACCTTGAGGCGAAAGTCGTCGGTCACATTGCTGAAAATGACGGCTTCTTCGGTCCGCCCGAGGCAGCGAAGCTAGAGCGAACGCTTCGTCAGATGGATAAGGACGCCACGTTCCATGTGTACGAAGGGGCCGAACACGCCTTCTTCAACGACACCAGGCCGGAAGTCCACAGTCCTGTTCACTCAGCCACTGCCTGGCATCGGACGCTCGAAGCCCTGGAGCAACTTCGGACCTGAGGCGATGGCGGTTGGCTCTTGGAGATCAGGCGTCTTCCAGCGCCCTGAGCATTGATCGGGCGATGACTTTTAGGCACAGTGTTTCGTCTGCCCCTTCGAAGATGCTGAGCACTCGCGCGTCGACGAAGTAACGACTGACGTTGTACTCCTCGGCATAGCCCATTCCACCATGGATCTGCATGGCTTCTCGGGTGACCCACTCGGCTGCCTTGCAAACGTAGGCCTTGACCATGGAGGCCTCCATCTTGCCCTCGCCCTTGGCCATCATTCGCCCGACCGAGTAGCTGAACTGCCGGGAGGCTTGGATGATGGCGGCCATGCGAGTCAGCTTGGCCCGGGTCAACTGATAGTCGGCAATCGGGGTGTCGAAAACGACGCGGTCTTCTGAGTACTGCTTGGCCGCCTCATAGGCTGCCTGCATGACGCCCACGGCTCGCGCCGCCGTTTGAAGCCGACCGTTTTCAAAGCCCGCCATCTGGTAGTAGAAACCCCGACCGTTGCCCTCTGATCCGCCGATCAAATTGTCGAGAGGGACGATCCAATCCTCAAAAGCAATTTCGTAGGAATGCATGCCTCGGTAGCCGATGGTGTCGATCGGACGGGCCTCCAGCTTGCCGCCGTCGTCCTGGGTGAGTTGAAATCCGTGGCCGTCGCCGCGCTCTTTGGGAACTATCAGGATTGAAAGCCCGCGATGTCCGGCCGATCGATCTGGGTTTGTCCGTGCCAACACCATCAGAACATCTGCACGGGCGGCGAACGTACACCAGGTCTTGACGCCGTTGAGCGCCCAACCGTCTTTGGTTTCGGTCGCTGTGACTTTGATGCTGGCGACGTCAGATCCGTAGTCGGGCTCGGTCACCGCCACGGCGTTCATGATTTCGCCCGAAGCGAGGCGCGGGAGCCACTCGTGCTTTTGCTCCTCGGTTCCTCCGGCCTCCAGTGCCCGGGCCAGGATTTCCGGCCGGGTGATCAGGGAACCGGCGGCACCGAGAGATCCACGGCTTAGTTCTTCGGTGGCGATGACCATGCCGTAGTAGTCAGACTCGCCACCTCCGGCGAAGCCGCCATACTCCTCGGGGATTGACAAGCCGAACAGTCCCATCTCAGCCAACCCGGAAATAAGGTCTTCGGGGATGTCATCGTTACTTCGATGGATGTGTTCGGCCACCGGCGCCACTTGCTCTTCGGCGAAGCGGCGGAATGTGTCTTGGACCAATTCAAAGTCGGAATCGAGGTGGCGGGGGCCATCCTCGAATGCCAGTGCGGCCAGAACGGACGGATCGCGCCATGTGGACACGAAGGAGCGGCTTGAGTCCAAAGCGTCGGCCTTGACCCCCCACGTGGATTCGCGGCCCCAAAGCTTGGCTGCGAGGTTGGCGATGACGTCGGCTACGAAGACCGATGTCAGTTGGCCCTCAAGATCGCCTTTCGCCCCGTAGTCGATCATGGCCCGAGCGGTTTCTACTGCTGCCGCTGCGTGAGCTAGGTCGTAGGCAAGTACTTGGTCGGCATCGACCGATCCGGTTTCGGCCAACTGGCGGGTGGCGGCCCGAACGACGGAGGCTGCTGCCTCAATGGCCGAAGCTGCCTGCTGTAGATCGGCTGGTGGGATGTCGGTTCGTGGATCGGACATGTCAATAGACTACGGTCTTCGATTCCAGCGGGAGGCACCGGGCGTTGCAGCACCGGGCGTTTGGCCTCAGCCCCGCTGGCCGGATCTGAGACGATGCTGAGGGTGAAGGAAGGACAGGTCGGTGACAGCTGAACAAGCGGGCCAAGATCTATCAACGCTCGATCTGCAAGACTGGTTTGTCGGCAACGGCCGGGACATGCCCTGGCGACATACTCGCGACCCATGGGCCATCTTGGTCTCCGAAGTGATGCTTCAACAGACTCAAGTGGGACGTGTCGGTGAACGGTGGCCGGTCTTTCTCCGCCGGTTCCCCACCCCTGGTCAGTGCGCTGAGGCGCGGGCAGCTGATGTCATCGAGCTCTGGTCGGGGATGGGATACAACCGCCGAGCAATCAACCTGCACCGGGCGGCGGGCAGCATCGTAGCCCACCATTCAGGGAGCGTTCCAGAGACACTCGACGCGCTACTCGAGCTGCCCGGCGTCGGGCCCTATACCGCTAGAGCGGTGCTGGTATTTGCCTTCGAGCAGCCGGCTGCCGTGGTTGATACCAACATCGGAAGGATCTTGGCCCGGGTTGCCGGTGTCCGACTGGGGCGAAGCGAGGTGCAGACCGTTGCCGACCGGGCGCTGGGCGAGCATGACCCGTGGACCTGGAACCAGGCTCTCCTTGACATCGGCGCGTCGCTTTGTTGCGCCCGGGCAGTTACCTGCGCACAGTGCCCACTGCGTGATTGCTGTGCGTGGTTTCAACGCGGGAATCCTGAGCCCGACCCGGCGCTGGCCAGCGCAGCGGTCTCGGTCCCTCAGTCGCCGTTTGAAGGCTCCGACCGCCAAGGCCGTGGCCGATTGGTCGACGCTCTTCGGCGCGGATCGATCAGTGGGGGAGAGGTAGCGGCGGCGATGGGCTGGAGTGACGACCCGGAGCGGGCCGAGCGGGTAGTGGGCGGTCTCCTAGCCGACGGTCTGGTCGTGCGCGACAACGACAGCTTTAGATTGCCCGACTAGCCGACAATCCCGAGCCGAGAGGTGGTCTTTGTCTTCGGTCTATGCCGTTATCGCTGCGATTAGGCTGTCGACGGCCCGATCGGCCAACTGGCGAATTTCATCGTCCGTCCGATCCTGAATCGGATGCTCCACAAAGACCCGTTGGGGCTGAAAGCCCAAGGCGTCGCCCTGTTGTTGGGCGGCTTCGTCGAACACAGCACTGGAGACGAAGACGGCCGGGACTCCGCGCCGTTCAAAGTCCACTGAGTCGTGCACACTGCACGACGTGCAGCTGCCTCAATCGGCTAGGGCCTCGATGACAGCATCACACTGGCTGGCGATTTCTTGTCGGAGATCAACCGGTGCAGGTTTGGAGAACGTCGGTTTGCGGTAGGTGCGCACGACGGCGCCACGACGTTCAAGACCTTGCTGTAGGTGGCTGAGGAACACGTCGCCCCGTGGTTTAGATATGTCGAGCAGGCCGACAGTCTTGCCTTCCAGGGAGACGGGTCGCGTGGCTGCCGAAAGGCCGGCTGCGGCTCTACCTGCTGTCGGGTCGAGGACGACGACGTTCGTCGGTTGCTCCGGATGTTGTTTGGCTTCGGTCATGGACGGGCTCCTGCGGCTCTGCGTTGGTTTGGATCGAATGGTCTGGAGTGGCTGGTTGCCACCTGTGTGCTACGAGCCCACCGGTACGGTGACTGGAGCGCTACCCATACCGCCGCCGACCCAGCCGCCGAGGATGGAAGAGAACAGGCCAGCATTGCCTCCGGCGTGGGCGATCAGCAGACCGCCGGGTCTGAACTTTGGGATCTTGTGGCCAGCCAACTTCTCGGGAAGGCCCTCAGCGATGCCGTTCGCCCCGCGGAGCATGTCGTCGGCCTCCAGGGTCAACAGCGTGTCAAGTTCGGTCATCAGTCGCTCGCGGTCCCATCCGGCTTCGGTGAATATTCTTCCATGTTCGGGAGATACGACCAGCATGGCGTCGAATCCGATGGCCAGCTTTGAGTGGTGGGTTGAACGAAGACCGTCGGCCAACGATCTGGCCAACGACTCCGGTGTTCGAGAAAGCTGATCGACGATTCCGCTTGGACCGTGCCCGGCAAACAACGTGATTGCGCTCTGGTCCGAATCAATGCCTCGGGATTGGGCCAAAGGTTCGAAGGGCGAATCGAATTCTCGTTCGGCAAAGCAAAAAGCCAACTTGCCGGGCGAGCCATGAGCGGCCATGTCGATTTCACCCGGGCGACCCCCACCGAGATTTCGGATCACGAGTTGAAGCGTTCGACCAATGGTCAGGTTGGCCCTGTTCCCTTGTCCGAAGACGTTTCCTTCACTATTCATACCGATGCGTTTGGTGATCGGGCCGTTCACGACGATGATCGGGCCGGAAAAGAACGTGGTGGCCAGGAGACCGTGCATGTTGAACTTATCGGAACAAGCAGCTTGCACCGCTGCCAGAATTACCGGCAGGTACTCAGGCTTGGCTCCTGCCATCACGGCGTTCACCGCCACCTGCTCAATCGTCACGTCATTCAAATCGGGCGGCACTCGGGCCACGATTGTCTGGGGGTCCTGATCGGTGCCGGTCAGCATTTTCAGAACGCGTGCCTCCGTCGGTGGGATAACCGGTAGTCCGTCGGTCCAACCTCGGTCGAACATTGCTTCGAACTCGTCTTCAAGGGCGGCGAACTCGACCCGACGGGCGTGTAAAGCCGATTGGTTAAATCGGACCGCAAGCTCATCGGTCAGGGACGGATCGACCGAAAGTGATCCGCAGCCGGGGCGGTGCTCGGGGAGATCGAGGCCGAGGTTGGCTACGCCGGTGAAGGACTCCCACTGCGGTCGGGACCATCCCACGACACGCCCGACCTCACTGCCGTCTTCGAATCGAAGCAGCGTCGGCACGGTCTCGATGTCGTGGTGCCATGAGAACGATAGTTGGGTGTCGTCGATGGGTGAAGCGCCAAACGAAGGAAAAGTCGGGTCGTCCTGGGTGTAAACGGTCAGCATTGACCCCTTGCTCTCCAGGTCGTTGTGTAGCTGGATTAGAGCCGGAACCACCAACTCGCACGTCGGACAGTCGCGTTTGACGACGGCGACAAGTCCATCCGTCGGCCGGGGAGTGTCTGATGTTGACGGGCTCTGCGCCGGTGTGGAGGTTGTCACAACCCCAATGCTATTGCAGCCCATGGAATCGAGCCAGATCGAATCAGCTCACCAGCCGTGTGCTCGTCTATGATCGGCTGCATGAGCGAAGAGTCCCAGAGCCATGCTGACATCGATCCGGCCGAGTTTCGTCGTGTGTTGGGTCACTTTCCCACAGGGGTCACGGTTGTTACCTCGACAGGTACGCCCGGAGCCGATCGTCCCGTCGGGGTGGCCATCGGCTCATTCGTGTCGATCTCGCTTGACCCCCCGCTCGTGGGTTTCTTCCTTGGATCGAACTCGGGCAGTTTGGGTCCAATCGTTGATGCCGGTTCATTCTGTGTGAATGTTCTTTGCCACGATCAGATCGAACTCTGCGGAGTGATGGCTTCAAAGGCCGAAGATAAGTTCGACGGCGTTGACACCACCGTGGCTGGTGGGAGCGGCGCCCCAGTCCTGCCTGATGTGCATGCCATCATCGACTGCGTAGTCGACCGGGTTTCCGACGCCGGCGACCATCAATTAGTCGTTGGGCGGGTGCTGAGCCTGGAAACTGACCGTGAGGAGTCACCGATGGTCTTCTATAAGGGGCAATACGGATCATTTAGCGGGTAGTTCCGTTTATCGATAACGCGTAGCCTCCGTGGTTCTCTTGGGGCTATGGAGAGCGCCCACCTTTCTCCGCCTCTTTCCGGCGGATTTCAACAATCGATCACTGATGACCTTTCGCCTCGAGCGGTCGAGCAAAAGGCCATCACCTTCCGCCCCGGGCTGGTCCTCGGCGTTGTGGTCGGCATGGTTGCCGCCTGGTATTGGGTCCCGGAGTTGGTGTACCTACTCGGGTTCCTAGGTGTAATCATCGTCGCTCATGAAGGGGGCCACTTCGTAGCTGCCAGGGCGGCCGGCATGCGTCCGACGGAGTTCTTCTGGGGATTCGGCCCCGAGGTTCTGGCGGTGACCCACGGCGATTGCCGTTACGGAATCAAGCTCCTGTTCTTGGGCGGCTACGTGAAGTTGGAAGGCATGACGCCGACGTCGGAGCTTCCCGAAGGCTTCGAGGAGATCGACACCTTCCGCAACGCCACTCATCGCGGGAGACTCATCACCATTCTCGCCGGGCCCATGGTCAACATCGTCATGGCTGTAGCCGCCTTCGCCATCGTCAAGCTGGCTGGTGGAGAGGGACTTATCTCCGCCCTCGGGGCCAGCCTCTCCATCGTGTGGCAGATCGTTTCGTTGACCGGCCTCGCACTGTGGCAACTGGCTGCCGACCTGGGAACGTATGTATCAGCGGTCTTTGACGCCTCCGGCCAAACAGCGGCACCGGTGCGGTTTCTGTCGCCGGTCGGTCAGGCCCGGTTCAGTGGTCAGGCAGTCGACATGGGGGCTGACGGCATGTTGTTGTGGTTCGGGGTTCTGTCCTGTGCCGTAGGTGTGATCAACCTAGTTCCGCTACCGCCACTCGATGGTTCGCACGCTGTTGTCGCCATCGCCGAGGGAGTGCTCCAACGTGTTTTGCGGCGCCCGGTTGAACTGAACGTTGCCCGGTTGCTTCCCGTCGCCTATCTGACCATCGGCGTGTTGTTGGCCATTTCGGTGTCGGCACTGGTTCTGGACATCCGCGACCTGCTGTAGAGCGGGTGGCGGCGGTAGCCAAGCCCGATTGTCAGTTCTACTGCGTGTCTAGCTCTCGGAAGGCTTCGGCCAGGCGGCCCTCGGGGAGGTCTCCTTGTTCGGCCAGGCGTTGTCCCCATTGCCGCATCATGTCGTCCAGATTGTCTCGATGGCCGACCTGGGACTTGTGGGATCGCAGCGCCGCCATTTTCTGATCGAACACATCGGTGATGTCGATATAGACGCTTGGCTCGGACAGGCCGATCCACACCTTGGGAACGGTATGCGGGCGATAGCCCTGATCGAGCAGCTCAGCGGTGAACGCTCTGGGATTTCTAGCGTCGGGGTAGACGGCCCGTAAGGTCGCTTCGGCGGTCTCGGTGTGGTCAGGGTGACTACCGTAAACCGAGTCAAGGTTTCGGGTGGGGGACTGGGTTATCACCAGATCGGGTTGCTCAATGCGGATTACTCGCGAGATATCGCGTCGCAAGTCGAGATTGCATTCGACTTGGCCGTCCGGGTACCGAAGCCAATGGATTGACTCGACTCCCACTTCCTTGGCTGCGGCGGTCTGTTCGGCTTCGCGAAGCTCAGCCAACTCGGTGGAGCTGACGGTCATGTCGTCCTCGCCTGCCTCCCCGGATGTGACTAAGCAATAGGCGACGTAGGACCCGGCCGCCGTGAGTTGGGCGACCGTTCCCGCCGATCCGAAGTCGATGTCGTCGGGGTGGGCGACAACGACGAGGACCCGGCTGGGTGCATCGACCGAACCGGAGGCGGTGACGAGTTGTGGCGTGGATTCATCTGATGAATTGATGATGGCGCCAGCTTATTCGTCGCCACCGCGAAATGGCAGGTCGAAAGTGGCAGCTCGAAATGGTGCGGCGAATTGCGAGTTGTCAGGTTTGGCGTCGCTGGGGCGGCAGAGTTTGCGTCGCAGGGGCCCGGTAAGTTGTGCAGATGGCTATCTACGCGTTGGGCGGTTGGGAGCCCCGGGTCCACCCGACGGCCTTTGTTCATCCTCAGGCGTCGGTTATCGGCAACGTCGAGATTGGCGCTGATGCGTCGATTTGGCCATCGGCCGTGCTCCGCGGTGACGGTGATGGCCTGATCTCCATCGGTCGGCGCACGTCGATCCAAGACGGCTCGGTTCTGCACACCACGCTGGAGGATCCGACGATGGTCGGCGACGACTGCATCATCGGCCACTTAGTTCACCTTGAGGGCTGCATCGTCGAAGACCAGGCTTTGGTCGGCAATGGTGCCGTAGTGCTTCACCGTGCCGTCATCCGAACCAATGCCCTGGTGGGGTCCAACGCCGTCGTGCCCAATGACATGGAGGTTCCGAGCGGGGCAATGGCCCTTGGCGTACCGGCCAAACTGCGCCTCGACAAGGTCTCCGCCGACATGATCCTTCCCGGCGTTGAGGCTTATGTAGAGCGAGCCCGGTTGTATCGGTCACAACTACGTCGTTTGGACTGAGTTTTCCGGGCATAACGTCATCCGGGTTTGTTACAATCTACGTAGTGTTTATTACTCTTGGAGCTGACTGACCATGGTCAGTCCTGGGGTCAAGTCTCACAACGGTCGCAATGACATGGTGAGAGACCCACAACACACATGTCCGAAGTGGAGTGCAGATGACGGTAACGCCTGAAAACCTGGACCTTGGCCGCTACAAGCTCGGCTGGAGCGACGAAGAAGATTATGTCTTCAAGCCCAAAAAGGGCATCAACGAAGACATCGTTCGCGAGATGTCGTGGATGAAGGGCGAGCCGGACTGGATGCTCGACATGCGCCTCAAGTCGCTGCGTCACTTCGATCGACGCCCGATGCCCAACTGGGGCGGCGACATGTCCGAGATCTACTTCGACGACATCTTCTACTACATCAAGCCGACCGAAGGTCAGGTGAACGACTGGGACGATCTTCCAGACGCCATCAAGGACACCTACGAGAAGCTTGGTATCCCCGAGGCCGAGCGGAAGTATCTGGCTGGCGTGACGGCTCAGTACGAGTCCGAGGTCGTGTTCCACCGCAATCGTGAGGACCTGGAGCGTCAGGGTGTCGTGTTCTGCGACATGGACACTGCCCTGCGTGAGTATCCCGAGCTGGTCAAGCCCTACTTCGGCAAGATCATCCCGATGAACGACAATAAGTTTTCAGCGCTCAACACCTCGGTGTGGTCCGGTGGTTCATTCATCTATGTTCCCCCCGGCGTCGAAGTGGAGATGCCACTTCAGGCGTACTTCCGAATCAACGCCGAGAACATGGGTCAATTCGAGCGCACGCTGATCATCGCTGATGAGGGCTCGAAGGTCCATTACATCGAGGGCTGTTCCGCCCCGGTTTACACATCCGATTCATTGCACTCGGCCGTAGTCGAGATCGTGGTGAAGCCCAGCGCTCATGTGACCTATACGACCATCCAGAACTGGTCGTCGAACGTATTCAACCTGGTAACCAAGAGGGCCATGGTTGAAGCCGAGGGCCACATGGAGTGGATCGACGGCAACATTGGTTCCCGCCTCACGATGAAGTACCCGGCTGTCTGGCTGGTAGGCCCGAAGGCCACCGGCGAGGTGCTGTCAGTGGCTTACGCTGGCGCCGGGCAACATCAAGACACCGGGGCAAAGATGGTTCACGCTGCTCCTGAAACAACCTCGAAGATCGTCTCCAAATCCATCTCCAAAGATGGCGGGCGGTCCAGCTATCGTGGTCTCGTCCGAGTTGAGGACGACGCCTACGGCTGCAAGAGCCACGTCCAATGCGACGCCTTGATTCTTGACGAGGATTCCATCAGCGACACCTATCCCTACATGGAGATCGGTGCGCTGGACGCGGAGATCGGCCATGAGGCCACAGTGTCAAAGGTTGCCGACGAGCAGCTTTTCTATCTGATGAGCCGAGGGCTGTCCGAAGAGCAGGCCATAGGCATGGTTGTGAACGGGTTTATCGAGCCGGTCACCAGGACGTTGCCGATGGAGTATGCGGTCGAGTGGTCGCGGTTGATTGAACTGCAGATGGAAGGCTCGGTAGGTTAAGCCACCGGAGCGGATCGATCGACGGCGACAATGAGCGCCCTCAGTCGATTCAACCAACAGATTCAGGTTGCTGCTCGATTCCTCGAGCTTTCGGGAGAGCCCGGTCAAGTTCGGTTCATCGGGCAGTCTGCTCACGGTGAGGTCAGCGATCTTGCTGTCGCGTCGATAGTGGCCGCTGCCTCATCGGTGAGCGGCTTGGTGAGCGACCTTACGGGCAACCAGGCCTCCGTCGTGATCGACCGAGGCCTGGTTGATCAATGGTGTCGTCGTGGCTTCGAGCCTGTCGACTGGACGGTTCCGGATGTCTGGGATCGCTTCGCCAGAGACTACAGAACCAGCGACGGTAGGGTGCGGTTTCATACAAACGCCGCTCACCACAGGAATGCAGCTCTCTCCGTGCTGGGGGAAGTTGGATCAGTAGAGGCTGCCATCGAGAAGGCAGCGCAATGGAAGTCTGCAGCGTTGGAGGAAGCGATCTACCGGGCCGGTGGATGTGCAGTTCAGCTGCGGACGGCGCAAGAGTGGCAACGTCACGAGCAGGGTAAGGCCGTTGCCGCCGAGCCGATAATCCAGTGGGGCCACGGGACGTCCAACGATATGTCTTGGGTTCCGGAAGGAAGCTCCCGCCCGCTCGCTGGTTTGAAGGTCCTCGACTTGACCCGTGTCATCGCCGGGCCGGTGGCAACCCGATTCCTTGCCGGATGTGGAGCACAGGTTCTTCGCGTAGATCCACCGGATTGGTCCGACGGCGCCCTGGAAGTCGACATGACCGTCGGCAAGGCGTGCGCTGGGTTGGATTTGCGCCAGGCCGATGATCAAGCCACGTTTTCCTCGTTGGTGGCCGAGGCTCACGTCCTAGTTCACGGGTACAGGGCTGATGTCCTTGACCGCCTCGGCTTTGGACGCTCAAAGCTGCATGCCATCAACCCGCGATTGCTGTCGGTCGGCCTAAACGCCTTTGGTTGGACCGGTGCCTGGCGTAATCGCCGGGGGTTCGACAGCCTCGTTCAGCGCAGCACCGGCCTCGCGGTGGAACTTGGTGACGATGTCGTGGCCTTGCCGTATCAGATTCTCGACCATTCGACTGGTTACCTCACGGCCACCGCCGTCGTTCAAGCTGTTCGGGCCCGTCTGTTCGGTGTGGCTGTTGAATCCGCCCGGCTGTCATTGGCTCGTCAGGCACAACTGCTGCTCGAAGTTGGAGTAACGGCGGGTTCGGTACCCCGGCTGACGTCGACCGAGACAGTTGGCGCGGTGTCGACGTTAGGGCAACCAATCGAACCCAGCCCGTGGGGCGACGTTCGGCGATTTCCTCCACCGTTCTCCATCGATGGGGTGCAAACGGGTTGGACGATGCCCGCTCAAACCTTGCGTTCAAGCGAGCCTGCGTTCAGGTCCTGTTGCTAGCTTGGCACGTTGTTGAAAACGCCGAAAAGGGGTCCGGTTGCCCGAACCCCTTTCGAATCGGCCCCGATGGAGAAACGGGACCCTAATCAAGTATTCCTACTCGGCGGCGTCGCCCATGCCACCGGGAATCTTGTCAGTCACTGAGTCGGCCTTGTCGGCCAGCTCCTGGGCTTTATCGCCCATGTCGCCGGGAAGCTTGTCGGCGTGCTCGTCAGCCAAGTCCTTGGCCTGGTCCACAGCGTCCTTGGCTTTACCAGCCATGTCCTTGGCGTTATCCATCAATCCCACTTGGGTGTCTCCTTTGGTAGTTGGGGCCGCTCGCTGAGGCGATCGTGCCCGACACAATTGTTATGACGTACTGTCGGTGCATTTTGTCGCGAAGTTATCTGCGGCGGCATCCGGGCGTGTGCCCTGCCTGAGACACTAGTGTGACAGAACAGTGAAGATGGGAACTACCACCATGATTGCCTTCGCCTAAGCCAACATGACTGCGAAACCAACAGCTGACACCTGTTCCGCCCCGCCCCGACTGAGCCGCTTCAACGCAACCTTGCTGGTGGCGTTTGTTATTGCCCTCTTCGGCTTAGTCGCCGCCTGCGGTTCGGAGGACTCTGCCGATACCTCGGCAGAAACGACCGATGAATCCGAGGAGGCTGTTGGGTCTGCTGCTGAAGAGGTCGAGGCCTCTGCAGACGAAGAAGCCTCCGATGCCATGGACGATTCCGACGTCGCGGAAGAAGCCATGGAAGACGAAGAGGCCATGGAGGACAACGAGTCCGCAGGCGAGGCGGTAGATCTTGCCCAAGCGGACTCAGACGCCGCCACCGCCCAGCGCGCTGCGGCGCCTAGCGACGGCCTTTTCGGCTCCGAAGATGCCGAGGCGCCTGAGGGCGAGGTGGATGCCAACTTTCGTGACTATGGCATCCGGTCGTTCGTGGAAACAAGCCGGGACCCGCTCTCGACGTTCGCCCTCGATGTGGACACCGGGAGCTACACGGTGGCGAGGGCAATGCTTGAACAAGGGCAATTGCCGCCTCCGGAGTCGGTTCGAGTGGAGGAGTACGTCAACAGTTTCCGCTACGACTATCCGGCGCCCGGCGAGGGTCTGACGGTCGTTGCCGATGGCGGTCCGTCACCCTACAACGGCGACAACGTCATTCTTCGCCTGGGAGTTCAGGCCGAAGAGATAGCCGGGGGCGATCGCCCTCCGGCTGCATTGACCTTTGTGGTGGATACGTCAGGTTCGATGGACCGCCCGAACCGGCTTGGGCTGGTGATCGACTCGCTCAGCGGTTTGACCCGGGAGTTGAACGACGACGACACCGTCGCCATTGTGACCTACAGCGACGACGGGATTGTGGTTCTCGACCCGACACCGGTTTCCGATCGGGGAGTCATCCTTGACGCCATCAACTCGCTCCAGACGACCGGATCCACCAACCTGCAGGCGGGCCTTGAAGTGGGTTACAGCGTGGCCAACTCGCATTACCGGACCGACGGTGTCAACCGAGTCATTCTGGCATCAGACGGCATTGCCAATGTCGGCCTGGTAGATCCTGACGGCCTGGCCTCCATGATCCGCGACGATGCCGATGAGGGGATTCAATTGGTCACTATCGGAGTCGGTATGGACGGGTTCAACGACGTCATGATGGAGCAGCTGGCCGACCAAGGTGACGGCTTCTACGCCTATGTGGACGAGCTTTCGGAGGCCCAACGGCTGTTCAGCGACGAGCTGGTTTCAACGTTGGTGACCGCCGCCATCGATGGGAAGATCCAAGTCGACTTCAATCCTGACACTGTGCAGGCTTACCGGCTGATCGGCTTCGAGAACCGAGCGGTTCTCGACGATGACTTCCGCAACGACGACGTTGATGCAGGCGAGCTTGGTGCCGGTCATCAGGTAACAGCGATCTACGAACTTACGCTGGTTGCTGGTATCGCTGATCGTGACCGCTTGGGTACTGCGCAACTCCGGTGGGAGGATCCTGAGGAGCGCTCGGTACGCGAAACCAGGCTGGAGCTGACGGCGTCAATGTTGGAGGATCGCTGGGCCGATACCAGCAACGACTTCCGTCTGGCCGTGACCGTGGCATCGTTCGCCGAGGTGCTCCGAGACAGCCCACACCGAGGCGAAGTCTCGTTGTCACAGATCGAGGCCGAAGCCGAGTCGCTGGCCGGCACCTCAGATCGAGTGGCTGAGCTGGTTGATCTGATTCGGATCGCCCGAGATCGAAGCTAGACCCCTAATTCGACGGGCACAGGGCGTCGAGGACGACGGCGATCATGTTGTGAAATGTGGTTTGCCGCTCCTCGGCGCTCATTGCTTCGTGATGTTTGATGTGATCGCTGACCGTGGCTACCACTAGGGCTTCAACTCCATATTCGGCGGCAACGCCATAGAGGCCGGCCGCCTCCATCTCGACTGCCAGGAATCCGTATCGTTCGAGCAGAGCGAACAGCCCGGAGTCGTCAGGCTCGTAGAAGAAGTCCGAGGTGAAGATTGGGCCGACACGGTGCGGAGCACCGACAATCTCAGCCTGATTGACAACGCTGCGCAACAAGTCCCAGGAAGCGGCCGGTGGGAAGTCATGGCCATGAAGACGTCGGCGGTTGACCTGCGAGTCCGTACCGGCCGTCATGGCGATGATGACGTCGCCCAGTGAAACATCATCGAGGAGTGCGCCGCAGGAGCCGATGCGAACGATCTTCTTCGCCCCAAAGTCTTTGATGAGTTCGGTGGCGTAAATCTGCATTGAGGGGATCCCCATCCCCGATCCTTGGACCGATACAGGGTGGCCGTTGTAGCTGCCTGTGAATCCGAGCATGTTCCGCACCGAGGAAACCTGGCGGACGTCGTCGAGGTAGCTCTCGGCTACGAACTTTGCCCGTAGTGGGTCACCGGGCATGAGAACCAACGGGGCATAGTCGTCGGGCTTTGCGTCCAGATGAATGGTTGCCATAGTTCGGCCAGCCTAGTTGCCATCAGGCGGCTTGTAGGGGCCGCAGTCATTCGCCCCGGATATCAAACGGGATATTGGCATTTGCGGTGCGGATTGACAGCCGGCTTGGGCCAAAATGGTTCTATGGCTATGCGTCAGGATTGCAAGCACTTCCAGAGCCGGTCGTATCCGAGCGGTGACACCATGAGGAAGTGCGCTCTGGACTTGGCACCGGAAGCTCCATGGAATTGTCCGGCCGATTGTGGAAGCTACGAGCGGCGAATGGCTGACGTTAACTGGCGACACGGGTCCCTGGTTACACCACCCACCCCCGAGCCACCTACGAGCGTTGGCGACGACCCTGCGATTGGAGCGCTGCTCGACGAGGCCGAGAACATTATCAACGCCGTTGGGCCCGAAGTTAGGGCTGAGGTTGACGCCGCTGAGCAGGAGGCTCGAAGGCAACGTGACACTCGACGCAAGTGGTGGCCTTTCGGCAAGCGGTAGCCGCTATCGTTTAGGCCGTGAATGAGCGCTTTTTTCCTACTGTTTTGGATGGCGCCGCTGGCCTCTCAGCCCGGCCTGGGCGTGCCGATGCGGCGGCTGCGGCAGTTGCCGCCGAGCTACCAACCACCGAGACCGAGGAATGGCGCTATAGCCCCATCTCCGATTCGGACTTTGTTGAGCTGCTGAACGGTCTTCAGCCGGTGTTGAATGCTCCATCGGCAGCGGCGGTCGAGCGTGCCGAACAGAGCCGTCAGGCGATTCTGGCCCGTTTCGGGTCAGTTGCAGCGTCTGTACTGATCCTCGACGGCTATGTCGTTGACGTGCAGCTCGATCCAGGGTGGGCGGCCAAGGGCCTCTCGGTTGAAGTGGACGACGGCCGCTGGCTGGCCACACCGCCGACGGAGCCGACCAAATTCGATCAGCTGCATCAGGCGTTCAGCCCTGGTCCGCTCGTGATCCGCTCAACCGGCCAGGTGGCTGTGACTGAGCCGGTGGTGGTCGTCACCCATCACGACTCGCCGTCAACGCTCTCGTGCCCACATCTGATCGTGGAAACAGCAGAAGCAGGCGAGCTGACTGTGGTCGAACACCAAACGTCAAGCCCAGGTGCCGGACTTCAACTCCCAGTTACCGAGCTGACGGCGAACAAGGCCAGCCGTCTCCGGTACACGGTCGTCCAAGAGAACAATGACGATCATCTCCAGATCGGTCGTCAACTGTCCAGCATCGACGGCCAGGCCAGCCTGACTTCGGGTGTGGCGGCGTTCGGTGGTCGGTACCTACGGCTTCGGACTGACTCGCGTCTTGTCGGTCGAGGAGCCACCGCTTCGCTGATCGCCGCCTATTACGGTGACGGCGATCAGATTCATGACTTCCGAACCTTCCAACACCATGAAGCCCGGGATACTCGGAGCGATCTGTTGTTTAAGGGTACGCAGGACGACCGGTCCGGGTCGATCTACACCGGGCTGATCCACATCCATCCCGACGGCGCGGGCACAAATGCATTCCAGACGAACCGAAACGTCAAGCTCAGCGAGGATGCCTGGGCCTGGTCGGTGCCGAACCTCGAGATCGAGAACAACGAGGTTCATTGCAGTCACGCCTCGACTGTCAGCCCCGTGGATGATGATCAGCGCTTCTATTTGCATGCTCGCGGCGTTCCACCGACTGCGGCCGACCGTCTCATAGTTGCCGGCTTCTACGACGAGGTGTTGAGTCGATTGCCGTCGGAACCGGCGCGGCAGCGAGTCCAGGAGTTGATCAACTCCAAACTTGATCGCCGAGTGGGCGAACAGTCAGCCCAGGCGTAGGAGGACTCAACGTGACCAAGATCAAACTGTGTCCAGTTGACGACGTCGCTCCGGATTCGGCCAAGCGTTTTGACGCCGAGGGCCATCGAATTGCCTTGGTGCGGCTGGGAGACGACTACTTTGCTATCGGTGATCGCTGCTCTCACGCCGACTACTCGTTGGCCGAGGGCGAGATCGAACCGGAGGACAAGACCATTGAGTGCTGGAAGCACGGCTCAATGTTCTCGCTGGTCACCGGCGAGCCGAACAGTTTTCCAGCCACGAAGCCCGTGCCTGTTTACAACGTCGAAGTCATTGACGGAATCATTTACGCCATCGCCACGACACCTGATAGCGACCAGAACTGACGTGGTTACACAGCGAAGCGCGGTTACACAGCGAAGCACAGGCGACCGACCACAACGAAGAAGAGCAACCCAGTGAGCGAACGATCTTTCACCATCTCAGGTTTGGCTGCCTCCGTGGCAGGCACTCAAATCCTTTCCGGCGTCGACCTTGAGGTCCGACCGGGAGAAGTGCATGCCGTGATGGGTCCAAACGGGGCAGGTAAGTCCACGTTGTCCCATGTCGTCATGGGCAAACCCGGCTACGAAGCCACTGCCGGTTCGGTCACCGTCGACGGAGTCGATGTGCTGTCGTTGCCGACATGGCAGAGAGCTCAAACCGGCTTGTTCTTGGCTATGCAGTACCCAACTGAGGTCCCAGGGGTGTCGCTTGACGACATGTTGTCCAACTCGTTCGACGCTGCCGGACGTTCAACCGAAGGCCTTTCCGAGGCGCTCAGCACCGAAGCTGACAGGCTGGCATTTGGTCGGGAGTTCCTCGAGCGGCCGCTGAACGTCGATATGAGTGGCGGCGAGCGGAAGCGAAACGAGACCTTGCAGCTGACGGTTCTTAAGCCGAAGTACGCAATTCTCGACGAGCTGGACTCCGGTCTGGATATCGACGCTCTGCGAGTTGTTTCTCGCCGGGTTGAGGTCGCCACCAACGAAGACCAACTGGGAGTATTGGTCATCACCCACTACAATCGCTTGTTGTCAGAGCTCAAGCCTGATCGGGTTCACGTGCTGGCCGGTGGCCGTATCGCCGCCTCAGGGGGTCCGGAACTGGCGTTGGAGCTGGAAGAATCGGGCTACGCCGATTACGCCGAGCCTGACGCTGCCTGATCTACAGCGACTCATATCGCTCGGGCTCTATTGGGATAGCAATCCGGCGTCGTCGAGAAAGCGATCCTCGTTGAGGCTTGTGATGACGCGTCGCCCGGCGTTGTAGCGGACCCGATGAATCGACGCATGGCTGGCCGGAAAGAACATGTCCTGCGGTAGGCCGAGGATCTCGGCCAGATAGGCGTTGATCACGCCGCCGTGACAGGCAACGACAATTCGCTCGCCCGGGTGGCTTGCCACCGCCGATTCCACGGCGAAGCCGACCCGACGACGGAAGTCGATCGATGACTCGCTGGCTGGGAAACTGTCCCACTTACGGGTTTGGACGAACCGTTCCTGGGTTCCTCGAATGATCTTTTCGCCAAGCACGTCCCTGGGCCGCTCATTGGGATCGAGTTGGCCGTAGAAGTGGAATTCGGCCAGGTCGGGGACAACCTCTACGTCTAGCTCATGCCGCTCTGCTATGCGTCGCCCGGTGACGTTCGCCCGATCGAGATTAGAGGAGTACACGGCTGAAATCGGCTCCGGGGCAAGGTACTCGGCCACGGCCTCAGCCTGTTTCAGACCCAGCTCCGACAGCGGTGGATTAACCCACTCGCCGTTTGATGCGCTCTGGTCGGGCCAGACTTGCTGACCGTGGCGAACGAGAATTAGCTCGCCAGCCTCGCCGTCTCGGATCAAGAAGGCCTGTTCGATCGGGGACTTCGTTTGTTGCTCGTCGGATGTGGAGCCCATCAGGCAGATTCGGCCATTTCCTCAATGGCCTGAGTCAGTGTGTTCCAACCGAGGGTTGCGCACTTGATGCGCACCGGAAACTTCACCACGCCCCGCAGCGCCTCTAGGTCACCGAGGGGGAGCTCGGCGATCGCAGAGTCGTTTTCGCCTTGTCCACCGAGACCTTCTTCGGTTTCGGATCCGTCGCCACCGATTTCCGTCTCGTGGATGGACATCATCGACTTGAATTGCGTCACAAGAGTGTTCACGTCTTCAAGTGACTTGCCTTTGACGGCGGCTGACATCATCGATGCCGACGACTGGGAGATCGAACACCCCTGACCACCGATCTTGACGTCGGACACGACGTCGTCTTCGATCTCCAGGTACACAACGATTTCATCACCACAGAGTGGGTTGAAACCTTCGGTTCGGTGTGCTGGCGGGGCTGCCAACTCACCCTTGTTGCGAGGATTTCGGTAGTGATCGAGAATGATCTCGCGGTACAGGTCCTCAAGGCTCGACATATGTTGAACTGCCTTTCCTACTGGTGTCGCCCGGAAACTGGATACACGTACTTTGACGCCGGCTTCACGCTACAGCGTCGGCGGCGGGGCCGACGACGGTTAGAGGGCGAAGAAGTCTCTGGCCGCCACGAGCGCGTCGGCCAGGGCATCGGCATCAGACTCGTCGTTATACATATAGAAACTGGCTCGGGCTGTGGCTGCCACGCCAAAATGCTTCATCAGGGGCTTCGCACAGTGATGGCCCGGCCGTATGCACACGGCATGCTCATCGAGAACCTGGCTGACGTCGTGGGCATGGACGCCGTCCAACTCGATGGACAGAACGCCGCCTCGCTGGGCCGGTTCGCTCGGTCCAAGGATGCGCAGCGAGTCACCCAGCTCGCTAGTCAGCTTGCGCATCGCATAGGCCGTTAGGGACACCTCGTGGGCACGAATCTCTTCCATGCCGATGTCGTCGAGATAGTCAATGGCGGCACTAAGCCCGATGGCTTCGGCGATCGGTGGCGTGCCGGCCTCGAAGCGGCCCGGGGGAGCGTCCGGAGTGAACCCGTCGACAGTCACATTCAGAATCATGCCTCCGCCTCCCATGAATGGCGGCATGGCGTCTAGCAGCTCCATTCGGGCCCAAAGAACACCAATTCCGCTGGGTCCCAGCATCTTGTGACCGCTGAAGCAAACGAAGTCGGCGCCTAAGGCCAACACATCGGTCGGCAGGTGGGGCACGTATTGGCAGGCGTCGAGAACGGTAATGGCACCGGCGGCTTTGGCGGCGGAAACAAGCATCTCGACTGGGGTGATCGAGCCGGTGACGTTTGACATGGCCGTGACGGCCAGGACATTCGCTCCGTCCATCAGGCTTTCGAGGTTCGACAGGTCAAGCTGTCCGTCTGGAGTTACCGGAATCCAACGGATCTCGGCTCCGCGTTCGGCGGCGATCATCTGCCAGGGCACGATGTTGGCATGATGTTCGAGCATCGAAAGCACGATCACGTCGCCAGCCCGTAAGTTCGCTCGCCCCCAACTGTTGGCGACCAGGTTTACTGCTTCAGTGGCGTTCTTGGTGAACACCACCTCGTTGGGGTTTTGTGCACCGATGAATCGGGCGACGTTGCGCCGGGCATGCTCGTAGCGGTTGGTCGACTCCTCCGCCAACCGGTACACCCCCCGGTGAACATTGGCGTAGGTCGTGTTGTAGAAGTCCGACATGGCGTCGATGACTTGGCTCGGCCGCTGCGAGGAGGCTGCGGAGTCGAGAAACACCAGCCGTCGACCATTCTGGACCTGATCGAGTACCGGGAAGTCCTTCTTGATGGCCGAGACGTCGAGAGCGTTCGTCATTTGAAGCTCTCGTATCCGTCCTGCTCCAGCCGAGCGGCTAACTTCATGCCGCCCGAGGCCACGATTCGCCCGTCTATGAGGATGTGCACGTGATCGGGCTGTAGGTGGTCGAGAAGCCGCTGGTAGTGGGTGATGGCCAACGTTCCAAGCCCTTTGCGTTCCTCCCGAATGAGGTGGACGCCTTCAGCCACGGTCTTCAGCGCATCGATGTCCAGACCCGAGTCTGTCTCGTCGAGCACGGCCATCTCAGGCTCCAACACCGCCATTTGTAGAATTTCGTTGCGCTTCTTCTCACCGCCGGAGAAGCCTTCGTTCACGTAGCGCTCCATGAACGACGCATCCATGGACAACCGATCCATCCACTCCATTAGCGACAGTCGGAGTTCAAGGACGCTCATCTCAATGCCCTTGCGGGCGCTCAGAGCCTGGCGAAGAAAGTTCAAAACGGACACCCCCGAAATTTCCTGGGGGTACTGGAAAGCCAGGAACATTCCTGCCTTGCCTCGCACGTCGGTATCCCATTCGGTGATGTCGTCACCTTTGAACAGGACCCGTCCGCTGGTGATCTCGTATTCCGGGGAGCCGAGCAGCGCATTGGCCAGCGTAGATTTGCCTGACCCGTTGGGGCCCATGAGAGCGTGGACCTCTCCGGCCTGAATAGTTAACGAGACACCACGCAATATGTCGGTGCCGGGTTCCATGCCTGTATCCGTCTCGATTTCCGGCGTCGAGACGTGCAGGTCCTCAATCTGGAAGAGGGGGGCGTCGGTCATGGCTCCAGTTTATGAGGGACGTCTTCTGAGGAGGTGGAAATTACACAATCTACGTAGTGTTAATTCCGTCGCCCGACCCTGTCCGCCAGGTCAAATCTGGGTGACGGCAGGCTACCAACCGCGGTCGACCCACGCTTGAAGGTGCGGTCGTTCAGTGCCGATGGTTGTGTCGTCTCCGTGGCCTGGAAGAACGATGGTTTCGGCCGGAAGTGTGAAGAGACGCCGGTCGATTGAGTCGATGATCGTCGTGAAGTCGCTGTCTTCGAACTTGGTGGCGCCTGGCCCACCGGGAAACAGCGTGTCGCCGCTGAACAAGAGCGGCTTGTCGACCAGCTTGAAGCAGATTGAGCCTGGTGTGTGTCCTGGAGTGGTGATGGTGTGAAGCCGGCTGCGACCGACCTCGATCATCGTGTCGTCTTCTAAGAGGTAGTCGTAGGACGGGAGCATCGCTGCGTCCGCCGCGGTCACGCCGACCATGTAGCCCGCATCTCGGACCTGTGGAACCGCTTGGATGTGATCCCAGTGTCCGTGAGTCTCCAACACGGTTCGAACGCCCAACGTTTTGCAAAGGTCGAGCAGCAGTTCATGTTCGTTGGCGGCGTCCAACATCACAGCGTCGCCGGTATGACGGCAGCGGACTACGAAGACGTTGTTGTCGTAAGGGCCCACGACAACCTTGTGAACCTCGATATCGGTGTCGTTCCAATGCAGGGTGGAGGAGATGTCGACCATGAAACCACCCTACGGGCGCTGGTTCTGCTGCACCAGCCCCAGCAGCCGATTGAACCAGTATTGGCGGACACTTTGCCCTTGGACCGATGGTGGGGGCACCCGTACTCTAAGTCTTGTGTTCGAGACCGCGTCCGAGATAAGCCGCAAGGAGCTAAGAGATGAGTTCAGGGTTGGGGTAAGCATCCTTGAGCCCATCCTCGCCTGGTTGGGACTTGTCGGTTCGATCTGCCTCGGGGCTGTCTGGACCGGACAAGCGGTTCTGGCTGGAAACCAATGGGCGGTCGTCGGTCGGTTTACCCTTTCGATTGTCTTCGGCGTTTACTACTTGGCCCTAGTCGAGCGCAGCCGACGTCGCTAGCCCTGTGCTCTCAGTCGTCGCCTGGTCGACTGCAACTGTTCAGCTTTTGGACGTGCCCGATGCTCGCATCCTGAGAGCGATTCTGGTGTACTAGATGCGGTGAGTGCTGAACTGCGTCAGCAGGCGTTGGAGCGAGGAGCCAAACCGTCCTCGATGGTGGTGTATCGGGGATTCCGGGGCTTTCTGCGTCGGGCGGTAAACCCGTACCTGCGTTTGCGGGCGGAGAATACCGAGATTCTGAACCTTCCCGGGCCGACCATTCTGGCGCCGGTCCACCGTTCGCACCTCGACAGTATTCTGATCGCCACGCTCAGCAACCGGCGGATTAGGGCTCTGGGTAAAGAGTCGCTCTTCACAACACCGGTGGTCAGCTATTTCTGTGCTGCCCTTGGGGCTATTCCCGTTCGGCGTGGTGAGGCTGATCGGGACGCCCTCAAGGCGGCCATGACCCTGCTTAAAGACGGCGAGTCGATGATTGTCTTTCCCGAAGGCGGGCGACAGTACGGCAACAGTGTCGGCGAGCTGTTTGACGGCGCCGCCTGGCTGGCCGCCCGGTCAGGGGCCCGGGTAGTGCCGATCGGCGTAGCTGGAACAGAGACCGCTATGCCACAGGGAGCCAAGTGGCTCAGGCGGAGCCATGCCGCCATTGTCGTTGGCGATCCCCTCGACCCACCCGTCGGTCCCGATGGGAAGCGAGCCGACCGAGTCCAGTTGGCGGCGTTCACCGAAACGCTGGGCGTTCACCTGCAGAAGGCCCAGGATCGAGCGGTGGAGCTGTCCACCAAGAAGTGACAATCGGCGGATGTGGGCAATGACGCGTACATCTGGTGACGTATTGAGGAGGTCTGGCTATGACTGACGTAGAGCAAGGCAAGCCGCTTTGGAGTCCATCTCCGGAACGGGTGGCGACAACTGAAATCGAGCGGTTCAGGCGCGAGATGTACCCGGAGGCTGGTGACAGCTCGGAGCTCTGGCAATGGTCGGTTGACGAGCCCGCCTCCTTCTGGAAGGCCGTTTGGGACTGGTCCGAGATTGTGGGGGAACCAGGGGAGCGCTTGGAGGAAGAGTCCGAAGTCTTCCGCCATCACCGCTTTCTGCCCGATGCCACGCTGAATTTCGCCGAGAATCTCTTGGCCGACCGCGGTGGTCCGGCTACGGCGATCGTGGTAGCAGATGAAACAGGACAGGAGCAGCGATACAGCCGTCAAGATCTGCGGGATATGACGGCTGCAATGGCCGCCGCACTTGTCGCCCGCGGCGTTGGCCCCGGCGATCGGGTGGCCGCCTGGATGCCGCATCGGGTCGAAACCGTCATTGCCTTTCTGGCTGCCTCGGCCATTGGTGCGGTCTTTACCTCGACCTCATCTGACTTCGGGACCGATGGGGTGGTCGACCGTTTTGGTCAGACCCGACCGAAAGTTCTGGTCGCCGCCGACGGCTACCGCTACGGCGGTCGGGAATTCGACACGCTTGAGCGTCTCGACGACATTGTCGATCAGCTGGATTCGCTCGAAACGGTGATTGTCGTTGGTGTCTGCAACCGACGTCCGCAGATCCGTGCCGACTACGTTCACTGGACTGACCTCATGAGGGAACACCAGGGGGCCCAGGAACAGTACAAGCGGCTGCCCGGTGACCATCCGATTTACATCCTGTATTCCTCCGGCACAACGGGTAAGCCGAAGTGCATCGTTCACCGAGCTGGTGGCGTGCTCCTCAAGCACATGACTGAACAGAGGTTGCACTCCGACATTCGGCCCGGCGACGCCGTCTTCTATTTCACGACCTGCGGCTGGATGATGTGGAACTGGTTGGTTTCCGTGCTTGGTACCGGTGCCACCATCGTCCTCTACGACGGCAATCCGGCCCATCCGTCGATCTCAACGCTGTTCGAACTGGCTGAGCGGTACGGAATCTCACTGTTCGGGGTCTCGGCCAAGTTCATCGACTCAGTGATGAAGTCCGGGTATCGCCCAGCCGAACATCACGACTTGGCGTCCATTCGCACGATTTGTTCGACCGGCTCACCGCTCAGCCAGGAGGGGTTCGCGTGGGTCTATGACGCACTTAGCCCGGAAGTGCATCTGGCATCGATCTCCGGTGGAACCGATCTGTGCGGCTGTCTCATGACCAGCGATCCGACGAAGCCTGTGTATGCCGGCGAGATACAGGCCAAGGCGCTGGGAATGGCGATGGACGTGTTCGACGACGACGGTAGTTCATGCGGGCCAGGAGCCAAAGGTGAGCTGGTCTGCACCCAGCCGTTCCCGTCGATGCCGCTGGAGTTCTGGAACGACGATGGTGATTCCCGCTATCTTGCCGCCTACTTCGAGCGTTTCGAAAACGTATGGGCACACGGAGACTATGCCGCCTGGACGGCCACCGACGGGATGATTATCTACGGTCGCTCGGACGCCACGCTCAATGCCTCTGGAGTTCGCATCGGAACGGCGGAAATCTATCGAATCGTTGAACAACACGAGGCTGTGGCCGAGGCCATTGCCATCGCCCAGGAATGGGACAACGACACCCGCATCATCCTGTTCGTGAAGATGGTGGAGCCGGGATCGCTCTCGGCCGACATCATCGACGAGCTGCGCCGCAACCTAAGGGCCAAGGCCTCGCCCCGACATGTTCCTGCCGTAGTACTTGAGGTGCCGGACATTCCCAGAACCCGTTCGGGAAAGATTGTGGAGCTGGCAGTAACAGAAGTCGTGCATGGACGTCCGGTCAAGAATGCTGAGGCACTTGCCAATGCTGAAGCACTGGAACACTTCTCGGGTCGAAGTGAGCTTGAGTGGTGAATGGCACCTCCGTCTCTGGCGGGCGAGAGTGGTCGGTAGTCTTGAGCTGTCGAAAGAGAGCTCATGGATCAAAAGAGAATTGAGAACGCCGTCCGTGAAATCCTGGCCGCAGTCGGCGAGGACCCGACGAGAGACGGACTGCTCGATACACCAGCACGCGTCGCCCGTTCATACACCGATCTGCTCGGTGGCTACCAGGAAGACCCCGGTGACCACCTTGATCGTCAGTTTGAGGTCGACCACGACGAGATGGTGATTGTTCGTGACATTGCCTTCAGCTCGCTGTGCGAGCACCATATGTTGCCGTTCATCGGCCGCGCCCATGTTGCCTATATCCCCGGTCGGGACGGCAAGGTGTGTGGCCTGTCCAAACTGGCCCGAGTAGTAGACGGCTACGCAAAGCGGCTCCAGGTACAGGAGCGACTCACGGTACAAGTGGCAGACGCCATGGTTCAGCGCTTGAATGCCACTGGTGTCTTGGTGACCATGGAAGCTGAGCATCTCTGCATGACGATGCGCGGTGTGCAAAAGCCTGGCGCTGTCACCGTCACGTCAGCGTTGCGCGGCTTGATCAAGAAGAATCCGGCGACGCGGGCGGAGGCTTTGCGCCTCATTCGCGGTTGATCTTCCACGGCAACAGTTGGTCTTGATCTAGATGGCGATGGGGTGTTCCCCACGGGCATGTCGTTCGGCCATGATCAGCACCTTGACGAAGTAGTTGAATCCGCCTGGAATCAGATCGTCGATCGAGAGTTCGACAGTTGTCGCTGTGCCCGGTTGGCGTGCCGATGACTGGCGGGCTGTGATGGTGAACTCCTGATCGCCCAGCCGCTGGCGGTGGAACAGTTTCAACAAGTCGGCCGAGCTGGCTTCTATCAGGCCTTCCACCTCATCGGCGTTGGGTGAGAAGTCGGTCAACGGCAAGTCTTCAGTGAGTAGGAAGACGTGAACGTGTTCCCGGTTTAGCCGGCCTGGACGCTCGTCGACGATGAGCTGTACCCCGAGAGGGGTCAGGCGGTCAGGGGCAACGACGAGACCTGTCTCCTCGGCTAGTTCCCGAACGCCCATGCGGGGCGTCTCTCCGGCTATCAGATGACCAGAAGCGGTCAGGTCAAGTCGGCCAGGGAACGTTCGCGAAGTGTGGGACCGCCTTTGGAGAATGACGTCCACCGCCTCGGCGCCGCTGCGGTGTGCAAGGGTCGATCGTAGGATCAGACAATGAAAGGTCCGATGCCAAAGTCCTTTGGCGTGGACCTCTTGGCGAGTGGCGTTGCCGACAACGGTTCCTTTGGAGTCGAGCACATCCAAGATCTCGTCGCTGTTATTGTCGGGCAGGACGGTCACTGGGGTCGTTCGCTTTCTTGCGGCGTGGCCGGTAACGGGCGCGTGCTACGCGGCCCGGTTCTCCGCTTGCTTGACCAGCCAATCGAATATCTCTTCGTGGCCATTGTGCATCTCTGGGTGCCACTGGACGCCGACAATGGAGCAGCGCTGGTGTTCGAGCGCCTCAATGACACCGTCGTCTGGACAGCTTGCCGTGACTCGGAGGTCGGCGCCTGGCTGGTCCACGGCCTGATGGTGAAGCGAGTTGACTGGGAGCTCTTTGCGGCCGTACACCGCGCTGAGAATCGAGCCTGGCTCCAAACGAACGTTGTGTACCCGTGTGTCAGGATCGACGTCGTAGCGTGCATGCTCTGGCTTGTGTTGGTGGAGCGTGCCACCGAAGAACACATTGATGACTTGAATGCCGCGGCAGATGCCGAGAACCGGCAGCTGGCGCTTGACTGCTGCCTCGAGCAAAGCGAATTCGAAATCGTCTCGGTGCTTTTCGTAGTCGCCATTGCCGTCAGGCTCGGCCCCGTAAAGGCCGGGCACAATGTCCGCCCCGCCGGAGAGCACAACGCCGTCGAGCGAGTCCACAAAATCATGGGGGTCGGCATCGGTCGGCAGATGAACCGGCAGGCCGCCGGCGGCGATGACCTCACGGGCGTAGCCGGCAAAGTAGACGTCGAGATCAACGTCGCCGAGGGCCGCCGGAAACCCGGCTAAATCCAAGACTTTCTTGCGCCGCCCAGGTAGTCCGATGATCGGTTTCGTCACGCAGCGATGGTACCAAGCCCAGCGCTCAGGGGGCTGGAAGGTGGTTCCCGTTGTAACACAACCGCTGAAGCCACTGGCGTGAGGCAAAACGGGTCTCAACTAGAGCGCCGTAGCAGTACCATTTCACTATGCGCGTGCGAGCACCAGGATCATCGGCCAATTTGGGCCCCGGATTCGACGTCCTCGGACTTGCCGTTTCCCGATACGTCTGGGCTAACGACGAAGGACGAGGCGAGTTGTGTTGGGAGGATCACATTGCCCGCCAGGCCTTCGAAGCCGCCGGCGGCCGTGGCGACATCTGGTTCGAGTTCGAACTTGAGCCTGGAAGAGGTCTGGGATTCTCGGCCGCAGCCAGAGCCGCCGGAGCGTACCTTGCTTATCGCCGGCTTGGAGTGGACCACGCCGGTGCCCAACAGCGCAGCTATGAACTCGTGAACGAGATCGAAGGTCATGGCGACAACGCCGCCCCGTGTGTATTCGGGGGTCTACACGTCATTGCCGGTGCTATTCGCCACCAAGTTGAGGCCACCATCCCCGGGCGCACGTTCTTTTGGGTGCCTGATATCGAGACGTCGACCGACGAGTCCCGAGCCGCACTGGCGCCGGTGGTCGACCGAGCTGATGCAGTGTTCAATCTCGGACGCCTCGGGCTGTTGCTGTCGGCGTGCTACGAGCAACGGATCGACTTGCTTCGCACAGCGACCGAGGATCGCCTGCACCAAGCGGCCAGGTTGGCTGATAGCGAATTGACCGCCAAAGCCTATGAGGCCGCCTATCAGTCCGGCGCCTCGGCGGTTTGGCTCAGTGGATCCGGGCCGACACTGGCCGTTGTCGTCACCGACGAGACAGTTCAGGCCATAACCTCGGTTCTGGGTGAAAGCGGTGTCGTGCATGAGCTGGCCATGGATGAAGACGGAGTCATCGCCGTCTAGTCATCGTCGTCTAGGGACCACCGGCGGCCGAAGCTACTCCACGAGAACGAGTCGGGATATCGCCTCGTCACACTGATAGCTTCGGGCCATGGCTGATTCGACCTCAGCGAGGAACATCTCAATTTCGCTGCCAGCCACGGCCCAGCTGGTATTGACAACGTCGGCTGAGTTGGCGAAGACGAGACCGACCAGCCGAACGTTGTCTTCCCCCGGCGACATCAGGTAGACACCGGCGCCGCTATCACCGGTGTCGGTTTCCACATCGAGTCGGTATCCGACCCGTTCGACCGGTGCCGTGCCCCGAACCTCAGCTGTGCGAAGCAGCGAGCGCTCGACAACTGATGCCGACAGCAGATCGCCGTCTAAGGCGATGGTGACAACATCGGCAGGCTTTGCCCGGCCGATGTCGACCGCTCCCGTCGATCGAACCCAACGGGACGGCGACGAAGCGCTAACGTCCCCGACGATGCTGATGAGCGCCAGGTCGGCGGCGCGGTCCATGGCCACGACTGTGCCCGGTGCGCCGTCAAGTAGACCGTCACGGCCGTCCACAGTCACCGACATCGAGCTGGCCACAACATGGGCTGCAGTTAAAATCATCTGGTCGTCGATAAGAACACCCGTACCAAATCCGTCATTGGCCGCTCCACAGCCTGAGGTGTGGATTGCAACGGTGCGCCCACCTTCAGAGACCGGTGTCACCTCTGCCAGTTCCTGGCCTTCATCAGCCGTTGCCGATGGATCCAGGCAGCCTGCGGCCAGAGCGATGACAGCAATCAAGCTAGTGGCAATTGAGGTGAGCTTCACGGAAACCTGCGGTTGGGAGCAGCATCCGACCATAGGCTGATGAAGGTGAGGCGTCGAGTACTTCTTCGATCAATCGACAAGCATCTTCCCGGTGGCGGACCGGCCACGGCTGGAGCCGTGTTGTTCTCCGCATCCGGCCGGGGCCTGCTGGCGGCGTTTGTAGGCGGCGTGGCGACATTCGCAGCCGTGACTTTGGCTGGACTCGTTGAAGCCACAGCGGTGCTTGCCGGTTTCGGTGTTCTATTGATGGTGGCGGCAATGACAACCGACGCCCGGGTGGTAGCCGACGTCGGTGGTCGCTTGGCTTTCCTGCGAGGATCGCGTATCCGCCAGGCAGCCGTTGGGTTCGTTGAGTGGATCGACGAAGCACCCGGATATATCGAGAAGACAGGTTCCAGCTTTGTGAGCTCACAATGGCGTATCGGCGACCGCATCTACACCGCGACGAAGAGGGCCGACAAGTCGCTAGAGGAAATGCTGACGGGCCGCCTCCCCTAGAGGATGACGGCCCGTCGACAAACAGCTTGTTGGCGGCTTCCGCCACCGAGCAACTAGATTTGTGTCTGCTGATTGAGATATGACCGCTCGGCCAGACCGTGCCACTCGAAGATGCCGTCGCGGAATTCTCGCCATGGGCCAAGAATGGCGGCGAAGCGAGGGTCGTCGGCGGCGATGGTGTCGAGAACGTTCTCGGTCTCTTCCTTGAACGCTGACATGAGCTCCGGAGAGAACTCACGGATCTCGGCGAATTCCTTGATCTCCTGAAGGTCACGCGGGTTCAGCACATCGTAAGTGGCCATCGTCCGCATGTTGGCGTGAGCCGCAGCGTTTTCGATCGCCGCCTGGTAGGTCTCGGGAAGATCGTTCCACAGTGTTAGCGGAATCTGGACTTCAAGGGCCGTTCCTGGCTCCCACCAACCGGGATGGTAGTAGAACAGCTGTGATCCAAGTTCGTTCAGGCCGAGGATCAAGTCGTCGGTGGGGCCGACGAACTCGGCGGCGTCGATGGCGCCGGTTTCAATTGAGGTAAGAATCTCGCCGCCAGCCACGGTGACCTGCTCGCCCCCAAGGTTGTTCAGTACAGTGCCGGCGATACCGGGAATGCGCATCTTCAAACCCTGGAGATCAGCCACGGTGTTGATTTCTTTGCTGAACCAGCCGCCCATTTGGCAACCTGTCGCGCCACATGGGAAGGCAATGATGCCATGCTCCTCGGCATAGAACTCGTTGAGAAGGTCGATTCCGCCACCTTCGTACAGCCAAGCGTTCTGCTGGCGCTGATTCAGGCCGAAGGGAACCGCCGTGCCGAACTGCTGCACTGGGCTGATGCCAACGTAATAGTAGGACGCCGTGTGGCCCATCTCGGCGCCACCATCGCGGACGGCGGGTAGAACCTCGAGGCCACCGACGATCTCGCCTGCCGGCTTGGGGTTGACCTGAAACTTGCCGCCAGTCAGCCGACCAACTTCAGCGGCGAACGTCTCAGCCGAACCGAACAGAGTCACCAGAGATGTAGGCCAGCTGGTGGCCATGTTCCATTCCAGCTCGGGTCCGTCACTTTGGACCTCGGTAACAGTCTCGGTTTCTTCCGCGTCACTGCTGTCGCTTGCCGTGTCTGACGTGTCCTCGGTCTCAGAATCGGTAGCTGCGCCGGTTTCGTCGTCCACCGTTGTGGTCGAACACGCTGCCAGTACAGCCGAACTAGCGGCAAATCCGGCGACGCCAACGCCTGCTTGAGCCAGGAATGATCGGCGATTGATCAGCCTGTCTTCACTTTCATTTTCTACGGTCATACTTGGGGCCTCCCTAGGATTTCAGCAGTATGGGTTGATGTTGTTTGAAGAAGATAGTTGTTGGAAACTAGTTGATGTGCGTTTTGGCGAACGCCCGACCGCAGCCGTTAACCGCTGCGGATGGTGATGGTGGTCATCGCTGGCGGACCGAGCGCGTCCTCATCACCGACGTCAGCTTCGGTCACGTCCGATTCGCACAGCGATGCTGGGGCGTTCGGGTTGAAGAAGCAGTACGAGAAGTTTGTGATGCCTGGGATGAAGCCGAGGATGAACAGGGCCAGAATCTGGAGGCCCATGAAGGGGAACGCCCCCTTATGAATGTCGGCCGTTTTAACTTCGGGTGGGGCGACGCTCTGGAGATAGAAGAGGGAGAAGCCGACCGGGGGAGAGATGAAGGCCATGTTCAGGTTCACCGCCATCAGCACTGCGAACCACACGATTTCCTGCTGAGTGAATTGGAGGATTTCGAATGCTGGAACGAAGATCGGAACCACGATGAACGTGATTTCCAAGAATTCCAGGTTGATACCCAACAAGAAGATGGCAACCATGGCCACCAGCACAAAGCCGGCCTTACCACCGGGGATGTCCGAGAGCCATTGAGCTACCTGGGCTGAACCACCGAGCTCTTGGAACATGAGCCGGAAGAACAATGAGCAGAACAGCAACGTCATAACCAAAATGGTGATGTTGGCTGTAGACCCAGCGGACTCTTTGATCGCCGTCCAATCCAGGCGCCACCTCGGATCGATGTGTTCGGCTCCATCCTTAGCGAGAATGCGATCGAACAGATAGTTGAGGGCCGAGAGAATGAGGGCGCCGAGAACGCCGACGGCCCCTGACTCCGACGGTGTGGCCGTACCGCTGAAGATGGAAACCAGCACACCGGCAATCAACACCAACACCGGGACGATCGAGATGAGGACCTCGGCAATCAACATGTTGCCAACCGACACAACGACGAAGGACAACACGAAGGTGCCGATGGCCCCGATGATGGCTGTCCTGAGTCCGATGAGAAGTCCCACCAGGAAAACAGTGGCGGCAAGGCTGATGGCGATGATCAGGGCCGATTGGACGCTGGGCTTGCCTTTCAGCTGGCGCTGTTCGGGTGGCATGACCGGGCCCACCTCCGGTCGGATGAGCGAGATCCCCAAGGTGTAGGCGATGTAGAGCCCACTTAGCAGCAGCCCTGGGATCAACGCGCCGGCAAACAAGCCGAGAATGCCAACACCAAGTTCTTGAGCCAAGAGAATCAACACAATGCTCGGCGGGAGCATTTGAGCCAATGTGCCGGAGGCAATGATCGCCCCGGTCGCCAGCTTGTGGTCGTAGCCGAGTTTGACCATCGACGGCAGGGACAACAAGCCCATCACGATCACGGTGGCTGCCACGACACCGGTGGCAGCAGCCAACAGCGTTCCCACCACGATAACCGCGGCGGCAACGCCGCCCCGAATAGACCCCATCAACAGGCCAAAGGCGTTCAGTAGTCGTTCAGCCAGACCGGACCGCTCGAGGATGGCCCCCATGAGTACGAAGAGCGGAACGGCCAACAACTCCGGACTCTCAATTGACTTCGACCAGTTGGACGGCAACTGGCCAGAGAGCGTGCCAGGATCGAACGTATTGACGCTGATGGCATTGGCCATGTCACCGATGAAGGCGAAGGCCAGCGCAGTTGAGGCGAACGAAAACGCCACGTTGTAGCCGGTCAGGATCAGCACCATGAAGGCGATGAACATGAGCAGCGAGAGAAAGACGCCGAAGTCGAGCCCCAGTACTTGAATGAGCTGTGCAGCAATCATGTCTATTCGACCCTCACTGGTGCGTCGGCGGCGGCAATGTCTGCCAGATCGTTTCGACCGGCGATGATAAAGCCGGTCTTGATCATCTCGGCGAAGATCTGTGCTGCCCACAGTACAAAACCGACGAGGAGAAAGGCCTGGATCGGTCCGACCGGAAGCTCGCCGGCGTTCACCGACTGCTCCCATGTCTCCCACACTCGCCAGCCGGAGGGCCATTCACCCATGCCGTCATTGGCGAAGGGGCGGAAACCCAGAGAGATTTTGGCGTAGGGCAGCAGAACCCTGATGCCGAGAAGCAGGAAAGGAAAGAAGAAGAGTGAGTGCATGATGAAGTCGAGCCAGGCTTTGCGCTTGTTCGACCATTCGGCCCACCAGAAGTCGACTCGGGGATTCACGGCTGCCTTGACCCCGTAGTTGGCGCCGAGGAGGAACAGCAGGCCGAAGCCCATCCAGGCCATCGAGACTGTCTGCCCGAAGAGAATATCAGCGTCGAACCAGTCGTTTGAGTACCTGGTCACCACATTGAATACTTGGATGAAGAAGACCAGCCAAGCCAACACGAAGGCGACGTAGCCGGTGAGAGTTGAGATCCGCTCAATGCCGAGCCGGACGCGGTGGAGAACCTGGGGTGCCGTGGCGATGGCGATGGCGGCCAACGTAAGAACCCACATCCACCAGGGCATCCGTCCGATCAAGAGATCGGCGTCGAGAATCGTGGCGATTACAGCCATAGCGGCCAAAATGGCGGCTGCCCATCCAATCGGATGAAGACGTTCAAAAAGCGGATTGGCTTTAGCCGCTTCGTTCGTAGTGGTCGGATTGGCGTCATCGATGGCGATGGCGATGGCGGCCGCCTCGTCAACACCGTCTCCTGCGTTGCCTACATCGTCAATGTCGATGTCAGATGCTTCACCAGATCCCGTCATGTGATCCAGCCCGTTACGCGCCTCGATGGCACCATTGTCTCCCCTCTGAATTTCTTCAGTCACTGCAGCCCATTGATCAACAATGTCGACCGACGAGGTGGACACAGAGTACACGGCCGAATCGGCGAAAGCGAAGATCCGGCGGGATTTCGCCCGACGCGAAGGCCGCAGCCGCCAGGAGACCCTGGCTTCGCTACGGGTCGGTGGGATCTTCGTCGGACCTCGGCGTAGTCGGAAGCATCGGAGATTCGTCGGGGCCATCGCCGAGAAGGCCTATGGCCGAGAGGTCGGCCTCAACGTTGACTGGATCGTCGATATGTAGTGCTCCAGCGACCTGAAGGTAGTCGGAGTGGGCCTGAATGACCGCAGCGGCCTCTTCGGCCGTGACCTCGAGTCGGATGACGTGACAGCGCTCCATCACATAGGCCACTGGATCGAACTGCTCGAAGACGATTGGGGTTGAGTCGCGAGACGCTGGGGCCCAATGGTAAGCCTGGATCCATTCCAGGTGAAGTCTAAGTAATCGACGAAGATCGTCGTAGCTCAGCGAGGCGGTGACATGGTCTGGCAGAGCTTGGGCGCAGAACTCGACCGACTCTTCGACGTCGATGATGATTTGGGCCGGCATGGACTCGGTTGCCCCCACCGCATGCCCAACGGACACAAACGCAATTGCTGCGATCACGGCGAGGGCGGCAATGACCGCTACTGCAAGGGCAACATCCACCAACTCAACGTACCGGCGGTTCCGGAATGAACTAACAAATGGCCGGATGTGGCGTCCGCCACCATCCGGCCATCCGCACTAGAGTCCGATTCTCTGAGCCAGCAGTTCGCGATGATAGGTCGGGTCACCGAACAGGAGCTCTGAGCTCTTGGCCCGCTTGAAGTAGAGGTGAGCCGGATGCTCCCACGTGAACCCGATGCCACCATGGATCTGAATGTTCTCGGCCGCGCAATGGAAGTACGCCTCCGAGCAGTACGCCTTGGCCATTGACGCAACCGAAGGCAGCTCATCGTTCATTTCCGCTGCACACCACATGGCGTAGTAGGCAGCCGACTTGGCTGACTCAACTTCGAGCAGCATGTCCGCACACTTGTGTTTGATGGCCTGGAAGGAGCCGATAGGCCGACCGAACTGGACGCGGTCTTTGGCGTACTGGACGGCCATCTGCATGACGAATTCGGCACCACCCACTTGTTCGGCGGCCAGGGCGACGGCGGCCAGATCGAGCGCGGTTGCCATAGTGTCCCACCCTTGGCCTTCGGTACCGATCAGTGCGGCCGGAGTGTTGTCGAAGGTGAGCCGTGCCTGCTTGCGAGTCTGGTCCATTGTGGAGAGAGACTCTCGTGTGAGTCCTGAGGCATCACCGGCGACGGCGAACAGACTGAGACCTGACCCGGCCCGGGCGGCCACAATGATCATGTTGGCTACGTGACCATCGATAACGAAGGACTTGACACCTGACAATGTGTGACCGCCACCGGCGGCCGTGGCCTCCATCGTGATGCCGGCTTCGTCCCACTTGCCCGACTCTTCGGTGAACGCCACTGTTGCTAACGTCTCGCCTGATGCGATTCCCGGAAGGTGCTCTTTCTTTGCTGCCTCGTCGCCCGATTGCAGCAGGGCGTTTGTGGCCATCAGCGTCGAGAAGAACGGAGCGCACAGAAGGACGCGGCCCATCTCTTCCAAGACGATACCGAGTTCGACGAATCCGTATCCCTGACCCCCGAATTCCTCTGGCACGATCAAGCTTTGCAGCCCCAGCTGCTCGGCCATTTGGGACCAGATCTCAGGGTCGTAACCCTGCTCTGTGTCCATCAGTTCCCTGACGGTGGTCTCGGAGGACTTGTCCTCCAAGAACGAACGGACGAATTGTCGGAGCTGGTCTTGTTCCTCGGAGAATGCGAAGTTCATGGCTTCGATGGTAGACGGCGGAACGTCAGATGCAAGTCCTGATGTGTACACGTGTGTACACATTGTCGAGATCATTGCTACTGTTTGAGCTCGTGAAGTCAATCGAAGAACAGCCGACAGCTCATCAGCCAACTGAAGAACGGCCAACGGTGAAGTCCCGAGTCGGAGTACGGCAGCTTCGGTCTGGTCTGTCGAGCTATGTTGCTCGAGCGTCGGCCGGCGAAACCATTGTCGTGACCGTCGACGGTGAGCCCCGTGCCCGCCTTGCACCGCTGGAGCGTGACGGCGCCAGTTCGCTCGAAGCTCTGGCCCGCAGCGGTGGCATTGGACGCCCCGGCGCTAACGGCTCCTCGACTCCATCGCTCGATAGGCCCCGGCGGGGACGTCACCTGCCAGCCGGCCCGGCGATTGGTATAGATACAACGCGGCTTCTGGCGCGAATTCGGGGCTGATGATGATTCTGGCTCTTGACTCCTCCGCCGCCCTCAGCCTCTTCCCCGGGTATGGCGATGATCGTGTACAGGCCTTGATCGAAGAGGCCGACGATGTCGTAGTCTCAGCGTTGTGCCGGCCCGAAGTATCAGTGGTCCTCGACGAGGTCGTGGCCGACAGCCTCTCAGCCCAGCGCATCGCAGACAAGGTAGGACGACTGTGGGAAACGTTCTGGGTGGTTCCCGTCGACGGTGAATGTCTTGACCTGGCGACCGACCTGGCCGTCTCCTACGGAATTCCGCTTTCTCCCGCCATCCACCTTGCGGCGTTCGACCGCATAGAACGCCCGCTTCGGTTCGTCACCCTCGACGGACGCCAAGCCGCTGCCGCCGCCGACCTAGGGTTCGAGGTTGATCAAGTGAAGGTCGCACGCTCGGCCCACGAAATGTTGCAGGCCTGACCCACCGAGTCCACGTCCGGATGGAGGCCCGGCTACACGTCGGGGGCGATACCGTCACCGGGCAGCGGCTGATCTTGATAGATCGCAGCCTGGAAACGCCTCATGCCGTTAAGCCAGCGCTCAACATCGGTGGCTTTACGAGTCACGTACTCGGCCACCTCGGGGTGGGGGAGTACCCAGAAACGATCGTTGGCGATCGCGTCTAGACATTGTTGGGCGACCTCACCCGGCTCAAGAACTCCATCTCCACCGGCTACGCCACCGTCGATGTCGTCTATCGACGAGACGTCGCGGTTGTCGGGGCTGTTGGCCAAGATGTTGGTGCGAACCGCCTGGGGGCACAGAACTGACACTCCTATTCCCTGGTGGTGGTGAGTAATGGCCAGCCACTCGGCCAGGCCAACGGCGGCGTGTTTGGTCACGGTGTAGCTCATGGAGCCAATCTGAGACAGCAGCCCAGCTGCCGACGCAGTGTTAAGCAGATGGCCTTGACCGGCGGCGATCATCGAAGGCAGAACAGCTCTGGCGGCGTAGATATGCGACAAGACGTGAACGTCCCACATGGAGCTGATGATGTCATTCGACTCTTCGACACCACCTGTTGTAACGAATCCAGCGTTCGAACAAAAGACTCCGATAGGGCCATGAGCGTCCTCTATGTCTGACACGAGGTCAGCGATGCCCTGTTCGTTGGAAACATCAAGTTCAACGCCTTCGGCTGTGCATGATGAGCCGCCGATGGCGTTTGCCACCTCCCGAGCGCCGTCGCCGTCCAGGTCAATGGCCACGACGTGCCTGGCTCCGCCAGCGGCGAAGGCGTGACACAACGACTCGCCGATTCCCGAGCCTCCACCGGTGACCACTGCGACCGAGTTTTTGATGTCCATGTTCTCTCCGTCTCTCTTGTGCCTGTTTGGAACTCCGACGGCAGACCGCCGACTGGTTGGTTCGTGTCCAAACAGTAGTGGCCATGTTGCCAGGGTCGACAAAAGCCCGGCACATCTTCGACGCCTGTGCAACAATGTGGTCACCAAGAGGAAGGAGGTGGTCCAACTTGCACGGAATACGATTTGGGACCTTGGGGGTGGCTGACCGCTAACCAGGTCTGGATGGTTGGTGTAAACCAACCAGCCACCACGATTCCCTGACTTGAGCAAGTCCCGCTCGAATCGGCCCGCAAGGGCGTCAGGGTGTCGGTTTCCAGAAATGTGTGGACCGGACCGGGCTTTGACCCGGTCCGGTCTTCTTTTTTGCCCAGACCGGCTGATACGTTGGGGGCGTGAAACGACCGGGCAAGTTCGAGCATTTTCGTTGGGTGGGCGACAAGAGGTCGCAGATTGTTTATGACGTCGACAACATGGTTGACACCGGCCTCGTCGACGAGTTGATGGACGCCGGAACCTATGCGTCGTTTGCACCCGACACGCTGGCGGAAGCCCGCAATCGTGGCTACCGTCCGTTTAACGGCACGGGACACGACTAGGGCGGCGTAGTGTCGTCGCAGCAGTTGGGGGCAGCGAAGATGTCGAGCAGCGGAGAGCGATGACTCAGCTATCCAAGAGCCCAGAGCCAGCCTTGGAACCTATCGAGGTGCGCTCGGCGGGTGGGGTCTCGCTCGAAGGCGAGTTGGTGCGTGCCCCCTCAGTCGGGCGGCGAAAGAGCAACGCCGTGATCTTCTTCCATGGCTTCCCCAGCGCTGATGTATCGTCCGCCGATACAGGACGCGATATGCCGGAGCTCTGCCAGCGAATCTGTGTTGACTTCGGCTGGGACGCTATGACGGTCCGATTCAGAGGTTGTGGCCAGTCAGGTGGGGAGTTCAGCCTGGCTCGCTGGGTCGACGATGCGGCTTCGGCCATCCGCTTCTTGAAGGCGGAAGTCCAGCCGGACACGCTTTGGATCTGTGGCTTTGGAACCGGAGGCTCGGTTGGGTTGGTTGCAGGAGTCGATAGCGACGATGTGACGGGGGCCGTCGTCGTCGGAGCGCCTGCCGACTTCGATGATTGGGCTGCCGACCCCGACCAGCTTTTGGCGCACGCCCGCAAGGCAGGCGTAATTTCATCCACCCGGTTCCCACCCGACCGCCAGCGGTGGGATGCAGAGCTAAAGGAAGTTCGAGCGGTCGAGGCGGCCGAGCGATTTAGAGACCGCCCCCTACTTGTGCTGCACGGATCCGAGGACGAAGCCGTGCCGCACTTTGATGCCCGAGTGGTTGCCGACGCCCATGGCTTAGCCGAATTGAGATTCGTCCAAGGTGGAGGCCATCAATTGCGCCACGACCCCAGAGCGGTGTCGGTGCTATTGGCCTGGCTGGATCGAACTGCGCTCTCGCAGTCCGGTCAGTCCAGAGACCAGCTCATCTAGATCCACGGCCGGTGGCCCCGTCAGGCCACCCCCGGGGCAGGCGAATCTAGTGGGTCCAGGGAGCCGGGCGATCAGTATCGATCTGATAGTCCTCGATGGCTTGGGCCAGCTTGGACCGATCGAATGATCCGTCGGTCGCAAGTTCCGACAACACCGTGAGTACGACATTGTTGGTGTCGGTCTCAAAGAAGGTACGAAGCGTTTCCCGGTCGTCTGAGCGTCCGAACCCATCGGTGCCCAGGACCATGAACCTCCCTGGCACAAACCTGGCGATCTGCTCAGGAACAGCTCGGACGTAATCAGACACGGCGACGACGGGTCCCGGAACTTCGCTCAGAAGCTCGGTGACAATCGGGACCTTCGGCTCTTCGGCGGGGTGTAGTCGGTTCTCGCGCTCAATCCGTAGCGCGTCCTCGCGCAGACGCTTGTAGCTGGTAGCGCTCCAGAGGTCGACTCCAACATTCCACCGTTCGGCTAGCTCGGCTTGAGCGGCACGGGCTGCCCCCTGTGACGGGCCGGAGAACAAGATGGTCGAGAGGTGGGGGAGACCTTCAGGGCTGTCGGCCCACTTGTACAGACCTCGAGTGATCCCGTCTTCGACACCTTCGGGCATCGGCGGCTGGGCGTAGTTCTCGTTGTAGATGGTCAGGTAGTAGAAGACGTCCTCGTTGTCGACGTACATCCGGCGGATGCCGTCTTGGATGAGCACGGCAAGTTCGTAGGCAAAGGCCGGGTCGTACACCTCGCAGGGCGGGACGGTTGAGGCCAGTAGGGGAGAGTGGCCGTCTTGGTGCTGTAGGCCTTCTCCTTCAAGCGTGGTCCGCCCGGCGGTCGCTCCCATCAAGAAGCCTCTGGCTCGAGAGTCGGCGGCCGACCAAATGAGGTCGCCGACCCGCTGAAAGCCGAACATCGAATAGAAGGTGTAGAACGGGACCATCGGTATGCCGAGGTGGGCGTAGCTGGTGGCTGCTGCGATCCAGCTGGCGGTCGATCCGGCTTCGGTGATTCCTTCTTCGAGAATCTGGCCGTCGCTGTCTTCGGAATAGGAGAGTAGGAGCTCGTGATCAACTGGTTCATAGAGCTGACCGAACGGGGCGTAGATCTCGAACTCTCTGAAGAGGGAGTCCATGCCGAACGTTCTGGCTTCGTCGGGCACGATTGGGACAACGCGCTCTCCGAAGCCCTCTTCCCTCATTAACTCGCGTAGCAGGGCGGTGAAGGCCATCGTGGTTGAAACCTCGCGGCCACCTGAGCCTTCCTTCGCCGCCTTGAACGGTGTGTCCGACGGGATCTCCAGCGGGCGCCTCACCGTGGTGAGCCTCTGAGGTAGGGGGCCGTCCAGAGCCTTGCGCCGCCCCATCATGTACTGGAACTCGGGTGACTCGGGATCCGGCCGGAAGTACGGCGGAACGCCGTCGGCCAGCGCCGCTTCCGGAATCTCGTCGTGTAGTTGGAGGCGATCGCGCAGCTCCAGGAGCTGGGCTTGAGTCATTTTCTTGATTTGGTGGGTGGCGTTTCGTGCTTCGAAGCCCTCGCCGAGAGTCCAGCCCTTGATGGTTTTGGCCAAGATGACGGTCGGCTGGCCGGTGTGCTCGGTAGCCGCCTTGTATGCGGCGAAGACCTTCTGGTAGTCGTGACCGCCGCGGGGAAGTGCCCGTAGCTCATCATCTGACAGGTGTTCGACCATCTTGCGGAGTCTGGGGTCAGGTCCGAAGAAGTCTTCCCGAATGTGTCCCCCGGACTCCACCGCGTAGCGCTGAAAGTCGCCGTCGACCGTGGTATTCATCTTGTTGAGGAGGACACCGTCAACGTCTCGTTGGAGGAGTTCGTCCCACCGGGAGCCCCACACGACTTTGATTACGTTCCAACCGGCGCCGCGAAAGACTGCTTCGAGCTCCTGGATGATCTTGCCGTTACCTCGCACCGGTCCGTCCAGGCGCTGGAGGTTGCAATTGACGATCCATGTGAGATTGTCCAGGCCGCTGCGGCCGGCGAGTGAGATCGAGCCCAGGGTTTCAGGTTCATCGCACTCGCCATCACCTAGGAAGGCGAAGACCCGAGGGGCTGAGGTGTCTTCGATCCGACGTCCGTGAAGGTACCGCAAGAATCGGGCATGGTAGATCGAGTTGATGGGGCCGAGGCCCATGGACACCGTCGGGTATTCCCAGAAATCCGGCATCAATCGCGGATGCGGATAGCTCGACAGGCCATTGCCGTTGACCTCGAACCGGAAGTTGTCCAGTTGTTCTTCGTCGAGTCGCCCCTCCATGAAGGCCCTGGCGTAGATGCCGGGTGCAGCGTGACCCTGGAAGTACACCGCGTCGCCGACTCGACCGTCTTCTTTGCCGTGGAAGAACCAGTTGAAGCCAACCTCGTAGAGTGCGGCGGAGGAGGCGAACGTTGAGAGGTGGCCACCAATCCCGTCCGACTTCTTGTTGGCCCGAATCACCATTGCCGCCGCGTTCCAGCGGATGAACGCCCGGATGCGCCGTTCGACGTGTTCGTCTCCAGGAAAGAACGGCTGCTGCTCGGTCGGAATGGTGTTGATGTAGTCGGTGGAAATTGAGTCGGTGTTGCCCAACTGGAGGCTTCGGGCGTGCTGATTCAGTCGACCGAGGACGTATCGGGCCCGAGTTTTGCCAGCGGCATCGTTGACGGCCGACAGCGACTCAAGCCACTCAGCGGTCTCTTCTGGATCGATGTCGGGTAGCTGGGCAAGAAAGCTTTCGGACATGGCCACCATTCTGCTAGCGGATGCTTACATTCACTCATCGAGGTGGCGGATATCGCTACCTGATCCCTAACTTTTGACCTGATGGTTGCCGGATTCGTGACACCGGTCTTCTCTGCGGAATCTTTCGGCCCCTCCTAGGGTGGCTGGAGGGTGTGAGAGGCTGGCCTGCCAGCATGTTGAGGTTGCCAGGTTCGGTACCCAACGCCCCTGGTCAGCTCGGTAGAGAGCCCGGAGAAAGGTCGAGTGTGAAGAGAAGTGTCGTGTACACCGATGGTGCCTGCTCGGGAAACCCTGGACCCGGTGGATGGGCTTGGGCTATCGACGGGGGTCGATCCGATTCAGGTAGCGATGCCGACACCACCAACCAACGGATGGAACTCACCGCGGTTTTGAAAGCCCTTGATACCGTCACCGGACCGGTGGAAATTGTTTCTGACTCCACCTATGTCGTGAAGTGCTTCAACGATCGTTGGTACGACGGCTGGCTCAAGCGTGATTGGCGGAACTCGAATCGCAAACCTGTTGCCAACCGAGACTTGTGGGAACCCGTTGTTGCCCACTTCTTGGAGCGACGAGATGAACTCCAGTTCACGTGGGTCAAGGGTCATTCCGGCGACAAGATGAACGACGTTGTGGATGCCATGGCTGTCGCCGAAGTCGACCGGATCCGTGGCGCTAAGGGGTCTACGGCGGTTGCTTCTGTAGCTGAAATTGTTGCCGATGTCGATGTGCCTTGGGTAAGCGAGCGAGCTGTTGTCATACTCGGCGCCCGAGAGCTGACCAGTGGCCAACAGGACTGGTTGGAGCGCACGGTTGGAGGCCTCGACCCCGCTACCGACATCGTCATCTCCGGCCTTAGGAGAGGTGCGGAACTGTTCGGAGGCGAGCTGGCTTTGGCCCGCAAGATTCCCCTTGGCGTTGTGGTGCCGTTCGCCGATCCGGCTCAGAGCTGGTCTCCAGGAATGCGTCAACGTTTTGAAGCCGCCTTGCGAGCAGCCAGCTGGGTGGTGGACATGGACCTTGAGCGGTCGGACGTGGTCAACGCGCTCAAGACAAGAAATCTCTACTTGACCGGTTCGGTCGCTGGCGCGATTGTGGTCAACGACACGCCACTTGCCGACCGGCTGGATGAAGATGGCCTAGCCGTGATGAGTCCGCCTGACGATTGCGGATAGTGCCTGGGTTCAGGCCACGGCGGCTTGTCGCTGCAATGACGCGAACGCCAGGTTCGCCTCATCAAGCATGGCCAATGCAAGTGTGACCCGCTGATGGTCGGCCTTCGGACCTGGGGTCATGTCGGCAACCAGGCGTGCGTGGGCTTCGCAGATCTGCTCCCACGATGCGTCGTCGGAAACGCCAAGAATGGATCGACAGACTGCTTCCGATTCGTAGCGGAGACGGTCGCCCAGTTGATCACCGGGTTCTATCAGCGCCAATGATGACCACTCTCGGCTCATCTTTCGGACGTCTTGGCCAGGTGCGACATTACGCACCCTTTGGCTTCCTACTACTGGTTGTTCTACCGCGCCGAACATATTCTCTCCCACGGCCTTTCCTTACGCCTGCAACTAGTTCAAGATGTGCCACCCAAGGCACTTCCCGTTGGTGGTTCCGCAGGTCCAAGATGGTCTCTAGAGGCAACCGGAACTGCGTCTCTCGACATCGTTGAATCCGTTGGTCCCATCCCCTGTCCCTCAGCTTGATCTAACGGACAGAGCCACGAACTTTCGATGTCTCACATGTATGTGACGCTTATGATCGTTGATCGGTGGCAGATTTTCTTGAATATGAGCAAGATTTCCCATCAACATGCTTGTAGAAACACATCAGCGGCTATCGATTTAGCAGTGACCGTCAGTCGCTACTCGACGACCGAGGCCAGTCGTTCGAGTGTCTTGGTCATGTTTACGACGTGCCGATCGGGGTAGCCGACCAATTCGTAGAACACCGGGAGACGGGCGGAACCCCAGTCGAATGTCTCGGTTACCTGAGTCTCGCTGTCTGACAGCGGCTCAAGTTCGTACCGCCAGATGTGGTTGCCGAAATGACGCCATGCGATTAGTCGGTTCTCCTCGAACTCCACAACTTCGTTACTTATCTTGTACGGCACTACAAGTTTCATTTCCATCCCGAAGCGCGCTCCCAAGGAGAGACGTCCCGGATCGGACGATGCACTCTTGACGACAGTCTCGGAACCATCTATGAGATGATGGCTGGCCGGGTCGGCGAGAAGGTCAAAGATGACGCCAGCTCCGGCCCGGATGGCTTTGGTGACCGAGACCTGCCGGTCTCTGTTAGTTCGTTTGTCGGTCACAGCTACCTCTCACCAAGAATGTCGGCCAGGGCGGAATCGATGTCGGCATGGTCAAAGCGGTACCCGCCACCGAGCAACCGTTCAGGAAGGACTCGTGCGCTATCAAAAAGCAACGCGTCGGCCCTGTCGCGGCCGAGGAGTAAGCGGGGACCGAACGACGGCACCGGTACGAATGCTGGCCGATTGACGGCTTCCCCCAGCGACTTGGTGAAATCGCCATTAGTTACCGGATTGGGAGCTGTCACGTTGTAGGCCCCGGAGGCGTCGTCGTTACCAAGGAGGTGGACAACGGCGCCCACCATGTCATCGATGCTGATCCACGACATGTACTGGTCGCCTGAACCGAACTTGCCCCCGACACCGAGCTTAAACAGCGGCAGAAGCTTACCCATGGCACCACCATCTGGTGACAGGACAATGCCAGTCCGTAGGAAGACTGTCCGAATGCCGCTGTCGGCGGCCGGTTGAGCGGCCGCTTCCCAGTCCTTGCACAGGTCGGCCAGAAAGCCCTCACCTCGCCTGCTGGCTTCGGTCAGCTCCTCGTCTCCTCGAGATCCGTAGATGCCGATAGCCGAGCCGGAAGCGAATACTGCCGGTGGCGCCTTCAACGAAGCCAAAGTCGACGCCAAGAGAGACGTTCCGTCCACCCGGCTTGAGACGACCAGCGAACGGTACTTGTCGGTCCAGCGGCTATCGCCGATGCCGGCGCCCGCCAGGTTGACCACGGCATCAACGCCTTCCAGCGACTCGGCATCGATCTGCCCAGTGGCCGGGTCCCATTGAATCTCATCTGCTCCCGACTTTGGCGGTCGCCGTACTACCCGAATCGGGCGGTGACCCGTTCGGGTGAGTTCGTCTCGAAGAGCCGAGCCGATAAGTCCGCTTGATCCGGTAATGGCGATGTCCATGAATGGTCCTTGGGAGCCCTGACAGGCCCGTAGTTGTGTCAGCCGCGCACAGACAACGCCGTGCCGAGGTCAGAGGTGGCGGGTGTGCCCACGATTCTAGGTGGTGAGTCCAATCTCCGGGGGTCAATCGATGGTCATCAGCCAGATCGATAGAAGACGACATGTGGTTGTACGTCCTCGGCGTCATCGCGGATGCGGTCGAACGCCATTGGCTGCGGCTCTCGCTACCGGGCGATAGAGTCCGAGACCGTGAGCACCAGAATGTTGTTGCTGCTGTCGTTGGTGTGTGGCATCGCCATCCTTGCCGCCTTTGCCGTTCAGCTGTTGATGGTGCGCTGACACCGTCGGCGCGGCAGCTGATTTGACCGTCGGTTGGGAGCTTGTTCGGACGTTGGTGTTACGCCATCGTGACTCCCGCCACGTCGGTGGCGGCATTGGTCATTGCTTTGGGGTCAATCGGCTAAGCTCCACCCGTACGACTCTGCGGAGGTGCTTCCCATTTCTGATCAACAAGTCTCTGATCGCCACTTTGAGGTAGTTGTCGTTGGAGGAGGCCCGGCTGGTTACGCCGCTGCTCTCTATGGCGCCTCAGCTGGGCTGAACATCGCCTTGGTCGAACACAACAAGCTTGGCGGCACGTGCCTTAACGTTGGCTGCATTCCGGCCAAGGAGCTGCTGGAAACGGCGAGCGTGTTTCGCACGGTTCAACACGCAGAACAATTCGGCGTGAACGTGCAGCCTTTGGGCATTGAGTGGGCCAAGACGCTAGGAAGGAAGCAGGGGATTGTCGACCAATTGGTCGGCGGGCTAGCAGGCCTCCTCAAGCGCCGTAAAGTCACTGTTTTTGATGGTACCGGACGCCTCGTCGGTGGTGGCAGCCCGCCTCATGCGGTGGCTATTTCGGGAGGGGAGTCAGGCAACGTCGAACTGACGGCCGACAACGTGATCCTGGCCGCCGGTTCATTGACCAAGAGCCTGGACGGATTCCCCATCGACGGCGAGAAGATCGTCACGTCCGATGAGCTGCTGTCAATTCCGGAGCTGCCATCCTCGGCCATCGTGATCGGTGGAGGGGCCATCGGGTGTGAGTTCGCGTCGATGATGAGCGACCTCGGGACATCGGTCACTATTCTTGAATACATGCCGAAGATCCTGCCCGGCTGTGATCTGGATGTCACCAAAGTGGTCGAGCGATCGTTCAAGCGGCGCGACATCGAGATCAAGACCGGTGTTGCCGTCACCGGGCAAGAAACCGGGCCCGACGGAGTGACGGTGTTCTTCGGCGACGGAGAATCGTTGACCGCAGACACCGTTGTCATGTCGGTGGGACGACGTCCGGCATCGGACACCCTAGGGCTCGAAAGCACAGACGTCACGGTGGACCAGCGGGGATTCATCGAAGTTGATCAGAACTGCCGTACCCGACAGGTAAACGTTTGGGCCACAGGCGACGTGATCAATACTGCACAACTGGCTCACATTGGGTTCGCTGAAGGCATGCTCGCCATCACCGACATCCTGGGTGAGGCCGCCGTCCCAATTGAATACGACAAGGTGCCATGGTGCATCTACTGCCATCCGGAGGTGGCCTTTGCCGGCCACTCGGAAGAATCGGCGAAGGAAGCCGGTTTCGATGTCGTGGTATCCAAGCATCGATTCGCCGGAAACGGGCGGGCAATGATCGTCGGTGAAACCGATGGCTTAGTCAAGATCATCGCAGAGAAACGGGCTGACGGAACCGGCGGTCGCATCCTGGGCGTGCACATGGTCGGTCCCTGGGTTACTGAACAGCTCGGTCAGGGTTACCTGGCCGTCAACTGGGAGGCTACGGTTGACGAAGTAGCCCAGTTCATCCAGCCACACCCGACCATGAGCGAACTCTTTGGCGAAAGTGTGTTGGCGCTGACCGGTCGGTCACTTCATGGCTGACGCCGGCAGCGACATCTACACAATCCACACCTATCGATAGTGAATTTCGAACACATCCATCCACCTCATTTGTTTCGTAGGAGTTAGCAGCCAGTGGCCCAAGTCGAGATGCCCCAGCTCGGAGAGACCGTAACCGAAGGCACCATCACCCGATGGTTCAAGTCCATTGGTGACACCGTCGCCCAGGACGAGGTCCTGTTCGAAGTTTCCACCGACAAAGTCGACTCAGAGGTGCCATCGCCAGCGGCTGGCACCCTCACCGAGATCCTGGTTCCGGAAGGCGAAACGGTCGAAGTTGGAACCGTGTTGGCTGTCCTTGGTGATGGCGGTGCTGCGCCGGTTGCTGATCCGACACCGGCGTCCGAAGAACCGCCTGCACCGGATCCCGCTCCGGCCGCTGCCGAGACGGTACAGGCGCCTGCGCCTGCTCCTGCTCCTGCTCCTGCCCCTGCACCGGCGCCTGCTCCGACTCCTGCCCCGGCGCCGGCCCCTGCTGCTGCGCCCGCTGCCGAGCCGGTGGCGACTGAGTCGTCGTCGGCGGCATCGATGGTCCTTTCCCCGGTTGTGCGCAGGCTGATCAGCGAATACAAGATCGACCCGAGCCAGATTGAAGGCACGGGTCTGGGTGGACGTATTAGTCGAGATGACGTTCAGCGGTACATCGAGGGCAACAAACTGACTTCGGCGCCGACCGAGGTCCCGGCTCCGGCCCCCCAGGCCCCGGTTGCCGCGGCCGCATCCCCGCCGCCTCCACAGCCTGCCGCCGCCTCCGCTCCGGTGGCCGCCCCCAGCGCCGCTCCTGTTCCTGCCTCCGAGGCCGGTATCCGCGATGTCGTCGTGCCTCTGTCGAACATCCGAATCCGTACCGGTGAGCACATGGTGATGTCCAAAACCGTGGCCCCGCACACACTGACAGCTATTGAGATCGACTACGAAAGTGTCGAGCAGGTTCGTACCCGCCATGGTGCTGACTTCAAGGCTCAAGAGGGCTTCAGCCTCACCTATCTCCCGTTCATCACTCGGGCAACAATCGATGCTCTTCGCGAGTATCCCCATCTGAACGCATCCGTTGGGGACAGGGAGCTGATCGTTCACAACTATGTCAACGTGGCCGTGGCCGTCGACTTGGACTTCCAAGGTCTGCTTGCCCCGGTCGTTCGCGACGCCGACGGCAAACGCATGCGGTCCATCGCCCGTGACATCAAGGACCTGGCCACCCGGGCTCGATCCAAGCAACTGTCGCCGGACGAGTTGACAGGTGGAACCTTCACCCTGACAAACGCCGGTGCCTACGGCACCATGATGCAGTTCCCGATCATCAATCAGCCGCAGGTGGCAATTCTGTCCACCGACGCAGTCAAGCGGAAGCCGGTGGTGGTTGAAGATGACTTCGGCAACGAGTCCATCGCTATTCACTCGGTCGGTGTTCTGGCTATGGCTTGGGATCATCGAGCTATCGACGGCGCCTATGCCGCTGCCTTCCTGGCACGGGTCAAAGAGATCATCGAGACCCGTGACTGGGAGCCGGAGCTGACTTGACCATGACGGCAGCCGGCCCCATCAGCGACACGTTGCGAGTGCGCTGGCTGGGCCGTGTTGCCTACAACGAGGCATGGGATCTGCAGCGTCGGCTCCACGCCGGGGCTCACAATCATCTGCTGCTCCTAGAGCACCCACCGGTCTACACCATTGGGCGCAGAGGAGCGGCGTCTCGAACTGGCGATGAGATACGTCCCTACCCGAGCCTGACAACCGGCGTGAGCGAGTTGGGTGCACCGATTCTTGAAGCCGATCGCGGCGGTGACGTCACGTTCCATGGTCCGGGTCAGCTTGTCGGCTATCCAATTCTGACAGCGCCGGGCAAACGCGGCGGCGGCTTGGCCGACACCGCGGCCTATGTCTCGTCCATCGAGGACGGGTTGATCGCTGTTTTGGCCGAGCTCGGTTTGAGCGGCGGCCGCGTGAAAGGCGAACCGGGTGTTTGGATCGAGGCCGACGGGGCAACGCCCAGGAAAATCGCCGCCGTAGGCGTGCGGCTGCAGCGTCGACGAACAATGCATGGGTTTGCGCTCAACAACGACGTTGACCTCACCTGGTTCGACAAGATCGTTCCATGCGGAATAGCTGATAAGGCCGTCACTTCGCTGACCGCCGAGGGCGTCAATGTGGACTTGGAACAGCTTGTCGGCCTAGTGGCCAAACACATGTCTCGTGCCTTGACTGGCGCCCGGGAACACAGTGGCGAGGAGTCGGCCAACGCGACGCCGATGGCGGTTGAAACCAGCAACGTAGTGTTTCGTACTGCTGTTTCAGATTTGTCGCCGTTTTCACAAGGCCTCGGGCCTGGAGAACCTTCGCCGCCAGGCAGCGGACCTGGTCCTTCCTCCAACGAGGCCGCCGAGGCACCGAGTGGAGTGCCGGTACGCCTTGGGCGACGACTCACTGAAGCCGGGGTGACCGGCGGGATGGAACTGGCCACCCGCAAACCGGATTGGATGAAGGTCAAGGTCCAGACCGGCGAGAACTATCGGCGGCTCAAGAAGGTGTCGCGCCAACTCGATCTCCACACCGTGTGTGAGGAGGCCGGTTGCCCCAACATCTTCGACTGCTGGAACGAAGGGACCGCGACGTTCATGCTGCTGGGCGAGCGATGCACCCGAGCCTGCGGGTTTTGTCTAGTCGACACCCGCAAGCCTAACGAAGTCGATGAGGCCGAGTCGGAGCGTATCGCCCAAGCGGTTCACGATCTTGATCTCAGTTTTGCCGTGTTGACAATGGTCGCACGCGACGATCTTGCGGACGGTGGTGCGGGACTTGTGGCCCGGACTGTCTCGGCTATTCGTCAACGGACACCGTCGGCGGGAATCGAGGTGCTGGTCTCCGACTTCGCCGGAAACGAGACGTCGGTCAGAACTGTTTGCGAGTCCTCACCCGACATCTTCAATCACAACATCGAGACCACGGCTCGTCTGCAGCGAGCCGTCAGGCCCTCCGCTGGCTACGCCCGCAGTCTGACGGTCCTTGCCAGGGCGGCCGAGCAGCGGGCGACCACCAAGTCGGGGATCATCCTTGGGATGGGCGAGACCCGCGACGAGGTTGTCTCCACGATGGCTGACTTGCACGCCGTCGGGGTGAGCATCGTCACCATCGGGCAGTATTTGCGGCCGACCTCGAACCACCTTCCAATCGCTCGGTGGTGGACCCCCGGGGAGTTTGCCGAACTTAAAGAAATCGGTGAACGCGACATCGGGCTTCCACACGTCGAGGCAAGTCCCCTTACCCGATCAAGCCATCACGCCGGTTCGGTGGCCAGGACGGTCTCGCTAGGTTAAACGCCGGATCGGATCTGGTTCTTGCCGACCACAACGAACCAACCCTGAGCGGCGGCGAACCAAATGGCATGGACTGCGGCCACCCATACGCGGCCCGAGACCAACCAACCGGCCATGGCGATCAACACCCCGGCTTGGTTCCCAATGAAGGCCATGCGGTTGCCGGTTCTGACCACGCCGCTGAATTTGACGGCGATGGGAAGCCACAGGGCCGAGCCAAGGAGGATCAGGGCGGTTGAGAGTGGGTGCACTCGTTAAGTGTGCACGTCTTGTCGGGTTGAACGGACTGGTGAAGGGCGGAATCCTAGATACGGGAGCACACCGTCAGCTGATGCCACGAAGCGAAGCTCGGATATGAGATCACTTCGGCCATCAACCAACTCTCGGTGTGCCGCTTCAAAGGCTGATAAGAGGCGGTCCTGATAGCACCACGGTGACGAGTCGAGGATCTCCAACTTGGCTTGTCGATAGCGGTTGGTCGAACTCTGTCGGTAGGTCCGGGGCCAGTTATAGGCGACTCGGGCGATGGCCCGCAGCTGGAGGTGTCGGTGCCACATTTCGCCGGTCCTTAATGTGGTTTGTGGGAGTTCAAGGGCCCGAGCGAAGTGTTCCACTGCTGCCTGCCTGGCTGCCAGTTCGGTCTGACGCTGGCCTCCTTCCTCCAGTAGATCCACCATGCGGTCGCCGGCATCGGAAAGTATCAGCCGGCACTGCACGAGGAGTTCGTCGTAGCGAGGTTCGGCCACCGATGACCAGAAATGCTCCATCGATGGCTGGAACCGCCAGTCTCGGGCGACGCCCAGATTGTTCGACAACGTAGAGAGCATCTCCAAATTGACGCCGGCATGACGGTGCAGATCGCCCAATTCATGGGCAGCCGACGATCCAATGGCTTCCGCTCTTTGTTCAAGATCGGCGTCGTCGCGGCCGGAAAGGCCTACTAATGCAGCGTCGGTGGTGGGTATCAGCAGGGGCATAGTGAATCTCGATAGAAGTCCGCCGGACCGAGACTACGTCCGTCCCCATACACATCGGATGTTCAGCTGTGGCGTGCAAGGGGTCAACGGCTCATTCGCTGTTGTCGCCGCCGAACGGGTTGAAAGCTGGGTTTACCACACCTCCATTGCGTTGGTCCGATGGGCGGAGGAACCTCCTAGGATCGAACTATGTTCGAAACTCGCCTGAATCGGGTCCGCGAGGCAATGGAGACCGCGGAAGTCGACGCTCTGTTGCTGTCGGTCGGTCCCGACCTGCCGTGGATGATCGGTTACGAGGCCATGGCCTTAGAACGGCTGACGATGCTGGTGGTAACCCGCCGTGATCAGCCAAAGTTGGTGATTCCGTCGTTCGAGGTCCCTCGCGTTGTTGAGCGGCCCGATGTATTCACCGTCCAAGGGTGGGGCGAAACCGAGGACCCCGTCGAACTGGTGGCCGCAGAGCTGGAGGGTCTGGGCGCCAGTGGAACGGTAGCTATCGGCGATCATACGTGGAGCCGATTCCTTGTAGCTTTGCAGCACCGGATGCCGGGTCACGATTGGGTGTCGTCGGGCACCGTCGTCGGGGATCTGCGGGCGGTTAAGGAGCCACACGAACTTGACCGTCTCGCTGCTGCCGCGGCCGGAGTCGACCGGGTGGCCGCTGCGCTGCAGGGCGGTGACATTGCTTTGATCGGACGAACCGAGGCTGACGTCTCGGCCGAGCTTGGTCGGCGCATTCTTGCTGAAGGTCATGCCGCGGTCAACTTCGCCATTGTGGCTGCCGGTGAGAACGCCTCAAGTCCCCATCACCATCCGGGTGACCGAGTGATCAAAGCCGGTGAGGTCGTGTTGTGTGACTTTGGTGGAACCACTGCCGAGCCTCATGGTGAGCCGGGGTACTGCTCTGATATCACTCGCTGCGTCTACACCGGCGAGCCACCGGCCGAGTTTAGAGAGCAGTTCGACGCACTCTTCGAATCGCAACGTCTGGCGGTAGAGGCGGCCACTGAAGGCAGCGCTGCGCAAAGCGTCGATGCCGTGGCCCGCGGTCACTTGGCCGATGCAGGCTTGGACCAATGGTTCCTGCACCGCCTCGGCCATGGGATAGGCGTTGAGGCCCACGAGGACCCCTACCTGGTTGAGGGCAATGACGCCCCACTGGCGGCCGGCAACGTGTTTTCGATTGAACCTGGCTTCTACATCGCTGGCAAATGGGGCGCCAGGATTGAAGACATCGTGGCCTGCACGACTGATGGTCCGCGTCCACTCAACCAGGCCGATCACAATCTGGCCATCGTCGAGGCCTAGCTACCGTTGCCTGAGCTATCGGCCGCAACCGTTCTTCTCCAGTGGGCTGCCGGAGGACTTTTGTTCACCTGGGTCACTACTCGGCACCGGCATGTCGGGCTGGGGTATGGATGGATGATGAGGGCTACCTTTGGGCTCTCCGCGCTCGGTGCCGTGGCCACTGGGCTGTTGTACGATCCAGTCGGGGCTCGGGATCTGCTGGCGGTCGCTACGGTCATGGTTACAGCCGCCGGGCTTGCCCAGTCGATTCTTCGGCGGGAGGTCGGAGTTCGAAACCAGCAGGCGCTGGCCGAGCAACGAACCGAACGGGTAGCGCAGATGACGGGAATCGACCGCAGCGAACGAGCCAAGGCGGGGGAGGGCCCGGAGTTCGACCCGCGTCTTGATCTCGTAGCCGGTTGCCTTGCTCTCGTCGGCGTGATCGTCGCCGGGTTGGTGTCGGTCTCGCCGCTACTTACCACGGCACGACTGGTGTTCGGCAGCCTGTTTCTTGGAGCAGTGACAGCCGCCATGTTGTTAGGTCACTGGTACCTGGTACAGCCGGGTCTCGACCGTCGGTTTCTCTCTGAGCTTGTTAGGTGGACGGGGATTTTCTGGCTACCGGTCGTAGGACTGCTCTTGGTGCCCACCGGGATGCAATCGGTGCTGAGCGGAGCCATTGATGATGGGTGGGGAGGCATGCTCGGCTGGTTCTGGGTGGCTTGCGCTGTAACAACCATCGCCCTTGTGGCCGCCACCACTGCGGCCCTGCGGGAGCGTCAGTACGCGGCGGTGATGGCAGCGACAGGTCTGTTGTACCTTGCCATCCTCACCGCCTTCGGAACTGACTTGGTGGCCAGGGCGCTTCTTGCGTCGGCCTAGGGCACTGACTGCGGTCAACCTTGTTGAGGCGCTGCCGACAACATGATTGGCTATTAGGGTGATCACGTTGCAACCGCCACGGCGGAAACAGTGATCCAGACGTTCGCCACGAAGTCCACAGGAGAAGGAGCAAGGAATGCCTCGAGCCATTTGGAGCGGCGCCATCAGCTTCGGTCTCGTTTCGGTGCCGGTGAAGCTGTACTCGGCTGTCAGCCGCAAAACCGTGAGATTCAATCAGATTGATTCGACCACCAACAGTCGGGTGAAGCAAAAGCGGGTCAACGCCGAAGGCGAAGAAGTCTCCTACGACCAGATCGTCAAGGGGTACGAGATCTCCAAAGATTCCTATGTCATCGTTACCGAAGACGAGCTGGCGGCGCTCTCGCCGAAGGCGTCACGGATGATCGACATTACCGACTTCGTCGACCAGGTTGATATTGATCCCGTCTTCTACGATTCGGCTTACTACCTGGTACCCGACGAACTGGCGCGCAAGTCCTACACGCTGTTGTCCCAGGCCATGCACGACAGTGGCCGGGTCGCCATCGCTACCTTCGTGATGCGGACCAAGCAATACCTTGTGGCCATCCGGCCGATCGACGGAACGTTGATGATGTCAACCATGGTCTACGCCGACGAGGTGGTGGCAGCCGAGGAGATCCCAGGGCTCGAGGAACTCAATGAGATTGACGTTTCCGAGGCCGAACTGGCCATGGCCAATCAGCTGATCGAATCGTTGGCCGCCGAGTTCGACGCTGAGCAATACCGCGATTCCTATCGTGACCAGGTCCTCGACTTGATCGAGCAGAAGGCCTCAGGTGAGGTCCGAGCGATCGAAACCAGCGATGGCGACGAGGAGGCGGCGGTTGTAGACCTCTTGGCTGCCCTCGAAGCCAGCGTCAGTGCGGCCAAACAAGCACGCAAGTCCGGTGGAGCAGGCACGAAGAGAGCTCGGCGTTCAGGCCGAGCCAAAGACTCTGATGACGGAGACGAAGCATTTGAGGAAGAGGCGAAGTCGGCCTAGCCATCCCCGGCATCAGCGTAGCGACTCCTCTCGACGCGGCCGAATCGGCACCTGGCAACAATGAGCACCGCAGGATCCAAAGGGTCACGAGTTTCGGTCGATGTCGGCGGGCGAACGCTATCGCTGTCGAATCTCGACAAGGTCCTCTACCCAGAGGCTGGATTCACCAAGGCTCAGGTGATCGACTACTACGCTCGCATCGCCCCCTACATGCTGCCTCACGTCTCGAATCGTTGCATGACGCTTCGAAGGTGGCCCGACGGGGTCGACAAACCATCATTCTTCAACAAACGTTGTCCAGGGCATCGCCCGGAATGGCTCGACGTGGGTATCGGGCCTGGCGACCGAGACGGTGACATTGGGTACTGTCGAATCGACGAGCCGGCCTCGCTCATTTGGACTGCCAACCTGGCTGCACTTGAGCTGCACGGACCGATGGCGCACTGCGACGACATCGAGTCGCCGTCAATCTTGGTGTTTGACTTTGACCCCGGCGAGCCGGCAACGATCGTTGAGTGCTGCCAGGTGGCGTTGGTTGTGAGGGAACTGCTTGGCGCTGTCGGGTTGACCGGTGTGGCCAAGACCTCAGGGGGCAAGGGCCTCCAGGTGTATGTTCCGCTCAACTCGCCGCACACTCATGTTCACGCCTCGCGCTTCGCCCTGGCCGTCGGACATTTGGCGGCAAAGGAGCTGCCCAAGCTGGTGGTGGTCGAGATGAAGAAGTCGGTGCGGGTGGGCAAAGTCTTTGTCGATTGGTCGCAGAATTCCCGGCACAAGACGACGATCTCGCCCTATTCACTTCGGGCCGGCCCGGTGCCCACCGTGTCGACGCCGGTCACCTGGGCCGAGGTGGCGGAGGGGGCCGACGGCGGGCCGTTGAGTTTTGCTCCGGTCGATGTACTGGAGCGAGTGCCGCAAGTCGGAGATCTCTTTGCCGCGGTGGCCACCGAGACCCAGCAGCTTCCGGGCAGCACCGACGACTAAACCGTCCGGGTGTCAGGTGGTGGCCTAAGACTGCCGAGACATTCTCAAACCGAGGCGTTTCGACCAGGGCCCTTTAGGCTCACTCGTATGCCAAAGGCCGCTGCAATGACCCTGACCACAGCCGCCTCCGTGCCTAAATCGGCAACGGCTGTGGATCGCCCCTTGTTCGCCGAAGACCTCGCCACACTAGAAGCCGGACTCCGGAAGGCGGCGGGCCAACACGGCTTCACCGCCAAGGTCGGTCAAACAATGCCGATCGTGGATACCGGCAGCGGATCGACCGAGGTCTTGGTCGGGCTAGGGAAGGCATCGGACCTCACCGAGGAACGAGTTCGCAAAGCTGCCGCCGCCTTCAGCCGAACCGTCTTCAACCATAAGGCCGTGGCGTCAACACTGGTCTCGGTCGTGACCCAACGAGCCGCCGACAATGCCAAGTTGACGTTGAACGACGACCAGATATTGGCTGCAGCCGTCGAGGGACTTCGACTGTCCACTTATCGCTACCGGGACTTGAAGTCGGACTACACCCGATCCAAGGGTGCGCCGAAGATCGAGAAGATGACAATCGTGGCCAAAGGCCGCGGTCTGCGAAACCGTCTGTCCACCGCTGATCAGGTCGTTGATGCAGTCCTCCTCGCTCGTGACATGGTCAACGAGCCCGGCGGCTCAATGACGCCTCAGAAGTTTGTTGAGCAGGCTCGCGACGTTGCTCGCCAAGATGAGCGACTTCGCTGCACCGTGTGGAGCGAAGCTCGAATAAGGAAGGAACGCCTTGGCGGTTTGATGGCCGTTAATCAGGGCTCGGAACACCCACCGCAGTTCGTGACGCTCACCTACCGTCCGACGCGCCCGGCCAAGTCGAAGGCCAAGGTGCCGCACGTGGCTCTAGTCGGAAAGGGCGTCACCTTCGATTCAGGTGGGCTTTCGCTGAAGACGGCTCAGGGAATGATGACCATGAAGATCGACATGGCCGGCGCCGCCGCCGTGCTGGCCGCCATGTCGGCTTTACCGGCGGTTGGTACGTCCATTGACGTCACGGCCTATATTCCGCTCACCGACAACATGACGGGCCCGAACGCCCAGCGCCCAGGTGATGTGTTCGTCGCTCGCAACGGGAAGAGCGTCGAGGTACTAAACACCGACGCCGAGGGTCGCCTGATTCTGGCTGATGCGCTGTCAATCGCTTCGGAGTCTTCAGTGGACGCCATCATCGATATCGCCACCCTGACTGGATCGGCCACCGCGGCACTTGGAACCGGTTACGCCGCTCTCATGGCTACCAACGATGCTTTGGCCGCTCGGTTGGAGGATGCCTCGGCCCGCACCGGGGAGAAGGTTTGGCGGCTGCCATTGCCGACGGAATACCGGACCGAGCTTGATTCGGCGGTCGCCGACCTGCGCAACGTCGGTAGCAAACCCTTCGGCGGTGCCTTGATCGCCGGGTTGTTTCTGAAAGAGTTCGTCGATGGCAAGCCGTGGGCCCACATCGACGTTGGGTTGTCGGTCTACTCCGATACGACCAAGGGCCTCGTGTCCAAGGGAGCCACAGGGTTCGGTGTTCGACTTCTGGTCGACACGCTTCGCAACTGGAGCTAGTCCAACCAACCCACCAGCGGGCCGAGCAGGACCCGTGAGCCAAGGCCAATGCTCAAAAACGCATCATGGCCCGGCGACTTCTGCCGATCATCTTTAGGAATCGGTCTTTGTCGACGTACCCGAGGCTCAAATGACGTTAGCTACCAATAAGCCTGAGGCGACCCGGGAAGGCATCAAGCCGGACGAGAGCCCCGCACGACCCAGTGCCCGGTCTAGACTGCGACGCCACATGGTGTCGGGCTCCGACCTTGTGGCCCTGGCTGTAGGTGCCTTTGTCGCCGCTTGGCTGTCCGGCTCCGTTGCCATGCCTGTCTGGCTTTCGGCGTTGTACGTAGGTGCCTTTTGGCTCTTCATGTTTGCCAGCAACTTATACAACTCACGGTTGGTGACTCTGCGAGGGGAGGAGTTCACTCGCCTTGCTCGGTGTGGCTCTCGCTCGTTGTTACTCATCGGTGCCGTGGCCCTTGTGCTTCGCGTTGAGGTTCCGTTCCGTTCCGCCCTCGGTCTGTTGGCTTGCTGCCTCGTCGCGGTGCTGATCGGTCGTGAGGTCTGGCGCTGGTGGTTCGGGAGGCGTCGGCGATCAGGCCAAGGTCTCTGGAATTCGGTTCTGGTCTGCGAGTCAAGTGAGGCCGTTCGATTCGAGACGCAGATAGCAGCCGATACGTCGAGTCCACACGCCGTGGTCGCCCACATTGACCCCAAGGTGGCTAAGAACAGCGAACATCTGCTCACGGAGGTTCTGGCGTTGGCCCGGGCCAATTCGGCCAATGGCGTGATCGTCGTAGAATCCTTCCTGGACTCCGAGACGGCTAATGCTCTGGTGCGGGGGCTGCTGCGATCGCACCTCTATGTCGACCTGGCATCCTCGGTTGTTGACATCTCGGCTGATCGTCTGGCGACCCGAACTCTTGGTTCGGGTGTTGCCACATGGATCGCTCCTCGTCCGAAGTCCGGCTGGAGAGGACGGGCCAAGCGGCTGTTCGATCTGATTCTGTCATCCGGGGTTCTGCTGGCTGTCTCCCCGATATTCCTGGTCCTGACGTTGGCTGTTCGACTCACCTCACCCGGTCCGGTCTTCTTCCGCCAGGAACGAGTCGGTCGGTATGGCGAGTCGTTTGACATGCTCAAGTTTCGATCGATGGTTGTTGATGCCGAGAAGCTCCTGGAGGACCTTTCGGCAGAGAACGAGGGCTCCGGTCCGCTGTTCAAAATGAAGGACGATCCGCGGGTCACGACCCTCGGCCGGTTCATGCGCAAGACATCACTCGATGAGCTTCCCCAGCTGATCAACGTGCTCAAGAACGAGATGAGTCTTGTCGGGCCTCGGCCGGCCCTGCGAGAAGAGATGTCGCATTGGGAGTCGGCATTGTTCGACCGCCTGGACGTAAAACCTGGAATCACCGGTCAATGGCAGGTGTCAGGACGTAGCGGTACATCATTCGAGGAGTATTCGCGCCTCGATCTGTACTACGTGAACAACTGGTCACTCTGGTTTGATCTGTCGATCTTGGCTCGCACGATTCCTGCGGTCGTCAAGAGCGACGGAGCGTTCTAGCAGCGACGCCAACACGGCCCGGGCGTCCAGCAACCCGGGCGCATCAGGTAGACGCTGTGTCGTCTATGCCGCCCGGTCGCCCGGAGCGCTGGCAACGTTGCGTGGTCTCAATGCCTCGTGGGGGAGGGCGATGGTCTTGCGCTTCGACAGCGCAAGGCGTTCAGCCTGCCACTGATCGTGGGCCGCTACCAGGTGATCCGGCATCCGCTTGAGCTGCCGACTCGAAAGCGGAGGAAACCGACGCCGCACCGCCAGCAGAGCACCTTGACGATGAGCCAGGCGAAAGTGACAGGCCCGTTCGATGGCCCGCCACATAGGGCCGTGACGGCCACCTTTAGCCCCTAGTCCGAGTTCGAGAGCAAGGTCACCGGTAGCGATTTCGAAGCCCTGCGGTTGGCGGTCGAGTTGCTCGGCAAACCGGCGGAGGGCCAGGTAGCACGACGGCCCGACGACGCAGACCCAGAAGCGCTCGGCGTAGTTCGACCGTGGGTCGTGCCCGAGTTCGTCCAACACGGTGTCGGGCCACGACCGGATCAGCAGGCTCGACTCGGGAAATACTGGATCGGGTGGACTCGACCGTTGTGATGCTTGACCAGCCGGCAGGATATCCGAGCTATTGGCCGCGTCGTGGGATGAACCACTGGCGGAGGTGCCGGAGGATTTGGGGTTTGTTGTCACTGATGTACTCGTTTCTACTTTTCGGGAAGCTCGCGGCGTTGCCAACCAGGTCGCCGAGCGAATTTCCGGAACAGGAAAAACGCCGAAGAGCCGAAGCCCACAACCCGCCTGTTGACCACATCACAGCCATTGGCCCGATGTTCGTCTGTTGTTCCTGCCGACTATGTCGTCGACGGGGGCGACGTAGAAGTCGACCCAACCGGGGAAGAATCCGGGGAAGAGGTGACCTACGCTAGTACTGGAGAGGCAGGTAGGCAACTTGTCCGCCGCCTGTGTAGGCGCGTAGTTCGAACGGAGACCATGAACCAACCAGATTCGGATGCCAACACGAACAACTCGACCTCGGCCGGTCAGTGGTCAGAACACGAGTCGTTGGTCGAGGCGGCGCGGATGTTGACCGACTCGCGACGTATCGTTGTTCTGACCGGCGCCGGTATTTCGACCGATTCCCGTATCCCCGACTATCGGGGCCCCAACGGCGTTTGGACTAAGAACCCGAAGGCCGAGAAGTCAGCAACGATTCAGAACTACATGGCTGACCCCGAGGTCAGACGAATGGCGTGGCGTACCAGGCTAGACAGCCCCGTATGGGCTGCCGAACCCAATCCTGGTCATCGGGCACTACTTGGGTTGGAGAGACAGCGCAAACTCCAGCTGTTGATTACTCAAAATGTCGACGGCCTCCATCACGCTGCAGGCTCCGACCCACAAAAGATCGTCGAGGTCCACGGCACGGTACGCGAAGTGCAGTGCCTGGCTTGTGATTACCGGGCCGACATGCAGGTGGCGCTTGACCGGGTCCGAGCCGGTGAGGAGGACCCCGGTTGCCCGAACTGCGGCGGCTTGTTGAAGTCGGCGACCATCAGCTTCGGTCAGTCGCTGATTCAAGACGATCTCAGCCGAGCGGGCGAAGCGGCCGAAAGCTGCGATCTGATCTTGGCGGTCGGCACCACGCTTGGTGTGTATCCGATCGCCAACGTGGTGCCGATGGCCAAGCGTGGCGGGGCAGGGGTGGTTATCGTCAATGGTTCACCCACGGAGATGGACGATCTGGCCGACCTCGTGGTGCGAGGTTCGATAAGCGACGTGCTTCCGGTCATGATCGAAGGACCGTGACACACACCGAAGACGTCGAGCGAGGACAGGCGATTACGTGACTGCTTTTCGAGAACTGTTGGCCGCCACCAAGGCGGAGATCAACGAGGTTGACCCTTCTGATGCCGAGACACTCATCGGAGGCGGTGCTCTATTGCTAGACGTTCGCGAGCCCGACGAGATCGCTCAGGGTGTCGTGCCCGGCTCGGTGCACATTGCGCGAGGCAACCTTGAGGCTCAGGTCGAGGGCCGCCTTGGCGACAAAGACCAAAGCCTTGTCGTGATGTGCGCAGGCGGCGTCCGCTCGGCGTTTGCGGCCAAGACGCTAGCTGAGCTGGGCTACACAAGCGTCGCCTCGATGGACGGCGGGTTCAACCGTTGGAAGGACGAGGGGCGCCAATGGGAGATTCCCACCGTGCTTTCAGCCGAACAGCGAAACCGGTACAACCGCCACCTGTCGTTGCCCGAAGTAGGTGAGGCGGGCCAACAGACATTGCTGGAGTCGAAGGTCCTGCTGCTCGGAGCGGGAGGCCTGGGCTCGCCGGCCGCCTTGTACTTGGCCGCCGCTGGAGTCGGCACGATTGGCATTGTCGACATGGACGTCGTCGACAGCTCGAACCTTCAACGCCAAGTTCTCCATAACACGAATCGCATCGGTGAACGGAAGGTGGACTCAGCGGTCGAGACGCTGAAGGCACTCAACCCCGATGTCGCCTTCAGAACCTTCGACATGCGTCTTGAGGCGTCGAATGTGGAAGGGATCCTGGAGGACTTCGACGTGGTCATCGACGGTGCCGACAACTTTCCCAGCCGGTATTTGTTGAACGATGCGTCGGTGAAGTTGGGAATCCCCGTCGTTCACGGGTCGATCTTCCGCTTCGAAGGCCAAGTCACCATCTTTGATCCTCGTCGGGGACCTACCTATCGAGACTTGTTGCCCAAGCCGCCGCCTGCGGAGCTGGCTCCAAGCTGCGCCGAGGCAGGGGTGCTCGGCGTCCTGCCGGGGATTATCGGCTCGCTTCAGGCCCTGGAGGCCATCAAGGTACTGCTCGATCTGGGAGACTCGCTTCGCGGCCGTCTGCTGACCTTTGATGCTCTGGAGCTGGCATTTCGGGAGTACAAGGTCGAGGTTGATCCGGCGAACCAGGTGACCTACGAGAACCGGCACCGAATCGAGGTCGTCGACCTAGACGGCCTCTGCATGCCGCATCTTGTCGACGCGACGCCATAGCGGAGACTTGTAGTCGGCGTCGGCTGCACGTTGCTGGTCGTTTAATGCGGGCCCCGGGGATTTCAACTCAGTCAGGTAGGTTGCGGCGACGGTAGCCTGACCGCATCCGCCGTATACCGTTGATGTCCCCGCCTCCGGGGCGGTCGCTACCGCGTCCGCCTTCACGATGGCCTACGTCGTGGGCCCGACGAAAATCTGGCGCGCCCTGGCGTAGAGCCGGACTCCTGCTCGTGGCGGCGGTGGCAACGTTTGCGCTGTTAGGTGACGAGTCGAAGGCGGTGGCCCAAGTCGAGGCCGGCCAGGTGATGCTGGTCGAGCGCTCGCTGTCGGAATCGACGCTTGCCGTCGCGGTGTCCGACATCACCGAATCGGGTGTTGAGTTGCGATTCCATACTCGGTCGGGCTGGGGTGAGTGGATGCCGGTCGAGCCCCCGGTTGACGAGGCTCCTGACCACGATGCGCCCGGTGAGCCTGATGGGAGTCCGTCGTTTGGCCCTGTCTGGCTCGGAGGCACCGCCGATCGTCTCGAGATACGTCGACGAGGGGCGACGCTAGACCCAACGCCAACATTCGAGGCGCCGACCGTCCATTCGATCAGCGCCGAGGACATCGCAGGTCCCGCCGATGACCGTAGCGGATCGCTGTCCTCCGGCTTTCCAGGGGCGGGGCCGTCCGGCGGTTTCTCTGCCTCCGCTGCGACGGCAGTTCGCTTTCTCCCGGTACGTCAGCTGCTACAGGCTCCGGCGATTCGTCCCCGGAGTTCCTGGACGACGCGGACATGGGCATCCGATACCGAGGGTTGTGAGTCGGGACCTCGATCGGCATCGTCGCTACGTGCGGCGGTGGTTCACCACACCGTTACTTCCAACAACTATGCGGCCGATCAGGTCGACGATATTCTGCGGGCCATTCACTTCACCCACACCGTCATCAACGGATGGTGCGACATCGGCTACAACTTTGTGGTCGACCGGTTCGGCACCATATGGGAAGGCCGATCGGGCAGTCTCGGCGGTCAGATCATCGGCGGCCATACCCGCGGCTTCAACACGACCACAGTTGGGGTAGCGCTGTTGGGCCAACACCAGAGTGGCTCCACCTCTGCCGGATCGGGTGTTGAGCCCGCCTCGGCGGCTCGATCCGCCGTTCAGCGGGTAGCGGCCTGGAAGCTAGCGTCTCATGGGGTTGATCCCACCGGCCGCACATGGCTGAGGAACAGGTCCGATTCCGAACCTCTGCGACTGGCTGGAACCGACTGGCACTACGTGCCAACCATTCTTGGACACCGGGATCTAGGAGTAACCAGCTGTCCCGGTGACCTGAGCTACACCCATGTCCACGTTATGGGTGTAGGTATTCAGCGTGCGCAAGGTTCCCATGCGATCTTCAATCGTCCTCAGTGGATCCATGCGACGCACGGTCCGGCTGTAGTGACATCAACCTCGGACGGCGGCCTGATGACCGCCGGGGCAGCCACCAACGACCTCACTGGGTCCGGCCCGGGTACTGAAATCACTGGTGAGGTTATCGCCGTGGCCGGTGGGGCAAGCGGCGGGTACCGGCTTTATGACAACGGCTCGCTGGCGCCGTTTGGGACCGCAGTTGATCTGGCCGTGGGTAGTGCTTGGCTCCCGCCAGGCGTGAATCCAGTCGACCTTGCTGTGGCTGAGGCTGGTGGAGTGTGGGTCTTGACTTCAGACGGTGTGATTCACCACCTCGGTGGCGCTCCACCGGTTCTGGGCCCAGTCGGGGTTAGGGCCGGTGGTCCCGTGGCGCTCAGCCTCAATTCATCGGGTAGCGGCTACGTCGCCACTGCGTCTGGTCGACTCCTGTCGGTGGGGGAGGCCGCAACGATCGAGGCGACGTTTGAGCAGGGCGCCCGACTTGTCGATGTGGCGGTCAATGAACGGGCCTATCCCGCTCCTGAGGACGATTCGCCGACGGGTCCGACCTTAACCGAGACTGTTTGGGTCTTGGACGACTCCGGACGGGTTCATGTTGTCAGCCCGAGCGGTCATCGGTCCAGCCATCACTTCTTGGACGTTTTGGCCGGACCGCGACGTCAGGGCCTCGAGCTTGGGTCGGTTGACCTCTCATCGCTCAAAGCGCAGGCATTAGTCGCCTCAACCGACGAGGGTGGGGCCTGGGTGCTTGACCAATTCGGACAGCTCTGGCCGGTTGGTGACGCCAGACTTCTCACACCCGTCTCCACCCGGTCGGCGTTCGGCGACGTGGTTGACGTGGCCCTTTTGGGCCTCGTTGCTGATGAGAACTTCTTGTCTAGTGAAGACGCCCGGTACATCAGTGCGCTCTACCAGCTGTTTGAAGGTCGGCAGGCTCCTCCGGGCGAGATCAGTGAGGCGGTGCGCGAACTGGAGATCGGAACGACCCGCCTCGAAGTGATCAGTCCACTGGTTGCCGGTCCAGGCTGGGCCGGTACTCGTGTCGACGACGTCTACCAGCGTGTACTGAGGCGGGCTCCAGCAGGTACTGGGCGACAGTATTGGCTGAGTCGCTTGGCAGGCGGAATGAGTTTCGAACAGTTGGGAACAATGTTCTACGGATCACCCGAGTATTACCGTTCGGCCGGAAGTAACGATGAGTTCGTCCGTCGCCTGTTCCGAGCGTTGCTCGACAGGGAACCGGCTGAAGGTGGGCTTGCGTATTGGACTGGACTGTTGGGCAGTGGGCAGCTGCAACCGGCCGGTGTGGCGGGCCAGTTCTATCGTTCGTTGGAGTCACGACGGGACAGGACGGTTCGGCTGTACGGCGAGATCCTCTCTCGGACACCGAATTCAAGCGAATTGACCGACGGAGCACGTCTTCTCACCACAGCCGACGATGGGGACCTGGCCGCCGAGCTTGCCAGCAGTACTGAGTTTTATCGGATTGTTGCCGAAGGGTGAGGTTATGAAGAGTTTCCGATCGGCGCTCGCCCGCGCCTCACTTGGCCTGGCCCTGGCCTCGGCTGTTGTCATACCGCTATCTGCTGGAGTTGCGTCGGCGTCCGGAGACGAAGCGGTCTTGGAAATCGAAGGTGGCGGTTGGGGCCACGGACGGGGACTTGGCCAGTACGGTGCCGAGGGATATGCCCGGGACCAAGGCTGGTCATCGGATCAAATCCTCGATCACTTCTATGGCAACACCTCCCAGGGGCCGCCTCCCTCGAACTTGTCGCTCGACCCAAACCGGGTTCGGGTAGACCTCCAGTTCATGCATGGACGGGCGACCACCGTTTCACTTGCGTCGGGGATCATTGGGGTCTTTGACGCCACCGGCTCGTCGATCGCCGACGTGGCGACCGGTGCCGTTCGGGTTCGACATACCGGATCGGGCTTTGCCATCTCGACGTCGATGTCGTGCGCTGGCCCCTGGAGCGATCCTCAGGTGGTAACCACCCCGGCTGTGGCGCTGCGGTCGTTGCCTGGAGGCAGCCCTCCAGGCAGCTTTGGCGGCGAGCCTGGCACGTTGATGAGAGTGTGCGGAACAAGCCAATCAACGTGGTACGGGGGGGAGCTGCGGACAGTTGTGAGCGGCGGTGCCCAACGCACGGTGAACGTGGTCTCCATCGAAGAGTACCTTCGTGGGGTAGTCCCCAATGAGATGCCGGCAAGTTGGTCATCGGCCGCCCTTGAGGCCCAGTCGGTGGCCGCCCGTTCGTATGCTTTGGCCGGTGACACTCGCTGGCAGCCCTGGGCCGACACCTGCGACACGATTTGGTGTCAGGTCTACGACGGTCGTTTTACCACCCGGGGTTCTTCATCGGTTCGGGGCTCGACGCACGAGCGAACCGATGCGGCCATTGCCGCTACCGCTGGAATGGTCAGGCTTTACGACAGCGGTTCGGTGGCCCGCACTGAGTTTTCGTCCTCAACCGGCGGCCACACGGCCGGAGGCGACTTTCCGGCAGTTGTCGATGACGGCGATGACGTTTCCATCAACCCGAACCATCGGTGGTCTGCTTCATTGACATCAAGCTCTCTTGAGGGGCGATACGGCCTCGGCCCACTAACCGGGGCTGGGGTTACAGCCCGCAACGGTGCCGGGCCGTGGGGTGGCCGGGTGGTCGAGCTCCGACTCGACTTTGAGTCGGGGAGTAGGACCATATCGGGGGACGATGCCCGCCGTTCGTTCGGGCTCAAGTCAGACCTGTTCAACGTCGAGTTCCTCGACCCGACTTCCGCTACTACCAACTCCGACACTTCTACGTCGGACGTTTCCGATGAAGCAGTGCTTGCCGAGATTGAGTTGCTCTTCGATCGGCTTGCTGATCGTTCGCCTGAGCCAGCCGAACTGGAGCTCTGGCAGTCGGCTTACGGGGCCGACCAGGTCGACGCCGGACGGCGTTTGGTCTCCGATCTGGTGCGTGGTGAAGACTTCGCTGGTGACCTGGTCCAAGATCTCTACCGGCGGGCGTTCGGTCGATCACCGGCCGAGGTGGGCTTGGCATATTGGCGCAGCCGTCTTGTCGCCTCACCTGGGTTCGGAGTGGACAGCGTTGGCACGTCATTTTTCGCCTCACCCGAGTTCTATCGCAGGGCCGGTGGCACGAATGACGCCTTCGTCGAGGCGCTGTACGACAAGATTCTGGGCCGCCCGGCCGCGGATTCGGGACGTCGGCACTGGGTCGGCCTTTTGGATACAGGGTCGAGTTCTCGTCGCTCAGTCGCTGCCAGCTTCTTCCGGTCGGCCGAGTCAGAGAAGACCCGGGCGCAGGCACTTCACCAGCGCATACTGGATGAGGAACCTTCTCGCTCCGAGCTGGCAGAAACGGCCTCCATTATCGCCAAAGCGGGGGATCTGGCGGCGGCGGATCGCCTGGCCCATCGTTTGCTGGGAGCGGTAGAAGAGTCCTAGCTCACGCCGCTTCAGTGGTCGAAGCAAGAGGGATCGCACAGCGAGTCTGGGCCGCTGGGGTATCTCCCCAACGGACATCGGCCACAAACACAGTCCATGCAAACGGAGCCAGATTAAAGCCGCTATGGTTGGTCGGGCTGACGGCGGCAACGTCATGCGCACAACCCGGCGGTACCGGAGGACGGTATCCCTACATGACTGTCGACGCCGACGCACCAGTGTATGTTGCCGGCCACCAGGGTCTGGTTGGTTCGGCTATTTGCCGCGCTCTACTCCGGGCGGGTCACAACAATGTGCTTGTCGAGGATCGAAGGCGCCTTGACCTGCGCCGTCAAGATGACGTAGACCAGTGGTTTACCCAACACCAACCGAAGTACGTCTATCTGGCTGCCGGAACCGTCGGTGGGATCAAAGCCAACGCCACCAGGCAGGCCGAGTTCCTCTACGACAACATGATGATTCACGCCAATGTGATTGAGGCGAGCCGGATCCACGGGGTTGAGAAGCTTCTGTATCTCGGGAGTGCCTGCGTTTACCCTCGGCAGTCGCCCCAACCAATTCCAGAGCAGGCGTTGTTGACCGGCCCGTTGGAGCCAACCAACGAGGGCTACTCCCTGGCCAAGATCGCCGGCATGCGCCTATGCGACTTCTACCGTCAACAGTACGGATGTCGGTTCGTGGCGGCGATGCCGACCAACTTGTACGGACCCGGCGACAACTTTGACCCGGAGTCGAGTCATGTCATCCCAGCGCTAATTCGCCGATTTCATCAGGCGAAGCTGGACGGTTCCAATCGGATCGAGCTGTGGGGTTCGGGCAGCTCCACCCGTGACTTTATGTACGTCGACGACCTAGCCGATGCGTGCCTCTTCTTGATGCAGCGCTTTGAGGGGCCCGGGCATATCAATATCGGCTCGGGAGTTGAGCACTCGATTGCCGAGCTGGCTGGCTTGGTCCGTGATGTCGTGTATCCAGATTGCCAGATCGACTTCAGTCACGACGGTCTCGACGGAATGCCAAGACGAGCGATTGATGCCAGTCAGCTGACGCAGCTCGGTTGGCAGGTGGCCACCGACCTGGCCGACGGACTGAAGCAAACCTATGACTGGTATCTCGGCGTTGACGAAGACGTGCGGCGGCGACGCAAACGCCTGGCCGTCAATCTGGACGCCGCCGCCAACACTGGCATGGAGATCGCTCCGACAGACGTGGACCTGGTCGAGAATCGCAGCACCGTGATGAGCGTCGGAGGTCGTGACTGATGCCCACCACCGATAGCTCGATTGCCCCCAACACGATTGCCTTTGTACCTCCTCGCCACGGGCCCGGTGTGGTCGGAGGGGCGGAAGCAGTGATCGGCGAGATGGCCTCAGGTCTCGTCAACCGAGGTCACAGCGTCGAGATTCTGACAACCTGCGCTCGAGATCACTTCACTTGGGCCAACGACTTTGGTGCCGGAACTTCTCGGACCCTCGACGGCCTGACTATTAGGAGGTTTCCAACAATCGTTGAGGGGTCACGTCGTCGGGACCAACTGGGAGCTGCCGTTGCACGCGGTGAGGCTGTCGCCGTCCAAGACCAACAGCTGTGGGCGAACCACGGACTTCGTTGCCCCGAGCTGTGGCATCACGTATTTGACCATGGACATCGCTACCGGGCCCTCATTTTCGCCCCCTACATGTTCTGGACAACCTACGCCGTTTCACAAATTCACCCTGACCGGTCGATCTTGATGCCATGTCTCCACGATGAACCCGAGGCATACCTCGACGTCTATCGATCCAACATGCACGGCGCCGCGGGCCTGTTGTATCTAACCGAACCAGAACGAGACCTGGCCGACCGGATATACGGGCGCCATGACTACGGTCTGCAGAAACCCAGCGCTGTCATCGGCGCCGGCGTCAAGCCTGACGTCGCTTCCAACGGTGAGCTGTTCAGACGAAAGTTCGGGATTGACGGCCCGTTTGTCTACTACGCCGGTCGGCGTGAATGGGGCAAGGGGTGGGACGACCTGCTTGAGGGCTTCGCCGCCTATCGCCGCCAAGCACTTGCCGGACCGGGGAACGGAGACGGCCCGCTCAAGCTTGTGACCTCAGGCGTCGGCACGGTGAGGAACCCGACAGGTGATGAGTCAGCCGTTGTTGACGTTGGGCTCTTAACCGATGCCGAGAGGGACAGCGCCATGGCCGCCGCCGCTGCCTATGTGCAACCGAGCGCACGGGAGTCCTTCTCTCGAACAGTCCTCGAAGCCATGCTGGCGAGAACTCCGGTGGTGGCCAACGGCCACAGCGATGTGGTGAAGTGGCATGTCGAACGCTCGGGTGCCGGGTTGTTGTATCACGGCCAGGATGAGTTGATCGAATGCCTCCGCTTCGTGTCTGAGGAGCCGTCAGCGGCAGCGTCGTTGGCAACAGTTGGACGAGCCTATGTCGAAGCCAACTACAAACCTGAGGTGGTGCTCGACCGTCTCGAACGCTATCTCGATCGCTTCTTTCCGCCCGGTCAGGCTGACCTGGAACTCGTGCCGTCGCCGATCGGCGCACACGGCGCACACGGCGCGTTACCAACGGACACCCGGAGGTCCTGACATGACCGCATCATTACTGCGTCGCCGATTGAAGAGGCCGTCGGCCAAAGGCGATGGAACCTCGATCTTGATGGTCACGCCATTCGCCCCGTACCGCGACGGAATCAGCGTTTACGCCCAACAGGAGCTACGACGGCTCCGACACGACGGCTATAACGTCGAGGTCTTGTCGCCGACTCCGTCTGCCGCTCACCATCATCTTCCGCTCGGCGGACCACGTGGCGCCGGAGAACTGGCAACTCGGGCTGGAAGCTATGACCGGGTAATCGTACAGTTCGCTCCCGACATGTTGTTCGGTCGCTGCCGCACTAGTGCGGAACGGGCCGTGGTCTGGGGCGCTCTCACATCGGTTGCCGCACTTACGTCGCTTGAGCTGAGATTTCACGAGATCATCTACGAATGGCTGCGGCAGAGTCCGGTGGAGCGAAACGCCGCTCGCCTGGCCCTCAAAGCCGCCGAGCGGGTAACCGTCCACACGGAGGTTGAGAAGTCGGCGCTGGTTTCCGAGCTTGGATCTGTCGCCGGGCGGATTGAGGTCATACCCCACGGGGCCTCGTTCGCTAAGCGAGCTGATGTCGGACGGGCTGAGGCCAAGAATCGTCTTGGCCTAGCCCACGATGAGTTCGCTCTCGTCTGTATCGGTTTCCTGCAGCACAGCAAAGGGTTCGATCGAGCTGTCGAGGCAGTGGCTGGTGCTACCCGATTGGCGGCGAATCGTGGGATTAGTGGGGTCCTGCCACCGCTACACCTACACGTTGTAGGAACTGGCCGGATCGACAATCCGGAGACTGAGTCTTACGTACGGGGACTTCGGACGATGTGCGCTCACTGTTCATCGGCCACCCTGCACGAACGCTTTGTCTCCGACCTTGAATTTGATATGTGGTTGGCGGCAGCCGACGTCGTCGTACTGCCGTATCGTCAAATCTGGTCATCGGGCGTCATTGAACGAGCCAGACTTTACAACGCCTCGATTGTCTCATCAGATCTGCCGCAGTTGATCGATCAGCTTCCGTCTAACGGGGTTGCCTGCTCGTCGGTCAACCAGATGGCGAGAGCTGTCGTCGATGCGGTGGAGAAGCGTCAGGCCGGGAGCATGCCTCTTCCCATTTCGCCGACGGAAGGGCAACTCATCGATGACGATAGCTCGGACTGGATCGTCGATGTTGAGCACCCTGATCGTCAGTTGATTCAGAAACAAATTCGAATCAGGGCCGAGGTTCAACCCTCCGAATCCGTCAACGCTCCAGCGGCCTACCGCGCTCCGGGATTGTCAACGCCTATGGCCGAACTTGCGGCCTTGACGTCGGTGCCGCGGGCCGAGGCTGCTTCGGCCCGACCCGGCGTGAGCCAGGTAAAGCAGGCGGTACAACGCCTGACATCCTGGCAGGTTGACCCCATAGCCCGCCACGTCGATGAACTGCAAGCAGTGGTGGTGCAGACAGTGCTAGACCTGGAAACCCAGCTACGCCAAGGCGAGACATCCCCGCCGGGTCCGGCAGCTCGTGATCCGCTCATACGAGACCAAATTTCTCTGGTTGGCCGTGACAATGAATCGAGTGGCAGCGTCCCAGATAGCGATCAGCCGGGCGCGTCAGCCTCAGGACCGGGCGCCGGCACCTGGCCGAGGGGTTGGAAGTGAAAGTTCTTGTAACCGGAGGTCTGGGTTTCATCGGATCAGCCCTTGTCCGTCTTCTACTGACCGAAACCGATCACGAAGTAATCAATCTTGACAAGATCGGCTACGCCTCTACCGAGGGATCATTGATCGAAGCCCAGAAGTCAAGCCGCTATCACTTCTACCGATGCGATCTTGCCGATGCTGAGGTTGTCGACCGTATTGTTCGGGCCGAGAAGCCCGATGCGGTAGTGCACCTGGCAGCGGAGAGCCACGTCGATCGGTCCATCGACAGCCCCCGACCGTTCCTGGAATCCAACATCGTGGGGACGTTCAATCTTCTGGAGGCATGCCGGTCGCTTCCATCGCTGGAGCGCCTGCTCCATGTCTCGACCGATGAGGTGTTCGGTTCGCTTCCGCTAGACAGCTCCCGGTTTGATGAGACGACGCCGTACTCGCCGCGATCGCCGTACTCTGCCAGCAAGGCATCGGCCGATCATCTGGTCCGAGCGTGGGCTGAGACCTATGACCTTCCTTGTGTCGTAACCAATTGCTCAAACAACTTCGGGCCGTTCCAATTCCCGGAGAAGATGATTCCGGTCATGATCGTAAAGGCTTGGCGAGGGGAGGCCCTCCCGATCTATGGCGATGGCAGCAACGTGCGTGACTGGCTGCACGTGTCCGATCATGCACGGGCGCTGCTTCGAGTTCTCGATGGGGCAGCGGTCGGCCAAACCTACACCGTTGGTGGAGGCAACGAACTGTCCAATCTCGAGGTGGTGGGCCGGGTCTGTGACCTGATCAATAACAGGGCACCAGACTCCATGGACCGACACCAGCTCATCGAGTTCGTGATCGATCGGCCGGGCCACGATCTTCGCTACGCCATCGACGACTCCAGAATCCGTAGTGAGCTTGGCTGGAAACCGAGATACAACTTCGACGATGGCTTGGCCCAAACGGTCGACTGGTACATCGCCAACGGTTGGTGGTGGCAACCTTTGTTGAGGAAGTCCGGTGCCGGGTTGCGACAAGGGCTTCAGGGGGTGGGGACATGATCACCACTGAGCTTTCGTTGGACGGTCTCCGTCTGTTTGAGCCGCGAATCTTCCGCGACGGCCGTGGCTACTTCCAAGAAGCCTTCAACGCGGAGAGCTTCGGTCAAGCCACCGGCTGGGCCAAGACCTTCGTCCAAGACAACGAGTCCATGTCGATAACAGCGGGAACGGTTCGAGGCCTGCACTACCAGTTGTCGCCCTCAGCACAAGCGAAGCTTGTAAGAGTGACGGCGGGGTCAATTCTTGATGTGGCCGTTGACATCCGCCGGACGTCGCCGACGTTCGGGCAACATGCTGCGGTCGAGCTGTCCGCTCACAACGGACTGCAGTTTTGGATCCCGCCAGGTTTCGCCCACGGCTTCTGCACGCTGGAACCTAAGACCGTTGTCAGCTACAAGGTGGACGCGTACTACGACCCCACTTGGGAGCGAACTATCAACTGGCTGGAACCGACATTCTCCATCCAATGGCCCGTGTTGAGGGCTGGAGCCACGTTGTCGGACCGAGATGGCGACGCTCCGCTCCTGGCCGATATCGCCGTAACCGAACTCTTTTAGGAAGCGACACCGCCGCAGTGACCGACAGCTTTACCTCTCCGCCCGTCTCAAGTCTGTGAAGGGCATCATTCTCGCCGGGGGCACCGGCTCGCGTTTGCATCCGTTGACCATCGGTGTGAGCAAGCAGTTGCTTCCGGTGTACGACAAACCAATGATCTATTACCCGCTGGCGACGTTGATGCAGGGCGGAATTCGAGAGGTGATGGTCATAACCGCCCCTGAGGATGCCGACGCCTTCTACAGGCTCTTGGGCGATGGAACGCAATGGGGAATGGCTCTCGACTACGCCGTGCAGCCCGCACCGACTGGAATCGCCGAATCGTTCCTCATTGCCCGAGAGTTCCTCGACGGCGAGGGGTGCACACTGATTCTCGGGGACAATCTCTTCCACGGATGGGGTTTGTCCGACCTTCTGCAAAAGACGTTTGTCGGTGCAACCGGGGCAACCGTGTTCGCCCAAGAAGTACACGATCCGGAACGATACGGTGTGGTCACCTTTGACGAGCAGGGAACGGCCACCTCCATTGTCGAGAAGCCTGACCAACCTGGATCCAACTGGGCGGTAACAGGCCTGTACGCCTACGACCATCGAGTCGTCTCCTACGCCGAATCCCTTCGACCTTCAGCCAGGGGCGAGCTGGAGATCACAGCCATTAATCAGATCTACCTCGATCATGGAGAGCTAAACGTTTCAAAGTTCGGCCGGGGAATGGCATGGCTCGACACCGGAACGTTTGATTCGATGGTGGCGGCATCGGAGTTCGTGCGAGTGTTGGAACAACGTCAGAGCACGAAGATTGGTTGCGTCGAAGAGACGGCGTGGCGGATGGGCTGGATCTCCGACGATCAGCTCGTGGCACTGGCTCAACCGTTACTCAAAAGCGGTTACGGCGACTTCCTCGTCAATCTGGTTTCGTAGCCGAAGCCAGTCGAAAAGATCGGCTTCCGCCTAACCGCTGTGAGCACCCAAGAGGTGTCGGGCTGCGGCGGCAACCGACCGTCGCCCTTCGGCAACCTCTGTTGACAACGTGTCGTGAAGATCTCGGAACGGTTCACTTCGTCGAGCAGTGGCCAGCAACAGCCGCTGCACTTCCGATCCGAAGTGGCTAAGTGTCTGACCTCGGCGCTTGGCTGCCAGCATTCCTGTGGTCGACAACATCGAATGTAGCTCTGTCACCGCCTCCCAGACTTCATCGATTCCCGAACCGGCCAGTGAGGAGCAGGCGAGGACAGGGGCCGGTCCCTGTCCGCTCTTCGGACGGACCAACGACAGCGCGTTTTGGTATTCGCTGGCAGTCTGCAGCGCCAATGTGTGCTGGTCACCATCGGCCTTGTTCACGGCCACCACGTCGGCCATTTCCATGATGCCTCGCTTGATGCCTTGAAGGTCGTCCCCGCCTCCCGGTCCGACCAGGAGTAGGAAAACGTCGGATACGTTCTCCACCGCCGTCTCCGACTGGCCGACTCCAACGGTCTCGACCAGAACAACGTCGAATCCTGCCGCCTCGCAGGCCATGACGGCCTCGTGGGTACGCAAGGCAATCCCACCGGCAATCCCACCAGATGGTGAGGGGCGGACGTAGGCGTTGGCCGATGCAGCGAGGTCGGCCATTCTGGTTTTGTCGCCAAGAATGGAACCGCCGGTCGACCGGCTGGATGGGTCGATAGTCAACACCGCCAGTCGTTGGTCCCGATCGATGAGCCGAACGCCCAGGTTGTTGATGAACGTGCTCTTGCCCACTCCCGGAGTTCCTGTTATGCCGACGCGAACAGCGCTTCCGGTGTGAGGCAGGATGGCCTCGAGAATTTCTTCCGCCCGGAGTCGATCGTCAGGGTTGGTCGATTCCAACGTAGTGATGGTGCGGGCCAATGCCCGCCGGTCGCCGGCTAGCAGATCGTCGATCATGACTGTCGTTCAGGATGCCTTGCGGATCAGATTGAGAACTCGGCCCGCGGCCTCGGTGATATTTGTGCCTGGACCGAATATGTCGGAAACCCCGGCGTCGGTCAGGAACGGGTAGTCCTTCGGGGGGATAACCCCTCCGCAGACGACGATGATGTCGTTCGCTCCTTGACGACGTAGCTCGTCGATCAGTTCCGGTACCAGTGTCTTGTGTCCGGCCGCCTGTGATGAGATTCCGACGACGTGAACATCGTTGTCGATGGCATCGCGCGCCGCCTCGGCCGGAGTCTGAAACAGCGGTCCGACGTCAACATCGAAGCCAAGGTCGGCGAAGGCTGTGGCAATGACTTTGGCTCCTCGGTCATGTCCGTCCTGACCGAGCTTTGTCACCAACAGGCGAGGCCGACGGCCGTGGTCTGATGCGAAGGCGGCCACGGAGGCCGACAGTTCGGCGAACTCCTCAGAGTCTCCGTAGGCCGAAGCGTAGACACCGCTTACAGTTCGGGTCTGGGCCCGGTGACGTCCGAAGGCCTCTTCCATAGCCAGCGACATTTCTCCCACTGTGGCCCGCAGCCTGGCGGCCTCGACGCAAGCGTCGAGGAGATTGGCATCGCCTTGAGCGGCCTCGGTCAGCTTGGCCAAGGCCGCAGATACGGCTGCGCTGTCGCGGCTTTGGCGAACGGCGGTCAACCTGGCGATCTGGCTTTCCCGTACTGCAGTGTTGTCGACGTCGAGAACATCGACCGATTCATCGACGTCGGTCTGGTATTTATTTACACCGACGATGACGTCGTGCCCCTGATCAATCCGAGCTTGTTTTCTGGCGGCCGCCTCTTCGATCCTTAACTTCGGAAGGCCTTGGGCGATCGCCGAGGTCATCCCGCCGAGCTCTTCGACCTCGGCGATCACGGCCCTGGCCCGGTCAGCTAGGTCTGCGGTCAGGGCCTCCACGTAGTACGAGCCAGCAAGTGGATCGACCGTCCTGGTTACGCCTGACTCCTCAGCCAGAATAAGCTGAGTATTGCGGGCGATCCGGGCACTGGTGTCGGTTGGTAGGCCCAAGGCCTCGTCGAAGGCGTTGGTGTGGAGGCTTTGGGTTCCTCCCAAAACCGCCGACAGCGCTTCCAGCGTGGTTCGGACGACATTGTTGTAAGGGTCCTGTTCGGTCAACGACACGCCGGACGTTTGGCAGTGTGTCCGCAGCATGGACGAACGCGGGTTTGTCGGTTCGAATTGAGCCATAAGCTCGGCCCACAGGAGCCTGGCCGCCCGGAGCTTGGCCACCTCCATGAACAGATCCATCCCGATACCAAAGAAGAAACTCAGTCGACCGGCGAACTGATCGACGTCTAACCCGGCTTCCAAGGCGGAGCGGACGTAGTCGACTCCGTCGGCCAGCGTGTATCCAAGTTCGAGGTCGGCTGGAGCGCCTGCCTCCAACATGTGATAGCCGGAGATCGACACTGAGTTGAACCGCGGCATGTTCGTAGCGGTGTAGGCGATAATGTCAGCCACGATCCGCATGCTGGGCTCAGGCGGATAGATGTAGGTGTTGCGGACCATGAACTCTTTGAGAATGTCGTTCTGAATGGTTCCCGACAGCTTGGCGGTCTCGACGCCCTGTTCTTCCCCGGCCACGATGTAGCACGCCATGATCGGCAGCACGGCACCGTTCATTGTCATCGAAACCGACATTTGATCGAGTGGGATGCCGTCGAAGAGGATCTTCATGTCTTCGGCCGAGTCGATGGCAACACCGGCCTTACCGACATCACCGACCACTCGTTCGTGGTCGGAGTCGTAGCCACGATGGGTGGCGAGGTCAAAAGCCACCGACAAACCCATCTGGCCGGCAGCTAGGTTTCGACGGTAGAAGGCATTGGATTCCTCGGCAGTCGAGAAGCCAGCGTATTGACGAATGGTCCAAGGTCGATTGGCATACATGGTGGCCCGCGGCCCACGTAGGTACGGATCGAAGCCGGGCATGGAGTCGAGATGTTCGAGACCATCAAGGTCTTGTCTGGTGTACAGAGGCTTGATTGGAATCTGTTCAGGTGTAGCGGTGGTTAGATCAGCCAGCTCCCTACCGCGAAGTTCCCCAGAGGCCCTCTTGGCCCACTGGTCGACCAAGTCGTTGTCACGGGTGTCGTCGGCCTCCTGCCCGTGGGACTCTCCCGGAGCCGCGGATGCTGAAGGGCCGTCTGAGATCATGGGAGTCACGGTAGCCCCTGACACCTAAGCCGGGGGAAATCCTGATCGGGTCTCAACGCCGACTAGACTCTGTTTGGTGCAAAACAGAGCGAACCCTCCCGCCGCAGGGTCGCAAGCAGCCGCAAGCTCATTGAGCGATCCGGTTGTCGCGTCCTCTGACTCAGAATCGGACTTGGATCTTGCTTCGCAGCGAGACGAGGCCTACCAGCGCATGCTGGAGGCCGTCGACGCCCTTCGCGGCGCCCAAGCCGAACAAGCCGCAGCCAAAGCACGAGTTGCCGAGCTCGAACACCAGGTACACGTATACGTAGCTGAGAACGAGCATCTCCACTCGCTGGTCAAGGGGCGAGGTGACGTCGGGATTCGTCGTCGGTTGGGGACTCTTGCCCGCTCCGCCAAGGCTGCTACGTCCAGTCGGCCGGCAGATCCCCGCTGACGGGTGCTGACTGTGGCGACTAGATCGAAGAACAAGTCAACAACAGCCGAATCTGGGTGGCTACCGCCCATGCTGTCCATCGTGACGGCGGTGACGTCGCCTCAGGAGGTCGAGCGGCTGGATCGAACGGTGGTCTCGCTGGTGAACCAGAGCTGTCACGACTGGGAGCTGGTGGTCGGGATGGCAACAGGAGTTCGCTCGCCGGCCTCGGAAGTCCTCGATGCCAAACCTCTAGCGAGCACGGGACAGGGGCGATTGTCCGTGGTGCCCGTGGCCTTCGATGGTTCGGTGGTCGAAGGGTGGACTGCGGCCTTGAGCAACGCCACCGGACTGTACGCTATGGTGCTCGACGCCGGCACCGCCCTGTCGGCTGATGCGGTTCAGATCATTCGACACGAGCTTGACCGCCAGGGTCAACCCGACTCCGCTCGACAAGTCAATAGGTCGGGTGGTGACAGTCGGGGCGTCGAGAATCACGCCGTGAACCAAACCGAGACACTGAATCACAGAGAGACACTGAATCACACCGAGACACTGAACCACACCGAGATACTGCTGACGTTGCCCGACGTTCTCTATGGCGATGAGGATGTGATGCACGTCGACGGTCATCGATCCGACGCTTTCCTCAAACCTGCCTTCTCTCCTGACCGGTTGCGGGTTCAGGACTATCTGGGCGAGGCAGTCCTGTACCGACGCGATGTTGTGCAACGGGTAGGCGGACTACGCCCTGATGGCGGCCGAGCGGCACGATACGACCTCTCACTTCGAGTGGTTGAGCAATCGGAGCACATTGTCCATGTGCCGGCCATCTTGGCCCATGTCGCAGCGGCAAGCGATTCCTCTGAACCGGCGGCTGAACCCGACGGTTCGCTGGCCACCGCGGTCCAGAGGCACCTCGAACGGACAAGGTTCCCGGCGACGGTGGAAGCGGAGCGGCAACTGGCTGACGGTGTCAACGGTCGACAGTCGATTGTGGCCCGGCTTGGTCCTCGGCTGGAAAGTCATCCGATGGTCAGCATCATCATCCCAACCGGCGGGTCATCGCGTGTGGTCCGCGGCCGCCGCCAGCGGCTCGTCGACCTGGCACTTGTTTCTCTGGCCAAGACGAGCTATCCGAACGTTGAGACCGTGGTGGTTTTTGATCGGAACAGCGGGGACGAGCTGATGGCTTCGGTCAGCGCCCAGATGTCCGGCCGACCGTATCGGCTGGTCCAGGACAGTCGGCCCTTCAACTACTCTCAAGCCTGCAATCTAGGAGTGGCTCGGAGCACAGGCGAGATTCTGGTCTTCCTCAACGACGACACCGAAATCATGCGGCCCGACTGGCTGGAGCGAATGGTGATGTTTGCCGTCGCCCCCCAGATTGGCGCGGTCGGAGTCAAACTTCTCTACGAGGACGGGCGACTTCAGCACACCGGGGTTTGGGCCCGCGAGGGCCACGTCGCCCACCGGTACTCCGGTTTCGCCGGTGATCACTCAGGGGTCCGTGGCTCGTTGGCGGTCCAGCTCAATTGCAGCGCGGTGACCGCTGCCTGCATGGCGGTTGAGCGGGTCAAGTTTGAAGACGTTGGTGGATTTTGCACTGATCTGCCGCTGGCATTCAACGACGTTGATCTGTGTTTCAAATTGCAAATGGCGGGCTACCGGTCGCTGGTCGACAACGACAATGTGGTAGTCCACCTGGAGTCCAGTTCCCGTAACCCGTCGACTCACCAGTGGGAGCTCGACCACTTGCACGACCGTTGGCGCCCAGTGATGTATTTCGATCCCTACGAGAATCCGAACAACACGGGCCGTGACTGCGACGAATATCCACCGACACCGCCGGAGCTGGCCGACGCCCGTTGGCGGGACGGCGTGTTCCAGCGGGCCGGAAGGAACTGGCGTCGAGCCCCCATCGTGGTTGGCGGAGGAGAATCCAAGGCTTCGGCCGCCGTCGAGCTCATAGAAATAGCCGAACGCATAGAAGTAGTTGTGAACGGTTATAGAGGCGAAGGGGTTCGGCCATGACCGGTATTCGATCTTGGGTTGACCGGTCATCAGGATCCGAGGGCGAAAGTCTTGGCGCCCCGCCTCGCCTTGTGATCCATATCGGCTCGGGGAAATGCGGTAGCTCAGCGATCCAGTCGTTCCTGGGAACCAACGCAACGGCACTTCGCGAAGATGGCTTCGTTGTCCCTGGTGTTGATCTCAACCTTTCCAGCCATCAGCGTGGCAACCAGCTTCGCCTTTTCAACCACGGCATGGGCACCGACGGGTTCGACGACGACATCACGTCCCGGCTCGCAAAGCTTCGACGACAGATGGACGAGCATGGCTGGCACACGTTGATTCTCAGCGCGGAGAACTTGCTAAATCCCCGAGGGTTTCATCGCCTCTTCGCCTCCAGCGCTGAAGCGTTTGAGATTCACGTTGTGGCCTATGTCCGACGCCAAGATGACCTAATGGTGTCGGCTTGGCAGCAGTGGCATCTCAAGCGCCATGCCAACTTCTGGGCCTATGCCGACAAGGTGAACGGGTCGTTGGACTGGCATGACCGGTTGGAGCCGTGGAGGCTTACCTATGGTGACGATGCCCTGACCGTTCGGGTCTTCGCCCGAGAGAATCTGGAAGGGGGAGACGTCGTAGCTGATTTCGCCCACCACGCCGGACTCGACCACACCCGCTACGAACCAGTGGCCGAAGCCAATAGGACGCTGCATGAGAGGTTCAACCGAGTGGCCAACACCTATCGCGAGGTGTTGTTCGATGATCCTCATGATCACCGGTTCTACGCCTTCTTAGAGGATCTGCTGGGAGAGAAGGCATACAAGGACTACCGAGGATCGGCGGTGTTGACGCTGGGGCAACGACGGGCGATCGTTCAGCAATACAGCGAAGCCAATGAGCGACTGCGCCGACAGTACTTCCCGGATGTCCCCTCGGAACCGGGCGTGTTCCCGCCTCCGAAGAGGAGCGATGTGGCCTCCCTGCCGAACAGCGATGGCGATGAGGTGCACGACCTGGCCTACGTCGCCATGTTTGCTATGTACAAACGACTAGCCCGGTTGGAGAGAAAGGTAGCCACGGCTTCCTCGTAGACGGACTGAGACAACACCGCAACGGCGTCTGCTGATGGTCATAGGGCTTGGTCTTCATCCGATATGGTCGGTAGCGGCGATCGGCCATCACCGGGCCCGAGCCAAATCCTGTCGAACCAAGACAGGTAGAACGTCAGACAGAGAGTCAGGCCATGGATCCCAACGAAAACGCTCGCGATTCCCGCCCACCGAAGCACTTTGTGATCATTGGTGGCGGACCGGCCGGCACGACATGTGCCACTCACGCCGCTCGGCTCGGCGCCAAGGTAACGCTTATCGAACGCGACATCGTCGGCGGCGCCGCTCACCTTCTTGACTGCGTGCCTTCGAAGGCCATGATCGCCACCGGCAGTGCCATGGCGACCATGAATGATGCCTCTGAAATGGGACTGGCCACCGTTGATGTCCAACTGGACTTTGAAACGCTCCGCAAGCGCATTACCGATATCGAAGACCGCCTCGAAGAGTCAATGACGTCGCTGCTGGAAAGCCAAGGCGTGCGACTGATTGAAGGCACGGGGCGCTTGACCGGCCCCAATGACATTGAGGTCACCCACAACTTCGGCGAGGTCGAAGCCCTGCGAGGTGACGTGATCGTGCTGTCCACGGGGTCACGGCCTCGCATCCCGGAGTGGGCACCTATCGACGGTGAGCGAGTGTTGACCACTCGTCATGCCTATCCGCCGCCGCAACTACCAGACCATCTGATCGTCGTTGGATCGGGTGTGACCGGCGTGGAGTTCGTCCACATGTTCAAGTCATTCGGATCTGATGTGACCCTGGTGGTATCTCGCCGCCAGGTCCTACCAGAAAAGGATCCTGAGGTTGCAGCGGTGTTGGAGCAGAGCTTCCTCGACCGTGGCGTGAACCTACTCATCGGAGCAAGGGCCGAGAGCATCGAGACCACCGGCGACAGGGTTCGAGTGGTCTGCGACGACGGGCGAGTGGCTGAAGGCTCCCATGTCTTGTTGGCCATTGGTTCCATTCCCAACTCCGACAATCTGGGCCTCGACGCCGCCGGAGTGGAGGAGGAATGGGGTTACGTCAAGGTGGATCACAACCTCCAGTCGAGCGTCTCCCACATTTATGCCGCCGGTGATCTGTCCGGCAAGCTACCACTGTCTTCGGTTGCCTCGGTGCAGGGCCGCAAGATCGCAGAGCATGCTATGGGCCTGCACGCCGCTCCGCATCGGCATCTCGACTATGACAAGGCCGCCTCGGCCATATTCACCGACCCGGAGATCGCTGACGTCGGAATCGCCGAGGCCGATGCGTTCGCCGAGGGCCGCAAGATCCGGGTTACGAAAGTGCCATTCTCAGTCTCGGCCAAAGCGTTGATCAACAACGACTCCCGTGGTTTCGTGAAAATCGTGTCCGACCCGGCAACCGGTGTTGTGATGGGCGGGTCAATCGTTGGACGGCACGCTGCGGAGTTGATCTCGGTACTGGCGCTGGCTGTAACCGCCGGACTGACCGTACGTGACCTAATGGAATCGTTATTTGTCCATCCGGCGCTGGCTGAAGTTCTGTCCGAGGCGGCCGAGTAGCCAAAACTCGCGGTTCGGCAATCTACACTCGACCCCGGAGCGGCCGTCGGCCGTGCTTTGTACGCAGATGCGTCGGTCTACACACGGGTAGGTAGGAAAGTGGGGGTGTGGAACGTGGCCACATACGAAGTTGGGGCAGCTGTCAGCGCCATGCTGACTGGAGCGATTAGTCAGTTCCAGAGTCCCCTCGGTTGGATGCTGGCCGCAGAGGCTGGGCCGAGTGAGTTCCTGCGCCAGGAAATCGCGGCTGTAGTGCTGGTTGCTATCGCTGCGGTGGTAGCGGTTCTGGCGGCCCGGGTCCGTTTCCCGTTCACCGTCGCTTTGGTTGTCGCTGGCCTGTTCGCCACGTTCCTAGGCGACCTCGTTGCCGTTGATGTTTCCGCCGATCTTATTTTGGCGCTGCTAGTGCCGCCGCTGCTTTTCGAAGCAACGCTTCAGCTTCCATGGCCGAAGCTCAAAGCTGATCTCTTCCCCATCCTGCTCTTCGCCCTCATCGGGACGGCTACGGGAACGCTGGCCATCGGGGGACTAGTGCATTGGGCGCTGGCCGTGCCATGGGCGGCGGCTTTTGCCTTTGGCGCTCTAATTTCGGCCACGGACCCTGTGGCCGTTATCGCCTTCTTCAAAGCGCTCGGTGCTCCAAAGCGACTTGCCGTGCTTGTTGAAGGCGAGTCATTGTTCAACGACGCAGTGGCCGTTGTTGCTTTTGGCTTGGCAGTGGAAGCTGCCACCGGTGAAGGATTTAGCGTCGGCGGCGCCGCCAGCGACTTCATTGTGGTGTCCGCCGGTGGTCTGCTAGTCGGCCTGGTGTTGGGGTACTTGGTTAGCGCCGTCTTCCTGGCCCGGGTCGACGACCCGTTGATCGAGACGACCACAACGCTGGCCCTGGCCTACGGCTCATTCTTGTTGGCTGAGGAAATCGGCTTGGTGCTGGGTCAGGATCTTCATTTCTCCGGCATTTTGGCCGTGGTGGCAGCCGGTTTGGTGGTCGGAAATGTCGGTCTACAGAACACCTCACCGTCAACTCGCCTAACGCTTGAGCACTTCTGGGAGTTGCTCACGTTCTTGGTCAACTCGATGGTCTTCTTAGTAATCGGGTTGACAATCAGCATCGACACGCTGCTCCGAAACCTGTGGGCGGTCGGAGTGGCTGTAGTTGGTGTGCTGGTGCTGAGAGCAGTTCTGACTTATGGGTTGGCAGCGGTGGCCGCCGGAATTCGGCCCCAACGACGGATACCAATGGCCTATCGGCACGTGATGGTTTGGGCCGGCCTGCGAGGGGCGATTTCGCTGGCGTTAGTGCTAACACTAAGTGCAGAGGACCTCGGACAGGAGACGGTCGACATTCTGCGAGTGATGACCTTCGGCGTAGTCTTGTTCACCCTCGTCATCCAGGGCACCACCATCCCGAGACTGATGGACCGACTCGGTCTTTCGGGTACGGCTGACAGCGAGCTGACGCAACAGCGCCATCAAGCCCGGCTGTACATGAGTCGTGCTGGGCAGGCCGAAATGGCTCGCCTAGGCGCCGACGGCGTATTGCTGAGCGGAATGGCCGATGCTATGGGCCGGTCGTATCAACGAGACATTGGTGGTCAGGGCCAGCACTTGCAGTCTCATTTCCGGGCCAACCCGCAGCTCGAAATGGCGATGCTATTTCAAGCGCGACGCGACGCGTTGGTGGTTGAGCGTTCGGCGCTCGGTGACGTCGTGCGATCCGGCTTGGTCGATGTGGCCGCAGCCCACGATCTGACCACTGACTTGAACAATCGCATGGCTGCCGTTGACCTGTTGGCCGAGCGGTGGGAGTCAGATACAGCAGTGGCTACCGGCGACGCGGCCAGCAATGCAGCTGCGATTACCGCCCTGTCGGAGCGGATCACCCCCGACGGCGAGCTTGTCTACGTGTCGTGGGCCGGGACCGGCCACAGTCTGGCTGTTCGCCAAGCTGTTCGGGTCGCCCAGCGAACCGGTGATCAGCTAACAGAGCTGGTCTATCTCGCCGTGCTAGACGACAACGGGTTCTCCGACGTGGACCTGTCCATGCGGGAGGCAGCAGCCGACGAATTGGCTCGGATGCTGGAAGTACAGATGGACATGATTATCGATGAAGTAGGGGCCGACGGGTTGACCAGCCGAATTCTGGTTCGGACGGGTGACGTGGTTCAGCAGGTCATTGATGTCGTAAACACGCTGGGCGCCGCCCATGTCTTGCTGGGCGGGCCAGTACCTGATGACGAGGGAACCGCCCGCGTTGTGGACAGACTGAACAGCGAGTTGAGCGTGCCTGTCGACGTCCTGGCTCTTGGCCCGGACTACTCGATGACAGCGACTACGTCGCCACCGCTGACCGACTGACCGGCTTCCACCCTGATCTCGGTCACCTTGCCAGCCTTCTCGGCCGTGACATTGTTTTCCATCTTCATGGCTTCGAGTACCAAGATTGTGTCACCGACGGCCACTTCCTCACCAACCTCAGCCACTACTTTGACCACGGTTCCCTGCATCGGCACCGTGACGTCACCTGAGCCGCTTCCGGCCGAGGTTGCTCCGCCCGAGGAGCGCTTTCGGGCCCGAGCTGCAGACGCAGGTTGAGCGGCGCTGGCTGATTCAGGCACCCACATGTTGACAGTAAACTTTTTGCCGTTGACTTCGACGTCGACTGTTCGTTTGATCTTGGGCTCGGCTTCTTCGGCCGTTTCCGTAACGGCGACGTCACCGGAATTGATCTGCAGGCCGGGCATTAGGGTTTCTTCCACCCACTTGGTGGAATGTGCGCAGTTGGCGAAGTCGTCGTGCGAGAGAATGGCGGAATCGGCCGGAATGGTCGTCTTTACCCCGGCCACCTGTAGTTCGGCAAGTGCTCGAAGTGTTCGTTGAATAGCGGTTTGGCGATCTCGACCCCAGCAGACCAGCTTTCCCACCAGGTTGTCGTAGTACTGGCTTACCTCGTCGCCGGATTGGTATCCGCCGTCCCAGCGCACCCCGAATCCGGACGGGACGTTGAGACCGGTGATCGGGCCAGGGGAGGGAAGGAATGCACCATCGGCCGGGTCCTCGGCGTTGATGCGGACCTCAATGGCATGGCCACTGATAGTCACGGCGTCTTGGTCGATGGGTAGCTCTTCGCCCGAGGCAACCAAAAGCTGCTGCTCGACCAAGTCAATTCCGGTGACCATCTCGGTCACAGGGTGCTCGACCTGGAGGCGGGTATTCATCTCGAGGTAGTAGAAGCGGCCCTCCTCGTACAGAAACTCGACAGTACCGGCGTTGGTGTAGTCGCAACCCTTGGCCACGGCGACAGCGGCTTCACCCATAGCTTTCAGAATTTCGGGTGCCAGGCCGGGCGCCGGTGCTTCCTCAATGAGTTTTTGATGACGGCGTTGAGCAGAGCAGTCACGGGTGCCGAGGTAGAGGGCGTTCCCGTGGGTGTCACAAAGGACCTGAACCTCAATGTGTCGTGGGTTGGTGAGGTATCGCTCCAAGTAGCACTCGTCGCGACCGAAGTAAGCCAGAGACTCCCGCTGAGCTGCTTCTAGTGCGTCGGCTGCTTCTTCGGGCCCACGGACGACTTTCATGCCGCGGCCGCCGCCGCCGTAAGCGGCTTTGATGGCCACAGGCCAGCCGTGTTCTTCGCCGAAGGCCACCACGCCTTCCGGGCCGGTCAGAAAATCAGTGTTTCCGGGAACGCCGTTGACGCCAACTTTGTCGGCGGCGGCGCGAGCCGAGACCTTGTCACCCATAACCTCAATGGCTTCCGGTGGCGGCCCGATGAAGGTGACACCTCGTTCACTGATGGCCCGAGCGAAGTCAGCATTCTCACTGAAGAACCCGTATCCGGGGTGAACAGCGTCGGCGCCTGAGCGGTCGATGACATCGAGGATGGCATCGGTGTTCAGGTAGCTCTCAGCTGCGGTTTGTCCACCCAAGGCGAACGCTTCGTCGGCCATTCGGACATGCATCGAGTCTCGATCCAACTCCGAGTAGACGGCTACCGTCGCCACCCCCATTTCTCGGCAGGCTCGGATGACTCGTACAGCGATTTCGCCTCGGTTGGCTATCAACACTTTCTTGAACACCTGCCTAATGTAGACATCGTGAACGGCCAACGCCGAACTCTCGGCCAAGAGATCTCATCCGATGCCCAACTTTCCTCGACTGCGACCGCCTCGCTACGTGACCTGGGCTACGACTTGTTCAAGGTTGAGGGGCGGCATTCGGCCGACGATTCAGTAGCCGTGAATGACGCTGCGAGGATCGTGTCGCCGTTCACTGTGTGGCATACGAACGTGACCGGTTCGACCAACGTCGACCTCGGAGCGCTACCCATGGGCCATGCGACCGCTGGCCTGGTTCTCATCACCGATCACCAGGAGGCTGGACGAGGCCGTCAACAGCGGCAGTGGATAGATCACCCCGGATCGGCGTTGTTGTCGTCGGTGTTTTGGCCTGTGTCAGCCGTCGAGCTTCAGCTGTTACCTTTGGCGGTCGGCCTGGCCGTTGCCGACGCGGTCGACCTGGTAGCTGGCGGTGCCGGAATTCTCGAACCGAGCGGCACTGTCTCACTGAAGTGGCCCAATGACGTCCTGGTTCCGGGCTTGGCCGGGCGGAAGTTGGCCGGGATTCTCGTCGAGGTCACCCAGATGATTGGGGATGCTGGGCCTGGTTCCTTTGGCGCGGTGATCGGCATGGGTCTGAATGTTCGACAGTCGAATCCCATGCCTCCAGCGGTAGCTAACAGAGCTACCACATTGGCTGAGACGGTCGCTGCCCACAACGGTGATGAGAAGGCGGCATCAAGGGACCAGATGTTGCTGGCGTATCTGCAGGCGCTGAAACCGAGGCTGGCAACGCTAGCCGACCGTGAGGCGACCCTGGGTGCCTACCGGCAAAGGTGTCTGACCCTCGGCCGTCAGGTGCGGTTCGACACGGCCAAGGGCGCCGTGACCGGCGAGGCCGTCGACATCGACGACGAGGGAGCGCTTGTCATCCAGGACGGAAAAGGGAAGCGGCATCACCTGAACTCAGGGGACGCTCACCACCTCTGACGGCCGGACATCGGTCGGTGCACAAATCGTCGGTCAAAAAGCAGATGAGACGGCCGATGGTCACCTGATGAGTTCGTTGTGGATCGAATGGCGCCGACTCCCGAGACAGCTCGTGGCAGTCTGGTTCGTTGCAGCTGTTGTCGTACTTGTGGCCGTTATTGCTGTTGGCTCGATTGGCGCCGCCGCGCAGGAGGGCAATGGAGAGCCCTCGACGGGCAAGCCAGGATCGACTGCCTCCACAACTGCATCCACAACTGCATCCACTTCTGCTTCGACACCGACCAGTTCTGCTGCGTCGACGCCTGCGACGCCGACTTCGGCCGCTACACCGGCGACTTCAGCCCCGTCCACGACGGTCGCTGGCGGAGGCGACAGCGGGGTGAGTGACGAGCCGACAACAACCAGCCTGATGGGGAGTTCCGACTCGACCGGAACCGGAGACACTGGATCAACCTCGACGTCCACCGGGCCGGTGAACGACGGAGACGACTCGTCAACGTCGTCGACCTCGACAACGGTCGATCCCTTGCTCAACGAGCACCCTCGGGAAGACGAAACACTGGATCCAAACATCACAGTGCCCCCTCCGGCCTACGATCAGGCCATCTTCAAGGCTGCGCCGGTGCTGTGGAGCAGCGTCAACGATGCAGAGGCGAAGTTATCGGAGCTGCGGCTCGAACGACGAGAGCTCATCGCGGCCGTTAGGTCACTTCGAAAGCGCCAAAAGGAGTTGGAGCTGTCCCGGCTGGCCCTTGGCGAGGGCAGCGGCCAAGCCGTCGACGACTTCAACACCGCGGCGGAGCGACTTCAGTTGCGGGCAGTAGTGGGTTACGTCGAGTTGTCGTCGGGCAACTCTCAAGGCCTCGACTTTGGGTTCGACCTGACCGCGATTCCGGACGTGATTGAGAAGCAGCGTAAGAGCCGCTTTCTGGAGGCGGCCCTCGCCGTCGATCGAGACACGATGGACGACTTCGCCGCTCTCAAGCGGCAGTTGGACGCCGAGTCGATCGATCTGGTCGAGCACGGTCGAGCGGTGTCGGTCGCCCTCGGAAGCGCTGAGCGTCGAACGACCGAGATTGGGACCGACGTCGACCAGGCATTGATCGAAGCTGAGGCCTTTCGGGCTGGAAGCGAGATATACGTGGACGGTGTCGTCTTCCCCATTGCCGGGAACTACTCGACGCCACTGATCGACAGCTTCGGATTCCCGCGGATGCCTGGCACCGCCGACGCCCACTGGCACGAGGGGATAGACATCTTTGCACCCCGTGGAACTCCTCTAGTAGCCGCTGAGCGCGGCGTTGTGGTGCGGATCGGCAACGGTCGACTGGGAGGACTCAAGTTCTGGCTCCGAGGCGAATCAGGAGCCGACTGGTACTACGCCCACTTGGACTCGTTCGCTCCCGGCTTGCACAACGGTCAGGTAGTCCAGGCCGGTGAACTTCTCGGCTATGTCGGCAATACCGGCAACGCCATCAGCACCCCTCCTCATCTCCACCTGGAGATACACCCCGGTGGTGGACGGGCCGTCAACCCCTACCCGTTGCTGCGGATTGTTTCAGACCTGGAGCTTGATGCCGTTGCCTCAGGCGCCCATCCGGGATTTCGCTATCAACCGAGAATCGTCTCTCGAGGGGCTCCCACCGACAACTCCGCAGACTCAACGACATCCTCCTCACAGCCGCCGAGTTCGTCGTCGACCGTAGGTGTCGACCAAGCGGATGAGCCCACATCGTCAACAACAAGTCCGTCGACCGCTCAGTCCGGGCCGGCCACAAGTTCCGGTGGAGAAGAGGGCGACGGCGGCGATGCCGATCGGACCGACCTTCAACGAGCGGCTCAGACCCCGGCAGACAGCGCGGGCAACGACGTAGCCACAACCGCCCCGAACCCAGTGACGTCGACAACCATTTCTTCGTCCAAGCAGAAGACGCCGACTACTGCTTCTTCGACTGCGACCTCTTCGAAAACTGTGGCGAAAGCAGCTAGTGCAAGTGTGCCGTAACGGTAAACCGACCCTGGCTGTGAATGAGCGATGACTCGATGTCGAACAGGCCCGACAGCAGACCTGACATCAGTGTGGTGGCCATCGGTCCGGCCAGTACGTTGTGACTGCCGAGAACCGACGACAGTCAGTCGTAAAACCGTGGCCAATCGGTCGGGCTAGTAGTACGGGCACTAGGATGGTCGATCCGGCACGCTCGCGGGTCGGGTTCTCATTTCATGTCTGGCGTCGTCGGGGTTCTTTTCATCTTTCTGCTGTTAGCGGCCAACGGGTTCTTTGTGGCCGTCGAGTTTGCGTTGGTGGCAGCCGATCAGACCAAGCTAAATGCTGCCGCCGATAGCGGACGGCTTTCCGCACGGGCGGCCGTCTCTGCTCGAAAACGTTTGTCGTTTCACCTTTCAGGCGCTCAGCTTGGCATCACGGTCACAAGCCTGATCCTGGCGTTCCTGATCGAGCCGTTGGTCGGGGAGTGGCTGGACCTGTTGATTGGCGACATCCCGTTCCTTTCCGGGCCGACAATGTCGGTGATTGTGGCTTTGGGTCTGGTGTCGTCGGCTCAGATGGTCATCGGAGAGCTATTCCCGAAGGCCGTCGCGGTGTCGCGTCCGGAGCAGGTGGCTCAGCTCCTTGCGCCCGTGGCCCTCGTTGTACACGGAGTGCTCGGTCCCATAATTCGTGTGTTCAACGGCGCGGCCAACTGGACGGTTCGACGCCTGGGCCTTGAACCACAAGAGGAACTGGAAGAACTGCGGTCGCTTCAGGAGTTGGAGTATCTGATCCGGTCCTCGGGAGACTCGGGAACGCTTTCGCCGGAGGAGCGCCAAATCCTGACCAGGACCATTCGATTCGGCGACAAGACGGCGGCCGATGCACTTCGGCCCCGAATGCAGGTCGAAGCGGTACCCCTCGACATAAGTATCCAAGAGCTGGCCGACCTTGCCCGAGAGTCGAGCCACAGCCAATTTCCGGTTTTCGGCGAAGATATGGACGACATTCGGGGAACGGTCGAGGTGGCATCGGTACTGGGATTGGGCTCCGAGTCGTGGCATCAGCCGGTGACCGAGATCCTCAGGCCTCCCTTTGCCATACCCGAGACTCGGGACCTCATCGACATCCTTTCAGACTTCCGTCAACTCGATTCACTGTCGCCAATGGCGATCATCATTGATGAGCACGGAGGCACGGCAGGCATTTTGACCATCGAAGACGTACTGGAGGAGATTGTCGGCGAGGTCGACGACGAGTACGACGAGACCGGCCTTACCGCCGGTGTCGGCCCGGGCGTCTACCTCCTGGCGGGAACACTGCATCCCGACGAGGTCGCTGACGCCTGCGGCTTTGCCATGCCCGAGGGGGACTACGAAACCCTGGCAGGCTTTGTCCTCGAGCGGCTCGGGCGCATTCCCGAGCAGGGAGCGTCGTTCTCCCACGACGGCTGGACCGTCGAGGTGACCGAAATGCATCGGCTTCGGGTCGCGTCATTGCAGCTGACCGAACCTCGCGGAGCCTCCACATGACGTTCCTCTTGGCTTCCGGCGAGCCCATGAGCAATCAGGCCGTCGTCATTGCTCTTTCCGCCAGCGCGTTCTTGGTCGTGCTTAACGGGATCTACGTTGCCTACGAGTTCGCCGTGATAGCGGCGCGGCGATCGTCCTTCGAGGAGGGTCCGGGCAGCACGGGCCCGGTGGCCAAGGCGGCTAGAGCAAGCCTGGCCGACCTGTCGATGCAGCTTGCCGGCGCGCAGCTTGGTATTACCATTGCCTCTCTGGCCCTCGGTCGGATCGGTGAGCCTGCAATGGAGACCATTATCGAGGCGATCCTGGGTCAATCTGTAAGCGAGGAAATGGCGCGGATCATCAGCTACACGTTCTCGTTGGCGTTGTTCACGTTTCTGCACCTGGTAATCGGGGAGATGGTCCCGAAGAACATTGCCCTCGCGGCGCCTGACGCCACCCTCCGTTGGCTGGTGATTCCCTACCGGGCGTATCTCTTTGTGTTCCGTCCGATCGTGGCCCTTCTAAACGGAGTCGCCAATACTGGATGTCGCCTGGTCGGCATTGAGCCCCGCGACGAGTTGATGTCGGCCCACACTCCATCAGAGCTTGCGGCCATCATTCGCCACTCCCAGCAGGGCGGTGCCATCGAGCAGGGCGATGCGGAGCTGTTACAAGGGGTCCTGGGCTTCGCTGAACGGCCAGTGCGGGAACTATGTGAACCGATAAGTCACTGGGCTTCGGTCGTGCTGGGAGCGACCGGTCACCAGCTGAAACGGGTGGCGGGGGAAACCCGCAAGAAGCGGATCCTCGTTCTTGACTTGGCTGGCCGCCCGCTGGGCTATATACGATCCCGTGATGTTTTGTCGATCCCGGTGGACCAAATGGCCAGCCCGGTTCCGGCGTCGTTCGTCCGGCAGATGGTCGTGGTGGACGGCAGTCGCCCGCTCATCGATGTTCTGCGTGTCCTGCGAGGCTTCAAGCGTCAGCTGGCTGTGATCCGAGAAGACGGCAATGAACCGGCTGTGGTTTCGATCGAGCAACTGATTCGGGCCCTGGCCGAACCGGTCGAGGGGGCCGCAGACCGGCGGTCGGAGAAGATTACGGCCCTGAAACCGGCGAATTCGATGAATTCAGGGTCGTAGCAATCTTTTTCTGGCTATCAGGACGCCGCAGTCACCAGGCCCCAGCTCGATGGGTAGAACCGCTGAAATGGTGTGATGCCGGCGATGTAGCGGTTTCTCTGTTCGTTGTGTCAACCATCCCGTCTGCGGGTTGATCGCCTCCCAAATCGACGAAACCGGTGGGCATGGAAGCTACGCTGTTAGCCGTGCGGAGTCGATTGTTCGTCGGTGTCGCCATCACAGGTTTTGCTTTCATCGCCGCGATGGGACTTTTAGGGAGTAGCCCGGCTGAGTCGTCGGCTACGGTCTCTTCCGTTGCTCCGGCTGCAACGGCTTCCGCTGGCCCTCTGGCAGCCGTTCCGGCTCAAGACGCTGCAGGCACCCAGGACCTAGCCGACTTGAACCCGTCAGTTGTTCGCCCGGCTGCCAGCCAGGCACTCTCGTTGGATCAGACCAGAGTCAAAGTCGCCGAGACTGAGGCGGCACTCCAGGTAGTGGTATTGCAGAAGCGATCCGATGACTTGAGAATGAGCCGTGCTGCGGCAGGAGTAGCCGAGCTGGAGGACGAGGCGCGTGAAGTGGCCGAGTCGACCGTGGCCAGCGCAGTCAAGGCCTTCCAACGCGGACCTAGTGACGTCAGCATTCTTGATGTCCAAGACCTAAATGCCGGCTTCCGGGCGAGCACCCTGAACGAGGCAGCTCTATTGGCTAACACCGAGATCTTCAATCAGTTCTACGCCAAGCAACAAGATGCCGATATTGCCGCCGCCGAGCTTGAAGTCTTCGCTTTACGCAACAACCAGTTGTCCGATCGGGTGGCGGTCCTGGAAGAGGAACTACAGGCCGACCAGGCCTGGTTGGCGCAACTGGAGGAACGCAACCTGCAGCAACGTGCCCGATCGGTTACGGCGCAGGCCTCAACCTGGACCCAAAATCGCGGGCGAAAGCAGGGCTTTTATCTGCTGACGTGTCCGGTCAACGGCCCTCACTCGTTTATCGACTCCTGGGGATTCCCACGATCTGGTGGTCGACGTCACAAGGGCGTTGACATTCTGGCCAACATCGGAGTCGAGATTGTGGCTCCGGTGAACGGTCGCGTCGAACACTTCTCCAACAGAGTTGGTGGACGGTCATTTCGAATGTGGGACGACAATGGCAACTACTTCTACGGAACCCACCTGTCTGGATTCGGCGTCGAAGGCGAAGTGAGCGCCGGCGAGGTCATTGGCTACGTTGGGGACGACGGCAACGCTGCGGGCATACCGCACCTTCACTTCGAGATCCATGCCGGTGGGCGCGGGAATCAAATCAACCCGTTTATCGATTCGGCTGCGGTCTGCTCAGGAGCCGGGTAGCCGACACTCGGGCAGGCGGCTCAAGCCCCGATGCTGTGATAGCCACCGTCCACATGGATGATCGATCCGGTGGTGTGTGGGAACCAATCCGACAGCAGGGCAACGCATGCTTTCGAGACACCCTCAGCGTCAGTGACGTCCCAACCCAGTGGAGCACGCTTCACCCATTCGTCCTCAAAGGCGGCGAAGCCTGGGATTGACTTGGCAGCGATGGTTTTCATCGGGCCAGCGGCGACAAGGTTGCATCGAATCTGTTTCGGGCCAAGCTCGCGGGCCAGATATCTGTTCAGAGACTCAAGAGCCGCTTTAGCCACGCCCATCCAGTTGTAAGCAGGCCACGAGACCGTGGCATCAAACGTCAAACCGACAATAGATCCACCGTCTGTCATGAGCGGGGCCACAACATCGGTGAGCGATCTAAGCGAGTAGGCGGAAACATGGACGGCGACCGAAACATCATCCCAGTCGGGGGCCATAAAGTCGTCGCCCAGGCACGACTCTGGGGCGAAGCCGACGGCGTGAAGCGCACCGTCCACCCGGCCCCAACGCTCGGCCAGTTCGGCTGTGATCGCTGCGCCCTGTTCGACGTTGGTGACATCCAGCTCGAGCACCTCGGGCACGGGATCCAACTTGCGTGCGATTCGCTGGGTGAGACGCAACCCTCGACCGAAGCCGGTTAAGACCACTTCGGCCCCCTGCTCCTGGGCCAGCTTGGCTACGCCGAACGCCAATGAGTCCGCTGTTAGTACGCCGGTTATCAAAATCTTCTTGCCTTCGAGCATTTTCACCGTTCTCTTGACCACAGTTCTCTAGACCACACTTCGCTGGGCGGGGCTGACCGTCTTTGGCGGTTGCGTTGCTCAGTCATTGTTCTCTGCCGCAGTTTCTCTACCGCAGATTCTCTGCCCTACTCTTGACCATAGAGCTCGGCCATCGGTTACATGCCGAGCCGATGAAGTGCGTCCGATTGCCGACCGCTACGCCGCAGCAGCTAGCCTCACAGATTGATGAGGTTCCCTTATGCCTGAAACCAGCCTGGCGATGAAGCTCTACGACACAGCGTCTAAGGCTGTCGTTCCGTTCGAACCCGGCCCCATAGTCACGATGTACACCTGCGGCATTACGCCCTATGACGCCACCCACCTGGGGCACGCCGCCACGTACATCGGCTACGACGTGCTCCAGCGGCGGCTTCGCGACGCCGGTCACGAGACCAGATGCGTTCGCAACGTGACCGATGTCGATGACGACATCCTGCGCAAGGCCAGAGAACTAGACGTTCACTATTTGGACCTGGCCGCAGCCGAGACAGCTCGTTTCGATGACGACATGATCGCGTTGGACATGTTGCCCTCTTGGAGTGAGCCCCGGGCCACATCAGCCATTGCTGATATTCGAGGATTCATCGGCATGGTGCTGGACAACGGCCATGCTTATGAGTCCGGTGGCGCCGTGTACTTCGATGTCAGCTCATGGCCCGACTTCGGATCCATCTCGGGCTATGACCGGTCCACCATGCTTGAGTTGGCCGCTGAGCGGGGCGGTAAACCTGACGACCCCGACAAACGCGACCCGCTCGACTTCGTACTTTGGCAGCCGTCGGCCGATGGCGAGCCCGCATGGGACTCGCTTTGGGGAATGGGTCGCCCGGGCTGGCATATCGAATGCTCAGCGCTGGCGCTTCGCGAGCTAGACACGACGATTGATCTTCACGGCGGGGGAAGCGATCTGATCTTCCCTCACCACGAGTGTGAGGCCGCTCAATCCTCCGCCGCCACCGGGGAGCCCTTTGTACGCCATTGGATGCATCAAGCCATGGTCCGAATGGATGGCGAGAAGATGTCCAAGTCGCTCGGCAACCTGGTGTTCGTCAGTGAGTTACGTAAAGTCTACGATCCCCGGGCCATTCGTCTCGGCGTGGTGTCGCATCACTACCGAACCGAATGGGAGTGGCACGATCAGATCATGCCTGACGCAGCAGCTCGGCTGGAGCGATGGTTGACAGCTGGTGCGGGAGACGGCGCACTCGGCGATGTTCGCGCCGCTTTGGACAACGATCTCGACACTCCTGCAGCCGTTGCTGCCATTGATGCAGCAGTCGATGACGGACTCGGCGTTGACCGAGCGGCGCTGCTTCTTGGTGTCGATCTCGGCAAGGGGCCATCGGCTCCGGAACCCCCGACTGCCGCCAACCTGCAGTAGTTTCAGGGGCTCGTACCTACCCCTGAAACGGGCGGGTCCGGCGCGGGGCATGCTGCCACTGCTAGCATGATCAATCATGATTCCCGCCGGAATCGGTCGCCTGCAAGGTCCCGTCCGCCGCGTCCTCCAGCCGCTCGTGAACCGGCTTTGGCGCTTTGAGATCGAAGGCCTGGAAAATGTCCCCGCTACGGGGCCCGCTGTGCTGTGTCCGAATCACGCCGCCTTTATTGATTCGGTTGTCGTCCCAGCGGTCCTGAACCGGGATCTCATCTATGTCGGAAAGGCCGAGTACCTCGACGACTGGAAAACCAAGCATCTGTTTCCAGCTCTGGGGATGATCCCAATCGATCGTCGGGGCGGAGACCACTCGAAGGCGGCCCTCGATGCCGCCCGCCAGGTCTTGAACACCGGTGGCCTCTTTGGGATCTACCCGGAGGGCACCCGGAGCCGCTCGGGCAAGTTACACAAAGGCCGCACGGGTGCAGCAAGGCTGGCGGTCGAAACCGGCGCACCCCTGATCCCGATTGGTTTGCTGGGTACTGCCGACATTCAGCCACCGGACACTTTCATGCCTCGATTCGGCTTGCCGGTTCGTGTGCGTTTTGGTCGACCTATCGACTCAAGCCGATATCGGGACCGGATTGGGGATCATGGCGTCTATCGATCCCTCACCGACGAGATGATGTACGAGATCGGTGAGCTGACCGGTCTCGAATACGTCCACACCTACGCCAACGCGTCGCCCGAAGTCGACGTTGTTAGCCGACCGGTCGACGTTTCCGCCGGCCACGAAATGGGAGAACGGGTCGGCGCTGAGCCGGTTGCCGTTGCTTCTTCGGAACTGAACGGAGTGGCTGTGAGCTCGGTGCTGACCAACCGGCCACTATCTAGCCTTGAGGAACTGTTCGGCGAGCCGGTTCCGGTCGGCTAACAGCCGGCCAAGGCGAACTCAGAGGCGAAATTCGGTCGCCGGGACCCAGTGTGGCTCCATAGAATCGACGAATGGCTGATATCGCTATTCAACTGCCCGATGGATCGTCGCGAAGCGTGGCGTCGGGCACTACCGTCGCTGGGTTGGCCGCCGATATCGGCTCCGGGTTGGCCAAAGCGGCTGTCAGTGCAGTGGTCGATGGCGACGAGCGTGACCTCAACCACGAGCTGGCCGACGGTGACCAGGTGCAGATCGTTACCGCCGACTCCGAGGCCGGATTGCACGTCCTGCGACATTCGACAGCGCATGTTTTGGCTCAGGCGGTGCTTGAGCTGTGGCCCGGCTCCACCTTCGCTATAGGCCCGCCCATCGAAAACGGATTTTACTACGACTTCTCGTTGCCCGATGGACAGACGTTCAGCGACGACGACCTGGAGCGTATTGATGCCAAGATGCGCAACATCGTCGATGCTGACCAAGCCTTCGTTCGCAGTGAGGTCCCGGCCTCCGAAGCTCTGAAGTTGATGGCCGATCACCCCTACAAACAAGACATCATTGAGCGGGTCTCCGAGGGTGCTGCTGATTCCGAGCTGAGCACTGAGGCATCCGGGGACATCATCAGCTTCTACCGGAACAGCGATTCGTTCATTGACATGTGTGTCGGGCCTCACGTTCCTTCCACCGGTCGCCTCGGCCACTTCAAGCTCATGTCGGTCGCTGGCGCCTACTGGCGGGGCGACGAGCGCCAGCCGATGCTGCAACGAATTTATGGCACGGCCTGGGCCACGGCCAAACAGCTGAAGCAGCATCTACACCGACTTGAAGAAGCAGCAAAGCGCGATCACCGCAAGCTGGCCAACGATTTGGACCTCCTCTCGTTCCCGTCCGAGCTGGGCGGAGGATTGGCCATCTGGCACCCGAAGGGGGCTATCGCCCGAAAGCTTATGGAGGACGATTCTCGCCGACGCCACGAAGAGGGCGGCTACTCGTTTGCCTACACCCCCCATCTGGCCAACGGGAACCTCTTCCAAACCTCGGGCCATCTCGACTTCTATGCCGACGGCATGTACCCGCCGATGGAGATGGACAACGGCACCTACTACCCGAAGCCGATGAACTGTCCCATGCACGTGCTGGTCTACCGCAGCCAACAGCGGTCCTACCGCGAGCTCCCCTTGAGGCTGTTCGAGCTGGGAACCGTTTACCGGTACGAACGAGCGGGTACCTTGCACGGCCTCATGCGCATTCGTGGGTTTACCCAGGACGACGCTCACATTTTCGTAGATCAGGAAGGACTGGCCGATGAATTGGCCAACCTTCTCAACTTCGTGCTCGACGTTCTCAGGTCGTACGGCTTCGAGGACTTTACGGCCAAATTGTCGACCAGGCCCCCGGAGAAGTCCGTCGGCTCCGACGAAATCTGGGAGCTGGCCACCGACTGTTTGGTAGCCGCCCTTGAGACGGCCGAGCTGAGCTATGAGGTCGACGAGGGCGGTGGTGCGTTCTACGGCCCGAAGATCGACGTTGATGTCCGAGACGCCATTGGCCGGTCGTGGCAGCTATCTACGATTCAGGCCGACTTCGCTCTCCCTGAACGTTTCGACCTTGAGTACGTCGCCCCCGACGGCTCCCGCAAGCGTCCTGTCATGCTCCACCGAGCATTGATGGGTTCGCTTGAGCGGTTCTTCGGGGTGCTCATCGAGCACTACGCCGGCAATTTTCCGTTGTGGCTGGCCCCGGTTCAAGTCGAGGTACTGCCGGTGGCCGAAGAGCACCTGGCTTACGGTCGTGAAGTGCTCGATCGGCTAAAGGCGGCCGGCTTTCGATGCGAGCTGGCTGAACCGACCGATCCTCTCGGTAAGCGCATCCGTCGCGCCAAGACGCAAAAGCTGCCGTACGTGCTTGTTGTCGGCAGCGACGACGAGGCGGCCAAGACGGCGGGTGTCAACCCTCGCGGTGGGGAGGTCGAACGCGATGTGTCTGTCGACGATTTCCTGGTTCGCCTTGAGGGCGAGATGGGGGACCGAGCAGCGCCCTCCCCGATCGGCCCCACGGGCTGATCAGGAGGGAACAGAATCGCGTGGATCATCTTTATGCCGGCTGGCGTCTCGGGCAGGGCCCCGAGCGCGGTGGCGACGGCCAGCCGTATCCGTCAATCAGGCCCACCGACGGAAAAACGTTGTTCGAGACAATCGAGCAGTCCGACCTGGACGATGCCGAAACGTACATTGTCGCTCGGTCACGCCTTAGTTTCGCTGTTCTGAACGTTTACCCCTATACGACCGGACACCTAATGGTGCTACCCCGGCTGGCGGCTGCCAGTCTGCTCGAGCTGGATACCGAGACCTATCGGGACCTCTGGGAGATGGTTCGTTCAGGTACTGCTGCGGTGAACGACGCTTTCAAACCTGACGGACTAAATATCGGGGTGAACGAAGGGCAGGCCGGAGGCGGGTCACAGCCAGATCACCTTCACGTTCATGTGGTGCCCAGATGGGTCGCCGACACCAATTTCATGACGTCGGTAGCCGAAGCCCGTGTACTGCCCGTTACTCTGACAGAGTGCTGGCGGAGGCTCAAAGACGCCTGGCCGCAACAGGATGGTGACTGCGGTGGTAGCTGAGGAAACTGATGGCCCGGGGACAGGTGGCGACACCCTTCCTGAGGATCTGCAGCCTGATCTCGTCGATCATGATGAATACATTTTTCCCAACAATAATCGTCGCCGAATCCCGGCGTATCTTTACGTGGGTATCGCCGCTCTCGTCGTCATCGCCTACCTGGCCTTCGGTGATAGTCCGTTCGTGAACGGTGGCCTCCTGTGGGCTGCGGGCCTTCTGGCCCTCTTTGGTGTGTACAGCTTTGTCAGCGGGTGGGACTTGGCTGTCGACGAACGCGACGCCCTGGTTGCCGCCACCGGAGCTGTGGGCTTCTCGGTGGGCCATGCTTCAGCTCAAATGGGATGGCGGGGCATCTTGAGCAAGCCGACGTGGCGCATCTTGTTGTACTCGGCCGATGAACCTCCCACCAAGCGTGGGTTTGTGTTGGTCGACGGGACTGATGGTCAGGTACTCGACTCATTCGTCGAGGACAATCCCGAGGACTGGTCAGAGTTCTCCGACGCCAGAGTTCCCGAGGTGTCCGAGACGCCTTCGAGCCCCGAAACCGAGAGTGGACAGTCGGCGTGATCGACGGCAGCTTTCGCTCCCGGTTCGAGCGCTTGGTAGAACCGGTTGGACGTGGTCTGGAACGAATCGGCGTTTCCCCCGACGTCATTACTGCTGTCGGGGTGATGATGGCGGGCGCATGTGCGGTTGCCATTGGGACCGAGCGCTATCCGCTGGCGTTCGTTCTTTTGATCCTCACGGGCCTGCCCGACGCCCTCGATGGAGCAGTGGCCAAGGCCGGTGGTCGGACCAGCATCCGAGGTGCTTATCTGGACTCGGTTTCCGATCGGCTGAGCGACGGTCTGTTGTTCGCTGGTGCCGGTTGGAACCTGGCGGGGTCGGAGACACCGACCATGGCCATGTTGCCGTTCGGTCTTTACATTGCGGCTTCGCTGGTGTCCTACCAGCGGGCGAAAGCGGAGTCGTTGGGATATCACGCCAAGGGTGGGTTGATGGAACGAGGGGAGCGCTTCATTGCGCTCGGCTTCGGTTTGTTTTTCTCATCGTTGTTTGTTGCCACACTGTGGGTGATGTTCATCTTGACGGTTCTGACAGCCGGAGCACGGTTCGTGAAGGTTTGGCGTCAGGCGGAGGGACCTCCGCCAACGTCGGACCGAGGTGCTCGGCCAACAACGGGTGCCGAAGGCTGATCCATCAGCGGTGAATGTCGGGTCGAATCGGAGGTAGGGACTTGGTTTCTCGGCCGTTGATGATCCTGAAGACGGCATCAGCCGTTTGTCGACGGCTGCCGCTGTCGCTGACGGTACCGGTGGCCGAGTATGCAGGCCGGGCTGTCGGGCCCCGCCTATTGGCCGATCAGGCCGGTACATTGCAAGGTCACTTGAATCGGGTAGGCGACGGATATCACGCCGAATATGGTCTTGGTTCCTATGCCCGCTATTGGGTTGAGTCCTTTGGCCTCGGGGGGTCCTCCGATGTTGTCATCGACCGGGGTTTTTCTTTCGTCGGTTACGAAAGGATCGAAGATGTGCGTGCCACTGGGGTCGGTCCATTGCTGGTGTTGCCGCACGTCGGTGGCTGGGAGTGGGCCGCAGCCTGGCTGGGACGGATTGCCCGGGCACCGGTCACTGCTGTGGCCGAACAGCTGGAGCCAGCTGATGTCTTCGATTGGTTCGTAGAACTCCGAAGCGAGCTGGGTGTCGAGGTGGTTCCACTCGACCAATCGGCGTTTGCGGCAACCGTGAATGCAGTACACCGAACAGAAATCGTCTGCCTGTTGTCTGATCGTGACATTGCTGGAACCGGCTTCGTCGTCGACTTTTTCGGCGACAAAGCGCGGGTGCCGATCGGCCCTGCCGTGTTGTCCTCGCGTACCAAGGCACCGCTGCTGCCTACGGCCGTGTACTTCTGGGGCGATCAGCGATTGTGCCTCGTCGGCGAACCGATCTGGCCTGGAGAGTTTGCTGATTATCCTCGCGGGCGACAGCGCTATGAAGCCATCACACGACGGCTCGTCGCCGAGTTGGAGGTTCTGATCGCTCGAGCGCCGGAACAGTGGCATCTGTTGGGCCCCAATTGGCTCAGTGACGATCAGACCGACATCGGTTGACCCCCTCCGACTGATCGTGGCCGGTACAATGAGGTCGTGCGCGTCGGGATTGTGTGCCCCTACAGCCTTGGGGTGTGGGGTGGAGTTCAGGCCCAGGTCTTAGGACTCGCCCGGGCTCTTCGGGCCACCGGAGTGGAGGCGCAGGTGCTCGCTCCGTGCGACGGTGCACCACCAGAGCCGTGGGTTACCCCGCTGGGAAACTCAATCCCGTACGCTCAAAACGGCTCTTTTGCCCCCCTGGCGCCCGATCCGGCCGCCCAGCTTCGGGTGTTGGCGGCGATCTGGGATGAACGATTCGATTTGCTTCATCTGCATGAACCGCTTGCTCCCGGGCCGACATTGACCGCCGTGATGGTGAAACCGGTTCCATTGCTGGGAACGTTCCATGCGAGCGGGCGTATCGCCGCCTACCGCTGGGCGAGGGCCGGGGTCAGGCGGTTGGCAGCTCGACTCGACCTGCGCGTTGCCGTTTCGCCTGAGGCGGCGGGTATGGCCCGGCGGTACTTGGACGGTAACTATGACGTGTTGTTCAATGGCATTGCCACCTCGGAGTTTCAACACGATGGAGCCGAGTGGCGCACAGCTGGGAGCGGAACAAACGTCCTGTTTCTTGGGAGACACGAGCCTCGCAAGGGTCTTTCGGTACTCCTCGAAGCTATGGCCTTGTTGCCCGCCGATGTGACGCTGCGGGTCGCAGGGCACGGCCCTGAAACCGATCAACTTCGACTCAGATACGCCAACGATTCCCGCATCCACTGGCTGGGTCAGCTGAACGAAGCCGAGAAACGCCGTCATCTTCTTGAGGCTGACGTGTTGTCGGTCCCGTCGTTGGGGGGCGAGAGCTTCGGCGTGGTCCTGCTTGAAGCCATGGCGGCAGGCACTCCCGTTGTGGCCAGTGATTTGCCCGCCTATCGAGTTGTGGCCGATGACGGCCGTTGCGCCGAGCTGTTTCGCACCGGTGACAGTACCGATTTGGCCAAGTCGATGTTGCTTGCCCTAGAGCGCGGCCCCGAGATCGAACACCGGGTCGAAGCGGGCTTTGCCCGGGCTGAAGAGTTCTCAATGGACCGCCTTGCCGCCGCCTACATGTCTCGTTACGAGCGGATCGTTGGCGGAGCCTTCGGCTAAACCGGGGGGTCAAAAGACGGCGCTTGGTTCGATGTCGGTAGTTTCGCCCCGCATTTGACTGCCCGAATGCCGCTGGAACCGCTGCGATCAAGCCTACGATGGTCGCCATGTCCGAACCCGGCACCATGGAGTCGACAGACCCGTCTCAAGTCGACAGTCGACGCTGGAACACGCAGACCTTGGTTGCTATCGGCGCAGCTATCGCCGTGCCTGTCGCTGTGCTGGTGGCCATGTTGTTTGGCTTGACCGGCTTGCTTGGCTGGTTTGGAGCCATTGTTGTGGCGCTGCTGGTTGGAATCGGCCTGGCCGCTGGTCTGTTGGCGAGACGAATTTCGTCAGCCGCCGACGTGGTCGTTGCCGAACTACCTCCTGACTGTCGACGCTATGACCGAATCGACAATCTGGTCGACGGTCTGCGCCTAACGTCCGGGGTTCGTGACCCGTCGATTTATATCATCGAGGATGACGCGGCAAATGCCATGGCTGTGTCTCGAAACCTTGAACACACGCTGGTTTTGACCACCGGCCTCGTGGATCGCCTTGACCTGGTCTCGCTTGAGGGTGTCGTGGCCGAGCTAATGGTGCGGCTGCGAAACGGGGAAGCCGAGCGAGACACAATCGATGTCGCAATCGGCGATATCCCAATCCTCCCCGTGCCGGGCCTGTCTGCGCTGGTTAGAGCCGCTGGAACCTGGGCTCGCCGCCTGGGTGCCGACGATGCCGATCGCGAGAACGGCGACATCTTGGCCGACTACGGCGCTGTGCTCTTGACCCGTTATCCCCCCGGTTTGCGGACCGCCCTGGAACAAATTCGAGACATCGGTTCCCAGCCCTCGACCGCCGCCGAGCTGGCATCGCTTTGGATCGTCGATCCGAACTCGACAAACGAAAACAATCCCGGTGACCGGCCGTCCCTCGACATGCGAATTGACGCTCTAGCCGAGCTTTGATTGATCGGCGGCGATACTGCTACAGGGTCGCCGCCGGAATTCTCGCCCTGCTGGTTGTCGCTGCATGCGGCGACACTGCTGAAGGCGTGGCGAGCGATGAACAGTCACCTTCCACCTTGGCTCCTTCAGCCTTGGCCCTAGTCCCAGCCGCCGGGGAACCTGAGTCCCCAGTCGAGGACTCATCTGATATCACCTCTGAGGCCGTCGACGCTCCGGATCTGGCGAGAGAGGCGGCGGACTCACCTGTGGAGACTGTGGCAGTTGACCGCCCAAGGTCGTTTGACCCTTCTGACCACGGCCAGTCTGGATTCGGGGCAACAGGCAATCTGTATCCCTTCACCGGCTTGATCGCCCCCAACGCTGAGGCGATCTCTCGACCGGTTTTGATGGTCAAGGTCGACAATCACCCGCGTGCCAGGCCGCAAACGGGTCTTGACAAGGCCGACATGGTGTTCGACGTCAGAGCCGAAGGCGTCACCCGGTTCGCTGCGGTCTTTCAGTCGGTCGTTCCCGATCCCGTTGGGCCGGTTCGGTCAAGCCGCACATCGGATTTCGATCTTCTCCTGGGATTTGAGCGTCCTCTGTACGCCTCGTCTGGTGGAAACGCCAACGTGGCGGCCGGGTTTCGTCGTCTCCCAATTGTCGAGGTCACCAATCTGACCAGACGTGAGTACTTCCGAAACAGCGGACGTCCGCCGCCCCACAACCTTTTCGTCAACGCCTCGGACCTGTACGCCCTCGCTCCGGAGGATATTTCACCACCTGAGCCGTGGTTCACGTTCGCCGGGCCCGACCGGCTCCTGCCCGAAGGGGCGCAACCGCTCACCGGCCCAGTAACCGTGAACTTCAGAGGCAGCCCGGTTGTCACCCACACCTGGGATCCGACACTCAAGGGATGGTTGCGAACGCAAGACGGAAATCCGCACGTCACCTCTAACGGCGAGCAGTTGGCGCCGGAAAACGTCGTGATTGTGGTAACCGACTACGGGGCCAGTTCCGCCGACCCTCGCTCGCCGGATGTTCGGTCGACTGGGAGTGGGAGCCTCGTTGTGTTGACTGATGGTCATGCCATTGTCGGAACCTGGCAGCGTGACAAAGCCACCGATCCCTTTATGCTTCTCGACACCGGTGGAGACGACATCGAACTGAGTCCGGGTCGTACGTGGATCCTCATGCCGGAACAGGGCCAGGTGGGATTTTCGAGTGGCGAGAAGCCGCCGTCGTGGCCCTGACCTGAGCCCCGATCGCCAGCCTCGACTGGTTCGCTCTAAACCGGGAGCAGCGACCGGGCATCGGTCACGCGAAAAGTTGAACCTGTCGGTGTTAGGTAGACGTACACTAGTGGCATGGCTGAGACAGGATCCGACAACACCTCCACCCGGGCGGACGGAACCGTTCGTGTCAAGCGGGGTTTGGCTGAAATGCTCAAGGGCGGCGTCATCATGGACGTCGTTACCCCGGAGCAGGCCAAGATCGCCGAAGACGCCGGTGCTACGGCGGTAATGGCGCTGGAACGCGTACCCGCCGACATCCGCCGAGACGGTGGCGTGTCGCGAATGAGCGACCCCGAAATGATCGAAGGAATCAAAGAGGCTGTGACCATTCCGGTCATGGCCAAAGCCCGAATCGGACACTTCGTCGAAGCTCAGATTCTGCAAGCTCTCGAAGTCGACTACATCGACGAATCCGAGGTTTTGACCCCGGCCGATGAGACCCACCACATCGACAAGTTCGCCTTCGCCGTGCCGTTTGTTTGTGGCGCCACCAACCTTGGCGAGGCTCTCCGCCGGATTAGCGAAGGCGCATGCATGATTCGCTCCAAGGGCGAGGCTGGGACCGGCAACGTCGTTGAAGCCGTTCGTCACTTGCGTTCAATCATCGGTGATATTCGCAAGATCACCCAGTCAGATGAGGCTGAACTCTTTCAGTGGGCCAAGACGCTTCAGGCTCCACTGCCTTTGATCCAGGAGATCGCCGAGACTGGCAAGCTCCAGGTGCCCCTGTTCTGCGCCGGAGGGCTGGCCACGCCAGCCGATGCCGCGCTGGCCATGCAGCTCGGAGCTGAGGCTGTCTTTGTTGGCTCCGGCATCTTCAAGAGCGACGATCCTGCTCCCCGGGCCAAGGCAATTGTCGAGGCCACCACAAACTTTGAAGACGCCGCGATTCTGGCCAAGGTCAGCCGAGGCCTAGGCGCCCCAATGACAGGCATCGACATGGATGACATTGACGTGCGCCTGTCCGAACGCGGCTGGTAGTGGCCGCTTGGCACCCGAGCCGGGGTCAAACCAAAGCTCCAACGATCTGAACGCAAACCGACAGGCGCGTCTGCGCATCGGCGTGCTTGCCCTTCAAGGGGCCTTTGCCCGCCACGTCGCCTCGTTGAACCGCTGCGGCGTCGAGGCGTTCGAGGTTCGCGACGCCGCTCAGTTGGCGGACTGCGATGCCCTGGTTTTGCCCGGTGGCGAGTCGACCACAATGAGCATGTTGCTCGATCGGTCCGACCTGCGTGCTCCGCTGGCCGCCCGTCTCTCTGATGGTCTGCCCGTCTTCGGTACCTGTGCCGGCATGATTCTGCTGGCTGAAACAATTGCTGACGGGCGTCCCGACCAGATGCCGCTGAGAGCCATCGATATTGACGTGAGGCGCAACGGCTACGGGCGACAGCTTGATTCCTTTGAAGCCGACATAGACGTTGCCGGTCTCGACGATGGGCCCTTCAGGGCGGTCTTCATCCGGGCGCCGGTGGTGACCAGGGTTGGACCGGACGTGAACATCTTGGCCGAAGTCGAAGGCGACGCCGTTATGTGCAGCTCTGGCAACGTGGTTGTCGCATCATTCCATCCAGAACTGACCGACGACGACCGCCTCCACCGACTGTTTCTTCAATCGCTGTTGGGTTAGTCGGTTGCTGGGCAATCGGGCCATGGCCAATCGTTTGAGGGGCAACCGTCCTAGACTGGCCGACGACCGGTTCGGACCGATAGTGATGGGAGACGCACGTGTCGGGTCATTCCAAATGGGCAACCATCAAACACAAGAAGGGCGCCGCCGACGCCAAGCGCGGCAAGCTGTTCGCCAAGCTGATTAAGCAGGTCGAAGTTGCGGCCAGGCAAGGCGGCGGTGATCCCGACGCCAATCCGACTCTGAGAACTATGTTCCAGAAAGCCCGGGACAATTCGGTACCTCTAGACACCATCGAGCGGGCTGTCAAACGGGGAACCGGGGAACTCGAAGGTGTCAGCTATGAATCCATCACCTATGAGGGCTATGCCCCAGGTGGGGTGGCTTTGCTGATTGAGACCTTGACCGACAACCGAAATCGCACTGGCTCGGAAATTCGGTCACTGCTGTCCAAGAACGGCGGTTCGCTGGCCGAGCCGGGAGCAGTGTCGTGGCAGTTCGAGCGAAAGGGCATCGTCAAGGTGCCAAAGTCGGTTGACGAGGACGACGTGATGATGGTCGGTCTCGACAACGGCGCTGAGGACCTTGAGGACTTGGGCGAGATCTGGCAGGTGACTTGCGCACCGGGTGAGGTCGTGGATCTGCGGGCGGCGCTCGAAGAGGCCGGCATTGCGGTCGAAGAGTCCGACACCACCATGGTGCCGTCAAACACCGTGCCGATGACCGACGTTGGCCAGGTGAAGTCGGTCTTGAATTTAGTTGAAGCTCTTGATGATTCTGACGACGTTCAAGATGTGCATTCGAACATCGACATCGACGACGACGTAATCGAAGTTTTGCAGTAGCCTTCCTGGGGCTAAGTTCCAGCCACACCCAGCAGTCGGGACCGGGTTACGCTTCTTACCCCTCGGTGCAGGGAGAATCCCGCTAGTACCCAGGCAAGTCCTCCGACGATGTACGCGGCCGAGCCCGAGCCGAACAGCACTCCGGTCGACTGGCTGTAAGCCACCATGATGAGCGGAAGGCTGATGAGTCCCGACGCCTGCTGGGCCGCGGCCGTCGATGTCACCCGGGCCGACAGTCGAAGGACCATTGAGAGACACAGCGCCAGGAATGGCGGGAGGACCCAAAGCAGCATGACCCACCATTGTTTGGTGGGGAAGAACCATCGCCCAACACTGGGGCCGATGGTGAGGTTGACGATCAGCGAGTACAGGGTAAAACCGACGACAACCGTCAGATAGCCTGGCACGACGCTGGCAACCAATTTGCCGAGGTAGATTTCCCGAGCTGAGGCGGGGGAGTGGGCCAAGAACTCGCCGGTCCCTCGTTCTCGTTCACCCACGATGGTCGCCGCACCGACAGCGGTCGAAATCGTCAAGGGAACGATCACGGCGACGGGGGCGAAGAGGAAGACGGCGAGAGCGTAGCCGGTGCGGCCCTGGGGACTTGTGCCCTCGATCTGGGCGGTGGCCTGCGGGGGCAGAACCTGAAGAGTCTCCGACATCCGGTCAACCACCTCCACGCTGCCTATCTGGGCGATCGTGAGGAAGAGTATCGACGGAATGAGCACAAAGAAGGCACCCCCTAGCAGCAGCATTGGAAGCCAGAAGTCTTTGGCCTGCCTTAGTTGACGGAGGTCGGTGCGGGCCACCGTCGCAACCCGACTCCAGTTTGTGGTCTTCATGGCGAGACTCCATGGTCGTCGGCTTGGGGGTTTAACGTCTTGTTGGCTCGGTGGCGCCGTCGAATGGCGAAGTAGAGATCCTCAAGAGTCGGTTGCTTAGGGACGACCGACCTGACGGCCAACCCTTCGCCCACCAGGCGCTCAACCAAGGCCGGTACCAGATCCAGATCATCAATCTGTACTCGGATGATGTCGCCGCTTGCCTCAGCCGATTTGACCCCGACGGCGCCTTCGATGACAGCGACAGCCGAAGGGTGGTTAACCGTGACATCCACCGTCTTGCCTGGCCAGTACCGGTCGGTAAGTACGTGCTGTGGTCCGGTCTCCAGATCGCTTCCGGCGTCGATCACGACAACCTCGTCGGCCAGTCCCTCGGCCTCCGACAACAGATGAGTACACATGAGGACTGACTTGTCGTTGGCCGTCATCTCACGAACCATGGCGAGAACTGCCTGGGCCGACTCAGGGTCAAGGCCCGAAGTCGGTTCGTCGAGCAACAGCAAATCGGGATCGTGCAGTGTTGCCCGCGCTAGTGCCAGCCTGGTCTTCATGCCGGTCGAGTAGCCGCCAACCCGTTGAGCCAGGGCATCATCGATCCCGAACTGGGCCGCCGAATCACGGATTCGTGCGTCCATCACCTTTGATTCAAGTCCGTACAGCTGCGCGGCGTACTGCAGGTTGTCGTAGCCGGAAAGGCGGTCGTAGAGAGACGGCTTGGCCGATACCACTCCGCATCGGCGACGTATATGTTCGCCGTCGGAGCCGGTCGGGTCGAGTCCAAAGATGGCGACCTGACCCGCATCAGCGGTCAAGGCGCCGGTTATCAGCCGAATGGCGGTGGTCTTACCTGCGCCGTTTGGCCCGAGAAGGACAGTGATCCGAGACTGCGGTACGCAAAGCGTGAGCGATCGGAGGGCAGGAACGTCGCCGAACGACTTGAACACCTGAACAATGGAGACCACGTTCTGGTCGGCCCGCTGGCGATTGTCGGCGACCGGGGCTGTTTGGTCGATTGGGCCGGTTGTTGGTCCAGTACTGGGCGGCGGCGCGGCCGTCTGCGAAGCATCACCCGGCTGGTCTTCACGGCGGCGATTGATATGTCGGTCGGTTGCGGTTCCCGAATCGGCCGATGAGCGGGGAGCGACAGGTGGCGTTGGCACCTTTTCCCGTCGACATTTCTGGTGCGACGCGCATAGGCCGGTGGTGCTATCGACCCGTGCGACATCCAACGACCGGCCTCTCAGGTGGACTAACATCGTACGAATGTTCGTCTTGGGCATTGATCCGGGTTTGTCTCGGTGCGGCTACGCCGTGCTCGAACCACTTGGCCGTGGGAAAGCAAAGGCCAAGGCCATAGGCATTTTGCGCACTGAAAGTACCGAGGAGACTCCCGTTAGGTTGGCCCAGCTGCTGGTAGATGTCACTGAGCTGCTTGACGAGTATCAACCCGCTGTTTTGTCGGTCGAGCGAATCTTTTTCCAGCGAAACGTGAGCACAGCTGTCGGAGTTGCCCAGGCTTCTGGTCTCGTCCTCGCCTTGGGGGCATCCAGGGGCATTGCTGTCGCCCAATACTCGCCGTCAGAGGTAAAGTCCGTGGTGGCGGGAGACGGTGGGGCAGACAAGGGACAGGTCCAGAAGATGGTGCAGGTTTTGTTGGGATTGCGGCAAGCCCCGAAACCAGCTGACGCCGCAGATGCCGCAGCCTTGGCTCTTTGCCACCTGGCCCACGACCCACAGCTGCGACTGGGGCGAGTTGATCGACCTGCTGCCGGCCTGGGGTCTTCGAGGTGATCGGGTCGCTTCGCGGAGTGGTGATCGACCGCGACACCGCTCTTGACGGCGCTCCAGCCGACCTCACGATCGAGGTCGCAGGTATCGGGTATCGGGTCCAAACCACTGCGGCCACGTCGGCTCGAATCCCGGCTGAGACCGAGATTCTGTTATTCATCCATCACCACATTCGCGAGGCCGACCAACGGCTGTACGGCTTCTTAAGCGGTGACGATCGCAATGCCTTTGAGGGACTACTGGGAGCTCACGGCGTTGGCCCGTCCTTGGCGTTGGCCGTCATGGCCACCCATTCAGTAAACGAGCTGGCCCGCATCTTGAACGACGACGACTTGGACGCCCTCTGTCAGGTCCCAGGCGTCGGCAAGAAAACCGCCCAACGACTGCTAGTCGAGTTGAAGAACTCCGTCGTGCTTCCGGTTCTGGGCGACGACCACATCGCAGGTGGCACACAGGTGTCGGCCAACGGTTCGATCGATTCGCTGGCCGATGTACGCGAAGCTTTGACCAGCCTTGGATACTCCACCGCCGAGGTGCGCAAGGCCGTCGGCTCTCTAAAGCCGACTGATGTCGAAGGCATGGATTCGGGCCAGTTGTTGAAGAAGGCGCTACTGGCGCTTTCCGCGGTGTAATCGGAAGCGAGAGTCGACCTGTGCCAAGAGACGAATTGCTGGATCCGTCATCGAACGAGGAAGAGATGGTCGATACCTCGCGCTTGGGGGCCGACCGGGATGCACCGACCGACGGGTCTGAGGAGTCGCAACTGCGACCGCGGTCGCTTGACGACTTCGTTGGTCAACGTGAGTTGCGGGAACGGTTGGGGATCATTCTGGAGGCCGCCAGGGGTCGAGAGCAGGCGGCCGATCATCTGCTGTTTGCGGGGCCCCCAGGCCTGGGAAAGACAACTTTGGCCGGAATTGTGGCGACCGAACTTGGGGCACACCTCCACATAACGTCTGGACCGGCCATCGAGCGTGCCGGTGACCTGGCCTCGATTCTGACGAAACTAGAAGCCGGTGATGTGCTTTTCATCGACGAGATCCATCGCTTGCCGAGAGTGGTCGAAGAGGTTCTCTACCCGGCGATGGAGGATCTGCAGCTAGACGTCCTTCTTGGCAAAGGCCCGGCAGCGCGATCCATCCGGTTCGATCTTGAACCGTTCACGATGGTCGGTGCCACCACACGGACCGGTCTTATCACCGGTCCGCTGCGAGACCGGTTTGGCTTCGCCTTCCGGCTTGACTACTACGATGACGAGGATCTCCAGCGGATCGTGACCCGGACGGCCGGTGTTCTCGATGTCACCATTGATGATGCCGGCGCCCAGGAGATCGCCCGACGCAGTCGAGGCACGCCGCGTATCGCAAACCGTTTGCTGCGGCGGGTACGAGACTTCGCCGAGGTTCGTCAGCACGGACCGATCGACCAGGAAACGGCGGCCGATGGCCTTGCCGTGTTCGGCATCGATGAACTCGGCCTTGACAAGGTTGACCGGATTCTTCTCAGCAACCTGTGTGAGCGCTTTGGTGGCGGCCCGGTTGGCTTGTCGACCCTCGCCATCAGCGTCGGTGAACAGACCGAGACGGTTGAAGAAGTGGTCGAACCGTTCCTGATCCAACAAGGCCTGCTGATACGAACGGCTCGCGGTCGGGTGGCGACGGCAGCAGCATGGCAACACATTGGTCTGGCGCCACCGGCTCATGCCGGTGTTGCACCCGAAGTGTCAACGCTGTTCGACTGAACCGGAGACGACAACCTGGTCCTAGCCTGGGCTGAGATGAACGTCGAAGACTTCGACTACGAACTCCCCGATAGTGCCATTGCCCAGGAGCCGTTGGAACCCCGCGACGCGGCCAGGATGTTGGATGCCACCGGAGGCAATGTCGTCCACCGGTCGGTGAGTGACCTGGACCAATTGGTCGGCGCCGGCGATGTGGTGGTGGTGAACGACACGAAAGTGCTGGCCGCTCGACTACATCTGCGGAAAGTCACAGGTGGTGCCGTCGAGGTTCTTCTGTTGACTCAGACCGCGGTTCCAGGGCAGTGGGAGGCATTGGTTCGGCCGGGACGCAGAGTCCCTGAAGGCACCACGCTGTACCTCGATGGTGACCCCCTGGTTGACGTGGGGGAAGTCCTGGGAGACGGTCGACGACTGGTCAGCGTCAGCGATCAGGCCATCGAAGCAGCAGGCGAGATACCCCTGCCGCCGTACATTCATAGCCCGGTCGAGAACCCGGATCGCTACCAAACGGTCTTCGCTCGGAACGCGACGTCGGTAGCGGCGCCGACCGCCGGACTACACCTGACACCGGACTTGCTTGGTCGAATAGAGGCGGCTGGCGCCGAGCTAGTGGCGGTTGAGCTGCAAGTGGGCCTCGGAACATTCCGACCGATCACGGCCGGGCGAGTCGAAGATCATGTCATGCACACCGAGCGCTACAAGGTGGAACCCGAGGTGTGGGCCAAAGTCATGGCGGCCGATCGGGTGTTGGCCGTCGGTACCACTGTGGTTCGGACGCTGGAATCGGCGGCGGCGACGTCGAATCTGTCGGGAGTCACGGATCTGTTTATCACCTCGGGCTACGAATGGCGGGTTGTTGATCGGCTTCTCACGAACTTCCACGTCCCGAAGTCATCGCTGCTGGTGCTGGTGCAGGCGCTGATCGGCGACTCATGGCGTGACCTCTACCGCACGGCGTTGAGCGATGGCTATCGTTTCTTGTCCTTCGGCGACTGCATGCTGGTTCAAGCCGACTGGCCGGGCGGAGCAGAACGGTCCAGCATCGAGACGAGGCACAAGCCATGACCAAGACATCCATCAACGTAACCCACAGCGATGGGGCCGCTAGGACAGGGCTGCTGACAACGCCGCGGGGAACAGTGGAAACCCCCGTCTTCATGCCGGTCGGCACGAGGGCGGCGGTTAAAACACTGGATACCGCCGATATGGAGCGCCTCGGGCCGCCGATCCTCCTGGCTAACACCTACCACCTGATGGAGCGGCCTGGAGCCGAACTGATCGCCGCCCGTGGAGGGTTGCATTCGTTCATGACCTGGGACGGTCACATACTTACCGACTCGGGCGGTTACCAGATCTTCTCCCTTGAACCCAAGATCACTGAGGAGGGCGCCCGCTTTCGTTCGGTGTATGACGGGGCGTATGTGGACTTAAGCCCGGAAAAGGCCACCGCTGTTCAGCAACTTCTGGGGTCAGACATCGCCATGGTGCTTGATGTTTGTAGTGCGCTACCGGCCGAACCTTCGACCTTGCGGCGCGACATGGACCTCACCCTGCGATGGGCCGAGCGGTGTCGGGCCGCCCACAACCACCCAACCCAGGCCCAGTTCGGGATAGTGCAGGGTGGAGTTGAGCTGGATCTGCGGGAGGAGTCGGCGAAACGGACGGTCGAACTGGACTTCGACGGCTATGCAATCGGCGGCCTGTCGGTGGGGGAGAGTCGCCACAAAATGGTCCCTGCTTTGGCCGCCGCCACGAGCCACCTACCCGTGGATCGGCCACGCTACTTCATGGGACTTGGTGATCCGGTCGGCCTGGTTGAGGCAGTTCACAACGGGGTGGACATGTTCGACTGCGTGCTTCCCACTCGACTGGCACGCCACGGCACGGCACTGACGTCTCAAGGCCGGCTCAACTTGCGCAATCTTCGATTTGCCGATGACGACGGTCCGATCGACCCCGACTTCCAACACGATCTGTCGGGTCGTTACTCCCGGGCGTACATCCGCCACCTATTGGTTACAAACGAGCCAACGGCAGGGCGAATCATCACCCTTCACAATCTTGCTTGGCTGGCGAATCTCACCGAGACGATGAGGGCCGCCATCGCTGCGGGGACCTTCGAGCAGCTGCGCAGTGAGATTCACGAGATCTGGTTGCCCGATCCGAAGAAGGTCGACGACACGGTGAACGGAACCGCGGGTTCAAGCACAGCCTCAGCCCCTTAGGCTTAGGACTGGAAGCACCGTCAGTTAGCATCTACTCAGTAGGTAGACCGTGGGTAGACAGCGAATAACAGAGCTGTTACTAACTAGCTCGTCTGGTGCGAATCGAAGGAGCGAGCCGCTAGTGTTCGCTGGCTGGAGGTGATCCACCGTGGATTTCGTCATCCTTATAGCGTTCGGCTTGCTGATGTATCTGGTGCTGTTTTTGCCCCAGCAGCGTCGGGCCAAGGAACACAAGAGGCTTATCGGATCGCTGGGCGAGGGCGATGAGGTGCTGACCAACTCCGGCATCTTCGGCTTCGTCAACGCCGTTGATGATGAGGTTATCTGGCTAGAAGTGGCCGATGGAGTCGAGCTGCGGGTGGCAAAGAGCTCGGTAGCCAACAAGGTTTCGGCCTCCGAGTCAGAGACTGCAGATACCGAGACCGATGAGGATGCTGACGCATGACGCGAAGCACAATTGTTTCCGCCGTGGGGGTTGTCTTGGCCGCCGTGTTCGGTGTCATTTACACCGTTGCTGCTGGCAATGGGCCGCTGCTCGGCCTTGATCTCCAAGGCGGTGTTTCGGTGGTGCTCGAGCCGACGAACACGTCCAACGAGGACATCTCGGACGAGACACTTGATCTAACGGTCGAGCTGCTGCGAAACCGTATCGATGAGATTGGTGTCGCCGAGCCTGAGATCTCCCGCCAAGGCCAGAACATCGTGGTGTCGCTGCCCGGCGTGGTCGAGGACCAAGAAGAGGCTCTCGATCGTCTACAGCAGACGGCTGAGCTTCGTTTCCGGCCCGTCGTAGCGGATCTGGGGCCGGCCTTTGATCCTGACGCCGTAACCATTCCAGATCCGGACGACGTTGATGACGCCGAGCTTGATGCTGATGCTGACACTGGCGACGCTGATGCTGATGCTGATGCTGGCGACGCTGATGCTGATGCTGGCGACGCTGATGCTGATGCTGATGCTGATGCTGATGCTGATGCTGATGCTGGCGACGCTGATGCTGATGCTGATGCTGGCGACGCTGATGCTGAGTCGGGCGATTCTGACTCGGACGACTCTGACACCGAGGATTCGTTCGGTTTCGCCGGTCGACTCAGCCCGGTGTTGCCCGCCCAAGACGATGCTGATTCAGAGGCCGAAGAGCCGCCAGCTGCTGATTCAGAGCCCGAAGAGCCGCCAGCTTCAGACTCAGAGGCCGAAGAGCCTACCGATGAGGATCTGAGCCCGCTTCCGGCCGAGCAAGGCACGTTGGATCCCAACCAGATGGCCATACTCGAAGCCTGTGCCATTCCTGATGTGACTGCTGATGACGACGACGTGGCCGAAAACTACGTTGTTCTGGCCGACGATGTCGGCAACCGTTACTGCCTCGGCCCTACGCTCCTGACCGGCGAAGTGGTCGAAACCGCCGATGTCGGCCTTGCTTTCACCGGCACCGGGTGGCAGGTCAATCCGGTGTTCAAGCCGGGTGACGATGGCATCAACCAGTTCAACGACGTTGCCGCTGAGTGCTTCAATGGCAACGCTGAGGTCTGCCCCTCAACCCGACTGGCGGTCGTGCTCGACCACAACGTCATTTCCGCCCCGTCGATCAATGCCCCTCAATTCGCTCGGAACCAGATCGTGATCTCCGGTGACTTTGAGGAAGAGGAAGCAAGACGGCTAGCCGAAGCTCTGCGGTTCGGTGCGCTGCCTCTGGAGCTGATTCCCCAGGAAACAAGAACCGTTTCTGCCTCGATCGGACGTGACGTGATGCAGTCCGGCGTCGTTGCCGGCCTCATCGGCTTGGCTCTTGTGGCCATCTATCTCATGGCCTACTACCGACTGGCCGGGCTGGTCGCCATTGGTGGCCTGCTGATTTCGGGAGCGCTGCTCTGGACGATTGTTGCCTGGTTCGGCGAACAATTCGGTCTTGCGCTGACGTTGGCGGGGGTGGTCGGCCTCATCGTGGCCGTCGGCGTGTCCGCCGACTCCAACATCGTTTACTTCGAAAACGTCAAAGAAAGTTACATGTCAGGACGACGAGTCCCGACGGCGGTCGAACGGGCGTATCAATCGGCTATCTCGACCATCGTCAAGGCCGACGTCGTCAGCCTCATCGCCGCAGTGCTGCTTTACCTGTTGACGGTCGGAGCGGTGCGGGGCTTTGCCTTCTACCTTGGCTTGGCCACAATTCTTGATCTGATCATCTCGTGGACGTTTATGCGCCCTGCCCTTCTGTGGCTGGCTCGGCGTTCCGCCGTGGATGAGAATCCCCGCTTGCTGGGATTGCCAAACTTTGGGGGAACCAAGGCATGAGCCTTCTCGACGATCTTTTCGCTGGACAGTCGACCATAGACTTTCGGCCCCGATGGCGGATCTCACTTCGGGTGGGGTTCGCTCTTATCACTATCTCGCTTCTGCTACTCCTGGTTCGTGGGCTCAATCTGAGCATCGACTTCCAGGGTGGCGGAGTCTGGGAGGTGCCGGTGGCCGAGGACGTAACCGTCGCCGACGCCAGGGCCGCAGTTACAGCTATTGAAGACGCTCGAATCCAGCTGGTGGGCACGTCAAGCGGTAACCAGGTTCGCCTCCAAGCCGGCACTGAGGCATTGGAGCGAAGCGACGACATCGTGTCGCAGATGGCCGAGCTTGGTGGAGTCGACCGAGACGCCGTCGGAGTATCAGAAATCGGTCCGACCTGGGGTGATCAGATCACCAGCCAAGCGGTTCGTGCCCTGGCCCTGTTCTTTGTCGTTGTAGCGCTTTATCTGGCTTGGCGACTTGAGTGGCGAATGGCATTGGGCGCCCTGGCGGCGGTGACACACGACCTGCTGATCACCGCCGGTGTGTATTCGCTGTTCGGCTTCGAGGTTAGTCCCGCCACCGTGATTGCCCTGCTTACGATTCTCGGCTACTCGTTGTACGACACGGTCGTGGTGTTCGACAAGGTTCTGGACAACGAGCGCAGCATCATCGGTGAACGCCTGGCCATTGACGGGTTGGTAAGTCAATCGATGAACCAGGTGCTGATGCGATCCATCAACACCACCATCACAACGGTTCTACCGGTCCTGTCCATGCTCTTGATCGGTGGAGTGTTACTCGGCGGCGCTGGCATTCTTGATTTCGCCCTGGCGCTGTTCATCGGTCTCCTCCTCGGAACGTATTCGTCGATCTTCGTTGCCGCACCGATTCTGGTTTGGCTGAAGCAACGGCAACCGGATGTTCGACGGTCAGCTGAGTTGGAGGCCCGCAGGCGTGAGCGAGAGAAATCCTCGGCCAACAGTGGGCTTGACTCCGATGACATCGACGGGGTCGATGGGGAAGAAGACACGCCGATCATCACCCGCCTCGACGATGATCCACGTTTGCTTTCGCCCGGGGGTGGCCCGCCGCGGCCGCGCAAGAAAGGCAAACGCCGCTAACCGAGCGGCTGGCTTGGTTAGCGGTTACAGCCGCCTGAGCGGTGTGGCTATACTTGAATCCACGATCGACTTTGGAGAACGAATCGCGACGTGGTAACGGTTGAACGGGTTCTGCCCTGGCTTCGTAAGCGGCCCACCCCTGAGGTCGAAATTCAGCCGCTGATCGAACGATTCACTGGTCCCGATCGGGACCGACAGGTCGATGTTGTCTTTCGGGCCTTTCAAATGGCCGAACGAGCGCATATCGACCAGCGGCGTCGATCCGGCGAACCGTACATCACCCACCCCTTGTCGGTGGCAAAAATTATCGCTCGACTCGGGTTGGACGAAGTGTCGATAGCGGCTGCTTTGCTTCACGATGCTGTTGAGGACACTCGAATCGAACTCGAGGATATCGACCGGGCCTTCGGTGACGAAGTGGCTGCCATCGTCGATGGGGTAACCAAGCTCGAACGGATTCGCTTCGACACCAAAGAAGCGCAGCAGGCGGCCACGATCCGCAAGATGATCATCGCCATGTCGAAAGACATTCGGGTGCTGATCATCAAGCTGACCGATCGGCTGCACAACCTTCGAACTCTCGCTGCCATGCCGCACTGGAAGCAGGAACGCATTGCCCTCGAGAGCCTCCAGGTGTACGCGCCGCTGGCCCATCGGTTGGGGATGCAAGAAGTGAAGATGCAGATGGAGGACTTGGCCTTCGCCGCCCTCCATCCAAAGCGCTATGCCGAAATCGAATACATGGTGGCGTTGCGCACGCCAGAGCGCGAGACGTACCTCACCCAGGTTCTTGAGCAGGTCAACGACCGGGTGAAAGAGTTGGCCATCGACGCCGAGGTGATGGGTAGGGAGAAGACGCTCTACTCGATCTACGAGAAGATGCAGCTTGGGGGCAAGGAGTTCAACGAAATCCACGACCTAGTCGGCATCCGGGTTGTCGTCGACAGCGTTCGTGATTGCTACGCCGCTCTCGGGTCGATTCACGCCACCTGGAAGCCAGTGCAGGGCCGCTTCAAAGACTACGTGGCCATGCCTAAGTTCAACCTCTATCAGTCGTTGCACACCACCGTGGTCGGCCCGCAGGGTAAACCCATCGAAGTTCAGATCAGAACTCGAGAAATGCATGAGCGGGCCGAGTCTGGAGTGGCCGCCCACTACCACTACAAGAGCGAAGACCATGGTGGCGAGCTCGACCTACCGTGGCTGAGGAGAATCGTCGGCTGGGAGAAGGAAACATCCGACCCCAGCGAGTTCATGCGGAACTTGAAGGTTGATCTCGACCACGATGACGAAGTCTTCGTCTTCACCCCTCAAGGTCAGGTAACGACCCTTCCTTCCGGCTCAACGCCAATCGATTTCGCCTACGCCATCCACACCGACATCGGTCACCGCTGCGTTGGTGCCAAGGTCGACGGAAAGTTGGTGGCACTGTCTGAGGCTCTACAGTCCGGCCAGACGGTTGAGATCTTCACGTCTAAGGTCATCGAGGCTGGGCCGTCACAGGACTGGTTGAACTTCGTGTCGTCCCATCGGGCGGCCAGCAAGATCAAGCAGTGGTTCTCTCGGGAGCGTCGAGACGACTCGATCGTCACCGGCGAGCGCGTCCTCAAACGAGCGCTAAAGAAAGAAGGCCTGTCGCTTGACGACTTCGGCCCGAAGTCAGGCCAGATAATCGTCGAGACGGCTTTGGAGATGAACTACCCGGACGCCGAGAGCTTGTTCGCTGCCATCGGCGAGCGCAATATCGGGGTCAACAAGGTTGTCACCCGGCTTCTCAAACACACCTCACTACAGGTACCCATCAAGCAGCAAACCCCGCCGGGAGCCCCGGACTCGACCATGCTGCCTGTCAAGCCGGAGCCACCAGGCTCGGTCGGAGTCCGAATCGAGGGCCTGGACGACGTCTTGGTCCGCCTGTCGCGCTGTTGTACCCCGGTGCCAGGCGACGACATCATGGGGTTTGTGACCCGCGGTCGCGGTGTCTCCATCCATAGGACCGACTGTGCCAACGCGGAGTCGTTGGCCAACGCCCAAAACGATCGTCTCATCGACGCCGAGTGGGACGCCGACGTCGAGACGGACCACTTTGTCGCCTCACTTGAACTCAAGGCGTATGACCGCAATCATCTTTTGGCCGACGTCTCTCGTGCGTTCGCTGAGCAGCACGTCAACATCATTAATTGCTCGACCAGTACCACCGATGATCGCATCGCCCGACTGTCGTTCGAGTTCGAGATCGCCGATCCGACTCATCTCACTTCTGTGATGCATCATCTGCGATCGGTTGACGGGGTCTACGACGTCTACCGGATCGTACCCGGCCGCTCCGACCGTCGTTAGCGGCGACGATCCGAGGCCCCGCAGCCGGTAATCGGTTGACGGCGTTGGCGGCGAAGGCAACAGTCCATGCCCGATGCCCCGGCCGTAGGTGAATGGACGCCATCGGCCGTGGGCCTGGCCTCGCGTATCGCTGAAACGGCCGGTCGTTCATCTGACGGATTGACTACGGCCCTCAGCGCCTTCGGTCAACCAGACGACACCGTCGAGTTCGATATCGACCACATCGGCCTGAACCTACCGTTTCCAGCCAACCTGCTTGAAGCCATTCGAGCCGCTCAAGCGGCGTACACGGCATTGCCGGACTTTGCCCAGGAACGAATTGACCAGTGGGATCCGGACGGGTGTGGCTAGGGCCGTACTTCCGTTCACCTCGACCGCTCCCTCCGTTGGCCAGTGGGTCCTCCGAATGGAGGGAACGGGGAGATGAAGGCTTGGTCTGGCTTCATCTAGATCCCGACGCAGTTGAGCCCGGCCCACCCTTGGCCCCGCTGGCCTTGGCGGTACTCACCGCGGCCGAGCGTCGTTGGGCTGTGGGTCTACCCAGCTTGGTTCCTGCTTGTTCACCACAATGACCTAGCTGGACATAGCCGATCGCCTGGCCAGTGGATCTGGCCATCTCTCTCATTGGTGCGAAATCGGCAGTGCGACAGGCGGCATTCGAGGTACGATCAGGCTCGTTATGGCCCGATCAACGTTCCAGACGCTCCCAGGCACCAGAGACATCCTCGAACCCGATGCCTCACACCTTCGCGGGCTTGTGACCCTGTTCGCCGATCTGGCCGCCGGGGCCGGATTCGGTCAGATCATTCCACCGATGTTTGAAGACACCGAGGTGTTCACTCGCCTGGGTGAGGCGTCGGACGTTGTCTCCAAGGAGCTCTATTCGTTCGAAGACAAGGGCGGCCGCAACATCGCCTTGCGGCCAGAGTTTACGGCATCAGTGTGTCGAGCCTTTGCCCAGTACCGGCCGACAACTCCCTGGAAGACCTGGTATGCCGGACCGAACTTCCGCTACGACAAGCCTCAAAAGGGGAGATACCGTCAGTTCGACCAAGTAGGTATCGAGGTCATTGGTTCACACGACCCCCAATTGGACGTCGAGGTTATCGCACTGGCCCAACGCTTCTTCGATGACCTTGGCCTGGCCGTCGAGCTTCGGATCAACAGCCTCGGCGACATCGCCGAGCGACCGGCCTATCTCCAAGATCTCAACTCCTACTTTGAGCAGAACAGAGACTCTTTGTCTGAGGCGGCGCGAGCCACGCTTAGCGTTAACCCACTGCGCCTCCTGGACGCCAAGCGGCCCGGCGATGCCGCAATCGCCGCAGGCGCGCCAACAATTCTCGATTCGCTCTCGAACGAGGCGGCGGCGGCCTTTGCCGAGGTACGGAACGGCCTCGATACGTTGAAGATCGACTACACCATCGATCCGCTGCTGGTCAGAGGCTTGGACTACTACAACCGAACCACGTTTGAGTTCGCCGCCCCCGGGCTTGAAGCGGCGCAGAATGCCGTTGGGGGAGGGGGCCGCTACGACGGCTTGGTTGAGGCGCTGGGCGGCCCTCCTGAGCCGGGCGTTGGATTCGCTATTGGGGTTGACCGCACGCTTCTAGCCTGCGAAGCAGCCGGTGTGTTGCCGTCGTCCGGCAACACTATTGATGTCTGGGTTGTTGATGCCACCGGCTCGGCTGACGTCGGATTGCTGGTGGTCGAGGAGCTTCGTCGCTCTGGCCTGAAGGCCGACCGTAGCTACGACGGTCGTTCCATGAAAGCGCAGATGAAGAACGCCAACCGTTCCGGCGCGGCAGTGGCGGTAATCGTGGGCGAGGACGAGATGTCGTCGGGAACCGTGTCGGTACGGTCCATGGCTGATGGCACACAAGAACAAGTCCAGCGTGGCCAGATGTTGGCGGCGGTACGCTCTGGTTTGGCCCAAGGCCGTGAAACCAAGGACGGAGAAGATCGGACATGAAGCGAACCCACCTTTGCGGCGAGCTGACTCAGAGTGATATCGGCCGACAAGTCGTGGTTTGCGGATGGGTCAATCGTCGCCGCGAGCACGGCGAACATTTGGCGTTCGTCGACCTGCGCGACCACTCTGGCGTCATTCAGTGTGTGGTCGACAACTCCGTTGACGTTCGCAGCGAGTACGTACTGGAGATCTCCGGCACTGTGACTCAGCGGCCCGAGGGGACCATCAATGACAACCTCTCGACCGGCCAGGTAGAAATCACCAATGCCGAAGTGAACATGCTGTCGATCGCCGAGCCTCCTCCGTTCCCGATGGACGATCGAGCTGACGACGTCGACGAAATGGTCAGGCTGCGCCACCGATATTTGGACCTCCGTCGGCCGCGCATGCAGCGCAACCTGCGGGTGCGTTCCCAGGTGAACGCTGCGGTACGTTCTGCCATGGTCAACCAGGGCTTTGTAGAGGTTGAAACGCCGATGCTGATGCCGACCACGCCGGAAGGGGCACGGGAGTTCATCGTTCCGTCGCGCCAGCGGCCAGGCTCGTTCTACGCTCTCCCGCAGTCCCCCCAGTTGTACAAGCAGTTGCTTATGGTGTCGGGGCTCGATCGATATTTCCAGATTGCCCGATGTCTTCGTGACGAAGATCTCCGGGCCGATCGCCAGTATGAGTTCATGCAGCTCGATATGGAGATGAGCTTCGTCGAGGTCGACGATGTTCTTTCCGCCGTCGAGGTGTCAGTGTTGGATGCGGCGGAAGCCGTCACCGGCACCCGGCCGGACGAGATTCCTCGAATTACCTGGCACGAAGCCATGAACCGCTTTGGTTCGGACAAGCCGGATCTGCGGTTCGAGATGGAGCTGGAGGAGTTGACTGATGTCTTCTCCGCCACCGATTTCAAAGCTTTCGCCACCGCTGAGTCGATTAAGGGGCTGAACGCCCCCGGAGCGGCCGCCGATTGGGGCCGCAACAAGCTGGATGCGTTGACAGACACGGCAAAGTCGTTCGGGGCCAAAGGTATGGTCTGGATCAAAGTTGGGGCAGACGGTAGCTTCGACTCGCCGGTTGCCAAATTCATGTCCGAGTCGGAGCAACACGAGCTCGCCAAACGACTCGACGCCAACGAAGGCGACCTGTTGTTGATGATCGCCGATGACTGGCTCACAACTTGTGAGGTACTGGGCGAGTTGCGCAACCGGATGGGTCGTCCACCGGTCAGCCAAGGACCGTACCGCTACGTATGGGTGGTCGACTTCCCGCTGTTCGTAGGGGTCGACGGCACCACTGGTCAGCCCCGTCCTGGACATCACCCATTCTGCCATCCTCACCCTGAGGACATCGAGCTTTTCGACACCGACCCAACAAAGGTTCGGGCGTGGGCCTACGACCTCGTTCTGAACGGCTGGGAGTTGGGTTCCGGCAGCATCAGAATCCACGACCCCGATCTACAGCGGCGCGTTTTCGATGTCCTTGGTATCAGCCGAACCGAGGCAGAGGAGCGTTTCGGATTCTTCCTGAACCCGTTCAAATACGGCGCCCCACCTCACGGCGGGTTTGCCTATGGCCTCGAGCGTTTGGCCGCCATTCTTGCCGGCGAAGAGAACATTCGAGAAGTCATTGCTTTCCCGAAGCCGCAGTCAGGTCTCGATCCGATGACCGGCGCGCCAGGTCTGGTCGATGAGCCGCAGCTTTCGGAGTTAGGTCTAGCCGTTCTGCCCCCGCCGATCGACTAGCGGTCGCTGGTTGCGCTCGCTTCCACGGCGGCTTGACCTGACCACATTTCGATCACCATTGATGATGCGCTGACCTCGGCCTGGGAGTATCGCTCGGCAACATCCGATACCCCGACCTCGGGGATGATTCGCAAGGCGATCAGATCGCTTCCTCGCTTGGCCAGGCCCCGGTCGTGTCCGACAGGTTCGAAGTTGTAGCCGATATCGACCAGGGCGTCGGCCAGAGCCGTGCCGACCTCGGCTGGCTCGCCGTGCTCGCTTACAAGCGCAACATGGCCTCCGAGTTCGCTGTCCTCGGACCTGGTGTCCCCCAGCGGTTCAAGATCGTAGGGAAGATCGAATTCGGTGAGGAGTCCGGCTAGGTCGGGTGCAGCTTGGTCGTCGTCGATGGGAAGGGAACCGAGCACTAGCCGATCGGTGCCAGGTTCCTGTTGCTGTTCGACGTCGTCTGAAGCGCCGTTGTCTGATTTATTACTATCAATCGATTTGTCACTGTCAATCGATTTGTCACTGTCATCCAAGATCTGGTCATCGTCCGATGAGTCGTCCTCGTACTCTTCCACCTCGCGAGCTTCGTTATCAGCCAACGACAGGTCACTGTCCGCCAAGTCACCGTCGGGCCGCTCATCGTCGGAGAGGGGAGTATCGTCGAGGTCAGATTTAAGGTCGTTGATTGACAGTCCGTCATCGAGAGGCTCGTCGTCGTGGACGGTGCTCTCAAGACTCAGCTCGTCATCGGCGTCGTCAATCGAGTCGGCGTCAGAGAGTTCGTGGTCGGCTTCGTCGTTGGTCGGAACGTCGATCTCGTCGGTGTCCATACCGTCGGTGAAGTGGGTGTCGCCTGGTTCATCGTCGACCGACTCGGACTCGGGGTTCTCCTCGACGTTCTCATCGGATTCAAAGATGAAGTCGTTCAGATCGATGGCCGACGGAGTCTCGCCCAGCTCGGTGGCGCCATTGTGGTCGGCCAGCCCCGTGGAGGCAACGGCCCCGGCCGCCACCATCTGCGACTTGGCCTCCGACTCGGTAGTACTCGATCGTCGTTCTGCATCACGTTCGTTGAGCTCCCGAAGTCTGCTGCGTTGCGTCTCAGCTCGACTCTTTGCTCTTCGGCGATACCAGACAACCGCTACTGCGGCGCTGATGATCAGCCATGTGTAGAACAGGATGGTGAGCAGTGATCCTGCGGTCACGAGTTATCTCCTGGCTTGTGTAGGATCTGGGGTGCGGTTGTCATTTGGGTCTCGGAGGTCGCAGCGCATGTCTGGTGCATCGAATCTGTTCGCCGCCGCCGCTGAGGAGCGCTTGCGCTCCAGGTCGCCACTGGCGGACCGGATGCGGCCGACGTCGCTGGATGATGTGGTCGGTCAGGAACACCTGCTCGGAGAGCAGGGTCCGTTGCGCCGCTTGTTGAACGTTGACCGTCTTGCATCGGTAATCCTCTGGGGTCCCGCTGGAACGGGAAAGACAACCCTGGCTCGTTTGCTGGCTACAGCATCGGCCAAGAACTTCGTTCAACTATCGGCGGTGAATGCCACGGTGAAAGATGTTCGGCAGGTAATTGCCGACGCCGAGGAACGATTGGGGGCTCACGGTCAAGGCACGATCCTGTTTTTGGATGAGGTCCACAGGTTCAACAAGGCTCAGCAAGATGCGCTGTTGCCCGCCGTTGAGTCCGGGGTGATAACCCTGATCGGGGCTACCACTGAGAATCCGTTTTTCGAGGTCAACGGCCCGCTGCGGAGCCGTTCGACCTTGTTTCGGTTGGAACCTTTGGACGACGACGCTGTGACCACCCTGCTGCGACGCGGGATCGAGTTCGAGGGTGCGACCGCTAGCGATGAAGCCATAGATCATCTGGTCTCACGAGCTGTCGGTGACGGACGACAGGCTCTGACAACGCTGGAGACGGCTGTGGCTTTAGCCGATGCTCGCCGCCAGGAGGTCGAGGCTGCACATAGGAATCAACTCGACGCTGGCGCCCAGGCACCGGCAACGACGTCGATAACCGGCATCGAAGTCACTCTGGCCGATGCCGAGGCAGCGAGCGACCTGAAGGCGCTTCGCTACGGGCGAGATGAGCACTACGACGTAATCAGCGCATTCATAAAGAGCATTCGGGGGAGTGATCCCGATGCCGCCCTGTATTGGCTGGCGAGAATGATCACCGCCGGTGAAGATCCGAGGTTCCTGGCCCGTCGCTTGGTCATATCAGCCTCCGAAGACGTTGGTATGGCCGACCCCAATGCTCTAACCGTGGCCATCGGCGCTGCCCGGGCCGTCGACTACGTCGGTCTGCCCGAGGCCGGCATCAACCTGGCTCACGCCACCGTCCATCTGGCAACCGCCCCGAAGTCGAACTCGGCCTACAAGGGATTCAAAGAGGCCATGTCCGATGTCCAGCGTGAGCCGGCGGGCGAAGTGCCGTTGCATCTACGCGACGGCTCGTATCGTGGGGCCGAATCGCTGGGGCACGGCGTTGGTTACCGGTATCCTCACGACTATCCCGAGGGATGGGTCGATCAGGGCTACATTCCCGAGGAGCTTGCCTCACGAAGGTACTACCGGCCCACGTTGAGAGACGGTGTGGAGGAGTGGACCCGAAGGCGAGACGACGACGCTCCGCTTGGGGAGGCCGATTGACCATCATCGATTTTGCATCTGTGGTAGTTGCCATAGCGGTTGTTGTCGCTGCGGTGTTTCTCATTACGGCGGTAAACAACTTGAACAACACCCTGGCCAAGCTGGAGGAAACAGCCACCCACCTTCGCTCCGAAGGGGTGGCTGCGTTCACCGAACTCCGTCAGCTCGTGGCCGACGCCGACGCTGAGCTAGACAAGGTTGACATTGTTCTTGATCGAGCTGATCAGGCGACAACTGCTATATCGGAAACGACGAGACGTACCCATGAGGCAGTTCAGGATCCCGTGATTAGAACCTTGGCGGTCGCATCCGGAACCGGCCGGGTGGCCCGGAAGCTGCTGCGAGGTCGCAAGTCTCAGGGCAACCAGAGCCTCCAAAACAACGAGACGATTTCCCTTCCCCAGTCAGACGATCGTCGAGGAAGGCGTAAGCGATGAGCCTGAGGTCGATGCTCTGATGTTCTTCTTCCGTTGGATCTTTCGCACCGTGTTGCGTCGTTTCGGATGGGTGGCGGTAGTGGCTGCCCTCCGATCACTGGCTCGGCTTGGGGGGCAACGCAGAATCGACGAAGCAACAACCGAAGCTGCCGAGAAAATGCCTGAATCTGTCGTTTCGGCCTTGAAGGACGCCCCAGGTGACCCGCTCCGAGTTGTGGGTACAGCCATGGTTGCCGGGCGCTCGGCTCGGAAGGCGGCCGGGGTCTCGCGCTCCGCTGCGGGAACGGCCAGTGATTCGTTGCGGCTGGTCGATCAGTATCGACGCTCGGTCTCGGAGTGGCGGCGGACGGCTCGAGGCGACATTCGTAGCGAGCGCGACGAGCTTGAGCGTCAGCTGTGGTCCGACTATCACCGCTCCAGGGGCGACCACCGGCGGGCCGATCTATCACTTCTCGACTCCCGACATGAGCGCGACGGAGGCGACTCCGGCCATGAAGGTGACGAGGTCTGGAATCAAGTCCCGTCCGAGACCCCGCGAGGTAGATTCCGCCATCGGCTGACACGACCAGTCAAGCCTCGGCGAGTCCGCCGAACCTACCGGTCACTTGAAAAACCCTGGGACCTCTAGAGTCCTGGTGTCTCTAGTATCACGAGCGAGATTGCGGCCCGCTCGACCCGTACTGCAGGGACCTCAGCAAACCGAACTAGCTTAATTGGGAGTCATGGCGCATCCGGCCTTCGATAGTCTGGATTGCACTATGAAGGCTAAAGAACTCCGGAAGGCATTTACCGACTACTTCGTCGGTCGCGACCATCAGCGGTTGCCGTCAGCGAGTCTCATTCCCCATGATCAGACGCTGCTGTTCGTCAATTCAGGCATGGTGCCGTTCAAGTCCTACTTCCTCGGAGAGGAAGTACCTGAGCACCGCCGGGCGGTAACGGTACAAAAGTGCGTTCGGGCCGGAGGCAAACATAACGACCTCGATGAAGTGGGTCGCACTGCCCGCCATCTGACCTTCTTCGAGATGATGGGCAACTTCAGTTTCGGTGACTACTTCAAACCCGAGGCCATTGCTATGGCCTGGGAGTTTGTCACCGAGGTGCTCGGCCTTGATCCTGAGCGTCTCTGGGTGACCGTCCACTTGACCGACGATGAGGCCGCTGAGATCTGGCGCGACAGCGTGGGAATCCCGGCCGAGAGAATTCAGCGACTGGACGAGGACAACTGGTGGCGAATGGCCGACACCGGCCCAAACGGTCCATGCTCGGAGATCTTTTGGGATAAGGGTCCGAAGTACGGCGAGGATGGCGGACCAGCCCACGGTGACGAAGACCGATTTGTCGAGATCTGGAATCTGGTCTTCATGCAATTCGAGACCGACGAGGCAGGTGAGTCGACGCCACTACCCAAGCCATCCATCGACACCGGAGCTGGTCTTGAACGAATACTGGCGGTCCTTCAGGAGAAAGACTCGGTCTTCGAGATAGACGAGATGGCAGCCCTGATCTCCGCCGCCGAAGAGATCACCGGTTATCAACTAGGCAACAACGATCGATCGGACCTCGCTCTGCGGGTCTTGGCCGAGCACGCTCGAACGATGGCGTTTCTCATCAGCGACGGCGTCTTTCCCTCAAACGAGGACCGGGGCTACGTGCTGCGTCGCATCATGCGCCGCGGCATTCGATTTGCCTATCTACTCGGCGTAGAAGATCTGGTCACTGCCAAGTTGGTTGACGCCGTAGTCGACATTATGGGCGAGGACTACCCGCAACTCCAGACAACCCACGAGCTGATTCGCTCGGTGGTTGAGCGGGAGGAGATTCAGTTCCGCAAGACGCTGGCTACCGGATCGTCAATTCTGGACGAGCACCTGGCCGAGGTTCCTGAAGGCGGCGACCTGCCCGGGTCGGTGGCATTCATGCTTCACGACACCTACGGGTTCCCGTTTGAAGTGACCGAAGAAGTTGTAGTCGAGCGGGGCATGAGCGTTGACCGCCCCGGTTTCGATGAGGCGATGGCCGAGCAACGATCCCGTGCCAAGGCGGCTCGCAAAGGCGTGGTGGTCGCCGCCGACTTCGAGCAGGTTCAAGCCATGGTCGAGGGCAACGGCGTAACCGACTTCGTCGGCCGTGATGAGCTTGTGGATGTGGCGGCAATGGTTCAGTTGGTAACCGGGATCGGCACCAAAACAGTCTCGGTCTTTTTTGACCGCACCCCGTTCTACGCAGAGTCTGGCGGTCAGATCGGCGACACCGGATCGATCGTGACCGACACCGGAAAGGCTGAAGTGATCGACACCGTGTACGCCGTTCCCGGCGTTCACCGTCATGTCGTTCGAATCACCGAAGGCGACTTGTTGGCCGGCCAGGCCGCCACATTGACAGTTGACACCCAGCGGCGCGATGCCATCAGGCGCAACCACACCGGCACCCACTTGCTGCACTGGGCTCTACGCGAGATCCTGGGCGATCATGTTCAACAGCAAGGGTCGCTGGTAGCGCCCGACCGCCTGCGGTTCGACTTCAGCCACTTCGAACCGGTGACGGCCGAGCAGGTGGCCCAAATCGAGGATCTGGTCAACGCCGAGGTTCTGTCCAACCCAGGTGTCGACCATCCGGAAATGACCAAGAACGAAGCCGAAGAGATGGGTGCCATTGCCTTCTTCGGCGACAAGTATGGCGAACGGGTCCGTGTTCTCGTAGCTGGGCCCACACTCGAGTTCTGTGGCGGGACCCATGTCAAAGCACTGGGTGACATCGGCCTGATCAAGATCGTGTCCGAGGGCTCGATCGGCTCAAACCTCCGTCGGGTGGAGGCTGTGACCGGATCGGGTGCCATTGACCTTCTGCGACAAGAGGAGTCGGTTATCACCGAGGCCGCCGGGTTGCTCAACGTCCCCCGTGGTGACGTGCTCGAAGGTCTGGGCAAACGTCTTGGCGAGCTCGACGAGACCAAGAAACAGGTGAAGCAACTTCAGACCCAGCTGGCCCAAGGGCGAGCCACCGAGTTGGCCGCTGCTGCAGCCGAAGGGGTAGTCATTTCTCGCATCGATGAGATCGATCGCGATCAGTTGAAGGACCTGGCCGTCGCTGTGCGGAATCACGATGGGGTTTCCATTGTTGTGCTCGGAGGCGCCCCGGCAGGCGGCGGGGCCGCCCTCGTGGCGGCAGTTGCCGACGGGAGTCCCGTTACCGCTGGCGATCTGCTGGCCGATAGCGCCAAGGCGATCGAGGGCGGCGGCGGCAAGGGCGCCGATCTGGCTATGGCCGGGGGCAAAGATCCTGAGGGCATCGACGAGGCGCTGGAGATCGTCCGATCGACCATTTCGTCCGCTTGACCACCACTAGTAGGAGCGTTGGTCGGCTTGGAGCAACGCAACCATGACGGACCGGCCGGCTAGCAGGCGAGCACTCGGCCTGGACCTTGGCGAGCGACGTATCGGTGTGGCTGTGTCTGATGCCGGACCTGTGTTGGCCACGCCTCACGACACCGTCAAGCGTCGCGGTGACCGACCGGCCGAACATCGGCAGTTGCTGGACATCGCCGAGGTAGCGGAGGTCGACACAATCGTGGTCGGGCTGCCGCGCTCGCTCGACGGCGATGAGGGCCCGGCCGCTCGATCCATCCGCCGAGAGGTGAAGGCGCTGCGACGATTCATCGCTGACAGCGAGCTCTCACTTGATGTTGTGCTGCACGACGAACGGCTCTCAACCGTTGAAGCCGCATCGGCGTTGCATGCAGCCGGGATCTCGTCGCGGCGGCAGCGACAGGTCATTGATCAGACTGCGGCGACGGTAATTCTGCAAAGCTGGATTGATTCCGGCTGTCCGTCGGCCGATGGCTGAGAATGCCGTCAAAGGCTGTTAGGCGTCCAGTAGGATTTACTTGTGAGCATTCTTGATCAGCAGCATGGAAGCGAGCGCGATCGAGTCTCGGATGGGCAGTACATGCCCGTCCGACGCATCGACGACGAACTGATCTGGGATGACGAGGCCGATTACGTGAACACCAGGCCGGCCATTTTCCGTATCGTTCGCTCGGTGGTTGCCCTAGGACTGCTTCTGTTTATTGGCTTCTTCGCCTTTAACATCGGGCGAGGTTGGTTCGCCGGTCAGCTGGACCCTGAGGGCGCGCCCGGCCAAACGATTGTTGTGGACATTCCCACCGGTTCGACCACGAGCGACATTGGTTCGACGCTTGCGGCCAACGGGGTAATCCCCAACAGCACCTTCTTCCGCTATTACGCTCAGTGGCAGGACCAGGGCAACTTCCAGGCCGGTGAGTACACCTTCCAGGAGAACATGTCTGCCGATGAGGCCATCGTCATTCTCCAGGGCGGGCCGAAGCAGATCGAGTACGGCCAGTTCCGAGTAATCGAAGGTCTCTGGATCAACGAGATGCTCCCGCGGATTGCCAACCAGGTTCCAGGAGTGACCGAGGCGCAGTTGGCCTCGGCGCTGCAGGCTGGCCAGCTCCAGCCCCGCTACCGCCCGGAGGGCAGCAGCAGCTGGGAGGGTCTGCTGTTCCCCTCGACGTACTTCATCGAAGAAGAGATAACGGCCGTCGAAGTGCTGGAAAAGATGAGCGACGAGTTCGCCAAGGTGACCGGCGAACTGGGTTATGGCGCTGCCGAGCAGCGCTTGGGTGTGTCCGCATATCAAGCGATTATCGTTGCCTCGCTAGTGGAAGCTGAGGCCAAGACCGACGCTGATCGCCCCAAGATCGCACGAGTGATCTACAACCGTCTGACCGAGCAGATTCCGATTGGTATCGACGCCACGTTTATTTTCAACGCCGGTGAGCGCGGTATCCCCATCACCCAAAGCATGTTGGCCTCCGAAGAGCAGTTCAACTCTCGGCTCCAGCTTGGATTACCTCCGACCCCCATCGGCGTTCCGGGTCGCGCTTCGTTGGACGCAGCGATGAATCCTGCTGACGGGGACTGGCTGTACTACGTTCTCGCTGACGTGCAAGGCAATCACTTCTTCACCGCCGAGTACAGCGAGTTCGAAGCGCAGAAGCGGCTGTCCGACGAGGCCGGGCTGCTTGACAACTAACATCCGGAGCCGACCCGCCACTCGCTGTCGAGCATGAGCCCGTCAGCTCGGACCGTTGTCGCCGGTGTGGTCGGAAATCCAGTTCGACACTCAAAATCACCGGTCCTGCACAACGCTGCTTTCCGGCATCTTGGTAGTGATTGGACCTATGTCGCCTTTGAGGTTCCGGAGGGTCACGGCGATCGTATTGTCGAATCCATGAGAACGTTCGGGCTCGGCGGGTTGTCGGTCACGATGCCGTTCAAGCAGGCAGTCGCCGCAGCGGCTGATCGAGTAACGCCGGCAGTCGAGCGACTCGGGGTTGCCAACACCTTGTTTTGGGATGGCGACGAGATCGTGGCCGACTCGACTGATGGCGATGGGCTTGTTGCCGCACACCACGAGGAGTTTGGCTCATCGTTGAATGGTCGTGCCGTGGCCGTCATCGGTGCAGGGGGAGCAGCACGGTCGATAATCGAGGCTGTTGGGAGGGCCGGAGCGTCTGACATCGCCGTAGTGAACCGCACGGCGGCAACCGCGGCCGATGCCGCGGAACTGGCTGCGGCGGCCCGTGTCGCCGAACCTGACGCCGTTAGAGACTGCCACGTGGTGATCAACGCAACCTCGGTCGGAATGGACGGCGGACCGGATCCTGACTCGTGGCCGATTGATCCACGGTTTCTGCGCGAAGGCCACGAAGTCGTGGACATCGTGTACCAACCGGCCCGAACACCCCTGATGCGAATAGCCGAAGACCACGGCGCCCGAGTAACAAACGGGCTGGGGATGCTAATTCATCAGGCAGGCCTTCAGATTGTGCGCTTCACCGGAGTCGAGCCCCCGCTTGGCGCCATGCGCCAAGCCTTGGACCTAATCGTTCCACCCAGATAACGGCCCTGGAGATATTTCTGGGCCTTTTGGCTTCCCGGATCCTCAAGTTCCCGATAGGCCGTCCGACTTGTGCTTCTGTAGTTACTTTCGTCCCGCAGTGGTGCAGGGCGCAACAGGAAGGTTAAACGTATGCTTCAGGGTTCCTTGGAGAACTTTGCGCTCGATGAAGTTCTCGGACTGCTTTCGAGCACGGCCAAGACGGGACAGTTGGATATCAAAGGCGACCGGGGCAATGGCTCCCTTGCCTTTCGTCAAGGTCGTCTCGTTGACGGCCAGGCCAGTTACGAGGCCAACGGAAATGGTATAGGCGATGTGATGTTCGAGTTGCTGCGCTACAGCGAAGGCAACTTTACTTTCACTGCTATGGACATCGAACCAACCGAGTTTGATGATGACGTTTCATCTGTCCTCAGCGATGCTGAGAATCGACTGATGGACTGGCGCTCGATAGAGGCCGTGGTGCCGACGCTGAATCACATTGTGACGCCGGTGTCTGACCTGCCGGCCGAGGAGGTCATGATCACCCGGGCCGAATGGTCGGCTCTGACCATCATCGCTGCCGGTTGCCCGGCCCTGGTTGTCTGTGAACGACTCAATCTCGGTGAGGTTGAGGGAAGCCGTCAGATCAAGAATCTGGCCGAGCGCCAGCTGGTGATCATCAGTGAGCCTGCCGGCGCCAGGGCTGCCGCTCCGGTACCCCCGACGCCTCCGAGCTCGATGGCCAGCGACTCGTACACGCCGGCTTCTCAGAACTATCCGACACCCGGCTATAGCACGGCTGCGCCTGCCGCAGAGGCTGCTCTTGTGGCCCCAATCGGCTCCGGTACTCACACGCCTCCCTCGCCCGCAGAGATCAGCGAATTCGGCGAAGAGGTCAATGATGCCTCCGAGCTGTTTGAGGAGTCCAGCGATGACCTGAACGGTGGCCTGCTGATGGAGTACCTCAAGCAGGACGGCTAGACCGACCGAAAGTTCGACCAACGTTCTCCGGTTGATGGCGACCGGTGGCTGGGTCGACGACCCCCGTAGGAGAAGGCATTATGCGTCTGCTGGCTCTCATAGCTGTAGCGCTGATTCTCGGCCCTTTTCTCGGGATTGTCGTTGACCGGGCCGCCGGTCGCCTTCGCGTTCAGTTCGAGCATCGTTGTGTTTCGTGCCAAGCGGGTCAGGGCACGTCCAGCATGATTCCGGTTCTGACCTGGTTTCGGTCGTGCGGGCGCTGTGGCCGCCACAAGGGTGTCCGATATCCCGCTGTCGACCTGATGCTGGTGGCGTCGTTTGTTCTCTTGGGACGGCGTTTCGACGATCCCAGGGTTCTGATGCCCTACCTGCTGCTGAGCGCGGTTCTGGTGACGTTGTCGGTTATCGATGCTGAGACACATCTTCTGCCCAACAACGTCGTCTGGCCGTCGATTCTGGCCGGGCTCTTCCTAGTTCTGGTTGTTTCAGGGGAGCTCGGATACGAACAAGGAATCTATTCGGCGCTGTTTGGAGCCGGACTGCTCGGGGGGACCTTGGGGTTGTTGCATGTGGCCTACGAGCCGGGAATGGGCAGGGGTGATGTCAAACTCGCTTTGTTGCTCGGACTCTTTGTCGGATGGATCGAGCCGGGCTTGATCGGAACGGTCCAGCGGATCTTGTATGTGATGTTGCTGGCGTTCGGGGGAGCAGGCGTCGTTGGGCTCGCCTACAACATGATCAGGCGTCGCAAGGGGGAAATACCGTTTGGACCGGCTTTAGCGGTTGCAACGATGCTGGTTGTCCTCGTGTCTCCCGGCTTGATCTAACCTTCGGCTGGAGCAACGATACGCCAATGGGATTCAGCCCCCGGAGAGTGGGGTTAGCCTGAGTGTTAGGTGCCGGGCTTCGCCTATGAGCCGGCGATGTTCAAGCAAGTGATGTCGGGGAGAGCCGTGTCAAAAGATCCTGTCGGTACACCGGATTCGCCGGTCGTCGTTGTAGCGGCCGATCCGTACTATGCCCAAAACGTGGCCGACGAAGTGGCCCACCGACTTGGGATTCCGACCGGCAATGCTTCGACCCTGACCGACTTTTCCGCAGCTGGACCGAGCAGCATCGCCGCGTCTGCGGGAGATCTGGCCGACGTGGCTCTACGTCGACGAGTTCGACGTTCTGCCCACGTTGCCTGGGTGCGTTCCGCTAGACATGGAAACCAACGCGAAGAAGCGGAAAGCCTGGCGGTACTCTCAACGGCGGCTGACGCCATCATCGAATTCGATCCCAGCGATGATGGAGGAGTTTCGGAGTCCGTTGACGGTGTTCTGCGCTCGCTTGCCGACAAGCCAGGCGCTCTTTCGCCGCTGGTCGACGAGCAACAGATGGTCTTCGGCGACGGACGACGAACCGACATCGTCGTTGGCCACGGCGTGATCGATCGGCTCAAGGATTTTGTTCACAGCGGGTGTCGCAAGGTCGCAATAGTGACCCAGGCGGGCATTGACGTAACGGTTGACTGCGGTGTTGAACAACGGGTCTTCGAGGTTCCTCCCGGAGAGTCGGCCAAGCGGCTGGACGTTGTTGGTGACTTAGCATCCCGTTTCGCACAGTGGGGGATGACCAGAGCTGACATGGTTGTAGCCGTCGGCGGGGGAGTGGTGACCGATCTGGGTGGCTTTGCCGCCGCTTCGTACCATCGGGGCATTCCCGTGGTGCATGTCGCAACCACCCTGCTCGGGCAGATCGACGCAGCCATCGGCGGCAAGTGCGGTGTCAATCTCCCCGAGGGAAAGAATCTGGTGGGTGCGTTCTGGCAGCCACGAGCCGTTCTGTGCGAGATCGAAGCCCTGGATACGTTGCCCACCCGGGAGTTCACAGCCGGTATGGGCGAATTGGCCAAGTACCACTTCCTTGGAGGAGGGCACCTTGACCGGCTTACTCTTACGCCCAGAGTGGCCCGGTCTGCAGCTATCAAGGCAGACGTCGTCACCGGCGATGAACGCGAAGTAGGTCGGCGGGCCATCTTGAACTACGGCCACACCTTGGCCCATGCCTTGGAGACAGCGGGCCACTACGATCTGCGCCACGGAGAAGCGGTTGGGATCGGTCTGATCTATGCCGCCGAACTGGCCCATCGCTTGGGTCGAATCAACGCCGAGCGCGTAGCCGAGCATCGCAAGGTTGTTCGGGGGTACGGGCTGTCCACCGAAATACCCGACGGCTACGACCTGGATCTTCTTGTTGACTTGTTTGCTCGCGACAAGAAGGCGTTGACCGGCATCACCTTTGTGCTTGATGGGCCTAACGGCGTTGAGACCGTGCCGGTCGATGACAATACTGCTCTCAGGGAGACGCTGGATGCCGTCATCTGATCAACTGCGAGATGAGGTCGCTGCGCTTGTGTCCATGACGACAACTGAGCGTCTTGAACGGTTGCGCTCAGAGCTGTTTGATCAATGCGACGTCGCCGTGGTTACCAAGCCGGCCAACATTCGCTGGCTTACCGGCTTCACCGGTTCGAACGGCCTTGTGGCTGTTGCTCCGCATCGCCTGGTGCTCGTTACCGATGAGCGGTACTCGACGCAAGCTGCCGAGCAGGTAGCGGCGGCCGAGGTCGACGCTGAGGTGAGAATCGGCCGCCGTTTGTACGACCTGATCGACGATGTCGTCTCCGAGACGACCGTTGGGGTCGAAGGCCATCACATTACGTGGGACGATCAGCTGATCTTGGCAGAACTTGTCCGTGCCGGTTCCGTGATTTCGGTTGGGCCATTGATTGAGAAGTTGCGCCGCGGCAAAGACCAAGGAGAGCTAGCCAGGCTGAAATTGGCCTGCCGCATCGCAGATGCCGCATTAGCCGACGCGTTGGTCGACCTGGGCGCGGGCCGATATCGCACTGAACAAGCTCTGGCCGTAGCTCTTGAACAGGCAATGGCCGAGCGTGGAGCGGAGGATAGATCGTTCCCAACAATCGTGGCCAGCGGCCCCAATAGCGCACTCCCGCACGCCCGGCCGTCTGGTCGAGTGCTCGGTCCCGGAGATCTGCTGGTGATCGACATGGGAGCGAAGGTCGACGGCTACGGAAGTGACATGACCCGATCATTCGTCATCGGGGAGTTCACCTCGCAGACCGAACGGATGTATCGGGCGGTGGAGGAGTCGCAGCTTGCTGGAGTTAGAGCGGTGGCTGCGGGCGTTGGCACCGGCACTATTCACAGCGCAACCTCGTCGGTCCTTCAACGTCATGGTCTTGGTGACTACTTCATCCACGGAACCGGTCACGGCATCGGTCTCGAGATTCACGAGAGTCCGTTCCTCTCGAGCACGTCCGACGATACGCTTCGCACGGGGTATGTGGTCACAGTCGAACCGGGTGTCTACATTCCCGGCGTCGGCGGAGTACGAATCGAGGACTCGGTGCTGGTCACCGAAGACGGATGCCGACGCTTGACCAACCACCCCAAAGACCCAGTTCTTTCTGTCTGAGCGACTGAAGAACAGATCAGTCGCAGAACGAGATGAGAGCAGACGACGTCGATGGCCACAATCAGCACCAATGATTTCAAAAATGGGATGACGATCGACCTGTCTGACGGTCTCTTCCAGATTCAGGACTTCCAGCATGTCAAGCCCGGCAAGGGCGGGGCGTTCGTTCGCTCCACGTTGCGCAATGTGCGCACCGGCTCAGTGGTAGACCGCACGTTCCGAGCCGGTGAGAAGATGGAGAACGCCTTCATCGAGAAGCGTGAGAAGCAGTACCTGTATCGCGACGGCGAAGACTTTGCCGTGATGGACTCGGAGTCGTTCGAGCAAATCTCGGTAAGCGTCTCAGCCATGGGCGACGCCGCAGGCTTTATCACCGAGGGGCAGAGCCTCACCTTTCTCATGTACGGCGACGAGATCATCGGAACAGACCTTCCCGCCTCGGTTGAACTCGATGTCACCGAGACAGAGCCTGGACTTCAAGGCGACCGGGTATCAGGAGCCCGCAAACCGGCGACGCTGGAAACCGGTCTTGTTCTCCAGGTTCCCTTGTTCGTCAACGTGGGCGATCGGATCAAGGTCGACACCCGCACCGGCGAATACCAGACCCGGGCGTGACCGCCGGTGGGCTAGGCCCCGAACGCAGTCGACGAGAATCGCGCGAGCGGGTGGTGGAGCTCGGTTACGAGGCTGAGATCCGGGAGTGGACGGTCGAGGAGCTTCTGGCGTCGCTGCCGTTAGCAGCTGACCCCTTTGTAGTCGACCTCCTAAACGACCTTGAGGCCCATCAGGACGAAGCCGATGCCCGTATCGCCGAGATGTCCAGGGGGTGGACTTTGGAGCGAATGCCGGTCCTTGACCGCCTCATCATGAGACTGGCCACCGTTGAACTGCTCTACCAGGACACCCCAACGGGAGTTGTCTTGGCTGAGGCGGTGGAATTAGCCAGCCGGTACTCGACCGATGAGTCCGGACGGTTTGTCAATGGTGTCCTTGCCGCTGTCGCCCGCCAGGTCCGCCCGGATGCCGAGTCTGCGAGGTAGGGCCGGACGATGGTTCGGTTTGACTAATCAATGTAGGTGAAGCAGCCGGTCAGCTCAAAGGGGACACGGTGGCCGCCGATAGAGCCATGTGCCTCGTCGACTCGCCATCGCCTCGCCTGTTGTCGTCTTGGTCGCGGTCATCCTCTTGGCGTTCGTCTCGGGTCAATCGGCGCCGCCACTGTATTCCGCACCCGACGGACCAGCGATACGCCCTTGGATCAATACCGACGATCGGGCGGCTGTGATCGAGGCGTTTACCCACTGGTACGGAGCTCCTCAGCCTGAAGTCGCCTGGACCGGCGCTTACCAGGGGTGCAGTCCTGGCGACAGTTCGGACCTGCTGCGTGAGGCCACCATCGATCGTGTCAACTTTTTTAGAGCTATGGCCGGAGTGCCGGCTGCGGTCCAAGAGGATCCCGGATTCTCCGAGTTGGCTCAGGCCGGAGCGTTGATGATGAGCGCCGAGGGCAAACTCAGTCACTACCCGGACCATGACTATCAGTGTTTTACCTCTGACGGCGAATTGGCGGCGGCAAACAGCAACTTGTATCTCGGACGCACCGGCCCGTGGGCCGTTGACGGGTATATCGAAGATCCGGGTGACAAGAACGTTGATGTCGGTCACCGTATTACGATCCTGCATCCTCCCACGACGCGCATGGGGGTGGGCCATGTCGCCGGAGACGAAAGCCGCTATCCGGCGAACGTCCTCTGGGTGTTCGACGACGATGTATTCGACAAGACCACCAATGTCAGGGAGCAATCCGGTTTCGTCGCATGGCCGCCGCGGGGATACGTGCCCGGAGAGTTGGTCTATCCACGCTGGTCGTTTTCGTTGAGCGAAGCCGACCTAAGCGCCGCTGAATTGACGATGACTGCCAACGGAGAGCCGATTCCGTATTCGATCGTTGCCAGGCTGTCCAAAGAAGGTGAAGTTCCATCTTCGGTTTTAGTCTGGGAACCCTCGCAATCGGTGATGCAGGCCACCGAGGACATCACCTACACGGTCTCGATTTCCGGCGTTGGGGTACCTCTGTCCAGCGGGGTTGATCTCGCAGCTTTGGCTTTGGTCGACCAGCGGGAGCCGTCGGACCGTCTTGAGCGGTTCAGACGGGAGAACCCCGATCGAGAACAAGCCGATAGCGCCAACCAGTCGTACGAGACGATGACGTTCAGCTATGAAGTTACCGTGTTGGCTTCATCCGAAGGAGGCCTGAGATCGGCAGTGATGGCTGCGTTGGAACCGGCATCGGATCGGGCTCGGTCTGTCGTCGACTCCGGGAGAAGCCGGTTGCGATCTATCGGCCTTTGACGGCGGCCGCCAGTGTGACTCGCTAGCGCGTCCAATCCGGGTGACTCATCGTGGTTTCTCTTGGGATTTTCTGTTTTCCTCCGGCGCGCGCTGCCGGAGGAGTCGCTACAGTTTCTGAGTGGCAGATCCGTGAAATGGGTTCCGTGAGACCCGTACGGAAGGATTCACCATGGCAGAACGCGAACGACGACGCACGCCCCCGTATGGGGGCGTTTTTGTTGCTCGCTCAGAGATTCTTGACACTGCGGCGGTTCGCCGGGCCATCCGGCGGATGGTGCACGAGATCGTCGAGGCCAACGAAGGCCTTCTAGACATTGTCCTCGTCGGTCTTCAAACTGGCGGAATTCCGTTCGCCGAGGCGATCGGCGACGCTTTGATGGAAATCGAGGGTGTCGAGGTACCGGTAGGAAAGTTGGACGTCGCCTTCTACCGAGATGACATCAGTCTCAGGCCGGTTCTCCCCGAAGCGGTAACGGAGATGAACATCGACATCGCGCGCAAGACCGTGGTGCTTGTCGACGACGTGCTGTTCACCGGTCGAACCGTTCGAGCGGCCCTCGATGCCATTGTTGATCAGGGACGGCCTCGGGCTGTCCAACTGGCCGTCATGGTCGATCGCGGTCATCGTGAATTGCCAATTCGACCTGACTACGTGGGTAAGAACGTCCCAACCAAGCGCAGCGAAGCAGTTAACGCCACAGTCTTGGGGGTCGACCTCGGGGAGATTCAACGATGAAACAGTTGATCTCAACCGCTGATCTCAGCAGGGCTGACGTTGACGACTTGATGCTATTGGCTGACTCGTTCGCTGAAGTTCAGAGTCGTGACGTCCCCAAGGTCCCGGCTTTGCGAGGTCGCACCGTGGTGCTGGCCTTCTTCGAGGACTCGACCCGGACAAGGACATCGTTTGACTTGGCTGCTCGTCGCCTTTCGGCCGATGTGTTGAATTTCTCAGTCGCTTCGTCGGCCACCAAGAAAGGTGAATCGTTGCGCGACACGGTGGAAACTATCAACGCCATGGGCATCGACGCCATCGTTGTCCGCCATCGCAGCTCCGGCACCCCGATTCAGATAAGTCGCTGGACCGATGCAGCGGTAATCAACGCCGGCGATGGGTGGCACCAACACCCTACGCAGGCTCTGCTTGATGCTTACACGCTCCGCAATCGCCTTGGCGGGCTGGACGGAGCCAACGTGGCGATCTGCGGCGATATCAACCACTCCCGGGTGGCCCGGTCAAATGTCGACGTCTTCACCAAGATGGGGGCGGAAGTCACGCTGGTCGGTCCACAAACGTTGATGCCTCCGGATATCTCCGATTGGCCGGTAACCGTCAGCCACGACCTGGACGCCATCATTGGGGACGTTGACGTCATGTACATGCTCAGAATCCAGACCGAGCGATTGTCGGCCGGACTCTTCCCGACCGTGCGGGAGTACCGCAGCCGTTGGGGTTTGACGGTCCAGCGGGCCACCGCCCTCCACCCCAATGCCGTCATTATGCACCCTGGACCTATGAACAGGGGCGTTGAGATCGACCCCGAAGTGGCGAACGATGAACGCTGCGCTGTTCTTGACCAAGTTGCATCAGGAATTCCGGTCCGCATGGCGGTTCTGTATCAAGTCTTGGGTCCGGGACGATTCACCGAGGAACGGTCAGCTGATGAAACTAATGGGGAAGCCTCACCGCCCCCAGGCAATGTCGGCCTAGAGAACGAACACCAACCCGATCACGAAAAGGAAGCTCCAATCAAGGAGGCGTCATGTCAGTACTAGCCATCGTTGGTGGCCGCGTCCACTCAGCCGGCGCCGAACGCCAGGCGACCGTGTTGGTCAACACCGAAACCGGCCTTATCGACGATGTCGTCGATGCAGACTCGCTACCCGAGGTGGACCGCACGCTCGACGCCTCAGGTTGTGTCGTGCTTCCCGGTTTCGTCGATTTACACTCACACCTGCGTCAACCAGGCAACGAAGCAGCCGAGACCATCGAAACCGGTTCTCGAGCCGCAGCGCTGGGTGGCTATACCGCGGTGGTGGCTATGCCGAACACCAATCCCTGCATGGATTCGGCCGCCGTGATCAGCGAGGTACTTGCTGCCGGACGAACCGCACTGTGCGAGATCAAGCCCTCGGCCGCCATCACCATCGGTCGAGAAGGCGAAACCTTGGCCCCAATGGCCGAGATGATGGACCTCGGTGTGCGGATGTTCACCGATGACGGAACCGGCGTTCAAGATGACCAGCTAATGCGTCGGGCACTTGAGTATGCGTCCAGCTTGGAACCCGGTGACGGTACCCAAATCGTCCTGTCACAACACTGTGAGGTCGACGCATTGTCGCACCCGGGCGTGATGCATGAGGGTGCCTGGTCGGCCAAGCTCGGCCTGGCCGGTCAACCCTCGGAGGCGGAGGAGCTAATGGTCATGCGCGATATTGCGCTGGCTCGTCTGACGAAGATGAATGTGCATTTGCAGCATTTGTCGACTGCTGGAAGCGTTGAGATGGTCCGCCAAGCCAAGGCGGCTGGCATTCCGGTAACGGCCGAAGCAACCCCGCATCACTTCTGCCTTACCGATGCCGCCTGTGCCTCCTACGATCCGGTGTTTAAGGTCCACCCACCGCTTAGAACCGAATCGGATGTGGCTGCCATCCGCCAGGGCCTCGCCGACGGCACGATCGACGCTGTGGCCACCGACCATGCCCCTCACACACCGGACTCCAAGGAGCGCCCATTTGATGAAGCTCCTCCAGGGATGCTTGGTCTGGAGACAGCGTTTGCTTTGGCCGCTACTGAACTTGGGTTACCGCTTGAGCGCCTTGTTGACCTGTTCTCGACCACGCCGGCCCGCATTGCCGGGTTGAGCGACCGTCATGGTGGCCCGGTCGAGTCCGGCAGGGCTGCGAACTTTACTGTCATTAATCTTGACCAAACCTGGACCGTCTCCGGTGAGGATCTGGCCAGCTTGGCCGTTAACACTCCGTTTGAAGGAAGAACTGTGCAAGGCAAAGTGCGACATACCGTGCTCAATGGCGAACCTGTGGTTGTTGACTCGAAGGCGGCGCGGTGATGAACGACACAAACCCCAAGTCGGGCGCGAGTCCGATTGTCGCTGCTCTGGTGCTTGCCGACGGTTCAGTGTTCGAGGGCGAGCATTTCGGTGCGGTTCCGACCGGTGGTGTGGCGTCGGGCGAGGTCGTGTTCAACACTGCTCTGACCGGCTATCAGGAGGTCATCACCGACCCGTCCTATGCCGGTCAGATAATCAACTTCACCTATCCACACATTGGCAACTACGGAACCACCCCTCAAGACAACGAATCGCGTTCGGTGTTTGCCCGAGGCGTGATCGTCAGAGATCTGGCTCGCCGGCACTCCAACTGGCGCTCGGAACGGTCGCTTAACGAGTTCCTCGGTAGCCATGATCTTTCCGGCATTGGCGGCGTCGACACCCGACGGCTCACCAAGCTGATCCGCTCCAATGGTGCGATGCCCGGCGCATTCGGGCCGGTCGAAGGCCCCGGTTCGGTTGGCCTTGACCGACTTCGAGAGGCGGCCAAGGCTGAGGCGGGTACCGACGGCATCGACCTCGTTGCTCAAGTCACGGCGGCTCAACCTTATACACGAGATCACCAACCGGACGGTGCTGACGGCTCGTCGGCCCCGTTCACTATCGTTGCGCTTGACCTTGGCATCAAGACGACCATTATTGACCAACTGGCCACCTTGGGTGCCGTGCATGTCATGCCGGCATCATCGACGGCGGCCACCATTTTGGCTGCCAAACCGGACGGGGTCTTCCTGTCGAATGGTCCCGGGGATCCACGTGAGGTGGACTATGTGGTCGAGACAGTGAAACAGCTCTTGGGTCAGGTTCCCGTGTTCGGTATCTGCCTCGGGCATCAAATTCTTGGCCTGGCCGTTGGCGGGCGGATAACCAAGCTTCCATTCGGTCACCACGGGGCGAACCACCCGGTAATGGACACCACAACCGACATGGTCGAGATAACCAGCCAGAACCACAATTTCGCCGTCGAGGCCGACTCGGTGAAGAATGCGGCCATCATCACCCATATCAATTTGAACGACGGGGTGTGCGAAGGACTGCAACTGCGGGATGGTTCCGCCTTCAGTGTCCAACATCACCCAGAGGCAAGCCCTGGTCCACACGACAGCCGCTACCTCTTTGAACGTTTCGCCGATCTGATGGCCAACGGCAGTCTTCCAGTGGCTGCGGAAAGCAGAGGGACTTCCGATGCCTAAGCGAAGCGACATCAACTCCATTCTGGTGATCGGCTCGGGACCGATCGTCATTGGTCAAGCATGTGAGTTCGATTACTCGGGAACCCAGGCTTGCCGTGTCCTCAAAGAAGAGGGTTATCGGGTGATTCTGGCCAACTCCAATCCGGCGACGATCATGACCGACCCGGCCTTCGCTGACGCAACTTACGTCGAGCCGCTGACCCGAGAAGTACTGGCCAAGATCATCGAAACAGAACGACCAGATGCTGTTCTTCCCACCCTCGGTGGCCAGACAGCGTTGAACCTGGCGATGGAGCTTGAAGCCGACGGGGTGCTTGAACGGTTCGACGCCGAGTTGATCGGGGCCAATGCCGAGGCGATTTCGACCGCTGAGGATCGCCAGAAGTTCAAAGAAGCGATGATCGAGATCGGCCTGGAGGTTCCGCGAAGCGGAATAGCTCACACCCCGGCCGAAGCCGAAGAGATGATCGTCAAGATCGGGCTGCCGGTGGTCATCCGGCCGGCCTACATCCTCGGAGGGCGCGGGACCGGGATCGCTGCTACGGCTGAGGAATTCACGAAGATGGCAGCCGAAGGACTGGCCGCCAGCCCGATTTCCGAGATCCTGGTCGAGGAGTCAATCGCCGGTTGGAAGGAATTTGAGCTGGAGGTCATGCGGGATCGCAATGACAACCAGGTCATCGTGTGTTCCATCGAGAACCTGGATCCAATGGGAGTCCACACCGGTGACTCCATAACAGTGGCACCGATTCAAACGTTGTCCGATGTCGAGTATCAGATCATGCGCAATGCCGCCTTCGCCTGCCTGCGGCGCGTTGGCGTGGAGACTGGCGGCTCAAACGTTCAGTTCGCCATTCAGCCAGACACCGGTCGGATGGTCATCATCGAGATGAATCCGAGAGTGAGTCGGTCGTCGGCCTTGGCATCCAAGGCCACGGGCTTTCCCATTGCCAAGATCGCGGCCAAGCTGGCGGTCGGGTACACCCTTGATGAGATTCCCAACGACATCACCAAGAGGACCCCGTCGTCGTTCGAGCCGGTTATCGACTATGTCGTAACCAAGATCCCAAGGTGGGCCTTCGAGAAGTTTCCCGGATCGACTGGGGTTCTTGGCACGTCCATGCAGTCGGTGGGAGAAGTCATGGCCATCGGTCGGACCTTCCCTGAGTCTCTGCAAAAGGCCTGTCGCTCACTCGAGGCGGGTCATAGCGGTCTCAACGGATTTGAATCAGAACGGAGCTTCGATGCCATTGGGATGGAAGAACTGTCGGAGATGGTGCGGCGGGCCACCCCGGATCGGATCTTTCAAGTCGAATCGCTGCTTAGACGTGGGGTCTCCATCGACCGGCTCTACGAGCTGACAGCAATTGACCCCTGGTTCCTCGATCAGATCTCTGTCATCTGCGAGGAGCGCCTTGCCCTGGCCGATCTGGAGTGGCAGAGCGTGTCCAGGCCGCAGTGGCGCCGAGCAAAGCAGCTGGGCTTCAGCGATGCGCAGCTTGGTTACCTTCTTGGCGCGGATGAAAGCGAAATCCGCCAGCAGCGCTTGTCCCACGGTGTTCAGCCCACGTTTAAGACGGTTGACACCTGTGCAGCCGAATTCGATGCCAACACGCCGTACCACTACTCGACTTATGAAGATGAGAGTGAGGTTGTGGCCAGCGATCGCCAGAAGATCATGATTCTGGGTTCCGGTCCCAACCGCATCGGGCAGGGAATCGAGTTTGACTACTGCTGCGTTCATGCCAGCTTTGCTCTGGGTGAGGCTGGCTTCGAGACCATCATGGTCAACTGCAATCCGGAAACGGTGTCGACCGACTACGACACGTCTGATCGGCTGTACTTCGAACCGATCACCTATGAGGATGTCATGAATATCATCGACGTCGAGCGTCCTCTTGGGGTCATTGTGTCGTTGGGTGGCCAGACACCACTCAAGCTGGCCAACCAGCTGCCGCCGGAGTTGGTGTTGGGCACCGCAGCAGCATCGATCGACGAGGCAGAGGATCGGGACCGATGGGCCGAGTTGTGTCGTCGTCTCGGAATTCCTCAGCCGAAGGGTGGCACAGCGGAGAGAGCCGACGAGGCCGGCGACATCGCCGATGGAATCGGTTATCCGGTTCTTGTTCGCCCCAGTTATGTGCTGGGTGGCCGGGCCATGGAACTTGTCTACAACCGTGAAGACCTCGACAGGGCAATGGCGGCAATGGCCGAGCACGGCAGTCTGGGGCGCGAAGGTGGTCTATCGGCGGAACGCCCGGTTCTGGTTGATTCGTTCCTGGAGAACGCCATCGAAGTCGATGTCGACGCGGTGCGCGACAGCACAGGCGAAGTGCTGATTGGTGGCGTGATGGAGCACGTTGAGGAGGCCGGCGTTCATTCCGGTGACTCGGCTTGCGTTCTACCGCCCCGAACATTGGGGCCGGACATCATCTCGATCTTGAGCGACTACATCAGCCGCATCGCCGAGGCCCTCAATGTCATCGGCCTCGTTAACGTGCAGTTTGCCGTGAAAGATGGTGGCTGTTACGTCATCGAAGCGAACCCGCGGGCTTCGAGAACGGTTCCGTTCGTGGCCAAAGCAACTGGTCGCCCGCTGGCCAAGATCGCCTCTCGCGTAATGGCCGGCGCCACCTTGGATGAACTTAGGGTCGAAGGCTTGCTGACTCCGTCGGCCGAAACCGGTTTTTGGGCGGTCAAGGAAGCGGTGTTGCCCTTCGTCCGATTCCCCGACACCGACGCCCTGCTGGGCCCAGAGATGCGTTCGACCGGCGAGGTTATGGGAATCGATCGTGACGTCGGTGTCGCCTTCGTCAAGAGCCAGCTGGCGGCGGGGACCATCCTGCCAAATCCCGAAGGTTCGACCGTCTTCATGTCTCTTGCCGATCGGGACAAAGACGCAGGCCTGACGGTGGCCGGACTCCTTGTCGACCTGGGATTCTCATTGGTGGCAACTGCGGGTACCGCCGACTATCTCCGGGAATCCGGACTGGTCGTCGATCAGACTGTCCATCGCCTGAACCAGGACGGTTTGAACGCCGTCGACCTCATTGAAGACGGCAAGATCGCCATGGTCATCAACACTCCGAGAGGTCGAGGCCCAAGGGCTGACGGTGCTTACATCCGACAAGCTGCTGCCCGCAACGGCGTTCCGCTTGTAACAACGACGGCTGCCGCGTTGGCAGCAGCGCGGGGGATGGTTGATCTCCGCAGCGATGACCTTCAGGTGACGCCGTTGCAGCAAATCCATAACCCTTTGGGCAACGAAGCCGTCTGACTGGTCTCGGATTGGTTGATCTAGCCACCTCCGTCGGCGCCGTCGAGTTGCCGAATCCGATCATGACTGCCGCCGGGACGGCCGGGCACGGTGCTGAACTAGGTGCCTACGGCGATCTTTCCCGCCTCGGCGCGGTGGTCGTCAAATCTTTGGCCCACTTTGCTTGGGAGGGCAATCCACCCCGGCGAGTTCACAGGACGCCGTCGGGCATGATCAATTCGGTCGGCCTCCAGGGTCCGGGTGTCGCCCGCTGGATCGAAGACGATCTTCCAACGCTCGAACGCTGTGGTGCTCGGGTCGTGGCTTCGATATGGGGGCGCACTGTGGACGACTACCGTCTTGCCGCCCAAATGTTGGCCCCTGTTGCTGATCGCCTTTGCGCCGTCGAGGTGAACATCTCCTGTCCGAACACTGAATCGGGCAACGACCTGTTCGCCCATTCCACTTCAATGACCACCGAGGTCATCGAGGCCACTGTCGATTGCAGAGCACCCCGGTGGGCGAAGCTGAGTCCGAACGTCGGCTTCAAACTGCCCGAGATCGCGGCAGCCGCCGGTGCTGCAGGTGCCGACGCCGTCACCTTGGTTAACACCTACTTCGGATTGGTTTTGGACCCGGTTACCGGAGCTGCTGTGCTGGGTGGGGGAGGGGGCGGTGTCTCCGGTCCGGCAATTCGCCCGTTGGCTGTTCGCGCTGTGGCCGACGTTCGCCAGGCCTGTCCGGATCTCCCCATCATCGGTGTCGGAGGTATTCGATCGGCTGAAGATGTCGTGCAGTTCGCCCGCGCCGGTGCTGACGCCGTTCAAGTGGGGACCGCCACATTGGCCGACCCGACGGTGGTCGGTGGATTGGTGGAGTCGTTGCGATCGTGGTGCGATCGCAACGAGGTAGAGCGGTATCGCGACCTGGTCGGCGCGCGGATTCATTGACAACCTATAACTCGTAGAACCTGAGCCATCGGCTACGGTTTGTTCGGTAGAGGCCCGTGGCGAACCACCGATTGAGGGCCACCGGTCATGTTGACCTTAAACCTGAATTGAAAACCTGAATTGAAGGATTCCCATGTCTGCTTCGATGGCAAAGACGATTGACGGCTTACCAGCTGAGGTGCGAGCCAAAACGGCATTGGCCCTCGATGTTGACGACCTGGTCGAAGCACTGCGTCTGGCCAGGCAACTGTCGCCGTGGTTCGGTGTAGCTAAAGTTGGGCTTGAGCTTTACACGGCTGCTGGTCCCGACGCCATTGGTGCCCTAATGGACAATGGCTTTGATGTCTTTCTCGATCTCAAGCTCCACGACATTCCGACGACAGTGGCAAGGGCGGCAAGAGTCAGCGGCGCCCTTGGGGCCACCTATCTGACGCTGCATGCGCACGGCGGGGCTGATATGTTACGCGCCGGGGTGGATGGCCTGCTGGAAGGTGCATCCAATGCCGATCTGCCCGCTCCGATGGCCGTTGCGATCACGGTTCTGACCAGCGATGCAGATGCCCCTGCCCACATCATGCCGAACCGGCTCCGTTTGGCTGTAGAGGCCGGCTGCGGAGGTATTGTCTGCTCGGGGGCGACCCTGCGGGAAGCACGAGAGCTGTCACCCCGCACCGTCCGAGTTGTACCCGGCATACGTCACGCTGGTGGTGAGCAACACGATCAGCCCCACCCGATCACGCCCGCCTCTGCGTTCCAGGAAGGTGCAGACCTTCTGGTCGTTGGTCGAGCCGTGACCCAAAGCGATGATCCGGCCTCGGCGGCCGCGTCATTATTCGCTGATCTGGTCTAGCACTCGTCGGCGGCCGAACGCACTGTCTTGTTTTCGCCCGTTTGTTGTCACCCGTTGACCTCGGCTCGGTCGGTAACGTACTAGCCTGGACTCCATAGGATCCACCGACGTTAGGATCAGGTGATCGTGCCTCCCCCCCAGCTAACGGACGAACAACGTAAGGCGGCGCTGGCCAAGGCGGCTGAGGTGCGGCGCCGTCGGGCGGATGTGAAGAACCGCCTGAAAATAGGCTCAATGACCCTGGATGAGTTGCTTGTCGAAGCCGATGAGGACCCAATGGTGGCGAAGATCAAAGTCCTCGCAGTTCTTGAGTCCCTTCCGGGGATCGGCAAAGTAAACGCCCGGCGAACCCTGGAACGACTCGGCATAGCCGAGTCCCGCCGGGTTTCCGGCCTCGGACATCAACAGCGCAAAGCACTCCTGGAGGTGTTTTCGTGAGCACCGACCCGCTGCTAGTCGTTGTGTCAGGACCGGGCGGTGTTGGAAAAAGCACCGTGGTGAAGCTGCTTGTCGAGCGCTACCCCGAGCTTTGGTTGAGTAAATCCTGGACCACGCGTGAGCGTCGGCCCGGCGAGTCTCGCGACGCCTACCTCTATGTGACCCGCGATGACTTCGAGCAGCGCATCGTCAACGACGGTTTCCTCGAGCACGCCGAGTTCTTGGGCAACTACTACGGAACTCCAACTCTCGATGATGGTTTCGAGCGGGACGTCATTCTGGAGATTGATGTTCAGGGGGCGCGGCAAGTCCTTGAGAAGAAGCCTGACGCGGTCCTGATCTTTCTTGAGGCGCCATCTCGAAACGATCAGCTTCAACGGCTTCGGCGCCGGGGTGACCCCGAGGAAAAAGTCGCGCAGCGGGTGAACAAGGCTGAGCAGGAAGCTTCGGCCGGTCGTGAACTCGGAGCACAGACGATCGTTAACCACGATATTGACGACACTGTCGAACAAATGTGGAGCGTCATTGAGAAGGCTCGTGCCGCTACAGGCAGGACTGGGCTCTAGAGCGCCGTATACTACCGAACGGAGGTTGACGCCAATGACTGACACGTACGACACAATGATGAGCCCCCAAGTTGAGGAGCTTTTCAACAAGACCAACTCCAAGTTCGTGCTGTGCACGTTGGCGGCACGCCGAGCTCGGCAGATCAATGCCTACTTCGGGCAGCTCGGCGAGGGCCTCGGGGCCATGGTACCGCCACAGGTGACGTCGGTTTCCCGTAAGCCGCTGTCTATTGCCTTCGAGGAGATCGCAGCGGAGAAGATCATCCCGGTCGCCCCTGAAAGCGATGACGCTGGCTCCGACGACGCCGCCTAGCCGCTTCATCATCTGATGTTGGAGGGGCGTCGTATAGTCCTCGGTGTGACCGGGGGTATAGCCGCCTACAAGGCCATCGAACTTAGTCGACGGCTAGTCCTGGCTGGCGCGCATGTCACCCCGGTCATGACCGAGGCGGCAATGAACATGGTCGGCCCGACAACCATGACCGCTCTGGGATCCGAGGCGGTCAAGACGTCGCTATGGGACGACTCCCATCCGATTCCGCACACTCACCTGGGGCAGAGCGCCGATTTGGTGGTTGTCTGCCCTGCCACGGCTCGGATTCTTTCGGACTATCGCACCGGCCGGTCGGCTGACTTGCTCTCCGCCACCCTGATTGCTACAGAAGCACCGGTCGTGGTTTGCCCGGCCATGCACACCGAGATGTGGAACCATCCTGCGGTGCAGGACAATCTCGAGGTACTTCTTGGCCGTGGGGTTGTTGTTGTACCCCCGGAAGAAGGCCCGCTAGCCGGCGGCGACATTGGTGCTGGCCGACTGGCAGCACCGGAGTCCATCTTCAATGTCATTGTTCAAACGCTCGGAGCTGTGTCCGGAACAAATGCAACCGGGGTCATCGCCGGTTCACTCGCCGGACGCAAGGTTCTGGTGACAGCTGGGGGTACTCGCGAAGCCATCGATCCTGTTCGCTTCATCGGAAACAAGTCGTCAGGCAAACAAGGCCACGCCTTGGCCGATGCAGCGGCCGCTCGGGGCGCTGAGGTCACGCTTGTCACCACAGTCGCCCGTCCGTCAAACCCAGCTGTCGAGCAGGTTGCGGTTGCGACGGCGTCGGAGATGCTCGGTGCCGTAACCAGTCGAGCCGACGCCAGTGATGTGATCATCATGGCTGCAGCCGTTGCCGACTTTCGTCCGAAGACGACGGCTGAGCGAAAACTCAAGAAGGCCGACGGCGTTCCCTCTATCGAGTTGGAACGAACCGAGGACATCTTGGCCACGCTGGGGGCACGTCGCCGGGCAGGTCAGGTCATTGTCGGCTTCGCGGCCGAAACCAACGATGTGTTGGCCAATGCCGCTGCCAAGTTGTCGAGAAAGGGAGCGGACCTCTTGGTGGCCAACAACGTGGCACTACCGGAGGTTGGCTTTGCTCATGACACCAACGCCGTTACCATTCTCGACGCAGACGGCGGTTCGGTCGACGTTCCGCTGACAACTAAAGCCACCGTCGCCGAAGTCGTCCTGGACGCAGTTGAGAAGCGACTGCCTCCGATCGAAAGCTGATCCACGTGAGTCACACCTACACCTTCACCTCAGAGTCGGTAACCGAAGGTCATCCTGACAAGATGGCCGATCAAATCTCCGATGCCATCCTCGACGCGCTGTTGGCGGAAGACGCCCAATCCCGGGTGGCATGCGAGACCATGGTTACCACCGGCCTTGCCCTTGTCGCAGGCGAAATCACAACGACAGCGTACGTCGACATACCTTCGGTTGTCCGCAAGACCATTACCAAAATCGGCTACGACAACGAGCGATACGGATTCGATGGACAGACGTGCGGTGTCATGGTTGCCATCGACGAGCAGTCACCCGATATCGCCCAGGGAGTTGACAAGTCCGAGGAGATTCGTAGCACCGGTTCTAACGACGGGTTTGATGAGCAGGGCGCAGGCGACCAAGGAATGATGTTCGGGTACGCCTGCGACGAGACCGACGTGCTCATGCCACTTCCCATCCACCTCGCTCATCGCATGGCCGAGCGACTCGCCGAGGTGCGCCGAGCCGGAACCGTTCCGTATCTGCGGCCGGACGGTAAAACGCAGGTGACGTTCGACTACGAGGACGGTCGGCCGGTGCGGCTCCGTACCGTTCTGATCTCGACCCAACATGACGATGGCATCGATCGAGACAGCATGATCAGACCTGACTTGATCGAACATGTCATCCGTCCAGTCATCCCCGAGCAGTTCGCCGACCAGGACTTCGAAGTGCTGGTCAATCCCACAGGGCGATTTGTAATTGGCGGCCCGGTCGGAGATGCAGGCCTCACCGGGCGAAAAATTATTGTCGACACCTATGGCGGCGCCGCGCGACATGGCGGCGGTGCGTTCTCCGGGAAAGATCCGTCCAAGGTCGATCGCTCGGCCGCCTATGCCACCCGTTGGGTGGCCAAGAACCTGGTAGCGGCCGGCGCAGCGCGGCGCTGTGAGGTCCAGGTTGCCTACGCCATCGGAGTAGCCCACCCGGTTTCAGTTATGGTCGAGACCTTCGGTACCGAACAGGTCGAGATTGCCAAAATCGAACAAGCCGTTCGATCGGTGTTTGATCTGCGCCCGGGCGCCATCTTGGACACCCTTGACCTTCGTCGACCGATCTATTCGCCCACCGCGGCTTATGGTCACTTCGGCCGTGAAGCCGGGGAGTCGTTCACCTGGGAGCGAACCGACAAGGTTGATGATCTGCGCTCTGCGCTTGGTCTCTAGCCGTCGCTTTCAAACCTAGATTGGCTGGTCGCTCAGAGCTTGTCCGTGGTGGCTGGTAGGGTGCCTTGGTCATGAGCGCCGGTCACCTCTTCGACCCTGAAGAGTTTTTGTCGACGACACCGGATCTGGAGACTGAGGTTCCCGACGGGAGCCGCGTTGTCCGTGTTCTGCCCGACGTGTCAGGTCTGGAAAAAACCTTCGACTATTACTGCCCACCAAGGTGGGCCGATCAGATTGCCGTTGGGTCGATGGTGCGGGTTGATCTTCACGGACGGCGAGTACCGGGTTGGGTGGTCGAGCTTGACAGCGATCCGCCCAAGGGGGTGGCGCTTCGCCCCATCACTCGATTGAGCTCGGTCGGACCGCCAGCGGAGATTCTGGATCTCGCGCGGTGGATTGCACGACGCTGGAGTGGTCCGCTGCGGGCGGTGTTGAAGTCGGCATCGCCGTCGCGGGCGATCAGAAGTCTGCCACTCGAACGCCCGAACAACATCGGCGGCAAGGGCGAGCAGCAGGCCGCAGGAGCGATCGAAGAGTTCGCCGCGCAGTGCCTCACCCATAGTGGGGTCTCGGCGGTGCAGATTGCTCCCACCACCGATCTCTTCCCATTCGTCGAGGCCGCAACAAGCTTGGGGCCTACCTTGGTTGTTGCCGCTGACGGTCAGGTTGCCGATCAGCTTGTGGCCCAGCTCCGCCGGCGAAAGATTCGAGTAGGACACCATCGCTATGAATGGTCAGCCGGCCTCGCCGGAGCTGTCGTTGTCGGGCAGCGCTCGGCTGTTCTGGCACCGCTGCCTGACCGCCCAGCAACCATCATCGTGCTGGATAGCCGGACAGAAGCTATGCAGGAGGAGCGTGTTCCGACATGGCATGCGGCCGATGTCGCCATCGAGCGGAGCCGTCGTAACGGAGGGCGCTGTCTGCTTCTCGGACCGATTTCGCCACTTGTTGGAGAAGATCGAGTTGACCGGGTGCTACGTGTATCCCGCTCCGCCAGCAGGTCCGGCTGGCCGTTGGTTGAGATTCTGGACCGGCGAGACGAAGAACCTCGAACTGCGTCGACCCTGCTTCCACCGGTTCTAGTCGAGCGATTGCGTTCGGCCGACGGGGCGTTGCTGGTTCTCAACCGGAAAGGCCGATCACAGATGTTGGCCTGCTCATCTTGTATGGAACTGGCTCGAACCGAGGACGGCCGAAATCTGATGGTTGAGCGAGATGGTGGACTGGAATCGCCGGTCACAGGGGAGCGTCGTCCAATGGTTTGTGGATCGTGCGCATCCACCCAACTCAAGCGGCTACGCCCCGGCGTCAGCCGAATCGCCGAGGAGGCAGAGGTGCTAGTCGGCCGTCCGGTGACCGAGCTTTCGTCCGATACTGCTCAATCGGATCACCACGGCGGCGCCGCTCGGGTCGTCGTGGGTACTGAGGCCGCCCTTCACCGGCTCGATTTTCGCCCCGATCTCGTTGCCTTCCTCGATATGGACCAAGAGCTCTACGCTCCACGTTTCCGGGCCGGTGAACAGGCAATGACGCTGCTGGTGAGAGCCGCCCGACTCCTCGGCGGCCGAGCCCAGGGTGGTCGAATCCTGGCTTTGACCCGAGTCCCGGATCATCCCGTGCTCCTGGCCGCACAGTTAGCTGACATGGGGGCGTTCGTGGACAGCGAACTGGCGACCCGACGAATGGTCGATCTCCCGCCGTTCGTGGCTATGGCCGAACTATCGGGTTCTGACGTCGAGCAAATGGCCGCACGGTTGATGGCCATAGAGACCGTTTCGGTGGTTGGCCCTCGCCCTAATGGCCACTTCTTGGTCACGGCCTCAAACCATGACGTTCTGGCTGATGCGCTTTCGAGTGCCCGCCAGAGGGGTCAGAAGGTTCGGGTGGCTGTCGATCCAGGTCGGGCCTAGCTCAATGAGTCAGCGCTGAAGGCTGGCCTGCTGGCGTAGAACCTCATAGAGGGCTGCAGTCACGGAATGGGCGACGTTGAGCGATCCGATCTTGCCCAGTTGCGGTAGATAGGCAACATGATCGACCACGGCCAGTGTCTCGCGGTGTACTCCTCGCTCTTCGTGCCCGACGACAAGACAGACGCGGGACGACAGATCGAGGTCGAAGAGAGGGGTCGCCGACTCGGTCAATTCCAGGGCTACCACCTGTCGACCAGCAGCTCGCTGGCTTGTGACCGCCTCGACTCCTGAATCGACCAGATGGTCGGGCACCAGTCGCTGGCTGCCAAGGGCCGTCTTTGACACTTTCGGATGTGTTGGCTCAATAGTTGGTGGAACCCGAATCAGCTCGTCAACCTTGTAGGCAGCTGCGCTTCGATAAATGGCGCCGAGGTTGTAGGGGTTCTGCACGCCATCGAGGATGAGGGCGATATCGACGTCGACGGAACGTCGCCAATCCCGGTGCAGCCGCTTGAGTTCAGTAGGGGAGAAGGGCGAGCTCTCAGCCACTGGTGGCCTGCCTTTGGCGGGGGGAAACATCGAAAAGCCGATAGGCCGCTCGGGATTGTCGGCGCACGGTCGCCCAACCTTGCCCGGTCATCCACCTTTGGAGGCTGTCAGCACCAAGGTGCTTTTGTACTACCAGATGGGCTGACCCGTGGTCGGCCAAACGGTCGAGCCACTGGGAAAGCAATTGATGCAGCGCCGGCTTACCAATTCGGATGGGTGGATTGGACCACATCCGATCAACAAGCAGATCGTCAGGCCATTCGTCGGGTGTGATCACACGAATGTTGTCGAGGCCTGCAGCGCTGGCATTGACACGGCACAGCTCTCGCGCTCGACTGTTCGGCTCAACCGCCCAAACGGTGGCCTGCGGGTTCCGATGAGCGAGCACGACGGCGATGGGGCCATAGCCAGCACCGACATCGACCAGGTTCTGATCGGTGACCTCAGGTGCAGGACCTTCTCCAAGGAGCAGTTTGGTACCGGGATCGACCCGGTCACGGGCGAACACGCCGCGGTCTGTGGTGAACCGTCCACTGAAATCCTCCAAGTGGAAGTTCACCGACTGCGGCTTGGATTCCGAAGACGGGTCTTCGGAGAAGTAGTGGCCTGTCGCTGTGGCTTGAGGCCGTTCGCCGGTCATAAAGCGACACGGTAGCCGATATGCCCTGTGCTTCCCGTGGTCTTTCGCCCCGTTGTCCGTCGGTAGGCTGAAGATGTGTCTAGCTCGCAAGCCGTTCGCACCTATGGAGACCCCGTTCTCCGCCAGGCGGCCTCGGAGGTCAACGTCATTGACGGCCGTTTGGTCCGGCTGGCCGAAGAGATGCTGGGGGTCATGTATGCCGAACCGGGCATTGGTCTGGCCGCCACCCAGGTCGGTGAGGATAAGCGACTGTTCGTCTACGACATCGGATTGGGTCCGAATGCAGTAGTCAACCCGGTGATAGCCGAGAGTAGCGGTGAGTGGTCGTACTCCGAGGGGTGTCTCTCGCTCCCGGGCCTGTTCTGGGATGTCATCAGGCCTAAAGAGGTCTTGCTGTCGGGGTGGGACCTGAACGAGCGTCCCGTGGAGGTCGAAGCCGACGAGCTGCTGGCCCGATTGTTCCAGCACGAGATCGACCATCTGAACGGTGTTCTCTTGATCGACCATCTCGACGTTGATGAGCGAGCGCAGGCACTGGATCTCTACTACTCGATCTTGGCGACGCCGTCCGCGGAAGGTGCCAGCCTTTCAGATGTCGCTGTTTCAGATGTCGCTGCTTCTGGAGTCCCTCATGGCGGCTGATCACAGCGAAGGCCTTGCGCTGCCACCGGATCGGATAGACCGAGTTGCGTTTCTCGGCACGCCTGAGGCGGCCGTTCCGTCGCTGCAGGCGCTGTTCGGCGCCGGGTTCGAGATCGCCTTGGTTGTATCCCAGCCTGATCGCCGACGGGGACGAGGCGGACGGCTTGTGCCGTCGCCGGTGAAGGGGGCAGCAATCGAGCTTGGGCTCGAGGTAACGGACGACCTTGAGGCTCTAAAGCATTTGGGTTCAGGTACCCCTTCGGCGAATTTGCCCTCGTCGAATGCCCGGACCTCGATCGACCTGGCTGTGGTCGTCGCGTATGGTCAGATCATTCCAGCAACGATTCTCCAACGCATCGCCATGGTCAATGTCCATTTTTCCCTGCTCCCGCGCTGGCGAGGTGCTGCGCCGGTCGAGCGGGCAATTCTGGCCGGCGACGCTGAGACCGGTGTAAGCATCATGGCCCTGGCCGAAGGCCTCGATACCGGTGATGTCTACGCATCGGAATCGGTTGCCGTCGACGACAGCACTGCTCTCGAATTGACTGCGACCTTGGCCGACCTCGGTGCCCGGCTACTGGTCAAGACGTTGGACAGGGGCTTGGTTGATGCTCATGGTGCGAAACGGGCCGAGCCTCAGAACGGAGAGCCGACCTACGCGGCCAAGTTGCTGCGGTCGGAGAGCAAGCTGAGCTTTGACGACACGGCCTTGGACGTTGAGCGAAGAGTACGAATCGGTCGTTCCTGGACGTGGTTCCGCCAAGCTCGCCTAGGGGTTGAGCGGGCAAGGTTGGGCTCGGAGTCCCAGGACTCGATGCCGCCGGGAACGATCGTTGACTTATCCCCTCAAGCCGTCTCGGTGGCCACGTCTGCCGGGGTTGTCCACCTCTTAGAGGTCAAGCCCGAGGGTAGACGGGCCGTGGCTGTCGGGGACTGGATAAACGGTGCCCGAGTCGAGGTCGGCGAACGCCTTGGTGTCGAACCCGACTCGCAACCTTGAACTGCAAATCGTGCTTGCAAATCGTGGCTCGCGATCGTCACTCCAGCAGTAGGTTGAAAGCGATATGACTTCATCGAACCCATCGGTCCCTCCGAATCGCCAACTCTCAGCCGACCGAGAGGCGGGAGTGCCCAGCCGGCGGTTGGCTATTGACGTGCTGCATCGAATCGACTCATCCGGGGCATTTGCCAACCTGCTGTTGCCGAAGATGCTCGATGCCTCCGAACTGTCGGAGGCGGATCGTCGGTTTGTGACCGAGTTGGTGTACGGAACCACCCGCATGCAGCGGGCATGTGACTATTTGTATGAGCGGTACCTACTCAATGAGGTCGAACCGGAGGTGCGGGCCGCCTTGCGGGTCGGCACCTACCAGCTTTGCTACCTGAGAACACCGCCCCATGCTGCCGTTTCGGTCACGGTCGAGGCCATCGGTGGCAAAGCGCGGTCGTTGGTCAATGCGGTTTTGCGCAAGGTGGCGGACGGTCCGGTGAAGTTTCCCGACGACGCCACCCGGCTTAGTTATCCGGACTGGATCATCGATCATCTCAACGACTACTTGGGCCCTGATGACGCTCTGGCGTCCATGGAGGCTATGAACCGCCCCGCTCCGGTCACAGTACGAGCCGACGGCTACGTGCAAGACGCCGCCTCGCAGGCTGTAGTCGCCGCCATGGCAACCAGCCAAGACGACCTCGTCGTTGATCTTTGTGCCGCTCCTGGGGGGAAGGCGACAGCCATAGCGGCCACCGGCGCCAGAGTTGTGGCCGCAGATCGGCGGGCAAGTCGAGTTCGGCTCATTGCCGACAATATGATGTCGCTTGGCCATGACATGCCTTTGCTCATTGCTGATGGACGGTATCCGGCGCTTCGGTCAGGATCGGTCGACCAGGTTTTGGTCGATGCCCCGTGCTCGGGACTTGGCAGTTTGCGGCGACGCCCTGACGCCAGGTGGCGGATTGAGCCGGAAGCGCCGAGCCGTTTGAAGGAGCTCCAAGTCCAACTGGCGTTGAGCGCAGCCGAACTTCTACGTCCTGGAGGTGTGCTGACCTACAGCGTTTGCACCTTGGGCGACGAGGAGGGCAAAGAAGTGGTCGCCGAGGTTCGCCATAAACGCCCCGACCTCGAGATGCTGCCGCTGGGCGACGCTACCGCCGACTGGCGAGATGGTGGCGCTGTTTCCTATCTGCTGCCGACAAAGACTGACGGCATGATGATCGCTAGGTTTGTACGAGCCTCCTAGGCCCGATGGCGACGCTAGATCTGAAACTTGCGATGCAGGAAGATCCCGGATCGAACTTTGGGTAGGAAGTACGTTGACTTCGGTGGCATAACCAAGCCGTTGTCAGAAGCAGTCATGAGTTGATCCATCGTGACGGGCCGGGTGATGATTGCCGCTTCGCCCGGTCGGATTAGGGCCCCTGCATCAGATTCGGTTCCGTCTACCCCCGACGTCCCGGCCCGATGCTGGAGTCGCTTGGCTGGTCGGGTCTCATCGATGTCCAGGACGGTTTCCAGAATCTGTTGTTGGACTCGCACCGGATCGAGATTGGCGAGGATGGCAGCCGGCCCGACCACTGACTGATCTAGAGGTAGATCGGCGAGATACCACGACAGGTGGCCCGCGTCGTCTCGTACCCCGATGGGCACCTCAGAAGGTCGTCTTGTGGCGACCTCCGCGACAGAGACTGCGCGGCAGTCGCTGGTCAAGTAGTCGAGTAGCTGGTCGTTGTGTTGCATCGGGAGAACCCGATGGAACGCCTGATTTCGAAGTTCCTCGATCGGAAAGATAACTCCAAGCATCCAATCGATACCGGGTGAGGGTTCGGGGTTTGATGCCACTGGCCCATCGCCAGTTTCGAGACCCCCGTAGTCAACCCTCGATGCTCGGTGAACCGAGGCTGCGGCTGCGCGGTGGTGACCGTCGATGAGATACAACGGTTCATCGTCCAGAGCACTTTCGAGACGATGGGCGTCGTCAGGGTCGGAAACGGGCCAGACTTGTTGCCGCAAACCATCGATGGAAACGAAGTCAAGCTTGGGCACGCTGCTGGTCAGCGCCTCAAGGCTGGCAGCCAGACCCGTTTGCGGCCTGGCGGCCAACGCAATGGGGCTTGACTGGGCACCGACCACATCAAGGTGGTGTGCGAGATGAAGTGCTCGTTGCTGTTTGGTCCGCTCATGAATTCGTATCTGACCGTTGTCATAGGCCGAGACGTCGACGCCGCACACCAGACCGGTCTGGCTGTGATCGTCGATGCTCAACCGGTAAATGAAGTAGCGCGGGGCGGTCGCCAGGTTGAAGACTCCACGCTCCAAGAGCAGATCCAGCGACTTTCGCCCAGCCTCCAGCAGGTCGCCCGGCGACATCGGCTGACCAGGAGTCATGTCCTCGGGAGCCCGGGTTACGCCCAGATAGGAAAGCGGAAACTTCTCCAAATGCTGGAGTCGATCGGCAGGCGACAGTGAGTCATGCGGAGGTGACGGGACCTCGGATGTCCAGGCGTCGTCGATCAGATCGAGGGAAAGAGGGGAGATAGGTTGCAATTCCGTGCACCTATCCGTGGGTGGCGGCGAAGTCGGACATGAATGTGGTCAGCGCCTCAACGCTGGCATCGGGCAAAGCGTTGTAGATACTGGCTCGGACTCCACCAACGGAACGGTGACCTTTCAAGTTCACCATGGCCTGTTCAGCCGCGTCGGCGATGAAGGTTGACTCGAGCTCTTCGTCGGCTAGACGGAAGACCACGTTCATCCTTGAACGGCTGGCCTGATCGACCGGGCTTCGGTAAAAACCACCCGAGTTTTCAATGGCCTGGTAGATTGCGCCGGAGCGCTGCTTCGAGCGATGCTCCATTGCCTGCAATCCACCGTTGGTCTTTATCCACTTCAGCATTTTGTTCGTGGCCCAGATGGTGAACATCGGAGGAGTGTTGGCCAAACTGTCACCCTTGTGGTGGGTTGCGTAGCTGAGGTAGGTCGGTGTGTCGTCCGGGATGGCGTCGAGCAGCTCGGTTCGAGCGAACACTACAGCCATGCCTGCCGGGCCCAGGTTCTTCTGGGCCCCGCCGTATACCACGGCAAACCGGTCCCACGGGATTGGTCTGCTGAGATAGTCCGACGACATGTCAGCCAACATCGGCAGCCCCGGATCGGCGAAGTCGGTCATTTGAATCCCGCCGATGGTCTCATTGGATGTCACGTGGAGGAAGGACGTGCCCGGCTTCAGTTCTAGTTCGTCGACTGACGGCATCCGGCTGTAGCCGTCAGATCCACCGTCCCAGGCGGCGTAGGCTCCACCGATCCTTTCGGCATCGGCCAGTGCCTTCTTTCCCCACGTCCCGCTCACCACGTAGCCGGCCGTCTGTTGAGGTGAAAGTACATTCATGGGGAGCATGGCGAATTGCAGCGATGCGCCGCCCTGAATGAACATGATGCTGAAGTCGTCAGGCAGCGATGTTAGTTCCCGCAGGAGATCTAGGGTCTCGTGGTGAACCTGGTCATAGGCGGAGGATCGGTGACTCATCTCGATCAGTGACATTCCCGAATTGTCGAAGTCGGGTAATTCGTCGGCGAGCTCTGCCAACACGTCGTCGGGGAGGACACATGGCCCGGCGCAGAAATTGTGGACTCGATTTGAGAGTGTGGTCATGGGCGTAACTCCAAGTGATGTGATCGATGGACCGAACTGATGTGTCCGACCAGGAACGGTCGGGTTGGGGGTCAGACGTCGAGATTGACGCTGAGAACCTCGCCGATGCTACAGAGCTCGCGAACTGCGCTGTCGGTGACCGCCTGAGAGACGTTGATATTTGCCACCGCAGCATGTCCGCCGACGAACACCTGGTTTTCCATCTGTTGAACGTTCAGGTCATGGCTGCGCAAGACAGCGAAGACTTTGGCCAATACGCCAACCTGGTCGAGGTGTCGAACCGAGAGCTGACACCCGCCTTCGGGCTTAAGACGAAGATTGACACAGTTGACCGGCCGGCCGGCCGCATAGGCCGAAACAACCTCGACGGCTCCGTCGGCCACGGATCGTTGAGCCTGGTCAGTCGAGGCACCGATGTGATGGGTTCCGACGACCGCAGGGTGTTTGGCCAGAATCGAATTGAACTCGCCTTGGGGCGAGCCCGGCTCGTCGGGCCAGACGTCCAGTCCGGCACGAATCTTGCCGGCGTCGAGAACGGCTAGTAGCGCTTCGCCGTCAACGACATCGCCTCGTGCGGTGTTGAGGAGGATGGAGCCGTCACGCATCTTGGCCAGGAACTCGGCATTGACCATGCCGGTGGTTCCTCCGGCCTTGGGAACGTGCAGCGACACGATGTCCGAGGTGGCCAGGAGCTCATCCAGACTGTCCACCAGACGAACACCAACGCTACGAATGGCGCTGAGAGCCTCGCTCTTGCGGTTCGCCTTGCGGACCGCGGCAACGGACAGGCCGAAGGCCTTGGCCCGCTCTGCAGTGGCCAGGCCGATGTCACCCAGACCGATGATGCCTAACTGTTTGCCGTGGACGCCATCTGACTTCGTGTATGTCTTCTTGTCCCACCGTCCGGCCCGAAGGTCAGCAGTGTTGTCGGGGATTCGACGGTCGATTGACAGCAGTAGGCCCATGGTCAGTTCGGCTACCGCAATAGCGTTCCGCCCTGGCACGTTGCATACATAGATGCCTTGCTCTGAGGCGGCAACGAGATCGATGTTGTCGGTTCCGGCCCCGGCCCGGACAATCAGGGACAGCTGATCGCCAGCGGCAAGCGCCGCTTCGGACACTTTCGTGCTCCGTACGACGAGTACCTCGACTCCTCCGATGGCCTCGGGGAGGGTGTCGGCTGTCAGCTCGGGGCGTACGACGCAGTCGTGGCCGTCAACCGATAGTGCCTGGACAGCTGATTGGTCAAGGCTGTCCGCCAGAAGAATTCTCATGATTTGCTCCGTTGGTAAGCTCGGCACCGGCACGAGGCGGGCGGCAAGGTAAACGGTGTTGCGGGTCTGAAGTGTACGCCGACCTTGGCACCCGGTCAATCTTCCGCTCAGGGGTCGCTGAGTTCGCTTCGTTGATGAAACGACTGTCGAGTTACTTGTGTCGGTCGAGAGCGCCCAGGAACTTTACGAGATCGTCCCAAAGGTCCTCCACGTGTTCGCAACCGACGCTCAGCCGTACCAGCGATTCTGGTATAGCCTCTTGGCCTTCGAGGCGGGCTCGGCGCTCTGCTGTGGACTCCACTCCACCGAGGCTCGTTGCCGGAACGATCACCTGAAACGCTTCGAGCGCTCGGTCGGTACCGGCCGCCGACCCTACCGTCTCGAACGAGAGCACGGCTCCTGGTCCGTCCAACGTTCGTTTCGCCACCTCAAAGCCTGGATGATTCTCCAGGCCGGGATAGTGCACGGCGGACACCGACGGCGATGTCGACAAACGTTCGGCCAGAATGCGGGCCGACGCTTGCGAGCGGTCAAGCCGCACCGGCAGCGTCCGTAGCCCTCGAAGAACCAGGAACGCCTCAAGCGCACCGATGTTGGCTCCTGACAGCATGCGGCGGTGACGTAGCCGTCCAGCGAGGTCGCGGTCGTTTACGACCAAGACACCGGCCAGCAGGTCGGAGTGTCCACCCATGAACTTGGTGGCGCTGTGAACCGAGAGCGTTGCTCCGTGGAGGAGCGGACGCTGAAGCAGAGGTGTAGCGAAGGTATTGTCGACGGCGACGAGAACGTCCCGCTCGGCCGAAGCGGCGCAGATCGCCGGGACGTCGGCCACCGTCAGCAGCGGATTGGAGGGAGACTCCAACCACACGAGATCTGGAGCGGCGTCGAGCGAGGACAACCACTGATCGGTCGCCGATGTTGCCAGCCGCTCTACTGTCCACCCCAATTTGGTCACACCATGATCCAAGACTGCAGCGACGCCCTGGTAGCAATCATCGGGAGCGATGACAGTCGCTCCGGTTGGAAGAAGATCGAAGACAGCGGAAACGGCGGCCATGCCGGAGCTGAAGGCCAGGGCCTCGATATCTGTAGCGCCGGTAGAGCCTCCGGCCTCAAGTTTGGCCACCGCGGTTTCCACAGCGTCTGTGCTGTCGGTGCCGTCGCCTCTGCTGTAGTCCCGGGCGTCGGAGGCTCCGCCGTGGCGGAAGTTCGAGGCTGGGTGGATTGGGTGATTTAGCGATCGACCGCTGTCGTCCGGGCGGCCCTGGGTAACGGCGACGGTGTCAGGTCGCAGATTCAAGGGAGATAAGGGGTGTTGTTCGGTGTCGCTGTTGCGCTCGGCCATGAACCGCGATGGTAGCTGGTAGGCGGTCACCATTGGCGGCCCGGACGACGTGCCGCTTGGCCGCTCTGGGAAGGCAAACTACTCTCATGGAGCAGCAGTTGAAGGTCAAGGTCCTAACGGTTTCCGACGGTGTCATTGCCGGGACTCGGGAGGATAAGTCCGGGGCAGCGCTTGATGCTCACCTCAGTGATGCCGGATGGACGGTGGTTGAGCGCCGGTCGATAGCCGACGGGGTGGAAACGGTGGCCGAGACTCTAACCGAACTCTGCCAAGACTTCGCCGGTTTGGTGGTTACCACCGGGGGTACCGGTTTCGGGCCACGAGACTTGACCCCTGAGGGGACGAAGTTGGTCCTAGAGCGCGAAGCCCCGGGCTTGTCTGAGGCAATGCGTCTGTGTAACCCGAAGGGTCTGGGACGGCTATCCCGGGCATGTGCGGGTACCCGGGGCGAGGCCCTAATTCTAAACACACCGGGGTCAACGACAGGGGCGATCGAAACGCTGGATGCCGTTCTTGACATCGTCCCTCATGCCCTCGAACTGCTGGCGGGGAAGCGGCCTCACTAGTGAGCGCGGCCAGGGCTGACAGCGACCGACCGGGAGAGCTGGACCGGCGAATGATGGGTCGAGCGCTTCGTCGAGCGGCTCAGGCCCGGATTGTGGCCCCACCAAACCCGTGGGTGGGTGCGGTCGTTGCCACATCCTCGGGAGTCACCTACGAAGGTTCAACCCGACGACCCGGTGGCCCCCACGCCGAGATCGTTGCTTTGCAGCGCGCCGGATCGGCGGCCCAGGGTTCGACAATGTGGGTCACCCTCGAGCCTTGCAATCATCAGGGGCGAACGGGTCCGTGCTCTGAGGCCATCATCGCTGCAGGGGTTCGCCGGGTGGTCGTAGCGGTTGAAGATCCAGATGATCGGGTGGGCGGTTCGGGCGTGCGCCGGTTGCAAGATGCCGGCGTCGAGGTGACGGTCGGTGTACGCGAAGCAGAGGGCGAGGCGTTGCTCGAGCCGTACTTACACCACAGGCGAACCGGTCGTCCGTACGTCGTTTTGAAGTTAGCTGCCACTTCGGATGCGACGACAGCGGCATCGGACGGGTCTAGCCAGTGGATTACCGGGCCGGAGGCCCGCCATGATGCTCACCTGCTAAGGGCGGAGTCAGGAGCTATTGTCGTTGGGGCAGGCACGGTGCGAGCCGACAATCCGTTGTTGACGGCCCGGACGGTGACGGCTCCCGATGGCGGTGACGTCGTTCAGCCTCTGCGAATTGTGTTGGGCGAGCCTCCTGCCGACGCCGCGGTACAACCGTGTTTGAGCTGGACTGGAGATCTAACCGATTTGCTTGACGACGTGGCCGAACGCGGCATTGTGCAGGTCATGATCGAAGGTGGGGCCCATGTTGCTCATGCCTTCCATCATCAAGACTTGGTCGACCGTTATGTGCTCTACCTGGCGCCTGCGTTGATGGGTGGGGCCGATGGCTTGCCCCTCTTTGCCGGCGCTGGATCAGCCACAATTGACGAGCTGTGGCGCGGTGAGTTCATCGGGAGTCGCCGAGTTGGCGCCGATCTGCGGATCGATCTCGCTAAGCCCTCGGCTCCGGCTTGACTTAAACTTAACTTTAAGCATTACTCTCGGTCGGTGGTTGGCCAGGTAGCCGACAAGGAGCGCATGTGTTTACCGGAATTGTGGAAGAACTGGGATCGGTCAGGGCCAGAGAGGGCTCCCGCTTGGAAATCAGTTGCGGGAAAGTCCTAGACGACGTTGAACTTGGTGCCTCGATCGCTGTGAACGGCTGCTGTTTGACTGTGGTCGAGTGGGCGGACGAAGGTGACTGGTTCGCTGCAGAAGTGAGCGATGAGACCTTTGCTCGTACCGTGGTCGGCGATCTCGACCCCGGCGACCCGGTCAATCTGGAGCGCCCAGTCAGGTTGGCTGACCGCTTAGGCGGCCATCTGGTCCAGGGTCATGTCGATGCGGTTGGCACCATCGTGCGACCGAGCCCAGAACTCAAGGTCAAAGTCCCAGGCGAGCTTCATCGTTACATCGTCGAAAAAGGATCCATCACTGTCGACGGTGTAAGCCTTACGGTCGTTGATCCGTCGGCCGACGGATTCACTGTTGCCGTAATTCCCCATACAGCGGACGTCACGACATTGGGCCACAAGTCAGACGGCGACCGGGTCAACGTTGAGGTTGACGTTATGGCCAAGTATGCCGAGCAACTGCTCGGTGGCTACCTGCCAAGCCACGGTGCAGGTTGAAACGAAGCCACGTACAAGCGCGACGGCTAAGACGCACCGGGCTGTGGTAGCTCCGCCACCGCGTCGCAAATGTACCCTGGGCAGCTGAGCGCCGCCCACAAAGATCTGCTTTACGACATCAACAATTGAATAAAATGGGAAAGTGCTGAGGTAACCGAGGCCTAATGGAACAAAGCAAAAGCGACGGCGGACAAGATCAACTCGATTCGACGACAAGGGCCGATGTGGCGTTCGACTCGATAGAGGACGCGGTAGCCGCCATCGGACGCGGCGAGATCATCGTTGTTGTTGATGACGAGGACCGGGAGAACGAAGGCGACCTAATCATGGCCGCAGAGTTTGCCACTCCCGATGCCCTCAACTTCATCATCCGTCACACTTCCGGCGTCATCTGTGCGCCGATGCCCGACGAGCGGGCTGACACCCTCGACCTGCCGTTGATGGTTGCGCAGAACACCGAGGCGATGCGGACCGCCTTCACAGTCACCGTTGACTATCGTCATGACACCACGACCGGGATCTCAGCCTCGGATCGGTCAAAGACGATCATGGCGCTGACTGATGAGTCCGTCGGCCCTGCTGACTTTGCCCGGCCCGGTCATATCTTCCCCCTAAGAGCCCGAGAGGGGGGTGTGCTCAAGCGGGCCGGTCACACCGAAGCCGCCGTTGACCTGGCGGTGATGGCCGGGTGCAAGCCAATCGGTGTCCTCTGCGAAATCGTCAACGAAGATGGGACGATGGCTAGGGTCCCCGACCTGGTTGAGTTCGCTCGCGAGCACGATCTTCGCTTCATCACCATTGCCGATCTCATCCGCTACAGGCGCAAAACCGAGAAGCTGGTCCAGAGAGTGTCGGAAGCGACAATTCCGACACGTCACGGAGACTTTACGGCCGTCGTGTTCGAATCAGTCTTGGACGGGGAACAGCATATGGCGTTCGTCAAAGGCGAGCCCAATGGCAAGAGCGACGTACTGGTGCGAGTTCATTCTGAGTGCCTCACCGGCGACATCTTTGGCTCGCTACGCTGCGACTGCGGCAGCCAGCTCGACGCCGCGCTGGCTCAGATTGCTGAAGCGGACGAAGGCATTCTTGTCTATCTGCGCGGACATGAGGGGCGGGGGATAGGGCTCGGTCACAAAATTCGGGCCTACAGCCTCCAAGACACCGGCCTTGACACCGTCGACGCCAACTTGGAGTTGGGGCTGCCGGCTGATAGTCGGGAATACGGCATTGGTGCCCAAATGTTGGTCGATCTCGGCGTCTCGACAATGGTGCTTATGACCAACAATCCCTCAAAGTACGGGGGCCTTGAAGGCTACGGCTTGGACATCACCGGACGGATCGGATTGCAAACCATTCCCACTGCGGAGAACATTGCTTATCTACGCACCAAACAGCAGAGAATGGGGCACTTGCTCGACCTCGACGGAGCGGAACCTGAACAGGGCAGTGCCTAGAGCGATGGTTTGTGCCTGTTCAACTACGGCGCCCGAGACACGGGCTGCGTTTGGTACCGTGACACCATGTTGAAGTTGGTACTTCCGAAGGGCTCGTTGGAAAAAGCTACGTTGGAGCTGTTCGCCGGGGCCGACTTGGCCGTGAAGCGAAGCTCCTCGGTTCAATACTCGGCCACGATCAATGACCCTCGTATCGACGAAGTTCGCATCTTGCGGCCACAGGAGATACCGACCTACGTTTCCGAAGGTCTATTCGATCTTGGTGTAACCGGTCGAGACTGGGTCGAAGAGACGTCAAGCGATGTGGTCTCCCTCGGCGAATTGAAGTACTCAAAGGCAACGGCTGACCCGGTCCGGCTGGTCATCGCCGTTCCCGAGGACTCCGAAATTGAGTCGGTATCAGATCTTCCCGCCGGCGTGCGGGTCTCGACCGAGTATCCGTCGCTGACCAAGCGCTTCTTCGCCGACCAAGGCATCGAGGCCGACATCCGCCTTTCTTACGGAGCTACTGAAGCAAAGGTCCCTGACATTGTCGACGTTGCCGTCGACTTGACCGAGACCGGACGGGCACTGCGAGCAGCCGGCCTCCGCATCATCGACACCATCGTCACCAGCTATACCGAAATCGTGGCTAATCCGGCTTCCTTCGCCGATCCGGCAAAGCAACATGCCATGAGGCAGATCTTTACCCTGCTGAATGGCACGCTTGAGGCCCGGACTCAGGTGCTGGTGAAATTGAACGTGGTCGATCGGGTTTCCCTGGACAAGGTGATCAGCTTGTTGCCGGCCATGAAGTCACCCACGGTCAACGAGCTGCATGATTCGGCCGGTTTCGCGGTCGAGACTGTCGTACCCAAGGCGGACATCAACGTGCTCATCCCTGAGCTGCGCGATGCGGGTGCCACCGACATCATCGAACTGCCGCTGTCAAAGATCGTTCGATAAGGAGGAGGAGGCGGGCAAGTTCGCCCGTCTCTATCAGCTGCCTGTCTCGATTGCCGATGGAGACAAGGTATGGCGCCCGTCCTTCCAGATCCCGGTGTTGAAACTCATGTGAGTGCAATCCCCGCCGTAACTGGCGAGGACGAAGACGGCTGGCCTCGCTCCGAGAGTCTTGGGCAACGTTGGGCTGCAGTTCCGAGGTGGGTCGTTGTGGCCAACTGCGTTGCCATCAGCATTCTCGTTTGGTGGCTGGCGCTGAATCTGGCCGGTGATTCTTCGAGCCACTTCCCGTCCGGTGGCGTGGCTGATCTTGCGTTGGCATCATTGCTGCTAGTGCTGGCGGTTGTTGCGTCGGTAGTCGTGGTTCGTTTGCACTCCCTTGGCGCCGCAACGGCGACGAAGCACGGTGACCTGACTCGCTCCACCAATCTCGATCCCGGAGTAGACCTTCGTACTGGCCTGGCCACGCGGTCGCATGTCGAGCAGCGCGTCGGTGAGGTACTTCGGTCGGCCGAATGGGACGCGCCGCCGGCCGTTCTGCTGTGCGACGTGCGGCGATTGGGAGCTATTCGGGACTCGCTCGGCTATTTGGCAGGCGACGAAGCGCTGCGGTTGATCGGTGGCCGTGTCGATCTCTCCCTCGGCGAGCTTGGTCTCATCGGTCGTCTGGATGGCTCTGTTCTCGCCGTGGTGCTTGATCGCTGCCGCTCGGATCGCGACGCCAAGCTGGCGGCCCGGGCCTTGCTCGAATGCCTCATCGAACCGCTTACTCTTTCAAGTGGTCATGTGGTGTCGGTTTCGGGCGCAGTCGGGTACGCGACAGGCGCTGAGGCCGAAGATCCCGGCCAGCTCTTGAGCAACGCCCGTAGCGCGCTCGGCCAGGCCGGACGGGCGGCCCGCAGATCGATAGCGGCATTTGACCCGTCGGCCAAGGCGGCTGCGGTGGCCAGAATCGAACTCGAGCAGGATCTGCGCGGCGCACTGGAACGCCAGGAGTTGGATGTGCACTACCAGCCTGTCATTGATGTGGTTGGTGGTGTCGCCGACCGGTTCGAAGCGCTCGTTCGTTGGCACCATCCGAAGCGGGGAATGGTTCATCCTGCAGAGTTCCTGTCGCTGGCAGCCGAGTCTGAGTTGATGCTGGACATCGGCGAGTTCGTTCTACTTCAGGCAGCACGACAAGCTGTGCAGTGGTCGGTTCTGTCGAACAAGCCAGTGGTTGTCAGCGTCAATATCGGCAAAGAACAGCTGATTGGTGGGAATCTGGCCCAGGGTTTGGCCGCCATCTTGGATCGAATCGGCCTCTCGCCCAGCCAGCTCGAAATCGAGTTTGCTGAGCGGGCGCTGGAAGGCGATCTCGACGAGACCTTACTTTCTCTCCAGCAGCTGAACATGTTGGGCGTCAAGCTGGCAGTCGACGACTTTGGCACCAGCCAAGCCTCGTTGGTGCGGCTTCAAAGCCTTTCGATGGTTTCGACACTCAAGATGGATCGTGTGTTCGTAGAGGGAGTCGACTCAGGCTCTATCGACAGGCGGATTGTCGAGGCCATTGTTAGTTTGGCTGATGGCATTGGAATGGCCGTTATCGCCGAAGGGGTCGAGACGTCCGCCCAGGCCTCTGCATTGGGAGAACTGGGCGTGAGGTTGCAACAGGGCTTCTACCACCTGCGGCCAGGCCCGGCGGAGGCGATGGCCGACCTCGTTTCCGGCATGGTTGATCGGTCGGAGTCTTCGAATTCCGCCGCCAGCTGATCAGATTTGGCGGCGCATCGCCGCCTCTATTGCGTATCGTTCAGGTGTCGGCTGGCGCGTCGGCTGGTTGATCGCCACCCGAAGCCTCCGATTGGCTGACGAAAGCCAGACGGACGTGGTGAAGTGCATCGACCAAACTCGCTTCGGCTTCACCCAAGCGACCTGACAGGCCCTCTACCAGCGCGGCGAGAGCGTCGATTGCCAGCTGAGCTTCGGTCAACTGCGGCTGATCGGCGGTCAGATGGATGGCTGCCAGTTCGTAAATGCCGAGTGCGTGATTGACTACGACGGTGCTCGCCGGCGCCTCCAGCAAGCGGGACCTCGCTTCGGCCAGCTCGTGGGCCATCGCCCGGGCCTGTTCTTCCTGCTCCGGTGTGAGCTCGGGCTCTTTCGCCCCATGCTGTCCGGGTTCGCCACCGGGTGCCCCAGGTGGCATCGAGCCTCCCGGTTGTTCGTTCGATACCGAATGTTCACCGTCCGGGGTCCACAGGCTCATGGTTGTGAATCTATCGGCGAATCGGCGGTCCGTTACCCGGAAACGGGCTATCCGAGAGGATCATCGGTAGGGCCTGATAACCTAGGAGGGTGGTGTTTTCAGCTTGCTGACTACACCGGTTAACAATCTTGACAGACGGCAGCTGATTTCCGGGAGCGATTTCGGACTAAGAATCGGATGTCGGTGCAGCGAAGCGGGCTCCGCCCCACCTGGCCACTCCACTGTGAGCCATGGTTCGATCTCTTCCACTCCGAGCCTAGCTCGGTGCTGGTGTTGATCTTGGGGGGAATGGCCGAGTCAAAGCACGAGCAGGAGCGTCACGGCGCGCCGGCTCTTGTCAGGCGATGTTGACGCGGCACATGAGCCGCCGACTTCGAACGAAGACCCCAACGAGAGGAACACCGCATGAAGGGTGATGGACAATAGCAGCTTCGCCTGAGCCCCGAATCAACGAAAAGATTCGGGCTCGAGAAGTTCGAGTTATCGGGCCGACCGGCGATCAGCTTGGAATCAAGCCGATGCCTGAGGCGTTGTCGATGGCGCGAGAATTGGATCTAGACCTGGTGGAAGTGGCCGACAAGGCTAAGCCGCCGGTTTGTCGGATCATGGACTACGGCAAGTTCAAGTACGAGGCCGCCCAACGGGCTAAGGAGTCCAAGAAGAAGGCAAGCCACATAACGGTCAAGGAAATGAAGTACCGACCCAAAATCGGCGTCGGTGACTTCGAGACCAAAACCCGGAAGGTGGAGAAGTTTCTCCAGGAAGGTCACAAGGTCAAGATCACGATCATGTTCCGTGGCCGCGAGGTCACACACCCGGAACTGGGCAAGAAGATTCTCGACGACATCGCCGAACGGGTTGACGACTACGCCACCATCGAGGCCTACCCGAGGCTCGATGGGCGCAACATGACCATGGTCTTGGGACCAGATACGAAAAAGGCCAAGGCTCGCAAAGCCGAGGCAATTCGTGAGGAGAAAGAGCGCCAGCGGCTCGAGAACCAGCAGGCCGAGTCGGTATCGGATGAATCCGAAGCCGCCGAGGCAGTGCCGCCAGTAGCGGCTCCTGAAGCCGTCGCACCGGCCGCAGCTCCCGAAACTGAAACTGCTACAACACCCTAAGTACGTCCCACGTGCGATAACGGTACGAAAATCAAAGGCGGCCGCCCCATCGGTTCTGATGGTGCGGTCGCTGGCGGTGTGACCTTGAGAGGTAGGCACCGTGCCCAATGAGGAGAACACAGCAATGTCCAAGATGAAAACCCACAAGGGCGCCAAGAAGCGCTTCAAGACAACCGGCACCGGCAAGATCACACGCCGTAGCAAGAACTTGAATCACTTCCTGGAGAAGAAGTCAAGCCGCCGCAAGCGCCGGCTGAGCGGCGAGTCTGTTGTGACTCCAGCCGATGCCCCACGAATCAAGAAGTTGTTGTCCAGCTGAGTTTACATCCGCTGACGCTCACGATCGTCAGCGGGCGATGTCTCGGTGAGCAAGGTTTCAGCGGGCAAGTTTAGGAATTGAGGAGAAAAATCGATGGCACGCGTTAAGAGGTCAGTCCATTCCAAGAAGCGGCGTCGCTCGACCCTGGCCAAGGCCAAGGGCTACTACGGCAACAAGAGCCGTAGCGTCCGAGCCGCCAACGAGCAGGTGATGCACTCCGGAAACTATGCGTTCCGGGATCGTCGGGCTCGCAAAGGAGAGTTCCGCAAGCTCTGGATTCAGCGAATAAATGCTGGATGTCGGGCCAACGGGACCACCTATAGCCGGTTTATTGCCGGATTGAAGGCTGCAGGGGTAGAGGTCGATCGCAAGGCACTGGCCGACCTGGCCGTGCACGATGCCGAGGCGTTCACCGCTCTGGTTCGGGTCGCCGCTGAGTCGGCAGACGCCGCCTAACCGGTGTCGACCTGGTCCGGATTCGACGGACTGGGCCCAGACCGCAGCGCTCAGCACCCGAGCGTGAAAAGGCTAAGACGTCTCGTACGTCAGGCAAAGGCTCGCTCGTCTGAGCGGGCCTTTGTTGTTGAAGGCCTCAAGTTGGTTGAAGAGGCTCAGCGCTCGTCAGTCGAAGTCGAAGAAGTATTTGTAAGCCGCGACGAGTCAGTGGCGGAGATCGTCGAGCGCTCACAATCCGGTGGCGAAGTTGTGCATGTGGTTGCCGAGGAGGTGCTGCGAAGCTCACTCGACGCCGTCAACCCCCAGCCGGTGGCCGCCATTGTGTCGACCCCGGCCTGGACAACGACAGACTTGGCTGTCGATGCCGCTGTCCTAGTTGGCGTCGAACTTCAGAACCCAGGCAATGCCGGCACTGTAATTCGTACTGCTGAGGCTGCAGGTTGCGCTGGCGTTGTTATGTGCTCGCCGTCGGTCGACTGGTTGAACCCCAAGTCGGTTCGAGCTTCGGCTGGCAGCTTGCTTCGTCTACCTGTTCTGAAGATGACGTTCGATGAAGCGCTCGGCTTGTTTTGGCGACAAGGTCGATCGGTCGTCGCCACCGTTCCGACTGCTGACCGCAGTTACGACGAGGTTGACCTCACCCAAGCAGCGTTGCTGCTTGGCAACGAGCCGAGAGGCCTTCCCGGCCATGCCATCGAGGCGGCCGATGAGAAGGTGTCGATCCCGATGAGCGGCGAGGTCGAATCGTTGAACGTCGCCGCTGCGGCCGCAGTGTTGGCCTTCGAAGGCCAACGCCAGTCAAGGGCTCGGCTAACGGCCTCATCGCCGGGCTCGTGACGATGGCGAAGGCGGGGCGATTTCCGGAGCGAGTGCATCTGTGCACTGATAACCTCCGTTCTCATGCAGCTGGCAAGCAGCTGGATCACCATGATTCTGGATCACCATGATTGACGACATCAAAGCACATGAGGCTGCTGCACTCGAAGCAGTGGCCGGGGCTGAGAACATGATTCAGCTTGATGAAGCGGGCACCGCCTCCCTCGGGCGATCGTCGCCCCTGATTGAGGCTAAACGAAAGCTCGGTTCGATTCCGGCTGAAGACCGAAAGAGCGTCGGACAGGCTCTTAACCAAGCCAAGAACCGGATCATCGAGGCAATGGAGTCTCGTCGTGCCGAGCTTGGCGAAGTGGAGCGGGCGGTGCAGCTCGAAGCAGAGCGCTTGGACCTGACCGAACTCCTGGGTTCACCAGTAACTGGTCATGCCCATGCCGTCACTCAGGCGTGGGAAGAACTCGAGGATGTCTTTGTGGGCATGGGGTTCCATATCGCTGAGGGTCCTGAAGTTGAGACCGATTGGCACAACTTCGACGCCCTGAACATTCCGCCGGGGCATCCGGCGCGAGACGGGTTCGACTCGATCTATGTCGAACACGGAGATGGAGGGTCAACCCTCCTGAGGACTCACACCTCCCCAGTCCAGATCCGCACGATGCTGGATCAGGAGCCTCCGATCTACATCGTCGCACCGGGTCGGGTCTTCCGCCGCGACACTGCGGACGCAACCCATATGCCGGTGTTCCACCAGATCGAAGGACTGGTGGTCGACAAAGGCATTTCCCTGGCCGATCTGGCCGGAACAATGGAAGCGTTCACCGAACGCTATTTCGGCCCCGGTTTCTCGTCCAGGCTTCGCCCGAACCATTTTCCGTTCACCGAGCCGTCGGGTGAATTCGACGTGCAACGTCCCGACGGGTCGTGGCTCGAGTTGGGAGGATGCGGCATGGTCCATCCAAACGTACTTCGAGCTGGCGGTATCGATCCCGAGGAGTGGTCGGCCTTCGCCTTTGGTTTCGGCATAGACCGACTGGCCCTTATGAAGTTCGGTATCGCCGACCTGCGGGAGTTCTTTACCAACGACATCCGCTTCCTTCGCCAGTTCTGACCCGACTTCGCCCGGGTCGCCACTCGCTTCTTCTTCGCCCTTCTTCCCGATGTCCCATTCGTATTCCGATTCCCCCGATTGCATTCAGGTAGCGCAATGAACGTACTGCTCTCATGGCTTCAAGAGTTCGCCCCTTTCGACCAGGACCCTTCGTTTCTGGCTGAGACGATGACCGATCTCGGCATGGTGGTTGAATCGGTGGCTGACACGGGTAATTCGTGGGACGGGATTGTCGTCGCCCGAGTCCTCGACTTGCGGCCACACCCCGAGGCCGACCGCATTCAGCTCGTGGACGTCGATGCCGGGGACGGAGAGGCCCTTCAGATCTGCTGTGGAGCGTTTAACATGTCCGTCGGCGATCTGGTTCCCCTGGCAACTATTGGAACGACGATGCCCGGTGGTCTGGAGATCGCCCAACGAAAGTTGCGGGGGGAGTGGTCGAATGGAATGTTGTGTTCGGCCGCCGAGCTTGACGTGGCCGAGGATGCTGACGGAATTCACATCCTCGACGAGGCATCCCTTGTCACCGGCGATACCACAGGAGCCTCGCTCAACGATGCGCTCGGAGTTACCCCCGACGTTCTGTTCGAACTCGACATCGAGGGAAATCGACCTGATGCGCTGTCGGTGATGGGCGTGGCCCGAGATCTCGCTGCCCGGCTGGGAGTGGAGTTTCGAGTGCCTGAACCGACGGTGGTCGAAGCCGATACCAAGGCATCGGACCGATGTTCGGCGACGCTGGTAGACCCGGATCTGTGCCAACGGTTTGGCCTTCGGGTGCTCGACAACATCACGGTGGGAGAGTCCCCGGCGTGGATGGCGGCGCGGTTGACCGCAGCCGGAATGCGGCCCATCAACTCCATTGTCGACATATCCAACTACGTGATGTTGGAACTTGGTCAACCGAACCACACCTACGATCTGGGACTCGTCGAGAACGGACATCTTGGGGTTCGTCGTGGACGTGAGGGTGAAAAGTTGGTCACCCTTGATGACACCGAGCGCTCTATCGGCCCGGCCGATGGGCTCATCGTCAACGCCGCTGATGAACCGATCGGACTGGCCGGCGTAATGGGCGGTGCAAGCACTGAGATAGGCGCCGAGACGACCTCGGTCGTAGTAGAGGCCGCGGTCTGGGACCGTATGACGGTGGCAAAGACGTCTCGGAAACTGAACCTACGCTCTGAAGCGTCAACGCGATTCGAGCGTGGCGGCGATCCTTACGTGATCGAACTGGCCCTCGACCGTTTCTGCCAGCTGGCACAACAGTTGTGTGGCGCGACGGTTGACACCGGACGGGTCGTGGTTGAAGGCGATCTGCAATCGGCGTCTGCCGCCGATGTTCGTCTCGACAAGGTGAATGATCTGCTGAACACACGCCTTTCGGTGGCCGAGGTCGGTGCGCTCCTGGATCCGATTGGATTCTCGACAACGGTGAAACAGGCGGCCGATGCAGATGGAGGGGGAGCGGTTGTTACCGTGCAGATTCCTTCTTGGCGCCCCGACTCCACGGTCGAGATCGACGTGATCGAAGAGATCGCCCGTCACCACGGCTACAGCAAGTCTGGCTTGCGGGTACCGACCCCAACACAAGCAGGGAGGCTTAGCCCGACCCAGCAGGCTCGACGCCGAGTGCGGCACGCGGTCTTGGGCGCTGGATATAGCGAGGCGATGCCGATGCCCTTTCTCGCTCCCGGCGACTTGGAACAGGCCGGACTGACCGATGATGGACTTCGGTTGACCAACCCTCTGGTGGCTGATGAGTCGGTGTTGCGAACCTCGCTGCTGCCCGGGTTGCTCAAGGCGATCGTGCACAATCAGTCGCACCGTAACGGTCCGGTCCGCCTCTACGAGCTTGGCCGGGTCTTCCATCCATCCGATGGTGATTTGCCGGTAGAACGAGAGATCTTGGCTGCTTGTGGCTCAGGTTTCGAGGCGGCAATGGGCGATGAAGTGCACTCTGCCGCCGCGGCGGCCAGTCGGCTGCTTGCAAGGTTCGGCGACGAATTGAGTTTGGCGGGGGTTGGTGTCGTCAACTCATCGGTGCCCGGTCTGCATCCGACCCGTTCGGCCTCGGTGACCTTCCGCGGTTCAACCATCGGCGCCGTTGGCGAGGTCGACCCTGCAGTCCTTGAACGTTTCGGTGTTCAGGGAAGAGTCAGCTGGTTAGAACTTGAGTTGGCGCCTTTGGTGCCCGCCCTGGAAAAGGCTGTCAGCTACAAGCCCATCTCGTTCTATCCGTCCAGCGACATTGACCTGGCCTTCGTGGTCGGTGATGACGTGCCGGCGGCAAACGTACTGCGGACGTTGAGGAAGGCAGGTGGCGACCTGCTGTACTCGGCCGAGCTTTTCGACACCTTCCGATCCGAGCAGCTTGGTGACGGTAATCGTTCGTTGGCCTACCGGCTGCGGCTACAGGCATCAGACAGAACACTGACTGATGGCGAGGTGGCCGATGTCCGGCAACGTTGCATCGACGCGGTGGCCAAGGCTCACGGGGCCGACCTGCGCTGACGTCGTCTTGGTGGCCGTCCGAGGCGATGTTTATCGATTGTTTCGACTTGTGGGGAAGACCACTACGGGGGCCTGTGTTAACAATGGCAGGTAGCTACTCAGACGTTCGTATCGACAGCTGCCACCAGTTCTGACAGCAGTGACGCTGTCACTGACGACGGATCAGCTTGATGACAATCTCCATGACCGGCCTGAATTCCCCACATCCTACGCCGCCGTACCCTGGTGGGCCGTCTCCCGCTCGGGGGACGGCCGGCGCCTCACAGGGTGGCATTGACGGCACTGAAGTCCGCCAGACGATTCTGGTGGTTGACGACGAGCCGATGGTGCGAGAAGTTGTCTGTCGCTACTTGCAGCTCGACGGCTTCGACGTGGTCGAACTCGACAATGGCGACGACGCCCTCCGCTGGTTGGAGCGTCACCTACCGGATCTCGTCGTTCTCGACGTAATGCTGCCCGGGGTTGACGGCTTTGAAATTATCCGCCAGCTCCGGTCGAGGAGCGCGGTGCCGGTCATCATGCTTACCGCACGCGCCGATGAGACCGACCGCATTGTCGGACTTGAACTTGGTGCTGACGACTATGTGGTCAAGCCTTTCTCGCCGAGAGAGCTGACCGCTCGGGTAAAGACAGTGCTACGTCGGGCGGTGGCGGCTGGTGGCGGAGCGGCTGAGGTGGTGACCGCCGAGGAACTTCACTTCGATGGATTGGCCATCGACCTCAGGACACGCGAAGTCGTGGCCGACGGCCGACCGATTGAGCTGACCCCCAAGGAGTTTGATCTGCTGGCCCGGTTGGCTCAGGCCCCGCGTCAGGTGTTTACCCGGCGCCAGCTTCTTGAAGCGGTCTGGGACTCGGCGCCGGAGTATCAGGATCCAGCGACAGTGACGGTCCATGTGGGCCGAATACGCCAGAAGCTGGAAGCTGACCCCAGCGCCCCCCGCTGGATTACCACCGCTCGCGGCGTCGGCTACCGCTTCGAACCATGACCTTTGATGCGCTGCTGGAGACATCCCGGGTTCTGCCCGCGATGGTTGCGGCAGTGGCTGCGGGCCTTCTGGCCCTGACCTTGCTGACCGGTTTGCTGCTTCGATACTTTGCTCAGTATTTGTCGTCGCTGAGGTCGCAGATCTTAGTGATTTCTCTTGTGTCGTTAGGTACCGGAGCGCTGGTCACCGTCGCTTTGTCATGGCTCATGATCGTTGATGGTGACACGTTGGAAAAGGTCATCTCGGTCATTTCGCTGATGGTCCCGCTGGTTGTGGTGTTGGTGTTGATGGCCACGGGCCCGATGGGGCGAGATGTACTAAAGCTCGAGCGGGCGCTGAACCGGCTGGAATCGGGCGAGCACGGAATACGAGTCGATGTGCAGCGTTCAGATGAGATCGGCCGGGTGTCATCAGCCATGGAGAGTCTCGGCCACCAGCTTGAGATGGTCGAACGACTGCGTGCGGCCACTGACGCCGAGCGTCATCGTCTGGACACTGAACGCCGCTATCTGTTGTCGAGCGTGAGCCATGACCTGCGTACGCCCCTGGCTGCGATGCAGGCCGCGGTTGAGGCGCTTCGCGACGGCATGGCCCCGGATCCGCAGCGCTATCTCCACTCGATGGCTTGTGACGTGGACGCCTTGACGACTCTTGTTGACGATTTGTTCTATCTGGCGCAGGTTGATTCCGGTCGTATGGAAACCGAACCTGAAGTTCTTGACTTCTCCGAGTTGGTTGACGAGGCGGCGGAAGCGCTGCAGCCGGTGGCCGATCATCGCGCCATCCGTATCCTGCCCCGAACAGCGGTCGCCGCTCCGGTGCTTGGCAACGCAGCCGCTCTGGGACGGGTAATCAGGAATCTGCTGGACAATGCAATCAGACATAGCCCTGATGGCTCAAACGTCGACCTCCTGGTTGAGTCCGGCGACGCCATCACCCTGCACGTCTTGGACGAAGGGCCGGGTTTCCCAGCCGAGTTCGTTGAGCGGGCGTTTGAACGATTCTCCCGGGCCGAGGAAAGTCGAAATCGATCCCTCGGTGGCAGCGGTCTGGGTTTGGCCATCGCCAAGAGCGTCGTAGCCGCTCACAACGGGCGAATCTTCATCAGCGCCGGTCCCGGCGGACGGGTTTCGGTGGTCCTACCGACGTGCGTCGCCCCTGTGGTGCCGAACGATGATGGGTTTGCCTATGCCGTTGGATCGCTACCGATCACTTGACACCGGTTTGGATCGGTGCATGAACCGGGGTCGAGGGCGGATGCCCGGTCGGCCATTCGCTGTAGCTGGTCTTTGGTGCGGTTCAGGTGGTCGATCTGCTGATCGAGGTCTTCAAGATGGCGGGCGAGCAGGTCGCGGGTGTGTTCGCAGGATCGTTGTCCGGTGTCCTTGAGTTCAAGGATCGAACCGATTTCGGTGAGCGTCAGCCCTGTGCTCTGTGCGCTTCGGATGAAGTCAAGCCGCTCGACAGCCCCACTGTCGTAGCGTCGGTAGCCGTTGGCCTCTCTGTGGGGGACGGCGACGAGCCCTATCGACTCGTAGTAGCGAATGGTCTTGGTTGAGACACCGCATTGGTCGGCCAGCTCACCGATCTTCATGTTTCAATTCTAGCTGGCGTGACAAGGCCGAGGCCTGACGTTGGTGATCCAGTTCCTTTATCTGCCTGTACAGATTGCGGGCCACTATTGACACCGGAGGCCCGTGCTGAACAACGACATGGGCGTGACTTGCGTTGGGTTCGACGTGGAGGCGGTGCATTGGCTCCACGGTGGTGTTCCACTGCTGCACCACCGATTGCTCCGTCCTGCCGCGCTCGTTCAGATCCCGCTCGAGGCGCCGGGACAACCGCAGGGCGGTCGGACTATCAAGGAACACCCGGACATCCAGCAGGCGGCGAATCTCGGGAAAGGCGAATAGCAGGATGCCTTCGAGGATGATGTACCTGTGGGCATCGACCATGAGCACATCTTCAGAGCGGGTGTGGGTGGTGAAATCGTAGACGGGTACGGCTACAGACTTGCCCTGCGCCAGCGCTTGGAGGTGTCTAACTAGGAGGGGAGCGTCGAGTGAATCGGGAGAGTCGAAGTTGACCTGCGCCCGTTCGGTAAGCGTTAGATGGCCGAGGTCGCGATAGTAGGAGTCGAAGCACAGTACCTGTGCATCGGCAAGAAGTTTTGCCAGCTCGACAGCCAAGGTTGTCTTGCCTGACCCGCTCCCACCGCAGAGGCCGATGATCCTCGTAGTTTGTGAGGTCCCCACGGGGAACCAAGTATAAAGCTGACAGCCGCCATGTTGGCCTCTGACCGGGTGATCCATAGCCTACATTTCCTGAATATTTATGTAGCGCAATGAATGACGAGAGGCTAGTCTGTCCGACATGACAGGAATGGAACCGAAACAGGTGCGTGCCGGCATCGTCGGAGCGTCCGGGTATACCGGCGCAGAGCTGTTCCGACTGCTGGACAATCACCCGGCAATCGTGGTGGAAGCGGCCTCAGGGGCATCTCAGGCCGGCCAGCCAATCGCCGATCTCTACCCGAACCTCGCTCCGATCGTAGGTTCGCGGGTCTATGACGACTATTCGGTCGAGCTATTTGACGGACTCGACGTCGTATTCGTTGGTCTTCCTCACGGCCTCAGCATGAATGTTGTTCCCGACCTGTTGGGTCGTGTCGGCATGATTGTCGACATGGGTTCGGACTTCAGGTTGAAGGATCCGGGGCTCTATCCGACCTGGTATGGCGCGGAGCACACGTCGCCGGAGCTTCTGAGTAAGGCCGTATATGGTCTGCCCGAGCTCTATCGTTCCCAGTTGCCCGGAGCCGAGCTGGTTGCAGCGACCGGATGTAACGCTGCCGCAGCGTCGCTGACTCTCGCGCCGCTGGTGGCATCGGGACTCATTGACCCCACTGACATAGTGGTCAACCTGATTACCGGCGTCAGTGGGGCGGGACGTCCACCGAAGCCAAACACCACCTTCTGCACGGTGGACGAGAATGCATCAGCGTACGGTCTGCTGACGCACCGTCACACGCCGGAAATCGAGCAAACCCTCAGCAACGTCGGCGATACCGAGGCGACCGTTCTCTTCACCCCCCATCTGGTCCCGATGAACAGAGGTATTCTCGCTTCTTGCTACGGCCGACTCGACCAAGCGGTCGAAACCGACGATGTGCTGAAGGTCATGACCGACTTCTATGCCGATTCACCGTTCGTGCTGGTTGACGAGCGCAGCCCATCCACAAAGTCGGTTCAGGGGTCAAACTCGGTGCATCTGACGGCAAGGGTTGACCCGCGAACCAATCGGGTTCTGGGTATCGGTGTGCTAGACAATCTGGTTAAAGGGGCTTCTGGTATGGCGATTCAATGCGTAAATCTGGCTCTTGGCTTGGCGGAGACAACCGGACTCTCAAAGGTTGGGATGTACCCGTGACCGCAGACGAGACCGTCGCCTCGTCAGAGCGATCCCCGTCGTTCTCACCCGAGCAACGGGCCGGGGCCCTGGTTGAGGCGCTGCCGTACCTTCAGCGGTTTCGAGGCGCCGTTATCGTGGTCAAGCTTGGCGGGAACGCCATCGTCGACGATGAAGTAATGCGAACCTTCGCCGAAGATGTCGTGATGTTGCGTTCAGTCGGTCTCAAACCGGTTGTGGTGCACGGCGGCGGTCCCCAGATCGGCCAACTGCTTTCCAGGTTGGGAAAAGAATCAGAATTTCGCGACGGCCTGAGAGTTACCGACGAGGAAACCCTCGAAGTGGCCAGGATGGTCCTGGTAGGCAAAGTTGGCCGGGACATCATCGGCCATATCAACATGCACGGTGCCTATGCGGTGGGGATGTCTGGCGAGGACGGACGACTAATCCTGGCCAGTCAACGAGACATTGCTCTGGGTCTAGTGGGCGATGTCGACTCAGTCCAGCCGGCCATTGTCAATCGACTCCTGGCCGAGGACCTCATTCCCGTCGTCTCATCTATTGGCGTCGACGAGTCGGGCCAAGCTCTGAACATCAACGCCGACACGGTCGCCGGTGCCCTTGGCGGGGCGCTCGGAGCTGAAAAAGTCGTATTCCTAACCGACGTTGCAGGCCTGATGGCCGACGTCGACAGTCCTGACAGTCTTATGAGTCGGGCCTCGGTCAGTGAGCTTGAGAAGGGGATCGCCGCCGGCCGAATCTCAGGGGGTATGGTTCCAAAAGTCAGGTCATGCATTCATGCCGTGGAGGCAGGTGCGGCCTCTGCCCACTTATTGGACGGTCGCCTACCCCACGCCCTTTTGCTCGAGCTGTTCACCGATGCTGGCATCGGTACGATGGTCACTCCTGATGCAGCCGTCGAATCGGACGGGTCGCACGTCTAGACGCCCCCAAATGCCACACAGCAGGAACGAGACTTCCGTGACCACCCCAACGAGCGAATCGATATCTCCAGTGGATGCCCACCGGGCCGCCGTGTCCCCTGACGCTGGATTGGACCGCTGTCCGCTAATGCCAAACTACGGGCCACCGGCGGTTCAGTTTGTGCGGGGGGAGGGCCCATACCTGTGGGACTCACGCGGTGACGTCTACCTCGACTTCTTGTCTGGCCTTGCGGTAACCAGCCTTGGACACAGCCATCCGGCGGTTGCCGCTGCAGTGGCCGAGCAGTCACAACGCCTTCTGCATGTCTCCAATCTCTATGCCACCGAGCACAACGCTGTGGTGGCGACCATGCTCGACCAAGCTGTTGGAGACGGTGATCCCGCTGGTGGACAGGTCTTCTTCTGCAACTCGGGAGCCGAGGCCAACGAGGCTGCGATCAAGCTGGCCCGGCGATTCGGAGGACATGGGCGACACGTCGTTGTCTGCGCGTTCCAGAGTTTCCACGGCCGAACTTTGGCCACACTGGCGGCTACCGGCCAGCCTCAAAAGTGGGAAGCTTTTCAGCCTCTGCCCGAGGGTTTCCGTCACGTCGTTTGGAATGACCTCGACGAGCTTGAGCGCTCGCTGGACGAAACTGTTGCCGCTATCTTCCTGGAGCCGGTTCAAGGGGAAGGCGGCGTGAATCCGGCAACGATCGAATACTTCCAGGGAGTCGAGCGAATCTGCCGTGAGCGGGACATATTGTTCATGGTTGATGAGGTCCAGACAGGTCTCGGCCGAACCGGCCGATGGTTCGGATTCCAGCACTTTGATGTGAGTCCCGATGTGATCACGATGGCCAAGGCGTTGGGCAACGGGGTGCCTATTGGCGCCTGCTGGGCCAAAGCCGATGTGGCGGCGTCGTTCTCCCCCGGGGACCATGCCACGACCTTTGGTGGCCAGCCGCTGGCCACCGCCGCCGCCCGCGCTGTGTTGTCGACGATGAAGGCAATTGATGCGCCTGAGCGGGCTCGAAGCATGGGTGCCGCCATCTCCGAAGCGCTGGTCAAGTTGCCTCGCGTGACGGAGTGCCGCGGCCTAGGTTTGCTTTTGGCCGTTGAGTTGGACGGGGTGGATGCGAAGCTGGTCGCAGCTGAGTGTTTGAAGAACGGTCTGGTGGTGAACGCGGTCACGCCGACCGCCATCCGCCTGGCACCACCGCTAACCATCGAGGAGAGCCACATAGCCGAAGCGGTGAACAAGTTGGCCGGTTGTATAGAGGCGGTCGTGGCCGCAAGTGAATCGATTTGATTAATGCGGCACCTGCTCGATATTGATGATCTGTCGGCCGCCGAATTGGTGGAAATCCTGCGTCTGGCGACAGAGCCCGTCGACGCACTAGGTTCGCCCCTGAGCGGTCAGGGCGTGGCCTGCTATTTCGAGAAGCCTTCGGCTAGGACCAGGAACTCGACTGAGATGGCCGTTGTCCAATTGGGCGGTCACCCGGTCTACATCACGCGCGACGAGCTGGGCATCGGGAGTCGGGAGTCCGCCGACGATGTGGCTCGAACTCTTGGGTGCTACCACCGCGCCCTGTGCGCCCGGGTTTACGAGCATCAGGTACTTGAGCAGTTGACCGCGAGTAATGCCATCCCGGTCGTGAACTTGCTGTCCGGCGACGCCCATCCGTTGCAGGCCATCGCCGATGTACTGACGATGCGGAGTGAGAAGGGCCCAATCGACGAACTAAGCATTGTCTACGTTGGTGATTGCAACAATGTGGCCCGTTCGCTGGCTCTGGCCGTTGCCGCTGTCGGTGGAACGATGTCGTTTGCCGCCCCGGCAGACTATCGATTTTCCGACCACGATCTAGACCGCATACGTCTGGCTGGTTTTGAGCCGAACTACCTCGATCGAACCGATGAAATTGGCGCCACCGACGTGATCTACACCGACACCTGGGTGTCCATGGGTCAAGAAAATGGACGAGCCGAACGTCTTAAGGGATTCGAGGGTTTCCAGGTTGACGAGCGGCTCATGAAGCGAAACGGCGATGCGGTATTCATGCACTGCCTGCCTGCCCACCGGGGCGAAGAGGTCAGCAACGCAGTGTTGGATGGTGAGCAGAGCCGAATCTGGGTCCAGGCCACCAATCGACTTCACGCTGCCCGGGCGGTCCTGGCGTGGATTACCGCTCAACCGGCGTTATAGGGCAATGGCAACAAACAAGCGGCAGCGCCATCATCGAATCCAACTACTGTTGTCGGCAGAGGCCATCTCCAGCCAGTCCCAGTTGGTGGAGGCATTGGCCGGTGAAGGTGTTGAGGCAACTCAGGCCACGGTCTCCAGGGATCTTGATGAGTTGGGGGCGGTTAAGGTTCGTGTTGCCGGTGGCTCAACCATCTACGCCATTCCCGAGCTGCCCACTGAGCAAATGGCTCCCGAGGGACACCTGCGTCGGGTCTTAGGGGAGTGGCTGGCTGAGGTGGCGCGGTCGGGGGATTTGGTCGTGCTGAGAACTCCGCCCGGCGTAGCGCACGTCGTGGGTTCGGCTCTGGATCGGTCTGGGCTTGAAAACCTGATTGGCACCGTTGCCGGTGACGACACGGTATTGGCTATTGCCGAGGAGGGTCGAGGATCTCAGTTGGCGTCAAACCTGTCCGACATCGCCGACCTGAACTGACGATCACAGCCGTTTAGCAGTATCTAGAAATCAGTATCTAGAAATCAAAGTCTTTAGAAGTCAACGAAGAGTAGGAAACAACGAATGTCAGACCATGCCGACGTGAAGAAAGTCGTCCTTGCCTATTCAGGCGGGTTGGACACCTCCGTCATACTGAAGTGGCTTCAGGAAACATACGGGTGCGAAGTGGTGACCTTCACCGCTGACCTTGGCCAGGGTGAGGAGCTGGAGCCTGCTCGTTCCAAGGCCCTCTCAATGGGCATTCCCGAATCGTCGATCTACATTGACGACCTGAGGGAGGAATTCGTACGGGATTTCGTCTTCCCGATGTTCCGGGCCAACACCATCTACGAGGGTGAATACCTACTGGGCACGTCGATCGCCCGACCACTCATCGCTAAGCGGCTGGTTGAGATCGCAGCCGAGCAGAACGCCGATGCCGTCAGTCACGGTGCGACTGGCAAAGGCAATGACCAGGTTCGATTCGAGCTCGGTGCCTACGCCCTGAATCCGGACATCAAGATTATCGCCCCGTGGAGGGAGTGGGACCTGATGAGCAGGGAGCGTCTGCTTGCTTATGCCGCCGAGCACGACATCCCCATCGAAATGTCGCGGGGAGCCAAGTCCCCGTTCTCGATGGATGCCAACATGTTGCACATCTCCTATGAGGGCGGACCGTTGGAAGATCCCTGGGTGGAGCCGCCGGCGGAAATGTGGCGCTGGTCGGTATCACCCGAGGAAGCGCCGAACGAGGCGACATTTGTCGAGTTGGAGTACGCCGGAGGCGACATCGTGGCCGTCGACGGCGTTTCGATGACGCCAGCCCAGGTGCTCAGCAAACTCAACGAGATCGGTGGCGCTAACGGCATTGGTCGCCTCGACATCGCCGAGAACCGGTACGTCGGCATCAAGAGCCGTGGCGCTTACGAGACGCCCGGTGGTTCCATCATGATGAAAGGGCATAGGGCGATCGAATCGATCACCCTCGATCGCGAGGTGGCTCACCTCAAAGATGAGCTGATGCCGCGCTATGCCACCCTGATTTACAACGGCTACTGGTGGAGTCCCGAACGTCAGATGCTTCAGACGGCCATCGACTGGAGTCAACAGGCAGTCAACGGTACTGTCCGGATCAAGTTGTACAAGGGCAACATCGACGTTGTTGGTCGCCGGTCCGATGATTCGCTTTTCGACGCCAACATTGCCACGTTCGAGGACGACGATGGCGCCTACGACCAGGCCGACGCCGAAGGATTTATCAAGCTAAACGCCCTGCGCCTGCGCACCCTGACGGCCAAACGGGGTCCACAGGCCGTTGGTGGCCAGTGAGCGGCTCCTCGACGTCACCGGAGGAGTCCAACACCCTGTGGCATGGCCGTTTCGACAGTGGGCCTGATGAGGCTCTGCTGGCCTTTACCGTCAGCTTGCCCTTTGATAAGAGACTTGGGCCTTGGGACGTCCGGGCATCAATGGCCCATGTCAACGGGCTGCAGGCCGTTGGGGTCTTGACCGAGGCGGAGTCGGTGGCAATCGTGTCCGCACTCGATCAGGTCGGTCGAGAGCTGGCCGAGCAGTCACTGGTCTTCGTCGATACCGACGAAGACGTTCATACCGCCATCGAGCGGAGGGTCACCGAGCTGGAACCGACTGCGGGTGGCAAGTTGCACACCGGACGAAGTCGAAACGACCAGGTGACCACGGCATTCAGGCTGTGGGTCAAGGAGGCGTTGATTGAGGTGGCAGTGCTGGTCGAGCAGCTTCAGCTGACGCTGTTGCGCCGGATCGACGAGGTCGGTGATGCATACCTCCCGGGGTACACCCACCTGCAGCGGGCTCAACCTGTTCCCCTTGGCCATCACTTGGCCGCCCACGCGTGGGCGCTCGACCGCGATGTCGACCGCTTGCTGGATTGCATTGCTCGCCTTGATGTGTCGCCGTTGGGCGCCGGAGCTTTGGCCGGGAGTTCGTTACCTTTGAATCCGGAAGTTGCTGCTGGTGAACTTGGCTTCGCCTCCACGTTTGCCAACTCGATGGACACCACAAGTGACCGTGACTACGTGGCCGAAACGCTCTTTTGTCTCTCACTGCTGGGAGTCCACCTGAGCCGCATGGGTGAGGAGTTGGTGTTGTGGGCCTCGCAGGAGTTCGGCTTTGTGTCGTTGGACGACCGGTATGCGACCGGCAGCTCCATGATGCCGCAGAAGAAGAATCCTGATATCGCTGAGCTGATTCGAGGCAAGGCCGGGCGACTTATCGGCAACGCCACGGGCTTCTTGGCCACGCTGAAGGGTCTCCCGCTGTCGTACAACCGTGATCTACAGGAAGACAAAGAGCCGCTGTTTGATTCGGTCGACCAGATTCGGTTGGGACTCATCGCCCTTGGCGGGATGATCGAGACAATCACCTTTAAGACTGACGCCATGGCCTCTGCGGCCGATGACCCTTTGACCCTAGCTACCGACTTGGCCGAGATCTTGGTGCGTGGAGGGCTGCCGTTCAGAGAGGCCCACGCCGTAGTTGGCGCCTTGGTGCGGGAGTCGTTGAGCACTGGCAAATCGCTGGGTGATCTGGCGGTGGCCCATGGCGACTTCGGCCCTGATATTTCAACGTTGTTCGAGCCTGGTGTTGCGTTGTCCCGGCGCGCCAGCCCGGGAGGCGCGGGGTTTGCGACGTTGGCGCCCCAGCTGGAGCGCTTGCGCCAGTCGATGGCTTCACTGTCTGAGCGCCGCCGGGCGTTCCATCCAGGCGAGTCTCGTCAGTAGGCGGAGACGGGTGTCGAACGCCGGTGCTAGCCAGCAGGGCGGGGGCGCGCCATGGCTATCAGAGGTTGGAGTAGCGGAAGCTGCCCGACGGCTACTCGGCTGGACGTTAGCTGTCAGCGGGGATCAGCCGATGTCCGGTCGCATTGTCGAAACCGAGGCCTACGAGGGTGAAGACGACCCGGCTAGCCATGCCGCCAACGGGCCGACGCAACGCAATCGGGTCATGTTCGGGCCAGCCGGCTTCTTGTATGTCTACAGAAGCTATGGGATCCATTGGTGCGCCAACGTGGTGTGTGGGCCCGAGGGGGAGGCTGGCGCGGTTCTTATCAGGGCAGTCGAACCGCTGACCGGCCTGGAGGCGATGTGGGGGCGGCGGCCAAAAGCCAGAAAGGAGCGTGACCTTTGTTCAGGGCCGGGAAAGTTGTGCGCCGCGCTGGGCGTAACCGATGTGCACTACGGGCTTGATCTCTTCGCATCGTCGTCAATAGTGACGTTGCATCCTCCTGACGCATCAACCAAAGTCGACCCGTCGCAGATCCTCATCGGCTCCAGGGTCGGTATAACGAAGGCCGTCGATCGACCACTCCGATTCGGGGTCTCAGCCAGCATCCATTTGTCCCGGCCGTTCCCAAGGGCGTACTAGAGCGCTCGCTGGGCACTCGACCTAGAGTGGGCGGTCGATGAGCGAACCTCCGATTGCCGATCAACCCGTTACTGACCAACCCGTTCCTGACCAACCGGTTACTAGGTGCCTGGACTGGGTCGACGCCTCCGCCGCCGGTGGCGATAAGGCGTCCGCCGCTGAGAACCTCCGATCGGCGATGGACGATCTCGCCTGTGCCACCCACCTGGTCGAATCAGCCGAGCTACCGCTCGAACGGCAGCCGGAACGTCAGCAGGTGCTGGACTTCTGTCGGGAGCACCCCGATGCCTTGCACCGGAGCTGCCTCAGCGGCCATTTGACTGGATCGGCCTTTGTGGTCGACTCAACCGAGCAATCTGTCTTGTTGATCCATCATCGCAAGCTCAGCCGTTGGCTGCAGCCCGGAGGTCATGCCGACGGCCAGGGAAACTTGGCCTTGGTCGCCCTGTCGGAGGTCCGCGAAGAAACCGGCCTTGGGTCGTTGACATTGTTGCTGCCGGCGTTTGACCTCGATGTTCATGTGATCCCGGCTCGGCCTGGTGAGCCCGAGCATCTGCATCTTGACCTGAGATTTGTTGTCTTGGCCGGCGCAGAGCAGGACCTTGAGCCAGCAGAAGGCGAGGTGTTCGACGCCAAGTGGTTCGAGTCGAACGATCCCGACCTGGTATCCAACCCCGACGTGAACCTCGTGGCCGCCCGGGCTCTCAGGATCGTCAGCGAGCTGAAGAGGGTGTAGCGCCTGTCGTACTAAACGTCCTCGGGGGCAATGCAAGCGAACATGAAGTTGGTGTTGGCGAAGCGGGAGATGCGCCGATATAGCCGTTCACCGCCGCCGGTGTTGGTCACGGTAAACGGTGCTGCTGGGTCAATTAGGATGGCTTCGGCGTAGCGGTCACGGTCGCTGAGGAACAGTTCCCAGTCGGACTGCCATTCCCCGACCATTTCAGCGTCGCGTGCCGTGCCCGGATCCAGTTGCTTCATGTCCGTAAGCATCGCTCGGTATCGATTGTTGGCGGCGTCGATTTGTGATGCCCGTTCCGCCGGTGAGTCAGCATCCACTGCCGACGGCATGTCCTCAACGTCAGTCAGCGCTTCTGCACAGAGAACGTCGGCCTCTTCGGCCCATGTGAGGTCGTCGAGGAGGTCCGGTGAGTCACGGTCGGCCGCTCCGGAGAAGGCGTATACCCATACGCCGAAACTGGCCGCCATCGTGATGACCGCTATGGCTTTGACAATTCGTCCTACCATCGTGCTCGCCAGTGTACGAGTGACCTGAGTCGGCGGTGTCTGTCTACCCATGCGACTTCCGCCACCGTCTAGCTGACCGGTAGACAGGCTGGTTGAAAATTGTCACATGCTGGGCGACAGCCCTTCTAAGCTGGCCTTATGGCTATTGACCCCGGTCTGCTGGACGATCTCGAAGCCAGAGGTCTTCTCCACGACACGACGAACAGGCAGGACCTCGCTCAGCGGCTCAAAGACGATCCGATCACCGTCTATTACGGGGTGGATCCGACCGCTAAGAGTCTTCATGTCGGCAATCTGGTCGGGCTTTTGGTCCTCGCCCGGTTTCAGAGAGCGGGGCATGTTCCACTGCCCTTGGCTGGTGGTGCCACCGGGATGATCGGTGATCCGTCGGGCAAGTCGAGCGAACGAAACTTGTTGAGTGACGACGATCTGGCTGACAACCTGGCCAGGATCATCCCGACGCTTCGACAGTTCGTCGACTTTGAGGCGGCGGAGAACCCAGCCAAGCTCTTGGACAATCGGGCCTGGACCGTAGGGCTTCCCACACTGGACTTTCTCCGGGACGTGGGCAAGCACATAACAGTCAACCAGATGGTGGCCAAGGAGTCGGTCCGGAACCGGATGGAGGGCGAGGAGGGGATCTCCTTCACCGAGTTCTCCTACATGCTTTTGCAGGCTCACGACTTTGCCTGGCTGTACGAGAACGAAGGCTGCGAGCTGCAGATCGGTGGTTCGGACCAGTGGGGCAACATTTCTCTTGGGGTCGATCTCGTCCGGCGGCGGACGGGAGGGAAAGCACATGGTCTTACGTGGCCACTCCTCGTTCGAAAAGACGGAACCAAGTACGGCAAGACGGCCGGCGGCGAGACCATCTGGTTGAGCCCAGAGCACATGAGCCCCTATCGCTTCTATCAGAGCTGGATTCAGGCCGAAGACGCTGAGCTCGATCAACTTCTGCTCAAACTGACCTTTATGTCGGTACCGGAGGTGGACGAGGCCGTCGCCACCCACGCTGAAGCACCGCATCTTCGGGTGGGTCAGAAGCTGTTGGCCGCCAAGCTGACCGACTTGGTTCACGGCAAGGATGCGACCTGCGGGGCACAGGAGGCCTCCGACGTTCTCTTCGGGGGAGCGGAGGTCGCCGGCTTGGGCGCAACTACTTTCGAGATCCTGGCCGATGAACTGGAGTCACGATCGCTGCCCCGGTACATCCTCGACGAGCCTGACAATCTGATCGAGGTCCTGACCGAGGCGGGAGTTGTAGCATCGAAGGGTGAGGGTGGTCGTTTGGTCAAGCAGAACGGCGTGTCGGTTAACGGGGTTAAGGTCGACCAGCACGGACCGAGCCTGACGCGAAACGATCTTCACCACGACCGGTACTGCCTTGTCTGGAAGGGGAAGAAGTCGGCCTTCCTACTGGACTTCGCGCTGTAAGACCGGCCCCTCGGGAGGCTTATAGCGGTTAACGATGGGTCTGTGCAAAAAAACGGCGGAAAATCATTGGCGCCGGGTTGTGCTCCTGTGCAAGCGTGGTTAACGTAGGTCTTCGCCTCAACGGCACGAGGAACGGAAAAGCAAAGCTTCTCCCGCCCAACCGGAACCGCTCTGAGGCAGGGTCGCCCAAACCCACTTGCGAAAAAGATTCACATCCTGATTGCTCGCTGGTTTGGAAGACAGCAGGTTCGACCTGCACCAGCTCCTTGAAAACGGAAGAGAGGAATGTACGCAGCGTGTGCGGAGTATCTGTACAGCCATGGCGCTTAAACCTTCGGGTTTGAGTGTCAGTAGAGATACCCCGTCACAAGGAATGTCCGTCTCTCATGACGGACGACCAATTCCAAAATAAAAGCCATGGCCTCGCCGATTGACGTCGACGAGGCCGCCGAGTGTGGGTTGGCACTCACGACTCGGCACACGGATCTATGTTATTCACCTTCCCAGGTGGATAACAGATTCTCTAACGGAGAGTTTGATCCTGGCTCAGGACGAACGCTGGCGGCGTGCTTCATACATGCAAGTCGAACGAACTCGACCTTCGGGTCATATGAGTGAGTGGCGAACGGGTGAGTAACACGTGAGAAACCTGCCCCGAAGTTTGGAATAACTCAGAGAAATTTGAGCTAATACCAAATGCCCTGTACGGATCGAATGGTCTGAACAGGAAAGATTTATCGCTTTGGGAGGGTCTCGCGGCCTATCAGCTTGTTGGTAAGGTAACGGCTTACCAAGGCACCGACGGGTAGCTGGTCTGAGAGGACGATCAGCCACACTGGGACTGAGACACGGCCCAGACTTCTACGGAAGGCAGCAGTAGGGAATCTTGCACAATGGGCGAAAGCCTGATGCAGCGACGCCGCGTGGGGGATGAAGGCCTTAGGGTCGTAAACCCCTTTCAGCAGGGACGAAATTGACGGTACCTGCAGAAGAAGCTCCGGCCAACTACGTGCCAGCAGCCGCGGTAAGACGTAGGGGGCGAGCGTTGTCCGGAATTATTGGGCGTAAAGAGCTCGTAGGCGGTTCCGTAAGTCAGATGTGAAAACTCAGGGCTCAACCCTGAGACGCCATCTGATACTGCGGTGACTTGAATCCAGTAGGGGAGTGTGGAATTCCTGGTGTAGCGGTGAAATGCGCAGATATCAGGAGGAACACCGACAGCGAAGGCAGCACTCTGGGCTGGTATTGACGCTGAGGAGCGAAAGCATGGGTAGCAAACAGGATTAGATACCCTGGTAGTCCATGCCGTAAACGGTGGGCACTAGGTGTGGGGACTTTCAACGGTCTCCGCGCCGTAGCTAACGCATTAAGTGCCCCGCCTGGGGAGTACGGCCGCAAGGCTAAAACTCAAAGGAATTGACGGGGGCCCGCACAAGCGGCGGAGCATGTTGCTTAATTCGAGGCAACGCGAAGAACCTTACCTAGGTTTGACATATACGGAAAAGCCATAGAGATATGGTGTCCTTCGGGGCCGTATACTGGTGGTGCATGGCTGTCGTCAGCTCGTGTCGTGAGATGTTGGGTTAAGTCCCGCAACGAGCGCAACCCTCGTCCTGTGTTGCTAACAAGTTATGTTGAGGACTCACAGGAGACTGCCGTGGTTAACACGGAGGAAGGTGGGGATGAGGTCAAGTCATCATGCCCCTTACATCTAGGGCTGCAAACATGCTACAATGGCAAGTACAACGGGCTGCTACATCGCGAGATGGTGCGAATCCCTTAAAGCTTGTCTCAGTTCGGATCGAAGTCTGCAACTCGACTTCGTGAAGCTGGAGTCGCTAGTAATCCCAGATCAGCAACGCTGGGGTGAATACGTTCCCGGGCCTTGTACACACCGCCCGTCACACCACGAAAGTCGGTAACACCCAAAGCACGTGGCTCAACCTTCGGG